>CAKPAI010000001.1 GCA_934133005.1 uncultured Clostridia bacterium
ATACGTTCTAATAATTCATTAAAATATTTCGTATCATATTTATTTCCATTTATAAAACGTTCATCATTTAATGCAAAACCCTTTGTCATATATTCTTTTAATATTTTTGTTGCCCATATTCTAAATTCTGTTGCTTTTTTAGAATTAATTCTATAACCCACAGCAATTATAGCATCTAAACTATAAATAGTTGTGTTATAGTTTTTTCCGTCATCGGCAGTTAACGAGCATTTCTCGGTAACTGATTTTTTATCTAACTCATTATCTTCAAATATATGTTTCAAGTGTAAGCTTATATTATCTGTAGAACATTCAAAAACTTTTGACATTCCTTTTTGTGATAACCATAAAGTTTCATCTTTATAAATAGCATCTACTACAATATTACCTGCACTATTTTTATATATAATTAATTTATTATCTTCCATCAATAATCTCCTTTCCTTTAGTTTTTCATAATTCCTACACTTATCAATTTAAATTAAAATTTTATTAAAAAATGTCCCAAAATGTAAAAAGCATTTAGTAAAAATTCCTTTTATTTTCAAGTATTCAAGTACGCTTTTTCATAACTCCCCACTTACCAGTTAATTCCGACTTTAGTTAACTTTTCTTCTTGATTGTTATTTTTCATTTCAGCTCTAATTTTTCTTTTTTGATACATATCCTTTGCCATATCTTAACTCCTTATAATTAATACATTTTATTTTCAGATTTTCCTTTAAACTCCGGTTTTAAATTATATTTTTTTATTATCATTTCTGCAACTTCTTTTGGAGATAGTTTTTCATTGTTTATTTTATAATGATTTTCAAACAAAAACTCATCATCATCTGAATTTAATTTGTATTTTATATCACCATTTATCAAATTATTATTGCTCCATTCAATATCTTGTTTAGATTTTTTCTTTTCTAATCTATTGGACGTAATATTCCTATCTAATCTTACTTTTTGACTCGCACTTAATTCTATAAAATAAAAATTTCCTCCTGCTGATTCAAATTTTTCTTTTATTTTGCTTACATATTCATGTTCTTTTTTATCATTAAAATCAACCACAAGTGTGAATATCATACTTTCATTATACTTTACCGCTGTATCAAATGCAGCATTTCTAATTAATTCACTAAATTCTCTTTGTTCTGGAGTTGCAAATCCAAATATTTTATCAGATATTTCTATTGAATCATGATTAGTCATTAGTCCATATCCTATTTTTTCTTTTAAAGCTTCCGCTACTGTCATTTTTCCTACAGCCATTGGTCCAACTATAATTACTGCATTTGCCATTTTTGCACACTCCATTTCTCATATTTTACCTTTTTAATTATATCATATTTTTTTGCTCCAACATAGGCCTATTTCATACATTTTTAAAACTTTTTTATAAAAATACTGGTATTTTTTACAAATCTATTGTATATTATTATATTGTATTTAAGTCAAAACAGTATTTTTTGCCTTTGATAAAAGTCAGAGGCTTTGGCTTGGCCTCTGTTCTTTTAAATAAATTTATGGAGGTTACAGTCTATGAGAGAAACAATTACCCTAAATTACATAAAAGGAGGGCGTCATTTTAAAGGAGTAATACCAAGATATGAGCTTCAGACGAAGATGAATGATTTCGTCTTAAACTACCCCAACTGCAATCAGAATGCTAGCAAGCTTACTAAGCTTATCCCTAGGATCGTCATGATCACAATAAATCAAGATATTCTTGACACATGTGATGTTCCGTTTTTTGTGTTCTCCACAGCAGATAGTACCACTGTGGACATTTTAAAGCTCCATCGGCCATGCACTTATGTGTGGAAGACCTTTGAGGAATACTGCAAAAAAATCCAGAACGCATAATTTTTTTGGGTAAACTAACTGTTTTTTTAATAGCCCTGCGGAAAACTTCCGCAGGGCTATTCTCTTTTATAAAGTTCTATAATTATTCTTATCGGCACGTGAATCTAATCTTCTGTCATATTCCTTATCATTATAAAACCAATCTGTTTTTTTATCTGAATAATGTTGCTTTCTATTTGCATCAAACAACCAATCAAATAGTGCAAATGCTGGTAATACAATTCCTACAAGTGAAAACATTGAATTCATATAATCAAGTTTTCCACCACCAATTAAATTTTTTATTAAATCTACTCCAAAGTATCCCCAGTAAGCAATTAAGTAGACTATTACTCCTAGAAATTTTCTTTTTGCAATAAATATAAAACTAAATATCGCAACAAATAGTAATATAATTTCCAAGCTTGCATTCAATGGTTTCACAACAAACTCTATTCCCATAGCACTTGTATATGAAGCAATAACTCTAAGTATCCAAAATACCACGGCTAAAGCAAGTATCATCCATGTACTGAACTTTTGCATGATATTATCCTCCTTTTATCTTTAGTCTACAAAATCAAATTCATCTTTAAATTTATCTTTGAACATTTGGAATACTTTGCTTAGAATCTCTTCATCTTCAACACCAACATAAGATTCTTCATCACTATCAGAATCTGTATCTTCAACTTTAAGAATTACTACTTCTCCTGGTTCATCTGAATCTTCGTCTGCAGGTAATAGTACTACATATTCTTCATCATCAAGTTCTATTAAATCTAGAAATTCAAATCTTACTTCTTTTCCATCCTCATCATTTAATACGATTATGTTTTCTTCATCCATTATTTAATTATTGTGTAATTTTAATAATTACACTCTCCTTTCCATCTTTTTATCTTAATATTTAACTTAAAAATTGTTAAATACATATTAAAAACTAATTTTGACTCATCTTCATATATGATTCCAAAATGTAAACAGCTGAAATCGTATCAACAATATCTCTTTTTTTATGCTTATTTACATTTAAAAAATTCATAGTTTTATGTGCAGCAACAGTTGTTAATCTTTCATCAATTGGAACAATTTTGATCTTATTAAATTTACATTTTAATTTATGAATAAATTTTTCTGTTACTTCTACTCTTTCAGTCTTAGTTCCATTCATATTTATTGGCATTCCTATTGCAAAAGTGTCTATTTCATAGATTTCCATTATTTCTTCAAGTCTCTTTAAAACAACTTTATCATTTCCATCATAGTGTATAGTTTCTAAGCCTTGAGCTGTTATTCCTAGCGGATCTGTTATAGCTAGTCCCACTCTTGCATCTCCATAGTCAATTCCTAAAGTCCTCATAATTATTCCAATCCTATATATGTTTTTACCATTTCTTCTAGTAATTCGTCTCTTTCAATTTGTCTGATTAACTTTCTTGCATTATTGTGACTTGTTATATATGTTGGATCTCCGGATAATATATATCCAACTAATTGATTTATTGGATTATATCCCTTTTCCGATAATGCCTTATATACTTCTTTCACAATCTCTTTTGTTCTTTTATTTTTTTCCTTTTCTACATTAAAGCTTACTGTTTCGTCTGAAATCATACAACCTCCAATCCATTTACTTACGTAAATTTATAAACAATTTATATTACTTTCATTTTTGTTAGCCTTATTTAAATATTCTTCAAGTTTCTTTGCGACACCTATTAAAGGTGTTCCTTTATAATATCTTGCAATTGCTACATTTAATTTTGGAGATACTTTTTCTACATCCCCATCATAGTCAGAAGAAGGCTCTATTTCTAATTTTTCTACTCTTTCTTTCACGCCTGTCATATAATCAATTACAGCATTCATATCTATTCCTGAAAATACTATTGCAAATTTAGGTCCCATATATCTTACAAATATGTATTCATCAGCTAAATCATTTTTTATATTTTTACATACAGTAGTAATAACATTATTTCCTGTTCTTCTACTAATTTTTTCGTTTATTTCAACTAAGTTTACTATTTTAAACAAACATACTGTAGACTCTGGATATTTATCAATTACTTTTTTTCCTTCTGTATATAAATATTCTGCTGTTTTTAACTCAGAATATTCATCATCTCTTACAATTTTTTCAACTATGTTTTGATTCTCCACAGTTTTTAGCACTGCTACTATGTTGTTTTTTACGACTTCTAATACAGTTGTATCAACATTATCAAATTCATGTGGCATGCTTCCCTCAATTATCCAATAACCTAAATATACATTGTCTATATATATTGGAAAAAACATTGCAGATTTTGCTCTTCCTAATTCCATTTTTTGATATGGCAATTTTTCTCCTTCATTATTTACAGTGATATATTTAGGAGTTGCAGTCTCTATACTATCAGCAAATATAGATTCGTTTTGAAGAGTTCTTAAATTTTCCCAATGTTTTTCTGCAACATTAGATGCTTTTATTTCATACTCAGCTCCATTATATACTACTATAGTAGAATATTTAATGCCATATTTTTCTATAAGTATGTTATTTATTTTTCTTAATTTTTCATCAGCTGAAGAAGTTTCACTTATTGTATTCATAAAATCTTGTAATACATTTAAACTCTCTATTTGTTTATCAATACCTTTAAAAGCATCAATCTTTTTATGTATTGACATATTGTATATCATCAATGCTACTATTATTGCTACTAACAATAGTATTATAAATATTATCAAAATTTTCACCTCTTCTTTACTAATATTTTTGTCTCATTTTATTTAATGTATCGTTCATATTTCTAAATCCTGTTTGTTGCTTTGTATTTCTATTACCATAATTATTATAATTATTACTTGGTCTATATGAATTATTAGCAATTAGTGGATATACCATATCTGCAAGTCTAGTTAATGCATCTATAAAATATTTTGAATATCCATTTAGTGATACATTACAGTCAACTAATCTTTCTAAATATTTTGCATATGTTTGCTCTTCAAATGGAATTGATAAATATTTTACATTAGCTTTATGAAACAATACATTTTGATAAGTTGAGGCTGGATCATTATAACATGAAATTCCCCCAACAATCATTTCATCAGTTAGTCCTTTTAACTTTAAAGTTTTATTAATTATAATTCTTAATTTTTCTTCCTTTAATATTCCCTTATGTTGTAATTCATTTAGAAATGCTGTTAATGGCTGTATAGTTAAAATATCATATGTTTGAACCAAATATATTTCACTTGAATTTGCAAAGTAATTTTCATTTGTATTAAAATCACAGTCTAATAATACTACTGAATATTCTTTTAATAAAGTTGCAAGTATGTTCGAATAATCTTCAAAATTATTTTCTTCTCCTGGAACACTTGTAAATACTGAGAAATTTTTATTTACATTTATTCCATCAATTATTCCATTTCTAAGATTTTCAGCACATTTATATGCTTTATTTCTCAAGCTATCATCATTCATGTTATATATATAGTATGAATTTTGATTTTGTGTTAAGTCTAATAAAGCAGTTTTTATTCCTCTTTGAGAAAGCAATGTTGCTAGATTATTTACCAAGAAAGATGTTCCATTCTTAGAAGTACCTACAAAAGATACAATTTTTTGATTTTGTGCAATTAAACTAGAAATTTCTCTTGCAGGGGCTCTATTTGCTCTTTCTTGCAAACTATTTACAACATTATTTGTATATACAGTTGAATTGTCATTTACTAAATTATTACTTATAGGTTGTTCTTGTTGTATTTTAGTAGGTGCTACTGGTTCATCATCAAATCCCGGTAACATTTCAGGTTCATTTTCAATCATTTTAGGTACATCTGTATCATCAATTTCTGGCATATCAAATAAATTAGGAACTTCTTCAGCTTTATTTATATCATCTGCATTTTGCTCTGCCATATCAAATAAGTTTACTGTATCTTGCGTTTCTGTTTGTGTTTTTTTAGGTCTGCCTCTTCCTCTTTTAGGTTGTTCTACTTCTGGCTCTAATACATTATTTAGTTCTGGCTCAGTACTAGGTACTCCTTGTTGTTCAATTTGCTCTATTGGTTCTTCTACAAATATATCGCTTTGTGTCTTTTTTGGTCTGCCTCTTCCTCTTTTTACTTCTTCGATCTCTTCATTTTCTAATTTTATTGAATCATCTTCTATATTTGGATCTGGCATTTTTTCGTCCATCTCCGGCATTTTGCTACCTTTATAAACTTTTGAAACATTGTTTAAATTTACAGATGATGGAATTACAACCGGTCTAGTAAGCTTTGACTTTTCAAGTTGTTCATTTATAAGACCTATTTTGTTTGCTCCTTTGGAAGTGCTTATATTTTTCATTGTAATTTTTTCGGCTTCAGCTTCCCTTAAATTCTTAATTTGATTTTTAACGCTTCCAATCATTACTTGTTGATATCTATCAGATTTTTCTTCTAAGACAGCCTTTACATTTAGTGGTAGCTTTGCAGCTATAATTTTTAATTGGCTGTCAGTGTATTGTGCAGCAATTTCATCAAAACTTTTTACATACAAGCTTTCATCTTTTCCTAGTCTTTTATAATGTTTTAAAATGTTTGCCATTTCCTCTTCTGGCACACTGTCCGGGCTCATACTTTGATATTCTTCAACGTCATCACTATCAATTCCATAATATATTTTAGCTTCTTTTTTAGTTCTAGGTTTTCCTATTAATTTACATACGTTTTCATAGCTTCTATCAGCTCCTATTAAAACATTGTAAATTCCTATACCAAACAATTTGATAATTAATGGATTTCCTTTGTTTCTTCTTTCTGTTGCTATAAAAATAATTGGTATATCACTACCATCCGCTTTAGTAGCTTCATCACTTATATTATCTAATTTGTCAAATAAAAAATTATCTATTACTTCATAGTTATTATTTGTATATGGCTCTAAGTCCTCGCCTATAACAATTCTATCATATGTTTTGTCTCTTTGTAATTCTTTTATTATTGCGTTGAAATAATAAACATTTTTCCAAGAAATAATTTCTTTATACATTGCTTGATATTTTCTAATAATCGCTTCTGAAACTTTTTCATTATTTACAGCAAATAAAACTTTCATTTGTTAACTCCTCCAACCTCTTACGACTATTGCAAAAACAAGTGGCAAAACTTGACAAATAACCACTAATGTTACACTTGCTATCATCATTGCAAAGCCTTTATCTCTTACATCTAACTTTTTAATTCCTATTATGTATTGATATACTCCTGCAATAACTATTGCAACAAATCCAAATGGTATACTATAAATTCTTATCTTATTCAATAAGAATGCAGTTAGCCCATAAGCATCTGAGCCATAAGCTTCTTTATAATCCTCTATTGTATTTAGTTCTTTTTCTTTTATCTCAATTAATTTTCCCGTAGTTGTCTGTTCAACTTCTTTAATATCATTTGCTGCATATGTATAAATTGTCATACCTACAAATATACTAATCATTATAGTTATTACTGCAATTACTTTTTTCATCTAGCTTATTCCTTTCCCTTATTTTTCACATAATACATATAATATTTTACTACTTAAAACAAAAAATAGCAAGGAAAATACTTACTATTTTTTATTTTTTTATTATATTCTATTATATAAATATTGCATCCATTTATATACAGCACTTGACCAGTTTTTATCCGTTGCATAATGCTTATTTACACCTGAAACAGTTGCTCCATTATAGTGACTGCCTGAAGCCTTTTCATTATTGTATATTAAAGTTCCCTTTGGATTTAAGTAATATTTTGAAAATACTCTTGCAAGCAAATCTATTCCTTCTGCATATGTGTTAAATACATATGCATTATTTGATGGATTACTATCATATGCGCCATATCCAAATAAGTTTTTCTTATTTTGTGCCATTTTTGATGTTCCCCAATTACTCTCATGAATCGCAACAGCTGCTAAGAAAATTCCATTTACATTGTATTGTTTTTCAGCATAGTAGAAATATTCATAATTCTCATTAAATACATTATTTTTATCTTGAAAATTTCCTGTAAGGACTTTTTTAAATTGTTCAATAGAAAGACCACTTACTTTATTTAATTCCATATTTTCACTAACATTACTTAATATTTCATTCTTATCTTTTAAATCTTCGTCTTTTAATTCAGTCTTAGTAGTTTCTTTACTTAAACACTCTTTCTTAGCCCAACCAACATAATTTCCATATTTTACTTTTACCCAATCATTTTCTACTTTTATAGCATATACCCCTGTTTGTTTACTTATAGTTATGATTTTTTTCGAACTCTTATCTGGTTCTAAATAAATCGCAAGTAAGTTAGGCGTAACATAAACTAAATCTCCTTCATTTATTGTATATCTTAAAGATGCTGGTCCTTTTCCTACTTGCACTATCTTTTCTAGCTGGGATTTTACAAGTCTTGTTTCAAGTTGTTCTTCTTTTGTAAGCTCTCCATCTATATATGTTTTTCTAATAGTTACAACTTCTTTTCCGTCCATTCCTTCTTGTAAAACCTGAATGGTTCCTATTGCAATCTTATCTGTTTCTATATACTTTGTAGTAAATTCAACATCTCTTTCTACTTTTTCTAATTCTTCTGTTACTGTGTTTTTAGTGTTTTCATTAGTAATTTTACTTGCATTATACCTCTCATCATTTGCTAAATATTGTATATTTTCTTCCTGCATGGCTGTTGCATAGACTACTTTTTCAAAGTACTTTTGTTTTATTACAACCACACTTGATATAACTAAAAAAACCACAAAAATACCAACACAAATTTCCAGTATCTTATACGTTTTTTTCATGTTTTTTCTCCTATATTCTTCTAAGATTTATTTTACATTAAGCAAAAAAAATATTCAAGTGTAAATTTTTCCTTAAATTTTGCAAATTTATTGCAAAATTAGCTTCATTAGTATAAAATACGTTAAGATAAAATTTTATATAGAAGGAAGATAAATGAACGAATTTATTTCAAAATCAGAAAATGATACATTAGATTTTGCTTTCAACTTTGCAAAATCTCTTAATAAAAATTCTATAATTATCCTATCTGGCGACTTAGGATCTGGAAAGACCAAATTTACGGAAGGAATTTTAAAATATTTTGGATTAGATAATGAAATTTCTAGTCCAACTTTCAATATTGTAAATGAATATAATTGTCCGAATTTTTCTCTTTTCCATTTTGACTTATATAGACTTGCTGATATTGATGAATTTTACGCAATGGGTGGCGAAGAATATCTTCAAAATGGAGCTTGTATAATTGAATGGGGTGAAATGCTAGAAAATATTTTGCATAATTATACAAAAATAACTTTTAGCAGATCATTTGAAAATGATAATTATAGAAAATTGATTATTGAACATTTTGAAAATTAGAAAGGAATAAAAAATGAAAATACTTGCTGTTGATACTTCTTCATCAAATTGTGCAATTGCTATTGTAGATGTCCAAGAAAATAAATTTAATATTTTATGTGAGAAAAATAGTGACGACGAAAAGTCTCACTCACAAAAACTTATGCCATTAATATCTGAATCATTTTCAGACTCAAACTTGTATCTATCAAATATAGATCTAATAGCTTGTTCAATAGGACCAGGATCTTTTACTGGAATCAGAATAGGAATTGCTACTTGCAAAGCATTTGTTGATAGTAAAAAAATACCTGCAACAGGTGTTTCTTCTCTTGAAAGTCTAGCCTATAATGTTTCAGAAAATGGATATATTATTTCACTTATTGACTGCAAAAATAATAATGTTTATGCCGGTCTCTATTATAAAAATGAGAACTCTTATACAAAAGTTACAGACTTCTTAGCAGATTCTATAGATAATGTGTTATCTTCATTTAAAAATTTTATATCATCTGATAATAAATCGAGTCATATAACTTTTGTTGGTAATGCAAGTTTACTTTATAATGATTTAATTATTAGCTATTTTTCTAGTTTTGATATTGCATTTTGTAAAGAAAATACTCAATCTGCAGTTTCTCTTGCAAAATGTGGATATAACAATTTTTTAAATCATAATATTGGTGATTCTTCAGCACTTTCCCCTCTTTACTTAAGAGCCTCTCAAGCTGAACAAAACTTAAAAAAATAAGGATTTTTTATGAATACATTAGATTTTTTAGAAATGAACTACTCTGACTTAGAGAGTATTAAAGACATTCTTATTGATGAATTTGATGATTTTTGGTCTTATACTACATTAAAAGATGAATTTTCATCTTCTACCTCAAAATATTTTGTTATAAAAAAGAATAATATTGTTTTAGGATTTTGTGGTATAAAAATCATTACTGATTTTGCCGAAATAATGAATATCGTAATAAAAAAAGATTCTAGAGGACTAGGTCTTTCAAATTTTTTATTAGAAAACACTATAAGTAAATGTAGAGAACTAAATTTAAAAAGTATAAATTTGGATGTAAATGTAGAAAATACTATTGCAATTAACCTATATAAAAAGTATAATTTTGTCAAAGTTGGTATTAGAAAAAAATACTATAATAATGTTTCTGACGCTATACTTATGACACTTAATTTATAACTAAAGTATATATATTTTGGAGGATTTACAAATGAAAAATGAATTTGAACTTTCTTATAAAAAGTTAAAATCAACTTGCAATGTTGATATTTTTAATTTTGATACAACAGAAAGTCTTGAACCTATTAATACAGGAATTGGTCAAGATAGAGGCATTAAAGCTTTAGAGTTCGGTCTTAATGTTGATATAAATGGATATAATATATACCTTGAAGGACCTAGTGGTGTTGGAAAAACAATGTATACCAAACATTATTTAGATACTATATCTAAAAAGAAAAAAGTTCCTCAAGATTGGTGCTATGTATATAATTTTGATAACCCTAATGAACCTGTTGCAATTTCTCTTGCTGCAGGTCAAGGAAAAGAATTTAAAGAAGCGATGGACAAATTTATCCTAGATATAAAAAGTGATATAAAAGAAACTTTTAGTAATGAAGACTTTGAAAAAGAAAAAACTCTTATAAAACAAGAATATGAAACAAAACGAACAATTCTTATGGATAAATTAAATGCTACCTCTATAAAGTATGGTTTCCAAGTAAAATCTGCTAAAAACGGAATTTACATGATGCCTGTAATAAATGGTAGAACTATTGAAGAAGATGAATTTGAAAAATTAGATGAACAAACAAAAAAAGATTTTGAAGAAAAGTCTGGAATAGTTCAACAGCATGTAATGGAAGTAATTACTCAAATAAAACAAATTCAATCTGAATCAGATAAAAAAGTTAGTGAATGGCAGTCAAATGTTGCTCTTCTTACAGTTAATGCACATATAAACTATATAAAATCAAACTTTAAAAGAAATAAAAAAATAAATAAATTTTTAGATGATATAAAAAAAGATATCTTAAAAAATATAAATTCTTTTTTAACAGTAACTGACGATGATAATAAGCTTCAAGCACAACCACAAAGACAAGAAGTTCTAAGACCTTGGCTTAATTACAGAGTTAATTTATTTATAGATAATAGTACTCGTGAAGGTGCTCCAGTAATAATGGATTCAAATTATTCTTATCCTAACTTATTTGGAAAACTTGAATATGAAAATTATTATGGCAGTCTAAAAACTGACTACACTATGTTAAAACCAGGATTACTTCATATTGCTAATGGCGGTTACTTGATTATGCAAGCTACAGATATTGTTTCAAATCAGTTATGCTATGAAACATTAAAAAGAGTTCTTCGTACCAAAGAATTAGGAATAGACAATTTGGTAGATCAACATTCTTCTATGGTTATGGTCTCTTTAAAGCCTGAGCCTATACCTTTGAATTTAAAAGTTATATTAATTGGTAGTGATTCAATATATCAGACTTTAGTATCTGTTGATGCAGAATTTAAAAAGCTTTTCAAAATAAAAGTTGAGTTTGAAGATGACGCCCCATTTACTTCGGAAAATGCAAATAAACTTGCTCAAGTTGTTCAAGGATTCTGCATAGCTGAAGACTTATCTCCGTTTGATAAAACAGGTATGGCCAAGATAATTGAATTTGCTTCAAGGCTTGCTGATGACCAAACCAAATTATCTACAAGATTTAGTGAGATAACCCAAGTTGTTGGCGAAGCTGCAACCCTTGCAAAACTAAGACGCGAAAAATTAATTACAGGGAAAATTGTAGAAGATGCATTGCAAAAGCGTCTAGAACGTGCACAAAAATATAGTGAGCGCTATATGGAAATGATTGACTCTCATACTCTTTTAATAGATACATCTGGTTTTAAAGTTGGTCAAATAAATGGTCTTACAGTTATGAATGTTGGAACATATGCATTTGGTCTACCTGCTAGAATTACAGCTAGCACATATGTTGGAAAAAATGGCATAATAAATATTGAACGAGAAGTTGATATGTCTGGCTCAACTCATTCAAAAGGAGTATATATTCTTACTGGATATTTAGGAGAAATGTTTGCTCAAGATATTCCCCTTTCCCTTACTGCTAGTTTGTGTTTTGAACAACTATACAATGGTGTTGATGGAGATAGTGCTTCTAGTACAGAATTATATGCTATACTTTCTAGTTTATCTGGCATACCTATTAATCAAGCAATTAGCGTTACAGGATCAGTTAACCAGAAAGGTGAAATTCAACCTATTGGTGGAGTAAATGATAAGATAGAAGGGTTCTATAAAATTTGTAAAAACAGAGGCTTAGATGGTACTCATGGCGTTATGATTCCTAAATTAAACGTTAAAAACTTAAATTTATCAGATGAAGTTGTTGAAGCAGTAAAAAATAAAAAGTTTCACATATATGCTATTGAAACAATTGAACAAGGTATCGAATTATTGACTGGTGTTCCTGCCGGAAAAAAAGATAGTGATGGAAATTTTCCTGCTGGTACAATAAATTACCTTGCTTATGAAAAATTAAAAAGATTTGCTAAAATTAGTAGTGAAAACTAATATGTAAAATACCACGGATAAATAAAAAATCCGTGGTATTATATTTTTGTAAAAGTAAAAATAGTCACAGAGAAAATTAAAGATTTTTATTTTCTGTGACTATTTAATATAATAAATATTATTCTTCTGTCTTTGTTTCTTCTGCGTTAGCTTCTACTTCTGGAGCTGGTGCAACAACTGTAGTATCTTCTTTAACATCTATATATTTAGATTCAATTTTAGCTCCTACAGCTTCTTTTGTCTTAGCAGCCTTTCCAACTCTATCTCTTAAATAGTATAGTTTAGCTCTTCTTGCCTTACCAACTCTTACTACCTCTACTTTTTCTACTAATGGTGAATGAACTAAAAATGTTTTTTCTACTCCTACACCATAAGCAATTCTTCTTACTGTAAATGTTGCATTTACGCTTCCACCTTGTTTTTTGATTATTATTCCTTCAAAAACTTGGATTCTTTCTCTATTTCCTTCTTTAATTCTTTGATGAACTCTTACTGTGTCACCAATTTTTAAATCTGGAATTCTATTTTTCAATTGTTCATGTTCGATTGATTTTATAATATCCATTTTGATATCTCCTTTCATAATTTTTTTAACTTTATAAGTCAATTTTCTTTGCTTTTTCCTTATCTTCTTTACTCAAAAGATCTGGTCTTTTTAAAAACGTATTTTTTAGAGAACTATTTCTTCTCCATTCTTCAATTTTTTGATGATTTCCTGATTGCAAAATTTCTGGAACTTTCTTTCCCAAAAACACTTCTGGTCTAGTATATTGACTATACTCAAGATAACCATTTGAAAAAGATTCTTCTGAAGTTGAATCTTTACTTAGTACTCCTTCAACATATCTACTAACTGAATCTACTAAAACCATTGCTGGTAATTCTCCTCCAGTTAATACATAATCTCCGATTGATATTTCTTCATCAACAATTTCGTCTAGTACTCTTTGGTCAATTCCTTCATAATGCCCACATAATAATATTAAGTGTTTTTCTTTTGAGAGTTCTTGTACTTTTTTTTGATTTAGTAAATTACCTTGTGGCGATAAAAATATAACTTTAGCATTTTTATCTTCAACAGATTTATATGCATCATATACTACGTCTGCTTTCATTACCATCCCTGCTCCACCACCATATGGAGTATCATCAACCTTTTTGTGTTTATCCTTCGAAAAATCTCTAATATTAACTGTATTAATCTCTACTAGATTTTTCTTAGTCGCTCTTTCAATAATACTATGTTTTAATGGTTCAAACATTTCTGGAAACAAAGTTAATATATCAAATTTCATATTTGCTCCTTATAGTAGTCCTGGAATTATATGTACTACTATTTTTTCATTTTCTAAATCAATTTCTTTTAAAACATCATCTATTGCAGGTAATAATATTTGTTTTCCTAATTCATCTTTTACAACATATATATCACAACTTCCGTGATTATATATATCATCAACTTTTCCCAATTTAATATTTTCATCAGTATAAACTTCTAAGCCTATTAAATCAGCTATGTAATATGTTCCTTCTGGAAGTGGCTCTTCAAATTTTCTATCTATTTTTATATAAGAATTTCTTAATTTTTCTGCCTCTTCAGGAGTATCTACACCTTTTAATTTTAATATAACAGTATTTTTATGATACTTTACATTTTCAATTTCATATGTATTTTGTTTATTACTTTTTTCAAGTAATATTTCATGTAATCTTTCAAATTTAGTACTATCTTCTGTAAAAGGATTTACTTTAACCTCTCCTTTTATTCCAAAAGTATTTACTATTTGTCCAATTTCTAAGTATTTATTCATATTATTCCTCAAATATTATTCCAACTTTTTTATGTTCTTTTGCAGTTATAGATTTCATAACAGTTCTGATAGCTTTTGCTATTCTTCCCTGTTTTCCAATTACTTGGCCCATATCTTCATCTGCAACTTTTACTTTTAAAAGAATTCCTCTTTCGTCATCAATCCTTGTTATTTGAACAGCTTCTTTATTCTTAACTAAGTTTTCTATTATTACTTTTAAAACTTCTTCCATAAAGAATTTCCTTTCTGTACTTAGATACTATTTTGCTTTTTCAATTAAAGCTTTTACTGTATCTGTTGGCTTTGCACCATTTTTAATCCATGTAGCTACTTTTTCTTTGTCTAGATTAATTGTAGCTGGATCAGTCATTGGATCATATGTTCCAATTTTTTCTACTATTCTTCCATCTCTTGGTGATCTTGAATCAGCAACAACAATGTGATAGAATGGAGCTTTCTTTGCACCTACTCTTTGTAATCTTATTTTTACCATATAAATTCACCTCCGCAAAATTTTGTAAATATTTATTGTAATTTTCCTACTAGTTTTAGTAGTAAACATTAAAAACTATTTTAATTGATTTTTCAAATTTTCTAATTCTTTGGCATCCATATTTTTCATTTGTCCCATCATTTTTTTCATAGATTTTTTATCCTTCATTTGTTTCATCATTTTTTGAGTCATTTCAAACGATTTCATAAATCTATTTATTTCTTGTACTGAAGTTCCACTGCCTTTTGCAATTCTTAATCTTCTTTGTCCATTTAATATTTTTGGATTTCTTCTTTCTTTTGCTGTCATTGAACAAATTATTGCTTCTATTTTATCAAATTCCTTATCATCTACTTTCAAATCTTTAATACTTGCCATTCCTGGTATGAATTTAAGTAATGATGAAAAAGAACCCATTTTTTTAACTTGTCTTAACTGTATTAAATAATCATTCAAATTAAAATCTTTTTTGTCTAACTGCTGTGCTATTTTTTCTGCTTCTTCAGCATTAAATGATTCTTCAGCTTTTTCTATTATTGAAAGAACATCTCCCATTCCTAGAATTCTTGATGCCATTCTTTCTGGATGAAATACTTCAAGTTCACTTAATTTTTCACCAGTTCCTGCAAACTTTATTGGTTTTCCAGTAACTTTTTTTACTGATAATGCAGCACCACCACGTGTATCACCATCTAATTTTGTAAGTATTACTCCATCAATTCCTACTTTTTCATTAAATGTAGTTGCAACATTTACAGCTTCTTGCCCTGTCATTGAATCAACTACTAAAAGTATTTCATGTGGATGTACACTATTTTTCACGTTTGCAAGTTCTTGCATAAGTTCTTCATCTATTTGAAGACGTCCTGCTGTATCTAATATAACAACATCATTTAATTTTGAATATGCTACACTAATTGCTTGTTTTGCAATATGCACAACATCTTTAGAACCTTCATTTGCAAATACTGGGATATTTAACTGAGAACCAACCACTTGCAACTGTTTAATTGCTGCTGGTCTATAAACATCACATGCTACCAGCAATGGTTTCTTTCCTTGTTTTCTAAGTAAATTTGCAAGTTTCCCCGCAGTAGTAGTTTTTCCAGAACCTTGAAGTCCAACTAACATAATTATCGTTGGCGGATTTGAACTAAAGTTAATTCCACTTTCAGTTCCACCTAATAATTCAACTAATTCGTCTTTTACTATTTTAACAACCTGTTGTCCAGGAGTTAGAGATTTTAGTACATCTTGGCCTAACGCTTTTTTCTCAATTTCAGCTATAAATTCTTTTACTATTTTGTAATTAACATCAGCATCTAAAAGTGCAAGTTTTACTTCTCTTAGCATTTCTTTTAAATCTGATTCTGTAATTCTTGATTTTCCTCTTAATTTTCTTGTAAAATCCTGTAGCTTGCTTGATAATCCATCAAATGCCATATCAAAATCTCCTTTTCTTATGCGTTTAGCATTGTTAATTCTTTTCTTACACTATTCAATATTCTTTCTACTTTTTTATCAGATGAATTATCTGTTATTTTGCTTAATTCTGAAAGAATATTTTGAATTTGTTTTTCAGTTTCTAACTGCTTCTTCATAATTCCTAGCTTTTGTTCATATTCCAAAAGCTTTGTTTCTCCCTTCTTTACAATGTCATTAACAGCTTGCCTTGTAATATTATTATTTTCAGCAATTTCAGTTAAAGATAAATCTTGATTTGCATAATCGTTTATAACTTCTTTTTGCTTTTCAGTTAAAAGGTTGCCATATATCTCACAAAGCATACCAAGTTCTATCTTTTTCTCCATAAAATTACTTCCTTATTCTCTTTAATAAAACACATAATTAAGCTATTTTTGTAATGCTATAATACTTTACCATATTAAAATCATTTTGTCAAGCTTTTCTGCTTTATTTAATTATTTTTTTGCATACTCAAGTTGTAACACTACTATTTTTATTTTTTTACTGTTTTTTATTGTATTATTTTCTATTTTTTTGTAAAATATTGTAAGAAAATTTTATAAACAGAAAGGAGCTTTCATATAAATTTTTATTATATGAATACAACAAAAGATGAGTAAACTAGTAAATTGCTATAAAAACTTGAAAAGCAATGATTCTTCCTCTTTATATTTATTTAAATCTGGGGTATTCTATATTTTCCTAGATGAAGATGCAAAAATTATAAGTAATCTTTTACATTTAAAGTTAACAAATCTTAATTCTGAAATACAAAAATGCGGCTTTCCTGCAAATTCACTTGAAAAATATTTAGCACTATTAAAACTTATTCCGTACGAAGTAAAAATTATTGATAACACTGATAGCGTTTCTTATACACCAAAGCAATTCTCCATAAATAAGGAAATCTTAGATTTTCTCTCTGATATTTCCATTCTTAATGTAGAAACACTTTCTGTATCTCAAGCATTTAATTTTCTTTCTAGTATAAAAGAAAAGGCAAGCAAACTTCTAAATGATTAAAAATAAAACCGAAAACGCTATTTCTAACGTCTCGGTTTTGTTTTTATATAAAAATCTCTTTATTTAGATATAAACTATAAATCTCTATTTTTTCAACTTTTCTAGAACATGCTTGTTCTAATGCTACTTTATATAGTTCTAATTGTTTCTTGTATTTTTCTACTAGTTTTTGTTCATTATCCACATAATCCGTTTTGTAATCGACTAAAATTAATTCATCTTTCTCATTTATAAAATACAAATCTATAACACCTTGAACTAAAATCTCTTCATCTTCGCCAGTAGTTCCATAAATACTGCTTGCTTTAATATTTATATAAAAAGGCTGTTCTTTATGAATCTCTTTTGCATTAGAAAGCTCTAGCCACAAATTAGATTTTGTATATTCTAATATTTTTTCTTTGTCTATTGCTTTAGCTTCTTCTTCAGAGATAATATTTTTCCTTACTAATTCATCTATTAAAACTTCTAAATTATCTTCATTATACTGAACCTTTTCATTCATTTTTTGAATACATAAGTGCATTAATGTTCCTTTTCTCGTATTACTTACCTTTTGGTTCTTTATATTACTCAAAAATTTAGGGGCTTCTGTAAGTACATTAACATCATTTTTCTCAGCTATCTCAATATCTATTTTTTTAGTCTGTTCATTAATTTCCATTATATTTTGCATTTCTTTTATTTTTGTAACAGACGTTTTTGTTGGAAGATTTATAATATCTTTAAATTTATATTGCCATTTTATAATTTCTGCTACTTGTTTTTTATATTCTACATTTTCCTTTTTATTTAGTTCTGCTCCAAAGTCCTTTTGTATATCCGCTTCTATTTGTTTCTTTACTATCGAATTTTTATTTATTACATCTAGTGAAAAAATATTTTTTGTATTTTCTACTCCTTCTTTTATATATATAAGCTCCAACCAGTCCAAATAAGTTTTATATTTTCCAACAATATATGAATTTATTTTTCCTTTACTTTTATAGGCTTCTAGCAGTTTTAATTTTTCCTGCATTTTTTTATTTGCTTCTTTCTGCCTACCTACAATTATTAACTTTTCCTTTGGTCTTGTTAAAGCAACATATAACACTCGCATTTCCTCAGAAATTACTTCATCCTTTGCTTTTAATCCTAGCGCTTTTTTTGCAAGAGTAGGAAATTCTATTTTTAAATCATCATTTATATACTGAGGTCCAAAACCTAAGTCTTGGTCAAGTAGAATTGGTTCATTTAAGTCTTTAAAATTAAATTGTTTTCCAAATCCGCCAAGTATTACTACTGGAAATTCTAAGCCTTTACTTTTATGGATTGTCATTATCCTTACTACGTTTTCATTTTCACCAATCAATTTTGCAGCGGAAAGATCTTCACTATTAAATTTAATTTTGTCTATAAAGTTTATAAAATTAAATAATCCTTTAAAGCTAGCAGACTCATATTGTTTTGCTCTTTCAAATAACATCTTTAAATTTTGAAGTCTTATTGCTCCATTGGGCATTAAGCTCACATAGTTCATGTAGCCTGTTTTTACATATATATTCCATATCCACTCATCAAGAGCCATATATTCTTCATCTTTTCTTAGCTCCTCTAACATATTTAAAAAGTTTTCTACTTTTTTTATTTCTTTACTTTTTTCTAATGCCTCATAAAAATTTGAATTTCTATCCTTTAATCTTATTTCTAAAAGTTCATTATCTGTAAAATTTCCTATTGGTGAGCGCATAACTGTAACCAGAGGAATATCTTGCATTGGATTATTTATTATTTTTAACAATGCCATAATTGTTTCAATTTCTGTAGACTGTAAATACTCTCCAGAGTTCTCACTATAAACTGGTATTCCAAAGTCTGACAGTTCTTTTTCATAAATCCCAGCTGTTCCTGATGTACTTCTAAGAAGTATTGCAATATCCCTATACATTATATCTCTTGTAGAACCATCTTTATTACTAACTTCAAACTTACTTTCCATAAGTTCTTTTATTTTTTGTGCAACAAATCTAGCTTCTAATACAACATCTTCTGGTTTGTCATCACTTTCTTCTGTTACTTCTTCTTCGTTTTTCCATGCAGAAACTTCTTCTTCTGAAGTTTCTATTACATAAGCTTCTGTTATTAAATTTTGTTCTATTTCAGGATAATTGGCACCTAAGTTTAGATATTCTTCTATATCGTAATTTATTTCGCCTAATTCTTCGCTCATTAAATTTTCAAATACTAAATTTGTAAAATCCAAAATATTTCTTCTGCTTCTAAAATTTTTAAATAACTTTATCTTCCTATCTTCTTTTTCATTTGGATCTAATAAATAAGTATTATATTTTTCTAAAAATAATTGTGGTCTTGCTTGTCTAAACTTATAAATACTTTGTTTTACGTCTCCTACCATAAAAATATTGTTGCCTGTAGAAATACTCGTTAAAATGTATTCTTGTACTAAATTACTATCTTGATATTCATCAATTGCTATTTCTTCAAATTTTTCCTCATATTTTTTTGCAACTTCCGTTTTAATTATGTTTCCATTTTCATCTTTTTTTACTAATATATTTAATGCTAAATGTTCCATATCATTAAAGTCCATAATGTTTTTTTCTCTTTTGGCATCATAGAACTTTTTCGAAAATTCTAATATTAGATTTTTTAATTTCTCTAATATATCGTGCATATATAATATCTCTTCATTTGCTTCTTTTGAATCAGTTATAAGAAGGCTTTTTATTTTCTTTATTTCTTCTTTTACTGAATTCCTTATTTCTTTTGCTTCATCCTTATATTCATTTGTTATTTTTTTATCAGCCGGCCATGTTTTAAAGTTTAAAGCTCCAAGTTTTTCACATGCTTTGTTCCAATCGGAAAGACTATTTTTTACCTCACAAATTCCTGCAATATCCATACTTAAAATGTTACTATATTTATCCATATCTTGAAAAATGTCAATTTTATTTTTTATATTCTTTAATTTTAATATTCCGTTTTCTAAGTTTTCATTCACCTTTGAAATGATAAATTTTCCCCATTGCGTCTCAGAAAAATTTTCATTTCTGTCCACTTTCAACTTAGCAATACTTTCTTCTAGCCAATCTTCAGGGAATGGAGACGCTTGAATATATGAATATATTTTTAATATCAAATCTTTTAATTCTTCATCTTTATTATAATGAGTATATGTGTTTATTAAACTAATAAAATCTGCGTCTTCTGAAACATACTTCTCCTCAAATAAATCATCTAGTATTTCCTGTTTTAAAAGTAATATTTCTGTTCCATCAGCAACTCTTGCATTTGCAGAAACATCAATTTCAAAAAAATTATTTCTTATTACATCTAAACAAAAAGAATCTATAGTACATATATTTGATTTATTTAAAAGAACAATCTGTCTTTGTAAATTTTCATCTTCTGGATTTTCTTCAAGTTTTTTATATATTGCATCTAAAATTCTTTCTCTCATTTCACTTGCTGCACTACTTGTAAATGTTACGACTAAAATTTTATCAATGTCTACCTTGTCATATATTATTTTTTCAATTATTCTTTCTACTAAAACAGCTGTTTTTCCGGCTTCCCGCTGCCGCTGCAACTAATATATTAGAACCTTTTTTAGTTATTGCATTTTGCTGCTCATCTGTCCATTTTACCTTTGACATTTTCATTTCCTTCCTACAATTTTTTTCAAGTATATATTATTTTTTTAATATTATCAATAAATTTCTTCAATTTGTTCATACTACTAAAAAGGAGGATAATTATGAAAGACGAAAATATAAATCTTACAATTTTAAATGAAATTAATAAAGCCGCAAAAACTGGAATGGATTCAATTTCTTACTTATTAAAAAAAGTGGGAGATAAAGAAATGCGTGAAAATTTAACTTTTCAATACTCGGAATATGGAAAAGTAGTAGACAAAGTAAACACAGAATTCGAAAAGTATGGTGAAATTCCTGATGAGCAACCGCTTACTACTAAAATGATGGGATGGACAGGTACACAACTTAATACTATATCAGACAAAAGTAATTCTCATATTGCCGAAATAATGATTCAAGGTGGAGATATGGGAATTATTGAATGTCAAAAATTGTTAAATCATAATCCTAAGGCAGATGAAACTGTTAAAAGTATTTTAAACAATTTTATGACAATGCAAAAAAATAATATTGAAAAAATGAAAACTTTTTTATAAAAATTCAAACCGCCGGTCACAACGTGACCAGCGGTTTGTTGTTGCTTAATTTTTTTTAGAATTCATACTCAAACTCGTCATAAGTCCAGCAATCATTCTCTCTAGCCCAACTAAATAGGCCTGGTTCTATGCTCCGCATGAATATTTCAAAGTCAGCATACTTTGAAATTTCCTCATAGCTAAATGTCACATAATGCTTTACTTTTAACATTCTATAAAACTCATCTGTTTTATACTGCAATATAGTATTGGTGTCAAAAGACCAGCCATTTTGATTATATATCACGTGAGCTGTATAGCTTTCCAGATAATTCGCATCAGAATTGTCAATTGCTATAATTTCAATTTCACCTTTTTCTAGCGTTCTGCAAAGATCAAAACATACTTCGTAACAAGCCCCCATACAAGTTTGTTCTTCAATTGCTTTGTACAATTGAAAATTCTGTTTTTTTAGTGTTCTAAAATCTTTTATTTTTATAGCCTTTCCCCTTTTGGTAAATAACTGAAAATATATTCTGTTTGCTATTTTTTCTATTATTTTTCCTATCTTCTCCTTCTGGCTCATAATAATAAAAATATATGCCATACCATATATAACAATTGAGTAGAATTCTACTTTTATTATGGTAAGTTCGTTTGTACTTCTAATGTTTTTGATTCCTTCTATTCCTAAAAAGATTAAGATCATCTCAGGCATTAATGAATATAAAGAAAATACTAATGTTGCTAAAATCATTGCAACATGCTTAGCTTTCTCCATTACTTCATCACAATCATCAAACCGCTTAAACAACATACTTCTTTCAACCTTTCTATTTTTATAGAGTTTTGAACCTGCAATATTCTATCATTTTTTTATTTTTATGTCAACGCATTGTTCTTTTTTTCAAAAAATCCTTTATTTCCTGGCTTTTTTATGGTATAATAAATATGGATTTTTTTAGAAAGGATGTTAGTTTTTTCTAACATAGTATAGATATTATGGCATCTTGGCAAATTTGGTTAATAATCGCAGGAATTTGTTTTGTAATTGAAATTGCAACTGTTGGCTTTTTAGTATTTTGGTTTGCAATAGCAGCTCTGATTACTTGCATTCTTAGTTTGTTTATTAAAAATATAATAGCTCAATTTGTAATTTTTATTATACTTTCAATATTGCTATTATTTTTAACTAAACCTTTTGCCAAAAAAATCACCAAATGTGATAATACTACAACAAATATAAATAGAATCATTGGAAAAACTGGAATAGTTACTAAATCCATTGAAAGTAATAAATGCGGTCAAGTAAAAGTAGAAAGTGACATTTGGACAGCTATATCAAATATAGATATTCCTGCTGGTTCTAATGTTCAAATAGATAAAGTTGATGGTGTAAAACTTGTTGTTTCACCCACACAAAAATAAGCTTTTAATATTACATATTATACCACAAAATAAAGGAGGATAAAATTATGGTATACTTTTTAGCTGCAATACTTGTTATAATTTTAGTTATTGCAATCAAATCAATCAAAGTTGTAAGACAATCTGAAGTTTATATTATTGAAAGATTAGGTAAATTTCATAAAATAGCAGATGCAGGTCTTACAATTATAATTCCTTTTGTTGACAGAGTTAGAAGCGTTGTTAGTTTAAAACAACAAACAATGGATGTTCCACCTCAAGGAGTTATCACTAAAGATAATGTTACAATTACAATAGATACAGTTGTATTCTACAAAGTTACAGATCCAGCAAAAGCTGTATATGAAATTCAAAGCTTAAAAAAAGGTATTGAATACCTAGCAATTACTACAATTCGTGATATAGTTGGTAAAATGGATTTAGATGCAACATTCAGTTCTAGAGATTTAATTAATGAACAATTAAGAGCAATCTTAGACGAAGCTACAGACCAATGGGGCTGTAAAATTGACAGAGTTGAAATTAAAGACATTACTCCACCTGCTGACATTAGAGACGCAATGGAAAAGCAAATGAATGCAGAAAGAAATAAAAGAGCTCAAATTCTACAAGCTGAAGGAGAAAGACAAGCTGCTATTACTTTAGCACAAGGTAAAAAAGAAGCTGCTATTCTTGAAGCAGAAGCCGAAAAAGAATCTAAAATTAGAAGAGCCGATGGTGAGGCTGAAGCTATAAAGAAAGTTGCTGAAGCAAAAGCTGACGAGGTAAAACTTGTTTATGAAGCTATGATGAAAGCAAAACCAAATGACACTTTAGTTCAATTAAAATCTTTAGAAGCTCTACAAGATATTGCAAATGGTGAAGCAAACAAAGTATTTATTCCATTTGATGCAACAAATGCACTAGCTGGTCTTGGAGCAGTAAAAGAAATCATTAAAGATGAAAAAGAAAGTAAATAAAAAATTTACATATAAATACATGAAGAAGGCTTTTAATTAAGCCTTCTTTTATTATACTCTTTATCCTAATTCCAAAAAGATTACTCCATTTCAAAACAATCTCCGCAATTTAATTTTTTTGCCTTTTTAAATTGTTCTTTATTCTTTTTAGTTATGATTATTTCTTTGTTTTCTTCTGTATCACATACTTTTAAGGTTATTTTTCCAGGTTCAATTTTAGGATGTCTTAGAATTCTATTTGTTGGAATATTCATTTTATTTTTTGAAATTACTATATATGAAAACTTTTCATCTTCATAAGGAGCACTTCCATCTTTTAAAATTTTATGTATTTTAGTTCTTGCAACTCTTACTGAAAAAGCACACCAGTCTCCCTCTTTCACATTACATTTTTGCATATGTGTACATGGAGCTATAATATTTGCTTTTCTTTTTATAAAATATTCTCTAATACTTTTTATTTCATCAAATCCTTCAGGAGTTCCCGGTTCAATTATAACAAGAATTTTATTAGTGCTATTATATAATTTTTCTAACACTTTTTCTCTATTTTCAAAGTTTATTTCATTTAGTACATAATCACATAATACTAAATCTGCATTTTGATTTATTTCATCATTTATAATATTTTTAGTTAGCCACTTTGCTTCTTTTAAATTCTTTGATTCTGCATTTTGCATAAATTTTCTTCCGAACTTGCTTCATATATTCTTCATTTTCGATGCATGTTACTTCTTCTAGATTAAAAAGACTACTTGCTACCCAACTTCCGCTTCCAGTACCAGCTCCAACATCTAAAAGAGATTTTAAGTTTTCCTCATTATTAGTAGTAAGTATTTCTTTTACATGTTGCAAAACATTATAAACAGACGCATATGTTGCAGGCATTCTACTTGCACTATATGCTATACTATCAATTTTACTTGTTATTAATCTATTATTTACTTTGTTTTTTGTTTTATCTCTATATTTCTCGCTAATTTCTTTTGCTGATTTTTGCAAGTCTTTAATAGAAATGTTTGATAATTCTTGTTCTATTTTTTCCTTTAATTCTATTGGTAATTCCAATACATATTTCTCCTTCTAATTTATATCTTTTACATTTTCATCTTTTATATAATATTTCGTTCCAAGCATTTTATCTGGTAAATATTGTTGCTCTACATAGTGTCCTGGATAGTCATGTGGATACTTATATCCAACGTGATATCCCTCTTTCTCCATTCCTTCTGCTGGCGCATTTCTAATATGCATAGGAATTTCTCCTGTATCATTATTTGCTACATCTTCTAATGCTTTATTTATTGCCAAGTAACTTGCATTAGATTTTTTGGAATTTGCTACATAAATAGCCGCTTCAGCTAAAATTATTCTAGCTTCAGGCATACCCACCATATGAACTGCTTCCATCGCCGATGTTGCAATAACTAACGCTTGAGGGTTTGCCATTCCTACATCTTCTGATGCTGCAATTACTATTCTTCTTGCTAAAAACATAGGATCTTCTCCTCCATTTAGAGCCCTTGCTAAGTAAAATACAGTAGCATCAGCATCTGACCCTCTCATGGATTTTATAAATGCACTTATATTGTCATAATGGCTATCTCCCTTTTTGTCAAAAATAGCTTTTCTGTTTTGAACACTATCCTTTGCAATTTCATCTGTTATAGTTATAAAACCATCTGCTCCCATTTTTGTTGTAAGTACAGCAACCTCTAAACCATTTAAGGCAGTTCTTACATCTCCATTGGCAGTTTCGGCAATCTTTCTTAACGTATCATCTTCTATTTTTATATTATAACTTCCTAATCCTTCTTTACTTGTAACTGATCTTTTTAGCACTTGATAAATGTTTTCTTCTGTAAGTGGCAATAATCTAAATACCATAGATCTTGAAATAAGCGCTTTGTTTACTTCAAAATATGGATTTTCTGTAGTCGCCCCAATTAATATAACTGTACCATTTTCAACATAAGGTAATAGTGCATCTTGTTGTAATTTATTAAATCTATGAATCTCGTCTATAAATAATATACATTTTCCAGATGGATTAAGAAATGGATTTTTAGCTTCTTCTATTGCTTTTTTTATATCTGCAATCCCTGCAGTTACTGCATTTAATTTAGTAAATTTATATTTTGTAGTATTGCTTATAACTCTTGCAAGCGAAGTTTTTCCGCAACCTGGAGGTCCCCATAATATTATTGAAGAAAGCCTATCTGCTTTTATTGTTCTATATAATATTTTATCTTTTCCAAGTATATGCTCTTGTCCAACATAATCTTCAAGTCTTTGTGGTCTCATTCTAAATGCTAAAGGTTCGTCTGTGTTCATTTTTTATAATTCCTCCTGTTAAAACATTCTCTTCTGATAATCATTTGATTTGTTGGTTAAATCTTTTTACATACAGCATCATACCATAATTTATTTCTATCATTTTCATTAACAAAATATGGTTTATATATTTCAAAGCCACATTCATTTAATAATTTTTCATACGATTCTTTAGTATACTTATGTCTAAATCTTTTAACTCTTATATTATAGTCTTCTTTTTCATAATAGCCTTCCATATCCTTGTCATTAATAGTAGTACCTATAATTAAATATCCATCTTCTTTTAGAGCTTCTCTAATGATTTTCAAAACTCTCTTAGCATCTTCTATTGGAAATAAATGAATGACTGCTATCATTTGAATAACATCAAATTTTCTATTTTCAAAATTATAGTTTAAAATATTATCATTTATAATTTGTATGTCTGGATTATCTTTTCTAATAATATTACACATATTCTCAGAAATTTCTAATACAGTTATTTTTAATTCGTTATTATATTGTTTAAAAATTTTAACATTTCTACCATGTCCAGGGCCAATTTCTAAAATTTCAATGTTCTTTTTATTTCTTAGATTTAAATCATCATATATATTATTCCAAAAATCATAACCAACTTCATAATTTCTGGTATTATATTCATTTGCTAGAAGTTCATATGCATTTTTATTAATTTCTATATATTCTTTGTTCATAATAGTACTCCTCTCACTAATTATTAAATCTCAATAGATACCCATCCGGATCTTGCACTAAAAACTCTATATCTTTCGAAATTTCATCATCTACTCTATATTCATGAATTTCCAAATCTTTAAAAAATTTTATTCTCTTACTTTTAAGTTCATAATACAATTTATTTACATCTGATACTGTCATGCTAATATTTATCCCTCTACCATACGGATACTCTAATTTTCCCACATTCCAATTATCATTTTCCTCTTCAATCATAATTTGATTATTTTCTAGTTCTAAAAAGCAAAATTTATTTTCAGTTCTTTCATACTTTATTACAAATCCCAATTCTAAATAGAATTTTTTACTTTTTTCTATATCAGATACACTTAATTCAGGAATTAAACTATTAAATATTATCGCTTTCTTACTATTATCGCTTTCATAAGTTTTTTCACAAATCTCTGACATTACTTCTATTTTTCCTTTCAAAATAATCTATTTTGATAAATATTGTAGAGCCTCTTTTATTCTTTCTTCAAGTTCCGTTTGTTTTAACTTTGGAAGAACTGCATTTATTTCAAATCTTCTATATCCTAAAACTTGAAGTGCTTGAATTAGCTCTTCTTGATTTTCTTCATTAATAATTTTTTCTTCTATTTCATCATTATTTGGAAGAGTTATTGCTTCTTCTGTTTTTATCTTGTCCTTTAATTCTAAGATAATTCTTTGTGCTGTTTTAGGACCAATTCCTTGCAATTTTTTTAAAGTTCCGACATCATTTGTAATTACTGCTAGTGCAAACTTTGATGGAGTTATATTAGATAAAATTGCAATAGCTGATTTTGCACCAATTCCACCTACTGATATTAAAAGTTCAAATGTATGTAACTCTTCATTTGAATTAAAACCAAATAAGCTAACATCATCTTCTTTTACTCTCATATATGTAAATACTTTTATTTCATTATTATTATCTGGCAAGCTATCTATGGCAGACTTTGACATAAATACTTTATAACCAACACCATTCAAATCTATTATTATATATTCATCTGCTTTAAAACTAAGCATTCCTCTTAAATATGCTATCATATGCTATCCTTTCATTTTTACAAACAAATTTTCTATATTGGTATTTTATCACATATTTTAGTTTTGGCAATACTTTTTTAACATTTAACACAAAAAATCCGCTAGCTTTCGCTAACGGACTTTTGCCATCAGATGATTAACAGGATCGCCAAAACTGTAATTACAGTTGCCAACACAGATGAACCAAGTTCACTCATGTTTGCCCGCTTGAAAAACTGTTTAGAGTTTCTCCACAGAACAGGCAATGCCATAATCATATGTCTGAGTAGCCATCCAATTGCTTGGATGAGCGTTCGGATAATATACCCCAGTCCTTGAATCAAGTACCGGAATATCGCCGAGCCTGCATCGCTGCATAACCTCAATCCAGAAGTTCCTCCAACGATAAGTGCAATACCCACAACCATGATGGCAGGGGCTCCAAAGTTTTTGCAGATAGCTGCACCATATGCCATACACACAGGCAACAACTCTGCAATCACCATGTACAGCGCGATTAGCACTGTTTTCACCTCCTTGTTGCAAAATAGGTTTACTTGTTAATTATAGCACATTTACATAATGTTGTCAAATATTAGTACATTCCATTCATATCTTGATTTTCTTCATGACCACCGCATTTACAACATTCTTCTTTTTTATCAGTTACAATACTTTCAGTAGTTAGTATCATACTTGCAACAGATGCTGCATTTTGAAGAGCTGATCTTGAAACTTTAGTTGGATCAACAATTCCAGCCTTTTTCATATCAACATATTCTTCTTTTCCTGCATCAAATCCTACACCTACTGGTGAAGCCTTTACTTTTTCAAGTATTACAGCAGGCTCTAGACCAGCATTTATAGCTATTTGTTTAACTGGTTCTTGAAGTGCTTTTACAATTATTCTACCTCCTAATTTTTCTTCTTCTGGAAGTGAAGCTACAAATTTTTCAACATCTGGTAAAATGTTTACAAATGCTGTTCCACCACCTGCAACTATACCTTCTTCAACAGCTGCTTTTGTTGCAGATAATGCATCTTCAATTCTTAGTTTTTTGTCTTTCATTTCAATTTCAGTAGCAGCACCAACACCTATTACAGCAACTCCTCCTGCTATTTTTGCAAGACGCTCTTGTAGTTGTTCTTTATCATAAGAACTCTTTTCTTCTAGTATTTGTGATTTTATTTGATTTACTCTTTCAGCAATTTTTGCTTTATCACCAGCGCCGTCAACTATAATTGTGTGCTCCTTATCAGCTTTTATTTGTTTTGCTCTACCTAATTGTGCAATTGTTGTGTCTTTAAGTTCTAATCCTAAATCAGATGTTATTACTTCGCCACCTGTAAGAGTAGCTATATCTTGTAACATTTCTTTTCTCTTGTCGCCATATCCTGGTGCTTTTACAGCTAGAACATTTATAACACCTCTTAATTTATTTAAGATCAATGTAGATAATGCTTCTTGTTCTACATCATCACAAATTATTACAAGTTTTCCTGATTGTTGCATTAGATTTTCTAGTAATGGTAATATTTCTTGAATATTACTTATTTTTTTATCTGTTATTAATATGTATGGATTATCAACAACAGCTTCCATTTTTTCAGTATCAGTTACCATGTATGGAGAAACGTAACCTTTATCAAATTGCATTCCTTCAACTATATTAAGTTCTGTATTTGATGTTTTTGATTCTTCAATTGTTATAACTCCATCATTTGTAACTTTTTCCATTGCTTCTGAAATTAAATTTCCTATTTCACTATCATTTGCTGAAATACTTGCAACTCTTGCTATATCATCTTTTCCGGCAACTTTTGAGCTTATCTTTTTAAGAGCTTCAACTGATGCATCAACAGTTTTTGCCATACCTCTTTTAATTGCCATCGGATCACCACCAGCTGCAACATTTTTAACTCCCTCTTTTATCATGCTTTGAGCTAAAACTGTAGCTGTTGTAGTACCATCTCCTGCAACATCGTTTGTTTTTGTAGAAACTTCTTTTACAAGTCTTGCTCCCATATTTTCAAATGGATCATCTAGTTCAATTTCTTTTGCTATTGTAACACCATCATTTGTAATTAATGGGGCACCAAATTTTTTGTCTAATACTACGTTTCTACCTTTTGGTCCAAGTGTTACCTTTACCGTATCTGCTAATTTATTTACACCATTTAATAAAGACTTTCTTGCGTCTTCTCCAAATTTAATTTCCTTTGCCATAATAATCTACCTCCTAAACTGGCTTTTAATATACAAATATTATTCTGCAATTGCTAGTATATCATTTTGTTTTACGATGATATAATCTTCTCCTTCGTATTTTATTTCAGTTCCTGCATATTTACTTACTACGACTTTATCTCCAACTTTTACATACATTCTTATTTCTTTTCCTTCAATATCTCCTCCAGGTCCTACTGCAACAACTTCTGCTATTTGTGGTTTTTCTTTACTTCCCTCTGTAAGAATTATTCCACTTTTAGTTGTTTCTTCGGCCTTAGTCATTTTTAATACTACTCTGTCTGCTAATGGTTTTAACATTTTAATTACCTCCTTATGTCAAACATTGTTAGCACTCTTTTTGTTTGACTGCTAATAATTTATACCTTTTCTATTTAAAAGTCAATACTATTTTAGAAAAAACACAAAATTTTCACATTTATATTTATGTATAAATTTTTTATTTTATTACAAAAAAACATTGAAAATACGTTTTTTGTAAATTCAATGTTTTCCTTTTATTATTTAACTACAAAATCTATGCTTTCCAATAGTCACAAGGTGTGGTCTTGACCAAATCCAACTATTAGTTGCTGTACTTGGATTAAAATAGTATATAGCACCATATGATGGATCCCAACCATTTAATGCATCTTGGGCAGCTTTATATGCTGTACTGTTCGGTGTTAAATTTATTTGTCCATCTGATACGGCAGTAAATGCACCAGATTGATATACAACTCCTGCTACAGTATTAGGAAAAGAACTGCTCTTTACTCTATTTAATACAACTGCAGCTACAGCAACTTGTCCTGCATATGGTTCTCCTCTTGCTTCTCCATAAACTACTTTTGCAAGCAGATTTAAATTACTTGAATTTGTTGCCGATGAACTAGCTGACGAAGATGATGACGAATAAATTCCCATTGCCTCTAAAGTTTTCTTTCCGGCTATGCCATCAACAGTCAGTCCATTCTTTCTCTGAAAATACTTCACTGCAGATAATGTAGCAGAACCATATATTCCATCTATACTTCCTGTGTAATATTTCCATCTTTTTAATTTTGTTTGTATTGTTGTTACTTCGCTTCCTCTTGAGCCATACTTTGATAGTGCATATACATCATCTGCCATAAAAATGCTAATAACTATTATTAAAATAACAATAAATCCTACTGCTAATCTAAAACTAACTTTTTTCAATTTCATAAGAATCTTCATTCCCTTCTTATTTAATAAAAACTTTTCCTTTTAGGTTTATTATTTCTAAAAAGAAAAGTTTTTATACATTTTTTGTTATTTTAAAAGATTCCTACTATATTTTCATTTTCATCTATATCTATTTTTTCTGCACTTGGAACTTTTGGTAGTCCTGGCATTGTCATTATTTTTCCTGTCATAGCTACTATAAATTCAGCTCCATTTTTTACCATAATATCTCTTACCGTTATTTTAAATGGTTCTTCACATTTTAAATTTTTATCATCATCCGAAAAAGAATATTGAGTCTTAGCAATACATACTGGATAATTTTCAGAAATTTCATTAGTTATTTTTCCTATTTTTTCTATTGCTTCTTCTGAATATTCAACTTCTTCTGCTCCATAAATCTTCGTAGCAACTTTATTTATCTTCTCTATAACACTATCATTCAAATCATATATGTACCTGAAGTTATTTTTCTTTTCACATTCATTTAGTACCTTATTTGCTAAATCTATTGTTCCTAAGCTTCCTTTTTCATAATTTTCAACAATACTCATTGGTATGCTTTTATTCTTTAATTCATTTTTTAAAAGAGTTAACTCATTTTTAGAATCTGTACTAAATTTATTTACTGCAACTACAACGTTTAGTCCAAATTTATCTTTAATATTTTCTATGTGTCTATTTAAATTTTTTATTCCTTCTTTTAAGCATTCTAAATTTTCTTCTGTTATATTATTTTTTTCTTGTCCACCATGATATTTTAATGCTCTTATTGTTGCTACAATAACTACGCAGTCTGGACTTCTTTCAATACTTCTACATTTTATATCTAAGAATTTTTCTGCACCTAAATCAGAACCAAACCCTGCCTCTGTTATAGTATAATCAGCAAGTTTCATTGCTGTTTTAGTTGCAATTATGCTATTACATCCATGCGCTATATTTGCAAATGGACCACCATGAATTAAACAAGGAGTATGTTCTAACGTTTGAACTAAATTAGGTTTAATTGCATCTTTTAATAATACAGTAAGTGCTCCGTCTGCTTTTAAATCTTTTACAGTTATAATTCTATCTTCTTCATTATATCCAACTATAATATTTCCAATTCTTCTTTTTAAATCTGTCAAGTCCCTAGATAAGCATAATATTGCCATAATTTCAGATGCAACAGATATATCAAATTCATCTTTTCTTGGAACAATTTTGCTTTCACCAGATAATCCTGTTTCTACTTTTCTTAATTGTCTATCATTTAAATCAAGACATCTTTTCCAAGTAACTTTTTTAAATTTTAACTCATTTCCCTGATAAATATGGTTGTCAATTAATGCAGAAAGTAAATTGTTAGCAGATGTAACAGCATGTATATCTCCAGTAAAATGCAAATTTATATCTTCCATTGGTGCAACCTGTGAATATCCTCCACCAGTAGCTCCACCTTTTATTCCAAATACTGGTCCTAAAGAAGGCTCTCTTAATGCTAAAATTGATTTTTTTCCTATGTTTTTCAATGCATCTGCAAGTCCAATTGACACTGTTGTTTTTCCTTCTCCAAATGGAGTAGGATTTATTGATGTTACTAAAATTAATTTTCCATTCTCTTTTTCTTGCAATCTACTTTCTATTTTTTTGAAATCAATCTTTGCTTTGTAATTTCCATATTGTTCAATTTCGTCCTCTTGTATTCCAATATTTTTTGCTATATCTACAATATTAAATAATTTTGTATTTCTTGCAATCTCAATATCTTCCATGACATTTCACTTCCCTTCAATATTATTAGAATATCATTCCAACTATAAAACCTATTAAAGAACCTACTAATACTTGTTTTGGTGTATGTCCTACAAGTTCTACTAATTTCTCATTTACCTCTACATCTGATAGATTAGGATTTTCTATAATCTCATTTAGAATTTTTGCCTGCTTTCCTGTTTCTCTTCTTACTCCACATGCATCAAATATTACAACAAGTGTGAATATAACAGCCATTGCAAATACTGGTGATGTTGTTCCCATTCCTCTTCCTATCATAGTAGTTATTGATACTGTCGTAGCAGCATGAGAACTTGGCATTCCTCCAGCACCAACTATTCTTTTAAAATTAATTTTTTTTAACATTACTAAATCCCATATAACTTTAAATGCTTGAATACAAAATAGAGTTATAAGTGGCACTATTAAATATCTATATTTTATATAAAAAATCATTTTTCTTCCTCTTTTATTTATTCTTCTGTTGGTATAAAATCTTTTTCTTTCACTTCACCATCAGTATCAATTAACATTGTTATCTTTTTTTCAGCATCTTCTAACATTTTAGCACATTTTTTAGATATTTCCATTCCTTCTTCAAATTTTTTTGTTGATTCGTCTAAACTTAAATTGTCTTTTTCTAGTTCATTTGCTATTTCTTCTAATCTGTTTATAGATTCTTCAAAACTCATTTTTTCTTTTCCCATTTTGCATCATTCTCCTATATCTTATTTAGTTATCTATATTACCTTTGCTTTTATCTTTCCATCAATAACCTTTATATGTATCTCTTCTCCTAATTTTACATCATTTTTAGACTTTATAACAGAATCATTTTCCTTCGTAACTATACTATATCCTCTAGCAAGTGTCTTTAATGGACTTAGTGCATCTAGTCTCGATACACTTTTTTCAAATATTCTTTTATCCTCATTAACTTTCAATTTTATGTTACTTTGTATTTGTTTCACAAGAGAATCTAATAGCATGTACCTTTCATTTATCTTTTGAACAGGATTTTTAAATACTGCTCTCTGCATTTGTTTTTCATAATTTAAGCGTATTAGCTCAATTTTCTTTTTTAATGCTATTTTATATCTATTTTCATATTGTTTTATCGAATTTTTTACATCATCAATATTAGCAACAGCTAACTCCGCTGCAGCTGATGGTGTTGGAGCTCTTAAATCAGCAACAAAATCTGCAATTGTAAAATCTGTTTCATGACCTACTGCAGATATTATTGGTATCTTAGAATCATATATAGCTCTTGCAACAATTTCCTCATTAAATGGCCATAAATCTTCTAATGAACCTCCGCCTCTGCCTATTATTAAAACATCTGCTAAATTTTTCTCATTCATAAATTTTATACCTTGTGCAATTAAATTTGCTGCTGTTGGTCCCTGAACAGGTACAGGATATAATCTTATATGTACATTAGGATTACGTCTCGTACTTACATTTATAATGTCTCTTATAACTGCTCCTGTATTTGATGTTAGTACTCCTATTGTTTCTGGCATAAAAGGTATTTTCTTTTTATGTGATAAATCAAATAAACCTTCTTCTTCAAGTTTAGCCTTTAGCTTTTCATACTCCTCATATAAATTTCCAATTCCATCTTGCCTCATAGCCTTAGCATAAATTTGATAGATACCATCTCTTTCAAAAACAGCAACTTGCCCTAATATAATAACTTTCATTCCATCTTTGGGAACAAAACTTAAATGAGATGTATATGACTTAAACATGACACATTTTATTAATGAATTTTCATCTTTTAAAGTAAAATACATATGCCCTGAATAATGATTTTTAAAATTTGATATCTCGCCTCGTACTAACACATTATTTAGCATTTCATCATCATCAATCTTGCTTTTTATATATTTATTTAATTCTGTTACAGATATTGTATTAAGTTCCATTTTATTGTTCCTCTCTATTCATATTCTACTCTTATGTAACAATCACTAAAAATAAAAACGTTATTTTTAGTAATTGTAAGTATATTAAAAATACTTTTTTCTAATAATAACGTGTTATTTTATCGCATATTATTTTTGTTAAATATTACTTTTTGAAACAATACTAGCAAGTACTCCATTAACAAAAGCTCCAGAATTCTCTTCACCATATTTTTTAGCCATATTTACAATTTCATTTATTATAATTTTGTATGGTGTTTTTAAGTAGTTTATCTCATAAATTGCAAGTTTTAGTAAAGATAAATCAACAGTAGATATTCTATCTATTGTCCAACCTGTTTTTAAATTTTCTTCAATTAATTTGCTTATCTCTTCGTTGTGTTCTTTAATAGCTTGTGCAGAATCTTTTACATATTCTCTATCTCTGTTGTTTTCTATTTCCAAACTATCTAAAAAGATCTTTACTTGTGCTTTGCTATTTTGTTTTTGTATTTCTTGACTATATATGTAGCAAAATGCTAATTCTCTTCTTGTCATCTCTTCCATTATTATTTTTCCTTTTACCCTTTTTACTATATACTACTTTTACAATCTATCTATGAATTTTTTTAATTTTTCCTTTACTTCTGTTTTATTATGTTGTACATAATTTCCAACAAAAATTCCTAAACATATAAATACTATCCAAATAATTAATTCATACAAACGCGTGCATAATATTATTATAGCTATAATTGCTCCTATGATCGCTCCTAAATATTTTGAAATAAAATCTTTTACTTCGTTCATTTTTATATTCCTTTCAATTGGCTTTTTTTATTTTCCTTCTTGTGTGTTCTGTTCTGCTACAATGTTAGTAACTTTTATATCCATGTTCTTAACGTCTATGTCCATAGATGATTTAATTGTATCTTTTACTTTCATCTGAATGTTATTACTTAGTTCTTTTATTATTGCATTATCACTAACTTCTATTGCTAACATTATTGATAAATCATTATTGCTATCTAGTATTATTTTAGTTTGTACATTTTTTACACTAGAAAAGCCATTTACAACTGTATTTACCATATTTTTCAAAGTCTCTTTTGTAATTAAAAGTCTTCCATCATCATTTTGTAGTAATATTCCGTTTTTCTCTTCATACTCTTCTTTTGAATCTCTTCCTTCAAAGAATATTGCTTTTAAAGATAATAGAATTATTATGCCATTTACTACTATTAATACAATACGAGTCGTACTATCCTTTAATATATTTGAAAACATAATACACACTGTAGTTATATCTACCCATCCTGCTATTATAAAACATGAAAATACTGCTATTAATAGCATAAGTACAGCAAATAACCCTAATATTAGTCTATCTATAAACTTCATTTTTTTACTCCATACCTTTCAATTTTTAATCTATTACAAAGGCACGTGTAAAGATATTATACGTGCCTTTTACTTATTTATGTTTATTGATTCTCACTATCTTCTTCAACTTTTTCAGTATCTACATCAGTATTAACACCTTGTACATGAACATTTACAGCTGTAACTTTTAATCCTGTCATTCCTTCTACTGCTGTTTTTACTCTGTTTTGTATATCAAATGCTACATCTGGTATTCTTGAGCCATACTCAACTATAATGTTTACATCAATCTTTGTTTCTTTTTCTCCAACTTCAACTTTTATTCCTTTAGAAAGACTCTTTTTTCCACTTAAAACCTCTTGAATTCCGCCAGCAAATCCTCCTGCCATCGCATATACTCCTGGAGCTTCTGCAACTGCTTTACCAGCTATTATTGATACAACATCATCAGATATTTGTATTGTACTTGTTTCTTCTTTATTTTCTATTACTGTTCCTTCAACAACTTCTTCTTTTACATTTTCTTCATTTTCCATAATAAATACCTCTTGCCAGTTTTAACTAGCCCTTTCTTTTTATTTTTTCAAATAATCATAGTATTTTTGATAAAATTATCATCACTTATAGTATACCAGTATATTTAAAAATTTACAAGATTTTTATAAAATTTTTTGCTCTATTACAGAAAATTTAAGGCTTTTTAGTTGTTAATTATTCATTTTCATCATCCAAATATTCATCTTCTCCATCAGTTTCATCATATTCAAACTCATAATTTTCTATTGGTTGTTTATAAATTTTACTTTTTCTTGGTTTCACTACTGGCGTACTAACATTTTCTTCAGGCATTCTTATATTTTTTTCTTCTACTTCTTTCTTACTTTGTCTTTCCAGTCTTTCTAAATTTTCCTTTTCTTTTCTGTCTATTCTTCTTATACTTTGCTCTTTCTCTTCTTTTTTGTTTTGCATCTGTTTATTTAACATATTATTTACTTTTTCTACTACATCAGGAAAATAATCAAATAGTTTATCAATACAATTTATATGATCAACAGATAACAACTTTACTCCATTTGATTGAACTATTAAAAATGCAACAGGTGATATACTTACACCGAGCTCCAGCCCCTCCTCCAAAAGGTAATCTGTATTGTACTTCCTCATCTTTATCTTTTTTCTTATATTCGTCTATTGTTTCTCCTTTAAATTCACTTCCTCCCGCTGCAAATCCAAATCCTAGTTTTGATATTGGAATTATTACAGTATTATTCGAAGCTTGTATTGGTTCCCCTACAATTGTATTAACATCAACCATATCTTTTATGCTATTCATAGCTGTGCTCATTAAATTTTCTATTGGATGTTCTTCCATAATTTTTACCTTCTTTCTTTTTTATTTTATTCTTTCCATTAGTTTCCTTATTTATTCTTATTAAAGTAAAAATTATTTGATATATTTTTATATTTAACGTTACATCAGCTAGAATATCATATGCATTCTTATTCACATATACTGGTTCTACTTTATAGTATATATTTTTTGTTATTGCTTTATTACTTTGTTCTTTTGTAATATATGGTAATATATTAGATATCAGTATCGCGATAAAGCTAGTTATGTATGCAGTTACTGGATATTCTTTATTAGCAATCCTTATTTCTAATTTTAGTTTTGTTAAATTTAAATCAATACTTACTACCTGTTTTCTTATATTTCTGTTTTGTAACATACTTATAATTTTCTTTTGTTGTTCTTCAACATCAATATTGTTTTTTATTTCGTTTTTCTTAATTAACAAATATATTTTTTCTATTTTAGATTTATCTAGCTTTATAAATAGCCACGGAATTTTACCTATTTTTAGTGAAACTTTAATTTTCATTTTTGTATTGTTTCTCATTTTTTCTATATTATTAAAATATATACTTTGAGCTCTTATCTCGATTCTCGAAACTAATACAAGAAATAATATAATTGCTAGTATTCCAATAATAAAATTCAAAACATAAAAAACTAATATCATTTGATCACCATCTTTTCTTATGATATTAGTTTTTACATATTTTAGTATTTTATACTATTTCATTTTATTCTACATTTATTATATAACATCTAACTTACTTTATTTATCTTTTCTACATCTATATTTCCAAATAGTTCATTCTGCTCTGTTTGCACTTCACTTCTTCTAGATAATTCTAACAATCCAGAAAAAGCTGACACAACTTCTGCCTTTTCACATTCCTTCAATGAGAATAATGTATTAAATACAAATTTTGGTCTTTGTACAAGCACATTTAACATTTGCTTTACTTTGCTTGCAACTGTATACTTTTCTATAACGGCAATTTGTTCTATATTCTTTGCGTTTTGATTTACTTTTTCTTTATTGGTAATTAATATTTTCTGATATGCCTCTTCTATAACACTTTTCTCATAATTTCTTTCAAGCTTTTGTTTTGGAAGTTCTATAGTCTCAGGAGCTTTAAAAAATCTTATTGCATTTTTTTCATACATATTTTTAAGTGTCTTACTTATTTCTTTGTATTTTTTATACTCAATAATTCTTCTTAGCAACTCTTCTTCAGAAATTTCTTCTTCATCTTCATTTGCTTTAGGCAAAAGACTTTTAGATTTTATATATATAAGTGTTGAAGCCATAATCAAAAATTCACTAGTAACTTCCAAATTTAGTTCTTCCATTTTATTAATATACTCAATATATTGATCTGATATTTCCGAAAGATTTACCTTATCTATTTCCATCTTATTTTTATCTATTAAATGGCACAATAAATCTAGCGGTCCTTCAAAATTATCAATTTTTATTAAATATTTATTTGTTTCTAATGTTAATACATTTTGCATCTTTTATGTCATTTAGCAAATACTAAATATCCTCCTATTTATGCTTGTTCAATTGCTTTTCTTATTGAAGAAGTTTTATACCCTTTCTTCATTAAAAATTGCATTATTTGATTTTCATCCATTATATTTTGTTTTTTTATAATTAAGGCTGTTGCTGAATTTATTTCATATTCTTCCATTTCATTCGAATGTAAACTAAAGTAATTTGATATTTTTCCGCTATCAATGCCTTTACTCATTAATTTGTACTTAATTTCTTTTATTGATAAGTTTTGTAATGCTTTAAATTCATTAATAGCTCTTTCAATATAGTTATCATCATCTATATATCCTTTTTCTTCTAAGTCTTCTATTATATCTGATAACAACTCACTCTCTATACTACCTGCAAACTTATTTTTTACTTCTTGTTTACTTCTTTTTTTATATAATACATATCTTAGTACTTTTGATTTATTCGCATCAAATTCCTCAATTGTATACATCTTATTCCTCTTCTGCTGGTTCTATTTCTTGTTCTTCATCTTCTTGTATATCATCACTTAGACTCTTTTCAAAAGCTTCATTGTATTTTGCTCTTACTTTCTTTTCGATTTCCTCCATAACTTCTGGATTTTCCTCTAAGTATTTCTTTACATTTTCACGTCCTTGAGCAATACGTGTTCCATCATATCCAAACCAAGAACCACTTTTTTGAATTATGTCTAGATTTACAGCTAAATCAACTATATTTCCTGTCTTTGATATACCTTTTCCATATGTTATATCAAATTCAGCCTCTCTAAATGGTGGAGCAACTTTATTTTTTACAACTTTAACTCTTACTCTACTTCCAACAACTTCTCCATCTTGCTTAATATTTTCAATTCTTCTAATATCTAGTCTTACAGATGAGTAGAATTTTAAAGCTCTACCTCCCGGTGTAGTTTCAGGATTTCCAAACATTATTCCAACTTTTTCTCTTAATTGATTTATAAATACTATTGCAGTATTTGATTTGTTTAATACTCCTGTTAGCTTTCTTAACGCTTGAGACATAAGTCTTGCTTGAAGTCCAACATGAGCATCTCCCATATCTCCATCAATTTCAGCTTTTGGAACTAATGCAGCAACAGAGTCCACTACTATTATATCTATAGCTCCACTTCTAACCAAAGCCTCTGCAATTTCTAATGCTTGTTCGCCTGTATCTGGTTGAGACACTATTAAATTATCTATATCTACTCCTAAATGTTTTGCATAAACTGGATCTAATGCATGCTCTGCATCAATAAACGCTGCTTCTCCTCCAGCTTTTTGTGCTTCTGCTATCATATGTAAAGCAAGAGTCGTTTTTCCAGAAGATTCTGGTCCAAATACTTCAATTATTCTTCCTTTTGGAATTCCTCCAATTCCTAATGCTACATCTAAACTTAAAGCTCCTGTTGGTATAGCTTCTATATTCATAGCAGAAACATCGCCAAGTTTCATTACAGAACCTTTTCCAAATTGTTTTTCTATTTGTCCTAAAGCCGCTTCTAACGCTTTTTTCTTATCATTATCTATACTCATTTTTTCCTCCTATAAACGTTTGTTTGCTTAATCTTGTTATATTATATACTATTTTTTTTATTTGTCAATACTTTTTTTCAAACATTTGTTTTATTTTCTATACCATTCTGATATGCCATAAAAAGTACTATAATTATTTGCATTTATCGTTCCTACAAGCGATGTACTTGATATTGTTATATTTTTATTTCTATATAATCCTATAAATGGTACATCTTCTTTATATTTGCTATATATTTGTTTATATATTTCTTTCAATTCACTTTCATTTCTTATAATTCCAGCATTATTTATGAGCTTAATCATATCATCATTAAAATAATTAGTTAAATTATTATTTCCAAAGTAATATGTTAAGTCTGGACTATATCCAGTATAAACTCCTGTTAACAATATCTGATAATCTTTATTTTCTATATAGCTTGAATATTGTTCTTCAGAAATTTTGTTTATAGTTACACTTATCCCTATATTTTCCAACTGCTCTTTAATATTTTCTGCAACAGCAACTCTATCTGCATTATTTTTATTTACTGCAATTTTTAATCTTAATGTTCTAGTATATCCGTCAATCTCTTTTTTCCACTTATTATTTGAATATTCCCATCCTCCATTTTCCAAAGTGGCTCTTGCTTGTTCTATATTATAACCAGAACTTGCTCCATTTTCTTCATATAAATAGTTTCCATAATCTAATGGATATTCCGCTGTATCATACTTGTTTGCATACACAGATGATACAATATTATCCTTGTCTATAGCATAACTTATAGCTTTTCTAACATATATGTCTTGCATGATTGTATCTGTACAATTAAAACTTAAAAAATCAAATTGTCTGCCTCTATATTCATTTTTGGTAAATCCAATTGTTCCTATATAATCGCTAAAATTCTGGTTAGATGTATTTAATAAATCAATATTTCCTATTTTAAAGGCATTGTAAGCTTCTCCCATAGATGAATATAAATTTATTTTTATATTTTCGAGTTTCATATCTTCTTCTTTTTCATTTTTTGCTTTCCACTTAATATTTCTTGCTAAAGTAATACTATTTGAACTTATATCTGCAATTTTAAATCTTCCTGTCCCTATTGGGATTTTGTCACTTTCGTAAAAGTTTTGCCCATAATAATAGCTACTAGACATTATCGGAAAAGTTAGATTATACTCAAAAAATGGAATTTCGCCATCTAATATTAATTTTATTGTACTAGCATCAATAACTTCTGCTTGCTCAATATGTGTAACATTATATTTGTATATTGAATTTCCCTGTTTTATAGTATCTATCGTAAATTGAATATCTTTTGATATAAAAGATGTTCCATCTTGCCAGTTTATACCTGTATTTACTTTTACAATATACGTTCTATCTCCTGTTTTTGAACATTCAGTAGCAAGGCATGGCTCTAAACTGTAATCTTCATTTACTTTAAATAATGGCTCATATATCAGCGAATCTATGTTTAAAATTTCTTTATTATTAGTTATAAGAGGATTCATTGTATCATAACTCGTTAACCCCAATCTTATATCCTTAATTGTTGTATCTTCAATTACCACTTCGTCTTTTTCTTCATTTTCGTTATTTTTATCATTTTGATAAATCTTATAGCCTGCATATATTATTATCCCTATTGCAAATATTATAAATATATATTTAAAAATGCTACTTATTTTCATCTTTATCATAATACCTTTCTTTTTCTTTGATTATAATACATTAAATGGCTATTTTTTTCAACTCTATTTTTATAAAAATTGGCAAAAATATAGAGCATGCGCGCCTTCATGCCCTTATTATTTACTATTAAATTTAAAATAAACTATTTTCTAGATTCTACTATTAGTTTTATACCAGTTCTTTCTTCTCCTTCAACTTCTACTTCTGCAAATGCTGGTATACAAATTAAATCCACTCCTGCTGGTGCAACAAATCCCCTTGCTATTGCTACAGCTTTTACTGCTTGATTTAAAGCTCCAGCTCCTATTGCTTGCATCTCCGCTTTGTTTGATTCCTTTACAAGTCCAGCTATAGCACCTGCCACTGAATTTGGATTTGATTTTGATGAAATTTTTAAAACTTCCATTGTTTTCCTCCTAATATTTTATTTTTTTGTATATTTTAAGTACAGTTATATTTATATATCAGGAGCTCTTTTTTGTCTATATTCTTTTGGTAATTTTTAACATATTCGTTCGTCCGTTTTCTGCATTTTTCGTCATTTATTTTCTTCTTATTCTTCTTATATTTATTACTCGACAATTTTCATCATTTATTTCAAATATACATCCTTCCATTTTACATGGTCCAGTTGCTAATTTATACTTTTCTGGAAGTGTAGTTTCCGATCTTCTTATTGATACATTTATATCCATTCCTAATACTGATTTTATAGGTCCAGTCATTCCTATATCTGTTATATATCCAGTTCCTTTATCTAAAATACATTCATCAGATGTTTGCACATGAGAATGAGTTCCATACACGCCTGTTACCCTTCCATTTAGATAGTAACCCATTGCCAATTTTTCTCCAGTTGCTTCTGCATGAAAATCTACCATAATAATATCTGCTTTGCCTTTTACTTCTTCTAATATTTTATTTACTTTTAGCATTGCATTATCAGATAATACAGGCATCTCAACTCTACCAATTAAATTTATTACACATACCTTTTTATTATCTTTCTCAATTATTGTATATCCATGTCCAGGTAAATTTTCAGAGTAATTTGCAGGTCTTACTATATTTTTATTTTCTATAAAAGTAAAAATGTCTCTCTTAGCCCATGTATGGTTTCCCATAGTAATTACATCTACTCCCATTTTGCTTATATCATTATACAGCTTTGTTGTTAAGCCAAAACCACCTGCTGCATTTTCTGCATTTACAATTACAAAATTTATATTTTCTTCTTTTTTTATTTTAGGAAGCTCTTTTAATAAATATTCAACAGCTCCTTCTCCAACTAAATCTCCAATTACTAATATTTTCAACTTTTCATTCCTCTTTTTTTATAAAATTCTTTAAGTATTTTACCAAATTTAAAGTGTAAAGTCAAACCTAGCTTTTTATACAAAAAAAGAACACTTGTTAAAAAGTGTTCTTTTCAATATGTATTATTTTGCGTAATCAGTTACTCTAGTTTCTCTTATAATATTTACTTTTATTGTTCCTGGATATTCCATTTCTTCTTCAACCTTTTTAGCAACATCTCTTGCTAGAATTGTCATTTGAGCATCATTTATTTTCTCTGGTTTTACAATTATTCTTACTTCCCTTCCAGCTTGTATTGCATAAGATTTTTCAACTCCATCAAATGAAGTTGCAATTTCTTCTAATTTTTCAAGACGTTTTATGTAATTTTCTAATGTTTCACGTCTTGCTCCAGGTCTTGAAGCAGATATTGCATCTGCTGCAGCAACTAATACCGCTTCCATTGTTTGAGGTTCCACATCTCCGTGATGTGCTTCAACTGCATTTATTACGTTTGCACTTTCTTTATATTTTTTAAGTACATCTACACCAATTTGAACGTGAGTTCCTTCCATATCATGATCTAATGCTTTTCCTATATCATGAAGTAATCCCGCTCTTCTTGCAAGTTTTGCGTCTAAGCCTAACTCCTCAGCCATTATTCTTGCTAAATTTGATACTTCAATTGAGTGATTTAATACATTTTGTCCATAACTTGTTCTATATTTTAGCTTTCCAAGTAAATTTACTATATCTGGATGTATACCAATTACTCCTGTCTCTAAGCAAGCTCTTTCTCCTTCTTCTTTGATTGTTTGAGCAACTTCTTCTTTTGCTTTTTCAACCATTTCTTCTATTTTAGCAGGATGTATTCTTCCATCTTCCATAAGCTTCTCTAGTGCAATTTTTGCAACTTCCCTTCTTAGAGCATCAAATCCCGAAATTACGACTGCTTCTGGTGTATCATCAATTATTAAATCTACACCTGTCAATGTTTCAAGCGTACGAATATTTCTACCTTCTCTACCTATTATTCTTCCTTTCATTTCATCACTTGGAAGATTTACAATAGATACTGTAGTTTCAGCTGTATGATCTGCTGCACACTTTTGAATTGCATAACTTATTATCTTTTTAGCGTTTTTCAAAGACTCTTCTTTCGCCTTTGTTTCACTTTGTTTAATTAGATTTGCCTTTTCTAAAGTTAATTGCTTGTCCATTTCACTTAATAATTGTTCTTTTGCTTCTTCCTTAGATAATCCTGAAATCTTTTGAAGCTCTTGCATTTGATTTTCTAATGTTTTACTAATTTCTTCTTTTTTAGCTTCAATTTCCTTATTTTTATTTTCTAAAGCATGTTCTTTATTTTCCATCTGCTCTAGCTTTCTTTCAAGATTTTCTTCTTTTTGAAGCAATCTTCTTTCTTGTTGTTGTACTTCGCCTCTTCTTTCTCTAATCTCATTATCTAAATCTCTTCTTGAATTTATTATTTCTTCTTTTGCCTTAAGAATTTCTTCTTTTTTCTTTGCCTCTGCCTCTTTTTGTGCTTCTTCAATTATTCTTTTTGCTTCATTTTCTGCACTTCCTAATTTAGATTCTGATATTCTCTTTCTAATTTGAATACCAACAAATGTGAATATCAATGCTGAGATAAGAAAGATGGCGATATAAATAACTATTTGCATAATTTTATACCTCTTCTTTCTATTAAATTTTCAATGTGCATAAAAATATATATCTAACACTTTAAATATATATAAATCTATTATTTCTATAATCTATTTATATTAGCATATATTTTATCCTATTATATTTTATATTTATTATTGTAAACTGTCAAGTATTTTTAGAAAATACTTACTCTATAGAAAAAATTACCTTACCTAAAATCTACAATTTAGGTAAGGTACATTTTATATTTATTTTAAGTATATATTAGGATCTACATTTTTTCCATCTTGTTTTAGTTCAAAATGAAGGTGAGTTTCATCTGCAATTTCAAATGTTGCTGTATTTCCAACGCTTCCAATTGCATCTCCTTGTTTTACTTCTTCTCCAACTGTTACAAATTCACTTGAAAGCAAACTTGAATATACACTTTCAAAGCCTCCATCATGTTCAATTACAATAGTTAAACCATATCTTGGATCATTCTTTATTGATTTTACAACTCCGTTTGCAACAGCTTTTACAATAGATGTTTTCTCTGCTTTAAAATCAATTCCCAAATGAGTAGTCCATTCATCTAATGTTTCTGAATATACCAGATTTTCTTTAGCATAATCTTTTAATATTTCTCCATCTACTGGAAATGAAAAATCTGGACTCTTGATACTTTCCTCATTCATATCTTCTACTGTATTTTCTATAGTTTTTTCAGTACTATTTTCTATTTCAATATTTTTTTGTTCTATTTCAGTTTCTTTCTCTATGTTTTTAGTGTTTACAGCAACTTTATCGGTATTTTCTACTTCATTTACGCTTTTTCCTATGCTAAAACTTGCATCTTGTGTATTTTCACTTATCATATTTATTGTATTTCCTTTTGATATAGCTACATTTTCTCCAATTGCTTTTGACTCTTGCTCAAATTTATTACTATATATCATATATGAAATTATAAATGCTATAATTCCAACTAATATAATTCCTCCTCCAAGCATAAGCATTAACCTATTCTCGTCACTTACTCTTTTTTCTCTTCTGCCCATATGAAAATCCTCCTAACTTTTTATTAATTAGAGTATTTCCATAAATTATCGTTTTATACAGATTTATATTAAATATCCCCAATCTCCACTCCTGTATAAAAATGCTTAATTATATCTTCATAATTATATCCTTGTTTTGCAAGACTATCTGCTCCTGTTTGACTCATTCCAACACCATGACCATAACCAATCACACTAAATTTTATGTTATCTCCATTTATTTCATAAGTAAAATGAGCCGATCTAAGTCCTAGTAAAGTCCTTACCTCTACACCAGATAATTCCTTATTTCCTATTTTTATCGTTTTTACTCTATTTCCATCTGTAAATTCTTTTACTTCAATACAATTTATATCATTATAATCAATTTCAAAATCTGGATATTTTTCTTTTATTTTGGTTTCAAAATCAGTTTTAGAAATTTCTAATTCAGATGCATATTGCAAATACGCATCTTCTCCTGAGGTTTCTACACTTTGGAGGTATGGAAGATCTGCTCCTCCCCATACTACAGAAACATTTTCAGTTTTTCCACCACTATTCGAATGAAAAAATGCTTTTATTATTTCTCCATTATATTTTATAACTTTTCCTTTTGTTGAATTTACAGCCTTTTCTATTTTGTTCCAATATTCTTCCCTCTTATCTTCATCCCATCTTTCAAATCTTGCTTCTTTTGTAATCCAAGCCTCACAACAATTCGAATCATCACATACATCTGCGCCATCATGTTTTCCTCCATTCTGAATCAAATATACAGTATATGTTCTTGCTACTACCGCTTGTGCTTTTAAGGCTTCTTCTTCGTAACTTGCTGGCATTTCACTGCATACTACACCTAATAAATACGTATCCATCTCAAATTCTTCTACTTCTCCAGTTTTACTATGTAATAATTTTACTTTACCATAATTACTATATTGATAATCTACATTTTCCTGTTCTTTTGTAATGCTTCCAATATTTTCTTCTTGACTTGCACTACTTTCTACAAAGGAAAATTTCTTTGTAAGCATCGCTGGTAGTAAAAATGAGAATAATAATATTATTAAAATCCAGACAATTAACCTTTTCAATTTAATCTCCCTATCCTACAATTTTTTCTTTCATTTCTAGTAAAATTTTCTTTTCAATCCTAGATACCTGAACTTGACTTACTCCTATCATTTTTGCCACCTCAGCTTGAGTTTTTCCTTCAAAATATCGTAATTTTACTATATATTTTTCTCTTGTATCCAACTCTTCAATTAATTTACTAATTGTTAATTTATTTGCAATCATTTGAGCCTCATTATTATTATCTGGAATTATTTCTCCAATTGTTGTCCCTCTATCTGAATTATCATTTCCAATCTTTTCATTTATAGATCCAACTAGTCCAGGTGATGTAGCATCCAAAGCGCTAATTATTTCTTCTTTAGGTACTTTTAATATTTTTTCCACTTCTTCTATTTTTATTTCTCTTCCATATTTTACATTATACTCATTTTGTAACTGTTTTATTTTTATTGAAAGTTCTTTTAGACTTCTACTTACTTTTATTGCTCCATCATCCCTTATGTTTCGTTTTATTTCTCCTAAAATAAAAGGCACAGAATATGTTGATAATTGAACATTATAATTTTCATCAAACTTTTTTATTGATTTTATTAATCCAATTGTTCCTATTTGAATTAAGTCTTCTAGTTCAACCCCTCTTCCCATGAATCTTTTAGCAATATTGTAAACCAATCCCAAATTGTTTTTTACCAAATTATCCATAGCTTCTTTATCATTATTTTGAGCTTTTCTTATTTCTTCATATGTATTATTAAACATAAAAAACAAAACCTCTTTTTAATTAGTTTGTAAATTATTTTTTTCCTCATTTGATTTTCCTATGTATTTTTTCATTGTAATTTTCGTACCAACTTCTGGTATAGACTCAACTTTTAATTCATCCATAAAACTTTCCATAATAGTAAAGCCCATTCCTGAACGTTCTAATTCTGCCTTTGTTGTATATAATGGTTTCATAGCTTCTTCAACATTAGGTATTCCCTTTCCATTATCAGAAATTTGGATTTCTATAAGATTATCTTTTATTCTGCACTCAATCTTTACAATGCCTAAAACATTTTCATATCCATGAATTATAGAATTTGTAACAGCTTCAGACACTGCCGTTTTTATATCAGCAAGTTCATCAATTGTTGGATCTAATTGAGAAGCAAATGCCGCTACACTTATCCTTGCAAAAGCTTCATTTGTAGATTTACTAACAAATTCTAATTTCATTTCATTATCATAAATTCCTAACATATTTCCTCCAAAATCTTTCATCTCTATCCTGCACTTTCTTCATTAATTTTTGTAACTGGTATTATTTTTAATATCCCACTTAATTCAAATACTTTATAAACCTGCCTATTACAATTTTGAACTTCTAATAATCCTCCAAGCATTTTTATAACTTTATACCTTCCTATTAACATTCCTATTCCCGCACTATCCATAAAAGAAACATTACTAAAATCAAATATAACTTTTCTAGGCAAAAATCTCGTAATCTCATTGTCTATTTTCCTCCTTAGTTTATCTGTTTTGCTTTCATCAATTTCGTCTGAAAGTTTAAGCGTTAAAATTTTTTGAGCTGGTATATATGTGCAATCCATCTTTAAAACCCTTTCTTTTGTTATTTTGTACTATTAGTATAATGCCTATTTAAAAAATTTCCAAGAGTGAAAACTGACATGTTTTGTCGATATTTGAGACTTTTTCGACATTTTATTTTGACCACTTTACATATTTATTTTTAGAAGAACAAATCCAAAAATTTTCTATTATAAAAAAAACATATTTCAATCTATAAATATTTTTCTATTTATAGTTTAAAATATGCTTTCTTTTTTTATTTATTTAAGACTTCTATTGCCTTTAGGATTTGTGCATCTTTATCCATTGAGGTTTCATAATAGCCATCTTCGTCTACTGTTAAATTAGTTTCATAATCTGGTGATAGTCCTTTTTTATTTATTTGAATATGATTTGGTGTATAATATTCATCTGTTGTTATTTTTATTCCACTGCCATCTCCCAATGAATATAATGTTTGAATTACACCTTTTCCATAACTATTTTTTCCAACTAAAATTGCTCCATACTTATCTCTTAAGGCTCCTGCTAAAATCTCAGAAGCACTTGCTGTACCTTCATTTGTAAGTATTGCAACTGGAATGTTTTTAATTATTGGAGTTGTCTTTGCTTTAGTTATTTTCTCCTCTTTATCTTTTCCTTTTGTAATTAGAATTGTTTCCCCTTTATCAATAAACAAATCAGCTATATCTGTCGCTTCGTCAACAATTCCGCCTCCATTGCTTCTTAGATCAATTATGATTTTTTTTGCCCCATTATCTAATAGTTCCTTCACTTGTTTTTTGAAGCTTTCTGCTACTCCGCTATCAAAAGAATTAATTTGAATGTATGCAATATTATTTTCTAACATTTGTGACGCTACATGTTCAACAGTTATTTTTCTTCTTGTAACTGAAAAATCCATTTCTTTTCCTTCTCTTGAAACAGTAATTTGAGCTGTAGTTCCAGCCTCTGCTTTTAAAGCTTTAGTTGCATCATTTAGGTTATCTCCAGTATATTCTACTCCATCAACCTTTTTTATTATGTCTCCAGCTTTAATTCCAGCTTCTAACGCTGGAGAATCTTTCATAACTCCAACAATACATATTTCATTATCTATGTTAGATACATAAATTCCAATTCCGACATACTCACTATTGGCTTCTTCTGTAAAAGCTTCCATTTCTTCTTTTGTTAAGTACTCTGTGTATGGGTCTCCAAGTCCTTCTATATATCCTTTCAATGCCCCATCTATAAGCTTACTATCATCTATGTCATATATATATTTTGACGAAAGTACATTTTTAAATAGTCTCAAGGTTTTTATTATTGAATTTTCAGCCTCAGAATTCTCATTTGAACTAGTACTTCCTACATTCATAAATCTTGCTTCAAACTTATTATACATAACTATCGTTGTAACCATACATGTAATAAATGCAGTTAATATTATAAGCATTATGATTTTATAAACTCTTTGCCTTTTTATTCTCTTATCTTCCATCTTTCTTTCCTTTCTAGATTTTAATCCAAATCGTTTGAATACTCATCTTTTAGTTTCGAAACCGTTCCATCCAAATATGGCAATGGATCTACAGCTTTTCCTTCTACCCTTACTTCAAAATGTAAATGTGGTCCTGTTGAAATTCCCGTTGAACCAACTGCCATTATAACTTCTCCTTGTTTTACTTCTTTTCCAACTTCAGTAAGAATCGTTTGTCCATGTCCATATAGTGTCACTATATTATTTCCATGACTTATCATAACACAATTTCCATATCCACTCATTATTCCAGCATAAACTACTACTCCGTCTGCTGCTGCAAGAACTGGTGCACCATAGCCTGCATTTCCTATATCTATGCCAGCATGATATTTATATATTCCTTGTATTGGATGTAATCTATAGCCATAACTTGACGTTATATATGTTCCTGCAATTCCAATTGGCCATATCATAAGCCCACCATTGTACGTAATTTGTAAGTTTCCACTCCACTCAATTACCTCTTGGATTTTTTTATTTATCTCTTCTTGTTCATTTTTATATTGTTCTATTTTTTCTTGTAATTCTTTTTCTTCTGTTGATAGTTCTGCAATATAATTTTCTTGTAAAATTTTATTATTTTGCATTAAAATTTGCATTCTAGATAAATTTATCTTAGCCGTCTTTACTTCTGTTTGGCTCTTTTCTTGTTTTGCCATTTCTTGCTCTAATAAATCTTTTTTACTTGATAATTCATCTAATAAATTATTATCAAATTCAATCATTTGCTCTAACATATAGTAATTTGACAAGAAATCTATTATGCTATTTGACTTTACTAAGACATCTATATATGATGTATCTCCTGCTTCATATAATGCCACTAACCTCTTTTTTAGAACTATTTGTTTCTTATTATATATTTCTTGAACTTCATCTATTTGCTTTTGTCTATTTAAAATTTCTTGCTCCATAGACTGTATCTTCTTATTAAGTTCCTCTGATTGCTTTTCATAACTTCTAATTGTATCATCTAGTTCTTGAATTTTTTGAAGTGAACTTGTAAGCTCACTTTCAACATATTCTAGTCTATTGTTTGATTCTTCAAGCTTTTTTTGAACCTCTGAGCTTTGTTCTAGTAATGACTTATTTTCTACGTTTTGCTCATCCTCTAAATTATTTAAAATTTCATTTTCTGACAACACAGTAATAGAGAAGCTAGTCAGTATTACTGAAATAATGAGCATTGTAAAAATGAATTTTGATTTGCTATTTATACTCAAAAACTTTCTCAACTTTAAGCTTCTCCTTTTCTATTTATAAAATTATGATTCAGTTGTTGCTCCAGCAGCCAGTGTATAACCACCTGGTAGATAATCTAATGGATTTAATGGAGATTTACTAAAGAATTGTGAAATATTTGATGCCTGCCTTATTTCAAAATGTAAATGAGCTCCTGTACTTCCACCAGAATTTCCTGAAGTGGCAATTACTTGTCCTTGTTTTACATACTGTCCATCACTTACATGACTTGAATTTAAATGTCCATATAATGTCACATAATTATCACCATGGAATATCATTATATAAACACCATATCCATTTCTATCATAGGCATTATAAGCATATCCAGATGCAGAAGCATATACTGATTCATAACTTGCTCCTATATCAATTCCTTTATGCATTCTTCCCCATCTTTTTTTAACAGTTGATGTTACAACCTTATTATTGCATGGCCAGATAAAACTTCCATCAAATTTAAGTCCATTACCTCCTGTACTATTTTTTATTTGTTCTTCTGCTTTTTTTGCAACTTCAGCTAATGCTTTATTTACAGCAGCCATTGCTTCGTTATAAGAATCTATTTCTTCTTGTGTTTTCTTTTCTTCTGCTGTAAGTTTATTTATTTCTTCCTTTTTAGTTTGTTGTAGTACTCTTAATTGTGAACTTTTTATCTCTTGTTCAGATTTTAAATTTTCAACTTCTTGTTTTTGTTCTTCAAGCTCAGCTTTATCTTTTTCTAGCCCTTGTTTTTTCTTTTCTAAATCATCAATTAAGTCTGAATCAGATTGAACAATTTGTTGTATCATTGAATAATTAGAAAAGAAATCAAGCAGGTTTTCTGAATTAAATATTACATCTAAAAAGGATGTATCTCCAGCTTCATAAAGAGCTACCATTCTTTGTTTTAGCAAATTATTTTTTGCTTCTATCTCTTTTTCTTCTTCTTCAATTTGAGACTCTTTTTCTGAAATTTTAGAATTAACATCTTCTAATTCAGCCTTAATTTTTTCTAATTCGTTTTGAGCCTCAGCTACTTTATTTGTTAAACTTTCTAATTCCGACTGTGCATTATCCTTATTATCAGTTATTGTATTTAACTGATTTTTTGCATCGTCTATTTTATTTTGTAAATCTTTTCTATCTTGCTCAGTTACAGCAAAAACTTGTAACTGTATAGATATTATAAGTATTAGCATTATAGTTATCACAGTTAATAACTTTATTGTTTTTTTCATATTATTTCCTCCGTGGTTACTTTTTAGCCCCTATACTTTCAAATATTTTCTCATTGAAATTGCACTTCCTAATGTTCCTATTCCTATTCCTAATGTTAGATACACTACAACAAGAAGTGTTATCATATCACTAAAGCTTAATAATGAATATCCTACTTTTTGTAATATTATAGAACCAGAAAGAGCATTTCCTCCTGCATAATAGATTAGTCCTATTATTACAAGTGATAATACCGCAGCAAGTACACCAATTATTATACCTTCAACAATAAATGGCCACCTAATAAATCCATCTGTTGCTCCTACATATTTCATAATTGAAATTTCTTTTCTTCTTGCATGTACTGCTAACTTTATGGTATTTGATATTATAAATATTGATATAACAACTAACATTGTAAGTATTGTTATTGATACAATTCTTACTACATTTGCTACACTTATTAGCCCATTTATTGTATCATTTTTACTTGATATTTCCGCAACATTATCAATCTTACTTATTGCAGATTGCACTTCATCATTTAAATTCAAATCAGTTAATGTTACATAATATGAAGCTCTAAATGGATTATCTTCATCCCAACCAGCAAGTAATCCTTGTTTATTTTTTAGTTTTTCTTTCATTTGATTTAAAGCTTCTTCTTTTGATACATATGTAACTTTATTTACTCCGTCAATTAATTTTAAACTATTTCCAACTTCTTCAATTTGTGCATCTGTAGCCTCTTTTTCAATAAATATTTGCATTCCTTGTTCAGTTTCAATCGTTTCTACTAAATAGTTTATGTTTTCTATAACTATAAAAAATAGTCCAAATATAAGCATTGTAGCACACATTATTGCAAGAGATGCACCTGATGATTTTTTATTATGTCCTACATTTTTAAATCCTTCACCTAATAAATATCCTATCATACTATATTTCACCGTCGTATCCACCTCTTTTATCGCTAATAATATTTCCGTTATCTATACGAATAACTCTCTTTTTCATTCTGTCAACTATATCCTTTGCATGTGTTGCAACAACAAGAGTAGTTCCTCTTAAATTTATCTCATTTAGCAATCTCATTATATCCCATGCTGTGTCTGGATCTAAGTTTCCTGTTGGCTCGTCCGCAATTAACATTGATGGATTATTTACTAGTGCTCTAGCTAGAGCAACTCTTTGTTGTTCTCCTCCAGATAGTTCATTTGGGTATACATTTGCTTTATCTGAAAGTCCAACCATCGCAAGTACCATTGGTACTTGTCTTCTTATATGCTTTGGTGTTGCATTTACAATTCTCATTGCAAAAGCTACATTTTCATAAACCGTCTTATCTGGCAAAAGTCTAAAATCCTGAAACACAACTCCCATGCTTCTTCTTAAATAAGGTACTCTTTTTCTTTTTAAAAAAGTAGTGTCTTTTCCATTTATTATAATATTGCCTGAAGTTGGCTCTTCTTCCTTTAATATTAATTTTATTAATGTAGATTTTCCTGAACCTGAAGAACCTACTAAAAATGCAAAATCCCCTTTTTCGATTCTAAAGTTTGCATTATGAACTGCCTCTGTTCCAGTATCATAAGTCTTACAAACATTTCTAAATTCTATCATAATGAGTTTTTTGTAAGTTTTTTACGCTCACATTCTCCTTTCTTTTTTTATAAAAATATTACTCCAATTCTTACATATCATATCAATAAACGACATTAATTGCAATAGAAAATAATAAAAAACTGACTATTTTTAGTAGTCAATTTTTTCCTTATATTTAGTCTTTATTTGAAAGTTCTTCCATAGCTTTTTTATACTCTTCTTCTGACGGTGCTTTTCCGTGCCACTCTGCTTTATTTTCCATGAAAGAAATTCCTTTTCCTTTCACAGTCTTTGCAATTATTATACTTGGCTTATTCTTGTTTTCCTTTGCTTTTTCAAAGCTTTCAATTAAATTTTCAATACTATGTCCATCTGCTTCAATCACATTAAATCCAAAAGCTTCCCATTTTTCCTTAATATTATTTAAACATTTTACCTCTTCCACACTTCCATCAATCTGAAGTCCGTTATAATCAAGTATTGCACATAAATTATTAAGTTTATATTTGTTAGCACTCATGGCCGCTTCCCAAACTTGTCCTTCTTCAATCTCGCCATCACCTAAAATACAATAAACTCTAGTATCTAAATTATCTATTTTAGCTGCAATTGCCATTCCATTTGCGATAGATAGTCCTTGGCCTAAAGAACCTGTTGACATATCGATTTCTTCTACTTTTTCCATGTCAGGATGTCCTTGAAGTCTAGAACCTAATTTTCTAAAAGTTAATAACTCTTCTTTTTCTATTTTTCCACCTTCTGCAAGTGCTGCATATAAAGCTGGCACTGTATGCCCTTTTGATAAAACTAATTTATCATTTTTATTTTTTTCTAAATTTTCTAGATTCATCTGATTAAAATATAATACAGTTAATATTTCTGCTATTGATAAAGCTCCTCCTGGATGCCCTGATTTCGCACTGTATACTTCATTTATTATATCTTTTCTAATATTACATGCTATTTTTTCTAATTCTTGAATATTACTAATCTTCATTTTATTTACCTACCTTTTAATTAAATTTTGTACTTTTCTAGTAATTGCGTCTGCATCAATTTGGTATTTATGAATTAGTTCTTCTGCTGTTCCTGACTCTCCAAAAGTATCTTTAATTCCCATTTTAATTAATTTTCTAGGTTCTTCCTCACATAAAACTTCTTCTACTGCTCCTCCTAGACCACCAATAGTACTATGATCTTCAACAGTTATTAAATGTTTTGTTTCTCTAGCACACTTTACAATTAATTCTTTATCTATTGGTTTTATTGTGTGAATATCTACAACTCTTACACTTATTCCCAGTTTTTCCAACTCGTTTTGTGCCTTTATACTTTCAGATACAGTTATTCCTGTTGCAAATATAGTTGCGTCTGTTCCATCTCCTATTTGAATTCCCTTTCCAATTTCAAATTTAGTATTTCCATCTGTATATATTTCAGGAGTCTTTAATCTTGCAAGTCTTAAATAAACTGGTCCATTTATTTTTGCAATTTCTTTTACTGCCCATTTAGTTTGAGCATCATCTGAAGTAGACATTACAATCATTCTAGGCACACATTTCATCATATTTATATCCTCTAACATTTGGTGTGTTGCGCCATCTTCTCCAACAGTAATTCCTGCATGTGTTGCACAAATTTTAACATTTGAATTAGTATGTGCAATACTATTTCTAATTTGATCATATGCTCTTCCAGCGGCGAACATTGCAAAAGTACTTACATACGGTATTTTTTCAAAACTTGCAAGTCCAACAGCTGTCCCCATCATATCTTGTTCAGCAATTCCCATGTCAAAAAATCTATCTGGGAATTCTTTTGCAAACTCTATAGTCTTTGTTGCTCCAGCTAAATCAGCATCTAATACAACAATATTTTCATTTTCTTTTCCAAGCTCTTTTAAAGCTTTCCCATAACTTTCCCTAGTTGCAATTTTATTATTATTTTCTATATTCATAGTTACACTCCTTTTTTATGCTATTCTACTATATGGTATTTATTTTATCAAGATTTTTTTGCTGTATAATTTTCAAAAAAATGCTTTTCTTATTTAATATAAGAAAAGCATAATTTTTTATTGTTTCTTAATTTTAGGCTTAGCTAAAAGTGAAGCTATATATCCAAAGAATATTGCAGCTGCAATTCCTCCTGCCGAAGCCTTAACTCCACCTATAAAAGCTCCTATAAGTCCACTCTCTTTTACTGCTTCAATTGCTCCTTTTGCAAGATTTGCTCCAAAACCTGTAAGTGGGACTGTTGCACCACAACCAGCAAAATCTATTAAATATTTATATATTCCAAGACCACCAAGAACTGCACCAGCAGTTACAAAAGTAACTAATATCCTTGCAGGCGTAAGCTTTGTTTTATCTATCAAAATTTGTCCTATTATACATATTAATCCTCCTACCACAAAGCATCTTAGCATTTGCATCCAATCTATACTTTGTATAAATTCCATTTTTCCTCCTTTTTCTCTACTCCAAATTTTCTATAGCTACAGCATGTGCAATCCCAGGTATCGATTCTCCTTGCTGGCTACTTGTAGAATTCATTAATGCTCCAGTTGCAATAATCAAAATATTCTTCATCTTCTTTTCTTTTAGAAGTTTGAAAAAATATCCTGAAAAAATTGTTCCAATACATGCACAACCGCTTCCACCTGCATGTGTATCTTGTTTTTCTTTATCAAACATTAGCACTCCACAATCATTATAGTTGTTACTTATATTATATCCTTTAGTTTTAGACATATCTTTTAATATATCACTTCCAATATGTCCCAAATCTCCTGTTATTATTGCATCATAAAAACTTGGTTTTCTCCCAGTATCTTTTAAATGGGTAATTAAAGTATCAAGTGCAGCAGGTGCCATTGCAGCTCCCATATTATTTGCATCTTTTATTCCCATATCAACTATTTTTCCTGGAGTTATGCTTGTTATATATGGTCCATTTCCGTTTTTAGAAAGAACCACAGCTCCAGAACCTGTTACAGTCCATTGAGAAGTTGGCGTTCTCTGATTTCCTAATTCTAACGGAAATCTAAATTGTTTTTCAGCACTACAAAAATGACTTGAAGTTGCACAAAGTACATTATTTGCGGCTCCGCCTTCTACAAAAACAGACCCTAAACAGATACTTTCTGCAAATGTGGAACAAGCTCCAAACACTCCAAAATACGGAATATTACTATCTCTTAATCCAAAATCTGATGATATACATTGATTTAGTAAGTCTCCTGCAAAGCAATAATCAATGTCTGTGCTTGCTACTCCCGACTTTGAAATAACAAGATTAACTGTTTCTTTTATAATTTTACTTTCTGCTTTTTCCCAAGACTTTTCACCCCAAAATTCATCTTCCAGACACTTATCAAAATACTTAGCCATTGGTCCATTTGATTCTTTTGGACCAACAATAGAAGCTGCCTCTAAAATACTAACTGGATTATCCATACAAATTGTTTGTTTTCCTAACTTATGCATTCTTCTTTCCTTTCCTTAAAATATTGTTACTATTATTCCTATAATTACTGATGCAGAAATTCCAAATACTAAAACTGGCCCTGCGACAGTAAACATCTTTCCACCAACACCCATTATATATCCTTCTGATTTGTATTCTATTGCAGGAGCTACTATTGAATTTGCAAATCCTGTAATTGGAACAAGTGATCCTGCTCCAGCAAATTTTCCAATTCTATTAAATACGTTTAAAGCTGTTAACAATGCAGAAATTGCAATTAAAGAAATTGAAACAACAGTAGATGACATTGTTTGATCTAGACCTTTAAATTCACAAAAGTCAAATATAATTTGACCTATTGAACAAATAAGTCCTCCTACCCAGAAAGCATTGAAACAATTTTTTAATATAGGTGAATTAGGTGATTTTTTATTTACATATTCATTATATTCTTTCGGTGTATTTATTTTATCCATTTTGATTTTCCTTTCTTATATTTATTTTCTATCTCTATCAACCATAAAAGTTAGATCTAAATCAACATAGTATTCAGAAATTTTGTTACCATTTATTTTAGCTTTTTGTTCAATTATTTTTACTCCTGTTAAATAATCTAATGTTTTTGAAGCTTCATCAATTGTTTTCATAATAGCATCTTTCCAAGAAACACTAGATGCACCTGTTATAATTAAATGTTTTTCCATTATTAAATTCCTCGCAATATAGTATTTAGGTTTTTATTTGGTTTTACCTATAAACCTTTATAATTATTCTTTTTTTATTTTTTACACTTTTTTAAAAATTATGCAAAATTTATTTTAGTTCGTTTTTATTGTTAATAAATTTTCATAAAAAAACACCAAATGCTTTTTTGCATTTAGTGTAGTTTAATTACATTTATAAATCTTTTTCTTTCAAATATTGGTAATATTTTCAATTTTTTATTCAATCTGCTTTAATCATGATTTTCATCTCTGTAAACAATTGATCACTTGTTTTTTGAATCTATTTGTAATAAGAATCTAAAATAATTTCTTTTTGGTTTATCCAATTTCTCTAAATTTTCGCATGCATTACATTTTTTTATAAAATGTAGTTTCTTAAATTCTATTTCTAAATTGTTTTCTTTTAAGTATTTGTAATACTTTTCAAAGTGTTCTTTCATTTCATCTACTGTCATTATGCTTTTCGCTTTTGCAAAAATTTGAACACTTGGTTTTTCATCATCTATATATAAGTAACTTATTCCATTATATAAAATACTTTTTTCATCACTTAAATTTATATTTAATTCTTCCATCACTTCTCTTTTTATTGTTTTTTCTATATTTATGCTTTCATTAAGTATATCTTTTTTGTCAATATTTCCTCCTGACACTTGTAACATAGTTGGATATGAAGTATTTTCAGCTAATTCACCAATTATATAATATCCATCTATTGTTTCAATTAAGCATCCTGCACTTAAATTTCTACATTCATGTTGTCTTGGCAATCCAATTTTTTCACCATATAGATAATGAGCATAATCTGATTTTCTACAAATAATATCAACTTTATCATCCTCAATATTGACTTCCGATACACAAATAACTTCTCCATTCCATATATTAGCACCAAACTTTTTCATCTTTTCAAAATTTTCACTTATTTTTTCTTTTAATTTGCTTGGTAATTCTATTCTCTCATTTTTTAATATTATTTTTATTTTTTTATTATCAATTTTGTATATCATAATCTACTCCAATCTTTTTAATTTTCAGTATTACAATTCTTCATTTTTGTTTGATTATTTCATAGATTACCCAAAAAGTCAATTTTCTTTAGCCCTAAATAAATATTATATTTTATAGATAAGTGAAAAAAGCAAAAAATGGTACTATCTACATATTAGTTTAGTATATATGTTCTATAGCCAATATAAAACGCATTTTGCAAAAGTAAGAAAGTCAAAGTTAATCTATTAAATGGCAACAAAAGAATCAGTAAATAATACTTATTAAAAGTATAGAGAATATCGCAAAGTAATTTTTTACCCCACACTCTTCTCTATACCAAGTATATTTACTGATTCTTTATATAAATATGTAATTCTATAAAATTATTTTGCATTTTTTGCTGTTTCAACAACTTTTGCAAATGCATTCATATCATTTACAGCCATTTCAGCAAGCATTTTTCTGTTTATAACAACATTTGCTTTCTTTAATCCATTGATTAATTCGCTGTATGTCATTCCATTCATTCTTGCTGCAGCATTTATTCTTGCTATCCATAATTTTCTGAAGTTAGATTTTTTATCTTTTCTTCCAACATATGCATAATTTCCAGATTTCATAACAGCTTGTTTAGCCATTCTAAATCTATAATGCTTTGCTCCATAATATCCTTTTGCTCTTTTTAATATTTTTTTATGTTTTTTACGAGTAATTATTGCTGATTTAACTCTTGCCATTTTTTATTCACCTTCCTTAACTTTCTACTATTTTGTTCCATAAGGTAGCAATTTTTTAATTGCTCCTTCACATGTTTTATCTGCATAAGCATCTAATACGCTTCCTCTTGCTTTAGCTCTTGATGTTTTATTAGCAAGAAGATGTCTTCTATTTGCTTTAGTTCTTTTTACTTTTCCTGTTGCTGTATATGAATATCTTTTCTTTGCAGCTTTGTTTGTCTTTAATTTTGGCATTTTTGTTTCCTCCTTATTTTTTATGGCTATTGTAAGCCTCTATATAAATAGCTTTTATTTTTTAGCTAATATTATAAACATATTTTTTCCTTCTAATAAAGGTTTCTTTTCTACATTTGCAATATCTGATAAATTTTCGATAAAGTCATTTAGAGTTTGTTCTCCCATTTTTGTGTAGTTCATTTCTCTTCCTCTAAATCTAACTGTTATTTTTACTTTATTTCCATCTTCAAGAAACTTTCTTGCATTTTTGGCTTTGAACTCAAAATCATGTTTTTCAATGTTTGGAGTTACTCTTAATTCCTTCATTTCTAAAACTTTTTGATTTTTTCTAGCTTCTTTTTCTCTTTTAGCTTGTTCAAATTTATATTTACCATAATTCATCAATTTGCATACTGGTGGCTTTGTTCCTGGTGAAACTAGCACTAAATCTAATTTAGCTTCAGAAGCCTTCTCTAGAGCATCATCTAAAGATAGTACTCCTAATTTTTCTCCTTTTTCTCCTATCACTTGAACTTCTCTTGCTCTAATCTTTTCATTTATTAGTAATTCTTGTTTTATAATTAAAACACCTCCAAATACAAATTTATCTTTTAATAAAAAAAGATTGGCTTTTTGCAAAGTCAACCCACAGTTTTATTTATTACCTACTATATAATGTAGTAAAAATATAAAATTTATAACCTTTTGCCCTAGTTAGCTAAGGTGAGCAGTGGATTGCTTCTTAAACTATTAAAGAGTATACTACATAAAATTTTCAAAGTCAAGTATTTTTTCAAAAATTGCTTGACTTTTACAGAAAATTATATTAAAATATTATAGCGTAATGAATATGACATATTTTAAGACTTCTCCCCGGTTGTCGCCAAAATATGATTACATATAAATATTTTAGTAATAATTTGAAATGGAGGGTATTTTTTACCATGAATAATACAACATATAGTATTAAAAAAAGTGAAATAGAAAGAAAATGGTATATAATTGATGCCGAAAATAAACCATTAGGAAGAGTTGCTGCAGAAGCTGCAAAATTATTAAGAGGAAAACACAAACCTACTTATACTCCTAACGAAGATTGCGGTGATTTCGTTATAATACTAAATTGCGACAAAGTAGTTCTAACAGGACACAAATTAACACAAAAAATGTATAGACATCATTCAGCTTACACAGGTGGAATGAAAGAAATTCAAGCAAAAGACATGCTTGCAAACAAACCTGAAAAAATGATGACTTTAGCTGTAACAGGTATGCTTCCTCATAATAGCTTAGGAAGACAAATGGCTAAAAAATTAAGAGTATATGCAGGAACAGAACATGTTAATGCAGCTCAAAAACCAGAAATTTGGAATTTTTAATTATTAGGAGGAGTTAAGTAAAATGGCTAGAGCAAAAAAAGAACAAGTTGTTTTCAATGGTACAGGAAGAAGAAAAAGTTCAGTAGCTAGAGTTAGAATAATGGACGGTAAAGGAAATATTACTGTTAACGGAGTATCTTTAGATGAATACTTCGGAGAAGAAACATTAAAAGTTATAGTTAAACAACCTTTAACAGTTACAAACACATTAGATAAATTTGATGTTATTGTTAATGTAAAAGGTGGCGGTTTCTCAGGTCAAGCAGGAGCTATCCGTCATGGTATAGCAAGAGCTTTAAATGCTGCTAACTTAGAATATAGACCAGCTTTAAAATCAAACGGATTCTTAACAAGAGATTCTCGTATGAAAGAAAGAAAGAAATATGGTTTAAAGAAAGCAAGAAAAGCACCACAATTCTCAAAGAGATAATATATTACAAAAATCGGAAGTTATTATATTCTTCCGATTTTTTATATTCTATCATTTATATTTAAAAAAATAACACACCTAACTTTTAAAGGTTAAGTGTGTTTATTAATTTTAATCATTTTGTTCTATTACATTGTATTCTTTTAGAATTTTTTCAATATCAGTTCCCTTTATAGCTTTTAGTGCTTCTTTTAAGGCTAATTTTTCTTTAAATCCTAAATCAATATCAGTAATGGTTTTGCCATCTCTTAGTTTTACAGTTGCATTTAATAAATCTCTAATATCATAAGTGCTTCCCCATACTTCTGGAACACCTCTGTCAATATTTAATAAAGTATATACTGCAACCATTGCTGTACGAATTGAATACTCCGTTGTAAATATTGTATCTCTTTCAACTTCTGCAAATTGTCCTAAAAATGCAAAGTTTACAGCTTGTTTTGGAACAACCTTTGGTCTATCAGTTCCGTTTCTTGGCATAAAGAACGCATCTATATATGGCATCATTACAGGAATTGTATTTGCACTATTTGAAGCTAATTCTTCAATTTGATTTTCTGGTACTCCTAAATGATATAACCATTCCATACATATTTCTCTACCAGTACATTCCCTCATTGGCTTCTTTACGTAGTTTCCTGGAACATCACTAAATAATCCATATATCCAACCAACAAGTTGATCTTTAGGTTGACTTCTAAATTGTGGTTGACGGTTAAATGTCCAGCTTAATAGCCAGTTTGAATCTTTAACAGTTACAATTCCTCCAGTAACTACTTTTCCACTAAATGGATTTCTTTTACATATTTTTTCTACATAAGGTGGTATTTTATCATCTAAAGTTGTGACAGTTGCACTCATCCAATTACTTTTTTCTGGATCACCGCAGAATTTATCTGGATTTCCAAATGAAGGATCTTGAGATGCAATTTTACGCCACATATCCCAGCCACCACCTGGTTTTATTTCAGTATTCATTTCAGCTGGTGTATTTTGACTTCCCATACTTGAGTTTTCAACGCAACCACCATTAGTAATAAATACTAGGTCATTTTCTGTTAAATCAATGTTTGATTGTTCTCCATCTTTATTTGTTGTAACAATTGTTTTAGCTACTTTCTTATAATCGCTAATTTCAAATTCTACATTCTCAACTTTTGTATTATAATGAAATTGAACATCATATTTTTTCAAATATTCAATCATAGGTAATATCATTGATTCATATTGATTATATTTTGTAAATCTTAATGCTGTAAAATCAGGAAGTCCTCCAATATGATGAATAAATCTTTTTATATAAAGTTTCATTTCTAATGCACTATGCCAGTTTTCAAAAGCAAACATAGTTCTCCAATATAACCAAAAGTTTGAATTTAGCACTTCATCTGAAAAATAATCTGTTATTTTTTTGTCATATAAATCTTCATCAGGTGTAAAGAATAATTTCATTATTTCCATTGCACCTTTATCAGATATTGCAAATTTTCTATCAGTATGAGCATCCTGTCCTCTTTTTTCAGTTGCACGCATTAAAGAATAATTTGGATCTTCTTTATTTAGCCAGTAATATTCATCTAATACACTAACACCATCAGTTTCAATAGATGGAATTGAACGGAATAAATCCCACATACACTCAAAATGGTTATCCATTTCTCTTCCGCCACGCATTACATATCCTAAACCGTCATATAAATATCCATCACATGCGCCACCTGGAATTGGCTCTTTTTCTAAAATATGAATATTTTTTCCTTGCATTTGTCCATCTCTAACTAAAAAGCAAGCTGCAGCTAAAGCAGCTAATCCAGAACCTACAATATATGCTGATTTTTTATCAACATCTGCTGGTTTCTTTGGTCTTGCAAAAGCTTCATAATTTCCACTACTATAATACATAATTTTCTAACCTCCTATATTATTATGTCTGTAATATTATATATAATGCAAAATTGTTTCAATAAACAAAAATAAAAATGTGTAGAAAATTACTACACATCTTGAATTTTGTATAAATTAGTTAGACATTTTTTTAACTGCCTCCTCAAAATTTCCAGTTATCATTACATCTAATTTTTTTATTATATTTTCTGGTTTTTCTTTCATACCAGCCACTATCCAGCTTTCTATTATTCCAGCAAATCCATATTTATAAAAATTTGCAATAAATATTTTGTTTTCTTTGCTTATATTATAGTTTTTAGACACATCATCAATTATTCCTATAAAAAGTTTATTACAATGTTTAAATAAAAAATTTAGTAAATACTGTCTACTTAAAGAATTATATACATTTATTATAAAAATTTTATTATTAAGCATGTAATTAAAGACATATGCAAAATTTTCTTGCCAATTTTTTATAGTTGTCTCACTTTCTACTTTTTCAACTACTTCGTTTTCAAAAATCCACTCTAACAAATCATAAACATCTCTAAAATGATAATAGAATGTTTGTCTATTTATTCCACAATCATTTGCAATATCTGTTACTGTTATTTTGTCAAGTTCCTTGGTTTGTAACATATTCTTTAAGGACTTTGCCATTGCTTTTTTTGTAATATTAGACATTTAATTTCTCCTCTATATCCCCACTTTTATTTTTTCATATTATACTGTAACAATTTATTTTGTTCAATATTTTTCAATACTTTATTTAAATTTTATATACCGCATACGTATTTCTTTACTTATATGTATCTGTCTTTTTATACCATATAGTGCTATATTATTAACCATGGAATATAATTTTATTAAGAGGTGAAATTATGGCATTGGATTATTCAATAATTGGTTCAAGATTAAAACTTGCAAGACAAAAAGCAGGACTTACGCAGCAGGACCTCGCGGAAGAAGCTAACCTTTCAGTTGCTTACATTAGCCGTGTCGAGCGTGGTAGTTCACATATAAACTTAAAAAGGCTTAGCGAATTTTGTAAAATTTTAGGTATTTCTGAAGGTTCAATTTTAAACGGAGTTTCAGACTCAGCCAGTGATTATTTATATGAAGAATTTAACACAATTTTGCAAAATTGTTCTCCAGAAAAACAAAAATTGATATATAATGTTGCAAAATTAATTGCAGAATCAGAAGATTAAAAGTATTGTTCTTTTCTTTTTTGAAAAGGACAAATTTTTTGCAATTTTTTCATTGATAATAATTTGTCATTATGCTAATATTATTAGTAGTTTATTTTTATAAAATTTAAATGAAAATATACTAATTTAAGGAGGTTATTTATGGATTTTAAACAATGGGAAGGCTTTGAAAAAGGCGAATGGACTAAAGAAATTGATGTAAGAAATTTTATTCAAAAAAATTACACACCTTACACAGGAAATGAAGATTTCTTAGCTCCTGCAACTGAAAAAACTTCAAAGTTATGGGATAAAGTACTAAATTTATATGAAAAAGAAAAGGAAAATGGTGTTTTAGATGTTGATGTAAAAACTCCATCAGGAATAAATAGATATGAAGCTGGTTATATCGACAAAAACTTAGAAGATATCGTTGGACTTCAAACAGATGCTCCTTTAAAAAGAGCTATAATGCCAAATGGAGGTATTAGAATAGTTGAAAAATCATGCGAAGCTTATGGATACAAAGTTGATGATGAAGTTGAATATATTTATCACAATTTAAGAAAAACTCATAACGACGGTGTTTTTGATGCATATACTCCAGATATTAGAGCTGCACGTTCACATCACTTACTTACAGGTCTTCCAGATGGATATGGTCGTGGTCGTATAATTGGTGATTATAGAAGAGTTGCCCTATATGGTGTTGATGCTTTAATTGCTGAGAAAAAAGATGAACTTGACATTTTAGATGTTGATGAATTTACAGAAGATGTAGTTCGTGACAGAGAAGAAATATCTGAACAAATTAGAGCTTTAGAAGATTTAAAGAAAATGGCTTCAAAATATGGATTTGATATTTCAGTTCCTGCTTCAAACTCAAAAGAAGCTGTTCAGTGGTTATATTTTGCTTACTTAGCAGCTACAAAAGATCAAAATGGTGCTGCAATGTCACTTGGTAGAACATCTACTTTCTTAGATATATACTTTGAAAAAGACTTAAAATCAGGATTAATTACAGAATCAGAAGTTCAAGAAATTATGGATCACTTCATAATGAAATTAAGAATGATAAGATTTTTAAGAACACCTGAATACAATGACTTATTCTCAGGAGATCCAGTTTGGGTTACTGAAAGTATTGGCGGTATGGGAATTGATGGAAGAACTTTAGTTACTAAAAACTCATTTAGAGTACTTCATACTCTAGAAACTTTAGGCGCTGCTCCAGAACCAAACTTAACAGTTCTTTGGTCAAAAAATTTACCTACTGGATTTAAAAATTATTGTGCAAAAATTTCTATTAACACATCTTCTATTCAATATGAAAATGATGATTTAATGAGAATTACTTTAGGTGATGATTATGGAATTGCTTGTTGCGTTTCAGCAATGAAAATTGGAAAACAAATGCAATTCTTTGGTGCAAGAGCTAACCTTGCCAAAGCACTTCTTTATGCTATTAATGGTGGTAAAGATGAAAACACAGGAAAACAAGTTACTCCTATGTTTGCCCCTATCACTTCAGAATATCTAGACTATGATGAAGTTATGGCAAAATATGACCAAATGCTTGATTATGTTGCAAAAATCTACATGAAATCATTAAATGCTATACACTACATGCATGATAAATATTCTTATGAAGCTTTAGAAATGGCTTTACATGACAGAAATATTTACAGAACAATGGCTTGTGGAATTGCTGGTCTTTCAGTTGTTGCAGACTCTTTATCAGCTATAAAATATGCAAAAGTTAAAGTTATTCGTGATGAAAATGGACTTGCTGTTGACTACAGTGTTGAAGGGGACTTTCCTAAATACGGAAATGACGATGACAGAGTTGATGAAATTGCTGTAAACTTAGTAAAGAAATTTATGAAAAAATTAGAGGGCCATTATTCTTATCGTGGTTCTACTCCTACTCTTTCTATATTAACAATTACTTCAAATGTTGTTTATGGAAAAGCTACAGGAAACACACCTGACGGAAGAAGAGCTGGAGCTCCATTTGGACCTGGTGCAAACCCACTTCATGGAAGAGATACACAAGGCGCAATCGCAGTAATGAACACCATTGCCAAACTTCCTTATGAATATTCTGAAGATGGAATTTCATTCACATTCTCAATAACACCTGGAACACTTGGTCACGAATTAGATACAAGAGTTAGCAACTTAGTAGGAATGCTTGATGGATACTTTATGCAAACAGGACATCATATAAATGTCAATGTATTTGATAGAGCTTTATTACAAGATGCTATGGATCATCCTGAAAAATATCCTCAACTTACAATTAGAGTTTCTGGATATGCTGTAAACTTTGTAAAACTTACAAGAGAACAACAATTAGATGTTATAAACAGAACAATTCATGAAAGAATATAAATTAATTTAAGGGGGCCTATTTCTAAGCCCCCTACTTTAAAAGGAGAACTTTATATGAGCACAGCAGAAAATTCTACTTTAAAATGTCCCATCCACTCATTCGAATCGATGGGCGCAGTTGATGGTCCTGGTCTTAGATTTGTAGTGTTTACACAAGGTTGCAATCTTCAATGCAAGTACTGTCAAAACAGAGATACTTGGACTCACTCTGGTGGAACTTTTTATACAGTAGATGAATTACTTGAAAAAATTTTAAGATATAAAAACTACTTTACCGCTTCTGGTGGAGGCGTCACAATAAGTGGTGGTGAACCTCTTATTCACATGCAATTTTTGATAGAATTATTTAAAAAGTTAAAAGAGCACAATATTCATACTGCAATAGACACTTCTGGGGTATTTTATTTGACACCTGGTATGATAGAACTTATCAATTTAACAGATCTATTTTTACTTGATATAAAATGTATAAATGATGAAATTTGCAAAGATTTAACTTCTGTTTCAAACCAAAAAGAATTAGAATTTGCAAAATATTTAAGTTCTATTGGCAAGCCTATGTGGATTAGACAAGTCCTTGTTCCTGGCTATACAGATAAAGAAGAAGATTTGTTAAAATTAAAAGAATTTTTAGCAAGCCTATCATCTGTTCAAAAGGTAGAAATACTTCCATACCATGACATGGGAAAACACAAGTGGCTCGAAATGGGCCTAACTTATCCTTTAGAAAGTGTTAGAGTTGCAAATTCAGATGATGTTGATAGAGCTAAAAAAATATTAGGCTTAAACTAGATTTGCTAATATTTTTGAAAAAATATCCAAAAAATAAAAGAACCAAAATTGAATTTTTTATCAATTTGAGTTCTTTTTATTTTTATAAAATTAAATCTATCATTAGTCCAGAAATTACAGATACTACATAAAGAATTCCCAAGATTGTTAAATTTTCTTTTATGTGTTTGTTTGATTTAAATAGTACTAACATTCCTACTCCTGAACCTATTAATAGTCCTGCAATCATCGAACCTAGTGAAATTATATTTTGTAAATATAGCTGTGTTAAAATTACAGAACTTGCACAGTTTGGAATAATTCCAACCAAAGCTGAAAGCATTACTCCTAGCACTGGCATGTTTACAACAATACTTGCAATTTGTTCTTCACCAATAAAGTGTACTATTGTATTTATAACAAAGCTTATTACTAAAATAAATAAAAATATATGTATTGTATGTTTTATTGCTGATTTTACAATTCCATGTTCACAATCGCAATGCTCATGGTCACACATATTTCCTACTGTTTCTTCAACAGTTTCATTCTTTTTTTCTTTATTTTTTAATTTTGATATTCCATCAATTATAAAACCAACAACAATTCCTATTACTAATTTTATTGCAAGAATTTTTAAAATTAAGCCTATTGGTGCTGCTTCTGATATTAAAATTGGAAGCATTTCATCTGATGTAGATAAAAATACAGCAATTAGTGTTCCCATTGTTATTATTCTTCCACTATATAAATTGGCTGCTGTTGCACTAAATCCACATTGTGGAACAACTCCTAATATTCCACCAAATAGTGGTCCTAATTTTCCTGATTTTTCTACAATATTTCTTACTTTTCCACTTGTTTTATGCTCTAAATATTCCATTAGCAAATATGCCAAAAATAAAAATGGTATTAGTTTAAGGCTATCTACAAGTGTATCCTCTATTACTTCTATCATTAATTTCTCCTAAAATATTTTATTATCTTTCTAACTTTATTATAATATCACAATTATTTTATTTTTGCAATCTTTTTATGTAAATTATTTATATTCATTATATAAAAAAGAAGAGCTCTAAGCTCTCCTTTTTTCAATGCATAATTTTACCACTTACGGTATGGTAGCGAAGAATGGACTTGAACCATCGACCTGCCGGGTATGAACCGGATGCTCTAGCCAACTGAGCTACTTCGCCATGTCTGCAAGACAAATATTATTATAAACGTAAAAATTATTTTTGTCAAGAAAATTTTTAATATTTGTCTATTTTTTATAAAAAATTATCTTTCTGGTTCGTTATTACCTCTTTTTAAAATATCTGTAAATTTATTTAAATCACCATATTCACTGTCTGTTTTTTCTTTTGCTGATTTTTGTTTATCTTCATCATCTATTTTCGGTTTAATACTTCTACTTGTAGTAGTTTTAGTTTTTTTCTCTTCTTGTGCTTTTACTTTAGCTTTTGATGGTTTCTTCTCTTTTACATCTTCAGATTGAATAGGCTCGTCAAAAGAAATACCTCCTTTTTGACCTGGCTTATAATGAGATATAATATTTTCTATAAATTTTAAATGTTCCCTTAAATAGGTAGATAAACTACTAACAGGAACTTCTTCTATATTGTCTGGTTTAAAAAAATCAGTAATTGAATGCCAAAATTTTGAAACAAAAGAACCAAATCTGGCCCAAATATTTTTTTTGCTAGATGTCATAACTTTCCTCCTGTGCTAAACTTTATACATTATTAGTTTAGCACAATAAGGATGAAAAAGCAATAATTATTCAATTTTTCTATTTCCATCACGAGATGACACTTTTGCAGATAAATTTTCATACTCTTTGCATTTTATTTTGTATTCCATTTGCATAGCAAGATAACGATAGTACATATACGCTTGTTCATATTGTGCAAATGGGTTTAGCATTGGATTACATTCAAAATTATTATAATTAGAATTTATATTATTAGGATTTTGTGGTTGTTCAAAATTCATATCATACATTGAATTTCCATTAAATTGCGGAACTCCATAAAAATTAAAGTCATTATTCTTATCCATAACAAGAGATTCCTTTCATAAATTAAAATTAAGTGTAGGAATTAAATTTAAAAAAATATATGTATATCCTGAAGCAATTATGCCTTGTAATATTTTTCCATAAAAATACTTTTTTATACGCAAATCCGATTTCGATGTAATACTTAAAACTTGCAATAATACTGAAATTCCTCCAAATCCGAGAAGAAAAGCACAAATAATAGTATTTAATCCAATATTTTTGCAGGCAATGTTACTTATTATTGACACTCCGTTAGTAAGCTCTATAACTCCTGATATTAGTCCTAATGAAAATTCATTTGGAATTCCAAGAATATCAAAAATATAAGTAATTGGTATAGCAATTATATTTAATACATAACTTTTCTTTAAAATTGTTATTAATATTGAAAATATTATAACAAATCCACCTATCATTATAACATTTTTACTTGCATCCAAAATTGAAGTTGCTAGTATTTCTCCAAGATTAGAAAAAGTACATGTTTTATTGTTTCCGGAAAATATATTTGACTTATATGCAGAAATTTTTGATTTTTTCATTCTTGAAATTATTCCTAAAATTATTCCTACACTAATTGCTGACAATATATGAGTAATTAATAAAACTATTCCAATTGACGAATTACAAAATAAAGCAGATCCAACAGTTCCTAAAATGAACAGTGGGCCTGAATTGTTAGTAAAGCAAAGCATCCTTTCTCCTTCATCTTGTGTACATAAATTTGAATTTCTCAGGTCAGTAACTATCTTCGCGCCAATCGGATACCCCGAAATTAGTCCAATAATAAAAGCAAATGATGCTTCTCCCGGAACATTAAAAATTGGTCTCATAACACCATTAAAAAATTTACTAAAATATTTCATTATTGGTGTATGATTTAATAAATTTGTTGCTACAAAAAACGGAAACAAACTTGGCACAACATTTAATGCCCACAATTTTAATCCAGATTTTGCCGCAATTAAATTACTACTAGAAAACACCATCAAAAACATTGTAAATATCAAAAAAATTACAGACAATATATTTCTCTTTAATGATAAAACATAAATCTTAAAACGTTTCATAAAACATCCTTTCTTTATATCTAAAATATATTATTTATTGCATAAAATATGATAAATAGCCAAATAAAACACTTGAAAAATATAAATATATAATGTTATAATAATGATTGTGACTGCATATTATACATATGTAGTTAATAATATATTAATAGTAAAGGAATGATTATTTATGAATATTTGCGTATACGGCGCAGCAAGTAGTTTAATTGATCCAAACTACATAGAAGCTGGAAAAGAATTAGGAAGAAAAATGGTTGAGCGTGGCCATGGTTTAGTATTTGGTGGAGGTTCTCATGGAATGATGGGAGCTCTTGCAGATGGTGTAGCAGAAAAGTCTGGATATATTTTAGGAATAATTCCTGAATTTTTTAAAGAAGCTAATTCAGAAGTTTCTTTTAACAACTGTTCAGAGTACATCTATACTGATACAATGAGAGAACGTAAACGTCTCTTAGAAGAAAAATCTGATGCTTTTATAGTATCTCCTGGTGGAATTGGAACAATGGATGAATTCTTTGAAATACTTACATTAAAGCAATTAGGTAGACACAATAAAGCCATTGTTTTATATAATGTTAACGGATTTTTTGATGAGTTAGAAAATATGATGACAAAATCAATCGAACAACATTTCATAACAGATGACTGTAAAGAACTTTACAAAGTATCTTCAGATATAAATGAAATACTTGATTATATTGAATCTTATGATCCAACAGATATTGATTTAAGTAAAGTAAAAATTAGATAAAAGAAAAAGCACATTAACTATTTAATAGTTAGCGTGCTTTTTTTATTAGCTCATATAATCTTTTAACTTTTTGCTTCTACTTGGATGACGCAATTTTCTTAATGCTTTTGCTTCTATTTGTCTTATTCTCTCCCTAGTAACTTGAAACTCTTTTCCAACTTCTTCTAGTGTTCTTGATTTTCCGTCTTCCAATCCAAATCTTAACTTTAAAACTTTTGCCTCTCTTGGAGTAAGTGTTTTCATAACCTCTTCCAATTGCTCTCTAAGTAAAGTATATGCTGCAGCATCTTGTGGTGCTGGGCTATCATCATCTTGTATAAAATCTCCTAAATGACTGTCTTCTTCTTCTCCTATTGGAGTTTCCAAAGATACTGGATCTTGAGCAATTTTTTGTATTTCTGTTACTTTTTCAACACTAATTTCCATTTCTTTTGCAATTTCTTCTGGGGTTGGTTCTCTACCTAGCTGTTGTAATAAGTGTCTTGATGTTCTAATTAATTTATTAATTGTTTCAACCATATGAACTGGAATTCTTATTGTTCTTGCTTGATCAGCAATAGCTCTTGTAATAGCTTGTCTTATCCACCATGTTGCATAAGTACTAAATTTATATCCTTTAGTATAATCAAATTTTTCAACAGCTTTTATAAGTCCCATATTTCCTTCTTGAATTAGGTCTAAAAATAACATACCTCTTCCAACATATTTTTTTGCAATACTTACTACAAGTCTTAAATTTGATTCGGCAAGTTTTTGTTTTGCTTCTTCATCTCCTGCTAAAACTCTCTTAGCAAGTTCTAGCTCTTCATCATAAGTTAAAAGTGGAATTCTTCCAATTTCTCTTAAATACATTCTAACAGGATCATCAATGTTTATTCCTTCCATATTAGATATATCTAAATCTTCTACTTTTACCTCATCCATTGCTTCAAGGTCTTCAATATCAGGTTCATCTAAGTCAACATCATCATCTTTTAAAACGTCTACGCCTAAATTTTCAAAAGCATCAAAAACCTTATCCATTTGATCTGTATTAGCATCATCTAATTCACTTGCAAGCTCAGCATAAGTTATTTTTCCTTTTTCTTTTGCCTTTTTAATTATGTCATGTACTTTAGCTTCTGCACTATTTTCTTCTTGAACTTCTACTTTTTTTTCTTCTTTATTATTCATTCAAACACATTCCTTCCTATTTCATCTTTGCAAGCTTAATTATTATACTGTTAAGCTCTTCTTCTAAACTTGCCACTTCATTTTCTGCTAAATTTTGCTTCTGTGCTTCTGTAAGTTTATTTAAAATTTCTTTCCTCCTATTTATAAGAAATTCTTTCCTATAGGATACAATTACATCTTCTATACATTTATCAACATCTGTTATTTCAAAATCTGATGACATTATTCCTGATAAATAATTTACCGTTTCATCATCTTCAAACATATCTATAAAGTTGTCAATACTAATATTTCCTTTTTCGGCTTCTTCATACAATTTATTTATTATTTTATTATTTATTTCAAGTTTTATTAATCCACTTTGCACAATATTTTTCATTTTTTCGAATGCTTTATCAGGATAATTTATGAGTAAATATATTATCAAGCTTTCAAGGCGTTTTGTTTTTTCATCAACATTTTCTTCTATATTATTTGCTAAATTCATACTAGTACTAGGCTTTATTTGAATAGACTTTTTCTCTAATCGTTGTTCAGCTCGATTATTAGCATATAACAGTTTATTTATTTCAGCATATATTGCATCTTTTGAAATTTTGTACTCAAGAGATATTTTATCAACATATACTTCCCTTTCTATACTATTTTCAACTTTTGAGAGTATCTTTGCAACTTCATTTAAAAATTTAATTTTATCATTTACTACATCTAAATTTAAATCTTTTTTTAGCATTTTTACTTTAAATTCAACAAGAGAAATTGCTTGATCCATACACTTTTGAAATTTTTCTGGTCCATATTTTATGACATACTCATCAGGATCTTTTGCTCCCTGAATTTGAAGTATTCTTATATCACATCCTAAATTATATAAAATTTCAAGTCCTCTTAATATTGCTGCTTGTCCTGCACCATCAGCATCATAGCCAATTATTACTTTTTCACAACTTCTTCTTAAAAGTCTGCCTTGTGCTTCTGTTAATGCCGTTCCAAGAGAGGCAACCACATTATTTATTCCTCTTTGATGAAGAGAAATTGCATCCATATATCCTTCAACAATTAAAATTGTTTTAGGATTGTTCTTTTTAGCTACATTGTATGCAAATAAGTTTCTTCCCTTGCTATATACTATATTTTCTGGTGAATTTATATATTTAGGTTTGCTATCATCTAAAACTCTTCCTCCAAATGCTATTACTCTATCCCTACTATCAAAAATTGGAAACATCAGTCTATTTCTGTATCTATCAATAAATTTTCCATCATCATTTCTATTTACTAAACCTGTTGCCAAAATTTCTTCATCTGAAAACCCTTGTTTTTTCAGCTCTAAATATAATTCGTTAAATTTTCCAGAATAGCCTATCTTAAAAGTTTTTAGAGTTCTATTATCTAACTTTCTCTTTTTTACATATTCTTGTCCCATTTTTGCCGTTGGTAAATATAAATTTTGATGGTAAAATTCCGCTGCTACTTTATTTACTTCATAAACTCTTCTTTTTAATCTTTCTCTTCTATCATCAGCGTCACTAGTTGAATTAATAGGTAGTTCTACATTAACACGATTTGCTAATAGTTCTACAGCTTCTTTAAAATCAACATTTTCTATTTTTTGAACAAAACGAAAAACATTTCCACCAACTCCACATCCGAAGCAATGGAATATTTGTTTATCTGGAGATACACAAAATGAACCCGATTTTTCCTTATGAAATGGACATAGCCCCATATAATTTCTACCAGACCTTTTTAATACGACATACTCTGATACAATATCAATTATGTCGTTCTTACTTTTTATTTCGTCTAATAATTCGTCACTATATCTTATCATTATCATTCCTTCTCTATTATTATATTCGACACAAATCAAAGTTTCCCTTCTTTATTCGCCACAATATGTAAACTATTTTGAACATATGTTAAAAGACTAACAATTTTATTAGTTAGTCTTTCTCGTTAGTGTTATATCATTTATTTTATTATAAACTTTGATTTCCATCTGTATCATCATTAAACGGAATAAATTTGCTTACTATATTTGTTGCAGAAATTATACCACCCTCCGCTGAATTTTTATGTTCTTCATATGATAATGTTATCTTATTTTCTATTAAGTTTTCAACTTCATCTTCGCTTGCATGTTCTGCTAAGACAAGTTCACTCACTAGAATTTGCTTTGCATTATTAAGCATCTTTTTTTCACCTGTTGATAGTCCTTTTTCTTTTTGTTTATAACTCAAATTTCTAACAACATCAGCTACTTCATATATATTTCCACTTTTCATCTTTTCCATATTTTCTTTATATCTTTTGTTCCAATTTTGAGACATTTCAGTTTCATCTGCTGAAAGTACTTGTAGAACTTTTCCTGCCTCTTCTTTATTTATAACATTTCTAACCCCTATCTCTTGTGCTTTAGAAGTTGGAACCATAACCTTTACTTCTCCTGGCATTTTGATTATATAATAATCTTGTTTCTCACCTAATATATCTTTTTGTTCTATTGCATCTATTGTACCTGCTCCATGCATTGGGTATACTATTTTGTCTCCAATATTAAACATGTTTTACTCTCCTTCCATATTATATAATTTTTTCTATATTATTATAGAAAAATATGTATTTAAGAGGTTCATAAAGGTTTTATAATCTCTTCAAACTACGTTTCTATTATAACACAAAAAATGGCAAAAGTCAAAGTTTTTGCCATTTTTTATGTCGTTCATTTTGCCTGAAATTTGAGGCTTTTCATGTTTTTACTAAATATTTTTTATATTTTATGTCTATTTATTTGTTGAACCAAATCCACCTTTTCTAACTCCTGTTGCATTATCGTTATCAACTGTTAGATATTTCATAAATAAGGCTTGCCCTATACAATCGCCTTTTTTTATTTCACTATCACTCTCAGAAAAATTATAAAATGCAAACATAACATGTCCATCATTATTTTCATTCCCATAATAATCTGAATCTACAATTCCAACGCTGTTTGCCATTACTAATCCTTTTTTTCCAGGATTAGAGCTTCTATTACATAGCATAATATACTCATCATTTTGGCAGTATACTTTTAGTCCAGTTTTTACAAGTGTTGGCTTTTGTCCTGGTTTAAATGCAGGTACTATTGTATCTTCAGCAGCTTCTATATCATAACCTGCTGAATTCTTTGTTTTTCTTATTGGAAGATTTATTTCTTTATCTTCCCAACCTTTTGCAATTTCAAATCCTCTTAATTTCTCCATTTATTTTTCCTTCCTTCAAGTTTTAAAAAGCTTGCCTAAAATTTTATAATATTTTAGTAGTTTTCTGCTTTTACTTCAAAGAAAGATTGTGGGTGATTACATACTGGGCAAACTTTTGGGGCTTCTGTACTAATTACTATATGACCACAGTTTCTACATTGCCAAATTGTTATACTTCCTTTTTTGAAAACTTCACCTTCTTCAACATTTTCTAAAAGTTTTCTAAATCTTTCTTCATGAATTTTTTCAATAGCTCCAATTCCTCTGAATTTTGCAGCTATCTCAGTGAATCCTTCTTCTTCTGCTTCCTTTGCCATTCTGTCATACATGTCTGTCCATTCATAGTTTTCACCAGCAGCTGCCGATGCAAGATTTGCTTTTGTATCACCTATTCCATTTAAGTATTTGAAATGAATTTTAGCATGTTCTTTTTCATTTTCAGCTGTTTCTAAGAATAAAGCTGCTATTTGTTCATATCCTTCTTTTTTTGCAACACTTGCAAAATATGTATATTTATTTCTTGCTTGAGATTCCCCAGCAAAAGCTTCCATTAAATTTTTTTCTGTTTTTGAACCTTTTAATTCCATATTATTAACCTCCTAAAATTTGCAAAATTTTTTGTTAAATTTTGCCCTCTGTTCCTATATTTATATTACATTCTAGTATTAAAGTCAAGCAATTTTTAGCATTCGACAAAACTTCTAAAAAAATTTGGTTGTTAGCTTACAGACTTCGACAGACTTTTTAATTTTTGCGTTGTATAATTATGTCATCCTCTATAGAAAGGAGGTGAGCAAGTTGAATAATCAGAATCGAAAGAGAAAAAATACCAAAAAGAAACCTTTCAAATTTTTACATAGTATATTAATTATACTTAAGTATTTTTTGAGGATTTCTCAGGTATTGAAATCAATTATTGATTTATTTCATTAATTGAAAAAAGCAGGCATTAGCAACATGCCTGCTTTTTTATTTCCTCTAATAGAAATTTGGTTTGTTGAATAATCACTTCAATAATTATTATACTATATTCTAAAATTTTTGCAACACATTTTTCAAAACTTTACTAAAAATCGTTCGACAAAAATCTACTTGCTTCTTACTTCTCCAATTTTATTTAAGCTTGCAATTACTTTTTCTAGAACTTTATTAATTTCCTCATCTGTTAAAGTTCTGTCATTTGCGCCAAATGATAATGAATATGTTAAACTCTTTTTGCCTTCCTCTATTCCCTTACCTTTATACTCATCAAATACTTTGCTTTCTATTAATAGTGAACCTGCAGCTTTCTTTATTTGTTTTGCAATTTCCATAGATTCTAAATTGTTATCAACAATAACGCTTAAATCTTTATTTACTGTAGGGTATTTTGAAATTTCTTTATATTTCATTTTTCCTGTTTTTTTGTCTAGTAATTTATCCAAGTTTATTTCCATTACAAAAATATCTTCTTTTGAAACCTTTGGATGTACTTTTCCAATTACTCCAACTATATCATTATTTACTGATATTACTGCACTTTGACCCGGATGAAGCATATCTCCTGCTTTATCACTTGTAACAAAGCTATATCTTCCAGCATATCCTAGATAATCTAAGACTTCTTCTGCAATTCCTTTTATTATAAAGAAGTCTGCCTTTTTCTCTTCATGAATTCCTTGATAAAAATCACCTGTCATTAAGCAAGCAAGTTTATTTTCTTCATTGTATGTATCATTTTGCTTATAAAAAGTTTTTCCTATTTCAAATATTGAAACAGCCTTGTTGTAATGAGCAACATTGTATTCATAAATTTTATATAAAGAAGTGATTATGCTTTGTCTTAAAGTGCTTCTTTCCTCTGTAAGTGGTGAAAGTAATTTTATGCTTTGTACTTCTTCTTTTCTATCATATCCTGCAAAATTTGAAGCTTCGTTTTCATTCACTAAAACATAAGATAAAGTTTCATTTAATCCTAAATTTACCATTTTGTTTCTTATTTCTCTTGTAACTTTATCATAGCTTCCCATTTTAATTGGCATTACTGGAACTTTTGATTCAATATTGTCAACTCCATAAATACGGCCAACTTCTTCAACTAAGTCTTCTTTTATTGAAATATCTAGTCTTCTTCTTGGCACGCTTACTGTAATGTTTTTGCCATCTTCTACATATTCAAATCCAAGCCTTGTAAATACATTTAAAACATCTTCATTAGGAATTACTGTTCCTAGAACTGCATTTATTTTTTCGTATGTTATGTCAATTTTTCTGTCTTGCATATCTTCTGTATTGTATTCTACTGTTCCTTCAAGAACTGTTCCTAAAGCTATTTCTTCTAGTAATTTTGCAGCTCTTTCAACAGCCATGTAAGTTCTATTTGGATCTAATCCTTTTTCAAAACGATTGCTTGCTTCGCTTCTTACTATTTTTTGAGCAGTTTTTCTTACTTTTACAGAATCAAATATTGCAGATTCGATTATTACATTTTTAGTGTTTTCAGTAATTTCAGTGTCTAATCCTCCCATAACACCAGCAAGACCAATAGCCTCTTTTCCGCCAGAAATTACTATATCATCAGTTGTTAATGTTCTTTCTATGTTGTCTAGTGTGGTTAATTTTTCATTTTCGCTTGCCATTCTTACTTCAATTAAACCATTTAATTTGTCTGCATCATAGAAATGTAGTGGTTGGCCAAGCTCTAGCATTACATAGTTGCTTATATCTACAACATTATTTATTGGTCTTATTCCACAAGCCATTAATCTATTTTTTATGAAAGCTGGACTTTCTTTTATTTCCACATTTTCGACTTTTTTTGCTAAAAATACTTTGCAGTTTTCAGTATCAACTTTAACTTTGAAGCAATCTTTTACGCTTTTTTCTGACTCTTTATGAGATAAATCTACATCTTTTACCTTTTTGTCATAAATTGCTCCAACTTCATAAGCCATTCCTAAAATGCTTAGTAAATCTCCTCTATTTGCTGTTAGTTCAAAATCAATTACACCATCATCCATATTCATGTATTTAATTGGATTTTCTCCAACGGGTGCATCTTCTGGAAGTTCATGAATTCCTTCTTTATCTTCTGGCTTTAAAAACTTGCTATCTAGCCCTAGTTCTGCCATTGAGCAAAGCATTCCATCAGATTCTACTCCTCTTTTCATACTACTTGTTATAGTAATTCCACCTGGTAGTTTAGCTCCTGGAAGTGCAACTACAACTTTTAGTCCTTTTCTTACATTTGGTGCACCACATACAATTTGACGAACTTCGCTTCCTGTATCAACTTTGCAAACATGTAAATGGTCAGAATCAGGATGCATTTCACACTCTAAAACTTTTCCTATAACTAGATTTGTAGCAGATATGAACTTTCCTTCTGAATCGTACTCGTTTCCTACTTTTGTCATGTTTTCAGCAAGTTCGTGAATTTTTTCTTCTGTATCAAAATCTATATCTAAATAATCTTTCAAAAAATTAGTACTTAATATCATTATTCTTCCTCCTATTTATCCATTCTGTCAAATTGTGACAAGAATTTTACATCATTTGCATAAAGAAGTCTCATATCTGTAATTCCATACTTGAACATTGCAAGTCTATCAAGACCTGTTCCAAATGCAAAACCACTATAAACTTCTGGGTCATATCCATTCATTTTTAAAACATTTGGATGAACCATTCCTGAACCTAAAAGTTCAATCCAACCTGTTTGTTTACATAGATTACAACCTTTTCCACCGCATTTGAAGCAACTTACATCAACCTCAAATGATGGTTCTGTAAATGGGAAATAACTTGGTCTAAATCTAAGTTTTGTATTTTCTCCAAGCATCTTTTTCATGAATATTTCAAGAGTTCCTTTTAAATCAGCAAAAGAAATATTTTTATCAATTACTAATCCTTCTACTTGATTAAATTGATGTGAATGTGTTGCATCATCCTCTTTTCTGTATGTCTTTCCTGGGCATATAACTCTTATTGGAGTTTTTTCTTCATTTGCCATCATAGTTCTTGCTTGAACTGCAGATGTTTGAGTTCTAAGTAGATATTCAGATGTTATGTAGAAGCTATCTTGCATATCTCTTGCAGGATGGCCCTTTGGAAGATTTAATCTTTCAAAACAGTATTCGTCTGTTTCAAGTTCTGGACCTGATACAACATCATATCCCATAGACACAAATAAATCTTCAACTTCTTCAATTACTCTATTTAGTGGATGTTTGCTTCCTCTTTTTACTTTTGTACCTGGAAGACTTATGTCAATTTTTTCATCTTCTAACTTTTTAGCAAGCTCTTTTTCTTCAATTTCTTGCTCTTTTTTGTTTATTAAAGTTTCTATTTCAGCTCTAACACTATTTACCAAGCTTCCCATTTTAGGTCTTTCTTCTGGAGATAGACTTCCCATTCCTCTCAAAATTTCAGTAAGCTCACCTTTTTTTCCTAAAATTTTTACTTTTAAATCATTTAAATCTTGTCTTTCTTGAATTTTACTTACTTTTTCTTCTGCAAGTTTTTTTATTGATTCTAACTTTTCTTTCATTTAAAAACTTCCTTTCTATATCAAAAATAGCCGTCACTATAAGCTTTTAGACTTATAGGACGACTATATATTAATCGTGGTACCACCTATATTCGTTATTTCTAACCTCATTATCTTTTAACGCAAGTTTACGGCCTTTTTTACTGCTATTTCAAAAAGACGCCTCCAAAGTGAAATTATATGCAACTAATATATAAATGAATTTCAGCCTAGTTCATTTTCTCTAAAATATATTTTGCAGTTGCTTTTTTGCTTTTTCTCAGGCTTTAACTTTAAGTATTATATACTATTTTAGCAAGGTTTGCAATATGTTTTAGAGAAAATAAAACGACTTTATTAGATGTTTATTTTTATTCATTTGAAATCTTAAAAGTGCCAAGACTACACAAGCACCGCACGGAACCCGTAGATGCAAGCGGCAGTGCCATCAAGACGGTTGAAACAGAAGAGACCAGCACCGTAGCCAGTGCCCCACCCACCACCGCGAAGGAAGAACGGACCATCCAGTGAAAGAAAGTACGAGCAATCATTATACCAGCTCGAGTTACCATTTCCTTCTGTTGATGTTTCAAATATAGCACTACCGTATATTACTCTATTTACTTTGCTACCGTTAGTAGCACTCTGCAAGCCTTTTGCATAATTGTAGTTTAATATACTTGCTGCAGTGTAATCATCTCCACTATATGTTCCAGCTTTTTCATCTGGACTATATGCATACATAGTTGCATATTTACTACTTGCATTTAATAAATTTCCTTTTTCATCTGTTACAAATGCTTTTTTATTCTTCGTTGCACTTGTATATGCATTATAACTATTTCCATATGATGTATGGTTAGATGTTGTTTTATTTGTTATATAATCAGCTGTTCTTTCCCATTCTCCTCCTGACATATCAAATATTCCATACACATTTCCTGTTGTACTTGATTTTCCTCCACCAACTTCATTCCATACTTTTATATTAGCAGATTTTCTTTTATCTGCATCATTTACTTGATCTATACTTGATATTAATACAGAGCCGTCACTTGCATCTCTACTTGATTCTACTCCTGTTATAGCATATACTCCTAAATATGGATTTACATATTTACCATTTCCATCTTTTGTGTCATCTGCAACTGTTCCACTTGCTGTTCCACTATTCATATTTACATTATTTATATAAATATCATCTTTATTTAAACCATATTTACTTTTTCCTAAATATGCTGCAGCTCCCCATTCACTATTTTTCATTAAATGACTATCTGTATCACTACTTAATCCATATACATTATTATTTTCATTTAGAACACTACATAATGCAAATGCTTCTTTATGGTTTACATAGTTCATAGAATATGAAGTTCCTTGAAATGATGGATAACTTATTTTTGTTTCTGTGTTTCCATACTCTCCATCAAGCCAGTTTCTTGCTTTTATACTACCATCAAATTTTCCAGTAGTTGTTACATCTTCTCCCTTATCGTTTTTACTTGTTTGCTCTGTAACTTTACTTTCTGCATATGCAGCCCATACACTACCTTGTGTATATTTTACTGTACTTTTTATATTTGGTGTAGAATTTCCATTTGATGTTGCAAATCCAGCCTCAAATTTTGCTACCCATATTCCAGTAAGTTCACTATCCCATCCTCCATTTGCAAATCCAATTGAGCTTTCATTTGTAAATGCTGGATGAACAGTATATTCATTACTTGTGTCTGGTGTATAATCTGTCGTTGCACGAGCTGCCTTTTTTATTTTTCCTTCTGATTCGTAATAATAATCAGTTTTTCCAATTAGAAATACCACATCAAATGTTTTTGTTTCACTATTTACTTTATATGCAAATCTTGGCACCCATACCCACATACTTCCATCTTTAGTCTGCGCATTTGCCCAATGCTTTGCATCATAATCATACCATTTACTATCTCCAATAGTAGTTGTTTTTGCATTATACATTTTTGTAGTGCTATTTTCTTCAAAATATATTGGTGTCATTCCTGTTTTTAAACTTGGTTTATTCACCCCATTATCATATTCAGATGATACTTGTGATATTTGAGCTTCAAGTTCTTCTATTGTGCTATACTCACCCTCTGTTGCATCTTTAGTTGCTTTTGCAGCTTCTTTTGCTCTTGCTATCAATCCATTTTGTCCTACTACCAAATTTATTGATACACCTGCTAAAATTAAAAGTACTACTATTGTAACTACCAAAGCAACTAATGTTATTCCTAAATCCCTATTTCTTTTCATAAAAAAATCCTTTCTTTTGTTTTTTATTATTTTTTTCTATAATTAAATTTTTATACACTTAAATTAATTATTATCTATTATATTTATATCATTTCAAATATTCCAGTGAGTATTACTCATGCTCAGGCAGTTATTTTTATTTTTCTTAATTTAATACTTTTCCTTTACTTTTTTTATGCCTTATAGTACAATGAGTAAGAAATTTTTTAGGAGGAATTTATTTATGGCAGGATTACCAATCGTTGTAAAATATATAATCGTATTTTTTGTTAGTATGGTTCCAATCGTTGAACTAAGAGGAGCAATACCAATTGCAGAAGGTCTTGGGTTAAATATATTTTTATATTATCCAATTGCAATAATAGGAAACATGCTTCCTGTACCAATCATATTCTGGTTTGCTAGAAAAGTACTTGAATGGGGTAAAGATAAAAAAATCATTGGTAAATTTTTCACTTGGTGCTTAGAAAAAGGATCTAAAGGTGGAGAAAAATTAAAGAAAACAGCTGGAAATACAGGAACTTTCTGGGCTCTACTTCTATTTGTAGGAATTCCGCTTCCTGGAACAGGAGCTTGGACAGGAACACTTGCAGCATCATTTTTAAATTTAGATTTCAAGACAAGTATAACAGCTATTTCACTAGGTGTTATTCTAGCAGGAATTATAATGTCACTTGGTAGCAAAATCGTATCTATATTTGGCTGGCCAGGCGTTATTGCAATTATAGCTGTACTTGCAGTAATTATTGCACTTTCAATTTTCTTAAAAAAGAGAAAACAAAAATAGAAATTTACTAAGTAACTTTTTCTAACTAATTACAAATATAAAAAGGATATTAAAAGTTTTATACTTCTAATATCCTCTTTTTTATTCGTAAATTTCAGTGCTACTTTTCTTCTTTAATTATTTTCTACTGAAATTTGTATTATTGTTCTTCAGTTGAATTTTCTTTATTTTCTACAATTTCAAAATCAATATTTCTCAATTGCTTGTCTGCTCCAATTACTCTAATTTTTACTTTATCTCCGACGCCATAAGTTTTTTTAGTTCTATCTCCGATTAACTTCTTTCTTACATCGTCATAAACAAAGTATTCATCGCCTAAATTATCAAATTTTACTAAGCCTTCAACTGTGTTTTCTAGTTCAACAAACATTCCAAATGAAGTTACGCTAGATACAATTCCATCATATTCTTCGCCAATTTTAGACTTCATAAACTCAGCCTTTTTGATGTCTTCTGCATCTCGTTCAACTTTTTTTGCAACTTTTTCACATTCAGATGAACTTTCAGCATATTTTACAGCTTCTGTTTCATACTTCTTTCTAAGTTCTTCATTTATATTGTAATTATGTTTCAAATAAGAAGATATTACTCTATGAATGAATAAGTCTGGATATCTTCTTATTGGTGATGTAAAATGACAATAGTTTTTGCTTGCAATTCCAAAGTGACCATTATTTTCACTCTCATATTTTGCAACTTTTAAAGTTCTTAAAATCAAGTTTGAAATTACTTTTTCTTCTGGCTTTCCTTTCACTTCATCAAGAACTTGTGCAAATGCCTTTGGATGTATACTTTCTTTGTCATCCTTTTTCACACCTCTAATTTTGTAACCTAAATTAAATAAAAATTTGTTTAATTCTTCTACTTTTTCAGGCTCTGGAATGTCATGAACTCTGTATATGAATGGTGCTTGCAAATAGTAAAAATGCTTTGCAACTGTTTCGTTTGCAGTTAGCATAAATTGCTCAATTACTTCGTTTGATTCCAAATAATCATATTTTTTTACATCTATTGCAACTCCATTTTCGTCTAAGATTATTTTGCTTTCTGGTATATCTAGATTTAAGCTTCCATTTTTATCTCTTCTTGCCTTCAAAATATCTTTTAATTTTCTCATTCTTAAAAAGTGTGGAATATATTCTTTGCAGATTTCTACTGTTTTTTGTATTTCTTTGTTTTCCTCTCCATCTGCATATTTAAAGATATTTTCAACTTCGTGATAGTTCATTCTTCTAGTAGTCTTAATCACAGATTTAAAAATATTGTAATCTACAACTTTTCCATTTTGATTAATTTTCATCATGCAAGAAATTGTAAATCTATCTTGTGCTTCGTTTAAACTACAAATTCCATTTGATAATTCTTTTGGAAGCATTGGAATTACTCTGTCCATCATATAGATGCTTGTTCCTCTTTTTATTGCTTCTTTGTCAAGTTTAGAACCAGATTTTACATAGTAGCTAACATCTGCAATATGCACACCTAAAGTATAAGTTCCGTCCTCATTTTCCTTTACATTTACTGCGTCATCTAAGTCTTTTGCATCTTCTCCATCTATTGTAAAAATTTGCTCGCCTCTAAGGTCTACTCTTTGAGCGATATTATTTTCATCAATAGTTTGTGATATTGCTTGTGCCTCTTTTACTACATTTTCAGGAAACTCATTTGGAAGCTTGTACTCTTTTATTAAAGAAAGCATGTCAACTCCAGCTTCGTCTTTGTAACCTAAAACTTCAACAATTTCACCTTCAGATTTATTTTCTCCATTAGAATATCTAGTTATTTTAACTACTACTTTTTGATTATTTTTAGCATCCTTTGATTTCTTTTTTGGAATATAAATATCCTCAGTTTTTCCTCTATTTTCTGGAATTACAAATCCGAAATCTTTGCTTTTTTTGAAAATTCCGACTACTGTATCTAGATTATGTTTTGTAATTTTTAAGATTTTTCCTTCTTGCTTTTTATTTGCTAATTTTATATTATCTAATATTTTTATCAAAACTTCATCACCATCTGCTGCATTTAAAGTAAATTTCGGTGCAATAAATATTTCGTTTTCGTCATCTCCAATATTTACAAATCCAAAACCTCTTTCATTTCTTCTGAAAGTTCCTATTTTGTAGCTTTCATTTTCAAGTAAGCTATTTAAATCTTCTAAATCTTCCTTTTGCGCTTTTTTAGATTTTTTATAACTCTTTTTATAAAATTCACTATGCTTTTTTTGCTTTTTCTTCATTTTATCTCACCTCTTTCTTGCAAAAAAACGACAGACTATTCAAAATCTGTCGCCTTATTTTGATTTATCTATGCTGCAACATATACTATTCCTAAAGCTATTGCTAGTACTACAAATGCAACACCTAATATAATAGTCCATTTCTTCATTTTTCCTTCATGAGTTCTAGTTTTGTTCTTCTCATAGAAATTGTTTGTTGATGAACCTACTATTGTTCCAGAAGCTCCATTTGAATCTTTATTTTGCATCATTGTTATTACAATTAAAGCTAAACAGTCAATTACATATAAAACCATTAAAACATACTTTAATATTTGCATTTTATTATCTCCTTTTGTAACATTTATTTAACAAATCATATTGTATCATAAAATTATTGGAATTGCAATTATTTTTATGATATATAATATACTTTCCTTTTTCTTAAAGGAGAAAGGGGGTGTTCTCAGTTGAGAAAATTTATTAAGATATTAGTTCTTATTATCGTTCTCATTATTGTAGACGATGATAAAGACTAAAAAAAACAAACAGCATAATTGCTACACTGCTTGTTTTATTTTAGCTAAATAACTTTGTGAAAGTTTCTTTCCCTACAATTCCATCTACATTTAAACCATTTTTCTTTTGTAAATCTTTTACTGCATTTAGGGTACTGCTTCCAAAGATTCCATCTGTTTCAATATCATAGCCTTTGCAAACTAGCATTGCTTGAATTAAATAGGTTATATTTCCAGTTGCTCCTTTTTGTACTGTTGCACAAGCATTTTTTGTTTCATTTCCAAACATCCCGTCAACGACAATGTTACTTCCAAATTGACTATTTAACTCTACTTGTAATCCTTTTATTAAAGCTTTCCTTGTCTCATTTCCATAAATATTATCTACTTTTATGTTAGTATTATACTTTTTATTTACACTTTGTTGGATCTCAGCAATTTTTTTATTATCTATTTCATTTTTAGCTGTTATATTTTGCATTATTTCATCAAACGGAAAATTTTTACCTGGACAATTAGTATTATTTACATCTCTATGACATTGCACTACATTTATATTATATTTTGCCATCAAATATTTTATTAATTCCGTAAAAGCTTTCCTTTGTACCACGGGCATATTTTCTTCCATATATTTGCCCTCTGCGCAAATTCCAATGGAATCATAGTTTGATCCATATGCGTGTGCTCCGACAGCATTTTCTTCTCTTCCCCTAAAAATATTCCCTTTTTTATCTATAAAAAAATGGTATCCTATTTTACACCATCCATTTTCCTTATGCCACTTATCTATATCTTCAACACTGCATTTACTGGCATCGGCATGATGCAAAATTATTCTTGTAGTTTTTGTTCTATAATCCATGTTTCCTTTTGTTTCAAAAGTTTTCTCTATAATTCTCATATTTTTTTACTTTACAGGATATTACTTTTTATTTAATCTATCTTCCGAATTTTTATCTGCTTTTCCTTTAGAAAAATAATATGCAAATACAGACGAAGTAATAGAACTAAATAAAGTAAAAACTATTTGGAACATTTCCCAGTTTTCTTTAATAGCTACAATAATTAAAAGAGTTATAATTGTTATTGTAAATGCTATTGTTACAAAACTTTTTAAATCTTTCCATGCCTGTTTCATACTAACCTCCTGCTATATTTTATGCAGACGGCTAATAAATGTTAAAATACCTAAATTTTTTTTATTTAGACTACACGTTTTGACAAACTTTGCAACATTTTTGTTATATAATATAGTTCCTTTATCCCTAAAGGAGAAAGGGGGTGTTCTCAATTGAGAAGACTAATAGAGATATTAGCTCTTATTATTGTTTATATTATAATAAACAATGATAAAGACTAAAAAGGTAAAACCTAGGAACCGCATTCCTAGGTTTTTTGTTCTCATTGAGAAAAACTAATTTTTAGCTTTCGCTATAATTATTATATAGCTATTTATATTATATGTCAATTATTTTTTAATTATTCCTCTTATAATGATATACATTTTTTCGACAATTTCCGGTACCACCGGTGGGACTCTACCCGCGGGCTATAAAATGTCCACAGGACATTTTAATTAACGCCCTATTCTCGTCCCTTTATAGTTTTTCTAATTGTTGGTACCACCGGTGGGACTCGAACCCACATGGTTTCCCGCCGGATTTTGAATCCGGTGCGTCTGCCAGTTCCGCCACGGTGGCATATATTATTATAGTATGAAAACTACTTTCATACTATAACATATTTTTAGATTATTGTCTAGAATTTTTTAAATTTTAAATTAAAATATATAAACTTTTATTCCTTAACTTTGCATTCATTCCCATCACATATAACTACTATCGTTCCTTGCAAATCAGTCCTATAAACTTTGGTATTAAGTTTGTTCAATTTGTCTAACGTAGTTTGTTTAGGATGTCCATATGAATTATCTTTTCCAACAGAAATCACAGCAATTTTAGGATGTACTTGCTCTAAAAAATTTTCTGATGAACTAGTATCTGAACCATGATGTGCTACTTTTAACACTGTCGTTTCCGGCCAGTTTCGTGCTTGTTCGTTCTCAACTTCCATGTCTCCTGTAAATAAAAAGCTTTGTGTTCCATATACCATTCTTATTACAATTGAAGATAAATTCAAATTCTTCTTTTCTTTGGTACTTCCTGTACCACAAGCCATTATTTCACATTTTGCATTTCCAAGTTCAAATACTTCTCCAACATTTGGTGAAGTAATTTTTAAATTTTTCTTAGCCACTGAATCTAAAACAGATTCAAATGTTTTAGTATTTGTCTGTACTTTTGGCATATAAATCGTTCCAATTTCAAAATTGTCTATCACATCATCTAATCCACCAATATGGTCTTCATGTGGATGCGTTCCAACTAAATAGTCAATTTTCAAAATACCTAAATCATTTAAATATTTCACTACAGTTTTACCAGTCTCATTTGTTCCTGCATCAATTAACATATTCTTTCCATCACTCTGCACTAAAATAGAGTCAGCCTGTCCAACATCTATAAAGTGAACTATTACATTTTCACCTTTTATAACTTCTGTTTGTAAAGTTTGATTTGTATTTTGAACTTCTCCACTTATATAGTTCTTAGCATCTTCATATAAGTTTTTACTCTGATTCTTTATATCCTCAAAATCTATTCCTAGCAATGCAATTATTACAATAGCTACTGCAATTATTATTTTGTAGATGATTTTATTTTTCTTTCTTCTCCCCATTTTTCTCTATTCCTCATACGTTTTAATTCCATAAATCATTCATTTTTTTAGCAATTCTGTCTTCTATTTCTTCTTGCTTTTCTTTATCTTTTATATACTTTCCATTAACTTCTTTTATTAGATCTCCATCTTGTATATCTTCAGGCAAATTTTCTTTTTTTAGATTTACAATTTGACCATTTTCTCTATTTTCGCAAACAACAAAATCGCCTTCAATTCTATCAACTGTATATTCTTCATTCATATTTTTTAATTTATTCTCCAATTCTTTTATAAAACTATTCACAAACTTTTTAAAATCTTGTTGAACTATGTCAAGATTAAATCCTTCTAATTTTATAATATTCTCCTTCCTCACACATTCCTTAATTATTATATCTTTACAGGTTGTTTTTTGCAAGTAAAAATATAAAACTCCTTCTATTAATAAGAAAGAGTTTATATATTTTCATAGCCTCGGACGCTCGCCCTTTTGCTACTAGAACAAGACTACTGTTTATGTGTTTATGATATAAGAACTTAGCCTATACCAAAGGAATTGGGCTTCTTTGATACAAATCTAGATGTAATTTTCTTCTTGACTTCTAGGACACTTTTTTCATTTTGTAGAGCCTAGACAGTTCAGCATGTATAAACTCACGGTGTCGTCCGTAAACGAACACCCTCCTGAGATAGAAGTCTTCTAATCTTCTTTGTGTATCGAAGTGCAGAGACTACACAAGCACCGCACGGAACCCGTTGTTGTAATTGGCATTGCCATTATTACGGTTGAAATAGAACAGACCAGCACCATTGCCATTATCCCATCTACCACCGCGAATGAAGAACGGATTATTCAGCGAAGGAAAGTACGAGCAGTCATTATACCAGCTCGAGTTACCATTTCCTTCTGTTGATGTTTCAAATATAGCACTACCGTATATTACTCTATTTACTTTGCTACCGTTAGTAGCACTCTGCAAGCCTTTTGCATAATTGTAGTTTAATATACTTGCTGCAGTGTAATCATCTCCACTATATGTTCCAGCTTTTTCATCTGGACTATATGCATACATAGTTGCATATTTACTACTTGCATTTAATAAATTTCCTTTTTCATCTGTTACAAATGCTTTTTTATTCTTCGTTGCACTTGTATATGCATTATAACTATTTCCATATGATGTATGGTTAGATGTTGTTTTATTTGTTATATAATCAGCTGTTCTTTCCCATTCTCCTCCTGACATATCAAATATTCCATACACATTTCCTGTTGTACTTGATTTTCCTCCACCAACTTCATTCCATACTTTTATATTAGCAGATTTTCTTTTATCTGCATCATTTACTTGATCTATACTTGATATTAATACAGAGCCGTCACTTGCATCTCTACTTGATTCTACTCCTGTTATAGCATATACTCCTAAATATGGATTTACATATTTACCATTTCCATCTTTTGTGTCATCTGCAACTGTTCCACTTGCTGTTCCACTATTCATATTTACATTATTTATATAAATATCATCTTTATTTAAACCATATTTACTTTTTCCTAAATATGCTGCAGCTCCCCATTCACTATTTTTCATTAAATGACTATCTGTATCACTACTTAATCCATATACATTATTATTTTCATTTAGAACACTACATAATGCAAATGCTTCTTTATGGTTTACATAGTTCATAGAATATGAAGTTCCTTGAAATGATGGATAACTTATTTTTGTTTCTGTGTTTCCATACTCTCCATCAAGCCAGTTTCTTGCTTTTATACTACCATCAAATTTTCCAGTAGTTGTTACATCTTCTCCCTTATCGTTTTTACTTGTTTGCTCTGTAACTTTACTTTCTGCATATGCAGCCCATACACTACCTTGTGTATATTTTACTGTACTTTTTATATTTGGTGTAGAATTTCCATTTGATGTTGCAAATCCAGCCTCAAATTTTGCTACCCATATTCCAGTAAGTTCACTATCCCATCCTCCATTTGCAAATCCAATTGAACTTTCATTTGTAAATGCTGGATGAACTGTATATTCATTGCTTGTGTCTGGTGTATAATCTGTTGTTGCACGAACTGCCTTTTTTATTTTTCCTTCTGATTCGTAATAATAATCAGTTTTTCCAATTAGAAATACTACATCAAATGTTTTTGTTGCACTATTTACTTTATATGCAAATCTTGGCACCCACACCCACATACTTCCATCTTTAGTCTGTGCATTTGCCCAATGTTTTGCATCATAATCATACCATTTACTATCTCCAACAGTAGTTGTTTTTGCATCATACATTTTTGTAGTACTATTTTCCTCAAAATATATTGGTGTCATTCCTGTTTTTAAACTTGGTTTATTCACTTTATCATACTCTGATGATACTTGTGATATTTGAGCCTCAAGTTCTTCTATTGTACTATACTCACCTGCTGCCGCGTCTTTAGTTGCCTTTGCAGACTCCTTTGCTCTTGCAATAATTCCATTATCACCAACAAGTGTGTTAATTGTTACTCCTGCTAAAATTAGCAATACAATTATTGTTACAACTAATGCTACTAACGTAATACCTGCATTACTTCTAATTTTCTTTTTCATAAGTGTTCTCCTTTTATAGTTATTGTTTTTTACTTTATCATTGTATATTAACTTTTTGTTTTTTTCAACAATTTTCCAAAAGTTTTTTCGTTTTTTATGTATTTAAAATACATATATTTATCTTTAGTTCATCATTCTACGTATTTACGCACATTATTACATTTTTGTTACATTTTATTATTTGCATGCTTAATGCTATTTTTATGTAAATTGTTGACCATTTTAAATAAAAGTGGTATAATAAAAATGGTTGATACATTAAATGTATCTTTTAAATTGTTGATAAAATCGTTAAAAGGAGAATTTAATATGGAAAATAATTTATATGTTTTTGGACATCAAAAACCAGATACAGATACTATCTGTTCTTCAATTGTCCTAGCTAACTTAGAACAAGCTTTAGGTCATGAAGCAACAGCTTATAAATTAGGAAATGTAAATAAAGAAACAGCTTATGCTTTAAATTATTTTGATGTAAAGGAGCCAGAAACATTATCTTCAGTTGATGAAAACTGTGATGTAGCTCTTGTAGACCATAATGAATTTGCACAAAGTGTAAGTGGAATTGAAAAAGCTAGTATAAAAATGGTAGTTGACCATCATAAAATAAAATTTGAAACAAAGGAACCTTTATACTATATAGCAGAACCTGCTGGTTGTACATCATCTATTCTATATAAACTATATAAACAAAATGATGTAGAGATTACAAAAAAATTAGCTGGTTTAATGTTATCTGCTATTATATCTGATACTCTTTTATTCAAATCACCAACATGTACAGCTCAAGATAAAGAAATTGCTTTAAAACTTGCCAAAATTGCTGACGTAGATGTTGAAGTTTATGGAAAAGATATGTTAAAAGCAGGAACAGATATCAGCGAATTTACACCATTTCAAGTTATCAATATAGATTCAAAAGAATTTAGTGACAAAAATGCTAAATTTGAAATTTCACAAGTAAATGCTGTTGACTTAGATTCTGTATTTAGTAGACAATCAGAATTAGAAGATGCTATTCAAAAAGAAATTAAAGAAAAGAATCTAGATTTCTATATGTTTGCAGCAACAGATATTTTAAATGCAAACTCAAAAATTATAGCTATTGGAAATAAAGCCAATACAGTTGAAAAAGCTTTTGGCGTTACATTAAATAATAATACAGCAATGCTTGATAATGTAGTTTCACGTAAAAAACAAATGTTACCAAACATTTTAAATAACTTAGATTAATATGCAAAAACATGGAAAAAAGATTCCATGTTTTTATTTTTATTCTTCTCTATTTTCACATCTACAGTTATTCCAAGTTGCTTGGTTCATGTAAAATCTTTTTTCAGCCATTTTATCTTGAACATTTCTTAGTGCCTCTCCAAATCTTTGAAAATGCACTATTTCTCTTTGTCTTAAATATTTTAAAACATCAACTACATCTTTATCGTCAGCACAAAGGTCAATTAATTTTTCGTATGTTGCTCTTGCCTTTTGCTCTGCAGCCAAGTCTTCTTGAAGGTTAGCTATAGCATCCCCTTTGCATGCTAAACAATTTGCAGAAAAAGCCATTCCACCAGCAGATTGTGGGTATACATCTATACCATGATCTGTGTAGTATGCTCCAAGTCCTGCTCGTTCTAATTCAGCTGGACATACACCTTGTGTTAATTGTCTCACAATTGTTCCTACCATCTCAAGGTGTGAAAGTTCCTCTGTTCCTATATCATTTAAAGTTGCTTTAGCAATCTCATCAGGCATTGCAAATCTTTGAGATAAATATCTAAGTGAAGCTGCAAGCTCTCCATCAGGTCCTCCATATTGAGATATAATATTTTTTGCCATTCTTGGATTTCTATTTTTTATATTTATTGGGTATTGTAAAAGTTTGTTATATGTCCACATTAGTCTTCATCTCCTTCCCAAGGCCATGGTTCTTCAAGCCATCTCCAACTATTGCATGGGCAATAGATTGAAAGTGGACCATAAACTCTTTGATATTTTTCTTTTAGATTTTTAAGCTGGTTACAATATTCTCTATGCAAACACAAAGCTTTTTCATCATCTCTATGAGTATTCAAATACTCTGCTATGTCTGTTATTGCAAACATAAGACATTGAATTTTTTCTAGCATTTTTTCTCCTGCTTCATCTTTTTTCTTACAATTACAAGAGTTATCAGCATTGTTTATTGGATTTATTCCAAACGCTGCATTTACTCCTGTTGGTTCATAATTACATTCCACAACTATTGCACCCCTTTCCTATTACATTTCTTCTCATTAAATAGTCTATGTCTTCTACGCTTTGACATGGATAATATGGACTTACAAGCTCTGGAAAAATAGTTCCATTTTTTAGTCCACAACAAGGTGTAAAAGTTTTATCCATATGTTGTATTGGCACATAGCTCTGTCCAAGCATTGGATTTACTGGAAATAAACTTTCTTCTTGCTTAAATCCACAACTGCATGAATTCATATTATAGTTTTCATATTCATTACTTACATTATCGCAAATAGACTCTATTGGGCTTTCTTGCTCTTTACAACATGAATTACAATTCTCATTCATATTTGTTAACATTCCTTTCTTTAAATAAATATTAGCATGAAAGTATTTTGCCTTCTTGCTTATATTACATCTTATGAGAAAATTCTACTTTTAGTTACATTATTTTCTTTCAATATTGTAATATGTATTTGGAATATTCCCAATAATTACAGACTCTGCAATTAGTACTTGATTTTCAATTTTTTGTGTTATTGTATTATATGGAGTAAGAATTGTTGCTTCACATTCTATATTAAGATATATTCTATGCATAGTTTGATTTATTCCCTCTGATATAAACTCTGATTCTAATTTTGTTACAACATTTCCTACATTTTCTATTTTTATATGAATTTCTGGGCCAAGCGCTGAAAATACTGTATTTCCTAGAACGCTTCCTAAATGAATTGATATATAGCTTTCACTTTGTTTTTCCATTTCTTCTACTATTTTATTCGGAATATCCGATATAACTTCATTTATATTTTTAGTATTGGTTTGAATTAAAGTTATATCTCCATTACTATCTCTTACCACATTTACAAAATCTTCATATTTATACTCATTCATAATTTGAGTCGCTTGTTTATTAGATATAACCGTTGCTAAATTCTTGGCTTTGTCTATGCAAAGTGCATCAATAATTGGATTAATAGCTCTCAAAATTGCAAATACCGTAATTACTGAAATTATCACTATCAAAAATATGCTATTTCTTATTTTTCTATTTTGTGGGCTATTCTTTTTATTAAAGAAAAGAGGAAGATTTATTCTCCCTCCTCTTGTATATATTTTTTCCACTTTTCTATCCATAACTAAAATACTCCTCTACTATCTTGGAATAAATAGTTGATTTCCTTGCATTATTCTACTATTTTCTTCAATATTATTTATCTTTGCAATCTCTTCAACTGTACTGCCAAACTTCTTAGCTATATTCCATAATGTATCTCCTGCTTTTGTATAATATATTACTATGCTAAATCTTTCTACATTACTATTTTCTTCCTCATTTATATTTTCTATTATTTTAACAGTATCTTCTACACATATATTCAAATTAAATTCCATTTCAAGTTTTATATCTACTGTATCATTTGCAGTTATTATTATATCCTTTTGCAGAATTGCTATTGTGGTTTGAATACTAGCTTTACTTTTTATTTGCTCTGAATTTACAGCAAATTCAAATGGTTCTATTATTTCTTTTACACCAATACTACTTGATTCGTTTTGTGCATAAATACAAGTAAGTACCATGTTCCCTTGATAATTTATTTTTCCATTTTCTATATTTGAGCTTAAAATCATTGGCTTTACTTCAACATCATACATTTTATTATTTGCAAGGCCATCTATTTTTTCTTGTTTTTTCATAATGTATTTATCTTTCACAAGTTCTTTTGTAGCCATAACACTAACTGATTTTTGTGTATAATTAAAAGTTTTTGTTCTTCCGTATAAATCTTCAATTATGCTTATTGATTGTTTCTTGTAAACAAACCCTAAAAGCTCATATTCAGCTTCAATATATATTGAATGTTCTTGAACATTATTAGGCTTAACCACCAAATTCTTTAACTCATAACTTATATCACAGGTATCATCATCTGACACATCTTGCATATCAATAAATCCTATTAACGGAATTATACTTTTAGACATTTCTATTCTTCCATCATCCGTTAAATACATTATTTTAAACACACCATCTGCCTTTGATAAAATTTTATTATAGCTTACTTTATTTTCGATATTTTCTATACTTATCTCCGCTTTCATTATATCAGCTAAGTTATCTGTACTCTCTATTTGAAGAGTATCTTTTGCATATACTCTTGTTGTTCCTGTTCCAACTAATGAATTTAGCTCTAATTCCTTTGATAAAGTTTCTATATCACATGCATCTTCTAAATTTTTGATATACTCAACATTTTCTTTTAAATAAGCTACTGTAGATATGTCTATTACAGCTTTTAAGCTTATCTTTCTTCCATTTAGTATTTTACAGTCCAGACTTTGTAAAATACTTTTTTCATCAACTATCATTTCAGATGTTAACTCTTTCATTTCAATATTTTTACTAAATGAAAGTGTTGTACTTATCGCCCTAATATTAGATTTTTCGTCATCTGCAACATATACCACATAGGCATTTATTGCTCCTTCTATTTTTACTTTTCCATCAGATACCTCTTTTTTATATATACATACATTTCCATTTGTTGATACAACACTTAATATATCAGGCTTTATATCAGGTACTATCTCATCTCCTTCAATTATAAACTTTTCTGTCTTTTGTGCTACAATTCTATTAACACATAAATTATTCTTTTCAAACTTTATATCCATGTATTCGTCCTTCCTTTAAAAATCAAATTTATTTTGTTAATATATATGCAAGTACTTTTCTAACTATTCTAAAATTAACGAAAATAGTATATTTGTCATATTATAATATAAGGTGGTAAATATGAAATTTAATAGTCTAAAAAAAGGAGATATTGTCGCAAGAAAGTCCTACGGAATGGATATTGCTTTTTTTATAAACGATATAATCGACCAAGACCATACCCCAATTGCCATTCTTAAAGGAGTTACTGTTAGAATTATTGCAGATAGTCCATTAGATGACTTAGTAATATTATCTGATACTACTATAAAAAATGTACTTTTAAATTTTGATTCAGAATTGCAAACTTCTAAAATAAATAAAATCAAATCAAAAATTCCTATCTTAAAGCGAACCTATGTACAATATGGACGTATTTTACATCTTGATGGGGATAAAAAATATAGTGAAAAATCACAGAAATTTTATAAAAATATAGGATTAAATGTTATCGTAAAAAATGTTGCAGAAAAAAAGCAACCTCAAATGATAACTGGCTTACTGAATAGATATACCCCTGATATATTAGTAGTTACAGGGCATGATGGAATGATAAAAAAAGAGCATAACTTTAATGATATATATAACTACAGAAACTCTAGATTTTTCGTTGAAACAGTTATAAGAGCTCGAATGTGGGAAAATAGAAAAAATAAACTTTCCATATTTGCTGGTGCTTGTCAGAGCTATTACGAAGCTTTAATTAGTGCTGGTGCAAACTTTGCTTCATCCCCAGCTCGTATTCTGATAGATTTTAAAGATCCTCTAGTTGTAGCTCAAAAAATTGCTATGACTGAAGAAAGTGATTTCATTTCAATAAAAGATATTGAATATGATTTACGTGATGGAAAAGACGGTGTTAATGGCATTGGTTCATATGGTAAGAAAATTATTTATTAAAAATGTAATCAAAATGTAATAAACGGTATTTTTTCTATTTTTGCTTACAGTACCATGGTGTTTCAGTTTTCTTCAGTATTTGTAAGCTTTTGACAGATTATGCAGAAAATGGTATAATTAGCTCATCTTAAAGGAGTGGTGAAACACTATGATTTATCAAAATGATATTGCAAATCTAAAGATGGATATTGGAGAAAAAATTGGACAAAAGATAATTGTAAAAGGTTCTTTAGGAAGAAATAGACCATTTGAAAAAGAAGCAACAATCGAAAAAGCCTATCCAAGTATTTTCATAGTAAAATACGATGAAAACCAAAGAAATGTAACTTACAGTTATACTGATATATTAACAAGAACAGTAGAACTTCAAGTTTTTGATGGTCAAAATTATAGTCCATTAATCCCACCAGAAGTTGAAGGAAAGAAAAAAAGAAAAGAATACAATATTGGTTAATTATTAGCCAATATTTTTTTGTTTTTATAACGATATAAGCGGATACTTCCAAATAATATCCGCTTCTTTATTATTATTTTTTTATATCCAATTTAATATGAACATCTCTTAATTGATCCTTGGTTACATTGCCAGGTGCTCCCATCATTAAATCTTCTGCTTTACTATTTAAAGGGAAGGCTATTACTTCTCTTATGGTTTCAGCACCTGTAAGTAACATTAACATTCTATCTATTCCAGGTGCAATACCAGCATGTGGTGGTGCTCCAAATTGAAATGCATTAAATAAGGCACCAAATTTTTCTTCAACTTGTTCTTTCGTATATCCTGCTATTTCAAATGCTTTAAGCATTATACCAATATCATGGTTTCTCACAGCACCAGAAGAAAGTTCTATTCCGTTGCAAACAATATCATACTGATATGCAAGTATATCTAATGGTTCTTTATTCTCTAACGCTTCCATTCCACCTTGTGGCATTGAAAATGGATTGTGACTAAAAGCAATTTTTCCTCTTTCATCTAATTCAAACATAGGAAAATCAACTATCCAACAAAAGCTAAATTTCTTATCATCTATTAAATCTAGTCTTTTTCCTAGTTCTTCTCTTATTTGACCAGCGAGTTCTGTCGCTCTCTTTTTACTATCTGCTATAAAGAAAATAGTATCATCTTTTTTTAAATCTGCAATTTCCATAAGCTCTTTTTTCATCTCATCTGGTATAAATTTATCAATTGGTCCTTTATATGATAAATCATCTTGAACTTCTAAGTAGCCTAGTCCTCCCATTCCAATAGACATTGCAAATTCAAGCATTTTTTCATGAAAGCCTTTCGACATTTTTTGGCTTACCTTTATTGCTCTTACTGTTCTATTTATGAATGGTTTAAATGTACACTTTTGAAAGAAATCTGTAACATCAATTATAAATAATGGATTTCTTAAATCTGGTTTATCCGAGCCATATTTTAACATTGCATCTTTATAAGTAATCCTTGGAAATGGATATTCTGAAATTTCCTTGTCAGAAAATTCTTTAAAAGTGTTATATATAATTGGCTCCATTTCCGCAAATACATCTTCTTGAGAAGCATAAGCCATTTCCATATCTAGTTGATAAAATTCTCCTGGTGCTCTATCAGCTCTTGCATCTTCATCTCTGAAACATGGTGCAATTTGAAAATATTTATCTATTCCAGAAACCATCAACAATTGCTTGAATTGTTGTGGAGCCTGTGGAAGTGCATAAAACTTTCCCGGATGCAATCTGCTTGGTACTAAATAGTCTCTTGCTCCTTCTGGTGAAGAGCTAGTAAGTATCGGTGTTTGTACTTCTAAAAATCCACGTTCAACCATTTGATTTCTTAAATATTGTAATACTTTTGCTCTTAATATTAGATTTTCTTTTAATTTATCACTTCTTAAATCTAAAAATCTATATTGAAGTCGTAAATCTTCTCTTACTACTTGGTTTGAATTTACTTCAAATGGTAAATTTTTTGTTCTTCTACCTAAAACTTTAATTTCTTTAATAAATACTTCTACTTCACCAGTTTTAATTTTTAAATTTACTGTATCTTCACTCCTTTTTCTAACAGTTCCTAATACAGTTACCGAAGATTCAACTGGTATATGTGAAGCAAATTCCACATCATCTTCTCTTCCAGATGTTACAGCCTGAGTGATTCCAAACATATCTCTTATGTCTAAAAATACAACTCCTCCATGATTACGAATTGTCTGCACAAATCCCGCAATCCTTACTTCTTTTCCTATGTCTGCTAAACTTATTTCATCGCAGTCATGTGTCTTGTACTTTCTCATAAAATACCTCCTATTTTCAGATTTTAAGCAGAAACTTTCATAAGACACAAAAAAACCCCTGCAAAATGCAGGGACGAAATATTTCCGCGGTGCCACCCAGCTTGAAAGAAAATACTTTTCTTTCCTCTTTATTTATATATGCTCCAAAGTGTTTCATATTTTAGTTTAACTAAAAGGGCTTTCAGCCGGTGACCCTCATTCTCTTTCTAGCAGTGCCTAAATACTTTGCTTTGTACAAACGCTTCATTATTAACTATATATAATTTTATAAACTTTTTACCAATTTGTCAAGTTTTATTAACTGATTTCCTCAAATTCCTTCATTTTTTCTTGTACTATTACAAATTTCATAATCTAAAATATCTCCTGGTTTACAATTTAAAACTTTGCAAATTTTTTCTAAAGTTGAAAATCTTATTGCTTTTGCCTTATTTGTTTTTAATATAGAAAGATTTGCTGGAGTTATTCCTACTTTTTCTGCAAGTTCTTGTGATGACATTTTCCTTTTAGCTAGCATAACATCTACATTTACTATTATTGGCATATATATTTTTCCTCCATTTTATACAGTTAACTCATTCTCTTCTTTATATTTTATTGCTTTTTTATAAATTTCATTTAATATCTTTATTCCTATTCCAAAAATTAAGAATACACCTGAAAGAATTAATATTACCATTTTTATTAAAGTATTGCTTAAAAAACCAAATTCCGAAAAGTTATTTAGTACAATAGATACTCCCACTAAAATTATGAAATACAATGTTCCAATTATCATTGATAACTTCGATATTTTCTCTAAATATGTTAAATTTTCCTTTTCAAACACTTTATTCTCTTTTAAATTCTTAAATATTTTTATAAACTGATATATTATGAATAAAGCAACTATTCCGGTAATTATTACAACCGCACTTATTATAGTAAGTAGTATAAGTCTAGTAAGATATTGTGATCTAACATCAGAACTTGAAAAATCTAAAAATAGTACTGCTGAGCAAAATAGAAATCCACCAATTGTTACAAGCGCTATTACTAAAAATAATATTTCTAATCCCAATTCAACTTTTGACGATAAACTTTTTTCTCCTAAAATCTTCATATTCTCAATATCCTTTCTTGTTTGTATTATATAGTATATCCTTTTGTTTTTTGTATGTCAATATTTTATTATCGTTTTTCGATAATTATGCAGTGTAAAAAGAGTGGTCACTTTTAAAAGTAACCACTTTTATATTCTATTTCAAATATTTCTTAAGGTCAATTTTCATATACTTATTTGAATTTGTTTTTAAACTTTCAATTAACTTGCTTTTTACAGTTTGTGCTAAGTTAAATTCTTTAGTAGTAATTACTTTTTCTTCTAAAGCTTCTTTTAATTCATTTTCGTCTAACACACTTATCATATTATTTTTTAGAATAACATCTATAAATAAATCCTCATAATATGGTGAATTTACTTTAAAATCAAAACCATTTCTTAACGTAACATCAAAATAGTATAATATCACATTTTTTTCATTATCTACAAAAGCTCTAATACAATAATTTTCATTTACTGGGACTATTTCTACTATAGTATAATTATTATCAATTAAACATCCACTGCTTGGTGTACAAAATGGTTCCTTAATAGTTATTATTTTTTTAATTGAAATATAGCAATTATTCTCTTTGTCTTCATAAAAATTGTACTCATATTCATCTACATTTTTTAAATATGTTGATGAAATATATTTTTTCTTAACGGTCATAATCGCTTCTTTTGTCATTTTCTCTTTCTTCTCTATATCTATCATATTTATCAAGAACTCCTAGCATTTCATTAATTATGAATTCTCTTTTTTCAGCTTTAGCAACATCTCTATTGTTTTCTAAGGCTTCTCTTAATTCTTGATATGGAACATATTCAAGAGTAAAAACTTGTTTTGATTCATTTTCGTCTAATTGACGCTTATCTAAATCAATTGGTGCATCTGTCTTTCCATCAAGAAATTGTATTGTTGTAAAATAATTTAATCCTAAATTATAATAATTCTTTTCAAAACATTGTAATTTATAAAATGGAGCATTAAAGTTTCCTAATCTAACCGTTATTCCAGTTTCTTCTCTAACTTCTCTTTGTGCACAATCTAAAGCTCCTTCTCCTTCTTCAATATGTCCTCCTATAAAATTATAGACACCGTTTCTTTTGCATAATAAGACTTCATCTTTAGAATTCAATAAAATAACCTTTACTCTGTGTTGTTGTTTTTGAATATCAGCCATGGTTAAATTATGTAAGTTCACTGTTTCTACTTTCATTTCTGTCTCCTTTTTTCTAAAATTACATATTTTAGTATATCACGCAAAAAGTTTTATGTCAATATGCTATAATTTATTGATTTATTCATAAAAGAGTGTTATAATATAGTCTCCGTACGTAACACACACATTTAGTAAAAGGAGATTGCATATGATCAAAATTCCTACTCATTCTCGGGAAAGGCATGATTTGCAAGAGTTCTTCTGTTTGCTTACAAAACGTTGCAACTCGAACTGCACATTTTGCATCGAAAAGGAGGTTCATTCTGGCGGATTCATTACTTGGAGCAACTTTAAAAAGTCTGTTTCCTTCGCAAAAGAAAATGGTTTGAACAACTTCTTTCTTCACGGCGGAGAGCCCACGTTGCATCCGGATATCGTAAAATTTGCAGAATATGCAAAAGAACAAGGTCTCTGTGTAAAAATGTTTACTAACGGTCTTCGTTATGACGTTTTGAAGTCCCTCGACGGCATTGTCGATGAAATCAAAGTATCTTATCGGAGTGAAGCCGTTTCTTTCCGTTTTAAGCAGAGCGAATGGAAAACTAAGCTTTATCTTGGCATTCTTGCCACGGAAGATGAGTTTCCTACAGAACAGTGCTTGTTGAACTTTGTTCACTACGCACATGACAAAACCGGCATGGAGGTTTACGTAAATACCATGAATCCTGTAAATCAGGGGTCCTACGCAAACCAGTATGTTTCCTATCTTGAGGATAAGTTCCTCTCTCTTCCCCTTGATGAGATTTTCTCTTCCTATCACAAGGCAGGTTTCTACCTTAGTGATGGAACAAGGGTTCGGATGGGCAACAAATCCATGAATCCCGGTCATCCCAAGTACAGCATGGACCCTGATGGTCAAATTCACGACCACTTTGATCACGCTACCGCGTCTATCAAGCACGACGAGAAGCTTGATCTGCTCTTGGCCCCCGGTAAGGCACGCTTAGAGATTTTGAGATCTCTGTAATATCTTTTGCAGGTTGGTGAGCACTTCACCAACCTGCTTTTTATTTTTATATTAATACAGAAGTGACATGTATTGGAATTATATTATTTTTTCCAAGTTTCTGAACTTTTAGCAAATTTCTAACATCATCATCAATAAAAATAATTATATTTGAATTTACACTTACATTTGACAAATATTCTGCCTTTACAATATCGCTATTTTCATTGCAATACTCACCATTTTCTTTTGAAAAAATAATTCTATCTTCATTACATATATATGGAATATATTTATCAATCCATTCATTTTTTTCTTTTTTCATCTGATTTGTACCAGCACAACTTAATATCTTAAATTTAATTAGTGGATACTTTCCCTTTATTTTTTTCATAATGTCAAGTATTGGTCTAATAGGCTTTTTCTTTAAGTATTCTCCGTCTTTCAAAAAATTATTGTCATTATCTAATAAAAATTCAACAATAGTTCCATCCATATCTAAATAAATTTCAATATTCTTGTTTTTTTGATATATGCTATTTATTTTACTGCAAAAATCCATGTTTATTTCTCCTAGTCAAAAATTATATATTTCTATAATATCAAATAATTTCCTATGATTCAATGCTTCTATTTAATTGGTGTATAAAAAAATGTTCTATAATTATATTTTACTGAATACTATTAAACAACAAATCAATTCAAATGGGGGCTTAATTACATATGTATGGAATTTCAATAGAAGAAAGAGCTATTTTACTTGCTCATTATATTATAGATTCAAAAGACACCGTGCGAGGCACGGCAAAAAAATACGGTATTTCAAAATCAACAGTACATAAAGATGTAAGTGAACGATTATCAAAAATAAATCCTTCGCTTGCTCATGCTGTAAGATTAGTTCTAGATGAAAATAAAGCAGAACGACATATTAGACGGCGGTCTAGCTACAAAACTTAAATATGATAAAAAAAGAGGAGCATAAATTTTAAGGTAACTTTGTTTACCTTAAAATTTAATGCTTCTTTCTGTAATTTTATTAACCAAACAATCCCTTTTTCTTGACTGGTGGTTGTTCGTTCATTGTTTTTGCAAGTTGTGTAAGTAAATCTCTTTGTTCTTTACTTAACCTTTTTGGTACTTGTACTTGAACTGTAAATATTAAATTTCCTCTATATCCAGAATTTATATGTACAAATCCCTTATCTTTTATTGTAAATTTGGTACCTGTTTGAGTTCCTTCTGGAATTCTATATGTAACTTTTCCTCCATCTACTAATGGAATCTCAAGGTCTGCACCTAAAGTTGCTTGTGTAAATGTTATTGGAATATCACAATAAACATTATCATCTTTTCTTGTAAATATTGAATTTCTCTTCAAATTTACTGTTATGTATATGTCACCATTTGGTCCACCATTTTTACCTGGTTCGCCTTCACCTCTCAATACTACAGTTTGGCCATCATCAATTCCTGCAGGTATCTTTACATTTATTTTGTTTTGTTTTCTAACAGTTCCTTTGCCTCCACATGTAGTACAAGGTTCTTTTATTACTTTACCAGTTCCATGGCAACGAGAACATGTTGTTTGAACTCTCATTTGGCCAAGTAAAGTTGTTTGCATTTGTGTAACTGTTCCTGTTCCGCCACATACACTACATGTTTCTGGCTTAGTTCCTGGTTTTGCACCAGTTCCAGAACAAGTCTCACATTTTTCATTTCTTGTTATGTTTATTTCTTTGCTAACTCCTGTATATGACTCTTCATAAGTTAAATCAATATTATACTTTAAATTAGCACCTTTAGATGGAGCATTAGGATTAGAATTGCTTTTTCTTCCACCACCAAAACCAAATAAATCTCCTAAGTCTCCAAATATATCTCCAAATCCACCAAAGTCAGAAGTTGTATATGTATATGTTCCACCATTAAAACCTCCAGCTCCTCCACCAAAGCCATTAAAGCCTTGTGGGCCATCTGGTCCAAACTGGTCATACATTTTTCTTTTTTGACTATCTGATAGTGTCTCATAAGCTTCATTTACTTCTTTAAATTTAGCTTCTGCTTCTTCTTTATTATCAGGGTTTGCATCTGGGTGATATTTTTTAGCAAGTTTTCTATATGCTTTTTTTAATTCGTCATCAGTAGCATTTTTGCTTACTCCTAAAACCTCATAATAATCTCTTTTTGTAGCCATCTTTTAACTACCTTTCTTAATAGCATTTTCGCCCAATAGGGACCGTCCCTTGTTGGGCGAATATATTTTATTATAAATTATTTGTTGTCATTGTTGTCGTTTTCTACATTATAGTCTGCATTGTAAACATTTCCATTGTCATCAGTCTTTGGACCTTCGCTACCTGCTTGTTGTCCTGCTTGAGCTCCAGCACCTGCTTGTGAATATAATTTTTCAGACATTGCATAGAATACTTGCTTTAAGCTTTCTGTTGCTTGCTTAATTTTTTCTACATCAGAACCTTCTAATGCTTTCTTTACATTTTCAATTTCATCTGTAGCTTTTTGTTTTTCTTCTCCGCTTATCTTATCTCCTAATTCATCAACTGTTTTTTGGCAATTGTAAGCTAAGCTTTCAGCTTCATTTCTAGCTTCAATTTCTTCTTTCTTCTTTTTATCTTCTTCAGCATGTGCTTCTGCATCTTTAACAGCTCTATCAATATCTTCGTCTGTTAAGTTTGTTGAAGCTGTAATTGAAACTTTTTGCTCATTTCCTGTTGCCATATCTTTTGCAGATACGTGAACTATACCGTTTGCATCTATATCAAATGTAACTTCAATTTGAGGTACTCCTCTTGGTGCTGCTGGAATTCCTGTTAATTGGAATCTTCCTAATGTTTTATTGTATGCAGCCATATCTCTTTCACCTTGTAAAACATGTACTTCTACTGATGTTTGACCATCTGCTGCAGTTGAGAATATTTGTGATTTCTTTGTTGGTATTGTTGTATTTCTTTCAATTAATTTTGTAAATACTCCACCATAAGTTTCAATACCTAATGATAATGGTGTTACATCTAGTAATACTAGATCTTTAACATCTCCTGATAATACACCACCTTGAATTGATGCACCAATTGCAACACATTCATCTGGGTTTATTCCCTTATCTGGCTCTTTTCCTGTTATTTTCTTAACTTCTTCTTGTACACATGGAACTCTTGTTGAACCACCAACTAATAGTACCTTATGAATATCAGCTGCTGTAACTCCAGCATCTTTCATGGCTTGCTCTACTGGTACTCTTGTAGCATCAACTAAATCTCTAATTAGTTCTTCGAATTTAGCTCTTGTTAATGTTACATCTAAGTGTTTTGGTCCTTGTGCATCAGCTGTGATAAATGGTAAGTTAATTTGTGTTTGTTGCATTCCTGAAAGCTCTATTTTAGCTTTTTCTGCAGCTTCCTTTAATCTTTGCATTGCCATTTTATCTGTTGATAAGTCTATTCCATTTGATTTTTTAAATTCTGAGATTAAGAAATCAATTATTCTTTGGTCGAAGTCATCTCCTCCTAAATGTGTATTTCCGTTTGTAGCTAAAACTTCAAATACACCATCACCAATATCAAGTATAGAAACATCAAATGTTCCACCACCTAAATCGTATACCATTATCTTTTGGTCTTGATCTTCTTTATCCATACCAAATGCTAAAGCTGCAGCTGTTGGTTCGTTTATAATTCTTAATACTTCTAGTCCTGCAATTTTACCTGCATCTTTTGTAGCTTGTCTTTGGCTATCTGAGAAGTATGCTGGTACTGTTATAACAGCTTGTGTAACTTTTTGTCCTAAATAGCTTTCTGCATCTGCCTTTAATTTTTGAAGTATCATTGCTGATATTTCTTGTGGTGAGAATTCTTCTCCATCTATTTTAACTTTTTCAGCTGTTCCCATTTTTCTTTTTATTGATATAACTGTGTTATCTGGATTTGTAACAGCTTGTCTTTTTGCTATTTGTCCTACTAATCTTTCTCCATTTTTTGAAAATGCAACTACTGATGGAGTTGTTCTATTTCCCTCTGCGTTTGGTATAACAACTGGCTCTCCACCTTCCATAACTGCAACACATGAATTTGTTGTTCCTAAATCAATTCCTATAATCTTTCCCATTTTAAAATTCCTCCCAAATTTTATTTAATTCCTGTCATTGGATATTTTACCCAATTTTTTCTTATCTTATGAATTATAATTTATTTTTATATTAGTTTTATTTAATTTGCAACCACAACCATCGAATGGCGAATTACTTTATTTCCTATCATATAACCTTTTCTATATTCTGAAGCTACTATTTTTTCTCCAAGATTTTCGTCTTGAATAGAACTTACAGCCTCATGAATACTTGGGTCAAATGGCTTTCCAACTGCCTCTATTTCTTTTACATTTTGTGAAGCAAGTATGTCTTTAAATTGTTTTAACACAAGCTCAATTCCTTTTTTATATTCTTCATCTGTTGTGCTTTGTGCTACTGCATGTTCTAAGTTGTCAACTACTGGTAAAAGAGGAGTAACTATATCACATATTATTGAATTGTATAAGTTTTCTCTTTCTTTTGCACTTCGTTTTTTTAGGTTATCAAACTCTGCAATTAGTCTTGTATGTCTGTCTTTTATATCATCTAGCTCACTTGTTAATTTAGATATTTTTTCATTAAGTATTTTTTCTTTGTTTACTTCTTCTTTTTTTGTATCTTCTTTAACTTCTTCAATAGTAGCATTTTCTTTTTGCTCTATATCTTCTTTTTCTTTACTCATCTTCTGTCTCCTTTCCCTTATCTAATATATTTTTACTTTTTTCATTAAGCTTTTTGCTAATAAATTTCATTGCTGATATTACTTTTGAATAGTCCATTCTAGTTGGTCCTATTATTGCAATAGTTCCTAAATCTTGACCATTTTCTTTATGTTTAAATGTAATTACACTAAAGTCTTTTAAGGCTTCATTTATGTTTTCATCACCAATGTAAACTTTTATTTCATCTTCGTCATTATCATTATTTAATATACCTATTAATTTTTTTGTTTTTTCTGTATCTAATATATTTACAAAATTTCTTGCAACCTCTAGGTCCTTAAATTCTGGAAATTCAAATGATTTATTAGCGCCTTCTGTGTATACTTGAATATCTTCATCAATAGATTTTTTAATTTGTTCCAAAACTGGCTTTACAACCTTTAGCATGTTATTCATTTCTTCATGCATAAAATCTTCAAATGGTCCTTCAATATCAGTTAATGGCCTTCCTCTTAATCTATTGTTGAATAAATATGTTAATGTTTCAACTTGTTCGTTTGTAATATCTTCATCAAACTTTATGATAGTTTCCTTTATCATTCCATTTTGTGTTAGTATTACTGCCATAAGCAACCTTGAACCTAATAAAACAAATTTGATTTCTTGAATTTCTTTTTCATTTACACTAGGACTTACACCAACCGATGTATAATGAGTTACTTCTGAAAGTGTTGATGTAGTAATCTTTGTCAAATCTTCTATTTGATTTATCTTTGATTCTAATTGCTCTTGAATATATTTTACTTCTTGCCTATTTATATTATTGTAATTCATTAGTTCGTCTACATAGTATCTATAACCTTTGCTTGAAGGAATTCTTCCACTTGATGTGTGTGTTTTATCAAGTAATCCAATTTTTTCAAGCTCTGCCATATCATTCCTTATAGTAGCTGAACTAAAGTCAATTTCGCCTTTTTCAACTATATCTTTAGAGCTTACAGGTTCTGCTGTTTCTATATATTCTTCTACAATTGCTTGTAATATTTTTTTCTTTCTATCATCTAACATATTCCACCTCTATTAGCACTCTAGATATATTCTTGCTAATCTTTGTATATAATATAACTAAAATTAGCAATTGTCAAGTACAATTGCTAATTTTTTTATAGTTTTTTATTCATCTAATATTTTTAATTTTTTCACTTCTCCTACACGCTTCGACAGACTTTGCAATTTTTATGTTATATAATTATATTTCCTTTATCCTAAAGGAGAAAGGAGGTGCTTTTCGTTTGAAAAAGCTTATAAAAGTTCTAGTACTTATCATCCTTTATATGATTATAAACGATGACAAAGACTAAAGTAAAATACTAGGGATGGCAGTCCCTAGTATTTTTTGTGCATTTTCGTTGAAAAAGCTTTTAACTATATTTAGTATATAGCTATTTATAGTATATGTCAATAAGAATTTCTTATTCATTTAAAAATCTTTCGACAAAATTATGCAAAAACTATTTTTACTTGATTGAATATGAACTTCCATCTTCACTTAATTTTAGTTCAACATTCGATTTTAAACATATTACTGGGCGAATTCCTCCATAATAGAAATCAATGTCAGCAAAGCTTATATTTGAACTATTACTATTCACACAACTTACTCTTGTAGTTAAATTTGCATTAGGACTTGCCAACCAATACATGTATCCATGATTAAATATGGCAGTATTGAAAATTATCCAAAGACAAATACACATATACTGAACGATATGCAGTTTATTTGCTAAAAATAATAGAAAAATTGCATATATATTATAAAAATGACTTTGTTATAGTTATTCAAATAAATATTAAGAATTTTATAACAAAAATGAATATTACATACTAAAATCTTTACATACTAAAAATATGTTTCTTTCAATGAGTGATACTCCTAAAAGTAACGATTTATCAAGTATTTGTTATGCTATACTTAATGAACTTTCTAATGATTTTGAAATTTTGAAAAAACAGGCTAAAAAAAATTAATCTTATAAAAAAAGCAAACTTACTGAAGATGAATTTTATGAGTGGATTTTGAAAAATAAATAAACAAATAAAAAATCACTAAAATTAGTGATTTTTTATTTGCTGGAAGATTACCACGAACCTCCTCCACCTCCTCCAGAGCCACCTCCAGATGAACCACCTCCAGAACTGCTTCCGCTATCACTTGATGGACTAGATGACATAGCACTTTGTGCTGATCTCATTGTATCATTCATAAAATGATTAAATTCATGAATACTAAATGCACTATAGCCTACATACCAATCTGGAGCTTGTATTGCTATTGTTTCAAATTGACTCATCCAAACCTCAGATACTCCTAAAGCATAAGTATAAGGAAGAATATTGTAAAAATACTCTGGATTTTCATTCACTAGCGCCTCTAGTTGAAGTTTTTCTGCTGTTTCTAAAAACCTTTTAAATCCACTTAGTTTTCCCAACATTTCATTTCCAAATGGTGTCCTTTTAGGCATTATCTTAACAAATAATATCAATACTGCAATACTAATTATACCAATAATATAAGTTATTAAATACATTACATCTTGAGTTAATGTTGGTAATACCATAAAAGCCCAAGGCATTCCTCCAAACATTCCACCCCATATTATTGCAAATAATTTAGGCATTTTTATTGCACCTATAAGGCTTCCTATCAATATGGTAAATCCTATTCCGTGGAAATAATAATGCAAATAGCAATGTTCCAACTTCTCCATATTCAATAACAGGTTTTACTGTTATTAAAATAAATACCGCAATAATCATTAGTATTAAATATTTTCCTTTACCGCTTGCTGATGATTCAAATATTTCATTCTTATTCTCTTTTGAATTCATTTTTGTTTTTATTCTATTTAATGTTGTATAGAAATTATCATATAAATCAGATGAAGTAACAGATATTTTAGCATTAGAATTATCCATTGACATTTCCATAGCATCTTGGAAACTAATTTTTTCTCCTCGTATTTTAGATTCTTTAATAATTTTTTGTGCTTTTACCATATTTACAGAACCAGTTATTCTACCTTTAAAAAGTCCATTAAAAAATAACCTTTCACATTCATTATTTCCATCATATTCTTTTATTTTTGTAATTCTAAAACCTTTAGATTTCTTGAATATTCCTCGTTCTTCTGTTTCTTCAATTTTCAAGTAACCTTGATTAGCTAAATAAATAAGTAATGATATAATTCCTTTTGTATCTGCTGATCCATTATATAAAAATCCTACTTCTGCTGAGTTATATCCCTCTGGCGGATAAAATTCTACTGTTTCAACTACTTGTTCATCTTTTCCATATTTTGCCCATAATCTATCTGCAATTAAAACAAATATCGCACACAAAATTATAACAAATATAGAAAATATATCAATATTACTACTTGCTCCAACGAAATACCCTTCTGGTAGAGTAAGTCTCACAGTTAATGCTTGTCCAGCATTTAGTGTATTTATAATATTTCCTGTAATAATATTTCCATTTACACTATATATTACATTAGAACTATTAGTAGAACCTACATTTCCACTTGAAAAACCTAAAAGTGATTTATCAAAAGATTTAGGCATTGTTATAGAAAAAGATACATTACTTATACTTGTATCCCATTGTTCGCCAATTAAGTTAAAATATAATTCATCTGCATTTTTCAAAGGATCTTTTCCTATATTATACTTATATTTAATTGTATAACTATGTTTTCCTGTGAATGTTTGATTGGTATTTCCAATTTTTATCACTTTATACCCATTTTCATTAGTAGTAGTATAATCTTCGCTTACATTAATATCTATTATTTGGGCTCTATTATTTGATTTAGTTCCATCAGTTCTAGTGATTGAATTTTTTAAAGGAATTTTTCTATAGATTCCGTGCTTTGCCATATTAAAATATGCGGTGATATTTTCTGTTATGTCAAAAGTGTTATCTTCATTTACAATCATATTTATGTTATATGATTGTATGGTATATTCGCTTGTTGATATTACTCCTAATGATTGATTCGGTATTAGCAATATAAAACACATAATTATAACGAATATTCCACTCAAACTCTTTTGTTTCATATTATAAATCCACCTTTACATTATTTTTTTCATTTGTGTTTACCTTAAACATATTGGCAGAATGAAATCCAAACAGATTAGCTACAATATTACTAGGAAACATTTGAATTTTATCATTAAAATTTCTTACAGTTCCATTGTAATATTTTCTACTATTTGCTATTTCATCTTCTATTTTAGTTAAATCATGACTTAATTCAATAAAGTTTTGATTAGCTTTTAAATCTGGATAATTTTCAGAAATAGCCATAATTCTTGATAAGCCTTGAGTTAACTGTTCATTCATATTAATTTTCTTGTCCATTGACATAGTTTCATAAGCATTCGTTCTTAAAGCTGTAATTTTTTCAATCGTTTCTTTTTCATGTTTTGCATATCCTTTTACAACCTCAACTAGATTAGGGATTAAGTCCCATCTTTTTTTCAGATATACATCCATTGTTGAAAATGCTTCTTTTACAAGATTGTTCGACTTTATTAATCCATTATATGTTACAAGAACATATAATAATATTATTAATCCAATAATTATATATAATGTCATTGTAAATTCTCCTATTTAATATCTTTATATTTTTTCATCTTTATTCCAAATATTACCAATAAGATAAAATTAAATGTCATTATTATATAGATAGCATTACTTACACCTGTTTTAGGTAAAGTACTTTTTGAAATTGTGTTATCTTTAGATGTGCTACTAGTTTGTTGTGCTGTCTGTGGTTTTTGTGTTTGTTCTTGCTGTTGCCCAGCTGAATCATTTTCACTAGGCTTATTATTTGTAGTTGTAGTATTTATTTTTAATGTTATTGTATCTAAAGTCTTATTTTCTGTATTTTCTTCTACAGTAATATAAAACGATTTTTTTGTTTCTCCCACATAAATATATCCATTAGCTTTTCCAACTCTTGTTCCAGTAATTTCCACACAATTTTCATTTACCTCTTTATAATCATAGCCAGAACCAGAAATTTCGTGACCTGTAATTTTCTCTGTTGCTTCAAATCTACATTTTTGCCCAACTTTTAATTCAATTGAATAATCAGCATTATCCTTTGTAATATCCTTATTTAAAAAAGATTCACCTATTTGGTTAGCATATCCTTTTATTTTTGAAAAGTCTGCATCAACATTTACAGTTAATGATGATACTAATTTGCAAGAAGTCTCAGTTACATCTTTTCTTTCAGTAACCAATTCATAAGAATTAATACCACTTGTCGTATCTGCTATTGTTTGTTTATCTTTGTATGTAGCATTTACATATTCCATTACTTTTTCGCCAAACTCAGAAGCATATATAGTTTTTGTATCACTTTCATCTCTATCTATTGTAACACCATCTGACATATTAGTATCATCAATAATTACATATGAATTTTCACTTGACCAAGAGCCATTAAAAGCATTTCCTAAATATGACATAAAAAAATATGCATTTGCATCTTCAAACTCTACACCTTGAATTTTTGCCACCGCAATATAACCAATCATAGGTAAAATTAAATTATCTGTTTGAGCTTTAAAATCTTTATAGCTCATACCTTTCTCAATAGGAATTTCTAAAGTAAATTTTGGTTTTTCTGCTAAGTTATAATTTAGAGTATAACTTTTTCCATCAACTGCTATTGTGATGATATTATCAGATACAGTAATTTTATAATTATTTTCATTTGCACCTGACGAAACAAATTCTTGTAAAGACGCATTAAGATTTTCTTTTGTTACAGTTATAGCCGTAGCATAACAATTAATAAACAAACTATTCAATAATAAAATATTTAATATTAATAGTGTTATTTTTCTTATTTTTTGCATCTTTACACCCCCTCTCTTTTGTTTGAATAATTATTATATTTTTTATAATAACATATTTCGATTTTTTTATCAATAATTTTTAAAATTATTTAGATCAAACTTAATAAGACAAAATTATGCAAAAACTACTTTTTACTTGATTGAATATGAACTTCCATCTTCACTTAAAATTAATGTTACTGATGAGTTTAAACAAACAACCGGTCGAATACCAACGCTATTATATATTCCACTCGTATATAAATCTTCTCTTTCTCCTGATACATATTTGTTAAAATTTTTACTATCACTCGGAGCTGCAACCCAATAACTTACTCCATTATTATATATAGAATTCTTAACCAGTTTCATTTCATTATACATTTTATAACCAGTATCACTTTGTGATATTTCAATATTTTTATCGTAATATTTATTATATGATTTTATAATCATTTCCAATGTAGGTGCCCCAATTACCCAAGCAGCTCTTTTGCCCTATTTATTCCATTTTGTCCTACTACTAAGTTTATTGATGCTCTTGCTAAAATTAAAAGTACTACTAAGTCAACTAATGTTATACCGTGATTTTCTTTAATATGTCAGTGTGTACAGCCTCAAGGCTTTCATAGTATTTCATTATTATTTTTCTTCTTTGCTTTTTTATCATTTATTTTAAAAATAATGTTGCTCGAAAACCAGTATCATTATTTATTATTTGAATATATGTTGCATCCCATCTATTTCCTGCTGCTCCCAAAAATAAGCCAGAACTTCCTCCTCTAAATATTACATTATCATCAACTCCAATATTTAGTTCAGTTGTATATTCTACTACATTTCCTCCCATATCAAATATATTACTTTTAGCTCCTGTTTGCCCTGTGAGTAATTTCTTTCCTACTCCAGCTTCCTTTATTACATATCCATTACTATCCACCACTTGTTGATTAATCCAATTTTCATTGAATCCATTTATTGACGTTGCATAATTTGTCGCCCCATTGTTCATTATAAAATTTATTGCTGTATCCCATGCATAACTTGAGCAAAGATATGTTGTTGCACTAGTTCCGTCTCCGATTTCTTTTGACAAGGAATATGCAGAAGACCATGTTTGCTTGCTACATACTTCTTTATTACTCTTAATAACTACTTTTTCATCTTCAACACCAACTTCATATCTTCCTATATAGTAACCTCCATATTTCTTTACACTTGCAAACTCGCTGTTTATTTGTTTTACTATCTCTTTTGATACTTCTTCATTTATTCCATTATCTGTATCTGTTTTTAAATATGTTACATTACTATCTGTTAGTGTTAATTCGTCCTTCCACGCTTCTGTTTCATTATCGTTTTCAACATTCCATCTTGTTCTTTGATACTGTAATTTATCACTTCCATCCATTGCACATGGTATCCATACATATTCATTTCCAGTCGAATCTTCTTTTATTACTAGTCCCTTATCTACTAAGTTTTCTCCTTCTACTGTTGATACTGTAAAGCCTGTTGGTATTGGTGCTTTTTTACCATTTACATCTGTATAAACTGTACAATCTGTTGTTTCATTTTCACTAAAATCTTGACTACATATTTCTGATAATTTTATTTCATAATTTCCATACTCGGCTTTTGTTTTCAAAACTGTATCTGATTTCAAGTAATAACTTTCTGGCACATTTTCAAAATATCTATCTAATACATCCTTTAAGTTTGTATTTAGGAATTCCATAGTTTTTACTTTCGTTTGCTCTGCTACAATTTCTGTTTGTACTTCATCTATTAAACTTGCTAACGTTGTATTCTTCGCTGCCTCTTTCGCTCTATTTATTAGTCCATTTTGTCCTACTACCAAATTTATTGTTACTCCTGCTAAAATTAAAAGCACTACTATCGTTACCACTAAAGCAACTAACGTTATACCGTGATTTTCTTTAAGATATCGGTGTGTGTGTGTGTGTGTGTGTGTACAGCCTCAAGGCTTTCATAATTTTTCATTTTATTTTTCTCCTTTGCTTTTTATCATTTATTTTAGAAATAATGTTACTCGGAAGCCATAACGAGTACCATTATCACTAGTACCACCATCGCAACGATATCCGGGCAGGACCTTTATTTCCATAGTATCCTCCGACGTAATACAATTGGATCTAATATCCCTGGATTTATCTCTGTTGTAAATTCTATTATATTTCCACCCATATCAAAAATATTGCTTTTAGCTGTCGTTTTTCCTGTTAGTAACCTTTCATTGTCTTCTTCTGATTTAATTATAATTCCATTATTGTTCGTTATACTCTTATTGCTCCAATTTTCATTAAATCCATCTATTGACTTTGCGTAATTCTTTGTTCCATTATTCATTATAAAGTTTACTGCTGTATCCCACGCATAGCTTGAACATAAATACGTTGTTGCACCGGTTCCTGCTCCTATTCCTTTTGCTAAATTATAAGCTTCTGTCCACCTTGTTGTATTTCCATTTACTGTTCCTGCATATGGTTCTTTATTTGCTTGCACTACTGCCTTGTAATTTTCTCCTATACCTGTTTCATATCTTCCTATATAGTAACCTCCATATTTCTTTACACTTGTAAACTCGCTGTTTATTTGATTTACTATCTCTTTTGATACTTCTTCATTTATTCCATTATCTGTTTCTGTTTTTAAATATGTTACATTGCTATCTGTTAGTGTTAATTCATCTTTCCATGATTCTGTTCCATTATCCGTTTCAACACCCCATCTTGTTCTTTGATACTGTAATTTATCGCTTCCATCCATTGAGCATGGTATCCATACATATTCATTTCCAGTCGAATCTTCTCTTATTACTAGACCTTTATCAACTAAGTTCTCTCCTTCTACTGTTGACACGGTAAAGCCTGTTGGCACTGGTGCTTTATTTCCATTTCTATCTGTATATGTTGTACAATCTGTTGTTTCATTTTCACTAAAATCTTGACTACATATTTCTGATAATTTTATTTCATAATTTCCATACTCGGCTTTTGTTTTCAAAACTGTATCTGATTTCAAGTAATAACTTTCTGGCACATTTTCAAAATATCTATCTAATACATCCTTTAAGTTTGTATTTAGGAATTCCATAGTTTTTACTTTCGTTTGCTCTGCTACAATTTCTGTTTGTACTTCATCTATTAAACTTGCTAACGTTGTATTCTTCGCTGCTTCTTTCGCTCTATTTATTAGTCCATTTTGTCCTACCACTAAATTTATTGATACTCCTGCTAAAATTAAAAGTACAACAATTGTTACAACAAGCGCAACTAACGTTATACCTGAATTTTTCTTATTCATCTCACTATATATAGTTTTTATTCTATTTGCTTCTCTCATTTTTTTCTCCTTTTCTTTTGCTATTTATTATTTATCGCTACGTATCTTTTTATAACTATTTTTACAAAAATATTTTATCATAACAAATTTATTTTTGCAATACATTTTATCTTGCATTTTTATAATATATTATTTTTAATAATACTACTGTATAATTTTACCAAAAGAACAAAAAAGAAGGAGGAGACCATTATGGGATTCCATGTAAAGCCACAATCAAGTAAATCAGAACCAAGTCTAAATAAAACACTTCGTTTAAAAGAATCTATGATAAATGAATTGCAAGATTTAGCCAATAAAAAAGATGTTTCATTTAATTATTTAGTAAGTCAAATGCTACAATACTGCTTAGATAATCTAGATGATGACTCTACAGGAAATGCTTCATAAGAGGCATTTTTATTTTCTTGTATTTACTATTTCTAATATATCCGCAATATATTTACTAATTACAGGAATATTTAACGTTATTATTCTTTGTGCTGTATATATTAAAATTGCAGTAATTATTGAAATTCCTATGCCAATTCCAATACCTTTTATTAAACCAGATGCAAAATTTCTCACTAATAATTTTTTAGGATTTCCTAAAAGTTCCATAGCTTCTATCAATTGATTATTTTCTAATTTCTTATTTAAGTTTCTTACCTCTTTAAAAATTTTCTTTTCTATTTCTAATTTTTTATGCACAAAAAAACGACCTCACTATTTTTAATTAGTTTAGCCGTTTTTTATTTATTTTATTCTATTTACAATGTTTCATTTGCAATTTCATTTTTTTCCAAATTTTGAACTACTTCATTATTTCCAATTTTGTTCTCTTCAGCTTTTTGGTCCTTCTCCTTTTTTAGTTCTTCTAATCTTCTGATTAGATTTTGTAACTTCGTAATGTCTTTTCCTGTTTGCTCCCAATCTCCAGTTTTCATTGAAGCATCCAAATTTCCATTTGCTTTTATTACTTGGTCCATAAGCTCATTTAAGTCATCTGTATTTTCAACTTCAATATTTACAGCATACTGTGATACTAAATTGCTCAAGGCTTCACTATAAGTATTTCCTATTGCTACTTTTGAACCAGAAGCAACAACCACTTTTTTAAGGACTGGCAAAGAATCTTTCTCATTAACATATTGCTGATATATTGGCTCCACATATAATAAAGTATTATCTATTGGAACTATTATTATACCCTTAGTAATCTTTGTTCCAGTAACATTTAAACTCTCTAATTCTTTTGAAATAGTTTCATCTTGTTCTAACTGTGTATCTAATTGCATTGGTCCTAAAACATTACTATTTTCCGCATAGTTATATAATTTTAGCACATTTTCGCCATTATCACTAACAGTTCCAACTAAATAACTCTTAATGTTCTGTTTACCATATGGTGTATATGGTAATACTAGACTGAACTTACTCTCATCTGAGTCAACAGTTTTTGTCATTGTATAGTATGGCTCTATTGTAGTTCCTTTACTTGATGTTATTTTTCTACTTGAGCTATGTGTTGCAACAGCCCATACATCATCATTTCTGTATAGTACATCTGGTTGAACATTATGGTATCTTTCTAATACTTCTGCTTGAATTTTATATAAATACTTAGGATAAGTAAAATGACTAGATATATCTTCTGGTATCTCCTCATCTGTAAATAAATCTGGATAAATCTTTTTATATACCATAGCAATTGGATCTGCTTTATCTGTTATATAGAATTTGATTTCTCCGCTATAAGCATTTACAGTAACTTTTACAGAATTTCTTATATAGTTGATTTCATCTTTGCTTATTCCATTATCTTTTAATGTTGTTTTTTGTGAATATGGATAATTATTGCTTGTAGTATATGCATCAAGTACCCATATAAGCTCTCCTTCTGAATCAATTACCATATAAGGTTCTGTGTCATAAGTTAAATATGGCATTAAAGTTTTAGCTCTTTGAACTACATTTCTATTGATTAATATCTTACTTTCATTTGTAACATTTCCTGAAAATACTAATTTTATATCCTTTTCTTTTATAGCAAGAACTAATCTATCTATAAAATTAGCTGTAATTCCGGCTTCTCCATCATAAGAGTTTTCTGTATTTTGTGTAGCATCTTGAGTTGGATAGTCAAATTCCTTCTTTCCATTACTATTTGTTACTATTGTATTATTAGTAGTTAACCCAAAATAAATTCTTGGTTCAGATATATTTATAATTTCATCACTTTTCTCAAAATCTTTTTGACTATGTATTACATTTCCATTTTCAGATACCTTTGTTGCTTGAGATATTATTGCTCCAAAGCCATGTGTATACTCATAAGTTTTTGTATTGTATGCAGATTGCTTACTTGTTATCTCTCTTGGAGAAACATAAACTAATTTTTCCTTGCCATCAATATTATATACTGCAAGTGATGTTGTTCCAAATTCATAATATCCCTTGCTTGTATTTGAACTTGATAAATCTTTCAAAAGCATATCACTTGTTACTATTGGTACATTTTCAATTGTATCTTGATTATTATTTATTGCCTCTTGTGTAATTGTACCTTCATCACTTACTTCTATTTCATCAATATCTATTCCATATGCTTCTTTTGTATTTTTTATATTATATCCAATATATACTTTTTCTTTATCTAGCTCATTTGAATTTACATATATTAAGTTATATCCTACCATAACTAATAGAAGTGTAACTAGATAGCCCGGTATTACTAATATTGAAGTTATAACATTTTTAGTATTCTTCTTTTTAAAGCTTGAAATAGCTTTGAATGCTGCAATTAACATTACAGGGACAAAAATGATATATCCTATAAACTTAACTTTTACTTCTGTTATACCTGCACCATATAGCGAATAATTTATTGTTTCTTCATTATTTAATACTAAAAACTTTTGTAATCCTATATTTTGAGTCTCCAATAGCAATAGTACTGCAATTATTACTACAAAAATCTTTAAATTAGTTAATGCTTGATTTACAAGTCCGCTTCTTTTTACACTCTCTCTTGTAATTCCATCAAAACATATATTGAAAACTAAAATGTAATATATTGCTGCATATATAGTTGAGGCAATTATTGCATACATTGCATACATTACAACTAGCTCTAGGAATGGCCATACAAATACAAAATAGCCTACATCAAGCCCTAGTATTGGATCGTTTTCTACAAATTGAGTATTATAAAAACACAACTGTGCTTTTTCTAATATAAAGCTTGATGTCGCAATTGTCACTATTGTTGCAATTATAAAAGCCATTGATTTATGTGGGAGTTTCGGCATTGGCTTTTTTTCATCTTCAAAAAAGATTTTTAATCCACTTTTTACTCTCTTTGTTGTTATATACACAACAGAAAATACTATTGCAAAATTTATTATTGCTGTTATGCTTATATTTTTCATATTCTGATGAAATATTGAGCTATAATTTTCTCCAATTTCTTTTATTTCTAAGAATTCACCTCTAGCATAAACAAATATTGCAAGCATAGCAATTATTGCAACAATTACTACCAAAATTTTTCTAACTTTCTTTTGTTTTACTATTTCCTTCTCGTTTTGTTCTACTTTATTATTTTCTACTACTTCAGTGTTTTTTTCATTATCTTCCACTTATTTTAGTCCTCCTTATATTAAAGCCTTTACAAAATCCCCACTATTAAATATTTCCATATCGTCAATTTGTTCTCCAACACCTATAAATTTAATAGGTACTTTATTTTCGTTTACTATACCAATTACTGCTCCACCTTTTGCACTACCATCAAGTTTTGTTAAAACTATTCCTGTTATGTTTACTGCTTCTTTAAAAGCTTGTACTTGGGAAATTGCATTTTGACCAGTTGTAGCATCTAATACCATTAATACTTCTTGAGATGCCTCTGGAAGTTCTTTATCTATTACCCTCTTTATTTTTACAAGTTCGTCCATCAAGTATTTTTTATTATGTAATCTTCCTGCAGTATCACATATTAGCACATCTGCTTGTTTTTCTTTGCAAACTTTAATTGCATCATATACAACAGATGCAGGGTCAATCCCTTCTTCTCTTTTTACAATTTCACATCCACTTCTTTGTGCCCATATTTCGAGTTGTTCAACTGCAGCAGCTCTAAAAGTATCTGCAGCAGCTACTACTACTTTTTTGCCATCTTTTCTTAAATTATTTGCAATTTTCCCAATAGATGTAGTTTTTCCAACTCCATTTACTCCAACTACAAGTATAACAGATGGTTTTGTTTCTAATTTTAAAGAACTATCAGTTTCATCTAAAATTTCTTTTATTTCTTCTCTTAAAGCTCCTCTTACACCATCTTCATCTTGTATATTTTGCTTTTTTACTTTTTCTCTTAAATTTTTTATGATTATACTTGCAGTTTCTGCTCCTACATCAGATAGAATCAAAGCTTCTTCTAATTCTTCTAAAAGCTCTTCATCAACTTTTCTAAAATTACTAAAAACATTATTCATTTTTTCATCAAATGATGTTTTAGTTTTATTTAATCCATTTTTTAATTTTTCAAAAAATCCCATAATAATCCTTTCCATCAAATAATTACCATAATTATTATAACATGCTTTTTTCAATAGTAAAAGCTTTTTAGTAAAAAATATAGTGAATGCCCAATCTTTATAGGCATTCACCAAAAGTTTATTTACATTCTTCTTTTATTAAATTTCCTAATTTATCATAATCTGCATCTATTTGAATTACGCCAGAAGCACCTGCTGATACAGAATACTTTGGTAATACAATTTGTAGTTTATCAGTAAGTAATCCATAATTTCCACACTCTGTAATTATGTCTTTTAGTTTATCTTTCCAGTTATCGACAGTTCCTAATTTTTCAGTTTCAAGATAATTTTCGGCTATATTATATAATTTGTCTACCAATTGTTCATAGTCTGATGTTATATCTTTTAGTTCTACCATTTCTCCACTTTTTAGGTCATACATATAATACTTTATATCATTCCAAGAAACGCCACCAAATCCACCTGATTGTGTAAATTTAAATGTTATATAATTATCAGTTCTATTCTCCATAGTTGTAAGATATATAACGCCTAAAGTTTCACTTGATTCCACATTTTTATATTCGTCTGATGCTTTTTTTACTTCTTCCCAATTTTCGTCTGATAACTTTATTAAAGACTCTTGTATTTTGGCAGCAGCCTCTTTGTTTGATGCATTTTCAATTGTTGGTACATTTCTTACATTCTTTGATACAAGCTTTTCTCCATTATATGTATTGTACTCTTCATTTGAAAAAAAAATATTCCATTCGTCTACACCTTTTGCACTTCCTTTTACAAAAATCTCTTCACCATTTTGACTTTCTAAAACTGCTTCATTATTGTTAGTATTTTCCACTTTATTTGAATTATTTTTATAAAAAAGCATTGCTGCTATTCCTGCAAGTATTACTACAATTATTACTATCCATACTATTATTTTTCCTGATTTATTTTTTAACATATTTTCCTCCTCATATGTAAGTTATTGGAGCCACCGGCAAGAATTGAACTTGTGACCTCCGGGTTACGAATCCGGTGCTCTACCTACTAAGCTACGGTGGCATTACATTGATATTATAATATAAGCACTTGTAAAAAGCAATAAAAAATTAAGAATATAGCAAAACACTTGCGCTATATTCTTCAATGTATTTATTTAATTAGAATCCAAAGCCTCCACAGCATCCGTTGTTATTAAATAATAGTAAAAATATTATTAAGAAAAATAATATTCCACTATTTCCATTGCAACCACAACCGCAGTTTCTTTCCATTGGTCCACATCCAGGTCCTTCTCCACAACCTCCGCAGTTTCCTCTATTTTCGTCTTGCATATTTTTCACTTTCCTTTCCTATAGATTTATGTTATATAGTATGAATTTTTGAAAAAATGTGTTACAATGAGTATAGTTTATTGAAAGGAGTACTTTTATAAAAACATATGGAAACTAATATACTAAAACCAGAACTTTTAGTTCCAGCTGGTGACTTTGATTGTGTCAGAGCTGGCGTTCAAAATGGTGCAGATTGTATTTACTTTGGTGCAAATCTTTTTAGTGCTAGAGCTAGTGCTAAAAATTTTGACGATACTGAACTAAAAGAAGCTATCAAATATTGTAAAATTAGAAACGTAAAAACCAATCTTACATTAAATACACTTTTAACTGATGATGAATTTTCTGAAGCAATAGAGCTTGCAAGAAAAGCTTATGAATTTGGAATTGATGCCATAATTGTTCAAGACTTAGGCCTTGCCAAATTTTTAATTAAAAATTTTCCAAACTTAGAAATTCATGCAAGTACTCAAATGTCAGTTCATAATTTAGAGGGAGTTCTTGAACTTGAAAAACTTGGATTTTCAAGAGTAGTTCTTTCTCGCGAGGTTTCTTTAAGTGAAATCGAATATATAAGAAATAATTGCAAAGTAGATTTAGAAATTTTTATCCATGGGGCACTTTGCATTTCATATTCTGGTCAATGTCTATTCTCTAGCTTAGTTGGTGGACGTTCTGGAAATCGTGGAAAATGTGCTCAGCCTTGTAGACTTCCTTATGAGCTAATCGAAAAAAATGGAACTTCTGAAAACAAACTTGACAATGGATATATTCTAAGTCCTAGGGATTTATCTTCATTAGAGCTTTTACCACAACTTGTAAGACTCGGAATAAATTCATTTAAAATTGAAGGTAGAATGAAAACCCCTGACTATGTTGCTACAGTAACTAAAATATATAGAAAATATATTGATTTAGCTTTATCAGACAAGCCTTATATTATTGACGAACAAGATAAAAAAGACTTAATGCAAGTATTTAATAGAGGAGCCTTTTCTTCAGGCCATTTAAAAACTGAACCTAATAAAGATTTAATCTTTTCAAAAAAATCAAATAATATGGGATTATATTTAGGAAATATTTCAAATTACAACGCTTCAAAAGGTCATATTACCTTAAAATTAAATGAAAAATTAGCAATCGGAGATACCATTTCTATTGAAGGTGAAACCGGAAGTTATACAATTTCAGAACTTATGATTGGAAATTCTAATTTCAAAGAATGTCCTTGTGGAAAAATTGTTAAAATCGGTAGAATGAAAGGCAATATAAAAGTTGGTAAAAAAATTTATAAAATGTCAAGTAAATCTCTTACTGATTCATGTAAAATAACTTATAAAGAAAAATCTGAAAATAAAAAGATTCCACTTGAAGGTACTATTACAGTTAAAGAAAATGAACCAATTACATTAAATTTAAAATGTAATGTTCCACCTTTCTACAATAATATTGATTTGACAGTATGCTCAGATATTATTCCCGAGCAAGCCACAAACTCACCTATTACCTCTGATAGAATATCTGCTCAAATTGCAAAACTTGGTTCCACACCTTATATATTATCAAAACTTAATATTAAATTAGATGAAAATTTACACATTTTCTCTATTTCAGAATTAAATAATCTTAGAAGAACAGCAATACAAAACTTAGAGGAAACTGTATTACAACAATTTTTAAGTACTAGACAATCTGTAAATATCGGAACTGTGACTTTACCAAAAAACTCTCACATAGATATTAGAGATAGAACGATTAGCGTTTTACTAGAATTAATAGACTTAAATTTTGATTATTCAAAACTTGAAGGAATAGATAGAATTTATGTGCCACTAAGATATATGATAAATAAAAAATATGAAAGTATTTTAGATTTACTTTCAAAAAAATTTAATTTATATGTATATATGCCGACTATTTTAAAACCTAATTTTAAAAACTTATTATTAAATAATTTAGATAATATTATTTCTAAATTTGACATTAAAGGTTTTGTAATTAGTAATATTTCAAACTTTATCTTGCTGAAAAATTATCTTGGAGAAAACTTTGAGTTTGTTTCAAATTACACCATGAATATTTTTAATACCCATACAATAAATGAGCTTGCAAATCTCGGCATAAGTACAATAACACCTTCGGTAGAATTAAATAAAGAAGTTCTTACAAATTTATGTAATAATTCATCTTTAAAATGTGAACTAATCGCTTATGGAAAAAATGTTTTAATGAATACTTCTTACTGTCTACTTGGAAAAAGTAATAAATGTTATCCAGAGTGTATGACAAAATGTAAAAGTAATTCTAAATTTTATCTAAAAGATCGTTTAGGCTTATACTTTAGAATAATACCAGATAATCTTCAAACAGTAACCTCAATTTATAATAGTAAAATTACATCTTTTGATACTACTGATTTTAATGCCTACTCTATTAGAATTAATATTTTGGATGAAAGCATTGATGAAATAAATAATATAGTAAAAACATTAAAAACTGGCAAAAAACTTGAAGGTAAAGATTTTACTAATGGAAACTTAAATAGAAACATATAAAAAATAAACCTAGAAAGAATAAAAAATCTCTTTCTAGGTTTTAGTAATTATGCTCTGCTGAAAGTTTTATGATAAGGTCCATGTTATCGTCTTTTGCAGCTTTATTTTTTCTTATTTTTCCACATTTTTCACATTTAAAAATAATCACATACCCTTTTTTACTATCAATCTCTACACCAACTGGCCTTAGCTTACCATGACATTCTTCTTGCCTGTCTCCCGGCATGTTATCTACATGCTTAGAATACAAACAATATGGACAATGATTTCTGCATGAATATCCTAATTTTTTTACTTTTCGTCCACAGTTTTCACACGTAAAATCTTCATCTATTTTAGTAAAATTTCCTGCCATTTTCTCTCCTTCTTCAAGTATAATTTTTTCCAGTCTTGGATATAATTATATAAAAATATTTTAGATTGGAAGTGTTTTAATATGACTAATACCCGTATTTCTGAAATTCTGCGTAACAAACAATTAAATGAAATCTATTACAATGAGCAACCTGTTTGGGTTCAAGAAATTCATGGTGATAAAGCTACCGTAGGCTTTATAGACTCTAATTCTTCACAAGATGTTTTCATTAAAGATTTATATGAAGATTCTTAGAAATAGTCTATCTATATGATAGACTATTTACTTAAATATTCGTTTACTCTATCTATTATAAATTTTTTAGTTTGCTTTTCTAATTCCTTTTCACTTATGCTTGCATTTTCTTCTTTTGATAACAAGTACTTCGCTACTGTTCTAACATTACTAGTCATTCTATTTTCTAGTAACAATAAATCTTTATCTTTAAATTTCTTTTTATGAAATATTCTTGAAAATATTCCTAATTTTTTATATTCTGTTCTTTCAAGTTCTTCACTGCAAATATCGCTTATTCTTTCGCCTCTTTTACAAAATTTTCTACCATTTGCCAAGGCTTTAAACTCTTCTGCATCGTTTTTTGAAATTATAATTAATATATCTTTTTCATTTATTTCTTCTGTTTCTTTCATTATCATTCCACCTTTAGTTTTTATCTAATAGTAGTTTACTAAAAAAAACTAAAATTATCAATATTATTTTAACATATTTTTCTTATTTAACCATACTGTTACAATTATTGTCGTTATAATGGCAAATCCAATCATGATTGGAAATCCATATGCACTGTTCTGAAATGGCAAATTAACATTCATTCCCCAGAAACTTGATATCATAGTTGGTACAGCTAATATTATTGTTATTGATGTTAGTGTTTTCATAACACCATTTAGATTATTTGATATAATTGATGCATACGCCTCCATTGTACCATTTAAAATATTATTATATATTTGTGCCATTTCTATTGCTTGTTTATTTTCTGTTATTGCATCTTCTAGTATATCTTCATCTTCATCATATAATTTTATTATTTTTCCTCTTAAAGTTTTCTCCATTACAATTTCATTTGACTTTAATGAAGTTGCAAAGTAAACCAAACTCTTCTCTAAGCTAAGCATTTTTAAAAGTTCTTTATTTCTCATAGAATTTTTTAATATATATTCTGCAATTTCAGTTTCCTTATTTATTTGTTTTAAATATGTTAAATAAAACGATGCATTTAAATACAATATTTGAAAAATAAATCTTGTCTTTTTATATGTTTGAAAATTTTTTATCTTTCCTTTTTCAAAAGATTCTATTACTTTATTTCTTCTAAGTGATACTGTAATAAAAAAATCATCTCTTACCACAATCATACCAATAGGCATAGTAGTATAAGTTTCCACTCCATCTTCTTTCTCGATTATTGGAACGTCTACAACAAAAAGAAGAGTGCTATCATCTTCCTCTTCGTCAATTCTAGCTTTTTCTTCAAAATCCAAAGCATCTTTTATGAATTGATCCTTTATTTTAACATTGTCGCAAACTTTGTTTATTTCCTCCTCACTCGGATTAACCATATTTATCCAAGTTCCTTTTACATATTCGTTAACTTCTTTAAGTTCGTTCGTTTCTACATCTGTATTATACATTTTTACCATATAATCCATCCTCCATTACTTTTTATTTTAATGTAGTGCTCTGTCACCTTAAACTTTACTACCCCAATAATACTATTTTAATACATTTTTTTATATTTAACAATAGTTTCCATAATTTTTTTACTTAAAATAAAAAAATAGCTCTATAGTTTTGCTATAGAGCTTATTATTAACATATACGTTTCATGCAATTACATATTATCAATATTATTGATAATATAAGTAGTATTCCTAAAACTATTGCTAAGACTATTACTGCAGATAAAGCTTCTAATATTGTACTAGCAATATTTGCACCTATTATTGCACCAATTACACCTAGGAATAAAATTGCAAGTATTACAGCTATAACACCAAAACATTTTGTTTTTCCTGTACATGTTTTCTTTTCTTTGCAACAATATATTTCTTGTGGCTCCATATAAGTCACCTCCAATTATATAACAATTCTATTTCTTCTGTGTTATATTATATAATATTAGAGTTTTTAGCTTTATGTTACCTTATTTATAAATTTTCAATTTTTATTCTGTTATCTATACTTTTTTCTTTAATTTTATCCGCTCTATATGAAACAATTTTATATTCATTTTTACCATCAAATCTAATAATTATATTTTTAGTATAGTCGTTTTCTATCTCTTCATGTTTTTCTTCTATTATTAAACTTGCCTTTGTATCTTTTAATATTTCAAAAATAGTTATAAATCCGAAACCATTTCCACCTTCATCTTTATGCGTAGTTGCTTTTTCCATTCCTAACTTCAAAAGTGTATCTATCTCAAATTCAATTCCAGTGTCAGCCATTGAAATTGAATATGTTTCATCTTTTTTATCAATTATTGTAACAATACTCTTATAATTGTACTTGCTATGTTTTGTTGCAATAATTGCATCTGTTCCAATATCTCCAATTAATGTTTCTAATTTATTTATTGGTATTATTTTATCTGTAATATTTTTTATATTACAGTTTAATTTCAAGTTAAATTGTATTTTTTCTTTCTTAGCTTCAACTTGTAAATATTTAAACATTGTATCTAACTCTGCAATGCCAGTTACCTCTAGCTCATCTTCTCCTTTTATTTCTTCTAATCTACTAGAATATTCCGCCGATAAATTTTCTATTCTCTCTAGTATATTGTTTTCTTTAGAGATTTCCATATTCATATTGGATTTTACTTCTAACTCTAGTGCTTTTATCCTTTTTTCAAATTCATGATTTAATTTACTTATTTCAAACTTTTCTTTTGACAACTTATTTATCTCTTCATCTCTTCTTTTTATTATTTCATCATCTTCTGTTAAATTTTTAGCTAATTGTTTATGTTTATAAGCTAGATTCATTGTTTTATAAGTCATTATAATCATAATTATTGATACAATGAAAAATGTTACTGCAATATGTATTGTCACATCTCCATAATATGTTCCAAATAATGAATATATAAAAATTACTTCCATACTTATATTTATCATAATTATATCTAAATATTCATTGTTTATCTTTTCTTTCAAAAATTGTAAACCTTTATTTAATTTTCTTATTTTGAATATTGAGTAATTTAATAAAGATTCTAAAAATAAAATGATTGCTAAATTCAAAATATTATTATCTCTCATTGTAGGAATATTGATTCTTATACTTGTCTCAATAAATGTAATTACAAAATAATTTATATGTGCTATTGCACTTGATACTAGTAAACTTGACACAATTGATTGTTTTTTATCTACTAAGTATCCACCAATAATGCACTGCAATATGAAATTCAATATACTAACATATATTTGATTTATTCTTGATGCTAACACAACATATATTAAAGTTCCTAGTATAACACCAATACCTACAAATATTATTTTCTTTAAACTAACTTTATTTTCATTTCTTATTTTGAAAAATATATAAAATATAAAAATGTCGATAATGGTGTTTTTTATTATTGCAAATTGCATTTTTTCAGTCATTTCAATTCTTCCTCCAACTTTTTATATTATATAAAAAAATTAAGGTGTAATCAATACTGATTACACCTTTTTTCTTCTAATATCCTATTCCTAGCATGTATCTAATTATTTCCCAAAAGCTCATTGAGATTCACCACCGTTCTTTTTTTATTTCGTATTAGTGTGTGTGTTAATTACTGTTCTAAATTCCTTTTACGATAATAAAAAAATACCACGTATGAGCCTATTCACACGTGATACATGGTAGTGTATTTATTTAATTATTTATGATATTGCATAATTTCCTTATGAAATTTTGTAATTTTTTATTCAATTTCCTTCTTAATTTTATCAACATAATAGTAAATAAATTCATTTGGTTTTGGCACACCAGTTTCTATGTCAATTCTTGCAGTATAATATTTCTCTAAGTCCTCTGGTGCAGAAATCTTCCAAGCATGAATTATTGCATTTGACATATTTCTACTTATAGTACTTGTCGGAGCTTTATATACCGCCGATAAATATTTTACTACTGGCATTTGATCTTCTTGCCCTTGATGTAATAGCACATATCTTATTGCATCATGCAAATATTTCTTTCCTATCAAGTGTTTTGCAACTCCAATTAGTTCTAATTCTCTATCTATTATTTGAGATAAAGTTTCTTCAAATTCATCTTTATTGGCTTTCTCACATTTTTTTATCTTTTCTGATTCATTTACCTTATCATATCCTTTTAACAATAATAATGTATTTATTACATTTTCTTCAGAATAACTTTGTTGCTTTTTATAAAATATAAAATCAACATTATTTTTATGTAGATAATCATATACAGATTGTGAACAAACATTAGTTGTTACTACAATTTTAGGCATAACAGATAAAGTAAGTTTATTTAATTCCTTTAAGAAATCAAATCCGCTTCCTTCTCCATTGTTTAATTCTAAGTCCAATATTATCCCATCTGGCATAAATCTTTTTACATATTTTATTCCTTCAGTAGAAGACTTTGTTGTTGCAACAAAAACTATTTGGTCGTTAGATTTTTCCATATCTTTAAATCTTCTACATTTTAATTCATCATCTTCAATCAATAACAATTTCATTTTTTCTTTCATATTATATGTGATCAATGTCCTTTCTTTTTCATTTACATACATATATTTCTACATTTATTATTTCGCATTCAAATCTTATCATATATTATCATATTTTGTCATTAATTTGTAGTACTTTTTCTTATTTATTTTTAGAAAATATTACTTTATTATATTAATATTAAAATTTTGAAGTAGAACTTATGTGCAGTTTTTGCAAGTTTCGACATTTTAGAATTCAGCAACATAATAAGTTTCTACTATCGTAATTAGGAGGATAATTTATGAAACAAAATATGGTAAAAGAAATTGGACTAAGAATTAAAAATATTAGAGAAAGTATGAACATGTCAAAAGAAAAATTTGCAAAGCAACTTGGAATTTCTGGACAATATTTAGGAATTGTAGAAAAAGGAAATAGTTGTCTTGCAGTAGACAAACTACAAAAACTTTGTGAATTTACTAATTATTCTGCTGATTATATTTTATTTGGTCAAGAAAGTAGAATAACTACTACAACAAAAGATGCCTTAAAAGGATTATCAGATAGTCAAATAAAAGATGCTTGTAAAGCTCTTTCTAATATTGCAATGTTTATTAAAGACGCATAAAAAATTGGAGAGTTAAATTAACTCTCCTTCTCATAAATCAATAATTTTCTTTATTATTTGTATATCTTCTATTTTATTAATTGCAAAGCATTTTTTACCTAAATCCTTTATAGATGCACCTAAATGATACATCTCTTTATTATCAATTACGATAAACCTATCATGAAATTTATTAGTTTTAGCCACCTTTAAAGTAGAATATTCTTTATTAAATTTTTGAATATCTAAATTGTCAATATTGCTTTTATCAGACGTTAGTATAACAACCTCTACATTCTTATTCTTTTTAGTTAACATTTTTAAAATACTATCATCAATATAATTATCTATGATTAAAATTTTATCATTCGCTAATTTTATAATATCTATAATTAAACTATATGCATCATAAATTTGACCATCAAAAAATACTCTTTGCTTAATGTTCTCTTTTAATTGAAGCTGATTAAAAACTTCATCAAACTTTCTACTATGTTCTAGCAATTTATATTCTATACTTGTCAATCTTTCACAAACTTGTCCATTAAGCATCAAAAGCTTTCTCATTTCCACAAATGCGTTCATAATATTTATACTTACTTCAACAGCAATATCATTTTTTAGTAACCCTGATAACATGGCTATACCTTGTTCTGTAAATGCATATGGTAAATATTTACGATGTTTCCCCCTTTCTTTGCTTTCAGTTAAGGTCGCAAGTTGCGACCTTAAAGAATTTTTATCTCCTTCTTCTTGCATATTTTTTAAGTATCCACTTTTTAAAATTTCATATTCATCATTAGTTAATTGAAAACAAAAATTTGTGGGAAATCTTTTTTTATTTCTGCCTACAGTTTCATTTATTCTTTTAGTAGGATAATTATATAACATAGCTACATCACTGTCTAACATAACTTGTTTACCTCTTATTGTATATATAAATTTTTGTATTTCTTCATTAGTAAAATTACCTTTCACTATTATTTTATTCTCTTCCACTATTTTCACATCCTTTTGTGTATTTTAAAACATTTGTTCTCCTCTGTCAAGTTTTTTCTTAATATATATTAATTTTTTATACTACTGTTACTAAAATAAAAAAGACTCTAAAATATTGATTTTTTCAACACTTTAGAGTTTTAAATTATGGAGCTAACAACCAGAATCGAACTGGTGACCTCCGCCTTACCAAGGCGGTGCTCTACCTACTGAGCTATGATAGCATTTATTTGGAATTCTACGTTTTTTGAATTCCAATTATTTATATATATTTTCCTTGTTCATTTAAATTTCTTATTGTCTTTTTTCGTATTCTTTGTATTGCATTATCTACTGATTTTACTGGCATGTCCAACTTTTCTGCAATTTTTACATATGATTCTCCTTGAACATATCTATTTAGAACTTTCTTTTCAAAATCACTTAGTGAACTATCTATTACATTTCCTACTGTATTCATATATTCTTTTTTAGTAATTGTATCTAATGGATCTTCAATAACATTTGTATCTAGCACATCTACTACTTCTGTATCATTTCCATCATCCTCATTATTATATGCAGTCATATTAAGAGATAAATATGAATTAAGTGGCATATGTTTTTGTCTGTTAGATGTTTTTATTGCAGTAATTAACTGTCTTTCAACACAAAGATTTGCAAATGATTTAAAGGAATTTTGCATTCCTATTTTATAGTCTTTAATCGCTTTGTATAATCCAATAAGGCCTTCTTGAATTATATCATCTCTTTCAGCACCAACCATAAAGTATTTTCCGACTTTAGTATTGACCAGATCTTTATATTTGCAAATGAGAAATTCTAATGCTTCCTCATTATTATTTTCTTTGATTTCTTCTAGTAATTGTTCATCAGACATATTGTTATAATTTAGTTCCTCTGCCATTTAAAATAAGTTCCTCCAAATATGTTCCTTGCTTGATTTGTATTATATTCCACCAGTTCTAGTAATGTCAATAGTTTGAGGCTAATTTTCTTGATTTTTAGCCACTTCTATATTATAATACTTCATATAAAAGAAAGGATTTATAATTATGGCATTTGATGGATTAGTAGCCAAATCAATTTGTAATGAACTCAATTGTTTAATTGGTGGAAAAATAACAAAAGTTTTTGAACCGAATAAGAATGAACTAACTTTAGAAATATATTCAAACTCTTCTAACTATGCATTAAACATTTGTATAGATAGTTCTTTATATAGAATAAGTCTTACTACTCATAGTAAGCCAAATCCACAAAATGTTTTGGGCTTTTGTATGGTTCTTCGCAAGCATCTTATTAATGGAATTATTGAAAATATCTACATGAATGGTTTAGAACGTGTAATTTTTATTGATATTTTGGTAAAAAATGAATTAAATGATACAGTGGAAAAAACTTTAGTAATAGAGCTTATGGGAAAACATAGCAATATTATTTTGCTAAATAACTTAACTGTTATTGATAGCTTAAGACATTTAAATAAATTTGACAATTCTTCAAGAGATATCTTCCCTGGAAGCAAATATGTTCCTATTTCAAGTAATAAGTTTGATTTTTCAAAGAAATTTGATGATTTTTATAGAAACATTTTAGATTATAATATGTCTCCATTTTCTTTGTCTAGTGTCATCTCTAAAATATATACTGGTTTTGGGAAAAATAATCTTGTTGCTCTTTTTAAAAATATAGATATATCTGATGATGATAATTCTTACACAAATTTTAAAAAAGCTTTCGACTATCTCTATGATTTGACTACATCTTTAACGTATAAAGATATAAATTTGGCTTTACTACAAGATAACTCTTGCAATGACTATTTTCTTATTAAAAAAAATAATAATGAACCTTTTTCTATAAACTTTTTTATTGATGATTTTTACTATTCAAAAGAAACTAAAGAAAAATTTAACCAATCTAAAAATACTATACAAAAAATAGTACTTAATCAGATTACGAAATTAAAAAATAAAATAAAAAATATTAACAAAAAACTAGAAGAATGTTCAGCTCTCGATAAATACAAACTATATGGCGAGCTTATAACAGCTAACCTTTATAAATTAAATACCTCTTCTTGTGAAGTCATAGTTGAAAATTATTATGATAATAATAACTTGATAAAAATTCCTTTAGACTCAAAATTTTCACCTTCACAAAATGCTAAGAATTATTTTAAAAAGTATAAAAAATTACAAAATACCTATATAGTTGTTCAAAAACAAAAAGAAGAAATTGAAAACGAACTTCAATATTTAGATAGTATCATTTTTGAGTTAGATACTGCACAAAATATAGATGAGCTTAACCTAATATACACTGAAATTAGTGATAACTTAATTTTTTCAAAAAGTCAAAATACAGTTACAAACTCACTTTCTAACTCTAACAAACAAAAAACAAATAAACAAAGCTCAAATTTAGAACCGGCAAAATATATAATTGATGGATATACTGTTTTAGTTGGAAAAAATAATAAACAAAATGATTACTTAACTTGCAGACTCGCTCATAACCAGGACATTTGGTTTCATACCAAAGATATACATGGTTGTCATGTTGTTTTACAAAACAATTCAAAAGATTCAATACTAGATATTTCAAAAGTTTCAGTTCCAGCAACTACATTATATAAATGTGCTTCACTTGCAGCATACTTTAGCAAAGCAAAACTTTCTCAAAATGTGCCAGTTGACTATACTTATATAAAATATGTAAAAAAACCTAATAATGCTAAACTTGGAATGGTAATTTATACAAATAATAAAACAATTTATGCAAACCCTGATGATAATTTTAGAAGTCTTCAAAAATAATAAGAAATCCCTAATCTTAAAAAGATTAAGGATTTTTTATTTCTTATTCTTGTGGCGGATTTATTATATTTTGAATTTCTTCATCTTGCCTTAGCTCCGGAACAATGAAATCATATGCTCTTTTATCTTGCTTTATTGCTGCTAATGCAATTTCTTTATTTGAACGCAAGCGTTTACTTGCATATTTTACAATTAAACCTTTATTTTTGACCGCTTCTAGAACCACGTCATAATCATCTCTTAATTTTTGACTTACATAATACAAAATTTGTCCATCAGTTTTAGCAGCTTTTATTGCAAGCTCTTTATCATCTTTTAACTCATCTGATGCATAGCATAGTACCCAGCCTTTTTTCTCAACCGCTTGCATCAAAATTTCTCGATCTGCCTTTAATCTGTCAGATGCAAATTCCAATGCTCCACCGTCTTTAATAACTGCTTCCATAACTAGCTCTTTATCATCTTTTAGTTCATCAGACGCTCCATCTAATAAAAGTCCATCTTCTTTTACTGCTTCTAATACATATTCCCTATCATTTGCATTTTGAACAACATCTTCTAAAGTTTTCACTTAAAAATTCACTTTCCTTCCACACAATCTATTTGCCTTCAAATGCCTTATATTCGATTTTTTCCATAAATGGATACATTTCCATTAATGTTTTTTTCGTTATTATAGAATTTTTAGGCAATGGATTTTTCGCATGGTCTGTTAATAATACTTGCGTATAACAGTTTTCTGCTGTTTTAAATACTTGATATCTATTTCGTACATAATCAAAAAATAATATGTATCCTGAATCTAGCTCTCTATCCATTTGTTCAAAGCTATATTTTCCGTCCATGAATATTGCTCCTTTATTTTATCATATCTTCAAAATCAGTTTCGGATATAATTGTTACTCCTAAACTTTCAGCTTTTGTAAGTTTCGAGCCTGCTTCTTCTCCTGCTAAAACATAACTTGTCTTTTTTGATACAGAACCAGATACTTTTCCTCCAAACTTTTCTATTATATCTCCTGCTTCTTCTCTTGTATACTTTTCTAGACTTCCTGTAAGTACAAAAGTTTTTCCGTCAAAACGGTTATCATACTTTGAATCACTATTCTCTTTTAGTACCTGCATATTAACACCAGCTTTTTTTAATCTTTCTATTAAGTCAATTGTTTGTTCTTGCTTAAAAAATGAATAGATACTATTAGCAGTAATTAGTCCTACATCATTTAATACTGCTAAATCTTCTACTTTAGCATTTTGAATTTTTTCAATATTATCATAATATTTTGTAAGCCCTTTTGCCGATTTTACTCCAACATGAGGTATTCCAAGCCCAGCAAGTAATCTATATAAATCATTTTCTTTACTCTTGTTTATCGAATCAATTAAATTCTGTGCAAATTTTTTGCCATTCTTTTTTAATGAAGCAACTTCTTCTACAGTTAAAGTGTATATATCTGCAATTGTTTTTATTAGACCTTTATCAACAAGTTGTTCAATTATTTTTATTCCAAGTCCATCTATATCCATAGCCTCTTTTGAAACAAAATGTACCATGTTTTGAAGAATTTTTGCAGGACATTCTATTCCTGTACATCTAGCAACAGCTTCGCCTTCTTCACGTACCACTGGTGCTCCACACACAGGACATACTGTTGGCATTGAAAATTCTTTTTCTTCTCCTGTTCTTTTTGATTTTATTACATCTACAACTTCTGGTATTACATCACCTTGTTTTTGAATTACTACTGTATCTCCTATTTTCAAATCCTTTTCTTTTACAAAATCCTCATTATGAAGAGTAGTCTTTGAAATTGTAGACCCTGCAACTTTTACTGGTTCCAATATTGCAAGTGGCGTTACCGCTCCTGTTCTTCCTACCTGACATACTATATCTAATAATTTTGTTTGCTTTTTTTCTGGCGGATACTTATATGCAATAGCCCACTTTGGAACTTTATAGGTATTTCCTAAAATCTCACGAAGTTTTAAATTGTCTACTTTTACAACAGCCCCATCTATCCCAAATGATAAATTTTCTCTTTTTTCGCCAATCATCTTTATTGCAGAAATTGCATCTTCAATAGTATCACATAGAACACGCTCTGGAACCACATTAAATCCTTGCTTTTCCAGAAAATTTAATTCATCATAATGTGAATTAAATGGTAAACTATCAATTTTTTGTACATTAAATATAAAAATATCTAAAGGTCTTTGCTCTGTAATCTTAGAATCTAATTGTCTTAGTGAACCTGCTGCTGCATTTCTTGCATTTGCAAATAATGGTTTTCCTAAAATTTCTCTTTCTTCGTTCATTTTTTCAAAATCTTTACTTCCAATAAAAACTTCACCTCTTACAGTTATATTTATTGGTTCTTTTAACTTTTTAGGAATATTTTTTATGGTCTTTAAATTTTCAGTTACATCTTCGCCAACTCTACCATTTCCTCTAGTTGCACCTTGCACTAATACTCCTTTTTCATATCGTAAACTTGTAGAAAGTCCATCAATTTTTGTTTCAACAACGTATTTTAATTTTTGATTTTCTTCTTCTGCTACTTTTCTAACTCTTTCATCAAATTCATACAATTCTTCAAAAGAAAATATATCTTGCAGACTTAAAAGTGGCACTTCATGAACAACCTCTTTAAAGCCTTCCTTTACATGTCCTCCAACCTTTTGTGTCAAAGAATCTTTACTTATAAGCTCTGGAAATTCTTTTTCTAAAGCTTTTAACTTATTCATCTCCATATCATATTCATAATCTGATACGGCTGGGTTATCTTCATCATAATATAATTTTGCATAATGCTCTAATTTTTTTCTAAGTTCTTCTACTTGAATTCTTGCCTCTTCAATATTCATTTGTCTTCTCCTAATTCTTTAGCAATCTTTTAACAAATCTTTTCCATCTTTCAAATACTCATATCCAGAAAAAATAGTTGCAATTACTGATAATGTTAATAAAACACTAGCTAAAATATTTATTATAAATTCTCCCGTAGACATGTATATTTTAGCACTATATATAATTGCTTCTACTTTAGATGATGTTCTAAATACAAAAGCAAAATATGGATGTGTTGTTAAAAACATAAGAATTATTGCAAGCATTTGAGTTACAGTTTTTAATTTTCCCCATATATTTGCAGCAATTACCTTACCTTTATTTTGTACTACAATTAATCTATAGCCTGAAACTGCAAATTCTCTAAAGATTACAACAATTGGTATCCATGCAGGAATTCTTCCCATTTCTACAAACATTATAAGTGCTGCTACAACTAAAATTTTATCAGCTATTGGATCTAAAAATTTTCCAAAATTAGTTACCTGATTATTTTTTCTTGCTATTGTTCCATCTAATTTATCTGTTATTGATGCAATTATAAAAATAAGGTCTAGTATAATCATTTTTACTGGTATTCCTAAAAATTCTCCTGGAATATTAAAAAATGAAATTATAACCATTATTGGTACTAAAATTATTCTAAATACTGTTAATTTGTTTGGTAAATTCATATGTTTCTTTCGCCTTATTTTCTAAGGCTCTCCTCTCTTTTTTTATCTTTGCATATTCTATAACAAATTGACTCAAATGTACATATCAAAATACAAAAAAATGAAAATTTTATAGCTTTTCTTATGTAGCATTTTGTAGCTTTTTGTCAAACTTACATAAAAAAATACAAGCACAGTTTTATGCTTGTACTAAACTTTTAAAATTCTGGATTTTTAAGTTCTTCTTCATATTTAATAATTGTTGTTATTATTTGAATTGTTTTCTCTAAGTCATTATTTTTTATAACATAATCATATATTCCTATCTTTGATTCTTCATAGTCAAATCTATTTAATCTTAGTTGCAATTCTTTCGGACTCATATCTGGATTTCTAGAAAGTAATCTTCTATTAAGTTCTTCTTTGGGTACTCTTAAAAAGATTGTAATAATTCTTGTATCCTTGCCTAATAAATTAACTAAATTTTCTGTTCCATTTACATCAATATCTTTAACAATTATTTTTCCACTATTTAATCTATCATTTAATAATTTCTTAGAAGTTCCATAATAGTGATCATGATGTATATCATACTCATATAAATCATTATTTTTTATTAGTTCTTCAAATTCTTCAGTAGTTATAAAATTATAAATTTCTCCGTTTACTTCGCCTTCTCTTGGCTCTCTATCAGTATATGATGGCAATGATACAATTCTTTCATTTCTTTGTATTAAAGCTTTTTTTATTGTATCTTTACCAGCTCCTGAAACCCCCGATAATAATACTAGCATACTTTTACCTTTCCATCTTCTATTTCATCTGCTGCAATTGAAACTGCTGCAACATCATCTGTTTTTGTAAGAACTTTATCTCCTTCAGCGATTTGTCTTGCTCTTTTAGCAGTTGCTATTACTAAAGTATATCTGTTATCTACCTTTTCTAAAAGCTCTGCTACTGTAGGTTTTACCATCATAATAAAATTACCTTCTTTCCAAATTTCATATAAAATCTAATTCTTATTTTATCACAAAATTGCTCGTAAGTCTAGTCAAATTTGTCATAAAAACAATTTTATGTAATTTTTGTGTTATGATTCTGCAATAATCTTTTTTACATCACTAATTTTATTCTTCCATTTTCTTTTTTCGTTTATTACTATAATTACACATTTTATTATATAGTACACAATCGCTACTGCTGATATTGTTCCTATTATATTGATAAACATATTTTGATGTAATATATATGTATAAATCGAAATAAGTGTAATGATTCCAATTATAAGTGTTTCAATTCCAAAAACAGCTATAGTTCCACTATCTCTATTATATGCTTTTTCAAACAATATAATTGTTATTGCAAGTATACACATACTAAATACCTTTAAATCAGTTTCAAAAATCTGCTTTTCGACATTCATTTCGCCTAAATTTATTAATATTAAATAAACAGTTGCAATAATTGCCCAAATAACATTTATAAATACTTTTTTATTGATTAAAAGTTTGTTTTCCTTAGGCATTTTTTTTGCAGCCTCTATTTGTGCTTCTATTTTTTCTTCGTCAACTTCTTTTCTTTTTTTCTTTTTCTTCTCTATTTGTTTTATTTCTTCAGCAGTTGCTTCTTCTTCTTCTTTCTCTATTTCATCAATTTTTTGTATTTCATTTATATTTGCAATTTGTTCTTTTATTATTGAAGATACTTTAGCATCTCTTTTTTTAGACTTTTTTGTATCTTCTGCTTTTTCTATTTTCTTTTTATCCTTTGAAACAGTGGATTTACTTGTTTTCCTACTTTGAGTCTTTTTAGTTTGCTTTTTTTCTTCATCAATTTTTTTTATTTTTTCTAAGTTTTTATCTTCTGTCTTTTCTATCTTTTTTTCTTTGCCACTTTCTGTTTTATTTGTTTTTTCTTTTTGGGTAGTAGTTTTTTTCGTAGCAGTAGTCTTTGCAGGTGTTTTCTTAGCTTTACTTACTACTTTTGTTCCATTTGATACAGCTTTTGGGCTCTTTGCTTTAACTTCATTATTTTCTTCTGTTTTTTCTGCCATAAAAATATCTTCCTTTCACTAATCTTCTAATTCATATAAAATATTACTCGCCATCACAATCCCTGCCGTTTCAGTCCTTAAAATTCTTTTTCCTAATGATACAAATCTTGCTTTCTTTTCTTCTAGCAAAGTTATTTCATTTTCTGAAATTCCTCCCTCCGGGCCTATAACAATTGCAATATTATATTTTTCTTTTTTATCTTTTAGCTTTAATAACTCATTTTTTAAAGTATTTTCTTTTTCATTTTCATAAGCTACAAATACTGCATCAAACTCATCTTCATGTATTTCATTCACTTTTATTATTGATGATACTTCTGGAATTATATCCCTACCAGATTGTTTAGCAGCAATTTCTGCTATTTTATTCCATCGTTCAATTTTTTTAGACATATCTTTTGAATTTAATTTTACAACCGTTCTTTCCATCATTACTGGAACTATTTTCTTTACTCCAATTTCTGTATTCTTTTGAATAATTAGTTCCATTTTTTCAAACTTTGGAATGCCTTGAAATATTGTAATATCTATATTAGACTCAGTTGTCTCTTCTATTTTCTCAATAATTTTACATATAATATTTTTATCAATAGAATCTATCTTTACTTTATAATTTATCCCTTCTGGTATTACACAAACTTGTAATTCATCTTCTTTTTTCATTCTTAAAACATTTTTTATATGGTTTACATCTTCATTTTCTATTACTATTCTATCTTCTTTTACTTGATTATTTTTTACAAAAAATTTTGGCATTTTTTCCTCTTTTCTTTTAAGTAATATTTTAACTTATTTTTCTGAAAAAAGGAAGGGGTTACTGTAATATTATTTTACTATTTGATGCCAAAATCACTAAATTTATGATATAATATATTTAGCATTCACTTAGTACTCCTAATTTTTACAACTTGGTGTATGCAATTTTATTCACAAAAACTTTTTATAGGAGGATTAAAAATGAAAAACTCTCGGTTATTATTGGTCGCATTAGCAATGGTGATACTCTTGTCCGGTTGTGGTCTTTTTTCAAGCTCGGTCAACTCACTCAAGGGAAGTCTAATTGGTGTTTCTTACACCGCCAACTTTTACGACAACTTTGGTTCCCGTTTTCTTACAGTTGCTGGTACTAACATCGATATTGATGGAAACGTTGTAAAAGAACGAGGCTACAACAGCGATGGCACAAACTCTATCAACTATAGTGTTTCTTCTGTTCTTACCATTACTATCGACGGACGGCAAATGGAAAGTTGTGGCAACACAATAATCTTTGCAGAGAGTGGTCTTTCACCTGATGTAGATTTTTCTTTATCAGATATTGCCTCTCAGTCAAGTGGCATTTCTGACATCACTTCTTTTTCTAAGGTAGTTAATAAGTACAAGAACTACTTTGGCAAACCTCAAGTTGTTGTCATTCAATCTCAGCTTGGTGTTCCAATCTGTGCTTACAGCGGAACAAATGTTTATTGGGAAATTCCCGATGACTTACCAAAGATGACAAAGCTCATGATTGATGGTAAGGCACTTTATATTCATCGTGCCAACTTTGAAATCATAGATAGAAATTTAATCCAGTAATACCAAAACCAGATAAAGGTGCATTCATCTTTTGATTGTGCCTTTGTCTGGTTTATTTTATTTTTATGCTGTTTTTAATTCAATTCTTAGCTTATCACTAATCATTGCTATAAACTCTGAATTTGTAGGCTTTCCTCTAGCAGCTGATACTGTATATCCAAATATACTCTCTACTACTGCAGGTTCCCCTCTGCCCCATGCAACTTCTATTGCATGGCGAATTGCACGTTCTACTCTTGATGGTGTTGTATGATATTTTTGTGCTATTTCTGGATATAATTGTTTTGTAATTTGATTTATTATATCAATATCATTTATTACCATCATTATAGCTTCTCTTAAATATTGGTACCCTTTAATATGTGCTGGCACTCCCACCTCATGTATCATGTTAGTTACTAATGCTTCAAGACCTTCTTCACTTCTTTGATCTTCTTCTGGTATGTCAATATACTGTGTTTTTACTTCACGTATTGCTAAATTACTAACTTTATTTACTGATGGTACATAATGTTTTAATTCTTTAATTCTTTTTATTAGTAGATTTATATCAAATGGTTTTACTACATAATATTGTGCTCCTAAACTTATTGCTTTTTGTGTAATTTTATCTTGTCCTACTGCTGAAAGCATAATACAGATTGGTGGATTACTCAAGTTCATTGCATTAATTTGCTCCAATACTCCTAAACCATCTAAATGTGGCATTATAACATCAAGTAATGCTATATCTGGCTTTAATGCTTTTACAATACTAACTGCTTCCTCACCATCTTTTGCCATACCTACTACTTGTATTTCTTCATCCTTATCTAGATAATCTGAAAGTGTTTTGGCAAATTCAAAATTGTCATCTGAAATTAAAACTGTTATTTTTTCTTTCACTCTTTCGTTCCCCCTATACTTTTTTCTGTAAATTTTTTACATTTTGTATTATATTATCATTCACAGCTTTTTGCAAGGAATTTACAAAAGTTTTCCAGTTTTTGTCACACATTATTCTTGCTTTTCTACGTATTTTCGACAAATTTCTTTAATATCTTTATTTTCTCTTCCTTTTAGTATTTTTTTCTCTGTTATTGCTTTCTGCATTTTTTCATATTCTTCATCATTTAATTCTATATTATATGTTATATTTTCTTGATACTTACAGCTAACAACATTTATTTTATTTCTTTCACAATAATTTCTGAAAATAGCATTATCTTCATAATTAATAACAATTTCTAGCAACCATCCAGATTGCATTTTAATAATTTTTGCTTTATTTATGGCAGAAACTGTCGCTTCCGAATATGCTCTACATAATCCTCCTGTTCCTAGCAAAATTCCACCAAAATATCTAGTAACTACAATAAGTACATTCTTAAAGTTATTTTTCTCTATAATATTTAATATTGGTTCTCCTGCTGTTCCTGAAGGCTCTCCATCATCACTACACTTTTTATAACAAGTTTCATTTTCTAATATACTATAAGCATAACAATTATGTTTTGCATCATAGTACTTCTTTTTTGTTTTTGCTAACATTTCTTCTGCTTCGTTTTTACTTTCCACATAAAAAATGTTTGCTATAAATCTAGATTTTTTTTCGATAATTTCAGCTTCTACACATTGTTTTATAGTATTAAACTCTATATTTTTCATATAATTTACCCTTATAATTTAATTTTCCTGCAACAGCCCTGCTGTGTAGCCTGTTGAATATGCAATTTGTAAATTAAAACCTCCCGTATATGCATCAACATCTATAATCTCTCCTGCAAAATATAAACCTTTAACCAATTTTGACTCCATTGTTTTAGGGCTTATCTCTTTGACTGAAACTCCACCTGCAGTAATTATTCCTTCTTCTATTGGTCTAAATCCTGAAAGCGTTATTTCAAAATTTTTTAGAATATTAACCAATTTTGTTCTTTCTTGTTTGGTTATTTCGTTTACTTTTTTATCTTTTTTTATTTCCGATTTTTCAATTATTACAGGTATCAATTTTTGTGGTAATAATTTATCTAAACTATTTTTGAACTCCTTGTTTTTTACTTCTTCAAAATCTCTTTGAATTCTTTGATCTAATTTTTCAGTACTTAATGCTGGTTTTAAATCTATTTTTAATTTTATCTTTCCTTCTTTTAATAATTCATCTACTTTTTTATATCTAAGTAAATGAGCAGAACCACTTAGTATTGTTGGTCCAGATACCCCAAAATGTGTAAATATCATTTCACCAAAATCTTCGTAGATAGCCTTTTTATTTTCAGAATTTATAAATTTTATTTCTACATTTTTTAAGCTAAGCCCCTGTAATTCTTTACATACAGTTAAATCATGACCCTGTGCAGTAATTGGTACTAGCGATGGTCTTACTTTTGTTATAGTATGTCCTAATTCTTTCGCAAGCTCATAACCTTCTCCATTAGAACCAGTAGAAGTATATGTATTTCCGCCTGTTGCAAGTATAACTTTATCTGCCATTAAATTTTTACTTATACCATCTTCGTCTTTATATGTTATTCCAACTATTTTATTATCTTCTACATTTATCTTAGTAACATCTGCACAAAACTTAATCTTAATTTTACTTTCTTTTAAAGCTTTTTCAAACACATTTAAAACATCTAAAGATTTATCTGTTGTTGGAAATATTCTGTTTCCTCTTTCTTCCTTCACATGAAGTCCATATTCTTCTAAAAACTTTATTATATCTTTGTTAGTATAGTTTTCAAAGCAACTATATAAAAACTTTCCATTTCCAGGAACATTTGCAATAAATTCACTCATATCTAGTGAACTTGTTATATTACATCTTCCTTTTCCTGTTATTAAAAACTTTCTTCCAAGTTTATTATTTTTTTCTAATAAATATACTTCATTTTGTGTTTTACTTGCAGTTATTGCTGCCATCATTCCGGCAGGTCCTCCGCCTATTACTACAACTTTCATTTTTTACTCCTTATTTTTTAGGATCTCATACATGCAAAACAAACCGACTTTTTTACATGTATAAAATCGGTTTGTCTCTCTATAAATTATATTTTATCTCTTGCGCTTGTTTCTCTTTTACAACTTTTTTCTTTCTCTTCTTTTTTCCAGATTGATTTTTTATCTTTTTAGTTAATACTATATATAAAATCTCATAAATTAACATTATTGGTATAATTGGTATCTTTATGCAAAATGCAACAAATATTAGTTTTATAGTTGTCCAAAATGCAGTTGTTCCAAACATAATATATCCATCCATTTGTAATCCCTTAATTGCATTCCAAATTGCCCATAAAATCCCAATAATATATGGAATAAATGATAATTTAAACATTACAGTCCATCTTTTTTTTAGTTTCATATTAACTTTAGCCTTTCTCTATATTATTTTAATAAAGTTTCAACAGCTTTTGCTACACCTAATCTACCATATTCATAAGTAAGTGCTCCTTGTTGATAAGCTATAAAAGGATCTCTTATTGGGCCATCACAAGAAAGCTCTATTGATGATCCTTGAGTAAATGCTCCTGCTGCCATTATAACTTCGTCTGTATACCCCGGCATAGCCCATGGTTCTGGAACTGAATTTGAATCTATTGGAGAGCCAGCTTGTATTCCTTGACAATACTTTACTAAGCCTTCTTTACTTCCAAATTCTATATTTTGTACAATATCTACTCTTTCATCATTTGATTTAGGTTCTACTTTATACCCTAAATTTTCCATTATTTTGGCAGTTAATATAGCAGTTTTTATACTTGCTTTTACTACACTTGGCGCCATAAATAATCCTTGCAAGAAATTCTTATTTATTCCTAATGTAGGGCCAACTTCCTTTCCCTCGCCTGGTACAGTTAGCCTTTGTGCCACAAGTTCAATTAATTCTTTTTTTCCTACTACATAAGCACCATTTGGAGCAAGTCCGCCTCCAAGGTTTTTTATAAGTGATCCTACTACTATATCAGCTCCAACTTCTATTGGTTCTCTCTTTCCAACAAATTCACAGTAGCAATTATCAATCATTATTATTACAGAACTATCTACTTGTCTAATTTTCTTTATTACATTTTCTACTTTTTCTAAGCTAATTGATTTTCTTGTGCTATAACCTTTGCTTCTTTGTATCTCTATTAGTTTTATTTTTTTTGATTTTAATTTATTTTGTATTTCTTCATAATTAAAGTCATCATCAACTAAATCAATTTGCTCATAATTTATACCAAATGATTTTAAAGAACTTGAATTTTCTTCTATTCCTATTACTTCATCTAATGTATCATATGGTTTTCCATTTATACTAAGCATTGTATCTCCTGGTCTTAATAAACCAAATAATGTTACTGTTAAAGCATGTGTTCCTGATATAAACTGACTTCTTACTAGAGCATCTTCTGCCTTAAATATATCAGCATATATCTTCTCAATTTTTTCTCTTCCTATATCATCATATCCATATCCTGTTGTCATTCCAAAATCTGCTTCTGTTATATTGTTTTTTTGAAATGCCTTCAACACCTTTTCACTATTAAAATTACATATGTCTTCTGCAATTTTAAATTGTTCTTGAACCTCTTGTTCTGCTTTTTCTATTATTTTTCTTGTATTTTCTTCCATATAACTTTCCTCTTTTATTTATTATCTGAATAATAAGCTATTTCATAGCTACTACTTACCCTATAATACTTTCCTACAAATTTAGGTCTTGCATCTGTTAATTCATATGTTGGTTCTTCTATTATCTTTCCATCTCCAGATACTACTCCCCATTTGCCATCCTTTTTTATTGCTCCATATCCATATTCATTTATGTTCATTGCAATATCATACTTATAGTCAATAACAACATTTCCATTTTTATCTACATAACCCCATTTGCCATCTTTCTTGCTTGCAAAAATTGAATTGCTACTGAAAATATCTGCCTCTTTTTTTACATTACCATAAAAATCTAAATATACAATATCATTTCCGGCAATTATTTCTATATAATCTTTTTCTATATAAATTTTGGCATTTTGCCCACTTAAAATTAGCTCTAATTTATTATTATAAATTTCAGTTACTCCTGTTTCTGAATTTATTGTTTGAATAAGATTTGTTCCATTTATTTTTTGAGCAATATCATATTTTACATCAATACTAGTATTTCCATTTGTATCAACAACGCCTAATTTTCCGTTCTTTGATACAATGAAATAATTATTAAATGCATAATCAACATATGAATATTCATTACTTATAATAACCTGTCTATTCTTAGAACATACACCATATTTATTATTTCTATCTATTGTAATATAATATTCACCATCTGCTACTGCTTGCATACTTATAAAGCTATCATCACTTTGCTTTACTCCAGAGCTATCAAATACTTGTAATGTTCCATCTTTTATTCCTGTTATAAGTATTCCTCTAAAAGTAATATCTTCATACTGCGGAATTAAAATTGAATCACCTGTTAAATCCATTACTCCTTGTTTTGCATTTTTTTGCACCATTATCATATTACTTGTAGAATCATATTCTAATTGCTCATATTCATTTTCAATAACTGTTTGCCCATTTTTTATTAATCCTGCCTGTCCATTTTTATAAGTTATTAAATAAAAATTATCATCATCTTTTATCTCAGTTATTCTTTTTATATTAGTGTAAATTGTATCTAATATTTGTTTTCCGTTATAGTTTATATAACCATATCTATATCCTTCATCAGTTCTTATATTTACTATATATCCAGCTTTATCATAAGAAGAATTATAATATCCATCAGCAGTAATTGCATTGTATTCTGCTGGTATTATTTCGCCTCCATTTAGTTCTATTAATCCATATTCTCCATTTTTGCTTATTTTTAGGATATTATCTTTGTATTCCAAAGTTTCTATTGAATCATACTCTGCATCTGTTATTTTTTTACCATCAATTGTAATTAATCCAAGCTTATTGTTACTTTCATATTTTAAAATTGCTGATTGGTACGAATTACTAATTGAAGTATTATTATTAGTTATAGCTTGCACATTTTCATAATTACCCAATATTTCTTTTGAATCTTTATTTAACACTTTAGATGAATATTTTGCTTTTTCATTATCATAGTCATATAAGCATATAAACACATCTTTTTCTGGATTAGGTATTTGTATAGATTGGTATTCAGGATTGATTACTATATTACCACCTTTATCTATTACTCCAAATTTTCCATCTGAAGATATAACAAAATAGTTGTAATTTTCTATATTAGTATTTGAAATTGCTATCTTTTTATTTTTATTTATTATGAAAATTCCTACTATTATAAGTACTACTAAGGCCAATATTAAAAGTATTTTCTTGTTTACAGTTTGTTTCTTGCCCTTAGGATTATTTTTTACTGTTTTTCTTATATCATCATTTTGTCTATTGTAGTTTTTTTCCATAATTATTCTCCAATCACTTGTTTACTTTTCTTGCAATATTATATATTTTATACCAAAATAAATCAATTATTTTTCAGAATTTTCCAAGCCAATTTCAAAGTAAAACTCAACACCATTTTCTTTATTTTGTACACCATATTTTTGGTTATAATTATTCATTATGGCTTTGACTAAAGCAAGACCAATTCCTGTTCCACCATCATCTCTATTTCTAGACTCATCTACTTTATAAAATCTTCGCCAAATTCTTTGTAAATTTTCTTCTGATATGTTTTCACCTGTATTAAAAACTTTTATTTTAGCTACATTTTTTTCTTCATTTCTTATTACATCTATTTTTATATATTTTTCGCCATTGATTTCTTTGGTGTTTTTTATAGCATTTGTACAGTAGTTTGTTATTACTTGTTCTATATAAAACCTGTCTGCATAAACCATTACAGGTTCTTTTCTCTCAAAAATTATATTTTCTATTTTTTTATCGTCAAGCATAACCTTAGATTTCTTTATAACCTCATCAATTAATTCACAAATATCAAAACAACTATTGTCAAATTCCCTGTTTCCATTTTCTAGTTTCATAAGTTCTAATAATTTTTTGACTAATATATCCATTTTATTAGCTTCATCTAAAATTACTTCTGCATAATATTCTCTTGATTCTTCATCACTATTTATATTTTCAACTAAGCCTTCTGCATAACCTTGAATAAGCGCAATTGGTGTCTTTAATTCATGTGATACATCTGATATAAATTGTTTTCTCATTTCATCAACTTTAGCTTTTTCTTCAATGTCTCTTTCTAGTTCTATATTAGTATTTCTTAATTGTTTAATAGTTCCTTCTAGCTTTTCTGACATTAAATTTATACTAGTTCCAAGCTCATTTATTTCATCGTCTTCATCTGCTTCCTTATATTTTTTACTAAAATCCAACTTTGACATTTTATCTGCGATTGTATTTATTTCTACAATTTTTTCAGTAAATCTTTTTGATATAAGTGATGCTATTATACCTGAAATTATTATCGCAATTAAACCAACAATTACTAACAATTTATTAGAAATATTTACGCTTTGCTCTATTGATGAAATTGTTATTTGTATATATACTTTATAATTATTATCTAATTTTCCTACAAGTAATATACTATTTGTTCCACCAATTTGAGTTTTCTCAATTATTGTATTTTCGTCAGAATAAAGTGTAGTTTTTCGTGATTTTATACCATTGATTTTTATTTTCAAAGTTATATTATCATTTTGAGTTAAAATGTTTGCAAAAGTATCATTACTAGTAAAAACTAAAAATCCCTCCTCTGTATATATTGATATTTCAAAATTATTTCTATCTGCATCTTTTCTTATTTGACTTTGCGCTGTTTGATCTATTACACTATTCATGTGTTTTATTTTTTCGTATTCCTCTTGTACATCTTTTATTTTTGAATATGTATAAAAAGTTTTTAACAAAAGACTATTTACAGCAATTAGTGCTGCTATTACTAAAAATATTGCAACACTTAATGTATGAAATAATTTTATTCTAATTGATGTAAATTTTTTTTCTTTATTATCTGGCTTACTCACTTTTACTTCCTCATTTTATTTCAAATTTATATCCTATTCCTCTAATTGTTTCTATATATTTTCCTTTTTTTCCAAGTTTATGTCTTATTTTCTTTATATGGCTATCTATCGTTCTAGAATCTCCATAATAATCATAATTCCAAACATTATTTAATATCTTATCTCTTGAAAGCGCAATTCCTTGATTTTGTATTAAATATACTAATAATTCATATTCTCTTAGACTCATATCAACCAGTTGTCCATCAACTGTTACAGTTCTTCCTTGAGAATCAATTACTATTCCTCCGAAATCTTTAATATCCTTATTATTAACTTCTGTTCTCTTTAAAATAGCTTCAACTCTTGCCACTAGTATTTTTAGACTAAATGGCTTTGATATATATTCATCAACGCCTAATTCAAATCCAAAAAGCTCATCTTGCTCTTCGCCTCTTGCAGTAAGCATTATTATTGGTACTTTAGACTCCTGTCGTATTTGCCTTAATACAGACCAACCATCTAACTTTGGCATCATTACATCTAATAAAATTAGCCTAATTTTATTTTTATTTTCAGCAAATATTTGAAGAGCTTCTTCACCATCTGCCGCTTCTAATGTTACATAACCCTTTTGTTTTAAGAAATCCTTTATAAGTTTTCTCATTCTAGCTTCGTCGTCAACTATAAGTATATATTCATTTTCCATATATTGATTCTTATCCTTTCTAGTTTCATAACAGTTATTTTACATTATTTATGTGTCCTAAATGTGTCTATTCTAATAATCTTCTCTATCAGACTTATTATTCCATGCAATAAATGGATTTTTGCAACAATCACATACTAATTGTTTTTCATCAATTATATTATTTTCACCTTTTATATACTGTGCAATTTTCTCATCTCTAAATCCCGATTCTATTGCACTTTCATAATTTTGTGAGTAATATATAACTTTAATGTTAGCCCAGCATGCAGCAGATAAGCACATTGGACAACTTTTAGCAGTTGTAACTAGAATACAATTTTCTAAAGATTTTGTATTTAACTTTTTACATGCACTTCTTATTGCATTTACCTCTGCATGTGCAGTTGGATCTTTTGATGAAATTACTGTATTTCTTTCTATACATAAAATAGTATATCTATTATCATCTGTTTTATATATAATTCCTGCTCCAAAAGGTCCTCCTACATTTGTTTTTACACCATCTTCTGCATATTTTGATGCAAGCTCATATACATCATTTACACACTCTTCTAAATCTTCATATTCATTGTTTTCTTGTTCGTAGTTAAACATATATTTTTCCTCCAATCATATATTATTCTATACTTTATTTGTTGCAATTAGTGCTTTTATTTTTATCCCTTGTTCCATAAACATCTTTTCATGTTCAGTTTCTATATTTTCTTCACCATTCCAAAATTTACTTTCTGATGCTAAATCATAAGTTAATTTTTCTACACAAAAACCTGTTTCTTTTAAATAAGTTAATGTATCTCTAAATAGCTCATCATCATCTGTTTTAAAGAATATTTGTCCGTCCTCTTTTAAAAACTGTTTGTATTTTTCTAATTGTCTAGAATGAGTTAGTCTTTTCTTATGGTGTTTTCCCCTAGGCCAAGGATTACAAAAATTTATATAAATTCTTTCTATATTATCGGTCTTATCAAATATATTAAGTACTCTTTCTATATCATATCTAGTTATATATACATTTTTTACTTCTTTATTTTCTTCTTTGTATGTTTCTTCTATATTTCTTTTTGCAAGCCCTAACATTGCATCAATTAAGTCTACTGCTATATAGTTTATATCCTGATTTTCAACTGCAAGCTTTGATATAAAGCTTCCTTTTCCACAGCCTAATTCTATATAAATTTTTTCATTATTATTTTCAAATTTTTCTTTCCATTTTCCTTTATATTCTTCTGGATTATCTTCATAAAAACTACTTGCTTCTAGTTCTGGTCTTGCCCATTTTTTATATCTTATTCTCACTTATATTTCTCCTTTTTTACATAACTATTAGCCTTCTACATTATATACAAAAAGTACCACGATTTCAACAAAAACCGTAGTACTTTTTATCTCATTTTCTATTTAATTCTAACAAATTTCAACATTTTTATTTTACATACTCATTCAAAGGTTTAATTTTGAACTCTAAATCTCCAAAGTTTTCTGTTGTAACATATCCTGGCTCCGCATTTATTACATCTGGAATTCTATTTACAATAGTTGCACAAGTTAATTCAACTGTTGCAGGTCTTGCTACTGTTATTGTAGTATCTGGCTCTCCACATACAGTCCATTCATTTTTATCAAATTCTTCTTTTGAATATACTTTTCCAATACATTCAGACTCTATTGTTATTCCCTCTTCAGTAGTAGTAGTTACAACTGCACTCATTCCTGTTGCATCTCCTGCTTTTACAGTAGCTCCTAATGTTTCTGAATATATATCTTCTTTATATGTTGTTGGAACTGTTACTTGTGTTTGTGATTTTACAGTTAATCCAAGTTTCGAACATAACCAACCATTTACATTCCACATATATGATGGTAAATATTCTCCTGATTCGATTATTTTTTGTCTTTCTTCGGCTGATATTTTATCAACAGATGCTACTTGTTTGTCAAATTCATCAAGTGTTAATCCTGCTCCATGAGCTTTTGCTAAAGCTATTCCATAGTCTTCAACATTATAACTTGAACTTCCCTTTATTTTTGTAATTCTTTGAGTTGAACCTGCAATTGATGTAATAAGTTGTCCCCAATAAATGTCTTGATATCCACTTCCAGTAATTGTACACTTCGTTTTCTTTGCCATTTCATCTAATTCTTTTGTAACTTTTGGATTTGAATTCCATGGGAAGAATGCTTCTTCACATGTTGTTATTGCGTTTATACCAAGTTTTGCACAAAGCATTAATGCTTCTTCAACATCTTTTATTAAGCTCATTGTTGTAACAATTGCAATGTCTGGACTTGTACTTTTTAGCATTTCTTCTGCATCAGCTAATGATGTTACTTTTACTCCCATATCGTCTTTTCCCATAACAGAACCAATATCTTTTCCGATAACTGCTGGATTTACATCAATAGCTCCAACTATTTCTCCACCCTTTTCAAGAACGTAGCGCATTGTATATACCGCCATTTTTCCTGTTCCAAATTGTACTACTCTTACTTTTCTTTCCATAAAGAAACCTCCTTTTGTTTTGCAATTACTTGCTTTTTTATATAAATATTATATCAAAATATAATTATTATATACTGTTTTATTTCCTATTTATTACCTTTAAATAAGTTTGAAAAAAATGCTCCAATTCCCTTTACAATTCCCATAACAATATTTACTACTAATTTTACTGCAAAATTATCATTATATAAATTTACCATCCAGTCATGAATTGGTGGTATTATCCACAGAATATAACCAATTACAATTAGTGCTATAATTGTTATAAGTATCACAAGAAAGTCTTTCATTGTAAATTTTTTCTTAAATTTATACCCTAAACTCTTCATATACTGTATATAATTTTGTCTATAAATTTCGGCTTCTTTTCTTCTACTTTCTTCCTCTTGTTTTATTTGTCTTTCAACGTTTTGATAATACCTTTTTAATTCTTCGTCTGATTTAAAATTTTCCTCAATTTCAGTATTATTATATTGATTATTTGCTATATCTTGCGCTCTTTTTTCAAGTTCTTCTTGCTCTTCTTCAAATAATTTTTCGTCATATTCTTTTCTCTTTTGTTCATCTATTAGAATACTATATGCTTCATTTATCTCTTTCATTTTTTCTTCAGCAATTGCTTTATTTTCAGCTTCTTGTACATCTGGATGATACTTTTTTGCAAGTGTCTTATAGGCTTTTTCTATTATTTCTTTTGATGCTTTTTTGCTGACTTCTAATACATCATATAAGTTTTTCATCTTATCTTCCTTTTTTCTAAAATCGCATTTAGTATATCATTATTTTTCACAAAATACTATCATTTTATCTATTTTTATGCTATAATCATAAAAAATATTTTTAATGGAGTGAAGAAATTTGAAACTTGCATCTGACGATGAAACTCTTGCCGAAAACAAAGTTCTAATTCTTTATGTTTTAGATAAAGCTGGCAAGCCACTAACAAATGATGTATTATACAAAATAGTTTTAGCAGTAGCTGATATGAATTATTTTTATTTTCAGCAATTTACTTTGGATTTAATAAACGTTGGTTATATTTTGTCTTTTGAAAAAGAAGGTAAAACTTTATACCAGCTTACTGAGCAAGGTCAAACTACATTAGATCTTACTTTAGATTTACTTCCAGGAATTATAAAATTAAAAGCAGACACTAATTTAAAGCCAATCATAGATAGCTCTGAAGAAGAACATTCTATTGTTGCAGAATATGTTCCTCTTAATGAAAATCTATACAATATTACTTGTAAAATAATTGAAGAAAATGAAACAGTATTTGAAATAAAAACCTTTGCAGGTTCTAGTACACAAGCAAAAGAAATTGTTCATAATTGGGAAAGTAATGCAACTACACTTTACCCTCAAATATTAGATCTATTACGAAAAAAAGAGTAGAAAAAAGAATTGTACATTTATAGCGTACAATTCTCATTTTTTATCTTACATATTTTCTAGATAGAACTATATTTTCAAACTCTTTTATAAGTTCTTCTTCTGTATATACTTTCTTTTCTCCTGTCTTGCAATTTTCTACTTCATATTTTCCAACTTCTTGTTTATCTCCTAAAACTATCATGTATGGAGTTCCAAGCATATAACAATCTTTTATTTTTGCACCTAACATTCCTTGTTTTCTATCATCTACTATAACAGGAATATCATTTTGCATTAATTTTTCATATAAATTAATTGCTTCTTCCATCTTTTCTTCTTTAGGAATTATTTGTAATAAATATGGAGCTATGCTTACTGGAAGCGAAACACCTTTTACTTCGTTTTTCTTTCCTCTTAAAACATTTTCTTCATATATTGTTGCAACAGTTCTACTTACACCAATTCCATAACAACCCATGTATAAATCTTTTTCTTTTCCTTCTGCATCTATATAAGTTGCTTTCATTGAAGAAGAATATTTTGTTCCTAATTGGAAAATGTGTCCTAATTCTATTGATTTTTTAGATTCAACATTTGATTTATCACTTATTCCATATTTCTCTTTTAGATATTTATCTGCATCTTCTCTTTCTAGAATTTCAGTGTTAAACATTGTTCCTGTTGATTTATCTACTAAAATTGTGTCCTCACCAATTGGAGACTCAAGCATAAATTCTTCTGATTGATTTCCGCCCATTGCACCACTATCTGCTGCAACTGGCATTGCATTTAGTTCTAGTATTTTAAATATTTCTATGTATGCTTTTCTGATATTTGCATAAGTTTTTTTGCAAGCTTCTTCATCTGTGTCAAAGCTATATGCATCCATCATTGGAAATGTTTTTCCTCTTAATAGATATCCTCTTGTACGAATTTCATTTCTGAATTTTTCTCCAATTTGATAGAATGTTACAGGCAAACTTTTATATGAAGAAACTCTTCCTCTTACGAAATCAGTTATTGCTTCTTCTGCAGTTGGAGCTAAAACAAAATCTCCTTTTTCTGTATTTGCTGTAATCATTACACCTTCTTCTATATATTTAGAAAGTCTTCCTGATTCTTCCCATAGTTTTGAAGGTTGCATAATTGGAAGTAGTACTTCTATACATCCATACTTATTAAGCACTCCTCTTATTACTGCTTCAACATTTTGTCTTACTCTTAATGGTACATTATTGTAAGCAAAAATTCCTGTTCCGTATTGAACTAATTGGTTTGTTTGAAGTAACATATCTTGTGCTGGATAAAATTCATCTAAATTATTTACTCTTATTGTTCCTAATCCTGTTTGTGATAATTTCATATTTAAATTTCCTTTTCTATATATTTTTAGGAGTTAGTTTTAGCCTCCTAAAGCATCTTTGTTTTCGGTGTCACTCGGCATTGGAGCCTCATTTTTAGGCGTAATATCTTCAATTACTATTTGCTCATTTTCATCTAACTTATACCTTGGTAAATCTGGAAGTTCATCTAAACTTGATATTCCAAACATTTTTAAAAAGTTAGGAGTCGTCTCATAGATTGTAGGTTTTCCTGGTAAATCAGCTTTACCTGCAACCTCAATCAAGTTGTATTCTAACAATTTATATATAGTTCCATCTGAATTTACTCCTCTTATCGCTTCAATTTCAGCTCTGGTAATCTTGGGATTATATGCAATTATTGCTAAAGTTTCCATTGCTGCTTGTGACAAATTTGGCTTTCCCCTTTTATCAAATATTGGATATAAATACTCATACATTTCTTTTTTAGTTGTAAGCTGATATCCATCTTCAACTTTTATTATTTCAATTCCTCTATTGCTATTTGAATAATCTATATTCATAAGATTTATAATATCAATTATTTCATTAGAAGACATCTCTAGAATTGACATTAACTCACTTATTTTTACATCTCTTCCACTTGCAAAAAGAATTGCCTCAATTATTCCCTTTTGTTTTTCTATTTCCATTTCTAATTCCCATCTTAAACGTTTTTTACACTTTTACATTATACACGTAAAACAGGCTTTATGTCAATATTTGCTTGCAGTAAATTTAAAAGTGTGTTATTATAAAGTTGAAAATTATAAGAAAGGACTAATTCTAATGTTTAGTGATAAAAAGAATATAGAAATAGTTACTGGAAATGGAGAAAATTTAAATATTTCAAGTGTTCAAGATAACATTGGAATTGCTTCTCCTGATGAAGATTCAAACGTAAAAAAGAATGTCATCATCCCAGAAGAAAAAAAATAAACTTCCAGCTTTTTTCTGGAAGTTTTATTTTTTATTTAAATCTTTTTCCTTTATGTTTATTCTTTACTTTTTTAGATTCTTCTTCTATTTCATTTTCTTCGTTAGTATTCAATTCTTCTTTATTTTCTAATTGCTCTTCTTTTTTATTATTTATTATAATTAATGTAATTGTTATGATTATTCCACCAACTAGTATTGTAACAACAATAACTACACTAAATATCATTCTATCTACTAAATTTGCTTTATCATTTGATGCAGATTTTGCATTATCACTTTCTTGAACATTAATTACTTCACTTGATGTTCTTGTTTTATTTACTGTAATTTGGTATGTAACTTTTTTACTTCCGTCTGCTGATTCAAGTATTATATATACAATATTTTCTCCCTCTTTAAAGTTTTCATTTCCTTGAATTGTAACTTTAGCACTTTCATCATTTGCAATTGCAGTTAAATTTAGCTTTGAAATATCCTTTTTATCCATATCTACATTTATTGTATAAGCATATGTATCTTCTGAAAAAACTGGCGAAAAATCAAAATCTTGTACTTCTAATTTTGAAAGTTTTAATTCTTTTTTTGTTACCTCTTCTTCTGCACTTTCATCAATTATATTTGGAGTTGTGTTTTCTTTTGCTTTTCTGCTTAAATAAACTTTTATACTTTGGCCATCATCAAGATTTGTTACTACTATTTCATTTGTTCCTTCTTCCAACTTTACAGTTGTTCCTGATACACTATTTCCATTTACTTTTATACTATAATTACTTGTTCCTACTGCCAATACTTTTGCACTATTTTTGCTATTTTCAACAGCTGGTACAGTTTGACCATTAGTATACTTAGTTCCATCAACAGTTATTGCAGTTAATTCTGATGTTTTTTCAGAATTGTTTTTATTTTCAGATGGTGTAGGTGTAGGCTCTGGTTCTGGTGTAGGAGTTGGTGTTGGCGTTGGTGCTGGTTCCTCTTTCTTTGCATTTACTGTAATTGTTTTGCTTGCAAAGCTTCTTATTGTGCTTCCATCTGAAGCTTCTGTTATACTTCCCTCAAGAGTTACTGTTAAGTTTCCCTCTTTTGCCACATTATATACTCCTGACATACTAATTGCTTTGTTTCCTTCGTAATTTTCAAGTTCACTACTACTTGCAATTACAGTTCCGTTTACTTTTAATTTTAAATTCCACTGTACAGCACTTCCTGACACACTAATAGTAATGCTATCTCCAACTGTTGCGGAAGAATTACAACTAATTTGTGCAGACGCTGCATTTACACTATTGCTCGCCATTAATAGCATGAAGCTTACTATTACAAATGATATTATAAACTTTACTTTTTTCATATTTTCCCTCCTTTATAAGCTTATATTTTGAACATTCATGACTTGTTTTTTTAATATAAATGAATCACCTGTATCTATATATCCGTCTCCATTGACATCTGCTGCTAAAACTTCAACATTATTTTCTAATTTTTTCATTTCCTTTATTACTAATTTAATGATATATGTATCTCCTGTGTCTACATAGCCATCTCCATTTATATCCCCTTTAACAATGATAGCTTTTTCAGTATTATCATCTAGATTTTTTAATATAAATCCGCTTCCTATCTTGTCATTTTCAGAAATCACTTCATCTTTATTTCTTATTTCAACATTAGTTAATTTTAAGCTTTCTTTCAAATCATTTATAGTAATATCTGGTACTGCAATTATATTTTCGCCATCTATTTTTGCTTTTAATTGTTGCTCATTATTGTCTTCTCCACTATTGCTTCCATCTGTTACATCTGTTAAAAACTTACTTGCAACATAGCCTTTATATCCATTATATCTCACTTTATACCAAGTATATCCATCTGCATTTGTTACGTCTTTTTGAAGAATTTCTATTGTTGCCCCATTATCAATTCCTGTTACATAACTTCCTGATGTACTTGCGCTACTTCTCATTGTTAAATAGCCATCAGTTAATTTAACAACCGCTGTTCCTATTACTTTTTCTTCATCTATTATTTCACAAGATTTTAGATATTGACTAGCTACATATCCTATAATTCCGTTTCCTGTTTTTATTTTATCCCATTTTCTTCCACTACTGTCTACAGAACATTCTCTCTCTAGTACGGCCACTACTTCATCTAATGTATTTATCATTCCTACTGAATTATAATCAGTTCCCGGTCCACTTCTAACATAAACTCCTGTTCCAACTGAATAGTATAGTGCTCCATCATTAGTTGTTAGTGAAGTTGGAAGTTTATTTAGTCCTGACATATTTTCATAGACTGGAATTATAAAATTTAATTTAGCATCTAAAATTCCATTATCAAGATATGTATTATATAAACTACTTGCTTGGCTTGTTGGATCTTGTATATTTGTCATATATTGATGATTAAAACATACATTTGAACTTATTGTAACAGTATTTCCTTTTTCTAAAATTACCTCTCCTACTACATCCCATTTATAGAAATATGCTGTGTTTTGTCCTGCTAACATATAATCATTTGCAAGTAATTTGGCACCATTCACTATTGCAATATATTGGTTACTCCATCCATGATTTTTAGCATAAATTAAACCATTTGTAACTGCATTTCCAGTATCATAAGCACCATAATTAAAGAAATTATAATATCCTTCATATCCAGGGGCAGTTCCTGTTATAGAATTACTTTTTCCATCTCTTCCTACTTCTTGCAAAATCTTTATTGCAATACTGTATGGGCTCATTTTGCTTTCACTTGCAGCCTTCATTATTATTTCAGCATATGAAATTTCTCCTATTCCTTCAATTTCAATACTTTTATCCATGAAAGTTCCATTTAATATACTTTTTACTCCATCTATATTTTGAGTGGTTCCAGTGTATGTCATTTCTAAAAACTGAAAAATTGAAACATCATTTTTTAGAAAATTTCTAGGGTCCATATAATATTTTATAATCGAGTCTGATGCACAAGCATAGCCACTTTCTACACTTCCACTACTATTTATCCACTTTGAATCAGCAGATGCAATTACTCTATTTTTTCCAATCTTTACTTCATTATCTACAAGTTCATCCCATGAAATTCCTGTATAATATGCTTCAAAATTCCAATTGGGATGCTGCTCACTCAATTTTTTTAAATATTCCTTATAACTATCTGGAAATTCATCAATTCCACTTTTTATGTACTGCGTATATGTACTTGCACCATATACCTCATTTTTTATTACTACACTCATTACTATATTTAATAACATTACTAATATTAAAGTAATATATATTATTTTTTTCAAAACTTATTCCTCCAAATATTTAAGACTACCATTTTTGTCAAAAATTATCAAAATAAGTATATCATTGTAACCCTTCATACGTCAATAAATTACGGAATTTGTAATTTATTTGAAATATTTTCAAAAGAAAAAATCGCTTTACTTTTATAAGTAAAACGATTCTTTCTTATCTTAAAGGAATTTATTTATGTTCTATTTATCTAATTATATAGCTTCTTGATTTGTTGTAGCAACTTCTTCAGGTTGTTCTTCTTCGTTATCATCTTCTTTAATAACTTCTAAACTTCCAACTGAAACTTCATATGCTACTTTATTTTCAACAGTTCCATCTTCATATTTCTTTTCATATTGTCTAGATTGAACTCTACCTACAATTTTTACTTCAGTTCCAACTTCCATGTTTTCACAGAATCTTGCTGTTCTTCCCCAAGCAATACATGGTATATAGTCTGATTTACTATATGCTCTATTTACAGCTAAAAGAATATCAGCTATTTCTCTTCCAAATGGTGTTTGTCTATAAATTGGCTTTTTACAAATATAACCAATTAATGTTACTTCATTTGATAAGAAATCTTTTCTTGCTTCAACTTCGCTTTCTTGATCTTCAAGCATAGTTACATTTTTAGCAAATACTGTTAGTACTAATTTGTTTCTGCCTTCTATATAACTGTTATATGATCTAAATTGTCCTTCAACAGTTATTTTAGAATCAACTGGTATCTCTCCATCTGTCATTAATCTTTCTGATATTGTAATTGGTATAATATCATTACTTCCACTTAAACGTGGAACACTCAAGTCAAATATATAAAATTTTTCTCCATATATTTCATGACTAAATCTTTTTTCACTAGTTACCTTTCCCACTAGTACAATGTGGTTGTTTTCTGAATAATTTGTATCCAACTTTATTTCCTCCTCATTTTCTTTTTTAAGCATTTGTATTTTTTTGTCTCATTTATAACCTACAATACCTATTATACTACCATTTTTTGGTTTTGTCTACATAAAAAGTTGATTTTTTTGTATTTTTTGTTATTTTCTAACATTTTGCATATAAAATTGCTAGAGCTATTACTATCATAACATCATATATATCAACACTTTCACGGCTTATATTTACTTTTATTTCTTGTGGCTCTATTTTTAAATTTTGTGGGTTTTTTATTGTATTTTGGAGGCAAATTAGTATTTCATCATCTTCTATACTAGATATTGTTATATCACTTTTTGAATTATAACCATATGATATTGTGCTACATGAATTAAAAATATTTCTATCTAAATTTTCATTCATGTCTAAATTATATACTAAATTTTTACTATTATTTACAATTTTCTCTAATATATTCCAATTTTCAACCTTCTCATTTATTACAATAGTATCAAGTTTAATATTTTTAATATTTCCTATATTAGATTCTTTAATATACATAGTTTCACAATTATTCACTAGAAACTTAGTTATAAAATTACTTAATTGTACTTTACTATTTTCACTAGTTATAATTTCAATAAAAGGCATAATTTTCTCCATTCTTACCTTTATTTTAATTTATTTTCCTCATTTTTTTCATAATTTATACTATCAATTTCATTTTGAATATTTGAAACTATCTCATTTTTTGTTTGAATATTTGCTTTTGTTTCAACTATCAGTTCATTTTTATCGTAACTTGATACCGATAATAATATAGCAACTGTTCCTAATGCAACTAAATATGAGCATAATTTTTTCTTACTCAAAACAAAAAACATATATATTATCCTCCTAATGCTCGGCATTTACTTTAATATATATGTTTTTTATTATTTTTTATTCACTTTTCATTTTATTTTTTATGTATTCTATTTCTTCTACTTGGTCAAGTCTTACAAATATTGGCTCACCTTTTTCAATTACAGTTAAGTCTTTTGTAACATTTCCAAAGTCTTTAATAGTTTCATATTCTTTATATTTTTCATCATTTATTCCAAGTTGATTAAATATTTTATTTGATGTTTCTTTTAATGCTGGATTTATTAATATTGCAATTATCCTTAGAGTTTCAACTAAATTGCTCATTACCGCTTCAAGCTTATCTGTTTCTTCATTTTTAGCAAGCACCCAAGGAGCTGTTTCATCTACATATTTGTTAGCTCTTGAGATTATAGCCCATATAGACTCTAATGCATTAGACATATGATATGTGTCCATATTTTCTTCATATTCTGCAATTTTTGCATTTACTGTATTGATTAAATCTTTATCAAATTCAGTAACTTCACCTTTATATTCTGGAACCTTTCCTCCAAAATACTTATTTACCATTCCAACTGTTCTATTTAAAAGATTTCCTAAGTCGTTGCATAAATCAAAGTTATATTTATTTACAAAGTCTTCTGGTGTAAATATTGCATCTTGCCCATAAGGAAATTCTTTAAGTAAGAAATATCTTGTTGCATCTAGTCCATATCTTTCAATAAGCATTTCTGGATAGATAATATTTCCCTTAGATTTTGACATTTTTCCATCTTTCATCATTAAAAATCCATGAGAATAGATTTTCTTTGGAATAGGAAGTCCTAATGCCATTAAGAATATTGGCCAATAAATACCATGGAATCTAATTATATCTTTTCCTACTAAATGTAAATCTGCTGGCCAGTACTTTTTAAATAAGCTGTCATCATCTGACATATATCCAAGCGCTGTGATATAATTTGTTAAAGCATCTAGCCATACATATATTACGTGTTTTGGATCTTTTGGCACTTTTATTCCCCAATCAAAAGTTGTTCTTGTGACACATAAGTCTTCTAACCCTGGCTTAATAAAGTTATTGAATATTTCATTTTTTCTTGATTCAGGACAAATAAAATCTGGATTTTCTTCATAAAATTTCTCAAGTCTTGCTTGGTATTTTTTCATATTAAAGAAGTATGATTCCTCTTTCATTTTCTTTACTTCTCTTCCACAATCAGGACATTTTCCATCTACTAATTGAGTCTCAGTAAAATATGTTTCACATGGCATACAATACCAACCTTCATATTCACCTTTATATATATCACCTTGTTCCATAAATTTGTCAAATATTTTTTCAACAACTTTTGTATGTCTTTCTTCAGTTGTTCTTATAAAATCATCATAATCAACTCCCATAAGTTTCCAAAGTGCTTTTGCTTGCTTTGCAACTTCATCAACATGCTCTTGTGGAGTTTTTCCGTTTTTTATTGCTACTTGCTCAACTTTTTGCCCATGCTCATCAAGACCTGTTAACATTCTTGTATCATATCCTCTTTGAGCCTTATATTTTTTTATTGTATCTGCAAGAACTGTAGTATATGCTGTACCTAAATGGAATCTTCCACTTGGATAATATATTGGTGTTGTTATATAAAATGTCTTCTTCTCCATTTTTACCTCCTAAAATATAAAGAGCGCCTTTTTGCGGGCGCCTTCATTCTATAATTTATTATTTGCTTTCTTTATCGTCTTTTTTTGATGATGGCATTTCTAAGTCATTTGCAACTATATTTGCTTTACCTATTACCATTATTAAGCCTACGAATAATAAAATTATTCCTATAACTATAAACATTACAGATGTTGTTATACTGTCTCCCGCTACACTAGTTTGAAATCCAGTAAATAACATTGATACACCTATTATTGCTATTAGTATCCAGAATACCCATACTGATGTTTTAATTTCTTCTTTCTTAGCCATTTCCAGTTCCTCCTTCGTTTTTTCTATCATAATTATATTGAATTAGTTTTAAAAAGTCAATATTTTTTATAATACTTCTCTACATTTTATTACTCTTCTTTGAGTTGCGTAATTGCTACAAGTTATAAGTGTTATCTCTCTTTTTCCGTTTGTAAGTTGACTTGTACAACTTACATCATCAGGCTCAACAATAGAAATATCATATGCTTCATATGTAACTTTTTTTCCTTTTTTGTCTTCTAATATAGCAATATCTCCAATTTGCATTTTATAAAGCTTTCCAAATAATTTTCCGCTTCCATAATTATGCCCTACTATACAATAATTTCCAATAGTATTAGGCTCTCCACCCCAATATTTATTTAATGAAATTTTTAGTAGTTCGTCTGATGTGTCTGAAATTACTGGATAATCTATATCTAGGCTTGGAATTGTAAGCCTTGCATCTATTTTATATTCTGTTCCACTATCGGTTGTATATATTTCATCCTCCGTTACTTCTTCAGCTTTTTCAACTATTTGATTTGTAACTTTTTCAGATTCTCTTTCATTTAAAGTAACAATTATAACATCATTTACAATATTTTTAGTTGTCGTATCGGTTTTATTTTCTTTATTTTTTTCAGTATTCTTATCCCAGCTATTTGCTAAAATTCTTTCAGAAACTTCAACACTCTTATTTCTGTCATTTTCAGCATACACATAATAGCCACATAAAATGATAATCAAAAATATCGATGCAAAAAATCTTATTTTGTACATTTTTTTCTTTCTCTTTAGTTCTGGCGTAATATATAATTTTTCTGTAACAAGAATTTGATTCATATTTTTCCTTTCCTAAATTATTTTATTGCTACTATATTATAACATGTATCTAAACCTTTTTAAAGAGATTTCACAATTATTTTACATAAACTTTCATACTGCTCTAAACTTAAATTTTCACCTCTTACATTTTTTTCTATTCCCAACTTATCAAATATTTCTTGAATTTTTTCTTTACTTGTAACTATTTTTCCATTTATTAAAGCATTTTCTAAAGTTTTTCTTCTTTGTGCAAAAGCTGATTTTATTATTTTAAATAATAATTCTTTATTTTCTTCTTGTACATTCTTTTTTAGTTCCAATTTTATTACTACTGATTCTACCTTAGGACTTGGAATAAAAGATTCTTTTGGTACATCTATAACTTTACTTGCATTAGAATAATACGAAACTGCATATGTTATAGCACCAGCAAGTCTTTCTCCCGTTTTAGCAGTTAATCTATCTCCCACCTCTTTTTGTACCATTACAATAATTTCATCTATTATCTCATTATTTTCTAATAATTTCATAATTATTGGTGTGCTTATATAATATGGTAAATTTGCAACAACTTTTACTCTGCTATTTGAGCTTTTTCTCTCATTTATAATTTTAGCCAAATCTACCTTTAATATATCCTCGTGAATAATTGTAAAATTATCTTTTTCTTTAAATCTATCTTTTAAAATTGAAACCATCCTTGGATCTAATTCGACTGCAATTACATTATTGCTTTTTTGCAATAATAAATTAGTAAGTACTCCAAGTCCTGGACCAATCTCAATTACTATATCTTCTTTTTCTATATTTGCAGATTCAACTATTCCATCTACCACTTCATCACTTATCAAAAAATTTTGACCAAGTGATTTATCTGCTTTTATGTTATATCTTTTTAATATTTCCCTTGTATCATCATATACACTCATAAACTTCTCCTATAATAGTGTTGCACCTAAAATCCCCGCATTATTTCCAGCCTCTGCTATAACAATCTTTGGTGGATTTTGTTTGTTAAATAAATTTTCGCCATTTTTGATTTTAGCTTCCACTTTATCTAAAATAAGCTCGCTATAATGCGACAGGCTTCCACCTATTGCAATTGCCTCTGGTTCTAAAATATTTATTATATTTGCTAACCCTATTTCAAAATTTTCTATATAGTCATTAATTAAAGTTTGAATTTCTAAAGTCATATTCTCCTTTACTTTATTTGTAAATTCTTCAGAACCAATGTGTTTATCTACATTCAACATATCTAATATTTTGTTTTTGAATTTACGTTTTGAGCAATAAACTTCAAAGCATCCTCTATTTCCACATTTGCAAAGTTCACCATCTTTTTTTATTGTCATATGTCCAAATTCAAAGCCAGAATTTCTCTTAGGCTTTAACATTTTTCCATCAAGAAATGCTGCTCCTCCAATTCCAGTTCCTACACATAAAAACACACAGTCATCATAACTTCTTAATGCTCCTATTTCTTTTTCGGCAAGTCCTGCGCATTTTCCATCATTTTCAACTTTTATATCTGCAGTAAAACTTTTTTCAAGTTCTGCTTTTATATTAAACTCTTTAATTCCTAGGTTTACTACATTTTTTATTATTCCATTTCTAGGATTTCCTGGTGTCGCAATTCCAATTTTTTCGATTTGTTCTTTTGAAAAATTGTTTTCTTTAAGTAATTCCTCAATCCCTTCATTTATACATTTTATTATGTATTCTTCAACGCTTATATTATTTCTGTCATTCATATAATATTCTTTTATAGCTATAATATTATATTTATCATCTACTAGTCCTATTGCAATATGACTTCCACCTAGATCAATTCCAACTTTCATATGTTTTAATCTCCTTTTTTCAATATTCTATAATATCTCAACAGATAATTCAAGTGCACAGAATGATAAAAAAATAAATGTAAACACTTTTTGTGTATACATTTATTTCTAATTTTTTATAATCCTGCTGCTGAGAATAAGAAATTACCCATGTAAACTTCAATACAAGGAACTAATACTACAATAACAACAAATATTAGTATAACACCAACTATTGAATATACAACCTGTGGTAATATGGCCATAATCTTATCCATGATATTTTTTATATCAACTTCCATATATTCCAAAAGTTTTTCCATCATTTCAGAAAGATCTGTCTGCATACCTACTTTAAGCATCTCTGTTATCATCGACGATGAAAGTCCTGATCTTTCAAAAGGCTCTATCCATGAATTACCAACTAATATATTATTTATTGATGTCTCAACCATAGCCCTCATAACGTAGTTATTAACAACGTTTTTACTAACTTCCATTGCATCTTGTATTCTCATACCATTTTCAAGATTCAGAAGCATTGCTCTCATAAGTCTTGAAAAATCTAAGCTGTAAAATAAAGTTCCAAATATAGGCATTGTATATTTAAAATAATCATAATTATATCTGCCTTTAGGTGTATGAACATAATAAACAATTAATCCTATTATCGCTGCAATAATTCCTACCGGAATATACCAATTATCTAATATCCACTGCATTACATGAGCAAATGCTATTGTAACTCCTGATATTTGATCTGTTGAGCCAACCTGTTCATATACATTTTGAATTGTAGGAATTACATATACACTACCAACAAATAGTAATATAATAAGTGCTACTAAAGTTATTGCATTTGGCAAAATAATTCCTTTTAACTTTTTTACTGTATCAGTATTTGAATCTAGATATTTTATTGCTTGTTCTAATGATTGAGTAAGCGAACCTGAAAGTTCACCTACTTTTATCATATTTATATATATATACGGAAATACATTTGAATAATATTCCATTGTTGTATACATATATTCTCCACTTTCAAGACCTGCTAAAATATCTTCCAAAATACCTCTTAAAGTTAAATTTTCGGTACTCTGTATTATTGTGCTTAGTGCATGAATGTTATTAAAGTCAGCTTTTTTTAGAAGATAAAAGTTTTGTGTAAAAACCATTATGTCTCTAGTTGTTATTTTCTCTTGTGCAGATAATGCTAAGTTTATTTTTTCAAAAGCCGATTGTTTTTTTCTAGCCCTTCCTTGAATTATAACAGACGAATTTGCTTGTTTCATAATCTCATCAATATCTGTTATATTCTTTTTAGGAACTGTTCTTGCACTTTTATTTTTGTAACCAACTTGCACAACTGCAATAGGTGTTAGATCACCTGCTTTTAATCTTTTTATTAAATTCTGCTTGCTTGAACTATCAGCTCTGTTTCTTACTATTACTCCTTCTTTTGTAATAGCTTTATATACATATTCTGGCATCTTCGCCTCCTATTTATACTAATTTAATTGACTATTATTTCTCTTTATTTTTAATTGCATTATAGTTCTATTTAATATTTCTATATTTTTTTCTTCTATTTGTGCTTTTGCTTGTTCTAATGTTATAACATCATTTACAAATAGCTGTGCCAACGAATTTATTAGTCCTATACTTCCATTTGCAGAAGAACTTTGAATTGCATCTTCTACTTCAGATACACTAAATTTTTCTTTTCTAATTAAGCCTTGGACAATATTATCAACAACCATAACCTCTGGAAGCATTACCATTTTTCCAGATTTAGACTTTATAAGTCTTTGTGAAGTTACAAGTTTTAATAATGATGCAATTAAGAATTTTACACTCTGTTGGTCTGATATATCATAGAAGTTTATCATTCTATCGATTGTTTCAGCACATGATTTAGTGTGAAGTGTTCCTATTACTAAGTGTCCTGCCTCTGCTGTTTCAATTGCTGCATCCATTGTTTCTCTATCACGAATCTCTCCTATTACTAGGATATCGCAGTCCTCTCTTAAACAGTTTTTAACACCATCTTTATATGAAAGTGAATCCTGTCCAAGTCCTACTTCTTTTTGAACTACTATTGACTTTTTGCATTTATGTCTGTATTCTACTGGGCTTTCCAAAGTTAGTATTTTTTTATTTTGATTTTCATTTATATCATTTATTAATGCATTTAATGTTGTTGTTTTACCAGAGTTTGTTTTACCAGTTACAAGAACTAAACCTTGTGGTTGATACATCATTCTTCTTACTATATCTGGTACTCCTAATTGATCAAACGATGGTAAATCATTTTTTATAATTCTTAATGTAAATAATGGTACATCATCTTCATAAGAAATATTTACTCTTAGTCTTGTACCTTCAAAATCAAATGAAGAGTCTAACTTTCTTGTTTCTTTAAATATTTTATCTTTATCAATATTTCCTCTTATAAAGTAATCATACAAGTCAATCATGTCATCTGGATTTAATTCATCACAACAATCAGTTGGAACTAATTCTCTTGCAATTCTGTACATTGGTTTTATTCCACTTATTAAATGAATATCTGATGCATCACGTTCTATTGCTTCTGCTAAAATCTTATCTATATTTATCATTTGCGACCTCCTAATAAATTATTAACTTTCTGTTTAATTCTGCAAGTGTTGTATATCCATCTAATACTTTTTTAAATCCATCAATTACTAGAGGTCTATATCCTTGTTCTATTGCTTTATTTCTTATTTCCATTGTTGATGCATCTTTTACAACAAGCTCTTTTATTTCATCTGTCATATTTAAAATTTCAAATACACCAATTCTTCCATAGAATCCGCTGTTATTGCATCTGCTACATCCAACAGTATCATAAGTAAACTTTCCATCAAAGTTAAGTTCTTCATTATATTTTTTTGCTATGCCATTCATTATATCTTTTTCTTCTTGTGTAAATTCTCTCTTTCTTGCACAATGAGGACATACACGTCTAACTAATCTTTGTGATAAAGATGTTGCAAGTGTACTTGATATATCATAATCAGATACACCAATTTTTCTTAATCTTGTAATTACTTCAACACTATCTATTGTGTGTATTGTAGATAATACATAGTGACCTGTTTGACCAGCTTGCATAGCAATTTCTGCAGTTTCCTTATCACGAATCTCTCCCACTAGAATTATATCAGGGTCTTGTCTTAATACAGTTCTTAATGAATCAGAAAAAGACGTTTTTGTGTCAATCTCTATTTGATTTAATCCATGAAGTCTTATTTCTACTGGGTCCTCGATTGTTGTAATATTGATTTCTGGCTTATCTAAAAAATCAATTATACTATATAGTGTTGTTGTTTTACCTTCTCCAGTAGGCGCTGCAACTAAAACTATACTATTTCTCTTTTCAAAACATTTCTTTACAAGTGCTGGATCATTTGGAAATCCCAACTCAAATATTTGTTGAACATCTGCATTTTTCTTTAATAATCTTAAAACAAATTTTTCACCATTTACATTCTTTTGTGAAGATACACGAATGTTATAATCCGGGTATGTGATTATTCTACCATCTTGTGATTCTTGCTTTTCTTGGTGCATATTTGAAATTGCTTTTAATCTTCCTATTAACTGTGATTGTTTTTCTTTTTCAATTGTTGCAGCTTCAAATAAATTTCCATCAATTCTGTATCTTATTCTTATGTTTTCTTCTTCTGGCTCAATATGAATATCACTTGCTCTTTTTTCCATAGCCGTTTTTATAATTGAGTCTACAAGTTCAGATATATCAGCATTAACATCAATATCCTCAGTTACATCTCCTTGAAGAGAATCTAAAGTATCTTCTAAGCATTTATTAAATGTTATATACTTGTCCATTACTAATCCTTTATTTAGGAAAAGTAATCTTACAGCCTCAATATTTCTTCTATTTGTAGTTTCAGCAAAACAAACTTTTATCTTTCCTGCTTCAATTTCAAATGGAATTGCCTTATTTCTTTTGGCTATATCTAAAGATATATACTCACTTACATCTATTTTTATTGAGTAAGGTGATAAAATCATTGCTTTTTCACCTAATATTTCTCCTATTGCATTTATTAAAACTTGAGAATCACATAGATTTAGCTCATAAATAATATCTCCTATTTTTTTACTAGGATTTTTTCTCTGATAATCTAATGCTTCATTTATATCTTTTTCAGATACAACTCCTCTTTTTACAAGTTCTATTCCTATGGGTTGATTGTTAGCCATATTCTTTATCTCCTTTGTTTACCAATATTTTAATGTGTAATCTATTGTTTTATTAAATAATGTTTTGCTACTATTTCCTATTATAATGTTGACTCTTAGTATATTTTTTTCAACATTATTAACAGTGATAGTTCTTTTTGATATATTAAATGATTTTACATTTGTTGCAATTTTTTGATTTTCTCTATACACTCCTTCATCAGCTTCATTATACACATATGTAGTTCCATTTTCAAATATTATTGTGTTATTTTTCACTATAACATCTGAATTACTTTTTACATCAACTGTCAAATAACTATTAAACGAATCAAACTGTGCTGCATATTGTGCAGAACCTTTTAGTATTCCCAAGTTATTGTAAAAGAATGTACTAACTGTTGTCATTATTGCTAAAATCATTAGCATTACAGTAATATATACTGCAAGCTCAGTAAGTGTAACTCCTCTTTCACTTTTTCTTACCATACTTTTAGTACAATCCTTTCTTATTTTTCAACTTCTTTAATTTTTAGTTTCGACAAACTTAAACTTTTATCATTATTCATTACTTTATAAGACACCACTATACTTATACTCTTTATATACTCTGAGTTTAGCCCATTTTCAGATGCCTTTATAACAGTTATATTATAATCATCTGGAATTTCTACCTCACCTTTTGCTTTCAAATATGCTACAAAATCTTCATTATTGCTAACTTCTTCAAATGACTTTTCATCAATTTTCTCTGATATAATAGTAGCATATGCCATTGCTATACTACTTGCTTGTATTTCAGCAGACGTTTTATACAAACTTGCCATTAAAGATGTTAAAATTCCTGAAAATATTATAATTACAACTGTTGCTACTACTAAGTCAACTCCAGTAACGCCTTTGTTTTCTTTAAAATATCTTTTTATCATTTTAGTAGTCCTTCTTTAAAAATTATAAAATACAGAAATGTTACTTACTAATAAGATTATTATATTTGTAACACATAGATAAAATCCAAAAGGAATAGTATTCTTATTTTTTGCATCTTTCTTAATATATTTTGTCCTATTCTTTACTATTTTATCAATAATACTTTTTATTCCGATTATTAAAAGTGTAAAAATAACAGTTGCTATTGTTTGTAATTCATATGTAAACATTGCCATTAAACAAATAAGTGAAAGAACATTAAGAGTATAACTATCTCTTAAATTCTTTTTATAAAATATTGTATTTGCTGTTGTAAGTATTGCTAATGCAGATAGATATATAACATATCTATACATATCAACATTTCCTAATGTATATAGATATATTATATACATTGTTTGAACTATAGTTAAATATATAATAAGCTCATTTTGTATTTGTATTTTTTCTTTATCAATTCCTGATATGATAAATAGACCAGCTATATATAGCAAGCCAAATACTAAATATACAATCTTTGGTACACTTAGCGCAAAAATATTCATTTTAATAGAAAAAGCAAATAACACAAATACAATTCCAGATAAAAGTTCTAAAAGTAAATATCTTGGGCGTATTTTTTGTTTGCAATATCTACATTTTCCACCTAAAAATATGTAACTAAATATTGGAATTAAATCTAAAAATCCTAGCTTATGATTGCAATTAGGACAAAAAGACCTTTCGTGTGTTATATCTTTTCCAAGTGGTATTCTATAAACTGCAAGTGTAAAAAAACTTCCAAAGGTTATTCCTATTAAAAAAGTAAATATATATATTATTACGTTCATACAATTTATATAAGCTACGCTTACATTCCTTTCATAAAATTAGTGCTTATATTAAAATAAGGTTACCTTATTTTACCTGGGTAGGTATAAGGTAACCCTATTTTATATAATTATTAATTCATTCCATTAACTAAAGTATTGAACCATACATCATCATTGTATTGTTGAAATGATGTGTTTTCACTTGTAGCAGCTTTGTTTGTTGCATTTGCAGCCTCTTTAGCTCTGTTTACTAGACCATTTTGACCTAATACTAAGCTTATAGAAACACCAGCTAGTATCAATAGAACAACTATTGTAACAACTAATGCTACTAATGTAATACCATTTTCTTTCTTAAACATTATAAATTCCTCCTTTGATATTTTTTGTATATTTATATAAATTAAATATAACCTAAATTATTTTAGTTCAGATTTTCCACTATTATTGTTTGAACCTGAATTTGTTGTGGTGTTTTTTATTGTTTCACCACTTCCTTGATTATTTCCATTTTCTGTGTTTGTGTCAGTATTTGTGCTATCGCCACTTTCAACAACAAATGGATTTGATTTTCCAGTAGAATAACTTCCAGAATTCTTATATAGTCTTAAATCTGAATCAGTTATTTCAAATGTAACATTTTGAACTGCTGTATTTGAATAGTCTACTGTCGTTTGTTCAATTTCATCTTTAATTGTTTCTGATGTTTTATATTTTTCAACTTCACTTGGCACAATTTTTGTATTAGGAATGTATTTATAAAAAGTTATTCCTAAAATTAAACATATTATCAAACATAAAAGTAATATAATTATTATCTCTTTTAAAAATGACTTCATATTTTAACTTTCCTTTCTACTGATTTGTGCTTGAAGAACTTGAATCAAGACTTTGCGTACTTGTATCTTGCATTGATGTCATATTTGATGCAGCGGTTACACTTTCTGCCTTTATTGAAACATCATGTACACTAAATGTTGCAGTTAAGCTATCTGATCCTGACATTTTGAAGTTTAGTATTGTAAATCCTAAATCAGAATCATTTTCTACATCATAAACATAATTTATAATTGCTATATAGCTTCCTACTACTGTAAAATTTAATGTATATTTTCCACTTCCAGAAGATTGAACTTCCCATTTTAGGTTTACTCCTTCTTCTGTTGCGTAAGAACCTACTTTATTCCACAAATATTCCATTGAATAGTTTTGTGAAATAGTTGCTTCTTTTATTTCACTATCTGTACTTATACTTGCTTCATCTAAATAACTTTGTTTAGATGTTTCTAAAGACTTAGTTGAAGAACTTAAACTATCTAGTGATTTTTTATAATCTTCATTTTTTAGTTTGTTTAAATCATTAATTTCATTATCTAATTTTGAATTTTCTTCTATTATTTCAGATATGCTATATACCTTTATGCTACCTATAGAAAGACCTTTCACCATTAATAATATTACTAATGCCGTTGCTACAAGTGTAGCAATCATTCTAATTATATTTTTCATGGTACTTCTCCTTCTATTGTAATTTTAATTGTGTCCCCTTCTTTGGTAGCTGCTGTAGACACAACTGAATTTAGCACATTGTTTGACTTTAATAAAGCTTTAAAATAAGCTAATTGTTCATACTTAGTTGATTGTGCTGCTATTACAATATGTTTATTTGATGTATTCTCAATTGAAGTTAATTGAACTTCTTTTGGAATTATGTTCATCACCTGGCTAAGAAGTGTTGTAACCATATTCTTTAGTGAATTTTTAGTTGTTAAGTCACTTTTAATTGTTTTTAAATTATTTGTAAGTGTTGTATAATCAGCTGACTTTTTATCAACTTTATCTTTATCTGCATTTATTAGTCTTATCTGTGAATTTATTTCATCCTTTGTACTATCAATTTCAGCTTTCTTTGAAGTTACCCCCATCTGAATCAAACTTGCAAGTGTTGTATATGCAAGTGCAAGTATAACAACTGCTGAGAATTCTCTTAAAATCCACTTTTTTATCTTTGGTGACTCTAGATGTACATTGATCTTCAAATTTAATTTGCTTTCGCCTTTTGAGCCTTTCTTTTCTTTTCCTTTGCCACCACCAATATCAGTATTTAATATTTCTTTTAATTTATCAATTGCTGATTTTTTTCTAAAGTTTATGTCTCTTACACCATATTCAAGATCTTGCAATGCTAAAGCAATTGCTGAATTTACTTCAATATAGTCTTTCATATTTATCTTATGATTGTCTTCTATAAAGAATGGTTTTAATACTTCACATTTTATACCATTTAATATTTCTTCAAAATATAAATCTATATTGTTTACAACAGACACTGTTCCTGTAAGATATACTTTATTTATTTTAGTAAGTGAATTGTCTATAATTGTTTTCACTTGGTTTGCTATACTATATAATGTAGGAATAATATTATTTAAATAGTCATTTTCTGTGTCCTCTTGTAAGTCTTTTCCTTCCATAGTATATATAGTAGTATTCTTACATATTTCATAAGCTTTTAGATAAGAATTTTCTTTTTCACTTATTGCATCTAATATTGTTCCAGAACCTTCTTTTAATTGTTGTACGTCATAAACTTTTTGTCCAACAACAGTTGTAACAGTTGTTTTATTTTCCATATTTACAATTAAAATATTTTCTTTTGGATTTAAAGGTGCAATATTGGCAATACTAATTGATATTGGAGCTATTGTTCCAACCATCTTACCTTCAAAGTCTTGCAAAATTTTTCCTATTTTTGTTTTATTTGTTGAAATATGAATAACTCTTACTTTATCTTTGTCATTTATATCATTTACTAATGTGAATCTAGACTCCAAGGCATTTGGATTATAGTCTTTTTCATAGCATAAAGATTCAAACTCTGTAGATACAGCTTTTTCCAAATCTTTTTTGCTTAATAAAGTAGACATGTTCATATAATTGTACATTTCATCAGAAATGTTAACACTAATAGGAACTTTAAAACTAAAGGTTTCAGATACAACTTGGTTTATTGTTTCTAGCAAATTGCTATAGAATTTTATTCCATAAGCATCTATTTTTAGGCTTTCTTTTTCTTTAGAAACTTTAGCATATTTAATTATGTTTTTATCTATATATATTCCTAGACAAGTTGCCATTTGTTATTCCTTCCATTAGTTTATTTTTACTTATGTTCTGCAAAAAAAAGAGAAAAATTCTATATTTTTTTATCAAAAATGTCATTTTTTTCTTCTTATACATTACTATTTTATCGTTTTTTATAAAAAAGTCAACCACTACAATTAAATAGTAATTTAATTGTAATATTTGTAATATTTTTGAAATTTTAATTAAATTTTTTCATTTTTTCCTTGGCAAAAAAAGTTAGACTGTTAGCTAAGCTAACAGTCCATATTTTTATTTTATAAAGGTTGCAACTATTATGAATATTCCAAATATTATTCTATATATAGCAAATACTTTAAAGCTACCTTTTTGTATATATTTTAATAAAAATTTAATAACAAACGTTCCAACTATAAAGCTTGCAAATACTCCTATAATAAATGGTAAATTAAATACAAAATCTTTAAATTTTAAAACAGTAGCAGCAAATACTATTGGAGTTGATAATAAAAATGTATATTTTGCAGCAGCTTCTCTTTTTACTCCCATCGCTCTTGCAGTAGTTATAGTTACTCCTGATCTAGAAACACCTGGAATAAATGCTAATGCTTGAGAAACACCTATTAAGAAAGTTTGTTTTAATGTCATTTCTTCATATTTTACTTTGCTTGGTGATTTTTTATCTACAATATATAATACAATTCCCATAACAATTAAAGCAATAGCAATTATTATTGGTCTATTTAAAGCATCACCTAAAAAATGATCTAGTAAAAATCCAACTAATCCACCTGGTATTGTTGCCAAAACAATATACCAAAACATTCTTCCTTGTACAGTTTTTTCTTTCTTCACTGCATATTTGTAACCACCTTTTATTAGTCCTATCCAGTCTTTATAAAAGTATAAAACAATTGCAAGTAATGTTCCAAAATGTAGTGCTACGTCAAAATACTCTGGAATATTCCAGTTACATAGCCATGGTATAATTGTTAAATGTGCTGAACTTGATACTGGTAAAAGTTCAGTTAGCCCTTGTACTATTCCTAAAATTAATGCTTGATAAATTTCCATATAAATCCCTCTTTCTATTATTTCATATATTCTCCAAAATTTTTGCTAATATCTGTGCAGATGTTACTGGTGCTACTTTTCCAGGTAGCCCTTGTGCATTTATTATATTTTTTTCTAATTTTTGTGCTATTTCCAAATCAATTCCACCAGGTTTTGATGCAAGTTCAATATAGATTGCTGTTTGTTTTATGTTATCTATTTCTTTTTTATTTAGAATTATACTTGGTACAGTATTAAAAATAATATCCATATTCTTAATAGTTTCTAAAAGTTCTTCATATTTTACTTGATTTATATTGTTTACTTCCATCCAGGCAAAATCACTTTTCTTTCTTGCACTGCAATATACATTGCAATCTAATTTTTGTAACTTTGCTGCTAAGATCTTTCCTATTTTTCCATATCCTAATATCAAAATATTACTTTTTTGCAATACCTTTCTTGTATTTTCCATTGCAATTTGTATTGCACCTTCTGCAGTTGGCTCTCCATTTAAAATAGCATATTCATCTAATTTTAATATATCTTTAACAATATTATTATTTTCTTCTAATACATTTTTATATTTTTCTAAAATATTTCCTGTAATAATTGTTTTTCCCCTGCATTTGCAAGTAAAATCCTCTAGGCTTAATTTTTCATTTGCAAACGGCATATTAAGTACAATATTATCCTTACTAATTGGTATCGGCGTAATTATAATTTGGCTCTTCCCTATTGCTTCTTCAAAGCTTATTTTTGAAAAGACATTATTTTCATTTTTTTCAAACCCATATAATCTCAAATTATGTTTGCTATCTAAAATTTTTGCAAGTTCGTAATTTCTTATATCCCCACCTATAATAGATACATTCATATTATCTCTCCTTCAATATAATATTTCTATATTATATTGAAAGTATTAGTTAATTATTACTTTCCTACATTATTTCATCTCTTTCTTGTTCCATTATTCTTTCTTTATTTTTCTTCATATTTTCAATCATATCAAGGTCGTTGTTACTAAGCTTTCCAACTAAATTTGTCATTTCATGCAAATGTATGTCAATCATTTTTTCCCTTTGAGTTATTTCTTTTTCGGTCTTTCTTTTACTTCCATTTTGTGGTTTATGTATTTTCTCAATTATTGGAGAAAATATATTTTCCTCTGCCATTCTGTCATACATTAAAGGATTCTCTTCAATTGCAATATTTGCATAATTTTGTGCTTGTTCCAAATTTCCATTTATCATTGCAACTCTTGCAATATAATAATATGCTTCCGTTTCTAGCTCTTCAATATTTATACACTGCATAAATTCCATTTTGGCGTTTTCAATTTCACCTGCTATTAATTCAATTTGTCCAATAGAAAATCTTGCATGATATAAATTAGAATTTATTGTAGCAGCTTTTTTATAGAACTCTTTTGCTCTGTTAAAGTCATTTAGCATTGTAAATGACATACCTATATAATAGTTTAATTCATAGCTATCAGGTCTATATCTTAATGCTGACATATATATCATTGTAGACTCTTTATAGGCTTCTTCATAATAATAAATATTTCCAAGTAGCATACTTGCTTCGTAATAATCAGGTTTTCGCTTTAATAAATCAGCTAAAACTGCAATCGCCTCTTTTTTTCTTCCTATTCTATTATTTATCTCTCCCATACTTAGCATAGCTTCATAATTTTTAGAATTTATTTCACAAACAATTTGATATTCTTCTAAAGCCAAATCATATTTTTCTAGTTTTTCATATACTTTTGCTAATAATTCATGAGCTTTTTCATTATTTTTATCTCTTTTAATAATATGTATTAAATATTTTCTAGCATCATTGTATCTTCCAACTGACATTAGGCTTTTTGCTAATATATAATATAGTACATCAAATAGTTCTATCTTCTTTATTTTTTCTATTACTATAACTAAAACAGGCATAAATATAGCTGTTATATACATAAAAATCTTTGCAATTGCACCAAAAGATCTTCCCATAACTAACTCAAAAAAATTTACTGTAATTCCAATAAACTGTAATACAATCAAATACACATAACTCGTATCATTCTTTTTAATTAATTTAAAAAACATAACTGTAAATAGAGAAAATGCTAATACATTAAATATTATCTTTTCTATCATAAATTAAGCTCTCCTATTAGTGTTCTATTTACTCTCCAAATTTTTCTCTATAGTTATTCATACAATTTTCAATTATTTCTTTTGCTTTATCACTTCCAAGCATTTCATCTACAGTCGTCTTTTTTCCTTCTAGTTGCTTATATACTTCAAAAAAGTGCATTATTTCTGCTATTACATGTTCTGGTATTTCACTTATTTCTTTATAACAGTTCATAAAAGGATCATTTTTAGCAATTGCTATTATTTTTTCATCCCTCTCATTACTGTCAGTCATTATCATTACGCCAATTGGATAACATTCAACAAGTGTAAGAGGGTAAAATTCTTCTTGACTTAGAACTAATACATCTAACGGATCATTATCACCTGCATATGTTTTTGGAATAAATCCATAATTTGCAGGATAATGTGTAGCTGTATATAATATTCTGTCTAATCTTAACATACCTGTTTCTTTATCTAATTCATACTTATTTTTACAGTTTTTAGGTATTTCTATTACTGCTACGAAATTATCTTTTGTAATTCTTTTTTCATCTATATCGTGCCAAATATTCATATTAAAAATCCTTTCTTTATTTATTGGCTACATTTTAAGCCATTTAATAAAAAAAGTCTAGTACTTTTTTTAATTTATTTTGCTTATGCGTAAAAAAGCATTTGATGCAAAATATTTTAGCTACGTTGCTCAAATGCTTATTCAATTTATTTTTTTCTTATCAATTTTCTGCACATTTTATTGAATTTACTTCCATATATATATTCTATGGATTTGCTTGATAACAATCCATTTTTCACGGCATAATGGTTCCACTCATTTTCAGATAATATCTTCTTTTTTTCTTGAAGACACTTTTTCAGAGTTTCCACACTTTTTTCGTATATATTTACTTCTACCATTGTACCTTATAAAGCTTTGTAATTTCAACATCCAAAGCCTTTGCAATTTTAACCATCACTAATAAACTAGGTGACTTAAAATTTTTCTCTATGTCACTTAAATGTGCAGCAGATACTCCGCTCTTTTTTGAAAGTTTTGACAATGTCATCCCTTTTTTTTCTCTTTCTTCTTTTATCAATATTTCTATATGCATATACTTCACCAAATCTTTTATCTTATAGTTTAATTTTAATTATTTAATCACATATAGCTTTCGCTATGGCGAATTATTTTCATGTTTTTTACTAATTTTTACCATAGTATTTGTATTTTAGGTTTAGTTTCTTGATTTATGCACATTTTTTATTATTTCGCATTATTATTATAACATGTATTATGAATAATATTCACTTTTTCGTTCGTCAAAATTCGACAAATTTCTCTATTATATTATTTTTGTCTAATCGTTTATCAATGTTTAAAAAAATTTTCAATTAATTTTTATATTTTTTAAAATTTCTCTTGACAATTTATATATTCTTGTAGTACAATAATTTTTGTCAACCAGAGAAATGCAGATGTGGCGGAACTGGTAGACGCACAGGACTTAAAATCCTGCGGTTGAATAAACCGTGCCGGTTCGATTCCGGCCATCTGCACCATTAGAACCTCAAGCAGTTCGTAAGATATGCTTGGGGTTTTAGTTTATAAAAAATGTGCAAAGTTCTAACACTTTATAAATGTATTTTTAAAACAAATTACCTAAATAGCAGTTGGGATAATTTGTTCTTTTGTATCTAATATTAAAATATCTTGTATATAAAAAAGAAACTCTGTTTATAAACAGAATTTCTTTTTTACTAATGACTCACATAACAAAATGCTATGGACACTAATGTAGTAGTAATATATGAAGATTTTTAAATTATATGTACTAAATATTATATTATTTTTTCCTTTTCAGTATCTCCTTATTCCTAATGTACTAAAGTTATTTCAAAATTTCAGCCTACAAGTTATTTTTTCTAAAAACAAAAAAACGATAGCCTTTTGAGCTATCGGATAATAATGATTACGTTCTTTTCAGAACGGACACTAATGTTTTATTAATTTAATTATAATTTTTTTATATTAGAAAGTCAAGTAAAATTTAGAATTTTATTTATTTTTTAATGGTCTCAATCTATACAGACTTTCAAGTTGTAAATTAATTTTATTCCAATCATTTGTTGAAATAGTAACTAATTGTCCTTTTCTTCTATATGGATCTGTAATTCTTATTTTACTGACAACTTTTAATTGCTCAACTAAAACAGTAGAATCAACTTTTTCTAAGTCAATATGAAACCAGAAACCATCTTTTAATCTTTTTGTCGTTAATGGAAGAATAGTACATATAGGAGAATTTTTAGAAGTTTTTAACATTAAAACAGGTCTTAATTTATCTTGTTCACTTCCAATATTTATTCCAAGATTACACCAATAAATAAAATTATTATATATTGGAAATTTAGGAATTTTTCCATTATATCTTAAATTAGCTTTTTCTTTAGTCCATTCAGAAAACTGAATAGTATCAGAATTATTAATACTATTTAATAAAATTTCAGTTTTTTCAATATTATTGTGAATTTCATCATTCATAGTTTCACCTCACTTTTCAAAAGTATAACATATTACAAACTATAAATAAACAAAAGTTTGTACATTTTATAAAATAATTTTGCAATTTTATTTATGACTTTCCAAACATACTTGATAAGTAAAATTTATTTTTGCATATTTTCTACAATTTTTGTCATACTAATAAAAATCTAATTTATAGATTTATTATGGAGGGCTATCATGAAAGTTTTATATTACATTGCTCTTACTCTTGTAATAATTGGTGCAATTAATTGGCTTCTAATAGGAATATTTAGTTTTGACTTAGTTGCTACAATTTTTGGTAGTATGAGTGTAATAAGTAGAATCATTTACGCTTTAGTTGGTGTCTGTGGTCTTATTTCTATTGGTCTATATCCAAAAATAAATGAGTACTAATCTTTAGTACTCATTTACTTTTATTTCTATTTTTTCTTCTTCTCCATATCTTTTTTCAACCATAATTTTACTTACTTGATTATCATCTTTGAATGCAACTTTATTTAATGCATCTAATACAACTTTCCCAATATTATCCGCGTCTGGCTTTTTTATAGGACTTATTTTATTTGTAATCATCTCTTCAAACTTTGCTTTACTTGTACTTTTAGGAATTTTCATATATGCAATAATTTCTATCGATATTCTTCCATCTAGAATTTGTGCACCCGGATAATTTATGTAAAAATATTGAACAATTAAATTTTCATAATCTTTTGTTTTATTAGGTGTATACACTGTTAATGTGTATGTATTTACTCTCGGTCTTTCTTTTCCAACTATCGTTCCAGGTACTTCAAACTTATATTCCATTATTTTTCACTTTCCTTCGTTTTTTCTTCTTTATTTCTTGGTACAATTTTTTCTTTTGCTGATTTTGCTGTTTTAGTAACCTTATGAGCAGTATTTTCAACTTTTCTTGTAATTTCATCTTTTTGTTCCACTATGTTTTGCTTTATTTCCTTTGTCTTTTTATCTATTTTTGATTTTATAGCAATAAGTGTTGGATATGCTTTTACTAATCTTCTATGTAATACTGATTTGTTTTCTAAAATTTCCTTTACTTTTGTTGTCATTTCCTCTGTATTGTCTAAATCTTTTCCTGCAATCAACTCTGCTTTTTTTACATATCTTATTACAAATGTTGATACAATATTGTCTACTATATATATAGAAAATAATATTCCAGAAATCCAATTTAGCCAAACTTCAGGTATTAATTCTAATTTATCTAACAAAAAAGGATTTGAAACATACATTATAAACAATCCTAATATTCCAAAAGGTATAATTGTTCCTAAACACACTCTTCCATTTAAATTGAATTTTCTTTGACTATAATCCCACCATCTAGCTTTAAATATATTCTCCATAAAAAAGCTAGTTAAATACTCTAACGTTCCACAAACTAAAATTGCCATTACAAATAAAACCCATGGATCATATATATATTTTTTTAGTAGAATAGTTATCAGAATTGCTCCATATCCATATATTGGACAATATGGCCCAATTAAAAAACCTCTATTTATAAATCTTTTATATTGAATCAATTTGCATGTCACTTCCATACACCATCCAATAACAGAATATATCATAAATAATAAAAAGTATATTCTAATATCCAATCCCAATATTTCCATTTTTTCTTTTCCTTTCAAAATATCATGGATAGTTTACCACATTCAAGAAAAAAAGAAAAGGCTTATTATAATATATATCAAATTTCGACATCAAAATTACTTTAAATAAAAAAATACATAAGTATTTTATCTACTTATGTATCTATATGAATATTCATATTTTATATTAGCTCAAACTATTTGTTGTTTACTAAATCTTTTAATGCTTTTCCAGCTTTGAATACTGGTGCTTTTGATGCTGGTATTTTGATTTCTTCCTTAGTTTGTGGATTTCTTCCTTTTCTAGCTGCTCTTTTTCTAACTTCGAAAGAACCAAATCCAACTAGTTGAACTTTTTCATCTTTCTCTAAAGCTTCTGTTACAACGCTAACGAATGCGTTTAAAGCTGCTTCAGCATCTTTCTTTGTTGTTCCTGTTTTAGCAGATATAGCTGCGATTAAATCAGATTTGTTCATTTAAAAATTACCTCCTAATAAGATTCTTTATTATGTAGTAGAATCTCTCTACTATAAACATTATTCGCCAATATTTGCTAAAATCCTTCTTTTTTTGCTGTTTTTCTTAGAAATATCGTTTTTTTCAGATTTCAATCACATTTATGAGTGTGTTTATTGGCTATTTTTTATTATATTCTATCTCCTTTATAATAAATTTATTCATAAATTTCATTTAAAATTCAATATTTTTATGTCTTTTCTTTTTAATATTCTTAACTTAAAAATCATAAATACATATAGTATTACTGCAATAAAAATTGCAATAATTAGTGCAACATTTCCTCTTACAAATTTATCTACATATTTATATATGCCAATTGAAAATATTATCATTGTAAAAGTAGCTATTATAGGTTTTAAAACATAGTCTATAAAATTCATTTTTAAATTTATGTACTTTTTAATCTGAATAAATCCAATAAAACTTGTTATTATGTGACATATTACAGTTCCAAATGCAGCTCCTGCAATTCCTCCTAAAATAAAATCGTTTGGATTTATTTTCACCAGTGTTAAATTTATTGCCAGTTTTGCAAGCACTCCACATAACATCCCTACTAGTGGAATAAAATTTTTTCCAAGACCTTGCAATGTTCCTATAATTGTCTGTTCTACTGTTAAAAACACTAAAGATAAACTACTTATTTGCAGTATAAATGCTCCTGAACTTGCATTAGGAAATAACATATTTAATATAGGCTTTGCAAATGCAAAAATTCCAACACAGCAAGGCAAACCTATTAAAATATTTACAAGAATAGAAAATGATACTTTATTACTAATACTTTTATAATCACCTCTTGCTCTTGCAGATGCAATATTAGGAACTAATGCTGTTGCAAAAGCAATATTAAAGGAAAGCGGCAATGTTACAAGCATATCAATTTTTCCACTTAATATACCATATTGAATTTGTGCTTCTTCCCTACTTAAAAAATTCGTAAGTCCTCTTATTATTGTAATTGAATCAATGTTTTTATTTATTGAACCTAAAACAGCACTTAAAGTCATCGGCATAGCTATTATTAAAATGTCTTTTAATATAGTAATTACTCTGCGTTCTTCTACTTTATTTATATATCTTTTGTAAAAAATTCTTTCTTCTTTTCTCTCTCTAAAATAAATTTTAAATAGATACATAAGACTTATAAATGTAGAAATAGTTGTAGCAAGATTTGCCCCTGCTGCCATCACTTTCGTATTTTTTTCAATAAATATACAAATGCTTTCTACTATAATTATAGAAAAAACCGTTTTAATAATTTGTTCTAATGTCTGTGATTTTGCCATAGGTTTCATATTTCGGTAGCCATTGAAATAGCCTTTAAATACTGCAATTACTGCTTCAAAAAATACAGATGGAGCTAAAATCATTATTGAAAGTTCTGTTTCGGGTATTTTTATCCAGTAATTAGCAATTACATGTGCAAACAAAAACAGGAATATAGTTCCAAAAGAACCTATAAAGGAAAGTAAAATAAATGAAACATTAAATATCTTTTTAGCTCCTCTATAATCTTCTATTGATACTCTTTCTGATATAAGCTTTGCAACAGCATTTGGAATACCAATGCATCCTACTGTAAGTACTAACATATATATCTGAAATGCCCCTGCATAAATTGCATTTCCACTATCTCCAAAACCTGGTTTATTTGTTAAATATAATTTATACACAATTCCAAATAGTTTTATTATCACTTGTGATAGCATAAGTGTAAGTATAGATTGACTAAATGTTTGAGTTTTTTCTTTTAACATATTTACTCCTCTTGTTTTTCTTTAAATCTATATTCAATATCTTTTTTAATATGATAATAAAATCCCACAAATTTACCTAAAACACTTGTATTTTTAGCAAATTTATAGGATAATATATGTGTTAGAAATTTTGATTGAAAGTGGTGATTTTTTGAAATTATTAGATAAATTATTAAAGTATTTAAAAACTGATCGTAATACTTTTTTTACATATATATTAACGCTGATTTCAATATATATAATAATCGATAGGGTTGTAGAAATGATTATTATGATTTTTACCGGAATCGCAGTTGATTACTGGAGTCCATTAGGTTATACATTTGCTATGGCATGTCCGGTATTTGCATTTTTATTTTCGTTCTCTTCGAAGTATGCAAGTGATAAGAGTGCAAAACATAAAATATTTGATGTATTTATAGTATCATTTTATATAGTCGTAGTTTCTATGTTTGTGCAATGGATGAATCTAACAGGTTGGATGTTATTTTTATCAGTTCCAGCTTTTTCGGACATAGTTACTAATTTCTATTCATTAATTAGACCTGCATTTTCTGCAGTAGCTCTTTATATACCTTTAACTACATTCTATGGAGTTATAAAATGGCTTATTACAGGCGTTAATGATTCTAAAGATATGTCAGATTCAATCGAAGATTATGGTGGAATCAGTTTAGCAGATAAATCAGCTTCTTGGGGAGCTTTCACTTGTGAATTAAAATTTGGTACAGATGATGAAAAAGGTAAGACTGTAAAAATAGCTGAAGAAAAAAGATTTTACCCTACACTTATAGCAGGTGTTTCAGGTTCTGGAAAAACTTCTATGTTATTTGAGCCGATGATTGCTCAAGATATAGATAAAAAATATTTCTTTAAAGAAATATCTAAAGAAATGGGATTTACCGCATTAAAAACAGGTCTTGCAACTTTACTTTGCCCATATACAAATGAATATATCAATGAAAATTTCAATTTAAATATGCTTGCTCCAATCGAAAATAAAATTGGAACATACAATACTTATATGAAAAAACTTATAATTGCTAATAATGGTAACAATTATATTTATAAAAATTTAGGTATTACATATATGACTTCTGATATAGAGTCAATAAATCATATTAAAAAAGTTTTAAAAGCTTACAAACTAAAATACAATTTATTAGATCCTATGGATGAAAACTCAATTGGATTAAATCCTTTTATATATGATGACCCTATACAAACTGCAATTGCAATATCAACAGTTTTAAGAGGTACTTCTGTAGGTTCTATTTCTCATGATGCCGAGTTTACTTTCCTTGAGAATACATCAAGGCAAATCATTGAGAACTTAGTTATATTATTAAAAGAAATTTATCCTAGATTAAATGATAACGATTTACCTACTCTTGAAGATTTATTTGATTGTTTAAATGATTTTTCAAAAGTAAAAGTGTTATGCGAAGAACTAAAACAAGATAAGGTTCTTGCTCGTAGACATTCATCAGTAATTACATACCTTGAAAGATATTTCTATCCAGAATCTTCACACAATGATGATTTACAAAAATATGTTAGGTTGGTATCTACTCAATTAGAAGAATTTTTACGTTATCCAAACTTAAGAAATGTATTATGCAACAGAGTTAACAATATAAACTTTGATAAAGCATTAAAAAATGGTGAAATTACTTTAATTTGCACGCGTAGAGGTGACTTAGGTCAAAATACTCATATAGCATTTGGTTTATTTGCAATACTATTAATGCAACATTCAGTGCTAAGACGTACTGGTGATGAAAAAACTAGAATTCCTCACTTCTTATACATTGATGAATTTGCTGATTTCGTTTGCGACTCTACTGATTCATTATTTACATTATATAGAAAATATAAAGTTTCAACAGTTGTATCTGTTCAAAACCTATCACAACTAGATGGAGCTGATAAAAAACATAGGCAAATTATTACTTCAAATTGTTCAAACAAATTTGTATTTGGTAATAATTCACCAGAAGATAATGATTGGTGGTCTATTGAAATTGGTAATAAAAAGGAATGGGATTTTGGAAACAGTTACGATACAGCTAAAGGCGCATATGATCCTAAATTAACTGGAATAAAATATGCTGATAAAACTAAATATAAACCAGGTAAGATTCAAGCATTAAAGTTCAAACAATGTATTTATAAATTAAGAAATTTAGGCGGAAAAAGCGATACTGGTATAGTTGACTTAAACTTTTTGAGTGCTTCATATTATGAAAGCAAAAAAGTTAAACAATATCAATTTGATAAATTCAATTTAAGTTCTGGTTCTCATATAAAAGAAGATGAAGATAATTCTCCAAAAACCAGAAAACAAAATTTATCTAAGTATCATTTTGATGAAGAAGATTCAGCAGTTGAAATTGACCCAATAAAAACAGATACATCTGATTCAAAATTCTTATTTGACAATGAAGATGCAATAGTTATAAACTTAAAGAAAAATAAATAACAATAAAAAAAAGCGCTATTATGCAAATAGCGCTTTTTTATTTATCTATGAAAGAAGTTTTACTTCTCCTTCTTCTACCTTATATTTTTTAGTTTCACTATCTAGTTTAAATGTAATCAAACTATTTTCTAGTGTCTCAGCATTTTGTCTTAAATCAGTTGTAAAATATAAATTTATTTTTGCTATTTCTAAATTGTTCATAACTATAACTTTAAATACTTCTGCCATATGTCTTTCATCTTCACATAAAATGATTAACTGTGGCATATTCATAAATCCAGAATCCATTGGTTCGAAGTTCTCATAGAAATCTTTATATAATTTCATTTTTTCGATAAACTTATTTTCCCAATCGTCATCTCTACGAACTACTTCAAATATAAAATCTAATTTCTTATCATTTTTACTTAAAGTTACTCTACCACCTGTGGCTTTAAATGTCTTTCCTGAGTTTTTTGCTTTAAGTGGAACCTTTACTTGAAAGCTTTCAAATGCCTTTACTTTATTTTTGTATGCTATTAAAGTTTGGTTTTCAGCTAGTCTTTTCTTAATTATTGCAACAGTTTTTGTATTATCTGTTGGTTGCCATCTACATTCTATATCTCTTGAATTTAGTAAATATTTTCCCATTTTTTCCAAGCAATATATTCTATAAATTCCTTTTCCCTCTTCTGCATTAAAATAATACCTTGTAAGGATTTTAGATTTAACAAGTTGTTCAAGCTTATTGTTTAGCTTGTCTTGAGATTTAATCTCATACTTTTCTTTATCCAATAATTGATAAATTTGTCTTGATGTCATGAATTCAAATTCATTTATAAGCTCCATTATTTTAAAATGTACTTCTGATATATGTCCTATATTTATTTTCTCAATTATTTGGTTCATAGACACATATCCATCTTTACCATCAAATACTTTAATTTCTCCTTCTCTTATTGCAAAAGGAGATACCTTAGTTTTAATATCTTGATCTTCGACCATATCTATATTCTATAATACTCTAAAAAGTATTATAACTCCCTTCTATAGCAAACCTTGCTACATTTCTTTTATACAATATTTATAATTATTTGTCAAGTATATCAGCAACTTCCTTTGCTGATAAATATCTCCATGTACCTATCTGCATATTTTTTACATCTAATCCAGCTACACTTCTTCTGTGCAAAGCTAACACTTTTTTGCCTATTGCTTCACACATTTTTCTTACCTCACGATTCTTTCCTTCGTGAATTGTTATTGCAAGTCTTGATATATTTTTTTCTTCATCAGTTTTTAAAATTTTTACTTTTGCTTTGCCTGATACATAATCATCTATTTTAACACCTTGGCTTAGCCTTTTTACATCCTCATCATTTACAATTCCTTTTACTGTAACAGTATATGTTTTTTCTATTTCATTTTTTGGGTGAGTAACCTTATTTATGAAATCGCCATCATTTGATAATATGAGTGCTCCAGAAGTATACATATCAAGTCTGCCTACTGGTAAAACTTTTTCTTTCACTTTTACTAGGTCTAAAACTGTTGGTCTGTCAAATTGGTCTTTTGCTGTTGTTACATATCCAATTGGCTTATTTAGTAAAATATATACTCTCTTTTCTTCTTTATTTACTTCTTTTCCATCAAATTCAACTTTATCAACTTCTGGATTTATCTTAGTTCCAAGTTCTGTGACAACTTCACCATTTACTTTTACTCTTCCATCTAAAATAAATTCTTCACACTTTCTTCTTGCTGCAATTCCTTGATTTGCTAAATATTTTTGTAGTCTTTCTTCCATTTTTTCCTCCTTTCCTATCTACTTTCTAACTGTTTTATAATTTTTTCAAAATCTTCTGGTAACGGAGCTTCTAGATTTAACTCTTTTCCTGTTATTGGATGTTTAAATTTTAAATATCTTGCATGAAGCATTTGTCCTTCTACTCCAAACTCATTTTTTCCACTTGAATACACACTATCGCCTACTACTGGATAACCTATATAAGACATATGAACTCTTATTTGATGAGTTCTGCCAGTATCTATTTTTATTTCTAATAATGTATAATTTCCATATCTCTTTAAAACTTTAAAATGAGTTATAGCCTCTTTTCCATTTTTATCAACAGCCATTTTCTTTCTATCTATTTTTGATCTTGCAATTGGCATATCTATTGTTGCTTCATCATCCGGAACATTCCCTCTGACTAATGCTATATATCTTTTTTCAACTTTTCTATCTTGAATTTGTTTACTCATTTTAATATGCGCTTCGTCATTTTTTGCTACTATTAATAATCCAGATGTATCTTTATCCAATCTATGCACTATTCCTGGTCTTATTTCTCCACCTATCCCTGAAAGACTTCCCTTGCACATTGCAAGTATTGCATTTACTAATGTTCCATCAGGATTCCCATTAGCTGGATGAACTACCATTCCTTTAGGCTTATTTACAACTATTATATCCTTGTCCTCATAAATTACTGGTACTGGGATATTTTGTGCCTCCAATTTAGTTTCTTTGGCATCTGGAATCTCTATTTCAATATTATCTCCATTCTTTACTTTATATGAAGATTTTTCTACTTTTCCATTTACATGAATTTTTTCTTCTTCTAACAATCTTTTAATAGCTGTTCTTGATAGCATTTTATATGCTTCTGATATATATATATCTAATCTTTTATTTTCATTTTCAGTTACTTTAATTACTACTTTTTCCACAATTTATCCTCTTTCATAATATGATAAAAAGGGTTATTTAGCCCCTTTTATTTATCTGCTGTTAGTCTTTCATATATTACAAAACGATCATCAGAATATAATTCTTTGTAATTTTTATCTCTTGATAAAAATAAATTGGTCTTTACATTTTTATATAATATTACATGTGTTATTCCATACTTTTCAAATGTATTTTCATAGTATGTTGATATTTGTGATGTATTTATATAATCCGAAAAAATATCTCTACCTTTTTCTTCTCCAACTCTTTTATTAAACTCTGGAGCATATAAATCAGCTCTTGAATCTATAAACACTGGTATTCCTTCAAATAATAAATAACTTCCATAGTTGTATTCATTATATAGTTTAATATTGTCAACATCTAAATTTTCTTTTATCCACTTAGCTGCTTCAACAGGATAATTATTAGCATTTACAAACTTATCATTAACTTTAGGTTTTATTTGAGCTACAGCAAATAGTGCAGTAATTGCAAATACAGTTACAGTTCCAATTACAGTTACAATTCCTTTTTCTACTCTCTTAGTTCCTTTTTCATCATACTTTTCAAATAGGCTAGCTATCATCTTTGCCACAATTGCACTTCCAAATAGTACAAGCATTGAGGCTTGTCTCCTCGACATAAACATCAAAAGAGTTAGTCCTGCTAACATAAATAGATCTTTTAACGTTATTTTTACTTTTGTAAATATTAGCATTGCAATTGTTGCTGTAAGCACTATCAAAATTGGCTTATTATTTATTAGTGTTAATGGCAAATGCTCACTTATGCTCTTAGTAGTATTTCCTTGCATTGTTTTTACTAAATATGTATATGGGGTATCTCCAAGAGGAGTTAAAAGTCCTGTAAATGCACATAGTATCATTATTAAAATTAACCATTTACAAGCTGAATTTTTATTGTATCTAATCCTATATGGATTTTTTCTCTTTTCCTCTTTTTCTTCAAGTTCTATTTGATGATTTTTATTTATTCTTTCTATTTTTTCATCTATTTTCTTTATATTTACTTCATCATTCTTTTTCTGGTACTTCTTTAACTTTAATTTATTCCAAGCAATTAGAACTCTATAAATTGGGTAAAAATCTATTACTGAAAATACTAAATACTCCCCTATATATGGCATAAATAAAATAAATAAGAATGGCCAAACAGCACAGTGAATATTAGCTATAAGAGTAGAAATTATAATTATTTCAACTGCATATCTTATTTTCTTCTTTTCTAAGAAATTTTCTATACATAAAATAGCAAGTTCAAATAATATAAAAGTTACTAGCTGAGCTCTAGCTGCAATAAAGCCTTTCATTAAATACATTGCTCCAAGTGTTACCAAAAATGACACAAGTTTATTTTTAGATATTTTACAGTTAGTAAAATACATTACAACACCCAAAATGCTTGACAATATAACCGTTGAAATGAATATTCCCTTCATTCCTGCAATAGCATATACTAAATATATAAACACATCATACAACCAGTGCGGATAAGTATATGCTAAATCATTATGCCAAGAAAATGGATCTACCATATCAATTGTTTTGGTATTTATTATATGCTCTCCAATTTTTATTGTATAATATGTATCATTTTGTAATGTTATGGGTGCTAATACTGCACTAAATATTATTATTGCAAGCACTGCAATAATTGTAAATTTTATATTCACTTTTTTTTCTAAACTCTCTTTACTTATTTCTGTAACATTACTTTCTTTTACCTTAGTTTTTTTCTTAAATATCATTATTTTTTCTCCTTTATTAGGTATTATATCAATTCATCAATAAAAGAGCAACTTTTTAAAAAAGGAAAATGTAAAATAAGTTTCCCTATTCTCCATTTTCCTCTTATTTTAAGATGCTATATTTCAATTATTATTTTAATTGTTTTGCAACTTCTTCAGCAAAGTTTTCTTCTTTCTTTTCGATTCCTTCTCCTCTTTCAAGTCTTGCAAATTTTACAACTTCTGCTCCATGTTGTTTTAATAATTCACTAACTTTTAGGTCTGGATTTTTAACAAACTCTTGATCTACTAAGCAGATTTCTCCATAGAATTTATTAACTCTTCCTAGTACCATTTTTTCAGCTATAGCTTCTGGCTTACCTTCGTTCATAGCTTGAACTTTTAGTATTTCCATTTCTCTTTCTAATCTTTCAACTGGTACATCTTCTCTATTTAAGAATTCTGGTTTTGCAGCTGCAATCTGCATACATATATCTTTTGCTAAAGTTTCATCAGCATTTTTCATTTCTACTAATACACCAATTTTTCCATCTCCATGGATATATTTAGCAACTAGTCCATCGGCTGTTTCATATCTTGCAAATCTTCTTATTGATATGTTTTCTCCTATTGTTGCGATTTTTCCTGTTAAAACTTCTTGAATTGTTTTGTCAGTTTCTACTAATGATTTTTGAGCTAATAATTCTTCAACATTTGCTGGATTTGTTTTAGCTACTTGCTCAACAACTTCTTTAACAAATTTTTGGAATTCAGCGTTTTGTGCAACAAAGTCTGTTTCAGCATTTACTTCTAATACAGCTCCTACTTTTCCATCTTCTGATACATAAGCATCTACTAATCCTTCAGCAGCTATTCTTGATGACTTTTTAGCAGCTTTTGTGATTCCTCTCTCACGAAGTAGATCCATTGCTTTTTCCATATCTCCATCAGTTTCTGTAAGTACTTTTTTGCACTCCATCATTCCTGCACCTGTTTTTTCTCTTAATTCTTTTACTTGGCTTGCGCTAATCATTATATTTCCTCCTTTTATAAACATTAAAGGATAGGGCAGCAGCCCTACCCTCCTTGGTATCATTTTAATTTATATTCTTTAAAAATTATTCAGCATCTTCAGATTCTGCAACAACTTCTTCCATTGTTGTTGGTTCTTCGCTTTCAGCTACTTGTTCTTCTTCAGAAACTTCTTGAGCTTCACCTTGTCTGCCTTCGATAACTGCATTTGCCATACAATCAGCTATTAATTTAACTGCTCTTATAGCATCATCATTTCCTGGAATAGCATAATCAACATCATTTGGATTGCAGTTTGTATCAATTAATCCTATTGTTGGTATGTTTAATTTTCTTGCTTCTAATATAGCATTTCTTTCTTTCTTTGGATCTACTATAAATATAACTCCTGGCATTTCTTTCATTTCTTTGATTCCGCCTAAGTTTTTATTTAATTTGTCCATTTCTTTTTTAAGAAGAGTAACTTCTTTCTTTGGTAATACATCGAAAGTTCCGTCTTCTTCCATTTTTTCTAATTCATTTAATCTTTGAATTCTTTTTTCTATTGTAGCAAAGTTTGTTAGCATTCCACCTAACCATCTTTGATTTACATAGTACATACCGCATTTTTCAGCAGCTTCTTTCATACAATCTTGAGCTTGTTTCTTTGTTCCAACAAATAAAACTGTTTTTCCTTCCTCAGATTGTTCTCTTAAAAATTCATAAGCCTCATCTATTTTTTTAGATGTTTTTTGTAGGTCTATGATATGGATACCATTTCTAGCTTGAAATATGTATTCAGCCATTCTAGGATCCCATCTTCTTGTTTGATGTCCAAAATGAACACCAGCTTCTAGTAATTGTTTCATTGCAACTACTGCCATTTTTTGTTCCTCCTTTTAGTTTTTACCTCCACAAATATTTAAGCATTCAAAAGAACTTTTGCATGAATAAGAATTTACAAAAGCACTGCTTTTAAACTGTATTTGTGTGTGTATTTTCATAACATATAGTATTTTATCAGAAAAAGCTTTAAAAATCAAGCTTTTTAACTTACTTTATTAAAATTTTAATATTTTTTCATTTTTCTTTCTATTTTTATGGTATTTTTTTACAATTTTCATTTTTGGTAGTACTATTAGTCATATAGCCAATAGTCAAGAGTTTTTGAAAAATAATATAATGACTTTATAAATCAATTTTAGGAGATACTTATGGTTCAAGTGCAAATAGAAAATGGTATTTACTCTTTTAAACTTGGTGATGTTTTAAAAGAAAAAGGCATAAGCATTAACAAGCTTATGCGTGATACAAATACAGATTTTAAAGTTCTAAAAAGGTTAATCAATGGTGACTCTGCAAGACTTGATATTGGTGTTCTAGCAAGACTTTGTAATTATCTTAATTGTTCAGTTTCAGATATAGTTGAATATACTTCACCAAATAAAAAGATTAGTTAATAACTTCATATTTTAAATTCTTATATATTTTTTATCTGATAATTTTACCCAATATGTATACCTATAAGTTTATATTTCCTTTGTAGTTCATTTTCAAATTTGAAAAGTTTACATTTGCACCTCTAAACATCTTTTGTATTTCCATTATTACTATAGGTAGCATAGATATTAAAATTACTATAAGCCACTGATACATATTTAATAAGCTCAAACTAAATATTTTAGCAAGCGGTGGAACTACTACAACTACCACTTGCATAAATGCTCCAAGTACAAATGCTCCAACTAAAAATTTATTTTCAAATATCCCTGATTTAAATATACTTTCATCACTTTTAATATTTAAACTATGAACTAACTCAATTAATCCTATTGCTACAAAAGCCATTGTTCTTCCAACTTCTAGACCCCATAATTTATTTCCCATTGAAAAAGCAACTAAAGTAAGCATTCCCATCATTATTCCTTCTAATATAATTGAACTCCATAGCCCATTTGCAAATAAACTCTTTTTAGGATTTCTAGGCAGTCTATTCATTATGTTTTTTTCAGGTTTTTCTAAACCTATTGCAATTGCTGGAAGTGAGTCAGTTACAAGATTTACCCAAAGTAATTGTATTGCAAGAAGTGGAGACTTTATTCCCATAATAAGTCCGACAAAAATAGTCACAATCTCACCAATATTTGTTGCAATCAGAAAGTGAACAGCCTTTTTTATATTGTCATATATAGTCCTTCCCTCTTTTATTGCTTCTACTATAGTTACAAAATTATCATCTGTTAGTATCATATCTGCAGCATTTTTTGCGACATCAGTTCCTCCCTTTCCCATTGCTATTCCTATATCTGCATTTTTTAAAGCAGGACTATCGTTTACTCCATCTCCTGTCATTGCAACAATTCTGCCTTTACTTTGAAAAGCTTTTACAATCCTTACTTTATGTTCTGGAGAAACTCTTGCAAAAACTGAATATTTCATTATATTCTCTTCAAGTTCTTCTTGTGACATTCTTTCTAAATTTGTTCCATCTATACTTAGGTCTCCTCTTGTCATTATTCCTAAGTCCTTTGCAATTGCAACAGCAGTTTTTAAATGGTCTCCTGTTATCATTACAATTTTTATGCCTGCTCTTTTACATGTTTTTATTGCCTCTTTAACTCCTTCTCTTGGTGGATCAATCATTCCTATTAACCCAACAAATATTAAATCACTTTCAATAGTCTCCGAAGATATATTATTAGGTAATTTTTCTACATCTTTATATGCAATTCCTATTACTCTTAATGCTCTTTCTGCCATTTGATTATTTTGATTTTCTATTGCACTTATTTTACTATAAATACTTTGTATTCTTCCTTCATCATAATATTTAGAACACCTATTTATTAAAACATCTGGTGCACCTTTAGTAATTATCCTATATTTATCTCCTATTCTATGTATTGTAGTCATTAATTTTCTTTTTGAATCAAATGCAATTTCATTTATCCTTGGCATATTTCTATACAATATATCTTTACTTAAATTTTCTTTAAGTGCTGCATTTGTAAGCGCAACTTCTGTAGGCTCTCCTAGTACTTCATCTTTATTTATAACTGTGTCTGTGCACATTGTCGCAAGTTCTAAAATTGCCGTCTTTTCTTTAATTATTCCACTTGCGTTTCTTATTTCTACAACAGTCATTTTATTTTGAGTAAGTGTTCCTGTTTTATCTGAACAAATGACACTACTTGCACCTAAAGTTTCTACTGCTGGTAATTTTCTAATTATAGAATTCTTTTTTGCCATCTTAGTTACTCCAATTGACAGCATTATTGTAACAATTGCAGGTAATCCTTCTGGAATTGCTGCAACTGCAAGTCCTACAGAAGTCATAAACATTTCTATTATTGGTATTTTCTTAAATATTCCTATTACAAATATTAATGCACAAATTACCATACATGCTATTGCAAGAGTTTTTCCTACTTCTCCTAATTTCCTTTGAAGTGGAGTTTCTGAATTTTCATCTTCAATTATCATTCCTGCTATTTTTCCAACTTTTGTATTCATTCCAGTATTAGTACATACAGCAATTCCTCTTCCATTTACAACAATAGTTGTTGCAAATGCCATATTTTTCATATCTCCCATTGTGGTTTCATTTTTTAAAATAATATTCGCTTCTTTTTCACTTGGTATTGTTTCTCCAGTCAATGATGACTCTTCTATTTTTAAATCAAAACTTTCAATTATTCTGCAGTCTGCCGGTACAAAATTTCCCGCTTCTAAAATTAAAATATCTCCTGGTACAACATTTTCTGAATCTATTTCTTCTATTTTTCCGCCCCTTTTTACTCTTGCTTTTGGTGCAGACATTTTCTTTAATGCTTCTATAGATTTTTCTGCTTTTTCTTCTTGAACTAGTCCCATAATGGCATTAAATATTACTATCGCAACAATAATTATAGAATCTATGTAATCTCCTTCTCCATTCATTTTGGATACTACTGCAGAAATTATTGCCGCTGCAATCAACGTGATTATCATAAAATCATTAAATTGTTTTATAAATTTTATAAATAAATTTTCTTTCTTCTTTTCTTGTAGTTCGTTTTTTCCATACTGTTCTAATCTTGCTACTACCTCATCTTGGTTTAGTCCTATCCTTTCATTTGTTTTTAACTCTTTTAAAACTTGCCTTGAATCTTTTGTGTGCCACATAAAAGCTCCTCCTTTTGTTTTTATTTACTTGTCCAGTAATTAATAAATTGTATTCACTTTTATTTTAATTATTACAAAAAGAAAATAGACATTTAAGAAAATTTCTTAAATATCTATTTTTATTCTATCCTTTCAAATTAATAGATAAAAGTTTACTTATTCCTTTTTCTTCCATTGTGACACCATAGACAGTATCTGCAATTTCCATAGTTCCTTTTCTATGTGTTATTACTAAGAATTGAGTTTCTTTGCTAAACTTCTTTAAGTAATTTGCATATCTTGCAACATTTACGTCATCTAAAGCAGCCTCAATTTCATCTAATATACAAAAAGGTGCAGGATTTATTTTTAATATTGCAAATAGTATTGCAATAGCAGTTAATGCTCTTTCTCCTCCTGAAAGAAGAGTCATGTTCTCTAATTTTTTTCCTGGTGGCTGAGCCTTTATTTCTATTCCACACTCTAGCAAATCATTTTCGTCTTCTAGTATAAGTTCTGCCTTTCCACCACCAAATAGCTCTGCAAATACCTCATTAAAGTTTTTATTGATTTGTTTAAATCTTTCTTTAAATTGAGTTTGCATAGTTTGAGTCATCTCTGATATAACTCCTCTAATCTTTTTAATGGATTCTTCTATGTCATACCTTTGCTCATTCATAGAGTCATATCTTTCTTGCATCTTTTTATATTCTTCTATTGCATCAACATTTATTGGTCCTAAGCTTGCCATTTGCTTTCTTAAATCGTTTGATACTTTTTGTGCCTCTTGAACATTATCAGGCTTTTTATACTCGTCACTGTTATTAGGAGTTAATTCATATTCTTCCCATAATTTATTTATTAGCTCTTCTGTGTCTTGTTCTAATCTTTGTTTCTTGCTTTCTACTTTTATAATTTGCTCTTTTAGTCCATTTATCACTTCATATTGTGCTTCTATCTCTTTTTCTATAGTGACTAGATGTTCTGAAGCTACACTCTTATCACTTTTTGCTTTTTCTATTAAATCTGAGCTATTTTCTACTTTTGATTTTATTTCGTCGATTTTTGTGCCCAATTCTAAAATCAAGTTTTCTAATTTTTCTGTATCTTGCTTTATATCTTCAATTTCTTTTTTCTTAGCTATTATAAAATCATTTGAAGTATGAATGTCATCTTCAATTCTATTTAATATTTCTTGAGCAGAGTTACTACTCTCGTCAAATGAACTTACTGATATTTTTAAATCTATAATATCTGTATTCAAATTATCTATATATGTTTGATTTTCTTTATTTTCACTTGCAAATGCCACAATTTCATCATTCAAATTTTTTATTTCTTCTTCTAATTTAGAAATTTCACTTTGCAATCTTTCTTTTTTAACAGTAATATCTGCTTTTTCTTGCTTATTTTTTTCAGTTTTTTCTTTTAAAGAATTCATTTTTTCTTCATTTTTAGAAACTATTTGTGTTTGCATATCAACTTCTTGTTTTTTAGTTGCAAAACTTATTTCTATTTCTTGAAGTTCTTTTGCAATTCTTGCTGAATCTTCTATTATTTGACTTGACTTATTTGAATATTCTTCTTGTTCTTCCTTTAGAGAATTTATTTTCTCTTGTAGTTCTTTTAATTTGTTTTGTAGTTCTTCAATTTCTCTATTTCTTCCTAATATATTTACTGTTTTAGTTTGGACTGAACCTCCAGAAATTGCACCTGATGGGTTTATTAAGTCACCTTTTAATGTAACTATTCTAAAAGAATATCCATTTTGCTTAGCAAGACTTATTGCAGTATCCATATCTTGAACTATAACAGTTCTTCCTAATAAATTTAAAATTATTCCTTCATATTTTTTATTATACTTAACTAAGTCAGAAGCAATTCCTACCACTCCATTTATATCATTTTTAATCAATCTATCAATTTTCTTTCCTTTGACTGATGAAATAGGTAAAAAACTTGCTCTTCCTAAATTATTTTTTCTTAAATATTCAATAAGCTTTTTTGCATCCGCTTCAGTTTCTGTTACTATATTTTGCATGCTTGATGCTAAACACATTTCAATAGCTACTTCATATTCTTCTTTTACAGAAATTAGATTTGCAAGAACTCCTTCAACACCTTTTTTTAAATTTTCTTCTTTCTCACAGGCTGTTAAAAGACTCTTTACACTCTTTGTATATCCTTCTTTTTCCTTTTCTGTTTCCTGTAAAAATTTATATCTAGCTTCTTTTATTCTATATTCTTGTCCTAACCTATTTAGTTCATCATCATACTTTTTAATTCTAATTATTACTTCTTCTTTTTGACTGTTAATTTTGCTTAATTCTTCTTCTTTTTGTTTTTTCGTTTTCTCAATCATTGAAAACTCTTTTATTATTTCTTGATTTTTTATTCTTCCTGAATCAATTTCTGATATTACAGAATCTAATTCATTTTTTATACTAATATTTTCTTTTTCTAAAGCTTGAATACTTGCATCACAAGAACTTATTTTAGACATTTTTTCATATTTTTCGTCATTATTCTCTTCTTGTTTTCTTTTCTTCTCTTCTATTTCAAGTTCTTTACTAGATAATTTAGCTAAAATTTTTTCAAGTTCACTTTGTTTTTCTTCTAATTCCTTAGCAAACTTTTCCCTATTCTGAGCTAGATTTTCTTTTTTTGAAGTTCTATTTTCTTTTTCTTCTTCCAAATTATTTATTTTAGCTATTAAGTCAGAAATTTCATTTTCTAATCTTTCCACATTATTACCATTATTCACTAGCTTTTCATTTGATACACCTATTTGTGAATTCAATTGCTCTATTTGGTTTTTGCTCTCAAATCCTAAGTTTTGCATTTTTTCAATTTCTTCACTTAGATTTTCTATGTTTAGTTTTATTTTTTCTTTTTTTGATTGATTCTCTTCTTGTTTTTTGTTTTCGTCTTCATTTTGTTCATTTAATATTTTTAAATCTTCTGTTATTTGCATTAATTTTTCTTTATATAAATTTATATTATATACAAATAGACCTACCTCAATTTCTTTTAATTCATCTCTTAAACTTAAATATCTCTTCGCTTTTTCTGATTGAAACTTTAATGGTTCTAATTGTCCTTCTATCTCAGACAATATATCATTTATTCTAAGCAAATTTAACTTTGTCTGTTCAAGCTTCTTTTCTGAATCTTGTTTTCTAGTTCTATATTTTACAATTCCTGCAGCTTCTTCAAAAATGTGACGTCTATCTTCAGACTTATTGCTTAAAATCTCATCAATTTTCCCTTGTCCTATTATTGAATATCCATCTTTGCCAATTCCTGTATCCATAAATAGCTCTAGTATATCTTTTAATCTACATGGAACTTTATTTATAAAATACCCAGTTTCACCACTTCTATATATTTTTCTGGTTACTGTTACTTCATTATATTCAATCGGAAGCTTTCCATCTGAGTTATCTATTACGATAGACGCTTCTGCAAATCCTAATGATTTTCTATTTTCTGTTCCTGCAAATATTACGTCTTCAGACTTTCCACCTCTTAGTTGTTTCATGCTTTGTTCTCCTAGAACCCAACGAATTGCATCTGATATATTACTTTTTCCAGAACCATTAGGGCCAATTACCACTGTGACACCTGATCTAAATTCTAATACTGTTTTATCCGCAAAAGATTTAAAGCCTTGTAATTCTAATCTTTTTAAGTACATATCTTTCTCCCTTATTAAAATCTTTTGATTTTTATTTACTTTTGTATTATATACTAGCAAACATAAAAAAATCAACCTTACGGTTGATTTTTATTATAGTTTATTCTCTATCAGTATCTTCTTTTTCTGCACCTTCTTGTTCAGATTCTCCCTTTGCAGCTTTTTCAATAGCTTCTTTTTGAGCTTTTTGTGCTTCTAAAGCTTTTGCATGGTTATCTTTCTTTGCTTCATTAACAACTCTTCTTACTAAATCTTTATCTAATTCTTTTAAAGTTGCTACATATGTATCATGGCGGCTTGGTGTTTCTTCAGATTCTGTACGAGAGATAGGAGTTGGTTGTTTAGCTCCTCCTTCTGGTAAAGCTTTTTGTTTTCTGCTTTCTCTCCAAGCATTAAATCTGTTTTTTATTCTTGTAAAGAATCCAACCTTCTCTTCATCTTCTTTAGCCGGCTCTGCAGTTCCGGTTTTAGCAGTTCCCTCAGCTTCAACTGCAATTTCTCCTTGTATATATTTATTATCAAATTGAAGTCTTGAAAGTTTTTTATCATAACCTTTTATTTCTTTATTTATAGCTTTTTCAGTTTTATCAAATTTATATGTAACTTTTCCTTTTTTATCTGTTTCTTTTTCAAATCCATTTTTTGCTACAAGGTCTATATGTTCATCTCTTAATGCAATTCCTCTTGCTTCAAGTTCTGTCATAATAGGGCCAAGATTCATATAATATTCACTTTGTGCATCAGTTAGCTCTTTATTTGCAACTCTAATTTTTTCTGATCTTTCATCTGTAAACATTTTTATTGTTGCAGGATCTGCATTTTCTGGTGCTTTTGTTGCCTTTAACTCTTCTATTTTTTGTTTTGCTTTATTTACTTTTTTCTTAGCATCAATAGTTGTTTCAAGCTTTTTAGCTAAATGTGGTTCTTTCTTTAAAAGATCACTAATCTTCTGAATAGTTTCTAATTTTTTTAGAGCCTTCTCCTTGTTTTTTAATAATTTTTCAGATTTCTTTCCATAACTTACTTTTAATGCTTGATCTAATTCTGCTCTTATATTCTCATCTTTTGAAAGTTGTGTTACTAATTCATTAATTGTCTCTTCAGCTCTTTTTACTTCAGCATTTTTTGTCTCTAATCTTGCTATTAAAGATTTAACTCTTCCTCCGATTTTTTTAATTTCTTTATCAGCCTTATCTGCTCCGTCTTTGTCTCCTGCACGTCTTGCAGCTCCTCTTTTTCCTCTTTCAATGTCAAGGTTTGTTTCCAAATTTTCTCTTTCTGCTTTTATTTTATCTACTTCTGCTTTTGCATTTGTAAGTTGTGCTTTTAATCCTTCATATAAAGCATTAACATTATCAATCTTCATTATTTTTTCTCCTTTTATATTTACTCATTTAACATATTTTTGCAATTTTCAATTTCATTATCTATCTCTGCTAATAATTCTTCTACATCTGCTTTTAAATCAGCTAATTGTCCTACTGACAATTCTTTTAGTTGTTCTTCTGATATGTTTAACATATTTTCTTCCATAGTTTATCTCCTTTTATAAAATATCTATTTATAATTTTAGCATACTAAATTTTGTTTTTCAACACTTTTTATAGATTTATATCAAAATCAATGCTTTCTACTTTTTTTCTTATCTGCTCCTTTTTAGCTTTTCTCTGTTTTTTTGCACTAGGCTTTTCTATTTTTCTTTCTGCATCTTCTTGTTCTTTATTTTCTTTTAGCAGATTCTCAACATATTCATCGTGTTTACTTTTTATTTTTGCAGTTTTGACACTTGTATCTTCTTGTTCTTTAATTTTTATGTCATCACTTTCCTCTAATATATTTTCTTGACTTGGTGTTATTGGTTCTAGTTTGGAAATTGCTTGATTGTTCTCCTCTTCTTTCATTGGACTTTCTTCTTGTTTTTCCGAATCTGGTTGTTCTTGCTCTATATCTGATTCTTGTTCTTCTTCACTCATGCCATCTCTAGAGCTTAACTTACCTTCTTTATATATCATCTCTGCACTTTCCCAATATTCAGAATTTCTTTTTCTTCTAATACTTCTCTTCATTCCTTCAATAAAATCAACTGCTTTTTCAATAGGATCTCTTACATCAATGCAATTAATTCTATAACTATATACGTCTCTGTTTCTAATATCTCTCATATATGGCATTACAATATTTTCCAAGTTTCTGCCTCTTATTCTAAATTTATCTCTATAGAATCTCTCATATACAATAGCTGTCGGCTCTTCTTCTATTTCTTTTCCTATTACTGCATTATCAAATTCTAGTGCATCTAAATATTGATCAACTACTGCTTTTATAGCTTCCTTAGTGTATGGTTCATCTACATAGTCATCTCTTTTTAATGCATCTATTATTCCATATACTATATATGGATCTGCGTTTTTAGGCAATTCTTTTCCTATTATTTCTGCACAAAGAGCTCTTAATTTTTTATCTGTCATTTTATTCTTTTTTACTTTATACAGATTTCCTTCAAGTCTTTCTTCAAATCCCTGTTCACTTTTATCAACATCTAATTGAACAATACCTGTTGAAACATCAAGTCTTATTACATTTAATTTTATTTTCATAAAACTCTCCTTTATTTATAAAAAATTAACACTACCTTTTTTATTATAGCACACTATGGAAATTTTTTCAAGTTTTATGTTTACTTTATTATTGTTAACTGCTTTTATTTTATAATTCTTTACACATTTACACATTCCAAGTTATTCAAAGCTCTATCTGCTATATTTGAATACCTAAGTTTTTTATCAGCTATTTTCTCGCCTTCTAATTCTGGTAGAATTCCAAAATTTGCATTCATTGGTTGAAATTTTTCATTTGGAGTTGAAATATATTCTGCTAACGCTCCTATCATTGTAAGGTCTGAAAATACAATTTTTCCATTTTCATTTAATTTTGATGCCGCATTTATTCCTGCTACTAAACCAGATGAAATAGATTCTACATAACCTTCCACTCCTGTTATTTGTCCTGCAAAAAATACATTTGAATTACTTTTTAAGTTATATGTATTATCCAATAATTTAGTAGAATTTATAAATGTATTTCTATGCATTACTCCATACTTCATAAATTCAGCATTTTCTAGTCCTGGAATCATTGAAAATACTCTTTTTTGCTCGCCATATTTTAAATTAGTTTGAAATCCAACTATATTATATATTGTTCCGTTTTTATCATCTTGTCTTAATTGCACAACAGCATATGGCCTATATCCAGTTCTTGGGTCAGTGAATCCCATTGGTTTTAATGGTCCAAATCTTAGAGTATCTAATCCTCTTTTTGCCATTACTTCAACTGGCATACATCCTTCAAATATTTCTCTTTTTTCAAACTCATGTAAAGTTGCGACTTCTGCATTTACTAGTTCATTTACGAACTTTTCATATTCTTCCTTATTCATTGGTAAATTAATATAACTTTTTTCCTCTGGTTCTTTGTAATTTTTTATCCATTCTTCTACATCTGCATCTTTAGGACGTTCTTGTTCATATCTATTTCCATAAAATGCAATATCAAAATTTACACTCTCCTTTGATACTATTGGAGCAGCAGCATCAAAAAAATGCAAATCTTCTTCACTAGTTACCTCGGCTATTTCCTTTGACAGACTTTCAGACGTAAGTGGACCTGTTGCAATAATTACAATATGATTTTTTATCAAGTCTTTCAAAAAAGTTTCTTTTCCAATTTCATTTCTTATTATCTCTACATTTTCCATATTTTCTAAATATTCAGTTACTTTTTTTGAAAATTCTTCTCTATCTACAGCTAGTGCTTGCCCTGCTGGAACTGCTGTTTCATCTGCTATTTTTATGAGTAATGAATCTAGCATTCTTAATTCTTCTTTTAAAAGTCCACACGCATTTGTATGCAAATTAGATTTAAAAGAATTACTACATACGATTTCTGCTAAGTTTTTGTTTGAGTGTGCTGGTGAAAACTTATTAGGTTTCATATCATATAATTTTACTTTTATTCCTCTTTTAGCAATTTGATATGTTGCTTCACATCCAGCAAGTCCTCCACCTATTACGATTATCTCATTTTCCATTTTACATTTCTCCATTTCCTAATTAAAATAAATGAGGAACTTTTATAGCTTTTGCTAGTAATGTTCCTCTTCTTTTAGTCAAATAGACTTAATATCTCCTCTTTAGAAAGTTTACTTATGAATGTTTGATTTCCTGATAATACATTGTCAATTAATTTTTCTTTTCTTTTTTGAAGTTCATATATTTTTTCTTCAATTGAGTTTTTAGTAATTAGTTTATATACTTGAACATTTTTCTTTTGTCCAATTCTATATGTTCTATCCGTTGCTTGGTTTTCAGAAGATATATTCCACCATGGATCATAATGAATTACTACATCTGCACCAGTTAAATTTAGTCCAGTTCCACCTGTTTTTAATGATATTAGAAAAATCTTCTTATCAGGATTGTTGTTAAACTCATCAACTAAATTTATTCTCTCTGATACTTTGGTTTGACCAGTAAGTTTCATATACTCTATATTTTCTTTTTTTAATTCTTCTTCTAGAATGTCAAACATTGTTGTATAACCTGAAAATAATAATATTTTATGACCAGATGAAATTGCATCTTTTACTATTTCTATACACTGATTTAGTTTTCCACTTTCACCTTCATAATTATCTAAAAATAAACTTGGATGACAACAAATTTGTCTTAATCTTGTAAGTAATGCTAATATTTTTATTCCACTTTTTTCTACACCATTTTCTTTTATTTCAGCCATTGCATTTTGTTTAGCTTTTGCTAAATAAGCAAGGTAAATCTGTTCTTGCTCATCTGTCATTTGACTATTTAAAACTGATACAACCTTATCAGGAAGTTCTGTTAAAACTTCTCCTTTTATTCTTCTTAATACAAATGGTTCGATAAGCTTTCTTAATTTTTTCATAGCATACTCATCATTTTCTTTAACTATTGGAGTCTCATATAATTCTTTAAACTTTCGGTAACTAAATAAATATCCAGGCATTATAAAATCAAAAATTGACCATAATTCTGAAAGTGAATTTTCTATTGGAGTTCCTGTTAATGCAAATCTTGTTTCAGCATTTATTTCTTTTATTGCTTTTGCATTTTGTGTATTATTATTTTTTATATACTGAGCTTCATCTGCAACAATATACTTAAAACTATAATTCATTTCCTTATAAATGTCTATATCTCTTTTCAATAACTCATACGATGTTATTACTACATTAAATTTACTTATATCTTCTATTTGAGCTTTTCTCTCATTAAAATTTCCATGTATAACAATTGATGTAATTCCTTCTGCAAACTTTTCAATTTCATTTTGCCAATTTAAACATAATGAACTTGGACATACAACCATTACAGGCTTTTTACCATCATTTTCTACATACTTACTTATTACACTTATTACTTGCAACGTTTTTCCAAGTCCCATATCATCTGCAAGTATTCCACCTAATCCGTAGCTATCTAAAGTTATAAGCCAATTTACACCTACTTTTTGGTACTCTCTTAAATCAGCTTTTAAAATTTTAGGCTTTTCAAATTCTGCTACATCTTTTTCATTTATACTTTCTACTAAGTTTTTATAAGATGCATCTTTATTGACCTTTATAGACGTAGTATTTTCTAAAATTTTATCTAAATATAAAGATCTATACATTGGCAGGCTAAGACTTCCATTTTTTATCTTACTATAATCTATATCAATATCTTCAGTTATATTATCTATAAACTTTAGTGTTTCATTATCTTCAAGTTTTATAAAACTTCCATCTTTTAGTCTATGATACTTTTTCTTTAACTTATACTGTTTCATTATTTCTTGTAATTCAGATGGGTCAAAATATAAATTTGAAAAGTTTATATCTAACAAATTATTGTCAATTCTTACTCCTATGCTAACATTTCCAGACGATTTTATTTCTTTTGATTTGAATGTATCCGTTGCTAATATTTCAAAATTTTGCATATATATAGGAATATCTTCTGATAAAAAATTATATATTTTCTCTTCGTCTGCTAAAATTAATAAATGATTCTTATTATCTAACATAAAACCACTTTTTACTAACATATTTATTAGCTTTTCTTCTTTAATCCAATTTCTTGATACTGTGGTTTCTTTCTCTTTTAATGGATTTATTTTCTCATTTTCATATTCAAATTCAACAGAAGCAGTTATATAATTTCTATTATCATAATCTAAATATAATTTAGCACATAACTCAACGGGAATAAATTTTTTTACTTTATTATACTCTTTTTCATCAATTATAATTTTATTTTTCATGTTTGCTTCAACCACTGAAAAAAAGTCAGTTAATTTACTTTCAGGAATTATAATTTCATTTGTAAAATTAAGTTTCATTATTTCAATGAGTTTTAATACAGTTTTTTTATATTTTTCACTACATTTATATAATTTATCATCTAATAAAATATATGTATATTTTTTTCCATCATAAATTTTATAACTATACACATCAATATTGGGAGTAACTTTATATTCATTATTTTCTATCTTCTTAAAATTAAATTCTATTTTAGGCTCTTTATTTTCAAATAGAATATTTTTCTTTTCAAGCATATCTTCAAATGCTACTGTTTTTCCGTCCAAGGCATCAAAAAGCTCATCTAATCCAGAATTTGAAAGAGTTATGCTATCTTCCCCAAGTCTTTTTGTGTAATAATTATATCCCGTTGATGCTTCATTTGCATATTTTATAATTTCTGCATATTTTAGTATAAAATCTAATAGTTTCTGGTCCTCTTTTACAAATTTTTCTTTTACATGTGTAAATTCTAGTTTTGAACCATATTTAAATTTTTCTTTATTCATAAATCTATCATAAAATTCTGGTAATGACTTTACTTTATAAAGTTGCTTATTTCCTATTTTTATTTCTATTTTTAATGAATTTATATATCTATTATAAATAATTTTAGGCTCAATATGAATTCCACCATCAAGCCCTTTTTGTTTCTCAATTTGCTTATTCTTTTCTTCTGTAATATTATAGAATTCTTTAAGTACTTGCTTTAGTACTTCATAATTTTCAGTATTAATTTCACTCATTTTTCAATCCACACTCTTATTATTTTACTAGCTTACTATTATATCTCATTTTATTTACGTTTACAAGTCACCTTTTTCATTTTGAACCAAAAAAGCTAAATAAATATAAATTTATTTAGCTTTTTAGTTATTAGTCTTTGTTTTCTTCATTTATTTGCTTTAATTCATCTTTTACCATTTCAAAAATATTTACAATTTTTGGATCAAACATTCTTCCTGATTGATCTTTTATAAATTCTTCAACTTCCTTATATGGCATTGCTGGCTTGTATACTCTTGGATTTGCTAGAGCATCATATACATCAATTAAAGCCATTATTCTAGAAATTATTGATATTTCTTCACCTTTTAGTTTCTCTGGGTAACCTGTTCCATCATATTTTTCATGGTGGTGATATACTATATCTCTTGCATATTTTATAATATTATTGGAAAGTTTATTTCCATAAGTAGTGTCTAGTATATTTTTTCCTATAACTACGTGAGTTTTCATTATTTCATATTCTTCATCAGTTAATCTTCCTGGCTTATTCAATATACTATCTGGGATACCAACTTTTCCTATATCATGGAGAGCAGCCGCCATTGCAATATCTTCAATAGTTTCCTTATTAGTAAATCTTCCTTCTTTATAGAATTCCTCATATTTTTTTAGCATTACACGCATTGCTTTTCTTAATCTTTTTAAGTGCATTCCTGTTTCTTTACTTCTACTTGCAGTTACATTTACTAAGCTATCAAATAAGAAATTATAAATATCTTCTTTTTCTGCATTTTGCTTTTTTATTACACTTTCTAGATTTAATTCTCTATTTTTCTTACTTAAAATACTTTCTATTGCAATATAGCATTTATCAATTTCATTTTTCTCAATTATGTTTTCAATTCCTTCTTCTGCTATTCTTTCTCTAAATTCTTCATGTAATTTATTATTTATTAACACCACTGGAATTTTTGAAAAGTTTGCATTGCATTTTATATTATTTAATATTTTTAGCTCTGTATTTAAATCTTCTAATTCATCTATAAGTATTACATCTATATTTCCAGTTTCCAATAAAATTTGAACATCTAATTCTGATCTTGTAGTAGCTACTACATATTTTTTAACTAAATTACCTTTTATATACTTTAGCCTTTCATCACTATCTCCGATAAGTAAAACATGTTTTTTATCTTTTTCATCTATTTCTATATTGGGAGTTAAATACATTTTAATTTTCTCTTGTAACTCTTCAGGCTTTACTGGTTTTTGAATATATCCTACTATATAGTTTTCATTTTCTTTGATTATCACATCTGTTACTACAGTAGCAGTTAATGCTACAATTGGAACATCTACATCCAAATCCTTCTTTAGAATTTTAGAAATTTCATAGCCGTTATATTTTGGCATATGAATATCCATCAAAATTAAATCATAGTATTTCTTTCCCACTTTTTTAATTTGTTTAATTGCTTCTATTCCATCTTTTGCAACTTCAACTTTATAACCTAAGCTTTCTATAATTTTAGTAGTTATTTCAATATTCATATCATTGTCTTCTACTAATAAAATTTTTGCATCAGTTATTGCTTTTCCTTCACTTATGGCTTCTAGTTTTGCTTCATCTCTTGCATTTTTTATTTCTTGCAATTCATTTATTTCATCTAACGTTTTGCCACTTTTATCAACAATTATATAGAAATAAAACTTACTACCTAAGCCTACGCTACTTTCAACCCACATTTTTCCTTGCATATCTTCAACTATTTTTTTAGCAATTGCAAGGCCCATTCCTTTTCCTTCTCTTGTTTTTATTGTTGGATCATCTACTTGTTGGAACTCTCTAAATATTTTAAGAGTATCTTCTTTCTTTATTCCAATTCCAGTATCTTTAATGCAGAACTGAAATTTATAACATACATTATTTTCTTCTACCATCTTAGCATTTATTTCAATATATCCTCTATCTGTATATTTTATTGAATTTGCTATTAGGTTTGTAAATATTTGACTCACTCTTGCTTTATCAGCATAAATATTTACATCATCATTTATATTATAGTTAAAATAAATTTTTAAGTCCTTTTCTTTAGCTTTTTCTTCAAACATGTCAATTGATGTCTGTATACAATTTTTTAAATTAAAATCATCTCTTGTATTTGCTTCTGAATAACTTTTATCTGAAGATAAATCTAATATTCCATTTACCATCTCTAATAATAAATTAGATGCTTCTTCTAATTTATTTATATATTCGATTTGTTTTTCATCTAAAGTAGTTTCCTTTAAGAAATATAACATACCAACTATTACATTTATTGGAGTCCTTATTTCATGAGATAAATTTGCTACAAATAAATCCTTTGACTTTAAATATTCGTCTTTTCTATCAATTTCTTCTAGCAACTCAATTTCTTTCTCAAAATACTTATTTGTATCTTTTATATAGCAGAAAATTCGCTTCAATGAGGTTATATTATATGCAGCTACATACATTCTCACAATTCTGCCATTTCTTGCAATTTCTATATCATTTATAAAACAACCTTCTTCTAACACTGTATCAATTATTTTTTTATATAGTTCTTTATTTTCTTTTTCATTTAAAAGGTCTTGTAAATAATGATATTTTTCATCTATATCATTTTTATTTATTGTTTCTATTCTTCCATTGTATTCGGCTATACAAATTATATCTTGAATTTTATTTAAAAATCCATCCATTATCATTGGATTTATTGTTGGTCCTAATAATTTTTTCTCTTTACGTTTTCTAAAAAACATTGTTTTCTCCTTTGGTTTATTTCCAACTATATTGTAATATAACCCAATTTTTTTTTCAAGATAATCAAAAAAATAAAACGATTTTTTGTATCGTTTTATTTTTAATTTATAATTTTTTCTTTTTAGTTGTTTTCTTCTTAGTCTTGGCAGTCTTTTTTTCTTCTTTTACTGGTTCTGGTGTCCAAACTTCTCCCTCTTTAGGCTTATTCCATGAAATATAATTGCAACTTGCTGGATTATTTTCACAAATATAATAATTTTTCCCACGTTTTGTTTTTCGTATTTGTACTCTTGCCTTACATACAGGGCATGGAGCATCTGCATAAACTATAAATGGTTTTACATTTTTACATTCAGGATATCCAGGACATGCTAAGAATTTTCCAAAACGTCCCATCTTTACAACCATCATTTTTCCACATTTATCACATGGAACATCTGATACTTCTTCTTTTAATTCTACATGTTCTAATTCTTTATCGACTTTTTCTAATTCTTCTTTAAATGTTGGATAGAATTCACGAAGCACCTGCTTCCATTCTTCTTTTCCTTCTGCAACATTATCAAATTCAGTTTCTATTTTTGCAGTAAACTCAAGATTTACTATATCACTAAAATTTTCAGTTAAAAGTTTGTTTACAATCTCTCCAAGTTCTGTTGGAACTAATTGCTTTTTATCTTTTTCAACATATCTTCTTTCTAATATAGTAGTAATTGTTGGAGCATAAGTACTAGGGCGTCCTATTCCTCTTGCCTCTAAATCCTTTACTAAACTTGCTTCTGTGTATCTTGCTGGTGGCTCTGTGAAACTTTGTTTTGGAGTTAGTGATTTTTGTTTTACTTCTTGGTTTTCTTCAAGTTTTGGTATAAAACTCTCATCATCTTCTGAGCTATTTTCATCATTTCCTTCAACATACAAAGTCATAAATCCCTTGAATTTTATACTTTGTCCACTAGCTTTAAAATTATAGTTATTTACTTCTATATCAACACTTACAGTGTCATAGATTGCAGTTTGCATTTGACTTGCTAAAAATCTATTATATATTAACTTGTATAATTTATATTGGTCAGAAGTTAGACTTTCCTTTATACTATCTGGTGTTATATTGATATATGTTGGTCTAATACCTTCGTGTGCATCTTGAGCATCTTTATTAGTTTTATAATATCTATTTTCATAATATTCTTTTCCATAAGTATTCGTTATTTGCTCTTTTGCTGCAGCTCTTGCTTCGTCAGAAATTCTTGTAGAGTCAGTTCTCATATAAGTAATTAAACCTATGCTTCCCTTTTCAGGAATTTTTACGCCTTCATATAATCCCTGTGCAACAGACATTGTCTTTTTTAAAGTAAATCCTAATTTTCTTGATGCTTCTTGTTGCATTGTACTTGTTGTAAATGGAGGAGCTGGTGTTCTTTTTTTCTCGCCATTTTTTACATTTTTAACTATATATTTTCCACCATCTATGCACTTTACTATTTCTTCTACTTCTTCTTGTTTATGAAGTTCTTGTTTTTTGCCGTCTTTACCATAAAATTTTGCGTCAAATGTTTTTTTAGATTTTTCATCTAATAATTTAGCATATATATTCCAATATTCTTCTGGTACAAAATTTCTTATTTCATTTTCTCTATCAACTATTAATTTTACTGCAACAGATTGTACTCTTCCTGCTGATAATCCAGGCTTCACTTTTTTCCATAAAAGTGGACTAATTTTATATCCAACTATCCTATCTAAAACTCTTCTCGCTTGTTGCGCATTGGTTAAATTCATATCTATTGTCCTTGGTTTCTTTATTGAGCTTTGTACAGTTTCTTTTGTTATTTCATTAAAGGTTACTCTGCACACAGAATCTTCTGGTATATTCAAAATGTGTGCTAAATGCCATGCAATTGCTTCTCCCTCACGATCAGGGTCAGTTGCAAGATATACTTTTTTTGCATTTTTTGCATCTTTTTTTAGAGATTTTATTAAATCTCCTTTTCCTCTAATATTTATATATTCAGGCTCAAAATCATTCTCAATATCAACACCAATCTTTGATTTTGGCAAATCTCTTATATGTCCCATAGATGCTACAACTTTTGTACTTCCACCTAAAAACTTTTTTATTGTATTTGCCTTAGCTGGTGATTCTACTATTATCAATTTATCTGCCATAGATATTTTCCTTTCTTCTTAAAATCATCAATTATTATACGCACTTTTTTATAGTCTTGTCAAGCATAAAAAACAAAAGGGGTGGCACCCGCCACCCCTAATGCTATGCAAACACGCATAGAGCATATCTAGGTTACTTCAAGTATTCAGGAATCCTCAGTTTTATCTTTTTACCAGATATCTGCTTTATTTTAGCAATAATAACACTCCCTTCAATAAAGCTTGTTACCTCCTCAGTGTAATCCAGAATTCCTACTACTTCTTCTCCGCAGCCCAATATGGTTGCAAATACTCCGTTTTCTATGGAATCATCTTTCTCCCCGACACGTACTCTCACATACTGCCCTTCTCGGCCAGTAAACTCTCTCCCGGGTACAAAGAAGCTCCCCCAGTATTTCATAATCCCTTTCTCTCTTCTACATCTGTTAATTATCAGTTCTACTTTGTCTCCAGGGATAAAAATTCTTCTTACATCCTCAACTTTAGTTGCTGGTATTTCACCTCTTCCAACGCTTACAATATTACCCTGTTGCAATTTGCAAAAAGCAGCATAGTGATCACAACTGGCAATAGTTGCCGAAAATACTTTTCCTATCTTGATTTTTTCTTCTTCCTCTCTGAAAAAGCTAGAATGCTCCAGGGTAAATTCGCCTTCATAGTCTAATACTTTAACGTACGTATCACTTAAAATGTTACGCATCCTCGCTTGATATTTTTCCTCACTCCTCCAGTAAGGATACACATCATCAAACCGAATTGTCGCCGAGCAGTCATCAAAGTTAATTCTGATAACTTGTTCGTCATTCAGCCATTCAAGCATGTCATCTGTGACAAAAATTTTTACTTTCCGACTACATTTGTAGCCTTCAGTAAGCTTGTTTTTCATCATTTTTAAGCACAACCTTTCTCTCATGCGTTTTACACAGAATCAACCAATTCCGTCATACTTTATGATAGCACCTTTAAGTCTTAGAGTCAAGCATTAATAGCACTTTTTATCTCTTTGAAAATTTTATCTTCTACATTGTTTTTAGAAATCTTCTTAGCATTATCTCCCATTTCTTTAACTTTGTTTTTATCTAATACAATTTCTTCTATTTTTTTATTAAGCTTTTCTACATTCAAATCCTTATCTAATATAATTTCTGCTGCGCCTACATTTTTCAAAACCTTGGCATTATATTCTTGGTGATTTTCTGCAGCAAATGGAAAAGGAATAAATATTGCGGGTCTTCCAATTTGAGAAATTTCTGTTATTGTCATTGCACCACTTCTTGATACAATTAAATCTGAAATCTCCATAGCCTCTTGCATATTATATATATATGGCATTATTTTAGCATTTTCTAAGCTATCTATATTTAAGCCTTTAGCCTTTAATGCTTCTTTTATATCCTCATAATTTTTCTTTCCAGCTGCCCATAAAATCTGATATCTTTTATTTAGTTTATTTTCTATTATTCCAATTATAGTTTTATTTATTGTCTGAGCACCTTGGCTACCTCCAAACACTAAAACAGTTGGAACATTTTCTTTTAATCCTAAATTACTTTTAATTTTAGCCTTTTCACTTTCAGTTAATCTATTATTTGTAATTTTAGTTGGAGTTCCTGTAACTACAATTTTTGCTTTTTTATCTATTCTTTCTTTTGCTTCTTCAAAGCCTAGCAATACTCTTGCAGATTCTTTAGCGAGTAGTTTTACAGCCACTCCAGGAAATGCATTACTCTCATGTAATACTATAGGAATATTTTTCTTATGTGCTGCAAGACCTACAGATACACATATATATCCCCCAGTTCCAATCATTACATCTGGTTTAAAATCTTTTATTATTTTTTCTACATCTTTTATTGATTTTATAGTTTTATATAATCTCTTTATATTATCTAAATCAAGCTTTCTTTTTATTCCATATACATCTATTGTTTTTAGTTCATAACCAGCTCTTGGAACCAAATCGTTTTCTAGTCCTCTTGGTGTTCCAATAAACACTATTTCGGAATCTGGCTCTTTTTCTTTTATTTTGTTTGCTATTGCTATTGCAGGATTTATATGACCTCCTGTGCCAGCAGCTGCAACTATAACTTTCATCTTATTATACCTCTTTTATTTACGCTATATTCTCATTTGTTTTACACTTTGCTTCCAGCTCTTGAAATGTTTAGTAATATTCCAACCGCCACTAAAAGTATTACAAGTGAAGTACCTCCATAACTTATAAATGGAAGTGCCATACCAGTTGTAGGTATAGAACCTGTAACAACTGCTATATTTATTACTGCTTGAACTGCAACTAGTGTAGTTATTCCAACTGCAATTAAACTTCCATACATATCTGGTGCTTTCATCGCAATTACAATTCCTCTCCACACAAATACTGCAAATAATAATATTATTACAGCACATCCTACAAAACCTAACTCCTCTGCAATTATAGCAAATATAAAGTCATTTTGTGGTTCTGGAATATATAAATATTTTTGTTTGCTGTTACCAAGACCTACTCCAAATAATCCGCCTGAACCTATTGCATATAAACTTTGAATCATTTGATATCCTGTTCCAGTTGCATCAGACCATGGATTCAAGAACACTAAAATTCTATCAATTCTAAATGAGTCTGATTCAGAAGTTAAATTTTTGGCTAAATATCCTCCAACACCTGCAATTCCAAGTAATCCTACTAGCACAAAATGTAACATTCTAGAACCAGCTATAAGCATCATAACACAAGTAATTGCTCCAATTACTAAACATACACTTAAATGGTTTTGAAAAACATACAATATTCCCATTGGTATCAAAACAAATGTTAGTGGTAATAAAAATCCTTTTGAAAAGTCTTTTAAATCATCTTTATGATCTGTTAAATATCCTGCATAAAATAAAATCATTCCAATTTTAGTTATTTCAGAGGGCTGAAATTGGCCAATTCCTGGTAATTTTATCCAACGCCTTGCTCCTTTTACTTCAACTCCTAAATGTGGTACTAACACAAGCAATAATATTAAAACAGATATGATATATATTACCCAATAGTATTTTTTATATATTCTATAATCAATTTTGGATACAATGTACATTATACATAATCCTGCTATTGCAAATCCAAACTGTTTAAAAAAATATGTATAACTACTTTTTGTCATTGACAAAGCTGAAGGAGCACTTGCAGAAAGTACCATTACAACACCAATTGTCAAAAGGGTTAAAACAGTTATTACAAGAATGTAATCTACTTTATTATTTAAAAATTTTGAAGTTCTTTTCGTTTTCTTTTCAGATACTTTTTGCATTTGTTCTCCTCTCTTTTATATTGCTATAAGGCCAACTAAACAAGCCATAAGTGTTATTATACTAAACACTGAAACAATAGTATTTTCATGCCATCCGCTTAATTCAAAGTGATGATGTAATGGTGCCATTTTAAATATTCTTTTTCCCGTTCTTTTATAATGAGCAACTTGTATTATATCAGATAATGTCTCAAGTACTGGAATAATTGCTATTATTAGTAATAAAATTGGTAATTTTAAATATATTGCCATTACAGATACAGCTCCTCCTAAAAGTAATGAACCTGTATCACCCATAAATACTTTTGCTGGGTGAAGATTAAATAATAAAAATGCTAAGCAAATTCCTATTAAACTTGCTCCGAAAATTACAATTTCTTTTACTCCTAAAATAATTCCTATTACAGTTAAACATGTTAAAATTATTGTTGTTACTGAAGTACTTAATCCATCAATTCCATCTGTTAAATTTATTGCATTTGTAGTTGCAAGCATTACTAATATTGAAAATGGAATAAATGCCCATATTGGCAAAGTTACATTTGTTTTTGCAAATGGAATTATAATGTCAGTCCCTATATTCATAACTTTTGTTAAATATACAGAAAATGCCACTGATATTATTAATAGTCCCAACATTTTATATTTAGGCTTTAATCCTTCTGTATTATTTAATACTAATTTTTTAAAATCATCTACAAATCCAACTATTCCAAAGCCTATTGTCGCAATCAATAATGGTAACAAGTTATATGCTACATTTTGCTCACTTTTAGCACTCGATCTTGAATATGAATAAAATAATATTCCTCCCATAATTGTTAATGAAATTATCATTATTATTCCACCCATTGTTGGAGTTCCTTGCTTATTTAAATGTGACTTTGGTCCGTCATCTCTTTCGTGCTGTCCTACTTTTTTTCTTTTTAATATTGGTATTATTATCAATGATGTTACAAATGCAATAGCAAACGCTAACATAAGTATTTTTATCTGATATTCCATTTTTCCTCTGGATGTAATTTTACATCTCTCTCCTTTGTTAAATTATATTTCTTCCTTTATTATTTGATTTACTATTATTCTTTCATCAAATGGATATTTTACTCCATTTATCTCTTGATAAGGTTCATGTCCTTTACCTGCAAGAACTATTATGTCTTTCTTTCCTGCGATTTCAATAGCATGTTTTATAGCTTCTACTCTATCTACAATAACAGTATATTTACCTTTTGTTTTCTTTATTCCTTCTTCTATTTGATCTACAATTTTTTGTGGTTCTTCAGTTCTTGGATTATCTGATGTTATTATTGTATAGTCTGCTATTGTTCCAGAAATCTCTCCCATTATCGGTCTTTTAGCTGTGTCTCTATCTCCTCCACAACCAAATACTGAAATTACTCTTCCTCTAGTATATGATTTTACAGCATTTAATATATTTTGAAGGCTTTCTGGTGAATGAGCATAGTCTATCATAATGGTTAAATCTTTTGAATTATCTACTAATTCAGATCTTCCTGGGACTTTAATATTTACTAGAGCTTCTTGAATTTTTTCTGTTGAACATCCCATTTTCATTGCTACACAAATTGCTGCTAAACTGTTATATACAGTGAATCTTCCTGGAATATCAACTTTTATTCTTTCATTTTTATCACCTATTTTTACTTTAAAGTCTACATATGAGTTTGTTATTGTTATGTCTTTTGCAAGTAAATTACAGTTATTATCAATACCATATGTTGTTATTTGACAATCTGGAACAAGCTTTGGTACTTTGCAAGTATGTAAGTCATCTGCATTTACAAAACCACATTTGCACATTTTAAATAGTTTTAACTTTGATTCAAAATAATCTTGCATATCAGGATGCTCTTTTGGACTTATATGATCCTCTGAAAAATTTGTGAATACTGCCATATCAAATTCACAACCTGCAACTCTGTTTAGTTTCAAACTTTGTGAAGATACTTCCATTATCACTGCCTTGCATCCATCTTCTACCATTTTTGCAAATAATTGTTGAAGTTCAATACTTTCTGGTGTTGTTCTATCACTTTCTTTAAGCATTTTATCTCCACTATATATTGCGATAGTTCCAATTAGTCCTGTTTTTATTCCACTTTTTTCAAGAATTGCTTTCATCATAAATGTAGTTGTAGTTTTTCCTTTTGTTCCTGTAACCCCTATTAATTTAAGTTTTTTAGATGGATTATCATAAAAGTTACATGCAGATATTGCCATTGCATATCTTGCATCTGGAACAACTAAAAGAGTTACATTATCTGGTATGTTTAAGCTTTTTAAGTTGCAACTTCCTTCTTCTACAAGTATTACATCAGCTCCATTTTCAATAGCATTTGGTATAAAAGTAGTTCCATCTACTGAAAATCCTTTTATTGCAAAAAACATAGAACCTTTTTGTACTTTTCTAGAATCATTTTCAATAGATACTATTTCTCTATCTATTTCTCCTTTTGCTTTAATTCCTTCAATTCCTACTAAAATTTTCTTTAAATTCATTTTTTATTTTCCTTTCCGATTTTTACGGTAATATATTTAGCATATATCAATTGATAATTTTGCCATTTTAACATGTATATTATATAATTAAAATATAAATTTGTATAGCCTAAAATTGCAGTTTTTTAATTTTATTCTATGAACTTTATTTTAAGAACCATCTCATATTTTAAAGATAAAAATAAATAGAGCTAAACTATTTATTTTAGTCTGCTCTATTTAATATTTTTATCAGTGCATCTGACTCTTTTTTTACTCTACATTCTACTAATTTTATGTTTTTTAGTGTGTCCATTTTCCATAATTTTAAATACTCAAATAATTTTGTATAAACATATATTGCATCTTCTAAATTTCTTAAAATTTTCTTTGAATTTCTGTTATTAGTTATACTATTTTGCACATATACATAATTGTACAATATATCATTTATAAAAACTACGTTATTTATATTAGAAAAAATTTCTAGATTCATTAGTAAATCTTCCCCATATTTTATAGTGTTTTCTTCAATTTTACACCTATCAAATACTTCTTTTTTCACACAATTTGTCCACACTGCATTTAACATATAACCTTCAATAAACATTGGATACACATTTTTTCTAAAATCTTTTCGCCTTAAATATTTTTCTTTATCAAAATATTTATATTGTTCATAGTCTCTTTTATATCTAAATCTTATTAAGTCTGGCTGTTTATATCTAGTAATGACCTCTTCAAGTTTGTCTATAACTTCTGGATTATAATAATCATCTGCATCTAAGAACATTATATATTTTCCACTTGCTTCTTTTACACCATTTATCCTTGCTTTTGCTTGTCCTTGATTTTCTTGCACAATGATTTTTATCTTATCTATCTTTTGACAAATTTCTAAAGTTTTGTCTGTTGCTCCATCAATTACTACAATAAGTTCACATTTTTTTAAATCAACAGAATTTATTGCTCTTTCAATAGTATCTTGCGCATTGTATGCAGGAATAATTACACTAATTAATTTCTTCATATATTAGCTCCTAACTTACAGAATCTATTACTTTATTTATAACTTCTTTCCAATTACTAATATCATCATTTAATTCTAATTTTAGAATTTCTAAAACTTTACTAGATTTCTTTTCATCTTTTGTATTTACCATGGTCCATAGTAAAATAGCTTCTATCATTATTTCTTTTTCATAACTGTATCTTGTATTATACGCATATTCGCTAACTACTAGCTTCAAATTTTGAAATTCATTTATTGCATCAATTGTGTCTTTTATTTCACTTTGACAAGTTAATATATGTTTATCTTTCTTATCTAAATACTTTCCACAGTTCTCACAATTTCCAGATACATGTAATATTTTCACTTTATTTTTTTCTAATAAATTATTTTTATAATCCTCATACGATACGCCTAAAGTTTCTCCAGCAAGTTTTGCATGTGCTATATCAAACACTCCAAAATCTGCAGTTTTCCAAGCATTGCTTACATATTCTGGCTTTAAGGTTTCTTTGTCAAATTTGAAACCTCCTGGTATATTTTCTACTCCAAATTCAATATCATCATCTAAATATTTAAAGAAACATTTTTTCATTTCTTGCATATTTTCTTTAAATATTTTTTTTGCATATTCTTTATCTTCTATTTTTTTGCCATTTTCAATTCCAATATGAGTACTTATATGCGTAACTTTATTGTATCTTTTTATAATTTTAGATATTTCTTTCCACTGTACATCTTTAATAAAACTATTACTACTTACAGCTGGTACCATTTTAGGCAACCCATGAATATCTATTTTTATATTATATTTTTTGCATATATCTATGTAGTTTTCTAATTCTTCTAAAGTACAATATTTTCCAGGAAATTTTAATGTGTTTATAAATTTATTTTCTATTAAAACTCCATATACTTTATCAAATTCTTTATCTAAATAGTTTATCCCTATATCCATAGTCTCCTCAGTTGTCTATTATGCTTTCAATTTGCTTGACAACATTTTGGATATCAAATCTCTCCCTTCTTTTTAATATATTCTCTTTATATTTATTCATTAGAGATATATTATCTAATAAACTTTTTATTCCTTCATATAATGCTTCTGTATTATTTTCAACAATTAGACCTGCTTGTCCGTCATTTCCAAGTATTTCTTCAGTTCCTGGGCAATCAGTTGCAACTATTGGTTTTCCTATAATTGCAGCTTCTAGTATAGCTGAACTTAATCCTTCAACTCTTGATGAACTAACAAATATATCAGCCTTTTTCACATATTTATATGGATTATTACTATACCCTATTAAGTTTACTGTTTCTTTTAAATTATTTTCTTCTATATACTTTTCTAGCTCTTTTCTTTTTTCGCCTTCACCAACTATCCATAATGTATGAATAATTCCTTCTTTTATTAACTTATTGTGCACCTCTAGTAATCTGTCATACCCTTTTTCTTTTACTAGCCTACCTACTGAGCACAATACCAGTCCTTTATTATTTAAGTTTTCTTCAATTGGTTCATTCATCTTTTCTTCTATATTTTGAGAATCAATTGGATTCGTTTGCACAAAAATATTATTTGTTATACCTGTCCTTTGACTAAACCTTTCTTTAACCTCATTAGACACACAAATGATTTTGTCAAATTTGCTATAACACTTTTTCTCATCTTCTATATTTTTAAATATTTTTTTATTATTTAAATTATTTATATCAGTGTGAATCCAAGCAACTTTAGTAGATTTTTTATTTTTTGAGGAAGATACAAATTTTGAGACTTTTCCTTCCAAAAAGGCTATTTCTACATCATATTTTTCTCTTACAGATAATCTATATAATAGTCCAGAGTATCGTTTCATTAGTCTTAAATATATTTTCCAAATATCACTCATAACTTTTACTGTTATTTTATGATGCCTATGATTTCCATCACTTCTGCTCTTTTTAAAAAAAGAATCAAATACATATTTGTATTTTACTCCTTTTATGTTTTTTATATCATTAACATATACTCCATCGTTTACTAGTGCTAGTACTGTTACATCAAATTTTTTCTTGTCAATATATTTTAATAAATTTACTAGTACCTTTTCAGCGCCTCCTACTTGCAGCGTATGTACTACAAATAATACTTTTTTCATTTTTCCCTCTTCTAGCATAAAAGTATATGCTAAATACTCTTGTAATATTTTTTCTTAAATCACAACCATATTATAACATATTTAAATCTTAACTTCAACTTTAACTTAGATTTCTTTATTTTTGAAAAAGTAGCTCTAATATTTATGTATTAAAGCTACTCATTTATTTATAACCATTCACCTACTTTTTTAATGTATATCTTCTTTACAATTTGAACTACTATAATATACAAAAGTGTAAGTACTGCTACAATTGCATAATATATTGGTGGTAAAATTTCAAAATGAAAAGCGTCTATCTTATGTAATACTATTGGAGCAAGTATAGTTCCTACTATTGTAACTGACGTTAATGCAAGTAATATTGGATGTGGTTTTGACTCTATAAATGGTATTTTCGAAGTACGTACAAAATGAATAATTAGTGTTTCACTTATTAAACATTCTACAAACCACGCTGTTTGAAAGAAACTTTCTTTCTCTACACTATTATATCCCAATATAAACCAAAACGCTAAAAATGCTATTACATCAATTAATGAACTAATTGGTCCCATTACATTCATAAATGTTCCCAGTCCCTTTGTATCCCATTTTCTTGGTTTTATTAAAAATTCTTTGTCTACATTATCATATGGAATTGCTATTTGTGAAAAATCATACAAAAAGTCTTGTATTAGCATTTGAATTGGAAGAAGTGGTAAAAATGGCAAGAATACACTGGCCATAAATATACTAAACACATCTCCAAAATCAGAGCTTAACGCCATTTTCATATATTTTATAATATTTCCATATACTTTTCTTCCTTCTACTACACCATTGAATACTACCTTTAAATTTTTTTCTAGTAAAATAATATCACTTGCTTCCTTTGCAATATCCGTTGCTGTATTCACACAAATTCCTACATCTGCATTATGTAATGATGGACTATCATTTACTCCATCTCCCATATATCCTACCACATGCCCATTTTTCTTTAATGCTATAATGATTCTTTCTTTTTGAAGTGGATTCATCCTTGCAAATATATCTACTTTTTCCACTTCTTTTGCCAGCTCTTCATCTGACAATTTATCAACTTCACTACCAATTAAAATCTTTTCTGTAGAAATTCCAACTAAATTTGCAATGTTTTCAGTTGCATATTGGTTATCTCCTGTTAATATTTTAGTTGTTACTCCATATTCTTTTAAATTTTTAATAGTTGATTTTACATCTTTTTTTGGCGGATCTAAAAATCCTACAAAACCTATAAAAGTCATATTACTTTCATCAGCTGTTCCAAATATATCTTTTCCTACGTATTCTCTTTTAGAAGCTAATGCTATTACTTGCATTCCTTGAAGTGCTAATTCTTTTGCGTTGTTATTTATATTTTCTATCATTTCATCTGTAAGTGGTAAATGCTTTCCATTTATTTTTGCCGTAATACAACTTTTTAAAACTTCTTCCAGAGCTCCTTTTGTAATAATTCTATAATGCTCATCATGCTTTACAACAACACTCATCTTTTTTCTGGTATAATCAAATGGTATTTCATCAATTTTTTCGTAGGTCTCTATTTTATCTTTTATATTATGAAGATTTCCATAAGCAATTACTGCTCTATCAACTAAATTTTTCATTCCTGTACCATAAAAGCTGTTAAGATAAGCATATTCTAGTATTGATAAATCTTCTTTTCCTTCTACATTTATATATTTTTGAAGTACAATTTTATCTAAGGTCAAAGTTCCTGTTTTATCTGTACAAAGTACGTCTATTGCACCCAAATTTTGAATTGCTTGAATATTCTTAACCAAAGTTTTTTTCTTAGCAAGTGTCTTAGTTCCTTTTGTTAAATTTACATTTACTATCATAGGAAGCATTGTTGGAGTTATTCCAACTGCAACAGATAGTGCAAACAAAACCGCTTCTAATACATCTTTTCTAATAAAAGCATATATTACAAATACCGCAATAGATACAACAATCATATATTTAATAAGTAGCTTTGTAATGCTATTCATGCCTTTTTCAAAGTTTGTAATCTCTTTCTTATTATCTATCTGTTTTCCCATATTTCCTAAATAAGTAGAAAAACCAGTACTTATAACAACAGCTGTTGCATTTCCACTTATAACACTTGTTCCCATTAAGCATATATTTGAAAGTGTAAATATTTCATTTGCAGAATTTGCTTTTTCTCCTTTCTCAACCGGAACACTCTCTCCTGTGAAAACTGATTGATTTAAGAATAAATCTTTGCTTTCAATAATTCTTACATCTGCTGGTATTATTGCTCCTGCATTAAGATGCACAATATCTCCTTCTACAACTTCTTCTGTTCTTATTAATTTTTCTTTTCCATTTCTTACCACTGTTGCATTTGAAAACATTTTGCTTTTTAGATTTTGATTAAATTTATATGTAGAATAATTTTGAACAAATTTTATTATAGCACTTACAAAACCGATTGCTAAAATAATTATTGAACCTAGATTGTCATCCCCTATAAATTTATTTATAAGTGCTAAAATCACAAGTATTAGTATAAACTTATCTTTAAACGAATTTATAAAAAAGTAAAACCATGAATGTTTTTCTTCTTTTACTACAATGTTTCTTCCATTTTCATTTAATCTACTCTCTGCTTCTTTTGATTCAATGCCTTTATCTTTGTTAGTTTTATATTCTTGTAGTATTTCTTCATTACTTTTTTGTGATATTTCTTTGTATTTCTCTAATATTTTCTTATCAGCTATTATATTTTTATTATTTTTTAGCTTATTTTTTATAAAAAATAATCGAATCATTTGTTACTCCTCTTGTTTTTTTCATATTATACCACAAATACAAAATTATAGTTCAAATTTTTATTTATATCCTATAATATTTGTTGTATTTTCCACTTTTATTCCTTCTTTTGGTACTTGTTCCTTTATTACATCCTCACTAAAATTTTCTTCTTGACTTTTAACCTCCAATGTTAGTCCAACCTCTTCCAAAACTTTCTTGGCCTCTTTTTCTGTTAGTCCAACAATGTTTGGAGTTTCAACTAAAATCTTCTCTTCTTCATTCTTCTTTATTTCTAAATATGGCAAAACTTCTGCTAGAATTTGACCTGCAACCGGTGCTGCAACACCACCTCCACCATGACCTCCTTCTCCTGTTGGATTATAAAGTGTAACTAGTATTACAATACTTGGATTTTCAATTGGTGCAACGCCTACAAAAGAAGCAACATATTTTCCTGTATTTACACCATCTTCTGATGTTCCAGTCTTTCCTCCTACAGAATATCCTAAAACTTGAGCATTTTTTCCTGTTCCCTCGGCAACTACACTTTGCATCATACTAAGTACTTTTTCCGAAGTTTCTTTAGATATTACTTGCTCACCAAACTTAGGTTCAATTTTCTTTATTTCTCCTGTCTCTGCTATTTTAATTTCTTTTACTATTCTTGGATACACATATTTTCCACCATTTGCAATAGTTGACACCATTGTTGCCATCTGTATCGGCGTAACTTCAAATCTTTGTCCAAATGCAATTGTTCCAAGTTCAACTGGACCTACTTTTTCTTCTTTTAAAAATATTGAACCTGCTTCACCAGGCAGATCTATTCCTGTTCTTCGTAAAAATCCAAACTTCTCCAAATAATCATAATACTTTTCCTTTCCAATTTTTTGACCAAGTCCAATAAACACAGGATTACACGAATTCATCAGAGCTTGCCTTAAAGATTCTGCACCATGTGGCTTATAATATCTCCAACATTTCATCCTTACTCCAGCAACTTCAATATATCCAACACATGAAAACTCTCCTGCTTTATCAATTTCAGTTACAATTCCAGTATCTAGTGCTGTAGATGCTGTTACAAGTTTAAATGTAGAACCTGGTTCGTACGTATCTGAAATTGCTTTATTTCTCCACATTGCATTTAAGGCATTTGATTTATCTTGTGAAGACATACTTTCCCAATTTGCTTTTTGCTCATCATTATTTATAGTAAATGGATCATTTAAATTAAAATCTGGGTAACTTGCAATAGCTAAAACATCACCATTTTTAGGATTCATTACAACAACATTTCCACCATCTGTACATTTATTATCAATACAAGCTTCCGATAAATATTTTTCAGCAATTCCTTGAATTGTTGCATCAATACTTAGCACTAAATCATTTCCATTTACAGCTTTTTCATATACTTCAGTTTCATCTTGTATATTTATTCCTTTTGCATCAGTCATTTTTAATATACTTCCATTTTTTCCTTTTAATTCCTCATCATATATTGCTTCAATTCCACTTAACCCCTGGTTATCACTTCCACAAAAGCCAATGATTTGAGAAGCTAAGTTATTAAGTGGATAATATCTTTTTGTATCCTCATCAATATTTATCCCTGAAGATATCTTATTATCTTCCATCCAAATTCTTAGCTCATCTGTTTTTTCCTTTTCAACTTTTCTTACTATTGTTTCTATTGCAGTTTTCTTATTTACTTTTTTTAATACTTTCTCATAGTCTAGTTCAAATAATTCAGCAAGCTTTTTACTTACTTTTTCCTTATCCTCTTTTGCTATATTTATGGGATTTACAGTAACAGTTTCTACGCTACTACTAGTAGCAAGTACAGTTTTTCCAGTAGCATCATATATTGTACCTCTTTTAGGGCTAATTTTTCGCTCTAGAGTTTGTTGCAAATATGCCATTTGAGAAAGTTCTTCTCCTCGTACAAACTCTATCCATGCAACTCTTCCTATTAATGCAATAAACATAGTAGTTACAATAAAAAGAGCTATTTTTTCTCTCTTTTTTCTAGATATTTCTCCGCCTTTTTCAATTTCATATTTCTTCGTCCTTGAATTATTAACTAATTTTTTACTTGCTTTTCTTTCATTTTTCCTCTTCTTATTTAATAATTTTTTATTTATTTTTCTGTCCCTATGATTATTTAATTCTTTTTTCTTAAACTTTCTTATTTTTGACTTTCTTTCTCTCATATAAAAATCACCTTATGCTATTTTTATTCAGCTAAAGGTGATTTTATTATTTATTTAATTATTTCTTTTAGTATATCTATACAACTTTCTAGTTCTAAATTTTCTCTTTCAATATTTTTATAATATTCATCTAAACATAAATTATCACTTACTTTTTTCAATGAGATTAAGCAAATACCATACATTTGGCAAATTATATAAATTGAATGTAATTCCATATCGAAAAGAACAGATTCACTTATATCAGTCTTAGTTACAAAAGACTCTGCACTATAACATGGCATGTTTATAATTTTTTCTCTATCTATTAGTATCCTATTATCTAATCCTTTAAGAGAATATTTTTCCTCGTCTAATATTTGCCATTCATAATTAAATGAATTATTTACATTAACCCAAGTTCCAATTTTTGCATCAGTAGAACCTGCATAGCCTACATTTATTATTACGTCTGGTTTCTCATTATTTTCTAGATACTTAGTCAAACTAATTGCAGTTCTTTGCTTTCCAATCCCTGTTATTATTAAACTTATATTTTCATTGCAAAATGTATTTTCGTTTATTTTATTAAGTTTTAGATTTTCAGCGATACTTATTGCTTCTTTTTCCATTGCTATTACAAATAGTATTTTTTTCATTTACATCCTCTACTTTATAATTTTAGTTAGCTTATTTAAAAAATTTTGAATCCATGATGTATCATCATTTATAACAACTTCTTCTGAAGCAGTTTCTATATAATCAGATTTTTGTAAATTTACATACACTTTTTGGTTATTATCTAACTTTTGCATTCCTAACTTACTAGACGCTTCTTGTTCAACAGTATTCAAATTTAGACTATTTTCAATACTAACTCTTAATTGTTCATTTTCTTTTTGTAATTGACCAACTTGGCTCTTTATACTTTCTTTTTGATTATATTCTTCTGTTATTTTTGAATTTCTATAACTAATGGTAAACAGCATGACAAAAGCAGCAGCAACATATATAACTGGTTTATAGTTATATCTAGCCTTCTTTACTTGTTTCTTATTTACTTTCTTTGCTTTTTTTAAAGAGCTTTTTTTTCTCCTATATGGGTTCTTTTTAGGTTCGTACTCAGGTTGCAATTTTCTAGGACTAGTTTCATACTCATATGAAGCTCTTAACCCCTGTGCTGCCATTGTTTTAGAAATTCACCTCTCTTCTTATTCTTTTAATTATCTTTTGTATGTCTTTCAAATATTCTAAGTTTTGCACTCTTAGATCTTGAATTTATCTCTTTTTCTTCATCACTAGCCTCAATTGGCCTTTTATTTATCATCTTTCCTAATGATCTATATCCACATACGCAATATGGCAAATCTTTTGGACAAGTACAATGACCTTGTGCTTCCAAATATGCCTCTTTTACTGCTCTATCTTCCAATGAATGGAACGTAATTATACATAGCCTTCCCTCTTCATTTAAGACATCTATTGAATTTAAAACAGTATCATATAATGGCTTTATTTCATTATTAACTTCTATTCTAATTGCTTGGAATGTTCTTTTAGCTGGATGTCCACCATTTTGTTTTGACTTTGGTATAGATTTTTCAATTATTTCCACAAGTTTATTTGTAGTTTCTATAGGTGAATTTTCTCTTTCTTTACAAATGTTTCTTGCTATATTTCTAGAAAATTTTTCTTCTCCATACTCAAAGATTATCTTAGCTAATTTTTCTTCTGAATATGTATTTACTACTTCTCTTGCAGTCAAACTTTGAGTTCTATCCATTCTCATATCAAGTTCAGCTTCACCCATGTAGCTAAAGCCTCTATTTCTTTCATCTAACTGATATGAAGATACTCCTAAGTCTAATAATATGCCATCAACTTTTTCTATTCTTAAATCTTTCAAGATTTGTTTTATTTCATCATGATTTCCATGTACGTATTTTACATTTGAGAATTCTTTTAAGTTTTCACTTGCAGCTTTTAGCGCTTCTTCATCACGATCAATTCCTATAAGGATTCCTTTGTTTGAAAGTCTTTTGGCAATTTCTTTGCTATGTCCAGCCCCACCTAAAGTTCCATCAACATATATTCCATCTGGTTTTATCTTTAGTCCATCAATGCATTCATTTAGCATTACAGGTATATGTTTAAATTCCAATTGCTTTACTCTAATATCCTTTCATTTTAATAATATAAGCCCAATGAGTTGGTATTTATTAAATACCAACTACATAGCTTAATTATCTTTTGTGTTTTCTTTTTTCTTTTGTTTCATATCTTTTGTATCTAAATAATTTAGCTTTGGTTATTTAAAACCATTTAATCTTTTGAATTTAAATTTCTTTTGTTTAAAATTTAAATTTTTATCTTTCGTTTTTTTCTTTTTTGTAGGTTATTTTTTCTTTAGTTTGTTGGATACATTTTAACTTTTATTTTTTATCTTTTGTTCACATTTGGCTTTAGTTCTTTAATATTCTTTTGTATTTCAAAGAATCTTTAGTAAGAAGCTATATAAAATTTTTAAAATAGAAACTATTTTAAAAAATTATATACCAAGTTCTTGCATGTTTTGCTCAATTTCTTCAATTGAGATATTATCATAGCTTGTCTGTTCTTCCCACTTAGCTTTATTCCAAATTTCAATTCTAGTTCCCGTTCCTATTATAACGGTTTCTTTTTCAAGTGATGCTACCATTCTTAATTTTGCAGAAATTAGAAATCTTCCTTGTTTATCAAGTTCACATTCTGTTGCTCCTGCTAAAAAGAACCTAGTGAAATTTCTGGCATTTTTATTTGTGATTGGTAATGATTTTAATTTATCCTCGAATTTTTGCCACTCAGACATAGAAAATCCAAATAAACAACCGTCTAATCCAGCAGTTATTATAAACTTTTCTCCCATGTCATCTCTTAGCTTTGAAGGCATTATAAGTCTACCTTTTTCATCTAAGTTATGTTCATATTCGCCAATTAACAATCATTTCACCTCCACCATTTTTCTACCACTTTGTTCCACTTTTTACCACTTCATCTAAATTCTAATACATAAACCAGTAAAAAGCAATAGTTAAGCCTCTTTTTTTTATTACATTTTTGTTACATTTTTATTTGTATATTTTTTCATATTTTTTTTATACTAATATTATGATTAAAAAAATTTTTACAGGTATTATTGTTGGTTTTGTAAGTGGAATGTTTGCCTCTCGGTGGAGGCTTAATACTTATCCCATTATACAATAAGCTTTTTTCTTCTGACGAAAAAGAAACCAGAGCTACTACAATTTTTTGTATACTTCCCATGGTTATCACAACTAGCATTATTTATGGGAATAATAATTTTATAAATTGGGAACTTGCTATTTATTGTTCAATCGGAGGGATTATAGGAAGCTCTATTGGCTCCAAACTTCTTATGAAACTAAATCCAAAATATTTAAAACTAATTTTCATTTTATTTATAATTTATTCAGGAGGACGAATTTTATTTAGTTAATGTTAGAATTCATTGTAGGTATAATTGCCGGTGTTTTTACAGGATTAGGGCTTGGCGGTGGCTCAGTTTTAATATTATTTCTTACTTTATTTTTAGGTATTGACCAGCATATTGCTCAATCTACGAATTTAATATTTTTTTCCATTGCTGCACTTGTAAGTATATTTATTAATTTAAAAAGAAAAACTATAAATATAAATAATTCTAAAATAATAGCTATTTCTGGTGTACTAGGAGCCTTAATTGGTGCTTTAATCTCAAAGAATTTAAACATGCTAGTACTAAAAAAACTATTTGCTGTATTTTTACTTTTAGTTGCAGGTTATGAATCTTATTCTTACTATAAATTGTATATAAAAGACAAAATAAGGCATACTAAAGAATAATTATAAAATATTAAAAGGAGGAATAATTATGAAATTTGCTGAAGGTATGATTTTAGGTGGACTAATAACTCTTGGCGCAACAATGATGTATAACGATAAAATGATGAAAAAAGGTAAAAAATTTATGAAAAAATTTGGAATGATGTAAAAAATAAATCTGACATTAGGTTAATACCCTATCGTCAGATTTTATTTTTTATTATTTATTTTTCTTTTCAACATTTTTCTTAAATATTGAACATACAATTAGTCCTAAAGCTAATATGCTATTTGCTATTACTAGTAGAATACTTAGTCCTGGAACTAATCCCAATAACCACATTACAAATACATATGCTAGTGCTATAAGTATTTTAAATAAGTTTGTTTCTTTTTTGATTTTAGTACATATGATATTAGCTATTGGTACAGCTACTATACTTGAAGCAATTTGTAATGCTAATACATACATTAAAAATACTATCATAGATGGTAAAATTCCAATAATTGTGAAACAAGCAATTAAACAGACTATTGGAATCATAATAAGTGCAATTGCACCAAATCCAACTACATTTCCTAATTTGTTCTTTAATAATTTTTCTTCTTTATCTGCAAATTTTGGAATTGCTAAAGTAATAATTAGAATTACTATTACAGCTACTACAAGTGTGTATATGCAATCTTTAACATAGTCTTGAACTGAAGATACTTCACTGTTTAATTCATTATATTCAATTTCTCCTGAACTTACTATTGCTGTAGGAAAGTTATTTGTAGGTGCAGAGTAACTTAATTTTCCTGCAATATTAGCATTGGCATCATCTGTTACTATTTTGTTTGTTGTTACAAACGCATCTCTACGAATTAGTCCACCAAAATTAAATGTAGAACAAGAAGTATGTAAATCTCTTATTATACATCCACCATTATTTATGGTAAGACTATTTGCCATACAGTACAAGTCATACATATAACCATTTACTGTAATTTCATTTGCCATTACAAAAGCATCACTATATATGTAACTATTAGCGCTAAATGTAACTTTATTTGCCATAATAAATACATTTCCATCAACAGCAGCATCTATTACAACTTCATTTGCCATAATAAAAGCATTTCCTGAAACAGTAGAAGTAATTTCAACTTTGTTTTCAAATATGTATTTATCTGAAGTTTCAACCTTTTGATTTGCAATAGCATCAATTAAAGAATTTATGCTATCTCCATCTAACTCCTCATTTGAATCTTCCTCTGTTGTAGTTATCATATCTCCATAATCTTCTTCTGTTGTTATTTCTTCGTTATCTGCAAACACGCATGTTCCACAGAAAATTATTAAAAAAAGTGTAACTAAAACAATTTTTAATTTAGAACTTTTTAGACTCTTCATTTATATTCTCCCTTCATAAAATTACTATAATTATAATATATTTAAAGGTTAAAAATGTCAATAAAATATATTATTTTTTATTAGTATATTCACAATACTTTTTCAGTTTGCATTTATCACATTTAGGGTTTTGTGATGTGCATATATTTCTACCATGCCAAATAAACAAATGGTTAACATCTTTATAATACTCAAACGGAATAATTTTTAATAGGTCTTTTTCTATCTTTTCCGGTTCTTTTTCTTTTGAAAAACCTAATCTTACTGAAACTCTTTTGCAATGTGTATCAACCGCTATTCCCTGTGGCTTATTAAAAGCTTCTAACATGATAACATTTGCACATTTTCTTCCCACTCCTGGAAGCTTTATAAGTTCATCTATACTTTCTGGCACTTTTCCATTATATTCTTCTGATATAATTTGTGCAGTTTTCTTTAAATTCTTTGCTTTTGTTTTATAAAAACCACAAGAATGAATTAGCTCTTCTAATTCATTTATATCTATTTTTGCAATATCTTCTGCTGTTTTATATTTTTCAAATATTGGAGCAGTTACTTTGTTTACTCTTTCATCAGTGCATTGTGCAGATAAAACCACTGCAAATAACATTTGAAATGGAGTATTAAAGTCCAAACTGCATTTTGCATCTGGATACATTTTTATTAAGTTCTCTATTATCTCTGTTGCTGTTTCTTTGTTCATACTAACATATTCCTTTCTTTTGGCATTATACTACAAAAAACGTCAAATTAAAATATTGCAGGACATAAAACATTCACATTTTACTAAAAAAATAATATTATATACTATCTGGAGGTAATACATAATGTTTGAAGCTCTAAAGAAAACAATTGGTTTATGCTTACTTGGAATTGGTGCAGGAATGTTACTTGTTCTATTACTTCCTGTTACGGGTTGGCTATTTTGTATTGGATGTATTTTAGTTATACTTCGGAATAGCTTGGTTATTTGGAAAAGGAGGTTAACAAATGCAAATTGTTGTAAAAAAAGCTCCTAAATTCTTAAGAGGTTTTATTAAACTAATATTTGGAGTAAAAGATTAAAGCACTAACCTTAAAGATTAGTGCTTTATAAAAAGTGACATATAGATATATTGAAACTTAGTATTTCCACATATCTATATGTCACTTGATTTTATATTTATCATAGAATTAAGCTCTTGTTACTTTTCCAGCACGTAAGCATTTTGCACAAACTGGAATTGTTTTAACTTCACCATCTATAATTGCTTTTACATTTCTTAGATTTGGTTTCCATGTTCTAGAAGCTCTTCTACTAACATGAGAACGAGCTATACTTATTCTATTTCCGTGTGATACTGTTTTTTCACAAATTGCACATTTTGCCATAATTTTGCGCACCTCCCTATTGACTTAATAAATCGACTATTTAATATAATAACATAAAAGTTTTGAAAATACAAGTTTTTTTTGAAAGTTTTTACATATCTACTCCTATTTTTATATTTCACACTGCTTTACATCTAATTTTGATACATTTAAAATCTTTTTTGCTACATCTATAAAATTACACTCTGTGTCGCTCAAATATATATCTAATTTTCCGCTATTCTCGTTATTGTTTTTTAATCCTGCATTTAATATTTTTTCTATTTCATATGCAATCATAGTTCCAGTATTTATAATTTTTACATTTGGCAGCTCTTCTTCCAAAATTTTAGTATATAGTGGATAATGAGTACAGCCTAATACTAGTGCATCTATTTTGCTAAAGTCTTTTATATACTCATGAATTGCAAGTTTTGCAATTTCATTTTCTGTCCAACCTTCCTCAGCCATTGGCGCAAGCATTGGGCATGCTCTATTTTCTATATGTAACGATTTATTTAATTTTTTCAATGTATTTTCCCAGCAATTGCTTCTTATAGTTCCATTTGTTGCAATTACTCCCACATTTTTTATATTTTCATTTTCTGCAATAAATTTTGCAGTAGGCTCAATTATCCCTATAATTGGAATATCATATTCATTTTTTAAAGTATCTAAAGCTTGACTTGTAGCAGTTCCACAGGCAATTACTATTAATTTAACATTTTTTGATATTAAAAAATCTACTCCAGCTCTTGCAAGTTCTATTATAGATTCTTTAGATTTATTTCCATATGGAAAACTTTTTGTATCTCCAAAATAAACAATATCTTCATTTGGGAATTTTTTTCTTACTTCTTTGTATACAGTTAGGCCTCCTACTCCAGAGTCTAACATTCCTATTGGTCTTTTATTCATCTTATTTCCTTTCTTTAACTATGACATTATATGACTTTTCTAAAAAAAGCACAAGAGAAATTTAAAATTCATATTATATATTAAGCAATAAAATGCTAAAAGGTTATAGGTATCCCTCAAACCTAAATATTTTTTATGAGGAAGTTTTTATGGAATACGATAAGAATATTTGTCCAGTTATCAATGTTGATGGAGTTATCGAAACAGGAAAGCAATATGATTTAGACATTACTTTGCCAGAAGACAATAGAAATGTTATTTATGGTATTGTTAGAGATAGCTACAAAGAACCAATTGCTGACGCTGTCGTAAAACTTATAGAAGTTGAAAACAGAATGGGAAAAGAAGTTAGAAAACCAGTTTCTCATACTTTCACAGATGAAGATGGTGAATTTGTTTTTGGCCCTCTTTGTGCTAATCGCTTATATGAAGTTGAAATTTGGGTAGATAATGTAAAACATGCTAAAATATGTACAGAATGTCACAGAAAAGGAAAATGTTTAAAAGGAACTGATATTGATTGCACTAAACCTTGTAGAGGAGATTCTTCTTGTTCTCAAACACCTGATTGTAGATCAAAAGAATAATTTTATTTATCTGAAAAACAAAGTGAGAAAAAAGCCTCACTTTGTTTTTTAAATTTTTAGTTTCTTTATAACATTTTTATAATCTATGGCTTTTAATATTGCTGTTCCTGCAACTAATATATCTGCTCCATTTTCCTTTATTTTTTCTGCATTTTGCACATTTATTCCACCATCTGCTTCAATATCAAAATCTAGATTTTCTTCTGTTCTTATTTTATTTAATTCTCCAATTTTTTCTATTGTACTTTCTATTATTTTTTGACCGCCTTCTCCTGGTACTACTGTCATTACTAGTACTTCATGTATATATGGTAAAAATTTTTTAATAGCATCTATTGGTGTATCTGGATTTATTGCAAGACCTACTCTTCTTACTTTTTCTTTAATATATTTTATAATTTCAAATACTTCATTTTCATCTTTGCATGCTTCAAAATGAAAAGTTATTATATTAGGGATAAATATTGCATAGCTATCAACAAAATTTTTTATATCTTTTACCATAAGGTGTACATCCATTGGTGTTCTACTAGCATGAGTTATATATTCACAAAAGTCAAGCATTTTATCGTGTGTATCATTTTTAACAAATTCGCCATCCATTACATCTATATGAAAATAGTTTGTTCCGCTATTATCCAAATTATGAATTACGTCTAATATTTTTTCTTCACTTGCATTTAAAAGTGAGGTTGCAACTTGTACCATACTTTTTCTCCTTTATTTATATTTGTTATCTTCTTTTTTCTTTAATTCTTGATAAATTTTTACATAATTATCATATCTGCTTTTATTAATTTCATTACTTTCTAGAGCATCTTTTATTCCACATTTTCTTTCTCCAACATGACTACATCCTATATATTCGCAATTTTCCACATATTTATTGAATTCTATAAAGTATTTATATAATTCTCTATAATCAATTTCATATATATCAAATGTTGAAAAGCCTGGAGTATCTGCAATAAAAGTATTTTCATTTATTTCATATAACTTAGTTCCAGTAGTTGTATTTTTTCCTCTTTTATTTTTTATACTAATTTCTCCTTCAATTGTAACTAAATCATTAAAAATAGCATTAATTAAAGTTGATTTTCCAACTCCTGAATTTCCTGAAAAGGCACTGATTTCTCCTTTTAATTCTTCTAACAACTTATCTATACCAATATTACCTTTTGCATTTGTTGTTATCACTTTATAGCCTAAGTCTGAATATATATTTTCTATTTCTTCATAATCATTTTTACTATCTAAATCTATTTTGTTTAAGACTATTACTGGCTTAATTTTTAGCCATTCTGCAAATATAAGTTGCTTATCTAGAAGTAATAAATCCGGCTTTGGGTGTTTACATGATACTACCAAAATAATTTTTGTAATATTAGACATCTTCGGCCTTTTTATATATACCGTTCTCTCTTCAATTTTTTCTATTACTGCTTCTTTTTTCTCTTCATTTAATATCTCAAATTGAACTTTGTCGCCTACTACAGGATTTAAATTTTCATTTTTTAGTCTTCCTCTTGCAACGGCTTCATAAATTTCATTATTTGATTTTATACAATATGTATTTGACTTATTTTCAACTATTATTCCTTGCATACTTTTCTCCATAATATGGATACATTATATCATCTATTATAATTTTTTTCCATTCTTTTTTATAATTAGCAAAATAAAACTTCACCTTATATATTAAGATGAAGTCTTTTATTTTATTCAAATGTGTATGATTCTGTAGTATTTAAATTAATTTCTTTTTGTTCTTTTAAAATATCATCCACATATACTTTCACAGTGACAGTACCTTTTCCTGTTGCTTTTGTTTCAATATTTGTTGAATTTAAATCTACATTTTTTTCATATACTTTATCTTCACCAACTTTTACAGTTAGTTTCTTTTCCTTTACAGTAGTTCCGCCAGCTACATTCTTATCATCAGCATTTGTATCATATCCACCAGTTATTGATTTTAAATTAATAATAATTTTTGCTGTCTTTGTTTCTGAAAGTTTATTTACTACAAGTGTTACTTCTGTTCCTTCATCAATGTTTTTGCCTTTTTCTATACTTTGAGAAAGAACTTCTCCATTATTTTTGCTTGTATCTTCTGAATATTCAATAGTTACTGTTAAATTTTTTCCAGTTAATGCATTTTTAGCATTTTCTTCTGAATATCCAACAACATTTGGCATTACTACTTGCGCAATTCCTGTTCCAATACTTACATGTATCTTTATTGCATCTCCTGCATTTGCACTTTCATTTGCTTCAATTTCTTGTGATATTACATAGCCTTCTTGTATTGTCTTACTTGTTTCTTCTACTCTTTCTGCTTTTAATTTTGCATTTTCTAATGCTTTTACAGCCTCATCATATGTCACTCCAACCACCTTTGGAACAACTACTTTTTCTGTGCCTTTACTAACTTTAACTTTTATTGTAGATTTTTCTTTTATTGTATAGTTTGCTCTATACTTAGGTGTTTGTTCATAGATTTGACCTTCTGCATAGTCTTTATTGTAATCTTCTGATTCTTTTTCATATATAAGATTACTTTCCTTTGTTTTTTGAATTGCTTGTTCTTCTGTTAGTCCTATAAGTTCTGGAATTTGAACATCCTTTTTAGTTGTTAGTGCAGACACTGTCCCTAAAATTCCTACTACAACAATTGCTAATATAATTAAAATAAGCATTGTTACTAAAACAGGATGTATCTTCATAAATTTAGCAAAATTGTTTTGTTTTTTCTTTTTAGTTCTTACATTGCTGTTTCTTTCCATATCAGGAGTAATTGCTCCCATTCTTCTAGTTAAACCATCATCTAAATTGTCTTCACCTACAAAATCTCCATCTGGTTCTTTTAGAGCTCTTGCTAAATCATTAAGCATTGCAGTTGCAGATTGATACCTTGCCATTGGCTCTTTTTGCATTGCCTTTAATATAATGTCATTCACTGCTTGAGGAATATTTTCGTTTACATCCATTGGAGCAACCGGAGTCTCTTGCATATGTTTTAATGCAACAGATACTGACGTATCGCTATCAAAAGGAACTTTTCCAGTAAGCATTTCGTACATTACTACACCTAAAGAATATATATCAGATTTTGCATCAGTATATCCACCTTTTGCTTGTTCTGGTGAGAAATAGTGAACAGAACCTATTGTAGTTCCAAATGCAGTTATTGTTGAATTAGACACGGCCTTTGCAATTCCAAAATCCGTAACCTTTGCTACTCCGTCTTCTGTAATTATTATATTATGTGGTTTTATATCTCTATGGACTATATTGTTTTTATGAGCAGTTTCTAGTGCAGAAGCTATTTGCATTGCAATATTTACAGACCATTTCCAAGGAAGTGCACCTTCTTCTGTTATTATTTGTTTTAGAGTTTTACCTCTTACTAATTCCATTACTATGTAATAAATATTATCTTCATTTCCAACATCATATATTGAAACAATATTAGGATGTGATAGGCTAGCTGCTGCTTGTGCTTCAGAATTAAATCTCTTTACAAACTCTTCATCTGTTATAAATTCTTCCTTTAGAACTTTTACTGCAACATTTCTATTTAAAACAGTATCTTTTGCTTTATATACTGTTGCCATTCCTCCAACACCAGTCTTGCTAATAATCTCATACCTGTTTGCTATTGTCTTCCCAATTATATTCATAAATTTAAGTTCCTTTCTAAGCTTTCTTTTAGCTTATCTGCTGTATATTAGTTCTTTATTACTATTACAGTAATATTATCTAATCCACCGTTTTCATTTGCTTTTTCAACTAATATTTCTGCAATGTCTTTTTTATTTTCCTCTTCTTCATTATATTTTTTTATTAGCTCAAATATTTCAGTTTCTTTTATCATATTTGTAAGACCATCTGAATTCATTAAAAGAATATCTCCCTTAATAAAAGTCTTACTATATACATTTGGTTCCACTTTTTTCTCACAGCCAACTGCCTTTGTAATCATATTTTTCTTAGGATGATTAAAAGCTTCTTCTTTTGTTATTGTTCCGTCCTCTATTAAAGTTTGAACATAACTATCATCCCTTGTAATTTTTCTCATAAAATCTTTTCTTATTCTATAAACTCTGCTGTCTCCAATATGCCCTATATATAATTTACTATTATATATCAAACATACATCTATGGTAGTTCCCATTCCTGTCATATCACTATCAGACATTGACTTCTCAAATACAACATTATTAGCATTATCTATTGCTTTTTTTATCATATCTTCAGTTTGTTCTTTGCTTGCTTTACATTCTTCAAAATGCTTAAAAATATATTCTTTTACAGCTTCAGTTGCCATTTTGCTTGCAACTTCTCCTGCACTGTATCCTCCCATTCCATCTGCTAATATGAATAACTTTATTTTTTGATTTTGTTCTGGAATGTAAAAATAATCTTCGTTTATTTTTCGTTGTTTTCCTATGTCTGTTTTAGCAAATATCTGCATTTTTCATCACTCCCATCTTTGCAAGAGATTTTGCATAAATTATTTTTCTAAGTTCTTTCTTCTTAACTGTCCACATGCTGCATCAATATCAGAGCCAAGCTCTCTTCGAATAGTTGCAACAATTCCATGGTCATTTAGATAATCTCTAAATTTTATAATATTTTCATTTGAACTTTTTGTATATTTTCCATTTTCAATTTTATTTATTGGGATTAAATTAACATGACAAAGCATTCCCTTTAAAAGTGACACAAGTTCCTTTGCATCTTCTAAATTGTCATTACTATCTTTTGCCAGCGCATATTCAAAAGAAATTCTTTTGTTAGTTTTAGCAATATAATCTCTACATGCTTGCATAAGCGTATCTATATTATATGCATTATTTACAGGCATCATACTAGATCTTTTTTCGTCGTTACTAGCATGCAATGAAACAGACAATGTACACTGTATATTTTCATTTGCCAAATCATATATTCTAGGTACTAATCCACTAGTAGATACACTAATATGTCTTGCCCCTATATTCAATCCTTTAGGATTATTTAATATTCTAATCGCTTTTATTACGTTCTCAAAATTATCTAGTGGTTCACCAATTCCCATGAATACTACATTTGATATTTTATCTCCAGTATCTTGCTCTACTGCAAGTATTTGCTCAACTATTTCTCCTGCTGTTAAACTTCTTATAAATGGTATCCCAGTTGATGCACAAAACTTACATCCCATTTTACAACCAACTTGTGATGAAACACATATTGATTTTCCATAATGGTATTCCATTAAAACTGATTCTATTGCATTTCCATCTAGAATATCAAACAAATATTTTTTGGTTCCATCTTTAGATTCAAGTTTTCTTAGTATTTCAAAATTACATATTGTATAATTTTGTTTCAATTTTTCTCTTAATTCTAAAGAAAGATTTGTCATTTCTGAAAAATCTTTTACTTTTTCTTGATAAAGCCATTTAAATATTTGTTCTGCCCTAAATCCTTTTTCTCCTATTGAAATGAGTTCCTGCTTTAGTTCATCTAAATCGTAATCTTTAATATTTTTCATAAATTATTATCTTATAAACTCCTATCAATTCTACTTTATCATTGTACTAAAAAAGACAACAAATATCAAGTATATTCATTGTCTTTATTCAAAATATTTATACATTTATAATATTTTTCTCTCTACTTTCTCTTTCTTCTTCTAATAAAGCGTTTCTTATTGCAATATTTACAAGTAAATTTATTGATAATCTATATTTAGCTTTTAAGTCAGCCAATTTATCTATTAGACTTTCTTTTATACAAAAAGATCTTGTTACACATAATGCATTTTTTCTTTGGTATATTACAATATTTTCTTTTTTTACTAAGTCTTCTATTGCTGAATTTACAAGTTTATTTATAGATGCCATGTAAACGTCATTCGACAATCTAGTTAGCTCATTGTATAATTCTTCATCAATACTTAATGTCTTATCTGCGAATTTTTCTTTCTTATCAAACTTATTGAAACAACTCATTTCTACCACCTTTCGACATTCATTATATATTGATACGCAAATAATTTTAACCACCATTTTTAGTTGTTTTTTTAACTATTCATAGTGATTCTCATTTTGTTTAAAAATTTATATAATGCAAAATGTAAAATTTTGTAAATATATATGTCGTTTTTTAGCGATATTTATAGTATTGCAAGTTTTATTTAAAAATAATATTTTGAAAGGTGAAAGTAACATTATGAGTGAGCTATATAAAAAATATGTATCTTTAAAAGTTCAAGATTGTAGCAAATATTATTTATTTAAAAACGGTTTTTTCTATATTTTCTTAGATGAGGATGCAAAAACTATGTCAAATATCTTGCATTTAAAACTTGGAAATCTAAATACTTCAATTGTAAAATGTGGTTTTCCAGAAACTTCTCTAAACAAATATTTATCCTATTTAAAATCACTTAACTACGATATAAGTGTTGTCCCTTCTTCTGAATCTACTGCATTTCCAACTTCTAATGAATATTTAACTTTTTCGTCTTTAAAGAAACTCTCTATTGAATTTTGTTCAATAGATGTTGATAACTTGTCAATTAGTGAAGCTTTTGATACTATCACAAACTTTCAAAGGCAAATAAATATTTTACTGGAAAATGAGGTTAGAAATAATGAATAAAGTCAATACTAGTTTAATAATATATCAAAAATACTTGGAATTAGTTTTCTATACTAATGATTTAGTAAGAAAATTTCCTAAATGTGAAAATTTTGCATTATCTGCAGAAATAAAAAGTTCTCTCTATGATGGTCTTAGGGCTTTAATGTATGCTGTAAAATCCTACAATAAACAAGATAAATTAAAATATCTTGGTGAATTAGATATTAATTTAGATCTTTTAAAAATACATAGCCGTATCTCTTATAAATATAAGTATATTTCTTTACAGAATTATGAAACATGGTGTAAGCACTTAACTGACATTTGTAATATGTTAGGAGGTTGGGTAAATTCATGTCAAAAAAGATAAGAAATTGCTTTTATAAGAATTTAACTTTTGATAAATTATTGCAAGCTCATTTACGTGCTAGAAAGCATAAAACATATAAATCAGAACTAATAAATTTTGAAATAAACTTAGAAAACAATTTAATAAATTTAAAACATAAGATTGAAAATGGCACATATAGAGTCGGAAAATATCATAGTTTTAAAGTTTATGAACCTAAAGAACGTGTTATAAAAGCTCTTCCCTATGTTGACAGGATTGTTCATCAGTGGTATGTTGAGGAATTTATTAAACCTTATATTATGCCTAAATTTATCTTCCAGACATTTGCTTGCATTCCAGATAGAGGAACACATAAGGCTGTAGAACAAGTTCAAAACTATATGCGTGAATTCAAACGCAATTATGGTGATTTTTGGGTTTTAAAATGTGATGTGCGAAAGTTTTTTTATAGCATTGATCCATATGTACTTATGAATATACTAGAAGAAAAATATATTGCTGACCCCTATCTTCTTTCATTTACGCATACCTTGATATTTGATAGTAGAGATCCAGAAGACGTTATCGGTATTCCTATTGGTAATTATACAAGTCAGTTTTTTGCTAATATATACCTTAATGAACTTGATCAATATGTAAAACGCAGTTTACACATAAAATATTATGTACGATATATGGATGACTTTATTTTGCTTTGCAAGTCTAAAAATGATTGTATCGCTTTGTTAAATAAAATTTCTAATTTTTTGAAAAGTTATTTACATTTAGATTTAAATCACAAGTCTAGATATTATCCTTATGCAATGGGTGTGAATTTTTGTGGATATAGAATTTTTACTACTCATAAATTACTTAGAAAAAGCTCTAAAGAAAAAATAAAAAAGAATTTAAAAAAATGGAATCATGAATTTAACAAACGTACTATTAATTTAGATTTAGCTATGCAATCGCTTAATTCTTGGATTGGACACGTTGACCATTGTAATGGATATAGATTAAAAACTAAAGTATTAAATAATTGTAATTTTTTAATAAACGCTAAATATTATTCGGAATTAGAACGATATTTAACTAATGCAATCGAGCAAGATTCATCTTAAAATAAATAATTTCTGCATATTAAATTATTATTTCGCGCACTGGTGATAAATTTTTTATATCACCAGTTATTTTTTTGTATAATTTTCTCTTCATTGGTGTATTATAACTAATAATATGTTAATTTCAAAAAACAATTTAATTATTTTAGGTCACTTTTTCTTTTTTCTTCTTAATGGTAAAATTATTACGGAAAGTAGGTAAATAAAATTGCAAGTAACAAATCAAGATATTTTAAATATATTAGGTTTACAAGTAAAAAAAGCCAGAAGAAAACAAGGTTACACTCAAGAATTTGTAGCAGAGAGCATTGGTGTATCTATTGATTTACTTCGTAATATAGAAAATGGACGAAACATTGGAAGTATTCCAACAATAATAAATATTTGTAATTTCTTAAAAGTTTCTCCAAATACTTTATTTGAAGAGGTTTTAGATTTCAAAGAAGAAACATTAGATACAAATCTTTTAAACTTAATATCTAATTTATCAAAAAAGGATAAAAAAATATTACGAGATGTTATTATTCATTTAGATAAAAATTATTAAACGTTATAAATTCTTTCAAATTTATAACGTTTATTTTTATTATATCTTAGAATTTAATATTCTTACTTCTTTTGCTATGGTTTCATTTTGCATTTCTAGTATTTCATAGTTCTCTACTATTTTATTGATTCTCTGCATAATTATTTTATTCTTTTGTTCTAACTTTTCTAAAATATTTCTTTCAAATTCTTTTTGTTCTTTTAGTATTTCATTTACTTTTATATTTATATCTTCGATTACTTCTACAGACGTTTTTTCTTCATTTTTCATAAAACCACCTGCTTTCGTAAATTTTTATTATATAAATAACTTTTATCTATTACTCTTTTTCAGTAATGTCTTCTTCTTTAATTTTTATATGAACATCATCTAATTGTTTTTTATCTACCCTACTTGGTGCATTCATCATAGCATCACGAGCTTTTTTGTTCTTAGGGAATGCTATTACTTCTCTTATGTTTTGAGAATCAGCAATTAGCATTACCATTCTATCAAGTCCAGGAGCAGCACCTGCATGTGGTGGTGTTCCATATTTGAATGCTTTGTATAAAGCTCCAAATCTTTCTTCAACAGTTTTTTCATCGTATCCTGCAATTTCAAATGCTTTTACCATTAATTTTGGATCATGATTTCTTACTGCACCTGATGCCATTTCATAACCATTACATACTAAGTCATATTGGTATGCTAAGATGTCTAATGGATCTTTGTTTTCTAAAGCTTCTAATCCACCTTGTGGCATTGAAAATGGATTATGATTAAAGTCTATTTTTTGTTCATCCTCATTGTATTCATACATCGGGAAATCTACTATAAAACAGAATCTGTATACATTTTTTTCTAATAAATCTAGTCTATTTCCAAGTTCAATTCTTACTTGTCCTGCTATTTTTTGAGCTTGTTCAAATTTATCTGCTATAAAGAATATGCTATCCCCTGCTTTTACTCCAAATTTGTTTATTAGCCCTTCTAATACTTCATCTGTAATGAATTTTGCAATTCCACCTTGAGGAACATTTCCTTCTTCAATTTTTACCCAAGCAAGGCCTTTTGCTCCAACTTCATCTACTGCATAAGTTGTCATATTATCAAAGAATTTTCTTCCTTGAGTAGCACCATTTGGTACAACTATAGCCTTTATTGTTTTATCTTTAAATGCATTGAATTCAGTATTTTTGAATATTTCAGTGACATCTTGAATTATTAATGGATTTCTTAAATCAGGTTTATCACTTCCGTATTTTTCCATAGCTTCTCTATATGGAATTCTTACAAATGGAGCTTCATCAACCTTCCAATTTGTATGAGTTTTAAATACTGTTGGTATTAATTCTTCAATAACCTTAAATACATCTTCTTGTGTACTAAATGCCATTTCAAAATCAACTTGGTAAAATTCACCTGGAGCTCTATCTGCTCTAGGGTCTTCATCTCTAAAGCATGGTGCTATTTGATAATATTTATCAAAACCTGAAATCATTAATAATTGCTTAAATTGTTGTGGAGCTTGTGGCAAAGCATAAAACTCCCCTGGATGCAATCTGCTTGGTACTAAAAAGTCCCTTGCTCCTTCTGGTGAAGAATTCGCAAGTATTGGTGTTTGAATTTCAGCAAAGCCCATTTCATCCATTTTATTTCTTATTGTTTTCATTATTTTAGAACGAAGTAAAATATTGTTATGTATTTTTTCATTTCTTAAGTCCAAGAATCTGTATTCTAGTCTTAAGTCTTCTCTTACTTGGCTGATATCTACCTTTTCTGAGTTTATTTCAAATGGTAATTCTCTTTCACAGCTTCCAAGTAATACTATTTTTTGTGCTTCTATTTCTATATCACCTGTAGGAATTTTAGAATTTTTGCTGTATCTTTCTACAACTTTACCTTCCACAGAAATTGCACACTCTGTGCATAGTTCATTTGCTTGGTTTTTAAGTTCATCTGTTGAAAGTACTATTTGAGTTATTCCATATTGATCTCTTAAATCAATAAATGTCATTCCGCCTAGATTTCTAATTCTTTGTATCCAACCAGCAAGTTTTACTACTTGGCCTACATTTTCAATTCTTAATTCACCACAATTATTTGTTCTATATTCGTTTGCCATTATATGCCTCCTAAATTCGTTTTAATTGCTTATATATAATACCACAAAATTACATAAAAAGCTATTTATTTTAGGTATTTTTAATTATTTGTCTTGCGATATTGTATCAAACATTTGTTCTTTTGTCAACAAAAAAGTGTAAAAAAGCGGGTAAATATTGATTTTTTTAGGATTCCGGAGTATAATTTCATTAAAAATATACGAAAACATAAAAGAAAGTAGGTAAATTTATGGATAAAATTTCAATTAAAGATTTATATAAACATCAATCTGATTTTATAGATAATGAAGTTACAATCTCAGGTTGGGTTAGAACTGTTAGAGATTCTAAAACATTTGGCTTCATTGAATTAAATGATGGCTCATATTTTAATAATTTACAAATTGTTTTTAATAATGAACTTTCAAATTTTGAAGATATATGCAAACTTACAATCAGTTCTACAATTATAGCAACAGGAAAAATTATAAAAACTGAAAATGCAAAACAACCATTTGAAATGCATGCAACTTCAATCGAAATATTCAATCTTTCTGATGCAGACTATCCGCTTCAAAAGAAAAGACATTCCTTTGAATATTTAAGAACAGTTGCTCATCTTCGCCCTAGAACAAATACATTTTCTGCAGTATTCAGAATTAGAAGTGTTGCAGCATTTGCAATTCATGAATATTTCCAAAGCCATGGATATGTTTATGTTCACACTCCTATAATTACTTGTGCCGACTGCGAAGGTTCTGCTGAAATGTTTAAATTAACTACTTTAAACTTAGATGAACCACTTCCTAAAAAAGATGGAAAAACAGATTTTTCTCAGGACTTATTTGGTAGAAAAGCTTATATCACAGGTTCTGGACAATTACATGGAGAAACTTTTGCAAGCTCATTCGGAAAAATATACACATTTGGTCCTACTCTTCGTAGCGAGGATTCAAACACAAAAACTCATGCAAACGAATTTTGGATGATCGAACCTGAAATATCTTTCTGTGACTTAGATGGACTTATGGATATTGAAGAAGATTTCATGAAATTTGTTGTAAAAGAAGTTCTTGATAAATGTCCTGAAGAAATTGATTTTTGTGATAAATTCATTCAAAACGAATTAAAAGAAAAATTAACAAAACTTTTAACTACTGATTTTGTTAGAATTGATCATCATGATGTTATAGATATTTTAAAAAAAGCTGACCGTGAATGGGAATTTAAACCAGATTATGGTGAAGATTTAGCAAAAGAGCATGAAAAATATATAACAGAATATTTTAATGGTCCAGTATTTGTAAAGAACTGGCCAAAAGATATAAAATCATACTATATGAAATTAAATCCAGATGGCCAAACTGTTGCAGGTGTTGACCTCGAAGTTCCTGGTGCTGGTGAAATTATGGGTGGTTCTCAAAGAGAGGAAAACTATGATAAACTAGTTAAAAGAATGGATGAAATGGGAATTGCAAAAGAACCTTTATACTGGTATTTAGACCTAAGAAGATATGGTTCAAATATCCATTCAGGATTTGGTTTAGGATTTGAAAGACTTCTTATGTATATAACAGGTATGGAAAATATTAGAGATGTTATTCCTTATCCTAGAACTCCAAATAACTGTGATTTCTAAAATAGATATAAATTTAAGGGCTAATTAAATTTTAGCCCTTTATTTTTTTTACATTGTTTATACTAATTTTAGTTTTTTCTGCATTCCATTGTTTTAATTTCTCTTCTAACAACTTAAAATTTACTGTATTTTTTATATATTCAATATCAATATTTTTATTTTTTTGATTATAGATTAATCTAGCATTTTTCAAAATTCTCTCACTATTGCTTCTTATAAATTTTAATTCACCTAATATTACTTCCTTATATTTTAGATCTTTTTCATTTGCTACAATATATGGTTCTAATTCAGTTATTGGTACAGGTATCATATTACTTATTCTCAATGTACCATATAAACGTTTTTCATCATGCATCCTTATTATTGTTTTTGAATCACTTCTAATAATTTTATTTTCAAAATCTATATAATCTGATTTTTTTGGTGACGACATTGGAATATAGTAATTTAATTCATTTACAGTTAGCACAATTCCTATATATTTTCTTTCATAAGTTCTTCTTCCTTCTTTGCTGTCATATACCTTGTCATCAAATCCTCTTAAATATTCTACATATTTATCATTTACACTATATAAATTTAACTTCATAAATACTCTCCTAAATATGAAATAAGAGGAAATATCTGTGATGATATTCCCTCTTGATTTTAACTTTCTCATTTATAAGGCTGTGAAACACCCGATTTATAACTTTCTCATTTATAAGGCTGTGAAACACCTTGATTTATAATTTTCTCACTTATAAGGCTGTGAAACACCCGATTTTCTATATTTATTATATAATCTTTAAATATTAATTGTCAAGTAAAATATAATAAATATATTATATTTTATGCAATTTTTCTAGTTTTATTGCCCTTTTATTTACCAATTTCAAATTTATATAAATATTCTAGTTTATCTTTTAAATTATATGTTTGCATTTTATTCTCCTAAATCTTGGTATTCTTTACATTTTTCTTCTACTATATTAAAGTAAAAAGGTAAGAACCTTAAGATTCTTACCTTTGATTTTACAGTTCCCACTTATTGGTAGGGTTCACCTGATTTTCAACTGTAAATAGATATTTATATATCTACTTTAATTATATTCATAATAAATCAAAAGTATTCGTTATGTCAATGATTTTTATAAAATTATTATTTTTCAGCTATATCAGTATAATACATGATTTCTTTTTCTAATTTTTTAGCATACTCTATTTCTAAATTTGTACTGTCACCAATATAATTATTTACATTTACCACTAAAATAGCATCAGATATTTCAATTTTTTTAAAGTGTTCTTCTTTTAAATTTATTAATTGCTTTTCTGTTCTTTTGCTATTTTCTGAAGTTGCATAAACTGGCGTAAGAACACAATTGCCATCAAGTGCCATTTTTTCTGCAACTATCATCATTTCTTTTTGATACTTCATACTGCCACATAAGGTTATTACTTTCATTTAGTTTCTCCTACTACTACAAAACTTTGTTTGTATTTTATAATAAAATCATTTTATTGTCAATATTTTACAGCAATATTTATAAAAAGGACTGAATACTTTAACTTTATTCAGTCCCTTTTCTCTTTATTTAATTTTTTGTCTTACATATTCATAAAGCATTATTCCTGTTGCAACAGATGCATTTAGGCTTTCGGTTTTTCCAAGCATAGGAATTTTCACTTTATAATCAGCAATTTCTTGAACCTCTTTTGTTACACCATTTGCTTCATTTCCAATTACTATTACTTTTTTGTTATAATCAACATCATAAATGCTATTATTTGTATCTAAAGAAGTTACAACAGTTTTAAATTTATTCTTTTTTAAACCTTTTAAAGTTTGTACTAGATTATCTGTTTCTACTATATTTACTCTTAAAATAGCTCCCATTGTAGACCTTACAACCTTTGGGTTATATGCATCTGCAGTGTTTTTAGTTACTAATATTTGCTTCAAATTTATACTATCTGCAGTTCTTAAAATTGTTCCTAAATTGCCTGGATCTTGAATTCCATCTAGTGCTAAAATAAGATCTGCAGTTGTATCTATTTCTTGATTTTTATCAGGCTTTTCAATTATTGCAAGTATTCCTTGTGGAGCAACAACATCAGTTAAAATGCTAAAAACCTTTTGAGACACATATATGCAATCAAATTTTGCAATTTCATATAAAGTGCTTTGGGCAATACTTCCCGCTTCTATGCACTCTTCACATATAACTATTTTTTTTATATTTACATTTTCATTTATTGCTTCTTCAATTACTTTTATTCCTTCTATTACATATACATTTTCTTCATCTCTGTATTTTTTCTCTTTTAACTTTCTAATTTTCTTTACTATTTCATTATCTTTACTTGTAATAACTTGCATATTTCCTCCACTAACCTTCTATTTTTGAACTTACACTAACTAAAATTAACAATTCTTTCACAATTGCAATAAATTTTGTTTCATCTTTTTCATTTGTATTTAATGTTATGTATGGATCGACTCCTGGTGAGAATCTTAATTTGTTTCCATATTTTTCTACTAATTTTGAAATTACATCTGGTGTAATTTTTATGTTGTCTTTGTCTAGCAATAGAACCACGTTTGTTCCTTTTTGAGTTACTTTAATGACGCCTGCTTTCTTTGCTAAAATCTTAATTCTTGCAATTTCTATTAAGTTTTCTACCTCTTGTGGCATTGTTCCAAATCTATCAATTATTTCATCTATTGTATCCTCAATGTCTTTTTCATTTTTGCATAAAGCAATGTCTTGATATACTTCAATTTTTTGTGCGCTATCTTCTATATAATTTTCTGGTATATAGCTTGAAAGAACAATATCAATTTGAACATCTTTTTCTTCAACCACTTTTTCGCCTTGCATTTCTTTTACAACTTCGTCTAATAGTTTGCAATATGTATCATATCCAACTTGTTCCATGTGACCAGACTGAATTTCTCCAAGTAAACTTCCTGCTCCTCTTATTTCTAGATCACGCATAGCAATTTTAAAGCCTGAACCAAATTCAGTAAATTCTTTTATTGCTTTCAGCCTTTTATCAGCAACTTCTGATAGCATTTTATCTCTTCTATAAGTAATGTAGCTATAAGCCTGTTTGTCGCTTCTTCCTACTCTTCCTCTTATTTGATATAGCTGTGCTAAGCCTAATCTATCAGCATTTTCAACAATTATTGTATTTGCATTTGGAATGTCTATTCCAGATTCTAATATTGTAGTGCAAACTAAAACATCAACTTTGTGGTCTATAAAATCTTGCATAATGTTTTCAATTTCTTGTCCTGTCATTTTTCCATGTGCAAAAACAACCTTAGCTTCTGGTACAAGTTTTGAAATAAAGTCTGCTTTTCTTGCTATTTTTTCTACATTATTAAATAGATAAAATACCTGTCCATTTCTTTCTAACTCTTTTGTTATTGCCTCTTTTATTACTTCGTCATCATACTCTAAAACATAGGTTTGAACTGGCTTTCTGTTTTGAGGTGGCTCATATATAACAGACATATCTCTTACACCAATTATTGACATGTGAAGTGTTCTTGGTATTGGAGTTGCAGTCATTGTTAATACATCAATATTTTCCTTTAACTTTTTAATTTTTTCCTTAGCCTTTACACCAAATCTTTGCTCTTCATCAATTATTAAAAGACCTAAATCCTTAAATTCAACATCTTGACTAAGTAATCTATGTGTTCCAACAACTATGTCTACTTCACCAAGTTTTAATTTTTTGATGACTTCTTCTTGTTCTTTTTTAGTTCTAAATCTATTTAATAGTTCAACTTTTATTGCGAATTCTTCCATTCTTGACTTGAATTCTTCATATTGTTGATTTGCAAGTATTGTTGTTGGCACTAGATATGCTACTTGTTTTTGATCCATTACAGCCTTGAATGCGGCTCTTATTGCAACTTCTGTTTTTCCATAGCCAACATCTCCACATAAAAGTCTATCCATTGGCTTTTCTTGTTCCATGTCTTTTTTTACTTCATCAATACATCTTAATTGGTCATCTGTTTCAATATATGGAAAACTATCTTCAAATTGCTTTTGCCAAGGAGTATCTTTTGAGAACATGAAACCTTTTGCTTGTCTTCTTTTTGCATATAGCTCTATTAAATCTCTTGCTACTGACTTTAAATTATTTTTTACTTTTGCCTTAGTATTTTCCCACTCTTTGCTTCCTAATCTGTTAAGTTTTGGCTCTTGCTCACCGCCACCTATATACTTTCTGATATTATCTAAATTTTCAGTTGGAACATACAAAGTATCTTCATTTTTATATTTTAATTTAATGTAATCTTTTGTCACATTATCTGCAGTAGTAATAGTATTTACACCAATGTAGATTCCTATTCCTTGATTTTTGTGTACTACATAATCACCAACTTTTAAGTCTGCAAATACTACTTTTTCACCTTGTTTAAAGCTATCTGTGTATTTTCTTTTTTTAACTTGACTTGCCATAAATTCTTCGCCAGTTACAACAAGCAAGTTCAAGTCATAGTTTTCAAATCCAGAAGATAAAGATCCTGTCGAAATTACTACATTTTTGTTTTTAAATGCATCTTCGATACTACTTTCAAATATTTTTTCTTCTTTCTCTTCTAATTTTTCATAAAACTTAAATTTTATATTTTCTTGAGATAGTAAATTTTCAATTTTGCTTGCACCTTGCTCATTTCCAGCAAGTACAACAACATTTTTTCCAGCATCTATTGCATCTTTTATATCTTTTATTAATATGTTTAATTCTGACTTGAAAAAGTGTATATCTCTAAATTTAAAGCTAATTACATTATTTGAATATTTTATTTTTTGATTATCTGAAAGTAAATCTGTTTCATATAAATATACATACTGATTTTTTTCAGTTTCAATGTTTATCTTTTCAATATTTTCTAGTGATTGTGGCACTAATCTTTCTTTTTCAATTAGACCTTTTATTAAATTTTTATTATCAATTATTATATTATTTTGTCTTGCTTCAATTTTTTCTATATCATCAACAAAAATTAAATAATTATCATTAATATAATTTAAAAGTGTTGCATTTTTTTCATAAAAAAAGTTAAAATACTTGTCTATTTTACTGATATAGCTACCATTTTTAATTTGCTCTATGTCTTCATTAATATTTTTTTGTTTTTCTTGCGTTAAATTTGGAATATTTTCTATTTGCTTACAAATTTTATCTTTACTTTTGCAAAGAACTAACTCATGCGATGGATAGACTACTGCTTTTTCAAGCATTTTATTTGATCTTTGAGATACTATGCTAAAACTTCTTACAGAATCTACTTCATCACCCCAAAACTCAATTCTATATCCTTGAGTTTTTGAAGTTCCAATATCTAAAATTCCACCTCTTATACTAAATTGACCTTTTCCATCTACTAAGTCACTTCTTTCATAGCCCAAACTCGTTAGTGTTTCTTTAAGTTTGTCTAAGTCAAAACTTTTTCCAACTTCAAATTCTAAGACATTTGCATAAAGCTCATCTTTTGAAATCATTTTTTGCATTAGAGCTTCGATAGTTGTTACTATTATTATTGGTTTATTTTCTTTTTTTAACTCTTGCTCATGTATTTTATTTAATGTATCAATTCTTTCATAAGGTAAATCTTTACTTTCTGCAACATAGTCATAAGCTGCAATTTCTCTTTTAGGAAAAAATAAAACATTACTATTAAAATATTTTAAGTCACTTACTATTTTTTTTGCTTGAATTTCATTATATGTTATTAATAATATATTTTTATAAGAAAATTTGCTTGTTCCTTCTACAATTTGGATTTTTCCAACGCTAGATAAGCCCGAAATTACTTGCGGACTTACTTTATTTTTTATATTTAACATATATTCAGAAAATTTTGGTAAACTTTTTAGTTTATCAATTAAAATATTCATTTTTGTTACCTCTTTATATTTTTCTATTATATGTTGTACTTTAATATAATACTATAATTTTACAGTAAAATCAAGATTTATTTATGTCTACCAACCAATTTTTCTAATATATAAATTAAATAATTTACATCATCAATGCTATTTTCTTCTCCAAGAGTAATTCTAATTGTTCCTTCCAAATATTCTCTTTCAAGCCCAATTGCCATTAATACATGTGATGGTTCATTTTCTCCCGAACAACATGCAGAACCTCCAGATGCACAAATTCCATAGCTATCAAGTTTTGCAAGTAATTCTTGTGAGTCAACATCTTTAAAAGACATACTAATGTGCCCTGGAAGTCTTAAATTTTCATCACCATTTAACTTATAATCTGGAATAATCTCTCGCATATTATTTAAAAAGTATCTTCTCAATTTTGTTAATTTTTCTATATAACTTGATAAATTATAATCAGCAAGTTCTATTGCAGTTCCCAAACCTACTATTTCTGCAACATTTTCAGTTCCAGATCTCTTACCTCTTTCTTGATGCCCTCCATCTTGCTGTCTTTCAAAATCCATTCCATCTTTTACATACAATGCTCCAATACCTTTGGGGCCATAAAATTTATGTGCCGACATAGAAAGCATATCTATATTCATTTCTTTTGCATCAATTTTCATATTTCCAATTGCCTGAACACTGTCTGTATGAAATACAATATTATTGTTATGTGCAATTTTTCCTATTTCTTTAATTGGCTCTATTGTTCCAATTTCATTATTAGCTGTCATTATTGAAATCAAAATTGTATCATTTCTTATTGATTTTTTTAGTTCTTCTATATTTATAAATCCTTTTGAATCTACATTTAAATAAGTAACTTCAAAGCCTTCTTTTTCTAAACTTTTACAAGTATTTAAAACTGCTGGGTGTTCTATTTTGGACGTTATTATATGTTTTCCTTTTTTTCTATTTGCTTTTGCATATCCTTTTATTGCTAAATTATCACTTTCACTTCCGCATGATGTAAAATATATCTCTTCATTTTTAACATTTATGGTCTTAGCAACTTTTTCTCTTGTTTCTTCAATTGATCTTTTGGCTTCTCTTCCAACACTGTATAAAGATGATGGATTACCATATTCATAACTAAAATATGGCAACATGCTGTCTAATACCTCTCTACTTACTTTAGTTGTAGCTGAATGGTCAAAATATCTTACTTTCATTTTCCGCCCCTTATATATTTTATTCGTTAATGAAGCTTTTTGATACAAAAAAATAAACTCCAACTTATTAGAATTTAATCTAACAAATTGAAGTTTATTTTAAATTATTTATTTTTTTGAATTTTCTTTCCAGCGTTCTACTTTTATTGCTCTGTAAATGTCCATTATATCTCTGTACTTTGGATATTCATCTTCCCATATCATTCCAGGAATTTTTTCAAATGCATCTGACATTTTTTCCGTTTCTACCAAAAATATTACTTTTTCTTGTGGTGACATTTTATTATATTTCTTTGAAAATACATATAGCCTGTCTAAATTTTCATTTGCTTTTATAAATGACCAAAAATCTTTTACTTCTATTCCAGCCATTTGTATTTGCATAATCGCAAATGCCACTAATGAAATTATTATAAATATTAAAACTATAATAATTATAATCGGTATCACGTTTTTCCCTTCCTATCGAGGTTATATTATTCTCTAAAAATAGCCTCGAATTCTTCTCCTGTTATTTTTTCTTTTTCTAGTAAAACTTTTGCTACACTATGAAGTTTATCTTCATTTTCTCTCAATATTTGTATTGCTTTGTTATAACATCCATCTATTATTCTCTTTATTTCTTCATCTATAATTCCTGCAGTTGCTTCAGAATATGTTTTTTCTTGTGCAAAATCTCTACCTAAGAATACTTCTTCTTGTGAAGAACCTAATGTTATTGTTCCTAATTTTGAGCTCATACCATACTTTGTTACCATTGATTTTGCAATCTTTGTTGCTCTTTCAATGTCATTACTTGCTCCGGTTGATATATCATCTAATATTAAAGCTTCTGATGCTCTACCACCTAGAAGAGAAACTATCTGCTCTAACATTTCTGTCTTTGACATAAATGACTTATCTTCTGTTGGTTGATACATTGTGTATCCACCAGCCATTCCTCTTGGAACTATTGATATTTCATGAACTGCATCTTGTGTTGGTAAGAATTTGCTAACAACGGCATGACCAGCTTCATGGTAAGCAACAAGTCTCTTTTCTTTTTCACTTCTTACTCTTGTTGTTTTTTCAGGTCCCATTGTTACCTTAACCATAGCATCTTCTATTTCTCTTTCGCTAATTTCTTTTAAATTTCTTCTAGCTGCTAAAAGAGCTGCTTCATTTAAAACATTTTCTAGATCTGCTCCTGAGAATCCAGCAGTATTTCTTGCTATAATTTTTAAATTAACATCATCTGCTAATTTTTTCTTTCTTGAATGAACCTCTAATATTTGCTCTCTTGCTTTTACATCTGGAAGTGATACTACTATTTGTCTATCAAATCTTCCTGGTCTTAGTAAAGCTTTGTCCAATACATCAGGTCTATTTGTTGCAGCTAAAACAATAACGCCTTCATTTGCTGCAAATCCATCCATTTCAACTAACAATTGATTTAAAGTCTGTTCCCTTTCGTCATGTCCTCCTCCAAGGCCTGCACCTCTTTGGCGACCAACAGCATCAATTTCATCAATAAATACTATACATGGAGCTTTTTTCTTTGCTTCTTCAAACAAATCTCTTACTCTTGATGCACCAACACCAACAAACATCTCGACAAAGTCAGAACCACTTATTATAAAGAATGGGACTCCTGCCTCTCCAGCAACTGCTTTTGCAAGAAGTGTTTTTCCTGTTCCTGGTTGTCCTACAAGTAATACTCCTTTTGGAATATGTGCTCCCATTTCAATAAATTTATTTGGATTTTTTAAAAATTCTACAATTTCTTCTAATTCTTCTTTTTCTTCATCAACACCTGCAACATCATCAAACATTACTCTATTTTTATCTGTTGGATTTAAAACTCTAGCTTTACTTTTTCCAAAAGTCATTGTTTTATTTCCACCTTGACTATTTGCCATTCCTCCCATTAAGAAGAACCAGAAAATAAAGAATATTATTGCAATTCCGAATGGTGTTAAAAATGTTAATATTATTGCCCATAAAGATTCAGATTCTTCTGTGACCTTAATTGAACCATCTTTCATTTCATTTTCTAGATTATTCATTAAATTTTCAACACTTGGTATATTTACTTGCTTTGTTACGTTATCGTTTTTAACTTTTACAGCAGCAGTAGCTCCATCAGCACTAAGTTCAATTTCTTCTACTTCTCCTGCCTCAATTTTTGATATTAGTTCTGAATACGCAAGTTTTGTATTCATATTATCATATATGGCAGATATTGAAACTACTAAAATTATTCCTATAATTAACCATACAGCTAATGTTTTTATACTTTTCTTCAAAATATTTCCTCCTTTGTCATTTACACATAATAATTCTATTTTAAGATATTTCAAAATATATCACACAATTGTACTAAATTCAATACTTTTTGCTTTAAAATTGAACTTTACTAAAATAAATCTTTCCATCTTTTACATATACTTTGAACCTCTTATTAGGCGTTAAAAATTTATTTCCTATATTATTTCCACATAGTGTTATAATATCCTCTATATGAACTTTTTCTAGCCCTTTTGCTGTTCCAAACAACTCTTTTCCTATTTTCAAAATTATCCTAGACTTTATTACTTTTTCATTTTCATTAAATTTTTTTAAATTTATAATTATTTGATTTTCTTCATTACTTTCAATCATTTTTAAATATTCTTCATCTGTCTTTTTTTGCATATATTCCTCTGTTTCATATGCAACATCAGATAGTCTTTTAGCTGTTTCTATTATATTAGGATTAAAATTTTTTTCTATATATGGAATTAATTCATTTCTAATTCGATTTCTTGTATATTCATTATCATAATTAGTCTTATCATATTTAGGATCTAATTGTTCTTCCCTACAATATTCTTCAATTTCTTCTCTAGAACATTCAATTAGTGGTCTTATATATTTTTTTTCACTATAAGCTCGTATTCCTGTAAGTCCTGCAAGTCCACTTCCTCGCATAAAATGCATTAAAACAGTCTCACAATTATCCTTTTTATTATGTGCTATTGCAATTTTTGTTGCATTTACTTCTTTCATTACTTCATCAAAAAATTTATATCTTTCTTCTCTACCCACTTCTTCAGTTCCTTTTTTCTCTTCTTTAGAGATTTTAGGAATATCTAGAAATTTTGTATAGCATCTAATATTATTTTTTTTGCAGTATTCTTCAACATATTTTGTTTCTTCTTTTGCTTCCTCCCTAATCATATGGTTTAAGTGAGCAACAACAATTTCTTTTACTTTAAATTTTTCCTTCAATTTTAAAAGGTTATCTATCAAGCACATTGAATCTGGACCACCAGAAACTGCAACAATTACAATATCATCTTTTGTTAGTAAATTATATTTCTTAATCGTATTTTCAATTTTATTTGTTAAACTTATTTTTCTCATACAAATTCATTTCTTTCTTTTCCACTTAAAAACCTAGTATTCTTCTTGTCCACCTCTATATTTATCTAAGTTTCCAAATTTAGTATATTGTCCAACCCAAGCAAGTTCCACTGTTCCTGTTTCACCAGCTCTTTGCTTTGCAATTATAACTTCTGCAATATTCTTCTTTTTTGAATCTTCTGGATTATAGTAATCATCTCTATATAAAAACATTACTATATCAGCGTCCTGCTCTATAGAACCAGATTCACGTAAATCTGAAAGCATTGGTCTATGGTCATCTCTCGATTCAACAGCTCTTGATAACTGTGACAAAGCAATTACTGGAACATTAAGCTCTTTTGCTAAAATCTTTAACGATCTACTTATTTCAGCAATTTCCTGTACCCTATTATTCGCATTTTTTGCACTACCTTGAATAAGCTGTAAGTAATCTATAATAATAAGTCCAATATTTTTTTCCATTTTTAATTTTCTACATCTTGCTCTTATTTCCATAACTGAAATACCCGGCGTATCACATATGTATATTGGAGCTTGAGAAAGTTCTCCTGACGCTTCTGCAAGTTTTGCGAGTTCATCATCACTTAGTTCACCTGTTCTTACATGGTTACTGTCAACTAATGCTTCACTACATAAAATTCTGTTTGCAAGCTGGTCTTTTGACATTTCTAGGTTGAAAATTGCAACTGGAACTTTTGCTCTAGTTGCTGCATAAGTTCCTATATTTAATGCAAATGCTGATTTTCCCATAGCAGGTCTTGCAGCAACTAAAATAAGTTCTGAACCATGTAGCCCTGCAGTTTTCTTATCTAGGTCATTAAATCCAGTTGGAATTCCTGTTATTGCTTGCTTACTATTATATAGTTCCTCAAGTTTAGTAAATGACTCTACTAAAACATCAGATATTGGTGTAAATCCAGTATTTTGATCTTTCTTTTGAACTACATTAAATATTTTCTTTTCCGCTTCATCTAATATATCTTCAACCTCTTCAGTTTGGCCATATCCTAAATCTATAATATCATTTGCTACTTTTATTAAATTTCGTAACATAGATTTTTCTTCAACAATTTTTATGTATCTATCTACATTTGACGTTGTTGGAACTTTTTCTGGAAGCTCTGCTATATACTCTAAGCCTCCTATTGCATCTAATTTTCCCATTGCAGAAAGTTCAGATTTTAATGTTATTATATCAATGGCTTGAGCCTTATTATATAGATTCAATAAGGCTGTGTAAATTATTTTATTATCTTCTCTATAAAAATCTTCTGGTTTTAGTGTTTCTACTGCAGCAGTTACTGCTTCTTGGTCTGTAAGCATACTACCAATTACAGCTTGCTCTGCTTCTATATCTTGTGGTGGTATTTTTCCTAACTCCATTTTAAGCCTCCAAAACTATGCTGCTATTATATCTACCTTTAGCTTTCCAATAACTCCTTCATATAACTTTATATCAATTGTTACTGTTCCAATTATCTTTATTGTTTCATTTAGCATAATTTTCTTTTTATCTATTTCTATATTATAGTCTTTTTTTAGTCCGTCTGATATTTCTTTTGCAGTAACGCCTCCAAATATCTTCCCATTTTCTCCAGCTTTTACTTTTACTTTAAGCATAATACCTTTTAATTTATTGGCAATTTCTTCTGCATTTGTTTTTTCAGTATCTTTTTTGAATTTTTTTGAATCATTTCTAGATTGAAGTTTTGCCATATTTGCATTATTTGCTTCTTGTGCTAATTTTTTAGGAAATAAATAATTTCTTGCATAACCATCTGATGCCTCAATTACTTGGTCCTTCTTTCCTACACCTTTTATATCTGCTAATAATATTACTTTCATATTTATATATAATAACTTACCAATGTATATATTTGATAAATTATATCTCCTTTCTTAAAAAATTATAATTTGCCACTTTTATTTTATCTTAAAATAAAGGAAATAGCAATACTTATGGTTGCTATTTCCTCCTAAACTTATTATTTTATGATATTTCTGAGAAATATTCATTTATTCTTATAATTAATTCTTGTTTTACTTCTTCTTCAGTCATTCCATCTAGTTGCGCACCTGCAACAGTGATATGACCTCCGCCACCTAACTTTTCTAGAATTAATTGAACATTTATATCGCCAATTGATCTACCACTAATATATACTTTTTCTCCCATCTTTCCAATTACAAAAGATGCCGTTATATTACTTATTGTAAGCAGTTCATCTGCCGCTTTTGCACATATAATATTTGTATCTTGATCATCTCTATTATAAATAGATATTGCAATATTATCATCAATAATTTCAGAGTTTGCAACAATTTCAGATATTTTATTATATGTTTCTAAATCACTCTGGAACCATTTTTTTACTTTTATAATATCTACTCCACACTTTCTCAAAAATGCTGCTGCTTCAAACGTTCTAACACCTGTTTTAAACGTAAAATTTTTAGTATCCATCATAATTCCAGCATACAATGCTTCAACTTCTATTGTTGTTAATTTTACTTCTTGCTCTGAATATTCTATAAGTTCAGTTACAAGTTCACAAGCTGATGATGCATATACTTCATGAAATGTAAGCATAGAATTTTTTATATAATCTGTTCCTTTTCTATGGTGATCTATAATTGCTATTTTATCAGTCTTAGAAAGTAATTCTGGGCAATCTACGTAATTTTCTTTTTGAGTATCTACTATAACTAATAAAGAGTTACTATTTATTAAGCTTAAAGCTTTATCTCTTTCAATTAAAATTTCATTGTATTCATCTATCTGCTTTATATCATTTAAAAATACATCTAAACTAGTTCCAGTTGTTTGACTTACAACATATGCATCTTTTTTAAGTGTTTTTGCAATTCTATATACCCCTAATGCAGAACCTATTGAATCTATATCACTATTTGTATGTCCCATTATTATAACGTTATCTGAATTTGCTATAAGTTCTTCTAATCCTTGGGCTATTATTCTTGCCTTTACTTTAGTACGTTTTTCAACTTCTTGAGTTCTACCTCCGAAAAACAAATATTTTCCGTCTTGCTTAATTATAGCTTGATCTCCGCCTCTACCTAAAGCAATATCAATTACAGCTTTTGCAGATTTATATTTCTCGCTATTTTTTTCTCCTTCTTCCGAAATTGCAATACTTAAAGTGGATTGAATTTTATCTTGAGTCTTTATTTGTTTAATTTCATCTAATATATCAAACTTATCCTTTTTAATTTGCTCTAAATCTTCTTGTTCAAATACACATACATAAGTATCTCTTTCAGATTTTATAGAAATTCCATTATATTTATTTATCCAAGCATATACATTTTTTTCAATTTCAGAAGTTATTGTTAATTTTTCTTCCTCTGTTGCTCTTTGCATCATTTCTTCATAGTTATCAACAATAATAATTCCTATACAAATTTGTGAATTATTATACTTATTTAATAATTCCTCTGTTTTTGTTTCGTCCATGAAATAAATTGTTATCATATGCTCTTTGGAATTTTTGTGATCTTTATCTTTTATTTTAGTGTACTCACCTATAACTTTATACTTTTTATTACCAATACTCATTTTCTCATATATTGGATTATTATTTATATTTTCATAATTATCAGCATTTATTTTTATTTCTTTTATGATATTTACTAAATAATTGTCAATATCAACATTTGCAAATTCAGATACAAACCTATTACTTCTCCATATAACATTTCCATTAGCATCTAATATTACAAGAGGAAATGGTGAATTCATAATTGTACTTTGTGCTGCTTTATCCACACTCATTGTTATCTCATTTATTTGTTCTGTGATTTCATATGTTCTTTTTTTATTTCCCCATACTGTATATAGTACAACAGCTACAAATAATACAATAGATGGTATACTCATTACTGGTTTAATAATACTAAGTAGGACCAAAATTATTGCAATGATTACAATATATATTTTGGTTCTTGATAATAGTTTATCTAAATTTAATTTGTTTTTCGGCATAAAATTTCTCTTTTCTAAATATTTAATACATAAATATTTTACTCCTTTTTAGGGAATTTGTCAATTTTTCTAGCCTTTTACGCATTTTATTTCTAAGCTTACTTTTACTTTACAGAATTGCTTTTGACTTTTCACTTGTCGTTATTTATTTTATAAGTATAAAATTCTCTTTATATTTTGGTTTAGTTATTTTTTCTATTTGTGTATTAGTAAATATTTCAAACTTAGGTTCTTTTTTTCTTTTGCTTGCAGAGATAAGCATTTTTTCGTCTTCTTTCCATATTTTATAAGTTTTCATTCTTTTACTTATTTCACAAAATTCCATATTTGATTTTTGAATTACTAAATCTCTGCTTTTGCTCTTACTGAAATTATAATTTAATGTGTTTCCTATTATAAGTGGCACTATTATTTCGATATACACATCATATTCACTATTTATATTGTGTGTCGCAGTTATTTTTTTATTCCAAAAATTCCATATATGAACCTTCTTTATAAGATTTAGTGCATTTTCTATTATTTGATTAGAATCAAATTCTTCCACTCTATTGTGAGACGTTGCAATTATAGTTTTTCCTTCATCTGAATCATCTTGATAAATTTCCAAACTATTTTCTAAGTATCTTCCAGCATCTAATATTTTTTGGTAATCTATTACATTTAAGTTTTTTTCTTGATCAAAATTTATTAAATTTAATTTAATACTTTCTCTTTTTATTTTTCTATCCTTTAACATTTTTATTACTTTAGTTCTATAACTATTAGAGTAAAAAATAGTATTCACTTTATATTTATTTATTAATTTACTTAGTAGTTCTATTTTTAAATCACTAGGTAATATAATAACATCATTGCCCATTATTATATTAGCTAAGTATGTATCAATCCATTCCACCCTATTTTCTGACATTATTGTTACAATAGGCTTTTCTGAATTTATTAAAACCCTTCCTAGTGCTATTGCTAGTGCAAATACATCAAATCTATGACTGAAAAAATTTATATTTTCCTCATTACTTATTGCTACTTTCTGCTTATAACTTTCTGATGCCATATTTAATAAATCTATAACCGTTCTTACTTTATTCATAAGCATTTCCTCCGCTTTCTAATTGTATTTTCATTATATATTCTGCGCCTTCTGCGGTCAAGAACAATCGTACTTCAAATATTTATCAAATTCGCTGTTTTTCTATGTTTCCTCCTATTACTCTTGTTTTTTATATATTATTCGACACAAAGCAACTTGTTTTATAGATAATAAAATACATCACAAAATTAGTATTATTTCTAAGAATCACTAATTTATGATGCATAAATTTATATCTTACTTACATTTTCTTCTTTTCTTCTATCGGCAATATATGTACTTCCTGGTATAGTCTTAGCTAAATGCTTTACTTGTGCTCCGGCTTCTCCTATTTCTAGTGTATTTTTAAATCTTCCTGGATATACTTCAACTGCAGCTACAGATATTGATACAATTGGAAAATCTTCAATTATCCCTTTTCTATTTTCAACTTCTATGTAACCTCTCTTTACATCTTCTTCATTAAAGAAACCTGTTACTTTTTTGTCAAACTCAATTATTATATTTTGGCAAATCTTTTCAAAGTCTTCATCTTCTATTATTGCCATAAAATCGTCTCCACCAATGTGTCCAACAAAGTTATTATCACATTCTTTATAATGAACATTGTCTAATATTACTCTTGCAGTAAATTTGATAATCTCGTCTCCTGCTGAAAATCCATAGACATCATTGTATGCCTTAAAATTATCTAGGTCTAAATATACCATAACAAAATATTCTTTTTTAGCAAGCCTTCTCTTCATTTCAGCTTGTATTTGAACATTTCCTGGTAAATTTGTAAGTGGACTTACTTTTCTATTCATAAACATTAATTCAGTTATATTTTTTACTGTATAAAAGATATAATCTCTGTCCATTGGTTTCTTTATAAAATATGTTGCACCATGTTTTAATATTTTTACCCTATGTTCTTTTGATGTATTAGAAGAAAGCACGATTATTGGAGTTATTCCGTTATCATCATTTTGTTTTATTGAATCACAAATATTCTCAGCAGAATCATTTATTGAATCCTCATTGATAATTATTAAAGATGGAATTTCTTTTAAAGCCATATCTATTTCATCTGTTTTAATTTGTACAAATCTTATGCTTTTTTGATTTGCAAAAATTTCTCTTAATTCCATTATTAATTCATTTTCTTCATCTATTATATAAATTGTTTGCATATTTTCCGTTTATGCTATTTAATAGCATTTCCTCCTTTATACCTGCTTTAAGGTGAAGAAACTTCTCCACCTTTTGCTTAGTAATTATATATTCCATCAAATTCCGAAACTTGTTCATTTACATTATAAGCATGAACTTTCACGCTATTTTCTCCTCTTTGTACTTGTACTCTAAATTCAAAATCTGTGGTATTTAAAGAAACATTTGGATCTGTTTGATATTGTTGATCATTTATATAGAATGTTATCATTCTTAATCCTTCTACATCATGAGCCTTTATTATTAGATAAGATAAATCACTTGGATCAGCTGTTACCTCTATAGTTGGTTTTGTTGCTCCTTTTACTTCTTGATTTACTTTTTCTACATTTCCTGCAGTATCAGTTGCTTCTATATTTATTGTTATTTGCCCTCTATCTATTGGCACTAATATTTCAAGCGTATCTTGATTTTCTTCAGCTTGAACTTCTTTTTCTTCATCATTGCCTATCTTGTACTTTACAGTATCTAGTGCAACATTGTCTGTTATAATAATTTTTATGTTGTTTCCTTCAGTCTCAAAGTCTATTGTAGGTTTTTCTGTGTCTTCATTTTCTTGTATATAGTTCTTTACATATCTTGTTTGATGTCCTTTAGAATCAGTTACAAGAATTTCTAATTTACTACTTCCAAATGGTATTGAAGTTGAAAATGAAATTTGAGTTTTATTTTGACCAGAAGTACTTACAGAACTTCCTCCGTTCCAAGCATAAGCTACTGTTCTTATACCAGCAGATGTTGAAACATCTATAACTACTTCACTGCCTTGTTTTGTAGTTGTAACGGTTGGCGTTACAGCATTTTTCTTCTCATTTATATCTTGCAACATTGCATATACTCCATTGCCTGATATTATTATTCCAAATATTATTATTATTACAGCAAATAATTTTACAACTGCTCCTGTTTCTAGTGGCTCTCCGCTACTTTTTTTACTTTTAACTTTATTTTTTTCTTGACTATTATTCATCATTAAAATCTGATTCACTTAAACAATTGCCTCCTTAGTTTTGCTATTAGAAATTATAACATAGCAACTTTTTAAAGTAAATATTATTTTAAAAAAACTAGATACCTTTTAAAAGTATCTAGTCTTTGTTTTATAATACAAACTTCTTAATTAGTGTTACTCCTGATAATACTATAACAAGTACTATAAATGTTATTCCTAAATATAATTGAATTTGACCTGTTTGTACTGTAACTAACACTGGTGCATCGTCAATATCATCTTCTCCTTCTTTTCTATTATTTGGAGTTGAATCTATATCTGGACTTCCATATTCATTATAGTCTTTACTAATTTCTGCCCAGTTGTCCATTACTTTCATATTTTCTGCACTATTTTCCCATGTAAGAATTACCTCAACCTCAGTACTTTCTCCTGGCTTTAATAGTATATCTTTTGCAGAATCTGTTACTATCGTTTTTTCATCTAGTGCTGTCCATGTTGGATTATCCTCTGCTACGAATTTTAGTCCATCTGGAATGTAATCTTTTATTTCTTTCGCATATCCTGCAATTTGACCTTCATTTGTAACTCTAATTGAGTATCTGAATTTTATTGTAACTGAATCTATCTTCTTTTTCTTAATATCTACTTTAACAATATCTTCTGGATCATCTTCAGCTTTATGTCCTGTTTCTGTTACAGTTTGTGTTCCATCTGCATCAATAACAATTGCTTGAGTTACCCATTTTCTTAAGCTTAAATCAAAATATTGTACTTTTATTTTTTCAATATCTTGATCATCTTCTCCTTCTATCCATTTATCTGGAGTTGAATCTCTGTCCTCTATATCTTTTCCATTTTTATCGGTATTTTTTGATATTTGAGCTTGGTTTATTATTATTCTATCTGATGTATTTGGAGCTATAACTTTAAATGCTACTTCAACATCTTTGTATGAAAGTGTTGTTCCATCAAATGCCTTTAGTAAATTATCTCCTGTTGTTTTTTCTTGATCTTTAGATAAGTAATCTGTTGCAATCGAAACTGCTTCTTCTAGTTTATCAGTTTCTTTTCCATCTTTGTCAAGCATTACCCATCTATATGACTTATTTAACTCATTATCCGGTAAGAACTCTAAGCCTTCTGGAATATCATCTTTTATTAAAGCTGCATATCCATCAATTTCACCTTCATTATATACTCTTATTGTATATGTTACTATATTTCCATTAGATACTAAAACTGGATCTTTAGGATGATTATATGTTGCAGTTGTACTTGTTCCATTTGCCAAATTTGTTGTATCTACCTCTGGAATTCTTGATGTTATTTTTGTTTCATTAACAGCAGTTATAAATTTTCGTAAGCTTAAATCAAATTCTTTAACTGTTAGTTTTTCAAAATCATCATCATCTTCTTGTCCTGGCACATAAGTGTTATCTATTTCATTGTCTTTATAATCTTCTAAGTCTTTTCCTGTTGGAATATTCGCATTATCTTTTTCAGAGTCTCTATCTTTTACTTCTTCACCATTTCCATTTACAAAATCAGAAATTTGCGCAATATTTGTTATTTTCTTTACCATTGGTTCTGTTTTTACAACTTCGCATACAACTTCAACATCTTTGTACGAAAGTGTTGTTCCATCAAATGCTGGTATTTTATTAACTCTGCTTGATGTTTCATTATCTTTTGACAGATAATTTGTTGTAATTATTTGTGAATTATTAGTATCTACTACCCATTCATATTTTTTATTTATTTCATTTTCTGGTAAGAATTTTAGTTGTGCTGGTAGATTATCCTTTATTTCATTTGCATAACCATCAACGTCACCTTCGTTGTATACTCTGATTGTATATTTTACTATTGAACCAATTTGTATATCTAAAGGCTCTTTAGAATGATTATATATTGCTGTTGTTGCTGTTCCATTTGCTAAATGTGTTATATCAACTTGTGGTATTCTTGATGTTATTTTTTCTCCATCTATTTCTGTTATAAATTTACGTAAGCTTAAGTCAAAATCTTTGATAATTAGTTTTTCAAAATCATCATCATCTTCTTGTCCTGGTACGTATGATTTACTTAGTTCACCATCTTTATAATCCTCTAAGTCTTTTCCTGTTGGAATATTTGCATTGTTCCTTTCAGAATCTCTATCTTTTTCTCTTTCTCCATTGCCATTTGTAAAGTCTGTGATTTCTGCAATGTTTGTTATTTTACTTGCCATTGGTTCTGTAGCTCTTACTTTACATGCAACTTTTACATCTATATAGTTTAAAGTTTTTCCACCATCATATGATAATAATTTATTGGCATTTTCAGAAGTTTCATTTGCTTTTCCTGTGTATTTAGTTTTAATTGTTTTTGCTTTTGTTACATCAGTAGTCTCTACTCCATTTTCATCATACATCTTCCATCCATACTGCACATTTATTGCATTATCTGGTAAGTATTCTAATTGTAGTGGTAAATGATCTGTTATTTCTTCTACATATCCATCTACTTCCCCTTCGTTATATACTCTTATTGTATATATTACTATATCTCCTAAATCTATTTTTACTGGAGCCTTTGTATGATTATATATTGCTGTTGTACTTGTTCCATTCGATAAGTTTGTTGTATCTACTTGTGGTATCCTTGATGTTATTTCTGTTCCATTTACATTTGTTATAAATTTACGTAAGCTTAAATCTAATGACTTTATAATTAACTTTTCAAAATCATCATCATCTTGTTGTCCTGGAATGTATTTGTCTTGTCTATTTATTTCTGTATCTTTATAATTTTCTAGATCACTTCCTGTTGGAAGATTTACATTTGAACCTTGTGAATCTCTATCTGTTACTTTATTTCCATTTCCATCCGTGAAATCTGTTATTTCTGCAATATTTGTTATTTTACTTGCCATTGGATTTGTAGATTTTACTTTACATGCAACTTTTACGTCTATATAATCCAAATCATTTCCACTGTTATATGCAGCTAGTCTATTTGCATTAGTGCTACTTTCAGATGCTTTTCCTGTATACTTAGTTTTTATTGTCTTTGCTTTTGTTACATCAGTTGTTTCTGCTCCAGTTTCATCATACATTTTCCAACCATATTGTGTATTTATTGAATTTCCTGATATAAACTCTAGTTGATCTGGTAAATGATCTGTTATTTCTTCTACATATCCATCTACTTCACCTTCATTGTATACTCTTATTGTATATACTACTGTATCACCAATTGCTACTTTTATAGGTGATTTTGGGTGATTATATGTTGCTGTTGTACTTGTTCCTGCTTTTAATGCTGACGTATCTACTTGTGGTATTCTTGAAGTTACCTCTGTTCCATTTACATTTGTTATAAATTTACGCAAGCTTAAATCTAATGACTTTATAACTAATTTTTCAAAATCATCATCATCTTGTTGTCCCGGAATATAAGGTTCTCCTCTATTTATTTCACTGTCTTTATAATTCTCTAAATCAGTTCCTGTTGGAAGATTTACATTTGAACCTTGTGAATCTCTATCCGTTACTTGATTTCCATTGCCATCTGTGAATTTTGTTATTTCCGCAATGTTCGTTATTTTACTTGCCATTGGTGAAGTAGCAACAACTTTACATCTTATTTTTACATCTTTATATGAAAGTGTATTTCCTCCCGTATATCCTGCTATTTTATTTGCTCCTGATACAGTTTCGTTTGCTTTTGATAAATAGGCTGTTGTTACTGTATGTAAATCAGAACTATTTTTTAATTGCCATCCATAACTTATATTTACTTCATCATCAACTATATATTCTAATTGATCTGGTAAATGGTCTGTTATTTCTTCTACATATCCATCTAAACTTGCTTCATTATATACTCTTATTGTATATGTTACTATATCTCCTATTGCAACTTTTACTGGTGATTTTGGATGTTCATATGTTGCAGTTGTACTTGTTCCTGCTTTTAATGCTGATGTATCTACTTGTGGTATTCTTGATTTTATTTCTACACCATTTATTTCTGTTATAAATTTTCTTAATGATAAATCAAATGGTTTTGGTACTACAATTGAAACATTCTCTGAAAAATGTATTGGTGATTCTTCAACTATTACTACTGGTTGTTCAGTTGCTGGTGAATTTTCAACAGCCCAATATGTTGCTTTTTTTGTTTTATATGAACTGTTTATTGTCATATTTATTCCAGTAATATTTGAACTTGTAGGAACCATTAAATAAAACTCTGTTCCAACTAATTCTTTTAAGCTTTTATTTGTTGCAACTATATTTCCACTTGCATCTTTTATTCCTAAAGTAGGATTTATAACTGAATTATTTACAGTGTCTTTATATTCTGCAGATAATGTATAATCTACATTTAGTAATTGCTTAATTTTATATGGACCTGCTACATAGTTATTTCCAATTGTTTTCATTTCTAGATTTGTTGTTTCTAATGTAACTGGTTTTGTTGTGTTATATGTACTTGAATAATTTGCTGGTGCATTATTTATAAAATAATCAAATAATGCTGATGCCGCATCTTGTCTGTCCCATCCGTCATCTCCATATAAATCTTCAAATGTTTTATAGTTTTCAATGCCATCATCTTGATTTGCAGTTGAATTTATTTTTAATTCTATTTCATTATAACAATATGCTGGATCTCCATCATTTGTAAAATGCCATATTGCTAATTGTTGTATAACGTCAATATCATCATCTGTTAAAAGACTATATCTTTCTTCTGGTATTTTAGCTTTTAAAAATTCATTTCTAGCTGTTGTATTATCTATTGATGAATCAGGCATTATATATAAGTTATCTAATACCCACAAAAGTTTATTATAATTTGTTCCTGTTGGTAATACATTAATATATGGACTTGGTATTGAACTTAAATCTCTTATATCAAACTTCTGAGTATATGTACTTATTTTAGGATTATTTCCTGTTGACATATCACTAGAACCAAAACCTGGTCCTGCTTTTATACAGTAAATTGTTCCATTTTTATTTGCAGTTCCTCCAGCTGCGCTTTCGTAACTTGCAATTTTCCATACTCTTTTTCCCGCATTTTGATAGCCATATCCTGAATTACGTAATGAAACTATTCCTAAATATAATGGTCCTCCTGATGCAGCTTGTACACTACTTACTCCTGTAAGTGCAAATAATGCTGTTAATGTTAATATTGTTCCTAATAAAAACTTTCTTAATCTTTTCATTTTTCCCTATATGTTAGTTAATACTAACATACCTTCCTCCTTATTATTTGTGATATTAAGACACATATTAATTATATTACATTGAGCATCTTAAATCAAGCTTTTAATCTTAGAAAATTGTAGAAAAAATTAGAAATTTCTTCTTTTTTTTTTCAATTATTATTTTTTTCATAAAATACACTAAATTTTTATTGATTTTTAATGTTTATTCATATAAAATAATTTATGTTAAATACTAATAAAGGAATTGCCATTTTTATTGGCTTAGGAATAAATTATGAATTATAAGAAAAATAAAAATTTGGAAAACAAAAGTAAAAAATTACTAATATTTGCTATTGTCTTTGTACTCTTTTCTTTTTTATTACTTTTTCGCATATTTTGGCTACAATTTATAGATGGAGACACTTTAAAAGAAAAACAATATAAGCAGTCAACTGCAAACACTGTAATAAGTCCTAAAAGAGGAACTATCTATGATTCTACTGGAAAAGCTTTAGCAGTAAGTTCTGACGTAGATACAATAAGCATAAATCCGTCACTTATATATGTAAAAAACGATACAGAAGGAACAAATAAATTAAAGGAAAAAGTAGCACATGCTTTTGCTGATATTTTTGATTTAAATTATGATGAAGTTTTAGTAAAAGTTACTAGCACTAATTCTGTTGAAACTATAGTATCTAAAGTCGATAGTGATAAAGTTTCAGAGCTTCAAAAATGGATGAAAGACAATAATGTATATTCGGGTATAAATATTGATGAAGATACCAAAAGAACTTATCCTTATAATAACTTAGCTTCAAATCTAATCGGTTTTTGTGGAAGTGATAATAATGGACTTGCTGGAATTGAATATTATTGGGATAGCACTCTTGCTGGTACATCTGGAAAAATAACTACTTCTATAGATTCTCTTCAAAACTCTATACCAGATGCAAATGAAGTATATATTGCAGCTCAAGATGGTTATGATATAACTCTTTCAATTGATGTAAATATTCAAACCATTGTAGAAAAATATTTAAAACAAGCAGTTACTGAAAATGATTGTAAAAGTGGAGGATCTATGGTTTTAATGAATCCTTCTACTGGTGATATTTTAGCTATGGCATCATATCCTGACTATAACCTAAATACTCCGTTTGAGCCAAATGAATCTTTAAAAGCCACATGGGATACATTATCTAGTTCAGAAAAATCTAATGCTTTATATAAAATGTATAGTAATAAAGTTGTAAACGAAACATATGAACCTGGTTCCGTCTTTAAAATAATTCTTGCTGCAACAGCTTTAGAAGAAAATATTACTAAACCAGATGTTGCAGGTGAATTCTATTGTTCTGGTAGCCAAGATGTTTCAGGTATAAAAATACACTGTGCTAATACTTCTGGTCATGGTAGCCAAAGTTTAAGAAATGCTTTAGAAAACTCTTGTAACCCTGCCTTAATACAACTTGGGCAAAAAATTGGTGCCTCTACATTATATAAGTATTTCAGAGCTTTTGGTTTATTTGAAAGAACTGGAATCGAAACAGCAGGTGAAGCATCTAGTCAATTTCATGACTTGGATTCAGTAGGACCTGTGGAACTTGCAACTACATCATTTGGTCAAAGATTTACAATTACACAAATGCAAATGATTACTGCAGCCTCTGCTATTGCCAATAACGGAATACTTGTAAAGCCTCGTATAGTCACAAAGGTAAAAAACTCATCAACTGGAGAAGTAACAAATATTGAAACAACTCAAGTAAGACAAGTAATATCTTCAGAAACAGCAGCACAAGTTCGTAGTATAATGCAATCTGTTGTTACAAACGGTGGTGGTCAATATGGTAGTGTTAAAGGATATTCAATTGGTGGAAAAACTGGAACTTCGGAAGAAAGTGCCGCAAATCCTGGAGCAGGATATGTTGCTTCTTTCTTAGCTATTGCTCCTGTTGAAAACACTCAAGTTGTAGCACTTTTATCACTTTATGGACCTCAAGGTAAATCTCATTATGGTGGTCAAATTGCAGCTCCTGTTGTTGCTCAAGTTTTAAGTGAAGTTCTTCCTTATTTAGGAATTCCTTCTGATGAAGATTCATCTTCATCAACATCAATCACAATTCCAGACTTAAGAAATAAAACAATATCTAATGCAAAAGAAATCTTAGATAACTTAGGTCTTACTCTTGTAACATCAGCTTCAGATGATGAAGTAATAACTTCTCAAAATCCAAAGGCAGGAACATCTATTTCTACAAAAGGTATTGTTAGAGCTTATTCTGAAAACGCTTCAAATTCAATATCTGCAACAGTTCCTGATTTAAAAGGAAAAAGCTTATATCAAGCATCAAACGTATTAAAATCTGTAAATCTAAATATTCAAGCAACTGGCTCTGGCATAGTGGTTTCTCAGGATATTTTAAGTGGTACAGAAGTTGAAGAAGGTACAATTGTAAAAGTTACTCTTCAAGACGTCGCTAGTGAATTACATTAAAAAAAGCGTCATACCAAAACATGTAATAATGTTTCGGCATGACGCTTTTTCTTATTAAGTTATCTGAACTCGACTTTTGAGTTTTCTTTTACAACACCCCAATCCTTAGTATTTCCAACTCCTCTTCTTGGGCTGAAGGCAATCCATCTCTTCGTCTCTGAGAAAATAATGTAACAGGGTACACCTTTTCTCACATTCTTCTCAAACTCTAACCTTTTTTCTTTCGAAGGCATAAAGTTTTCTTCTCTTATTACTACTAATAAAGCTCCCTTCTTTCTTCCCTCTCTTTTCAGTTTCAAGATCCAATCTTCTTTTTCTTTTTGCCTGATACTTTCATAAACTCCGGGTAGTGACATCTTTGCCGTTGACACCTCTAATACTTGCTCTTTAATCTTTTCCTTCAGTTCTGCCTGAGTTTTAAAAACAATATTATCTCCTTCAACTTTAAAAGGCATTGTAGTATTCCACTCATTCTTTAGAGCATCATTATATTCGTTCCACAACCTCTCATAACAAAAATATCTCTCCACTAAATAACAAAATTGTTCATGGGTATCTTTCCACTTGATTCTAAATAGCCATACATGGATAATGTATATAATCCATGCAATACAGTGATAGCTTTTCGGAGCTTTTGGCACCTTTACATTGTTCCGTTCCAAGATTTCTTCGAATGTCTTCATAAGTTCATCCTCCCTTAATAATTTTGCTAGCAAAGTTGCCAGCTTTTAATTCAGTTTTGTTTGCGAACTGCTTTTTTTATTATAACATATTTTTCATTTTATTGCAATTTATGTTCACTTATCCAATTTTTCTTTTCTGTGCTCTATAACAAAAACTTGATACCAATCCATCTGGAGCTATTTTTACTCCCACTCTTGCAAGCCATATTGTAAAACTTGGAAATATTAACGTTCTATTTTTGAACATTTTATTTACTCCATATCTTGCTACTTGTTTAGAATCTGCTTCTTTTAATGAAAATTTAACATTTGCAACTTTTGAAAAATTAGTTTTTACTGGTCCTGGACAAAGTGCAGAAATCTTTACATTTGAATTCATCTTTTTTAACTCATATTTTATACTTTGAGTAAGTCTAACTACATATGCTTTGCTCGAATAATATGTTGCCATAAGCGGTCCTGGCATAAATCCTGCAATCGAAGCCACATTCATAATATACCCTTTATTTTCTTTTACCATATCAATCAAAAATAATTTAGTAAGTATATGAACTGCGCAAATATTTGTATCTATCATTTTTAATTCTTTTTCAAGTTCAGTTTCCACAAATTGTCCGCATGTACCAAACCCTGCATTATTTACTAGTACATCTATTGTTCCATATTTTTCTTTTATTTCATTATGTAGCTTTATACAACCATCTCTATCATTCAGATCTTGTGGTCTTACATATACATTCACATTTTTCTTCTCTTCAATCTCTTTTTTTAATTGATTTAAAGCTTCTACATTTCTTGCGACAACTATTATATCAAATCCTCTTTTACTAAGTTCAATTGAAATATCTCTACCTATTCCTGAAGAAGCTCCTGTAACTAAAGCAATTGGCATAATATTACCTCCCTATTTTTGTATTATTATACCATAAAAAATAAAAGGATACACCTTTTACTACAAAGTATATCCTTTTATTTTTATTTAACTATTACTTCATCACCTTGCACAACAAGTTTGGTCTTTTGCCCATTTTTAATAGTTCCATCTAATATTCCTTCAGCAATTTTATCTTCAACCATACTTTGAATCGCTCTTTTTAAAGGCCTTGCACCATAAGCTTTGTCTACGCCTTTTTTAGCAATTAAATCCTTCACTTCGTCTGTTATTTCAATTTTTATTTCTTGAGCTTCTAGACGTTTTTCCACATTTTTTAACATAATATCAATTATCTTTTTAATATTATCATCAGATAATTTATGGAACACTATTATGTCATCAATACGGTTAATGAATTCTGGTCTAAATTGTTTCTTAACTTCTGCCATTACTGCTTTTTTAGTATCTTCATATTCTTTTTGTGCTTCTTTACTTTTATCTTCATTTTGAGAAAATCCAAGTTTAGTAGAGTCTGTTATTAACCTTGCCCCAATATTAGAAGTCATTATAATTATTGTATTCTTGAAATTTACTGTTCTTCCCTGTGCGTCTGTTAATCTTCCATCATCTAGTATCTGAAGAAGCATATTCATTACATCTGGATGTGCTTTTTCTACTTCATCAAATAGAATTACACAATATGGTTTTCTTCTTACTTTTTCAGTTAATTGACCTCCCTCATCATATCCTACATATCCTGGAGGCGAACCAATTAATTTTGCAACCGAATGTTGTTCCATAAATTCAGACATATCTATTCTAATCATAGAATTTTCATTACCAAACATTGCTTCTGCTAAGCTTTTGGCAAGTTCTGTTTTACCAACACCAGTTGGGCCTAAGAATAAGAATGAACCTATCGGTCTATTAGGATCTTTTAATCCTACTCTACCTCTTCTTATTGCCTTTGCAACAGTTTCTACTGCTTCATCTTGTCCTACAACCCTCTTATGAAGTATTTCTTCAAGCTTTCTTAACTTTTCATTTTCTGTTTCTGTAATTTTATTTGCAGGAATTCCTGTCCAAATAGCAACCACACTTGCAATATCTTCTTTAGTTAAATTCATTACCTTCTTAGTGTTTGAATCTTTCCACTTCTTTTGCTTTTCTGCAAGCTCTTCTTTTTTACTTTTTTCTGTATCTCTTAGTTTAGCCGCAGTTTCAAAGTTTTGAGTTGCTATTGCCTCTTCCTTTTCTTTCGTTACTTTTTCAATTTCTTCTTCTATTTTTCTTAGTTCTTCTGGTTTAGTATATGTTTTCATTTTTACTCTAGAAGCAGCTTCATCAATTAAATCAATTGCTTTATCTGGTAAAAATCTATCATTTATATATCTTACAGATAGTTCCACAGCAGCTTTTATTGCCTCATCTGTAATTTTTACGTTGTGATGAGCTTCATATCTATCACGAAGTCCTTCTAGAATTTTTATAGTATCTTCTTCAGTTGGCTCAGTAACCATTACCTGACTAAATCTTCTTTCTAGTGCTGCATCCTTTTCTATATATTTTCTATATTCAGAAAGTGTAGTAGCTCCTATTACTTGTATTTCACCTCTTGCAAGTAATGGCTTTAAAATATTTGCTGCATCAACAGCGCCTTCGGCAGAACCTGCTCCAACTATAGTATGAATCTCGTCTATAAATAAGATTACATCTCCTGCCTTCTTTACTTCATCAAGAGATTTTTTGATTCTTTCTTCGAAGTCACCTCTATATTTTGCACCAGCAACCATACTGGAAATATCAACACTTACAACTCTTTTATCTTTTAATAGTTCAGGAACATCTCCTGCTACAATTTTTTGTGCTAATCCTTCGACAATTGCCGTTTTTCCAACACCTGGTTCTCCTATTAGACATGGATTATTCTTGCTTCTTCTAGATAATATTTGAATTACTCTCTCTATTTGAGAAGTTCTTCCTATTACAGGGTCTAGTTTTCCCTCTTGCGCTTTTTTAGTTAAATCTGTACCATATTGATTTAAAGTTGGTGTTTGATTAAAACTATTACTTACATTTCTAGATATTTCTTTGCCATCAGCAGAACCTGATGTTTCATTTATAATTTTTAAAGTTTCATCATATAATTTTCTTGGATCAACATTAAGTTCCATCATTATTCTTACAGCAACACTATCTCCCTCATGCATAATTCCAAGTAATAAATGTTCTGTTCCTATATATTCAGAATTTGTATTTCTAGCTTCAACATAAGCATTTTCTATTATTCTCTTTGTTCTTGGTGTAAAACCAATAGAAACACCTGTATTATTTCTATTTTCCTCATTTATACCAACAAGTTCTTCTATTTTTTCCATAATCTTTTCAGGTGTAACACCTTGATTTTCAAGAACTTTACTCGCAACTCCATTTTGCTCTTCAACAAGTCCATATAAAATATGTTCTGTTCCTATATAATTATGTCCTAGTTCATTTGCTAATTCATTTGCAATTTCAAGTACATTTTCACTACTTTTGGTAAATTTATATTTCATAATACTCACTCCCTTCTTTAATAAGCTTTTATTGCTTTATTTTTTTGAAATTTCTTTTATAATTTTCGCTCTTTGAACATCTCTTTCTAGAGGTTCCATAATTTTTCCATAATATTTTTGTAAATTAGCTGGTTTTATATAAAGCATCATTTTTTTAATCTTTGTATCATCAAGTTCAGATATTATTCCTAAATCAGTACCTAATTTTACTGTGGACATTAACTTTTCAGCTTCCTCTGTACTTATTTTTCTTGCGTTCGTTAATATTCCATAAGCTCTATATATTTCATCTTCAAAATCAATTGAATTTTTTGTAAGATATTTTCTTGCAGTTCTTTCTTGTTCAATAATTTTTTCTATAATAGCTTTCATATTTTTAGATATTTCTTGTTCCGTTATTCCCAGAGTCTGTTTATTAGATATTTGATACATATCCCCTATGCTTTTTGAACCTTCGCCATACACACCTCTTACTGTCATTCCTAAATTATTTACTATTTGTAACAATTTATTTAGGTTTCTAGTCTTTGCTAATGCTGGTAAATGAACCATTACAGATATTCTTATTCCTGTTCCAACATTAGTTGGACATGCTGTTAAATATCCATATTTTTCACTGTAAGCATAGTCAATATTTTTTTCTATCTTTCTATCTACTTCAGTTGCTAGATTTAGTAACTCATCTATTGCAAATCCTTCGCTAAAAACTTGTATTCGCATATGATCTTCTTCATTTACCATAATACAAATATTTTCTTCTGGGTTAATAACAATTGCTTTTTTATCATCTTTATCTTCTACAAAGTCAGGACTTATAATATTTTCTTCAACTAAAGCTTGCAGACTAACATCATCAATATCTTTTAATTTTAACATTTGTAGATTGTATCCAATATTTGGAATTATACCTTCAACATCTCTTAATATTTCTTCTTTTTCTTTGCTATCTGCATTATTTTCAAAATTATGTCCTGCTATATTTCTAGCAAGTCTTACCCTTGTACTTACTACAACATCTGATTCTTTTCCATTTTGTAAATACCAATTTGACATATTTTTTCTCCTTTCTTTAGTCTTTTATATCTTTTATTTTATCACGTAGCTTTGCAGCATCTTCATATCTTTCTTCTTTTATTGCCTTCTTTAACTCTTCTTCTAGTATTTCTTTTTCTGACTTTTTATTTGTTTCTTCACCTACATTTTCTTTTTCTACTACATTTTTTCTAGAATATATTTCTGGGCCTCTTCCTACATGTTTCATATTACCCTGTATATTTTTAATTACTGGCTCTAATCTGTTCTCAAATGTATCATAACATTCTGGACATCCTAATAATCCAGTTTTCATAAATTCATCATAGGTTAATCCACAATTATCACACTTCTCCTTTGTACTTTTCTTTACAAATGCTGGCAATGCTAAATCATCATATTCTGTAAAGAAATCTCCTAGAAAGTCAGACAAACTTAATGGCATTTTCATATTAAAATTACCTACACCCATTTTTTCTGCACATTCCTCACATAAATTCATTTCCTTTTTTATTCCATTTACTATTTGAGTATATTTTACATTAGCTTCATTCTTTCCACAATTTTGACACAACATTTTAAATTCCTCCTCATTCTAAAATTACCAATGTTAAAGTCTTAATTTTCAACTAAATTTATTAGCATATTTTTAAATATATTTGCTCGCAGTTTATCACGGTTTATTGGTTCTACATTTAGTACATTATCACTTGTTGCAACTTTTAATAATTTTGCCTCTTTTTCAGTGACAATATCATATGATAATAAATTGCTTATAAAAATTGAAACTTCTTGTGCTGTCATTTTATTATCAAGACTTGATATAATATGCATTAAATAATTGCTCTTTGTTATATTTATTTTTGTAATAGTTATATGGCCACCTCCGCCTCTTCTGCTTTCTACGTAATATCCCTGAGAAGGTTTAAACCTTGTTTGGATTACATAATTAATTTGAGATGGTACACATCCTAACTTTTCTGCTAAATCATTTCTTTGTATTTCAATGCTATTTTCTTCATCAAATAAATCTTTGATAAAGTCTTCTATCATATCTGATAATCTCATTTATTTCACCTGCTTTTCGTTTTTACTTTTACTTTGACTTTCTTTGACTTTTATTATTATAACACTTTTACATTTTTTGTCAACACTTTTTTTATTTATTTTTCTTTTGTATTTGTCACATTAGATAATTTTTTTGATTTTTCCTTTTGAACATCTACTGGTAACCATGAAAAGTATGAACACACAAATTCTCCATACTCTGTTGCATTTTTACTTTCATCTTCCATATTTTGATCTCCTACTAAAAAAACAGTAATTTTTTCTATTAGTATTACTGTCTTTTTAGTATTTATTCAATTAAAATTCTATTCTAAAATTAGCTTTTCAAGTGCTTCTGCTACTCCGTCTTCATTGTTAGTTTTGGTTTCAAAATTTGCACAGTCTTTTAAATATGGTGCTGCATTTCCCATTATAACTCCCATTCCGGCTTCTTTTATCATCATAATATCATTTGCGTTATCACCTATTGTAATAACTTCTTCTTTTGATATATTTAGAATATCAATAAGCCTACTTATAGCATTCCATTTATTTACACCTTCACTTGTTATCTCTGTATAGTAATATTCTATTGTTACTTCTTCTGTTCCTGTTTTTATTATTTTTTTAGTCATATGTTCTACATCTAAAACATTTACCTCTTTAATATTCTTTAGTTTACTAATTATTCTATCAAAAATTATTTTGTTGTTATCACAAATATTCATTTTTAAAACATTTACATTTTCATTTTCCTTTATATAGCTATATACATCTTTTATTATTTTTATATTTGTTCTTTGTTCTTCTAATGTTTTGCCATTTTCACTTTCAAAAAATAGCACATTGTAATTCATCGTATTTGCTATAACAAAATCTTCGGTATAAATGCTATAAAAAATACTATTCTCATCACATATTTTAATTATATCTAATGCTTTTTTCTTGTCTATATACTGATTATATATATTTTTATTATTTTTAATATCATATAATGTTGCTCCATTATTGCATATAACATATTCACTTGAATTTATATCTTTAGAAAAACTTAAAGCAGAAGTTTTGTTTCTTCCAGATGCTATAATCACTTTCGTTCCTTTTCTTTTTACAGCCTCAATTACAGATTTATTCTTTTGCGATATATTTCCATATGAATCTAATAAAGTTCCATCCAAATCTATTGCTACTAACTTATACATTTATTTTCACCTTTACTTAATATTATTATCTGTTAATTCTACAATAATTATTATAAAAAATCAATTCAAAATCTATGATTCATTATTGTTTTTTCAAATAATTTCCAGTTTATTTATTCTAATTTCGCACATTATATATATTGAAAAAGCGTTAAAGTTTTTTCAGAAAATAAATTCACATTCTAGGAGGTGAAAAAATATGGCACATTCTTCAAGCAATAGTAACTACAAAGTAGTTCCAGAAGCTGCTGATGCATTAAATAAATTCAAGTATGAAGTAGCTAACGAAGTTGGTGTAACACTTAAAGATGGATACAATGGTGATTTATCTTCAAGAGATGCAGGTAGAATTGGTGGACAAATGGTTAAAAAGTTAATCCAACAAGCTGAAAGTCAAATGAAATAGTTTTAGATTATAATATTTGAATTATAGTGTACCCACTTTATATTATATCTATTATTATTTAGACAGAATTTTAGATTTTGTTTTGTATATTTTTCAAGTTTTTAATTATTTATTTTTATTCTTTATTTTATAAAAATAATTCTTAACTTCTAAAATACATAAGGCAGAGTTTAGAATTCTGCCTTATATTTTTTCTTTTGTTTCAGTTTTAATTTATTTTTTAATATTAGGTTAGCTATGATATTTTCTTTACAAGTTTTAAAATTTTATATTCACAATTTTCATACTTTTCAAATGCTAGCTCTAAAAGCTTTTTATACTCTTTTGAACCTTCTTTATGCTTTGTTTTACAAAATCCTTGTATCAAACTTGTTTCTATTATTTTTCTATTATACTTTACTATATCTGGATTTATTTCCAATTTTTTATTCTTCGTATTTTTTACAAAGCAATCATTCATTCTTTTTATAGAATAGTCTTCTGGTGCAAACCCTAACATTACTCTTATTTTTTCCATGCAATTTGCTATTTCAATTTCTGCTATCTCATCATACATTTTTTGAATTGCTGCACTTACTATCTCTACTGTTCCAGATTTTTTATACCTTAGAGGCAATTCTATATTTATTTCTTTTTCTTCGACATCTAATTTAGGAACATTTATATCTTCATAATTTATATTCAAGCTTAAACTTTTTCCTAGTACACTTACTGTTAAATATGACTTAATTTCTACTGGCTTCGTTATATCTATTACATTACATTTGTTACTTAGTTTGTCCATAAAATGTTCCTCCTTTATATATTTCAAAAAAACATCTGTTTGTTTTGTATATTCATATACTATATCTTTTTTTACTCTTTGTCAATACTTTTTTGCAAACATTTTTTTGCATTTTTATTACAGTTCTAATAGCCAGTTTTTGGTAATTTTTCACTTTTCTGCACATTATATACCTGTATTGTGCTTTCATTGTCTTCACTGATTTTTAGCTTTTGATACTCTCCTTCAAAAATATTATAGTTTGCTATTTTTTCATTCTCTGATCCATTTTTTGTCTTTGTTATAATTTTCATGTCATCTATACTTTCAAAACCTACCGGAATTGTACTAAAGTCAATCCTTATTTCAGCAATTTCATCATCTTCTTCAAGTTTTATTTTATCAAATTCAATTAAATTATTTACTGTGCTACTTAATTCCTCTTCTAGTAAAATATATTCATTATTTTTATTAGTTCGATAATATACATTAAAATTTAGCTCAACATTATATGTTCCTGTATACATTTTTACGACATTTACTTTTTCAATATCTATTATGTTGTAATATTTTGCATCTTCAATAATTGTGTCGCCTTTATTCTTAACTTTTACTCCATATGAAATTTCATCACTTGAATTTATCAAAGATTTATTTTCCATTACTACCTCCAATCCAGGTTCTTTTTTTACTTCAGCTATATTATCTTCTTCTTTCAAATCTGTATCTTCATTATTATTTTCTTCTTTTTCAATCCTTTGCAACTCATTTTCAGTTTTTTCTAATATATCATACGCTGAATTTAATATATTTTTAAATTGCTCTTGTTTGACTAAATTACTTTCTTTATAAGCGGTTTTAATTTCATCTTCTATATTTTCTTTACTATCAATTTCTTCTTCATTTTTATCCCTAGAATCACTTATCTCTGCTTCTATATTACTTTCTATGTTATTAGAATCTTTTTCGTTACTAATTTCAATATTATTTTCTATTTTCAATTCTACATTTACTAAATTACTTGTTTCATTTGTATCATTAGTAATATTACTATCTTCATCTTGAATTATTATATTTTCACTTATATCATTATTACAAATTTCGTTTATATTACTCTCTATATTATCAGTAATATTCTCCTTGCAATTTTCTTTTTCCTCATCTTTACTTTCAAAATTTTCTGGCATCTTTAGTCTAACATTTTCCACTATTTTCTCTTTATCATATTCATTTACAATCCATACTAATGCAATTTTAGTTGCTACATAACCTTGTATTTCACTATCTAGCTTTAAATCTGCTACAGTTACACTTGGATATCCATTTTTAGCTACAACTTTTAATTTTTCATTATCTATTTCATCTAATTTATTGGAATCAATTTCAATATTTCCAATATTATATATAATACTTTCTCCATCTTCTGTAACTTTCTTTATTACTTTTTCTTCCATATCTTTCCAACCAATATTCTCATCGTAATATTCCAATTTCATTGTCTCATCTGTTGTATTTTCTTTTATTACATTTGCATATACACTTATTGTAGGTACCAACATTATAAAAATTTCAATAATAGCTAATATTTTATTTATTTTTCTCATAAAATTTTCTTCCTTTCTTTATCCTTCTCTTGCTTGTACACATAGTCTTACATTTACCTTATTGTTTACACAAGTTATTAAAGTTAGCTCATTTTGCACAGTATTATCAAATTTTGACCAATCTGTATCTAATATTTCTGAAATTTTATATACTTTATACTTTCTTGAGCCTAATTTCGTTTTATATATAATTTCATCTCCAATTACTAATTTATTTAAATTTTCAAAATAGTTTTTGATCGCTCCTCTATTATGTGCAGCAAGCCCTACATTTCCATTAAACATACTTGTCTTTTCTATATGTCCTACATAATTTTCTAAAACTTCCTCTGAACTTCCTTCTTTTACTTCTGCATATAGTCCAATTTTATCTATTTGTATAAATCCAAATTCAAACTCCTCTTGAGTCTGTTTTTTCTCTATAAATTCTTCTTTATTTTCAATAAGTTCCTCACTTTCTTCTCTTAGTTTTATATTATTTTCTTCTCTCTGCTCTCGGATAATTTTTACGTCTTTGAATACAAAATATATTATTGAAGAAAAGAAAATGAGCGCAACTAATAAAACAAATATCTTTTTACTCATATTTGCGTCTTAATTATTTTCCTTTCATTTTAATTGGTATTTTTTAGATTTAATTATTTTAGAATAAATATTTACTTCTGCTAGGAAAGACAAGAATTATCTTTCCTAGCAAATTTGAATTTAATTATGCTTCTGGCTCTAATAAACCAAAGTTTTTGCTATCTTTTAATCTATATATTACATTTACTTTTTCTGTGTCAATATTTACAAAAGTTAAGAATTTATCTTGTGGTCTTCCTTCTAATATTGCTTTAGCATCTTCTGGTCCCATTGGTTTTATACTATAATAAATAGTTTTTAGGATTTCATCCTCTATTTGGTTTTCTTCTTCTCTTGAAGCTTCTTTTAATCTTATAGACTCAGTCATGTTTTGTTTGTCTTTTTTTGTTTTCATCTTTCTTATTTGACCTTCTAATATGTCTACATTTTTATCAATAGATGCATATAAATCTTTGCTTGCTGTTACTGCTCTAAAAGCATTTTCTAATCCAGAGATTTGCATTTCAGCAACTTGCTCTTCTCCTTCTTTTTTTATTGTTACAAATAAATCTATATCTTCGTTATCAAAGTATTTTTGTAATCTTTCTGCCTTAGTATCGATGTAACTTCTTATTGCATCTGTTGCCTTTAGTTCCTTTTCAATTATTTTTATGTTCATAAAAATCGCTCCTTTCAAATTTTATCTGATTGTTTTTGCAACTTTGCACCTTCATTATATATGGTTTAATAGTTTTTTGCAAGTAATTTTAGCTATTTTATTTGTTCTATATGATTAACAATATAGTATCCATCTTTTAGCTTTACTTCTACCACATCAAATCTTATAAACTTATTTCCTTGTCCTGTTTTATATAAATAGTACCTTGCAGCATTTATCATATTTTTTTGTTTTACTCCATTTACTGCTTCTGCTGGTTTTCCATATTTTTCACTTCTTCTAGTTTTTACTTCTATAAAAATTAATTTACCAGAATACATAGCAATTATATCAATTTCTCCTTGCCTACACCTGAAATTTCTTTCTATTATTTTATAGCCTTTTCTTTCTAAATAATTTTTTGCTATCTCTTCGCCTATTTTTCCAGTTTCTTGCTTAGAATTCATTTAAATTTTATCCTTTTATACTCTTTGATATTTTCCAAACTCTGTCCTTATTATAAGACCTTCAAGTTCCATCATTGTTAATAGAGTATTTATTTCAGACATATCTCTATCTAATTTGCAAGATATCTCTTCTATTGATTTTTCACTATTTAGTTCTTCATATATCTCTTCATATTTTTTATCTACCTTTACAATTTTTTCTTGAATGTTATTATTTTTTGAGAAATTCTTCCATATGCTCTCTGGTCTTGTTACAACTTCTGCTCCATTTTCTAATAAATACTGCATTCCTCCACTGTTTTTTGAATCAATTTGTTTTGGTAAAAAATATACCTTTTTACCTTGCTCTCTAGCAATCCTTGCTGTCATTAAACTACCACTTAGTTTTGCTGATTCCACAACTAGTACACATGTTGCCATTCCACTAATAATTCTGTTTCTTTTTTGATAGTTTGAGCTTTGGGCTAGTTCATTATCCTCAAGTTCTGTAATTACTGCTCCGTTTTCATTTATTATTTTATGATATAACCATTCATTTTCAATTGGTGTTATATTATTTAGTCCAGAACCTAAAACAGCAACTGTGTTTCCCACTCCTTTTAATGCTCCTAAATGAGCTTCTGTGTCTATCCCCAATGCCATTCCACTTACTACAGTTACTCCTTTTTTTGAAAAATATTCGGCAAAAATCCTTGCACATTTTCTTCCGTATTCTGTCGAATTTCTTGATCCTATTATTCCAATTGTTCCAATTTGATTATTTAGCAATTGACTATTACCTCTTATATAAATTTTATCTGGTGCATTTTTTATCTTTAATAATTCTTGCGGATATTCTTCCTCAAACCATTGAAGTTCTTTGTTCATTATTTATATCCTTTCACAAATTTAATTTTTCCAATATTTTCTGTCTAAATTTCTATACTGGATTGCTTCTGCCAAATGATTACTTTCAATAACTTCTTTTTCATCCAAATCCGCTATTGTCCTTGCTACTTTTAAAATTCTTGTATATGCTCTTGCACTTAAACCTAATTTTTCAAAGGCAACTTGTAACATTTTTTCCGATTTATAGTCTAGCTTGCAAAATTCTTTAATTAAACTTACCGGTAACTCTGAATTAGAATGTATTTTATAATTTTTATATCTTTCTAATTGTATTTTCCTTGCAATATTTACTCTCTTTTTAATTTGTTCCGATGTTTCTATTTTTCTATCTTCACACAAACTAGTGTAGCTCACTTGTTTTACTTCCACCTGCACATCAATTCTATCTAATAACGGGCCACTAATCTTATTCATATACTTTTCAATTTTGCTAGTAGTACACACACACTTCTTCTCATCTTCTCCATAATATCCACATGGGCAAGGATTCATGGCCGCTACAAACATAAATTTACTCGGAAATATAACACTAGAATTTAATCTGCTCACAGTTATTTTGCCTTCTTCTAATGGTACTCTTAATAACTCTAATGTTTGTTTTTTAAACTCCGGTAATTCATCTAAAAATAAAACACCTAAATGTGCTAAACTAATTTCTCCTGGCATAGGATCTTTTCCTCCTCCGACTAATGAAATCGGAGTTATCGAATGGTGTAAACTTCTAAAAGGTCTTTTAATTATTAGTGGCTCACTACTATTTAGTTTGCCAATTATACTATAAATTTTGGTTATTTCTAGAGCTTCTTCTAAACTTAAATCTGGTAAAATTGTTGAAATCCTTTGTGCTAACATTGTTTTCCCGTGATCCGTGGTCCTCCTATCATAAGCACTCCGTGAAGTCCTGCAACTGCTACTTCTAATGCTCGCTTTATATTTTCATGTCCTCTTACATCAGAAAAATCTATAGAATTTTCTTCATTTTTGAAAATATTATCAATCTTTATATTTTGAGCTTTTATTTTAGTAATTTTATTTAAATAACTTACTACTTCTTTGAGATTTCTCACACCAATTATTTCTATACCATCTACAATTGCACCTTCTTCTTCATTTTCTACTGGCACTATTACCCTTTTAATCCCTAACTTTTTTGCTTCTATACAAATTGGAAGAATTCCTTTTACTTTATTTATTGTTCCATCTAAAGATAGCTCTCCTGTAAATACAGTATCATCAAATTCATATTTTATATATCCAAAACTTTTTAGTATTCCTATTGCTATTGGTAAGTCAAAACTTGTCCCTTCTTTTCGGAAATTAGCTGGTGCTAAGTTTACCGTTATTTTTCTGCTTTCTAGCTCAAACCTTGAGTTTTTTATTGCAGTTTTTACTCTTTCTTTTGCTTCTCGCACACTAGCATCAGGAAGTCCTACTATATCCCATGCTGGCATACCTGCTGAAACATCTACTTGTACTCTTACCAAATACCCCTCTAGTCCATTTAATGCTATACATTTTACCGCCGAAAACATTGAATTCCTTTCTGAAATAAAATTTTAGATTTAAATTATTGTGATTTAATTTTTTTAGAATTTTAATATGTTTAGATTATACATTGGTAATTTATGCAAGTCAAGAAAAACCGTTCACCTTATTTAGACAAAAAAATATAACATGTGACAAACATATTATATTTTAGCTCCATATTTTATTCTTTATTATATAACTTAAAATTTCATCTGGAATATAGTCTTTTACACTTGTTAACCTTTTTTCATGAAGTAACTCTCTGACTTTACTTGAACTAATAGTTTTATATTCTTCCTTAATATCTATAATATCAAAATTTTTAATGTTATTTTTCATAATTTTATTATTTTTTATAACTTTTTCAATATTAATATTATTTCTATTTATAATAACATATTTATAACTACTCATAAGCCTTTCAGAATTAGTCCAACTAGGCATTTTTTCAAAATTATCTGCTCCCATTATAAAGAAAATCTCATCATTCTTATATCTATTTTTTATCATTTCAAAAGCTTGATATGTTTCTATTTCTTCTTTTTTATTTAATTCAATACTGCTCACATCTATTTTTTCTTCATTATCGCAAATTATTTTTAGCATTTCTAACCTTGAATTTTCATCAATTAAATCTTTCTTTTTATAATTATTTCCCATTGGTACAAAATAAAATTTATCTAATTTCATCTCTTTTATTACACTTTTGGCAATATTTAAATGAGCATATGTTGGTGGATTAAATGAACCTCCAAAAAATCCTAATTTCATATTATACATTCTCTCCTAACAAAAAATCCTAATTTACGTAATAATTATAGTTTTTTTCTTAGTATTTGTAAAGTTTTTTACAATACTTCTTGCAAAACTAAGAAATTCATGGTAAAATATTATACGTTAATATGCAATTAAGAGGAGGTGTTAAAAATGCCAAATATCAAATCAGCAATAAAACGTGTAGACGTTATTGAAAAGAAAACTGCTAGAAATAATATGATTAAATCAGGATATAAATCAGCTGTTAAAAAGTTTGAAAGCGCTGTTGCAGCCGGAAATAAAGAAGAAGCTACTACTCTACTTTCTCAAGCAACAAAGAAAATCGACCAAGCTTGTGCAAAGGGTGTTATAGTAAAAAACACTGCATCTAGAAAAAAATCATTACTTTCTAAAAAATTAAATGCTATGAATGCCTAGTTCTAGCAATATAAAAAATTGTGCACAGTTTTTTATTTAAAGATCACTTTATCTAAGTGGTCTTTTTATTTTCCATTTATTTCTTCTTTTTTATTTTCCTAACTTATGTTATTATATATTTAAGAAAGGCTATGTTCTAAACATAGAAATATTATTTATGAAAAATATTAATTTATTTATAAAAAAATTACACATTACTTTTAACCTTAATGTTAATTCTAAAGTAAAATTAATAATGAAATCTGGAATTAAATTTAGCTTTGTACTTATATTAATATCTACTCTTGTTTTTAGTATATACATAACAACCAATAAAGATTTTGAGCTTTATAACATCGGTGCAGCTCTTTTAAAAGCTGGCAATATGTTTATTGTGTTTTTTATAATATTGGGAATATGTTTTAATCAGATATTAAAAGAAAAGAATCAACTGCAATAAACAGTAGTTGATTCTTTTAAATTTATTTTTTTAGTTCTTCTATGAACATTTTATTAAGCATTTGTGGATTTGCTTTTCCTTTTGTTTGTTTCATCGCTTGTCCAACTAAGAATCCTAAAGCTCTATCTTTTCCGGCTTTATAATCTGCTATTGATTGTGGATTTGCTTCTAATATTTGCATTACCACTTCTTTTATCTCACCTTCATCAGAAATTTGAATCCATCCTTTTTTCTTAATTATCTCTTCTGGATTTCTTGTTTCAGCATCCTCTAAGAACATCTCTTCTAAAACTTTTTTGCCTATTGTTGAACTTATTGTTCCTTTATCAATTAAAGTTATTAAGCTTGCAAGTTCTGTTCCTGAAAAAGGTATATCTCTAGGCTCCATCTCTTCCTCATTTAGTATTCTTGAAACGTCTGATAAAAGCCAGTTTGCAACAGCTTTCGCATTTTTACAAATCTGCTCAGCATCTTCAAACATATTTGATAAATATTTAGAAGCTGTTAACATCTTTGAATCTTTTTCTGAAAGTTTAAATTCTTCCATATATCTTGCTTTTCTACTCTCTGGTAACTCCGGAAGTGATTTTTTTACATTTTCTATATATTCATCAGATAGCTTTATTCTAGCTAAATCTGGTTCTGGAAAATATCTATAATCTTGAGCATCCTCTTTATCTCTCATTGAGAAAGTTTTTCCAGATACTTCATCCCATCTAAGAGTTTCTTGCTCAATTTTTCCTCCATCATCTAAAATATCTGCTTGTCTGTCAATCTCATACTCAAGAGCTCTTGAAATTGACTTAAAAGAATTCATATTCTTCATCTCTGTACGAATTCCAAAAGGTTCTCCTTTTTTATGTAATGATACATTGACATCTGCCCTAAATGAACCTTCTTGCATTTTACAATCAGATACTTCTATATATTCAAGAATTGATTTCAATTTTTTCAAATAGTTATCAACTTCTTTTGCACTTCTCATATCTGGTTCTGATACTATTTCAATTAGTGGTACACCAGCTCTATTCAAATCAACCAAGCTTCCTTGTGAAAATTCACTATGATTTAACTTTCCAGCATCTTCTTCTATATGAATTCTTAAAATTCTTATTTTCTTTTTTTCTCCGTTTTCATCATCAATCTCTATATATCCATGATTACATAGTGGTTCATCAAATTGGGAAATTTGATAAGATTTGGGTAAATCTGGATAGAAATAATTTTTTCTATCATTTTTGCAATCTTGTGATATACTACAATTTGTAGCAAGTCCAGCTTTTACAGCATATTCAACTACCTTCTCATTTAGAACAGGTAGAGTTCCGGGCATGGCCATACAAATTGGACATGTTTGCATATTAGGTCTTCCACCAAATTTTGTAGAACATTTACAAAATATCTTTGTTTTTGTAGAAAGTTCAGCATGAACTTCAAGTCCTATTACTACTTCATAATCTTCTCTTGCCATATTTACTCTCCCTTCTTAAATTCTGGTTTGTATTTCTCTCTAAATTTTTCTTTTTGTTCAAAAGCATATGCCACATTCAAAATTTTTGATTCATCAAATCTATTTCCAATTAATTGCATTCCTATTGGCATACCACCATTGTCAACACTGCAAGGTATTGATATTGCTGGTACTCCTGCAATATTGATAGATACTGTACAAATATCTGCTAAATACATTTCTAAAGGATTACTTGTTTTTGCACCAATATCAAAAGCGGTTGTTGGAGCAACTGGTGTTAATAGCACATCATATTTTGAAAGTTCTTTTTCAAACTCTTTTCTAACATATGTACGAACCTTTTGTGCTTTTTTGTAATAAGCATCATAATAACCTGATGAAAGTACATAAGTACCTAATATTATTCTTCTCTTTACTTCTGGTCCAAAACCTTCACTTCTAGAATTTCTAAATAGTTCTTTCAAATTTGTATAATTTTTTGTTCTGTAACCATATCTAATTCCATCAAATCTACCTAAGTTAGAACTTGCCTCTGCACACGCAATTATATAATATGTAGCTAAAGCGTATTTTGCAACATCTAGTGAACATTCTTCGACAATTGCACCCATTTCCTTATACTTTTCTATAGACTCTTCTAATGCCTTTTTTACTTCTTCGTTTATTCCTTCACCAAAAAATTCTTTTGGAACTCCTATTTTCAACCCTTTTACATTACCAGTTAATGCTTGTACATAGTCTTCCTTTTCATTATTTGCAGAAGTTGAATCTTTTTCATCATGTCCTGCAATTAAATTTAATAACATTGCACAATCTGTTACATCTTTTGTAATAGGACCTATTTGATCAAGAGATGATGCAAATGCAACCAATCCATATCTTGAAACTAATCCATAAGTTGGTTTTAGTCCTACAACACCACAAAAAGATGCTGGTTCACGAATTGAACCTCCTGTGTCAGAACCTAATGCCCATGGTACCATATCTGCTGCAACAGCTGCCGCAGAACCTCCTGAAGAACCTCCTGGTACTTTATTTAAATTCCATGGATTATGAGTAACTTTTATTGCTGAATTTTCTGTTGAACTTCCCATTGCAAATTCATCCATATTTAATTTTCCTAAACTTATTATTTCTTCATTATTTAGTTTTTCTATTACTGTTGCATCATAAGGAGAAACAAAGTTTTCAAGCATTTTTGATGCACAAGTTGTTTTTACCCCTGTCATACAGATATTATCCTTTATTCCTATTGGAATTCCTGCAAACTTTGATTTCTTCTCTTTTTTATCAATCTCTTTTGCTTTATTTTTCGCATCTTCTAAAGTACTTGTTATAAAAGCTCCTACATCTAATTCTTTTTCTTCAATTTTTGCCACATATGCTTCTACAATTTGACTTGATGTGAGCTCGTTTTTTTGAATTTTTTCTACTAGTTCATGAACTGTAAGTCTTGTAATATCTTCCATAAGCCCTCCTTTTTATTCTTCTTTCCATTCAAGTAATTTCTTTATTTCTTCTTTAACAGTAGCTTCTGGTCTACAATTATCTACCATTACTACATTTATATTTTTATATTTTTCTTTAATTTCATCAGCTAATTTTAAATATGCATTTTGCTGATTTATACTACTTTGTTTATTAAATTTAGCATATTTATTTGTAGCTTTTCCACTTCTTTTTATTCTTTTTTCAAATTCATTCTCATCACTAAGATACATTGTTATATAATAGATATCAAAGTCCATATCAGCCAATTTTTCTAATAGTCTTTGATAGACGTCTGAAAAATTATAGTCTTTAAAACCTAATCTACAATATATTTCTTCTGTAAAAAAAGTTCTATCAAATAGCAAATTTACGCTCATATTTTGTAGTTTTCCAATGTACTCTAGTAAATCCTCATACATTTTCTCTGCCTTTTGTTTTCCTTCTTTTGAAGAATCTGCAGTTCCACTTAATCTATACAAATTTGTATATGGAATAGCATGCCTTATAAAATCTGTAATTGTAGTTTTTCCTGCTCCTTGAGCTCCTTCAACTATTATTATTTTTGAATTTGCCATTAGTTTCTCTCCTTTATTTTAAAGTACTTTTGGTATTTTAAACATCCCACTTTCTTCTTCTGGTGCATTTTGCATCATTAAATCATGGTTTTTAAACTCCTCTACTTCATCTTTTCTAAAAACATTAGAATTCTCATTTATTCCAATTGTTTCATCAAGTTCATCTATTGGTGCTGAATTAACTGTTTGAGCAAAATTCAATATTTCTTGTAAATTTTCAAGGTAGTTATCTATCTCATCCTCTTTTAGATTTAAATCAGCAAGTTTTGCTATGTGTAATAATTCTTCTTTGCTTACTTTCATTCTACCAACTTCCTTTCCATAATCAACTGCAATCTATTATATAATTTATTTTTCGATTTAACAAGATATTTCAAGCAATTTCAAGCATTTTTTTAATTTTATTTTTGTTGAAAATTGAAAAATTTTGTAATAACCTGTCATTCTTTTCCGTTTGCAAAATTTGAAAGAATATGTTACAATACTAATTGATGGTGCATTATTCTAGTGACACTTGAAATTACGAGGGTGGGGCTAAAAATCCACTAATTGGCACATCGTTGAAGTTCCTTGTTTGTGCGCGGAATGCCAGTTCTGTGTGTATTCAGGGAGTAAGATTCTAGGGCTTTATGTAATGGCATACATAAGTATGCCCCTATTATCGCGGAGGCTTGATTTTTATCAAGAGTAACCTATGTTTTTTACATAGTGTAGCCTGTCTTGAGTGATAGCATTGGGATTATTTTTACTTATATGAAATTTCTATTGCAAAAAAGATTAGTTCTTTGATAGTGTCTCAAGGAAAACTTCTAGAATGTTTGCTTCATTAAGAAGCTTGAAATTATAAGGATTAAGGTACGGACTTAAGTGGCAATCTGGCATTCCTTACTGGGAATATCTGCTCTAAGAGGAAACTGCCAAGTAGTAATGCTTGGTTGCGGATAGAGAAATTAGGCTAGACCTCAAACCGTAAAATTTACTTATAATTTTACCATCTTTATTTTTATAGGAGATTTTAAATGGATACAAATAATAAATCCGAAAATAATAGTACTAAAATAAATACTCAAAAGACAAATTCAAAAACATCAAATAATAATTCTAACACAAAATGGTTTATTAGTGTTTTTATTACTACTTTTGTTTTATCAATCGTTTTTTCTTTTATATCAACAAATTCCATTAGTAATTTATCAATATTTCCAGCAATATTAATCTTATTGCTTGTTATTTTTATTGGTATCATATTTGATATTATTGGGGTTGCAGTAACAGTTGCTGATGAACACGAATTCCATGCTAGAGCTTCAAAGAGGATTCCAGGTTCAAAACTTTCAGTAAAATTAATTAGAAATTCTTCAAAGGTTGCTAATTTCTGTGCTGATGTTATCGGTGATATTTGCGGCGTTTTAAGTGGTGCTATTAGTGCTTTAATTGCATTAAAAATTAGTTCTGCTATAACACTTCCTTTTAACGTTCAATTTTTAATTAGTGCGCTAGTTGCATCTATTACAGTATGCGGTAAAGCAATTGGTAAAAATATTGCTAAGAATAATTCCGGTACTATTGTTCATTATGTTGCAAAAGTTTTAAATAAATTGCATTTAAATAAAGATTAATCCAAGTTTATGATTACTTGGATTAATCTTTTTCTATCTTGAATATCTCGTTTTTGATTCTATTAAAATTAAATCTGTTAAAATATTTATTAGTCTTGAATATGTATACACTTTTGTATCTGATAATTTTTTTATTTTTTTAATTATATAGGCTACATATAACATTACACTTACTATAGCAGCTCCTATACCTATATATCCAATTCCAACAATTGTTGATTCTATTGATGACTTGTTTATTGATATATATGTGCTAATAATTTCAAAAACTATTGGCAATACAAATACTCCAACTATCCCTTGTGCGAAATCATTTTCATCTATCTTTTCTTTTGATTTATTGTTTTCAAGATAATTCCTTATTTCTTCCATACATTTTACATTATACATGTTATTTTCCTTTAGTATTTTCTTTAGTAAGTTTATTTCTTGATTAAGCATTATTTTTTTATTAGTTGTTAGTATATCATTATATTTCCTTATTAAATGGAAATTACACTTTTTCCCGCCTGCTTCTTTACACTTTTCATATAGAATATTGTTTGATTTTATCATTGTATATTCAGTTGTTATTAATACCAATGAAATAAGAAAAATTGAATAAACTATTACTAATTTTTTTAATATTTCTGAAACAAGACAATATAAACAACAAATAATTATCAGATTCACTATTAATTTTGCTATTTTTCTTATGCAACTTACATTCCAGCTATTTTCTTCAAACATCTTTATTACTTCAGTCGTTATACATTTTCCTCTTATTCTATACTTCTTCACCTTTTATCATTACCTCTCCATTGCTGCATAATCTTACTTTATTCTCTTCAATTAACTTTTGAGCAATTTCTTCTATATGTGAATAAAATTTTCTATATTTCATGTCTAGCTTCTTGTAGATTTTGCATAATCCATGCTTTCTATTTTTCAATATCTCATCTATATTTAGCTCAATATTATCTATAATCATTTTCTCAATCTTTTTTAATTTTATAGGATATAACCATACTTCTACATTTTCAAAACTTGCTCTATCTACTTGTCCTATTACTTCACTTATATCATCCACATTAGTAGTTTTAAAAGATTCCATAATTTTTTCTAACATTGCATATTTAGCTTTAAATACTAGCTTTTCTATAATTTCTGATTCAGTATGAAATGCAAAATTTTTTTCTATTTTTCCATATTTTAATGCACAATTCATTCCCTCATCCTCTAGATCTTCTTTTGAAATCTTTGGCATATATAGTCTTGTCATTTTTTTAGCTAGTTTATCTATCCTATTGCTTAATATTTCATAATTCTTGTTTATAAATTTATCCGATAATTCTATATTTTCTCCTATCCAGATTCCTTCTTTGTTCATCTCTAAAATATAAGAATTTTCATAATAGCAAATTTTATAGTTATATAAATATGTTAAAAAGTCTTCTAATTCCACATTATATTCATTGCAAGTAGCTGTCACTTCACTTTTCGAATACATTCTACTTCCATATTCTTCTAGATATTTTAGATCAATTTTTATTAGCTTTACCTGTTTTCTTTCATCATAGTTATTTATTGTTCTAATTGTTGCATAGGCTGTAGTTTGCTTGTATTTAGCATTTTGATAACAACCTAATATAAATATTAGATCTTGAAGTTCAATGTTTTCTTCTTCTGCAATTTCAGTTAATCTTCCTACTGTTATTTTCTCCCCTTCTACTAGATTATACTTCTTTAAAATTTTGTTTCTTAGCTTTGATTTAACCATAATAATAGCTCCTTTTCTAAAATATAAAAAGCAGAATACCAGTTCGGCATCTGCTTTCTTTAGTTTTTTTATTAAATTTTTCTAGCTATCATTGACTTTTTTTTCGTTTTATTGTTTTTTTAGATTATATCATAGCTTTTATTATATTAAAATACTTACTTGTCATAAAGTAGTAGTTTTAGTCATGTTTTATATTTAAGTAGCACCTTTTACCTTTCAGTATCTTCTACTTCTCTTACCAAAACAGTTTTCATGTTATTTCGCCTTCCTCCATAGATATCACCAAATAAATCATTTCCAACCATCAAAACTTTTTCTGGTGATACTTGCATCTTTTGACATGCTTTCATAAAATTTTTCTTTAACGGTTTGCAAGCAAATCCTATATAATCTATACCGTTTTTTTGGAAGTACTGCTCTAACCTTCTATCTACTCCATTACTTACAATTATTATTTTTATTCTACCTTTTAAGCCTTCTATCCATTCTTTATTGCTCTTTGGAATATCTTTCATTTCTTTGCGAAGAGTATCATCTACATCAAGAATTATCCCTTCAATTTTATATTCCTCTTTTATTTTTTCAATTGCTTCTTCATTCAGTTCAACAATTTTATTTACTGTAATATCCGGTTTTATAAATTTTGATAGCACATAATGCACCATGTCTATTATTTTATCGGCCACAATTTCATCTAAGGTCTTCATTATTGCTCCAATCTTATTTGAGTTATATAGCCTCAAATAATGCATCTACCAAATTATCTAAAAAATAGTAAATATAATAAATGCTTATTTATTATAGCAAAAATTTATTTATTTTTGAAGAGTTTTTCTCAAAAAACTAAAGTTTTTAATTTTGATACTTTATTTTTTCTTCTTCAATAATTGGATATCTCACAATTATTTCACTATTTAGATTTTCTTTATTCATATCTATAGCCGTAATTTGATGATTATTATATGTTGTATAGTAATAAATTCCTTTTGTAGCATTACAACATGAACTATATATAGTTATTTCATATTTTCCATCACCTAAATGGCAACATCCTCTTTGCTGTTCAACTGAATTTAAAATGTGAAAGAACTGGCCAACGCTCTCTAATTCACCATTTCCAGAAATAGAATTCATTTTTACAAAAGATGCTCTAACAAATCTAGACTGGGATGATAAATCTCCCGGAAGTCCTATTGCTCCCATTCCACGACTATAACTTTCTAAATTTAATTGTGGTGCAAATGTATTTTCATGAGATCTATTTGATAAATACATATAATTATTCAAATTAAACATCTGCTTATCAAAAGATGGATTATTAGTTAATACTCCGACAGGATTACCATATACTTTTATTCCTTCTTTTACAGGTTCAACAGTAATTACCTCATCACTATCAGCAATAATCCAGTGCAATTGAGAAAGTGGCAACTTATCACTGAATGGCTTATTCAAAAAATTCATATTTTTAATTAATTGTTTTGCTTCTCTGACATTCGAACATTGTCCCAAAATCCAGGGAATAAACTCATATGGTGTTATATTGTATTTTCCCTCTTCTTTTTCATGATAAACTGCATTTCCTACAAAATTAAGTCCAGCAATTCCAAGTCCTTTTTCATTTATTGCATCATAATATAATGGATAATTTTCCGTAACATATGCCATTCCAATTATAGCATAATGTGAATTTATTTTTCCTTCTTCTCTAAAACTTAACCTAAAATTTCTTGGAGTAATAGTAACTTCATCTCCATATGAAAATTCATAATCTAAATTACGACCAAAATAAAAGTCTTTAGTTTTATAAGTGACAGCTGTACACATATCTTCCTCCTATGCCTCTCTCTAATATTTGATTTAAAAAAATTCCCCATTTCTGGGGAATTTTTTATTCAATTTCTATATATTTTTTGTTTTCTATTTCTTTCTTTTCTTCCTTTTTAGGAACAATAATTGTTAATGTACCGTTTTTTAATTTAGCCTTTATCTCATTTTCTGTAATATTATCGCCTACGTAGAAGCTTCTTGAGCAAGAACCTGAATATCTTTCTTTACGTACAAATCTGCCTTTTTCATCATCTTTTTCTTCTTTGTTAACAGTTGCATGTACATTTAAATATCCATCTTGTATTTCTAGTTTTATGCCTTCTTTTTCATATCCTGGTAGATCAATGTCTATGATATATTCGTTTTTCTTTTCTTTAATATCTGTTTTCATTAGTCTACTTGCGCCTTCATTAAAAAATGAATCTCCAAATACATCATCCCATAAATCAAAATCATGTTTTCTAGGTATCATCATCATAAAAATCAACTCCTTAAAATATATTCTGTGTTGACACTTGATGGGAGTGGCACATGTTTATGATAATATTCTTTATCATTTGCAGATATATTATACATCTTATTTTAGCAAAATCAAGATACGAGTGCTAATTTTCACATAAAATTCATATTTCCTGTGAAAGGTGCTATTTTGCTGTATAAGGCTTTGTTTGAGCTGAGCATTTCTACTGTGTATAAAAACTTTTTCTTTTTTATAAAAATAAGTCATTGTAAATATTTTATATTTAATTTTCTTTGTCATACTTGTTAATTATAATTTCAACTAATTTCCTATATGATTCATTACATACTTTTATATTTTTCTCTGATTTATTTTCAAAATCATTTAAATAATTTGTTTTTAATTCATACACTAAATCTCTTACTTTTTTGTCTTGATATTTATCTGTTTCTATCAGAAAAACAATAATTTTTTCCTGCTCTTCTTTTCCCAAATCATAAAAATTGTAAGCTCTTCCTCTATGAATATTATTCCATATATTATGAAATCCAGTATAGTAATTTTCCATTTTTTCCTTCTTTTTATCCTTATTCAGTTGTATTTTAGTGGTTACTATTGATACTATACAAGATGCAATAATTGAAAATATAGTTGTAATACATAAATTTATTATATTATCTTTATTCATATTTTTATGACCATTCCTTTCTTCGCCTTCGCTAATGCTACGTGTACAAAAGGCCCAAACTTTATTTTTTAGACTTTACCTCAAAACTTCCATATTTTCCAATTTAATTTTAAACATTATAACACATAACGAAAAGATTGTACATTGGGTCAATCAAGTTTCGCAAAGTAAGGTTAGACTGACCTTCGGGTTATGAGCGAGACCTGACCACTTTTTGTAAGTTTGTGGAAATTAGAGTTTTTGTTGGTATTTCAGTATTTACAAGAGTTTTTATTTACAGAACATTTGTGTATTTTTAGGGCATTTTTTGAGAGGATTTTACCCAATTTTTACCCAATTCATATAGTACGTTTGTTCCGGTATTTTAAGCTCTTGTAAAGGATAATTTTATTGATAAAAATTTTAATTTTTGGAGGATTTAGATTATGAATAATTTTAGAGAAGTTAATGATAATATTTTAAGAGATTGGTTAGAATTTAGAGAGGAGACTTTGTGTTGCACTTTAAGTGCTGAGGATAAAAAGCATTTTGTTTATTTTGATGAGATTTCTGGAAAAATTTTAAAGAATGTTCCAGAACAAAATAAAAAGTATGTCAAGAAACAACTTGATTTGCTTGATGAGAATTTTATGGATTATATTTTCTATTGGAATGAGAAATATTATAGGAATGGTTTTTGTGATGGTGTGCAGCTGATTGGTGGATGTTTTAATAATTAATTAAATATCTTTTCCAAAGTTTTTTCAAAATTTTGAAAAAACTTTGGATTTTTATGTACTTTTTTCATCTTTTTGAAAAAAGTATCAAAGTAATTGTACAACAAAAGGCGAGTTGATTCTCGCCTTTTATATTGGATCTATTTTTCTTTTAATAAGGATAACATCTTTATTGTCTTCAATATGTTTTATAGTCGATATGATTTTATTTTGGCATTCTGGTGACCAATATATTTTTAATTTTTCTTTTGCTCTTGTTATTGATGTATAAAAAATGCTATGTGTAATTAGTTCATCTATCTCATTTGTTATTATAACTTTAACAGAATTATATTCCAATCCTTGTGATTTGTGTATAGAAACAGCATATGCAACTGAAAAAGGTACAATTGTTGTTAAATCTGAATCATCATCCTCGTCAGCGTTTCTATACTTATTAACATAGAATTTTACAATTGATTTATTATTTTCAGATTCTCCTACCAATTCTAAATCTAAATATTGAATTTCCAATTCATTAATCACTTTATCTATTTCTACTGAAAACCAAAATCTAAATTCATCCTCTTCTATATCTACGATTCTTCCTTTTAAATTATTATATATTACTGGTGAAAATCTATTAGTATCTCCAAATATAATTGGATCTCCTACTTTATAAGTACCTAAATCTAGAACTATTGATTTGTTGTTATTGTCACTTTGCAAATAATAATTTATACTATTTATTCCATATAGTCCATCATAATTTAGACATAGTATAATTTCATCTTCATCCTGCTTCTTAAATATTTCTTCACCAATTTCTTCTGAAAATTCTTTCTTTACTAACATTTCATCAACTCTATCATCGCCATTTCTGACCAATTCCCATAAATCTAACAATTCTTGTTTTGTACTTCTCCATGTAAAGTTTAATTCAAATACTGATGTTTGCTTTACTAATTTTTTTGATAGTGTAAACCAGTTTCCAAATGTAATAGATTCAATCTGATAAATATCTCCAGCAAGCAATATAGCACTAAAATGTGCTTTTTCTAAAATTTGTCTCATATCCGAATTACTAATTATACTACATTCATCAATTATTAAAATGTCGCATTCAGTATCATTATTAGACTCACTAATAAATTTATGTACTGTCATAAAATTAGAATTTTGATTCTTTACATTACTCTTTAGATTTTCAACAGCTGAATTTGTATTAGCTAAACATATTTTCTTTTCATTATTATAAAAATATGTCAAATGTTTAATTAGTGTAGTTTTACCTGTTCCAGCTGCTCCATATATTAAGGCAACTGCACTATTTTCATACATATTTAACAATATATTTTCTTTTTCTGGACAATTAATCGCGTAAATTCCTTTATTTATAAAACTTTGAAATGATGCTTTATAGCCTTTTATCCCTTTATTTGTCAAGGAATTTAACTTATTAATTATATTAATAGTATCATTTTCATATCCATGAATATACAAATTATTATTCTCTATTACCAAGCATCTGTTAGGTTTATGTTTATAATAGATTTTATTATTATAAGACTCTACCAATGTTGGAATGTCTCCAAAATTTTTGACTTCATCTATGCTTGTATATAATTTATTATTTTGCTCTGTGTTTTTCTTGACATAACTTGCCAATAATTCATCATCTCTTCCTTCTATAGGTATTGTCTCTATCAAATCATATCTTGTTGGATTATGATTTATTAATGATGATGCATAAGGCATTTCTTCAAATGGAATACAACCCCATTGTAAATATAAATCTGATAAAATAGAACAACTATCTGTTGCAAGCTGATTTTTTATGATTCTATTATTGCAATTATATAATAAGTATCTTAATACAACATTTCCTTTTCTATTATTTTTTATATAATATCTACATTTATCAATTAAGTCTAATATTCCAGTAGTTGTAGAATTATATTTTATTTTCTCTTTTGCTTTATCATAATATGTATTATTCATTGTTGCTAAATCTAATAAACTGTATTGTCCTCTTGTTAATAATCTCATAACCTCTAAATATTCTTTATTATTAGCCTTATAATTTTTATTTATTCCAAAAATTTTATAAAAATTATTTATTTCACATTCTCTTATTGCGACAGACCAATTGTTTATTATATTTATTGACATATCTCTTCCAAGAATATTTACTTTTCTTTTAACAATAGATAACTTTATTGAATAATTTGGCATAATATGCATTCTTGTAAATGCTATTATTCTATCATACTTATTAACTTTATCTTTAGCTGGTGACAGAGTGACTTCATAATAAATTTTTCCATTAACAAAAAAAGTTTTTATTTTTTGCACATAATATTTATCTCCATTGAATTGAGCAGATGTATTAATTGGAACTTGTTTTATTACATCAGCAACTTTTTTATAGTAATCACTAAAAGTACTATCTAAATCAACAGGAAAATCAGTTATATTATTTAAAATATCTATGTTATAAATTATCTTCATATAATCTTTTAATAATATTAGATATTTATAATATTTAAGCATTAACCTTTCAGCAGAATCATCATTTTCAACGTAATGTGATCTAGATATTTGTAAATAATAATGAAATCTTTCAATAAATTTTATATTTCCCTTACATTTTATATCATCTAATGCTATTCTAACTGTTTTATTATCATAATTAACAGTTTCTGTTTTTCCTGTTAAATATATCTTAACAGCAATATATTCTACAAAAGTTCTTAATGCATTTAATAAATTTTGAGATAAAAATCCACGATCATTATCCGAAAATTTATTTATATTTCGTTCAATATTTGAATTAGCTTCCATTATTCTCTTATCTATACTATTAAAATTATATTTTTCTTCAATTTTTATCATCTTACTTAATCCTTTCTTGTATAATGTAAAAAGCAAAATAATTCTGTAATATAATTACTATTATTTTGCTTTTCTTTAGTTTATTTATTTCCAATATAATATTTAATCATTTCTGTGTATTGATCCTGCGCATTTAAACAAGTATCTATTAAATATCCTTTTTCTTTATTAGTTTGATATTGATTTAGTCCCCTATAATAAAATAGTTTTTCTTTATCTAAAATGATAAATGGTACAATATTATTTTTCAAACATTCTTTAAATGCAATTATTCTACCAACTCTACCATTACCATCTTGAAATGGATGTATCTTTTCAAATTTTGCATGAAATTCTATTATTTCATTTATTGTAACTTGTTTCAAAGACTCATACCATTCTAACAATTTTTTCATATCTCTTTCAACATTTTTAGGATCTGTAGTTTTTAGTCCTCCTACTTCATTAGCTAATTTTTTATAATCTCCCACTACAAACCAATCTTTTCTGCTATCTGATGTTCCCTCTTTTAATATTTTGTGAAATTCTTTTATCATCTTTTCAGTTAACTTTTTACTTGCTATATCTAACATATAATCAACTAATTTAAAATGATTAGCCGTTTCTAATACATCATCTAAATCTGTAATAGAATCTTTTTCTGCCAATAAAGTGTTAGTCTCATAAATATATCTAGTCTGATCTTCTGTGAGCTTACTTCCTTCAATATGATTTGTATTATATGCAAATGTAATTTGAGTATTATGATATAGATTTCCTTTTAATTTCATATTTTTTTGTTCTCTTAACACTTCTAAAATATTTATTTTAGATATATCAAAATCATCTTCTTTAATCAATTCATCAACAGAAATTTCAAATATTTCAGCTAACTTTTTTAATGATTCGATATTAGGTTCTAATGTTCCAGATTCATATTTAGAAACTGTAGCTGGTTTCACTCCTAATGATTCTGCAATTTCAACTTGCGTCATGTTTTTATTTTCTCTATATAATTTTATTTTTTCTCCTAACATAATAAAAACTCTCCTTTTTGATTATAATAATATTATATCATATCATTTCCAAAAAAGAAAGTTTTTATTTAATTGTTTTATAATTATTTCTAAAATAGAATCATATATTTTGTTATATACTAACTTAATAAAATAAATTTTCTTTCATTTCAATAACCTTTTTATCTATTTCTGAAAAATCATATACAGATGCAAAAATTACTTGATATTCTTTAAAATCACGCTCTAATATCTTTATCATAGCAATAGAAGCATTACTTGTTAATTCATTAGTTCGTGGTGAATCAATTATTATAGGTAAATTCAGTCCATATCTATTTTTAATTTCTAATAAATATGCAATCTTAAAAGAAAATGACATATGTGTCAAAATTCTTCCTGTTTTGCCTTTTAATTTATTTGTTAATACAAATTTAGAACTATCGCCAATATACTCATCAAATTTTAATTCTTTGGCATATTTTTTTATAGTATTATAAATTGAATTCAAATACATGTTATTTTCTGATAATATATTATGCAATTCATTCATCAATTTTTGTTTTCTTCTTGTTAATTGCCCAATTATTTTATCCATTTGTTTTTCATTAATATTGACATCTTTTAGCATCTCATCAACTTCTTCAGCAACAGTTTTTACATTAAATAAAATATTTCTATCATTTAGCTCATCTTCAATTTTATTTATTTCGTTTTTAATTTTACCTAAATTTATTTCTAATTCTTTTTTTCTTGTTTCATAGAAAATCTGATTTTCATTATAATTTAATATATTATCTTTAGCTAGTTTAACGGAATTATCATTAGAAATTTTTACATATATATCTAACTTTTCAAGGTAGTCAACTAATTTTTTATTATCTTTTAAAATGCCACTAACATCTTTAATATCATTTTTTATTTCAGCCTCTCTTATTTTAAGTAATTTTAATTGACTATATAACTCGTTATCATCATTCTTGGTATATGATGTAACTTCTTCAATAATATTTTCACTTTTATATTCCGCAATACTTTTTAGTGATCTATATTTTCGTATTTCATCTTCTATCTTTTTTATTTCATTATTAATTGAAGAAACATCTTTATCGGATAATGCAGAAATAAAATCTTCTATATTAAATCTGTTTTTTCCTATAATTATTCCTCTATTTAGAAGAGTCCATCCTTTTTCTTGGTCAATATAAAAAATAGCTAATAAATTATTTAGAATCATAATTTCACTTATGTTAAAAATTTTAGAATGTAGCTCATATAATTGTTCAGGTACTATATAAGTTATTTTCTCATTTTTTTCATTCAAAATAACAATATCTCCTTTTCGTTCAAGTGAATATTGTTGTTCATTTTCTATTATATCTATATGTATAAAAAAATCATCAAAAGTCTTTATTCCATCTGTTGCAGGTATGTTATATCCTAGTCCGAATAGTATTGCTCTTAGCAAAGTTGTTTTTCCTTTTGAATTTTCTTTACTATAAATCAAATTAATCTTATCATCAAAAACAAACTCTCTATATTCATCTTTCCTTTGAATAATAACTTTTCTAATTTTCATATTTGTTAGCCCTTTCAAACATTTGCATTATATTTCCTTTTCTTATGAATATTTTTTTTGCAATAATTTTTGAGCAAGCTTTCTCTATAGTTTCCATATTGCTATCTTTATTATTTTTAAAAACTATATCGTATATTTCGTTTTCATATTTAATAACAAACTGATTGCTTCTTATTTCTTTATCTTCGATTTTAGCTTTCATTATTAAATTGCTAATCTTATTATATACATCAAAGTCAGCTTCTTTATAGTTTATTATCCTATCATACGTATCTAATGCTTCAAAAAAAGTTTCTTCTTCAATTTCCATACTTTCGTCAAACTTTATTGAGTTTCCATCGCCTAATTTTAAGATTAAAAGTCTCCACAAAACATCTTCCTTTTTAAATTTTAATTTCATATTATTTTGAGTTGCATTATGTAGTGCTTCTGACTCTAACATTTGTAGGAATCTATTTTTATATGGTAGTAAATCCGAACTGATAAAAGTTAAAAAGTCTTCAATTTTGGCAATTATATATTTCTGTTTTGTTTCTTTATCTTCACCAAAAAAAGGGACTTTAGCAATTATTAATTTATCCCTATTTATGTTCTTTTGTAATTGATTAAGTTGAATATCAATTTTTTCTTTTGAAGCTAAAGATAATTCATTATATTTGAAAAATGATACTAATTCAAATTCATTTGTTCCAGAGTTTAATGGGTTCGGTTCTAAATTACTTATATATATTAGGCTTTCTGAATCATTATCATTAACATCTGATAATGATTCCAAAGCCTTTCTTAATTTTGTTGAATATGAACTCGTATCACCATCATTAATATTTTGTTTTGATTTTGCTTGTGCATAAATTTTTTTACTATTATTTAATGAAATTTCAATATCTTCCTTTTCTCCTTCTATCTTCATTTCTTTAAATTTTCCAAAATATTTTATCATTAAATATATAGCTATATTAATTTGAAATTGCCATCCAAAAGCACTTGCACTTGCATTTCTATTTATAGCTTTCATTTATATTACCTTCTACTCATAAAAATTTAAATTTGGCAAAATTTTAGTAATTTTAATTATTTTTATTATAAGTCAATTTTTAAATTTATTCTTCCACTTCAATTACAGGTATAAATAATTTCTTTAATTTTATGGTATCTTTAAATTTCTCTGACATATCATCATAGTATTTTAAAATTAAATCTACTAATTCACTTCCATTAATAGATTTTATTATTGGATGCTTTTCTAAATATATTTTAGCATTTTTTGCATAATCTGATAAAGTTACAAATAAACCATAATCTCCTTCGTCCATAGTTCCTTTTAATGATTGTACTGTAGATTCTGTGATATTTCCATCTTGGCTTTTTACTTGTACAATAATTCTTGGTGGCAATTCATCTTTATATGCAATAATGTCTTTTCCATTATCTCCTCCGTGAGGACTAATTTTTGTTCTATATCCCATTGCATTTAATAAATCTGCGACAACATCCTCCAATTCATATCCTTTAAAATTTTTATTTAACTCTTTTAATACATAATCTTTGGTACTTTCTAATATAGTCTCTGAAGTCGCAAATACATTATCGTCATTTTCTTGATTATTTTTTACCTTCTTTCCATTGTGAAGAGCATTTATAAATTCATCTGCATAATGCCTTACTTGAAAAAATGATAAAAATGATCCTATTTCATATAATGCACCTTGCGAAAATTCTTCTCTTGGTAATTTTTTTAACCATTTTACTTTTCTCTTTTGATTATATTCTGTTTCTCTACTATCAAAGAAATATTCCCCTTCAATTTGTCCAATATTAATCATTCTATTAAATTTTGTTGGATATATCACATAATCTCCTATTTTAGCTTCATTAACAAATCTAAATAGTTGTCCTGCAGAACCTGCTATAGATTGTTTAGATTTGTTTGGATAAACTTTATCATAGGCCTTATAATAAGATTCTCTATCTGTATCTATTGTGGATAAATCTCCCATTTCATGCCAACCTATAGCTATGACTTCATCTTGTAATAATAAATTTTCATTATTCGTATTATGAATTCCCCAAACTATTATTTCCTCACTCATTATTTTTCCTTTTATGTTATATTTAATCACTTAAATATGACATATTCTCCTTTTATTCTACTTTTTATATTATTTTAACCTATATTTCTTATTAATGTTTTATTATACTTGAAACTTCTTTGTATTTATACTTTAGCTTGCTCATTTTATATATTTGTTCAACTTAAATTTTTCTCCTATTTTATTCTAGAATCAATATATTTCCATTCGTCATCTGTTATATTCCATTTTTCACAAAGATACTTATCTGTATAAATCCTATCGTACTTTCCTAAATCAGGTACAAAACAAAATTTATTTCTTAATACATCTTGTGAAACAACAGCTTGTAAAAGTAAAAATCTTATTGTTTTAGTAAATAAATATGATTTAAAATTTTTAACTTCTTCTTCTGTATCAAAAGCTCCTGCTACAATAAATGATTCTGTACAACATTCACCTGGTTTAGCAATATTCGTATTACCATCATAATAAAATCCAACTGGTTTAGTGAAATCTGTTTGTCCAGCAATTGGAGATCTAGGAACCAGTAATTTCCATTTATTTAATAATTTATTTTCATCATGTATATCTTTTAAATCGGCATATCTCTTTCCAATCTTTTGTATAAACCAGCAAGGAACCCCTTTATCTTTAGGTTTATAATTCGTTGGTAGTCCAAAAGGTTTTTGTGGGGATACCACATTTTCTAGTGTTTTACCATTTTCTTGTACATTAAAGACTTTCCTAATAATTGGAATAGCTTGGTTAAATCTCACAAATGTATTAAATTCATTTAAATTTCTTGATGAAGAATATTTAACATTGTTTATAACATTAGTAACTTCACATTCTGTTTTATTATTTTTATCCCATAAGAAATAATTAACACCACCTGCAATATCAGCTGAATCAAAAACATCTCTAGTATTAGGATAATCAATAATTTTTGTTAAGCATGTATCATTTAGCATATCTTTTCTAAACTCATTCAATCCCATACCTCCAGAAAACCATCTCGATGGAGTAATCATGCTTATATATTTAGAATCTATTGATTTTGACATATTTATAAACAAATTATATATTGGTTTAGCCTGTGTACCATATCCACCAGTAATTTCTTGATATGGAGGGTTTCCAACCACTGCATCGAATTTCATTTGCACTCCTTCCTTATTCCAACTATTAGCATTTAATACATAATTAGTAACTGCTGTTATATTTTCATCTAATTTAGTTGCAACATCTTCTATTAGTAAAGTATTTACATTATATTCTTTATAACCTGCTAATGTTCTTTTTACAATTTGCATTGCCATTTTAGTTTTACAAATTATAAAAATATTATTTTCTAATGTTTCTCTCCAAAAATCTTCATTTTTTTCTTCCGTGTAATCTTGCTTATTATAATTTAACAGTCTGTTCATGTATATACTATAAGAACAATACAAAGCATATAAACCTGTTTTTGAATTTATTTCTAATATTTTAACCTCATTATTCTCAAATAAATCCTTGGTAACATTTCCTTGGTTTATAAATCTTGGTTCTTTATCTGGATAATTAAAATTATATCCTCCAATACAGTCTCCTAAATGCATATTTACTGTTTTCCAAGGTGTAAGTACAGTTTCTTTATCTGGATTTCTAAACATTGAGAATATTTCAGCTAGCTTTTGTATTCTTTCTTTTATAGGCAATGTGTCTGCATATAATGTTGAATTTCTAATTTGTCTTCCAGCTTCAATAAATATTTCATTATCATAATATTTAGAGAACTTTTTAAATACATCTTTTGTAACGCCATTAGGCATAAATTCATTCCATGATTTATCATCTACTAATTCAATAAAATTTTGGCTGTCAATATCTTTATTTATTTCAATATCTGCTCCATATATTAGTAATGGTATTCTTATTGATATTCCTCTCAATATCGACATTGCTGTTGAAGCTTGTTTTTTCTTTTCTTTTTCTTCTTCAAGTAGTCTTTTTTCTTCTTCAGTTAGCTCTCTCTTAGGTTTCTTTTTGGCTTCTTCTAATTTCTCATATTCTTCATTATTAAATCCCTGATTGTTAATATCAATACTATCAATTCTTTTTGTTTGTTTACTAACTCCAACTATTTTCTTTAAATCATCAAACTCTTTCAAATCTATTTCATCCATTTTTAGTAGATTATCATTATAAATATTTTTATCATCAAATCCATTGGTTACAACTCTTTGAGCTACTGCTTTTTTTAATTCTCTTAACATTTGAGTAACATCATATTTAATCATTTTAGAACCATCAATTCCAATAATTGGGCAAAAATTTAGAAAATGGCTCATAATTTCTTGTGATTGAACTGAACCTGGTCTTACTGATAATTGACCTGCCTGTGCGGCCATTTTTAATGTTCTATCTGGAGCAAAATCAAACACATAACATTTCTCTTTAACTTTGCCTCCAATTTTAGCTGGTGTTTGAACTCTAAATATTGTTTGTAAATAACTAGAAGCCGATGTGGAATATGAGCCAGAAAGCATGAAAACAGCTGTCCATTCTGGTACACTAACTCCTGTAGTTAATCTTCCACATGAAATTGTAATAGTATTAGTTTCTTCTGGCTTATCTGTTATTGCTGTTCTTACCTTCTTTAGAGCTTCTTCATATTTTTCTTCTTCATCACCATTTCCTGCTACATTAACAATCTGAAACATTCCAGATCCAAATACTTCATGTTCTTTTAATAATTTACTTAAAGCTTTAGCCTCTTTAACTCCTGGTACCATCCATAATGAATGCCTAAAATATTCAATATACTCTTTAGTTGAATATGGATAATTAGAATTCTCGTCCTGCTTAGACAATAAATTTAAAAACCTATTTATATCATCTTTATGTACAAAATCTCCTTTTTCATATCCTTTTGGAATAGGTTTTCGATCAATCTCTAATTCTCCTGTCCAAGTTCTAAAAAATTCTCTAAAGTTAAATGCATTATCCGATACATCCACATATCTAGGCATCAATTTATCTAAATAATATGTATAAATATTAAGTTGTGGCAAATCGCTATACGGATTAGAATCTCCAAAATGTTCTATATCTGCATCCCATTCTAATTTAGCTGATTGTTCCATAATGTAATCCCATGTATAAATTTCATCTTCTTTAAAATCACTTAGTAAATTAAATGGTGTTCCAGATAACATCAATACTTTAGTTTTATAATCATCATGTATCTTTACGACACCATCGATTGTCTTTTCTCCTAAACTTGTTCTTGTTCCTTCATGTGCCTCATCAATTACAACTAAGTCCCAGTTATTATTGAAAATTAGTTCATCTTTATCAAAATTACCACCTACTTCTGATGATCCTCTTAAATCTTGAATAGAAGCAAAATATACAAATGGTTTATCGCTATCAATTAAACTTTCTATATTTTCTCCAAAAGTTTTAGAACCATATTTATAATCACTATCTTTTGAAAATATTTTATTAAAGTCTTCAAACCATCCATTATTTACGACTGGTCTATGCGTAATTATTATTGTTTTTTTATACTTCTGCCTTCTTACTATTTCTAATGCAGTTAATGTTTTACCAAAACGCATTTTAGCATTCCAAAGCATAATATCACTTTTTTTAAAATTTTCAATCGTTTTCTTTATTGCTTCTTCCTGTTCAGGTCTAAATACAATTGGATCCCTATCATAAGAGATCTCTTTTGCAGTTAACGCTTGTCTATTGTCTTTAACAGCCTTAATAGCTTGCTTAGCAGTTTCCAAATCCACAACAAACCATTCGTTTTGTTTATTCTCTGTATCAAAATAATATCTTTCTAATCCGGACCTTAATAAAACATTATGAACTTTTGTATCTTTAAATGAATTACCGTTATTGTCAACTGCTAATTCTGTATATAATAATTCATATTTTATACCAGCTGTTGATGTATAACTATTAATCCTATTTTTAGCGGCCTCATTTAATTCTTCAGAATTTGGTTGCAATTCTAACAAAGATTTATTTGTATGAACTGTAGCCTCTCCTATTTTCAATTTTCCACTATGAAATTCATCATTAATTCTAAAAATATAAATCAACTTATAGCTAAATGTCGACGTAAATTTATTTGTTTCCATTTTTTCTACTCCTATTTAATAATGTAGTATATTTTATTGGTCTATTAGTTTCCCAATTCATTATTTTACAATAAATTCCATTATGTTTTTTATAATTATTTTTTTCACAGCCTATACAACTTATTTTTTGTGGCACATCTCCAAATAATGACATATTAATTACTTCATCTGTTTTGCAACTATATGGAACTACAAATTTTGTGCCGTCCATTTGCCACACATTCCAAGAAATAATTTTCGCAATCTCTATAATATCTTCAATAAGTGGTTTTTCTTTAAATTTGTATAAATAATTATCTATAAATGTATACAACAAATTTTCTCTTGCAATCAACAAATTATCTCCTTGAAATTCAAAACCATAAGTATTTTTATATGCTTTCTGTACCCAATCCATCCATTCTAACTTATCATTTACATTTTCATTTATAACTCTTAATTTTCTATCTAATAATCCTATCCTATTATTTACTTCTATAATATCACCTGAAACATTATCATATCTACTTACCAAATATGGTGCTTCTCCACAGGATACTTCCAATCTAGTATTGTAAACATAATCTTGCCATGTTTTATTCGTTTTAGTTGGAAAATTTATTTTTTCCTTATTTGAAATCCAACTTTTATCACTCTCAATATTAAAAAAACTATCTTCCCCTGACCAAGCATTATCTATTAAATTATTTTGTGAATTACAAATCCAAGATGGAGTAAAAACTTCAGCCTTATCTCTTATTCTCTTTTCTTGTTCTTTTTTACTTTTCTTTACTCTAGGTTTAATTACATTTCCATTATAGCCTGTAATATTTTCAATTTTTATATTATCTTTAACTCCAAATCCTATACCTTTATCTCTATAATTATCAGTAGCCCAAATAATATTGTTATTTGTCGTATGATCTTTAAGAAGGATATGTAATAATTCATAATTTGTTTTTAGCAATATATTTTCCTGTATATCTGCACTATTTTCCATATTTTCCTCCCTTCAAATCAGTATAAACATTCTATACTATTTTATATCACAAATTATTCTTTTTCTCAATATAATTCTTGATATTTCTCTCTATTATATATCTTTAATTTCTTCCAAAAAAATGATCATAAGGATAACTAGCTTTAATATATTTTTCAGTTAATTCCATCTTATACTTTTCTAACAATTCCAAATATTTTTGTTTAAAAACATTTTTACAAATCCACTCAACACCTTTACTAGAAATAATAACCTTGCCATCAACTAAAAATTTATATTGCTCAAATCCATTATCACACATTTTTTTAACTGCTTTTCTAACAGTAATATCTCTTCTATCAAAATACTCACATAGTTGTTTTATTTTCATATCTTCATTCCACCAATTTTTATTATGTTCTACTTTTAATAATTCTTCATATTGTCTAATTCTATCTTCAAAAAAATCCACATCAGCATCTATTAAAGATTTTTCTTTTTGAAAATACACTTGAGTTAACCATACATATCCTTCTGCTAAAATAAAATATTTCCTACTTTTTACTTTCTCACTCCTCCATCTGCAAGTTGGATGTTTTTTTAGCATAACTTCTATAGCTTTTCTTAAATCTTTATGTGTTATTTCTTTTCCATATTTAGTAGTAACACCTAGTAATTGAAATCTCTTTAAGATTTTATTATATGATAAGAAAATACTATCTAAAACTTGCTCTGAATCCATTTTCATTTTTCATCACTCCTACTTTCTTAATTTTATTAATGCTAGTCTACGTAGCATTGATAGTTGGCAAAATTTATTTTGCTCCGAATAATGAGGCATTTTTTAATGCCCAATATTCGCCAGCGTGGTGTTTTGACACCCTTTTTGCTGTTTAGGGCAACATGCCCTAATACCCTTTTGGGCTCTCCGAGGGATACTTTTGATATAAATTTTTTCAAAATATTTTCAAAAAAGTTCAAATTTCTAAAATAAAAACTTGAACTTTTTTGCTTTACTTTTGTTTAAAAATATATTATAATATTTTTAGATTTTGGATTAAGTTAGCATTTAGTTTTATCGCTTTTGCTAGCTTTTTCTTTTTCATTTATATCATTTTTTATGAGTGAAATTCCATAACACATTTTGTATAAAATTTGTATGAATTCTTCTGCTAATTTCCTATTTTCAATAGCAATTTTCTCCAACAATTCTTCTCTTGTATATCTAGTTGTAATTACTATTGGTAACTCGTTTTCATATCTATTGTTAATAATTCTATACAACTTTTCTAAAGCCCATTTAGTTATTGTTTCACTCCCAAAATCATCGATAATTAACATATCAACATTAGAATAAAGTTCCATAATTTCTGACTCTGTCGTAACAGTTTTATTAAAAGATTCTTTTATTCTATCTGTTATAGATCTAGTCCTTTCCAATAATGCAATTTTTTTATTTCTAATAATCTCATTAGCAATACTTGCTGCTAAATGAGTGTTTTCATATCCTATACTTCCATATATAATAATTCCATCTTTAACTTTATTTTCTATACATAAATGTGTATATTTCATTAATGTTGTTATTGTTTCTTGGTTATCTTTAAATCTATCAAAATTTAAAAAATTACAATATTTTAATTTCTTTTTTATACAACCATCCTTATATATTTTATTTATAATTTCTCTATACTTTCTTTGTTTTTCTTTTTCATTTTGCTTTGAATCATATTGTTTCCAAAATGCAATTGCTTCACTACAATCACACCTTTCATATTCTACCATATCGTGATTAACATTTGCATAAAGATAACTTAATCCTAATGGCTTTAATTTTTTATTGCAAAATCCACATTTTGCACCTTCATTGGTGATAACTTTAAAATTCACATTTTCTAAATCCACTTCTATTCTCATCTCCTTCTTTAGCTAATATATTTTTAATCTTATTTTCTTCTTGTGTGTTATCCAACGTTATTGTAACGTTACTTTCTTCTTTTTCACTTTTCAACTTTTCACGATATTTTTGTTGTCTAATTCTATTTTGTTCTTTATATTTTTCATATGGCTCAATGCTTTGATACTTGTCCCAATTTTTAATTTTATATGCTTCATCTTCTACAATTAGCATATTTAATTCTAGAAATTTTTGAATAATTTTTTCGATTTTTTTCTTAGATTTTCCCATAATCTTTGAAAAATTTTCTATTGTCATTGGTTTATTATTGCCTATTACTAATTTTCCATTTCTATTGCATTCTACAGCAATAATTAATAATTGAATCCATACTCTAAAATATGTATCTCCATCTGGTTCTCTTAACAGTATTTGAATTTTCCTATTTGAAAATATTTTTAATTCTATTTTCAACCATTGTAAACTATACATATCCTCCTTTCCTCGCTTTCTTTGTAATCTAACTTATAGATTTTTGTTCCATATTTTTTAAATATTCATCTAGCGCTTGTACTCTAAATAAATACTTTCCACCAACTTTAGAGCATGGTATTTGCTTTCTTCTTACTAATTGATTTATCAACCAGTAAGATACACCTAAATACTCTGCTGCTTCTTTCATTGTTAGTGTCGTCCTTTGAATTTTTGGTAATTCCATAATATCACCTCCTGTTTTTTGAAATTTAGTATTGACTTTTGTTAACATTTGTATTATATTGTCAATAGTTAACTTTGTAAATACTTTTGGGTTTATTTTGATAGCAGGTTAACTTTAAGTGAATTTATAAACTGTTAACGGAGGAATTATGAATAAAATAAAATATGATGAACCTATAAATATCTTTGTTTCAACAAATGAAGAATTTACCCATAAGGCATTTTTATGCGGAAAAACAAAATCATCAAAACCTAAGTATTATGATTTAAAAGATGGAGATACTGGCTATTTTACTATTGATACTATAACTAACACACAACCACTTTGTAGCGAACTCATCTCTTTCTTAAATTGTGATTTTGATAATATTGATGAATGTTTTATGTGGTTTACTAAGTTTTTCACTTCATACATAATATATACTGGAGAAGAAGATATAAATAAGTTTGAAATTAATAAATTTTATTCTTTTAGTAAAGTAAAAAATTTATTTAAAAAATATTATGAAGAAATAAAAAAAGACTCAAAACATGGTCAAAAACTATTATCAAAATTTGTTGATTATATATTTAACCTTGATAACATTAAAGAAATAAATGACTTTAGTACAAAAATAAGATTTTATATTTATTATAATTCTCATTTTAAGGAACTTGATAGATTTATAAATAATCATTTTTCTATGCCACAAGGCTTTTCTTTTAGAACTATTTCTGATATTAAAGGAAATACAGAAAAAGATTTAATAAAATTCTTTAAGTCTAAATCCTCTTATGAAATTGAACCAAATTATAGCACTAGTAACGAAAACATTTATGAAATTTTATATGTTACATTGTTTCAATTCGTACTTAATAATAAATATCTTATCAAGAAATGTAAAAATTGTGGTAAATACTTTATAACAGATAATCCACGTATTAATTACTGTAATAATTTATACAAAGAAAAACAAACTTGTAGAGATATCGGAAACCAAATTGCTCAAAGAGTTAAGCAAGAAAATGAGATTGTTTATGGTAAATATCGTAAGATTTATGCAAAAAAAGCAATGTTAGTAAAACGTAATCCTGATATAGAAGTTTATAAGATTGATTATGAAAATTGGAAAAAAGAAGCTAAAGAATTTATGGATGCCATTAGATCTGAGGAGAAAACTTATAAAGAATTTGATGAGTGGTTGGAAGAAAACAAATAAAGGAAAAGTTTATTGCTTTTCCTTATTTATATAATCATTTCATAATCTATAATATCTCTTACATAATTTTCAAGTAAATTGTCATCAGAAATATATTCGCCCCATTCACAATCACATGATATTAATTGATGCCCACATATAGGACACATTTCCCAGTCACATCCATCTAGATGATTTTCTCCTTTTTTAGCTCCACAATCGCCACAGTACTTGCAATCAATTGAATAATATGAATCATTCGTATTGAACTTATAATTATAAAATTTCTCTTCATCTCCATATTTTATTCTCTTATATGCATTATTATCTTTTGTAAGTATATACGAATAGTATTGATTTTCCTCAATATCCTCTTTAAACTGTTTTAATTGTTTTTTAGTAAACTCAATTCCTCTAAAAACCTCAAAATCCTTTGCATTATTTAAAATATTCTCAATAACATATTTATATTCTTCATTTTGATATTTATGGTGAAAAATTCTATAGTGTAATTTTGTATAAAGCTCAAATAACTTACAATATTTTCTTTTTATTTCAATCGAATTAGCATTTACTTTAAAATGAATAAAATTATTTCTTATATTACCACAAGTAATCAATAAATCAGTTTCATTTTGTGAAAACAATTTTGGCTTTAAATTTTGCAATCTTGCTATCGATTTCGAATATGTTATAGTTTTTGCTTTATCGCTAATTTTCTCATCAATATTTTCATAAATCAAACTTTCGTTAATTCTAAACAGAGCTTCTTTTAATAGTAATTCAATTGCTTGAACTAATAATATAAATGTTGTTTTCCACTTTCTTTTTTCTTCTATAGAATTTCTATCTTCATCATGGCTTTCATCATATCCTATCTTTTTATAATAGTATAATGTTTCTTTAATATAATCATATGAATTCTCTATTAAATTTAATTCAAAATTCATCTTATATTTTCTCGCTTTCTTTTAAACCCTTATTGGAACATCAATTTTTCCTTTAGCTATACATACATTATTTTTTATTATATATGCTTCAACATAATGGTCACCATCAAATTTAGAATATTCAGTATGTGTATAACTATTTGTTTCTAAAATTTGTCCCCTAATATCGTTTTTTTGCTTAGCTAAATCTCCTTCGTTTTTTACTTTCCAAAGAATTTTATCTATACCATAATTCATAATTTCTGCTTTATTTACTATGTAAAATTCTAATTTTTTATCCCTCTTTAGAAACACATGATTTGTTATCATATCCCTTAAACTAGCTGGGCGGAATCCATCTTGTGTTACTATACAATCCAATTTTAAATTTAATACTACATCAACAGGATATTCATCTTCAATAAATTCTTCTGTATGATCATAAGTGTATTGTTCTTTTTCTTCTTCCTCATTTTGTGCTTTAGGAAATTCTTTTCCAAAAAGATTTCTTAATTCTTTATTTAAATTTTTAGAATCCTCATTTAAATCTTTAATTTTGTTATAAGCTTTTTTGGCTTTTTTTACGAATTTTCCTCCATCATCATTATATATTTTTTGATTACTTCCTATTGCAAACCAATAACTCTGATCTTTATCTTCATTCTTTAAGAACTCAAAAATATCTTTAACTAGATTTAAATAATCTTCATATCCACAATTTTGATATTCCTTCTTCTTTTCAGGGAAATTATTAGTTAAAGTATCAATTAATAAGCCTTTAAATTTAAAACCTTTTTTGTTTTTCCATGATCTAAGCATATGACATATATTTGTAAAATTTCCATTTGTGTCATCATCTTTTTTCTTACATTCGTCTATTTCTGGAATTGGATTTGTAATCTTCCAGCTTCCTCCATCATTTGTATCTGGATATTTAAATGAATCATCATTTTGCTTAAATCCTGGAACTAATTCTACTGTGTATTTTGTAAAGTTTATTACTACAACTTGTCCATCACCTTTTAAGTCTGTATTAGGATATTTTTCTTTCAATACATTTTTTACTTCTTGTAATAATTGAGATTGTTTATTTCCATCATTATCATTTATTCTATCATAAACACTCTTAGGTAGATTAAAAAGTATGTCCAAATCACTTGTATTTTTTATTGCTGTAGTTCTACCAACTGAACCTACAATATACATATTAGATTCGTCATCATCTATGTCATAATAATGTTTATTTAATTTTTTTGTAATGCCTTTTACTGTTGTTTGCATATCTTCAAAATTATCTAGTTTTATGTTGTTACAGAAATCACAAAAATCATCTTTAATCATTTATTTTCCCTTTCTAAGCTCTACAGGTAAATAGCTATCTATTTCTTCATCTGAAAATGTATTATCTTTTTGTATTTTTAAAGCTTTTGATGCTTTTTTTACAGCTCTATCACATGTAGATAAGCTTTTCTTGCATATATTATGATATTTTAATAATATCTCATCTCTCTTCTTAGTAGCTTCATCCAATTCTATCTTATTTAATTTTATATCTGATAATACACAAATGGTTTCATTTTTTAATTGTAAAAATTCTAATGCGCTTAATTTATGACTATCTCTTGATTCTTTTAAATTATATGTTTTATAAAAAGTATTTATAAATAGACATATAGCTGAAAAAACAGTGGTAATTATCTTTAAAGCAACTTCATCAATAAAAAAGCAAGTTAATAATCCTGATGTAGTAATTGCTGAAGATAATATCTTGCAAAATTCTAAAACATTAAACCAAAAAGAATTAATATCACTATGTTTTTCATGAATTTTATGGTTCCATACTATTGATGCAAAAATTTGTCTTATCTCTGATTCTATTATATTCATATAAATTCCTCCTATATATTTGTCGTATTATATCATATTTTCTGTAAATAATCCAGTATTTTCAAAGGATTTTAGCTTTCAAATTTTCGACATTTTTTTACATTTTATTACATTTACAAATTTTTTAAGTTTATTTTTGAAATCTATTGCAATTTGTTAACTATTATTGTATAATATTTTTGTTAACATTTTAATTAAACACTCCTCCCACCCATAGGCATACTTGAAAGGAGGTGAAATAAGTAATGGCTGGGAGTATAGAAAAAAGAGGAAAAAATAGTTACAGGCTAACAGTATCTGAAGGATTTGGCCTAAACGGAAGACCTATGATACACAGAAAAACAGTCCACGGGACTAAAAAAGATGCAGAAGTTGAACTAGCAAAATTTGTTACTGAAGTACAAAATGGTTTAGTACTTGATGGTAAATCTCTTAAATTTTCTGAATTTACAGAAATATGGAAAAGAGATTATGGTTCAAAAGAACTTGCTCCATCAACATATAAAAGATATTGTAGAATGTTAGAAACAAGACTTTTACCATACTTTGGACATTTTTATATTAACAAAATAAAACCAACTGACATTATGAAATTCTATGACTTACTTGAAAAGGATACTCAGTTAGTTAGGAAAAAAGGTAACAATGGTTCAAAAACAAAAAAGCCCTTATCTGGTAAAACAATTTTAGAGCATCACAGATTATTACGAGCAATGCTTCATAAAGCAGTTTATTGGCAATTAATAGTGGCGAATCCTGCTGAACGTGTTCAACCACCTAAAGCTAGAAAACCAAAAAGAAGATCTTATGATGATGAGCAAACTAAAATATTACTAGAAAATTTAGAACTATTATCTAGCGAAGATACTAAATACAAAGTTGCAATCATCCTTACAGTATTTACTGGTGTTCGTTTAGGCGAGTTAATGGGTCTAGAATGGCAAGATGTTGATTTTAAAAACGGAATTATCAGTATTAATCGTTCTAGTCAGTACCTAGCAGATATGGGAGTTTTCACAAAAGTTCCAAAAACAGAAAGTTCCATTAGAGAAATTGCAATACCTGAATTTATTATTTCTTTACTTGAGAAATATAAGTTATGGTATGAAGAACAAAAATCGATTTACGGCGAATTATGGACGAATTCCGATAGGTTATTTGTACAAGCAGATGGCAAACCAATGCATCCTTCTACAATTAGCAAATGGTTTGTAAAATATGTTGGTCAAATAGGATTACCTGTAATTAATTTTCACGGATTAAGACATACAAATGCAAGTTTACTAGTTGCACAAAATATTGATATAGCAGTAATTTCTGCGAGACTAGGACATGCACAAATAAGTACTACACTTGATTTTTATGTGCATCCACTACTTTCTCACAATAGAAAAGCTGGATATGCACTAGAAAATTTGTTATTACCAACAAGGTCTTAATTTGAACTTTTTTCTAATTTTCACAAATTACAAATTTTCACGATTTTTTATAGAAGGCAATTCAAAAAAACAAGTATTACTAGGCAGATGAATTTGAAAGGCAAAGGAGCATATGTTTATATGTGACTGCGTTTCAAATGAAATCTAACGACGTAACACGCAGTTTATTTTTTGAATTTTCCCATTGCCTTTTATAATGTATAAAAAGTATAAAATTTTAATGAATTTTTATTGATATTTATGGCATTTGAGGTATTTATTTTACCCAATTTTTACCCAATTTGACATAAGAATGCCATTTTCAATCATTATTGCAACCAATTTAAAGGCATAAAAAAATACCCACAGTCATTGAAACTGTAAGTATTTATAATTTGGTTGCGGGGGTAAGACTCGAACTTACGACCTTCGGGTTATGAGAAATGGAATGCATTTCTCGTTTTTTCTATTATGTTTTAAAGAGTGCTATTCTGTATATTTACAGCATAACACTCTTTTTATTATTTAATAATAATTCTATTATTTTTTAGGTCGGTAGGGGTATTTTTAGGGGTATACCCTTTTATCCCACATTATCATTATAAAAATCTTTTTCTTCATCTATCATTTTGTTTCTAAACATTCTTGTTATTTTAAAATATTGTGCTCTTCTCATCATACTTATTTTAATTACATTACTTGTAGTAATATGATAGCAATTATATAATATTTCATTTAATTCTTTTTTATTTTCACTAAAATACATTCTTTCAAATTTTCCTAACAATTGATCTATACTTGTAATATATTCAACATCATCAATATTTTGTAGTGCTTTTTCTATAAATTTCAAAACAGTTGCTGATTTTATATCATTTTGCTTTATAGTACACAATTCTATCATATTATTTAATAAAACATTATTTGAAATATTATCTAAATTATTATAATTTTGATTTATTATATCATTTAATGTATATTTTTTCATTTTTGACTCTATATTTAAACAATCTTGTATAGTTCCTTTATCACTAAGAATTCTATTTATATCATCAGTAACAGTTTCTAAATTTTTATTATCAAATGATTTTCCTATAAATTTAAATGCTTTATCATAATTAAATCCCTCTAAATCTTTAATATTTCTATTTAGTTCATATATTTTTGATATATAACTAAAATGTTCATCTAGTGCATCAATTACTATATTAGGACTGTTTGCTAATTTTATATTATCCACTAAAAATTGCACATATTCTGTCAAATTATCATTTTCACCGCAAAAGAATTTTCTATTATTCCTTAATATACTAAAACTATCTTCATATGTACTCGTATTTAGGTGTTCATTTAACTTTGGTATTAACAGTTTCATTATATTATCTGGTATTTCATCTTTTAAAAGCTTGAACGGTAAAATTGCTCTTTCTGGATAGTTATTATAAGCTGATATAACTGTTTTTAAGTATTCTTCCAACTTATCATCACTTATATATTCTTTTGCATAAATAACCACCTCATATGTATAATTAAAATATGTCTTATATGATGGATATGATTTATATTTTTTTATTATCGTATCTTCTATAAATTTAGTAATATATGATGCGTTTTCTTTTATACATAAGTATTTAAATATTTGTTTTTCTCTTGAATATTCCTTAGATGTATTAAATGCAGACAATTCTGTTAATTTTTCAAATATAGTATCTAATATATTTTCATCCAGATATATTACTATATCTTTAAATATTTCATCATATTTTTCGTTTTTGAATATAGTTTCAGTTATATTAGTTAAGGTCTCTTCTATATATTGTATATTATCTTTGTCTTTAATCAAAATGTTTTTTATAAGTTCTTGAGCTTTCTCTTGCTCTAAGTTATCATTTAAATATTGATCTATGTCTTCGCTATTTTCGTCGTTTATTTCGAAATTTATTTTATTTAATATATCTAAAGCATTTACTTTATCTTGACTCTTAGATGTTGCTATTATGTTAGCTATTTCTGTACCTTTATTTACATCTATATTGTTGCATAATTCCTTTGTAAATAGTCTATTTAGCCTTTCAAGTAATTTAGTATATTTAAATAGTACTATTATGTCATCTATGGAATCTAATACTTTATCAACTTTGTCTAGTTCTTTGAAATACTCTTCATATTTAGATAGAATCTTCTCTGAAAAGTCGTTACTTGTATCCATATATTTACATAGTGTATTAAATAGTTGATTCCCAAAATATTCTACAAAAATGGTCTGTTCTTTAATATTTACTTTTTCAATAAATATATTAATTTTTTCTGTATTATTTTCTATTACTTTACAAATAAACTCTTTAAAATTGCCCTTTATATTACTTTCTAAGTTATCTTTTTCTTCTAAATATTTATTTATAATTTCTATGTTTTTATCCAAATCTGTATTTTCTTTTGCACAATCTATATATTTATCTAAAAGTTTATTTATGTATTCTTTTTTATTTGCTAATTTTAATATAGAAAACACATTGTTTATATTTAGTTCTAAAATATTTATTTCTTCTTTAGTATAATCTAAATTATATATTTTTTCTGATAAGTTTTCAGCAATAATAGTCTTATTCTCTTCTTTTATAACATCAAAAGAATTTATTATTGTTATTATTCCATTTAATAAATCTGTATCTTCTGCATTATCTAGCTCATACATAATTGAATCAATCATATTGTCATTTTCTTCAATCATTTTTCTGACTGTTTTTGTATTTTTGCTCTCCATAGCTGAAACAATACGTCTATTATTTTCATCACCTGTTTTTATACTTATTTCATCTTGTATTAAATACATAAATGGTGCTATATTATTGACTTGATATTTTTCAGTTTGCTTCAAAAAATTTATTAACGGTTCATATTCTGATTTTATTTCAGCCTTAATATTTTCTTCATTACCTTTCTGTTCAAAAAATATTTGTAAATCTTCATCTATTTCGTTTATTTTTTTGCTTGTTTCATGTAAGTCAACAATTCTTTTTATATAATTGAAGTTTCTAAATAACACATCATAAAAATCATTAAAATCAGCTTGTAAAACTGATATCTTTGCTAATTGCAAATCAGATTCTTCACTATCTAATAAATTTTTTTCAATTTTTCCATTTTTGCTTCTATTGGTCATTAATATTTTATTGTTAACAAATGTATTTATAAGTTTTTTTACTTGTCTAGGTGTAGTTACATTTTTGTGTATTAATACCTTTCTAATTACACTTTCCAGTCTATTCATTGTGCAATACTCTTCTATAAAATCCGGTATATTCTCTTGTACTAAATTTACTGCATATTCTTTTATATCAAAATCTAATAATGGTGGTATATATATTTTATATTGAAACAACTTGTCTAATATTAGCTCACTTTCTACCATTTGATGATTACCATCTAATTTTATTGTTCTGTTTTGGTCTAATGCCTTTTTTAAAATTGAATCATCAAAAGGAACTATAAAAATACAATTCTCAAATCCCACAAACGCTTTTATTGCATCTAATGCTTCTACTATTTTGTCAATGCTTAACCTATCTAAATCATCTATTACTGTTACAATTTTTTTCTTTTTGTTCTGTCCTATTTTTTTATTTATTGTATCTTCTAAAAATGTTTCATAATCATCTGTTGTTTCTATTGGTATTTTAACTTCAATTTTTTTATCGTATCTTTTTATAAACTCTGATAGAGTAACTGTAACAAATGATAATATTAAAGGAAATATCAATACTTTTCCAATATTTTTGCAATATCCAAGAAACCATTCTCTCCAAAATCCATCACCAAATCCATTAAGTTGTACAGCTTTATATATTATAAATGCTACAATACTTACTAATGATATTCCAAAACTTATTTTACAAAATGTTTTCATCATATTTTTAAATCTTGAATCATCTTCTGTTTCATCTTGATTTATAATATCTCTATATATTTTTTTAATTGTTTCAAAAGTTTTGACTTTTTCACCACTAATTCCTTGCCATAATTGTTTTAGAAACACATTTTTTAATGATTCTTTTTCGTATTTCCAAGCATTTATCTCTTGGACAATATAATTGTCAGAGTCTTTTCTATATTTATCTAATAGTAAATTTACTATTGAAGATTTTCCTATCCCCCATTTTCCAATTAAAGCTATATTATATGGCGGATTTGTATTTTCAATAATTAACCTTAAATTATCTACTACGTCTTTTTGATTGAATCTATCGTCATCTATACTTATTAATTCACTATCTTTTAAAAAATATTTTTTCTCTTTTTTCTTTTTATCCATTATTACACATTCCCTTCAATAGTTTTATATTTTCATTTTTTGTCTTTTGTGTAATATTCTCATTTTTATATTAGCAATTCTATCATATTTTTCCAATTTTGTATATATTTTCCACAAATTTGCCAGACGTCTGGCAAATTCAATTTTCATTTTTTAATTTTTCTATTTTTACCAACTTTTTTTCTATTATCAAATACTTCTATCCTTTGTAACATATCATTTACCTTAATTTTGCCTTCAGCACATTCTTGTTTTAATTCTAATGCCATATAATTCCATTGATTAAACTCACTTTTTGAAATTATTTTCCTATCAGCTTTATATTTATACCTTTTATATACTCTCCAATATTCTTTTTCTCCTGGTATATCTCCTGCTTTTTCTTTATGTCTATTCATTGCTCCAACATCTTTGCAAGTTTTTTCTGTTCCTTTTATTGGTCGATTACAATATATTTCATCTTTTCTATTTACTGGTATAAAATATTGATGACAATTTTCGCATTCTTTAAACTCTATATCACTGCTTACAAATTTTAATAATTCAAATCGAATTAAATCGTTCATATCCTTAATTTCATATAATTCCTTTATTTCTGTGCTATCTCTTTTAACCACATCAATCAAATCTTTACTTGTTTTATATTCAGCTGTTTCATCTAAATTAGGAACTGCCCTATAAAATACATTAAATGGTTTGTTTATATAAAAATTATCTTGTTTATTTTCAATAACTCTTGTTTGATCTAGAACATATAGTTTTTGTGCATTTGACATTCCTTCTAATTGACTATTGGTTATTTTTTTATAAATATAATCTATCTCTTCTTTTAAAATGGCTCTCTTTCTCTTTATATCTGCTATAATTTCTTTTCTTACATAATGATAAAATTTTATATATCTTTCCTTTTTCTTTTCGTCAATTACTGATGCCAATTTTCTAATTCCTATATATCTATCTGTTTTTAATTTTTTATCTTTATTTGCATTTTCATGTTCTACATAAATACAATTTTTTACAGTAGTATCTGGCATTCTCTTTTCTAATATATCCATTCTTTCTACTCCACTTGTTGGAGTTTCAGACATAATTTCATATAGCATTTGTGTATAAAAGTGCATATATACACAACTATTATCTATTTGTGCCATTAAATCTTGTAACATTTCTATGTAATCAAACATTGATATTTTAGTATTCGAAGCTTTTTGAGTTATTAAATCAATAACTTGTGTATATGCCATATTTATTTCATCAATATCTAAATACATAAAATTTAATAAATGTATTCCTAATGGAAATTCCATTCTCTGTACTCCTAAAAAATCTTCATTATCTGGATAAATACATATATGATTATTTTCGTTCAAAGTCGCATATAAAGCCATTTTATCACCCCTATATTTTTGGAATATCGATATTTTGCATTTTTTAGAAAATCGATTTCTACGATACATATTATACAAAACTATTGTAATTTTTTCAATATCGTTTTATTATTTCCATCAGAAGCAGATAAAAATTTTATCTTCGCTTATGTACATTGAAAACTAAATAGTCCAGATATACACAAATAAAGAAACTTCTACCTGGCTAACGTGATGTAAAGGGGTAGCTCTCCTAGATGGAGGGAATGGAAACAGAACCATTATGGTATTAAATACATATATAGGGACGTTAAACAAGAAAAAAAAATTTTTGAGGAAAGGAGAACAAATACCTATGAGAAGTACATTTAAAACAAACGAAGAATTACCTGCAACATTGTCAGCAACAGATATTAGTAAATACTTAGGAATTTCGAAAGCTAATTCATATCAATTAATGAATCGTTCAGATTTTCCTACACTTAAACTTGGTAAACGAAAATTAGTACCAAAAGATAAATTTTTAATATGGGTAAATAACAATACAAATGTTATTTAGAAGGAGTAACTTATGGAAGAAAATATGAATAAAAAAAATAATATTCAGGTAAATGCTTTAAATGTTGGCACAGAGAAAGCATCTTCTAAATATTATTCTTATCAAAATGATTCTACTGATATTATACAAGCAAATACAAATAAATTCAATAAAAATCAAGAAAATTCTTTAAGTTCTCTATTTGAAAATACACCTTATGAAATAATTGATGGTTCTTTATTTAAGGTTACAAATAAAAAAGGAAATAAAGTTTATCAAAAATTATCAAACTTTGTTCCTTATTTAAAAAATGAAACAATTATTGATGATGGTGTAGATGTAAAAAGATATTTGAGCATGGAAGGTAAACATGCTAATGGCAAAAATCTGCCTTCCATTAGAATATCTGCAAATGATTTTAACAATATGAATTGGATAACAAAAAATTGGGGCTTACATTGTAATATTGAAACAGGACAAACTGTAAAAGATTGTATTAGACATGCTATTCAATGTACTGCAACTAATATAAAAATTGAACATATCTATTGTCATACTGGTTGGAGAAATATTAATAACAAATTAGTATTTCTATGTAATAGTTTATATTTAGATAAAAATATTGAAACAAATGTTGAACTAGAAGGAAAATTATCACGTTATTGCTTAACAGATGTTACAGAAAGAAATATCGATGAAGATTTAAAATGTATAAGGAAATTACTAGATACTGAATTTATACCACATAAAATCATATTACCTTTAATTGCTTTAGCATTTCTATCTCCATTAAATCATTTTCTAGAAATAGCTGATTGTGAACCAAAATTAGTATTATTTTTAATTGGAAAAACTGGAGCTAAGAAAAGCACTCTTGCTTCTCTTATATTATCATTCTTTGGAGATTTTACTAATACTGATTTACCTATATCTTTTAGAGATACTGCTAATAGTATTATTGCACAATCATTTATCTTAAAAGATGTTTTAACTGTAATTGATGACTACCACCCTTCTACTAAATTAGATGAATTATCTATGAATAAAACAGCACAAGTCATTATGAGATCTTATGGCGATAGAATAGGAAAAAATAGATTAAATTGTGATAGTACATTAAAAGTATCCAAACCACCTAGAGGAAATGCCATCATTACTGGAGAATCAACACCAGATATTTCCGAAAGCGGTACTGCTAGATATATCAGTATTGAATTACAGCCAAACGACATTGATGTTTCGAAATTAACCAAATTACAAGAATTATCAAGAAATGGATCTTTTAAATCTGTTATGAGTTTTTATATTAGATGGATTTATCAATATGTGAATGGTGTTTATACAGAAAAAGAATATGCAAATAAATTAAGAGAAGATTTTATAAATAATAGAAAAATCCTAATTACAGAATTAACTAATAGAAATATAACTTTTCATCCTAGAATACCCGAAGCATTATCTTGGCTCTTTATAGGTTTTGAGAAATTTTTAAACCTTATGAATAATGCAAATGTTCTTACAAATGATGATTTACAATTTTTAGTTTCCGAATTTGCAGATATTTTAATAAATCTAGCAATATCTCAATCTAAAACTGTTACTGAAGATAATCCTAGTATGAAGTTTGTTACTAAATTAAATTCATTGTTAGAAAGCAAAATTGCAAGAGTTCAAGATATAAGAACTTATCAATATGCAGGTGGAAATGGCTTTATTGGTTATGAAGATGATATGTACTATTATTTAATATCAAGCATATCTCATAAATTAGTAAAAAAACTTTGTGATGAACAAGGAGAATTGTTCTCAGTAAGTGAGAGAACTCTATTAAAACACTTAGATGAAGATGGATTTATAGAAACTTCAAAAGATAGTAGAACAAAATTACTACGAGTTGGTGGTAGTCCACAAAGATTTATATGGTTAAAAAAAGATAAATTTAGGAGTATTATACAGTAATATTTTCTGTTACAACTGTTACATTTTTCTAAATTGCATATGGTTGTAAGAAAATATTAGTAACAATTATCTAAAATTATCTGATACAAAAATGAAACAGAATTTGTTACAACTTGTATCAGATATGTAACAAATAACGAAAGTTTATAATCAACTTATATAACTATATTCTACAGTGTTGTAACAGATGTAACAGTATTTTTATATATAATACTTCACTTCTTGCTAAATTTAAGCTATTCTTTGTAGTTTTTTATAGGCAAGATTCCTAATTGTATAGACATACAATTAAATGGTTGCGTTATTGCTTTAGCAATTACGAACCATTATATGTGGCTTTGCCACTAGATTTTACACCCAAAATTCACTTTGGGTGTTTTAATTTTGGGAGAACCCAAACCCCTTTTACAAATTTTAGAGAAAGGAACTTAATATATATGAGAAAAAATAATAAACAAATTAATTTTAGAGTTAGTGAAAAAGATTATAACTATATAAAAAGGCAATCTGAAAAAGCTAATATAACTTTAACTGACTATTTAAAATATTCAGCACTTAACAAGAACATATATGTAATTGATGGATTAGATGATGCTTCAAGAGAACTTGCTAAAATTGGAAATAACTTAAATCAGCTAACTAGACTATGTCATCAAGGTGTTATTACTTGTTTAGATTTAAGTGAGATTAGAGAGCAGGTGAAACATATATGGCAGTTATTAAATTTACTAACTCCAAATCAACTTTAAAACATATTATAAATTACATAACACAAGATGCTAAAACTACTACTGAATTAATTACAGGAAAAGATTGTACTTCTGACAATGCCTTAGAGGAAATGCAAACTGTAAAAAATTTATATAACAAGACAACTGGCAGACAATATATTCATTTAGTACAATCTTTTTCCCCTAACGATAATTTAAGTTATGACAAAGCACATGAAATTGGATTAGAACTTGCAAAACAATATAAAGGTTTTCAAGTATTAGTAGCAACTCATACTGACAGAGAACATGTACATAATCATCTCGTAATAAATTCTGTATCTTTTGAAGATGGTAAGAAATTTCAACAAAGTAAAAAAGATATGGAAAAAATAAAAATACATTCTAATGAATTATGTGCAAAAAATGGACTTTCCACTATTTCATTAAAAGGAAATTCAAAGGTTAGTAATAGTTTAACACTAAAAGAATATCATGTAGCAAATAAAGGTCAAAGTTGGAAAATGCAACTAATAAATGCCATTGACTATTCAATAGAAAATTCATTAACTAAAAAAGATTTCATATCAAATATGAATAGTTTAGGGTATCAAGTTAATTGGACTGATACAAGAAAAAGTATAACTTACACTACTCCAACTGGAATGAAGTGTAGAGATAATAAATTATATGATATTAAATATTTAAAGGAGACTATGCAAAATGAGTTTAATAGAAAATTTAAAAGAGAAAAATCAAATACCACAGCAAACACAAATGAAAGCAGAGTTTTACACAGTTCAACCAGAAACGTGGATAACTCTTTTCAAGTGGATAGAAGATACGAAGGACAAAATCAAAAATATGGAATACAAAATGGACAAGCAAATTTCAATGGCAGACATTCTAAATACACTAAAAAAGGAACTTACAGAAACAATAAGAATACATCTGGAAGTTCAGATGATGAAATATCAAGAGGAATTGAAAGAACTACAAAAGATAAAATGGAAAAATATATTCAAATGGATACCAATAGGTATTGTAATAGGTATTTTAGTAACCGTTCTCTGGATACATTAGTATCCCTTGCCTATTTATTTGAAAATAGACAATATAATCAAAATAAACCTAAAAGAACAATAAGAAGTTTTAGGAGTTTAAGCAAACAAGCTAAAAAAGAATGGATTATGAAGCATAAATATTCAAGTAGTTTTGATTGGTTTGAAGAAGATGAATGGGAAATGTAAAAAATATTTTTAACAATATTGACTTTTGACTGTCATAATGTTATTATATTTATGGCAGTCAAAAAGGAGGTGGATATGACTGAGAAAAAGCTAGGTCGTCCAACTGATAATCCTAAGAATACTAAATTAACTGTTCGTGTAGATGCGGAAACATTAGAAATATTAGAAAAATATTGTAAGAAAGAAAATATATCTAAAATGGAAGGTATTCGTAGAGGAATTAGAAAATTGGACAAATAAAAAAGGAAATAGTGTTTCTGACAGTCAATCTTATTACACTATTCCCTAGCAATACTACTTCGAAAGTAGAATTACATGAATATTATATCACATGCAATCTTCTACTTTCAACAAAAATGAAAATTTTAATGAAAGAAGGAGGATTTTTTATGCCTATCAATCAAAATTTATTTGAAGAAGAACTTGATGAGTTCTTTAATAATCTAATCAATTCATATCTAAACTATTTATCACAAGAAGATGAAATTTATAAGAAGCTTGGTAAAAATAAAAATTCTTGTATTGAAAATTTTCTAAAGGACTTTCCTAATACTAATGATTCTTTAGAAAAACTTATCAATTATATTTATTTAGAAAATGAATATGAATCTGATGTCTTATATAGACAAGGTTTTATTGATTGCTTTAACTTTCTAAAACTTCTTGATTACTAAATCAAGGAGGTTCAATATGTCAAAAAGAGGTCAAAATGAAGGCAGTATTAGACAAAGAAAAGATGGTACTTGGGAAGCTAGATATACTGTAGGTGTAAAAGAAAATGGAAAACCTAACAGAAAATCTGTATATGCTAAAACTAGAAAAGAAGTTAAAGATAAATTAAATGCCATTTTGTTATCTCTAAAGAATGGAACTTATACTAATTCAAATAATATATTATTCATAGATTGGCTTAGCAAATGGCTTGAAACTTATGCTAAGCCTAATATAAAACTTGCTACATATACAAGTTATGAAACATATATACGAGGTCATTTGAAACCTTATTTTTCTAATATAAAATTACAATCTGTTTCAGCAGAAATGCTACAAAAATTCTTTAATTATAAACAGAACAATGGTAGATTAGATAATCGTGAAGGTGGCTTATCAGCTAAAACTTTGAAAAATATGTATAATATGCTACATGCTTCATTTAAACAAGCATATATTAATGGATTAGTTCAAACAAATATCGTTGAAACTATAAGAACTCCTAAAATTTTCAGAAAAGAAATGAGAGTTTTAACTAGAGAAGAACAAAATAAATTAATTCATGTTGCTAGAAATTATAGATTAGGAATTGTTGTTATATTAGATTTATTTACAGGTATGAGATTGGGTGAAATCCTTGCTTTGAGATGGTGTGATGTTGATTTAAAAGGTCAAAATTTAATTGTTAGAAATAGTATTAAGAGATTATCTACCCATGAGAAAGCATCTAAAAATCAGAATAAAACTAAATTAATTTTAGATACTCCAAAATCTCAAACAAGTTATAGAGAAATACCGCTTCTCTCTCCTATTGTTAAAGAATTAAAAACTCACAAGCAAAAGCAAAAAATTGAAATCCAATTAGCTGGTAAATCCTATATAAATAAAGATTTTCTATTTTGTAATCAAATTGGAGAACCTTATGATCAGAAAACTTTTTGGAAAGAGTATTCTTTAATGTTAATAGATGCCGGTTTACGAGATAAAAAAGAAAAACCAATTAGAAATAAAATTAAAAAGAATATAAAATCTAAACCCAAATCTCATGCTGATAAAGTTCAAGTTACATTCCATACTTTAAGACATACTTTTGCAACTAGAGCAATTGAGCAAGGTATGGAAATTCCTGTACTTAGTAAAATTCTAGGACATGCTGATATAAGTACCACTTTGAATAAATATTGCCATGCTATTCCAGATAGGAAGCGTGAAAATATGGAGAAAATTGAGTGTTTATATGATGATAGCCTAGATGGTGGAATCTAGGCTATTTTGTGTAAAATACTATAATATTAAATTTCATCTGGAGTAAAAACTTCAATTCCATTTTCTATTAAAAGGTCTGCCAATATACCATTTCCATCTATTAATTTATTATCAAAATTTCCACTATAAATTTTATTAACTCCACAAGACGGGCTTCTTGGCTGAAGTATCGCTTTATTGATATTTAAGCTTTTAGCTAATTTTAATACTTCTATTGCTCCTCTTTCAAAATTTTCTGTAACATCATTTCCTTCATTATCAATTGCATATCTTTTTCCATCAATAACTTTAAGTTCCACAGGTTTTCTTGGTGTCTTTAACCCTCCTAGTTGTTCTGGACAAATTGGTATAGCTTTTCCTTCCTTTACTAAATCAAAAATCTTTTTATTAAAATTATTGCCTCCACTATATTTGCAATTTATTCCTACTAAACAAGCACTTACAAGTATCATTACATTAGACCTCTTTCTACTAAATTTGGTATAACATGTTCTCCTAAAATACTACCTACTTTTATTCCATTTTTCTTATAATCTTTATCAATCCATATTGCTTCTTTAATTTCATTTTTGCATTTTATTTTTCCTTTTATTTCAGCTAAATATGTTTGGACATGAATAGGCTCATCTGAAAAACAAGCAATATCATCATATCCACCTATAAATTCAGCATTTACTAATTCTACATTTAGCTCTTCATCTAGTTCTCTTTTTAATGTTTCAAAATCTGTTTCATTTCCTTCACGTTTTCCTCCTGGAATTATACATTCTTCCCTATTATTCTTTTTTCTTTGAACAAGGACTTTTTTATCTTTTAAAATTACTCCACCAACTTTATCTATCATATTTTTATTACCTTTCTATCATTTTATACTTTTAAATCAGAACATTCTTTCTTCTTATTTCTTTTTATAATTCAATTTCATCCAAATCATTTGGAACATACACATTACCATTAAAATATTCTTTTGCTTCTTTAGTAAATAATTCTTTTCTTGTTTCTATATTATTATCGATGCAATGCCATAATAATAAGTTCTTTATATTTAAAGTATTCATTGCAATAGAAACATCTTTTACTGTAGAATGATTCTTTTCATGTGGTTTTACCTTATATTTGTCTTTTTCTAAACACATTGCTTCATGTAGTACCCAATCTGAATTTTCTATTTTTGAATACACATTTTTACTACAAGGAACGTCTCCTAAAAAAGCTAACGTTTTTCCAGAATTTAGGATTATCTTAAATCCATACTGAATACATTCGATAGATTCTGTATCAATTGCTTCTACTTCATAACCTATAATATTAAATTTTTTACCATTATCACAAAAATAATATTTCACAATTTCTTTATATAAATCTTCGTGTGCTTTATGAAATGTTGCACTAATAAACATATCAATTATCTGTTTTATTTCTTCAGTACAATATATATTTAATATACCATCATAATTACTTTTTCTATGTTGTTGCATGATATATCTTAAAAGTGGTATTATTCCCCATAAATGATCTATGTGTTTATGAGATATAAAAATATCATGTATTTTATTTATATTAATATTTTTGGCTTTTAAATGATTTAATATTTGATTACCACTTCCAGTATCAATCAATAAGTAATTACCGTTTGTATTTTCAAGTAACGCACTTAAACTATAACAATTTATTGTTAGTCCACTACCAGTTCCTAAAACTATTAACTTTTCCATATTTTTTTTACCTTTTTCTTAATCTTTTAAAATATCAACAATATCAATAGGTGCAACTAAATTATTATTTTGGTTAATTACTGCTGTTCTAACATAATTTCCTCTTAACATACTTTCCATTTGATTAACTATTTCATCATAATCAAACCATTTAACATCTAAAATTTCTTCTTTATCAAACTCAATATTTTCATTAATAAGTTTAGCATTAAAAACAATCATTACAAATAAATCGTCTTCTAAAATTCTATTAGCAACATAGCAAACTCCGTCTAGTTTAACATCACAACCTGTTTCTTCTTTTATTTCTCTAATTGCTCCTTGCTCTAAACTCTCGTTAAAATCTAAATGTCCTGCTGGAAAATTCCATTTTTCATAACATTTTTTCTTCGCTTCTTGTACTAACAAATATTTTCCTTCTTTTTCTATAATTCCACCTACTATTACTTTCATAATTTTGCTTTCCTCCAATTATATTTCTTTTAAATATCTAAATAATACTCAAGTATTCTTCTATCTCTTAAAACAACAAATTTTGTTGCATAAACATCTTCATATTGTGAGTCTTTTAAATCATTTATGCAATTTTGTATTAATTCTAATGCCTCAATAGGCTCAACCCATAATAATTTTGCTCCTTCAACTTTTTCTTTTTGCGTCAAATTTAATTTTTGAGTATCTTCAATAACCTTTGATACAAAAATATATGAGATTTGTTTAAAATTGTTTTTATATTTGTATTCTTCAGTAACACCTAAATATTTTATTATCTCAACTTTGCATCCTGTTTCTTCTGCAACTTCACGATAAAAAGCATCTTTTGGATTTTCATTTTCTTCAATGCCACCTCCTGGCAATTTATATTCGTGTTTATTTGCTTTATTAAAAATTGCAATTTTTCCATCTTCTCGAATTACTATTCCTCTTGCACCTTTTCTTAATTGTGGCTTTTCCATATCACAAAATTTAAGTCCAAAGTCATTATCTGTTATTTTTGTAATTAATTTTTCCATTTAACTCCTCCTTAATATTATTATTTTTTAAATAATAATTTTAAACATTACAAACTTCTAATATATTGGAACAATTTTTCAAATTCTTCTTTATGTATTAAAAGTCCCTCTGCTTTTTCTTCCACCATTTTTTCTAGATCCTTATATAAAACATACTTAACCTCTGATACTTCATCATCTTCAAAAGTGTATTCTTCTATTTTTTTATTACATCTTAATAAATACACATAAGCAAATTCCATATTTTTAGGATTTTTTGTGCTTTTAATCGTTGCAATATATTGTAAATCTTTTTCTTCTGCTTCAACTCCTAATTCTTCTTTTAGTTCCCTTATTGCTCCATCAATTACAATTTCTCCTGCTTTTATATGTCCTGCTCCAGATATGTCCCAGCAATTAGGATGTGATTTCTTATTTGCACTTCTTTTTTGTAATAATAATTCATTTTTGTCATTTATAATCCAAACATGTGCTGTTCTATGAAAATCGCCTTCTTCATGTGCTTTCCCCTTTTCTTTTATTTGTCCTGTTGGATTATTATTTTCATCAAATATATCTATATATTCCATAAGCTCTCCTCTTTCCTTATTGCTATTACTATATCACAAATTCCTTAATTATTCCATAGTTTACCATTAATTCTATTACTTTTCATCGTGGTAGGGGTATTTTACTGGGGTAAAGTACAAAAATAAGACCACTTATTTTCTTGTAGTCTTACTCCTATCTATATTCTATAATTTAATTTTTATTTACTTGTTTCGGGTTATGAGATTTCATAAAACAAATTTAAATACTAACATAATATCTTGAAAATATAAGAAATATGTTATAATCAAAGTTAAATTACTAAAAAAAAAGCACACTAACTATTGCTTTTTCCACTTGTAGCTATCGTATAAGCTAGTAAAACTAATATAATTTGATATAGTATTATATTTACTCCAAAATTAATTATATTCGGTATCTTTACACAAACAAATCCTAATAATCCAGCTATTGCAAAGCATAATATTCCAGAAAAAACATTATTAAGAGTAAGTCTTTTTCCTTTATTTTTATCTTTAGAAAATGGCATTATTATTCCAACTAGAATAAATAACCATGAGCCTGCTAAAAATTTTACAATATTCCTTCCTTTATTAGTTTCCTTTTGAAAAATATTATTTGCATAATTATTACTTTGATTATTCATATCTTCTAAAATACTATTATATTCATCTTCTATTCTTTGGTCTTTTTTTATTTTATTTCCGTCTATACTAACTATTTTTTGAATTATTTCTATTCTTTTATTTGCTCTATTATAATATAAAAAATTTGCATCAATAATTGGATATAATACTATAGCTAACATTATTAAAACAATAAAAATCCATGCAATAGTTTTAAATCCTTTCTTCTCATTTATTAATTTTTCAAATAATTTGCTAAACATCTCCTTCATTTCATCATCCCCATATTTTATCATTATCTATTACAATTATTACTCTTTATACTCCCACAACCCCAATTTTCCTTTTGTTTCTATTTGCTTATCAAATACTTCTACATTTTCTAACTTCCATCCATAATTTTCTTTAAAAGAAGAGTCTGTGTATATATCTTTATTTTCTTTTAATAAAATTTCCTTAAATTCTGTTGACATTTCTATACAATCAACTAATTTAACTTTTCCTAATATTTTTTCTGATGGTAAGTCCTCCGGAATATATTTTGATAATCTTTTCATTGCTTCTTTATCTATTCCTTTACCTGCATGTATTAGTAATTCTCCTCTATAATTAGTTTTCCAACTTCTAAATTCAAGCCTTTTATCTCCTTGCATTATTAATGTTGCCCAAGGTTGTTTTATTGTTAATACCTTCACAAATTTTCTCCTTATTTATAACTTTGCTTTTTTCCCTCACACAAAATTCTAATGGCATTCCCATTGCATCTCCTACAACTAATCCAATTATTCCATTCTTCGAGTCAATTAACCTATTATTTTCTTTCACTATATCACCACTCCATTTGTATGATCAATTTCATGCTGGATTATTTCAGCAACAAATCCTGAAAATTTTTCATGCTTTTTGTTAAAATTTATATCCAAATAGTCTACTTCAATCTCTTGGTATCTTGTACATTTTCTTTCACCAATTAGTGACAAGCAGCCTTCTTTTGTTTGATATTCGTCTTTTTTATTTGTAATAATGGGATTTATCATTACAAAATCATATAATCCAGCAGATACACAAATTACTGCCTTGTTATAGCCTATCATATTCGCAGCAAGACCTACACATCTATCTTTATTAGCATTAAGTGTGTCTAATAAATCATTTGCAATGAATTTATCTTTTTCTGTTACTTTTTCTGCTTTTTTTGATAAAAACATTACATCTTTTACAATATTTCTTACCATATAACTCACCTTACCTAAAAATTATATCAAATTCAAATAATACTATAAAATTTTTAAGAACTTCTTACTTCATTTCATATTTTTGTAAAACATTTCCGTCAACATCTTTTAATATTATCTTATTTTCATCAATTACACTATAGCTATGTGCAGAATTACACTTTGGAAGTGAAATAGAGCCTGGATTTGCAAAAACAAATCCTTCTTTTTCTTGAATAAATCCTTGATGAATATGACCATACATCATAACATCAAAATCATCATATGGAATATTCTCAATATTATATTTATGTCCATGTGTAAAGTAAAACTTCTTTCCATTTATATCCATTATTATATGGTCATTAAATTTGAACTCTGATATCATCTCATCTACTTCTGCATCACAGTTTCCTCTAATTACTAATAATTTTTCTTTCATTTCATTTAGTATTTTAGCAACTCTCATTGGTTCATACTCTTGACTTAATTCATTTCTTGGTCCATGATAATACAAATCACCTAATAACACTATCTTATCTGGATTTTCTTTCTCCACTATCTCTTTTATTTTTTCTGTATAATAACCTGATCCATGTATATCTGATATAACTACTACTTTCATATTAAAATTTCTCCTTTTCTTAGTATTATAATATTTTATTTAGCTAAAATTTTAAACATATTATCAAAATACTCTAATATTTCTCTTACATATTTTTCTTCTTTTAAATTCATCTGTTCTAGTTCTTTTAATTGTTCCTTAGAGTACTTTTTTCTATCTGCTTTTTCAATTATATAATGTACAAAAGCTTCAGAGAATACATCAGCAAATTCGTTTGATTTACAATTAATATCTTTATTTACTTCGCTCTCACCTAATAATTCTTCATATATTTCCATGAACTTTTTCAAAAACTCTTTATAATTTTTTATTAAGAAATCATTTAATACTAATCCAAATTGTTTTAAGATAATTTCTTCCTTGCATCTTTCAAATGATTTGTTCAATAAGTACACAAAAAATTCTCCACTTTCCCTTTCATATTTTATTGTAGCTTTATTTTCATTTACCACAAACTTTATTTCAATTTCATTTTTTTCTAGTACATCAAAAAGTTCACATTCTTCCTTGATAATATTTTCTACTTTTATAATATCTTCTTTATTTATAATATATTTTTCTTCGTTACAATTCTTTATTTTTTCTTTCATTTTCTACCTCATAAATTTCTTAATTCTCCTAAATTTTATTATCTTTCGAGCCTAAAGTCAATATTATATTTTGTACCAAAATAAAGTATGATTAATCTAGATAGTTTTTTACTAAATTTAATCATACTTTATCTTAATTACTTTAAATTTTTTTATAAAACTTCCATTTAATCGCCCGTCCGACTCGCCACATGAATTTATCCTAAAATTTTTAGTGCCATTTCAAAATCTTCTTTATCAAAATTTACAGATTGTACAATTTCTTTTTCTTCATACATCTTAATAAATTTATCAATATTAACCCACATAAATTCAGTAGCTTCACCATCTGGCAAACTAATTTCTTCATTTTTTATATCTCTTCTAAATACCCAAACATCTTTAAAATCAGATAATCTTGCCCTATCTTTTTTTCTCTTAATTTCTTTTAAGAAATGTGCTTCTTCTCTTTTAAATGTAATTCCCAATTCTTCTTTTATCTCTCGTAGCATTCCATCTAAACTTTTTTCTCCAGCAAGTACAGAACCACCACAACATTCCCACATGCCACCATATATCTTATTTTTAGCTCGTTTATCTAATAGAATCTCATCATTCATATTTAAAATAATAGCAGTTACAACTATGTGATATTCTCCATCTTTAAATTGATAAACTCCTCTTTGTGCAGTTCTTCCTGTCTTATTTCTATTTTCATCATATATATCCCAAAATTCACTCATATTTTTTCCATATAATACAGCTTTAACAACAAAATTTATTGAAGTTGACTATTGTTAGAACGTATCTACTCTCCTTTTTCCCTAGTTTTCCACAATTATATCACTTAATGTGTGAATTTTACAATAAAATGAATCATATCTTTATCCGTTTTCACATCTATTTTAGCATTATTATTTTTTACAATTGCAGCAGCCATAGAAAGTCCTATTCCATACCCTCCAAGTTCTCTACTTCTAGAAGTTTCTCCTCTATAAAATCTCTCAAACAACCTATTACATTCTGTTCCATCTAAATTTTCGTATGAATTTGATATTTCTAATACAGTATCCTTATTTTTTCTACATAAATCTACATTTATTTTTCCACCATCAGTTACATATTTGACTGCATTATCTAGCAAAATAGTTACTAATTCATAAATTTCATCATTTTTAGCTTCTACAATTATATTATCATCTATATTCGTATTTATTTCACTATTCTTAGACATAACTTTAAAATCATTACTAAGATTTTTTACCATATCACTAAGATTTACCTCTTGACATTTTTCCTTTTTCTTTTTTTGCTCATCCATTCTAGCTAAACTTAACAATCTTTTTATGAGCACATCCAATCTCTTTGCTTGATTTTTTATACTTTTTACCCATTCATCATCCTTTCCATTTTTCATTTCAAGCACTTCTGCATTTGCTAAGATAATTGCAACCGGCGTCTTTAATTCATGACCAGCATTTGTTACAAATTCTTTTTGCTGTTCTAAATTTGCAATAACATGCTTAATAATTCTTTTTGAAATAGCACTAAGTAACGCAAATACTATAACTAATGCCCCTCCAGCAACTTCACATGAATACAGTGCTAAAGTTTTTGCTTCTCTAATATATATAGTTGCATCAATTAGTACTATTAATCTTTCTTCTTCCTTTTGAACAACTAAATATTTATAGTTTTTATAATAAGCACTATCTTTTCCTGACTCTTCAATTTTATTTGCAATCTCTTCCAAATTCTCATCATTAACAGCTATTATATGATCCAAATTTGAAGCTGTTATTTTTCCTTCTTCATCTATCTCAATCCAAAAATACCTAATAGAATGTTCGGTTTCTTCAGTTAATATATCTGGTCTAAAATTTTTTTGGTAACTCGGAAATTTTCCATTATTATCTGCAATCAACTTTAATAAAAAATCTAATTGTTCATTCTTTTTTACATAACTTGATACATTTATTATAAGCAATATCCCAATTGTAACAACCGTAATTGAAAGCATTGCCATTGCCACAAGTTTTTTTTGCAATTTTTTTAGCATTTTTATCTCCTACTTTACTACTATACTTTCAAGTACATACCCATTGTTATTTACAATTTGCACATTAGCACCTAAGGCCTCAAATTTATTTTGCAAATATGATATGTACATTGGTACTATTTTTATATTTTCATCTTTTCCCCATATACGGTTCTTTATTTCTTTTTCCCCAATTTTTTCAGACTGATTTCCCACCAAAAGTTCCATAAGTTCACTCTCCTTACTATTTAAATGAAATGATGCTTTATCAGAATATAATTCATTTTCTTCTTTATCTAAAGTTACATTTCCTATTTTTATTTTTTTAGTTCTGTTTTCATTTTTTCTAACTAGTGCTCTTATTCTTGCAAGAAGTTCATCTTTTTCAAACGGCTTTGTTAAATAGTCGTCAGCTCCTTTATCTAATCCTTCAACTTTATCCTCTGTTTCTGCTTTTGCAGTTAGCATTAGAATTGGAGTATTTATATTCTTTTTTCTGAGTTCTTCTACAACTTCTATTCCAGTCATTTTAGGCATCATTACATCTAATATCAATATATCAAATTTTTCATTTTCTGCTATTTTTAGAGCTTCTTCACCGTTATTTGCAATTTTTACTTCATATTCACTATACTTTAAGATTGCTCCTAATGCTCTTGTTAAATCAATTTCATCATCTGCAATTAAAACTTTCATTGTTTTCCTCCTATCATATTTCTTATAGTTTGCATATTTAAATCTGTTGTTGCCATATCATCTGCACATCTTCTTAATTCTTTTTCTATCAATTTTTGATTTTCTATATTTTTCTTATATTTTAATTCATGTTCTAAACTTGCCCAACAATCCATTGCAATTGTCCTAATTTGAATTTCACATCTTACTTTGTGAATTTCTCCAATTATATCTAGGTCCATCTCTAAATTTATATGATAGCTTCTATATCCATTTTGCTTTGGATTTTTTATATAATCTTTCTCATTTAATATTTTGATTCCAGAATATTTTTTTATAAGTTCTACAATCACATAAATATCATCTATATAAGAACAAATAATTCTCACTCCAACACCATCATTTATTCTTTCTAATGCATTTTCTAGTGTCACTTCGATCCCTTTTCTTTTAAGTTTCTCTTTCATACTTTCTTCAGATTTTACTCTGCTTGTAACATATGCAATCGGATCTCTATATCCTTGTGCAATTCTATATCTTCTCATTATATCAATTCTTGATGTTAGCTCACATACGGCCCCTTCTAACACAACGATCGAATCTTTATAAAATGTATTTTCCATGTTAAATTTGTATAATCCTTTCTACATAAGATTGATTAAGATTATATATTTTCTTTATGTTCTTTATATGAATTTTCAACAAAAAAATAGTAACCACATTTAGTGATTACTTTATTTCTGATTTTCCAAGTTCTCTATAAACTTCTCCCCAATTGTAAACTGTTTTTAAACACTTGCTTTCTGGAAGTTCAAAGCTTTCTGCTCCTTTGAAATACATTGTTTTTACGCCTATACTTGATACTTTCTTGCAATTATCTGTAGAATCATCAATCATTACATCAATATTTTCTTCCTTGCAAACCTCAGCTTTATCTATAGCTCTATAAATATACTTATCAAATAAATCTAAACCATTCTTCTTAATTGCTTTATTTGATACTTCTATAATTTCAGGATTCTCAATTCCTCTTGCTGTTATTACAACAAGTTCGTTACCTTCATTTTTTAACATTTGCAGAACCAACTTTGCACCAGGCATTACATTGGATTTTTCTACAACTTCATCTATAATTTTTTCAAAGAATTCGTCACTCTGCTCTTTACTCCAAGCAAATCTTTTTTCAAACAACATTTCTCGATTGTCAATTTTACTATTCTGTTTAAGCTCTAGCATATCATACAATTCTGATAATATTCTAAACTCTTTTTCTGAATCGAATACAACGCCGTCTAAGTCAACACCTATTCTCATTATCTGCTCCTTTCTTATCTATATCTTATTACTCTATATTGAATTTTTAATAAAATTTTAAATACCGAATTATTAAGTGGATAACTTCTATGTAATGCATAGATATTTAATGTATCACTCATATTTATTCGATTATCAGTTAAATTTTGAACGTATCCTAAACTCTTTAATGTATTTAATTCATCTTCAGTATATAATCCATAAGGATATGTAAATACTTTTAGCAAATCATCTTTTTCCAAATTCTTTTTTAAATTTTCATAAGCTATATTTGTTTTTTCTACCAAAGTTTCAGTTGGAAGTTTATCATACTCTAAATGTTCTAATCCATGTGAATATATTGAAATAAGTCCGCTATCAGACATTTCTTTTGCCTCGTCCCAAGTATAATATCCAGGTATTCCTACACAATCATCAATTAAAAATGATGTCATTGGAATATTATATTTTTTAGCTATTTCATAAGCATATTTGTAAACACCTGTGTAACCATCATCAAATGTTATTAAAAAGCTCCACTTTGAAATTGCTTTTTCACCATTATAATAATCAACTAAATCTTGATATGAAATTGGAACATATCCTAAATTCATAAGTCCTGTAATTTGTTCTTCAAATCTTTTTGCAGTTGTTTGCATATAATCAAACTCAATTTGTGATTCATCTTCTACAAGATCATGGTACACAAAAATTGGTATTTGAAGTGTCTTTTCACTTCTATAATATGTATTATGAACAGTTGCAACTTCATAAATTACAAATGTTATAATTGCTACAATAATAATTGAAATTATTGAAAGCAGAGTTCTTTTTAAAATTTTATTATTTTTTTCCATTTTCCCCAACATTCCTTTCTTTCAAGGAATAAAATTTGATTAAATATATTGTATTTTACAACTATTTTTCAAACTTTTCCCTTTTATTTTCATATTAGTGTTCAAAGAGGTCACTCAAAAATTTTGTGGCCTCTTTTGTTTTAATTATTTTATTTCATTGCCATAATAGCTGTCTATTAAAATTTGTTTTATTTCTGAAACAAGTGGTACTCTTGGATTTGCTGATGTACATTGATCTGAGAAAGCTCTATCTGCAAGTTCATCAACTTTTGCCATCCACTCTTTTTCATCTACTCCTGCGTCTTTAAATGATTTTGGAATTCCTAGTTCTTCATTTAATTTTTGTACTTCATGAATTAATGACCAAACACCTTCTTCATCAGTATAAGCTGGGAAGTTCATTCTTCTTGAAATATCTGCATATTTTCTTTGTGCAATATAGTACTCATATTTAGGGAATGATACTAATTTGCTAGGACACGCAACACCATTATATCTTATTACATAAGGAAGAAGTATTGCATTTATTCTTCCATGTGGAAGATGAAATTCGGCTCCTATTTTATGTGCCATTGAGTGGCAAACACCTAAGAATGCGTTTGTAAATGCCATTCCAGCTATTGTACTTGCATTATGCATTTTTTCACGAGCAGTTTTATCATTTGCTCCATCATGATATGCATTTCTGATATTTTTAAATACAAGTTCTGCTGCTTTTTCAGCAAGTCCGTCTGTATAATCAGATGCCATATTTGATACATAAGCCTCTAGCGCATGAGTTAAAACATCCATTCCTGTATCTGCTGTAACAGATTTTGGAAGACTCATAACTAAGTCTGGATCAACGATTGCAACATCTGGTGTAAGTTCATAATCAGCTAGTGGATATTTTATATTTCTTTCTTTATCAGTTATTACTGCAAAAGATGTTACTTCTGAACCTGTTCCTGAAGTAGTTGGTATCGCTACCATTTTTGCTTTTTGTCCAAGTTTAGGAAATTTATAAGTACGCTTTCTTATATCCATAAACTTTAATTTCATTCCTTCTATATCAGCTTCTGGTTGTTCATAGAATAGCCACATTCCTTTTGCTGCATCTATTGGACTTCCACCGCCTAATGCAATAATTACATCTGGCTTAAATTCATTAATTCTTGCTAATCCTCTTTTTATTGTTGCAAAAGATGGATCTGGCTCAACTTCTGCAAATATTTCTGAATGTACATATTCATTTCTTTTTCTTAAATGATATAAAATTTTATCTACATATCCAAGTTTAACCATTCCCTCATCTGTTACTATGAAAGCTCTTGATATGTCTGGCATTTTTTCTAAGTAGGCAATTGAACCTGCCTCAAAATATATCTTTTCAGGTACTTTAAACCACTGCATATTAACTCTCCTTTTCGCAACTCTTTTTATATTTATTAAGTTTACTGATGAAACATTTGCTGTTGTTGAATTTCCTCCAAATGTTCCACATCCTAAAGTTAATGATGGCATATTTGTGTTGTAAATATCTCCTATTCCGCCATGTGTAGATGGAGTGTTTACCATTATTCTTCCTACTTTTACTGCTTCTGCAAATTTTTCTATTGTTTCTTTATTTTCTGAATGGATAACTGCAGAATGTCCCATTCCTCCAAATTCTATTAATTTTTCTGCTAAGCTAATTCCTTCATCTTCATTTTCAACAATGTAATATGCAAGAACTGGACTTAGTTTTTCTTTTGAAAATGGATATTCAATTCCAACTCCATTTTCTTTTAATACTAATACTTTTGTACTTTCAGGTACTTCTATTCCTGCACCTTTTGCAATTATATAAGGACTTTTTCCTACAATATCAGCATTTAAAGCTTCATTTTTTTCTCTTAAGAACATTTCCGAACGAAGTTTGTTTGTTTCTTCTTCATTTAAGAAATAGCAACCTGCTTCTTTCATTAGTTTTTCAAATTCTTCATGAATTTCTTTATCTACAATTACTGATTGCTCAGATGCACAAATCATACCATTATCAAATGATTTTGAAAGCACTAAGTCATTTACAGAAGTTCTTAATTTTGCTGTTTTTTCAATATAACATGGTACATTTCCAGGTCCTACTCCTAAGGCTGGTTTTCCACATGAATAAGCAGCTTTAACCATGCTTGTACCACCTGTTGCTAAAATCAAATTTACACCCGGATGGTTCATAAGCATTGATGTTGCATGAATTGATGGTTCTTCAATCCATAAAATACAGTCTTCTGGAGCACCAGCTTGCACTGCTGCATCTCTTAAAATTTTAGCAGCCATCGAGCTTGATTTTTGAGCTCCTGGATGGAATCCAAATATTATTACATTTCTTGTTTTTGCTGCAATTAATGATTTAAACATAGTTGTAGAAGTTGGATTTGTAACAGGAGTTACACCCGCAATTACACCTATTGGTTCTGCAATTTCTTCGTATCCTTCTTCTTCATTTTCATTTATAACTCCAACCGTTTTATCATATTTTATACTATGATAAATATATTCTGTTGCAAACATATTCTTTGTTATTTTATCTTCATAGATACCTCTGCCAGTTTCTTCTACTGCCATTTTAGCAAGTTCCATGTGATGTTCTAATCCTGCCATTGCCATAGCTTTAACAATTTTATTAACTTGCTCTTGATTTAGTTTCATATATTCTTGTGAAGCTTTTTTAGCTCTTGCAACTAAATCATCAATCATTGTTTGAATATGATTTTTTTGTTCTTCTGTAATTTCCAAAGACATAAAATTTCCTCCTATCGTCTTTTTTATTCTTCTGCATAAATTATTTTCTATTTGCAACAAATTATACTATACTAGTTTAGTTTTTGCAATAGGTTTTATTCTCTATTTTCTTGACTTTAGACCGCTTAGAGTATATAATTTATGCAGTAAATTTGAGTTTAATGAAAGGACTAGATATTATGGCATACGATTTCAAAAAAATAGAGAAAAAATGGCAAACAAAATGGGAAACTGAAAGAACATTTAATGCAGATAATAATTCTAACAAACAAAAATGGTATGGTCTAATCGAATTTCCTTACCCTTCTGGTCAAGGACTTCATGTAGGTCACCCAAGAAGTTATACTGCAATGGATATAATTTCAAGAAAAAGAAGATTACAAGGTTACAATGTATTATTTCCAATAGGTTTTGATGCATTTGGTCTACCTGCTGAAAACTTTGCAATAAAAAATCATGTTCATCCTAAAATTGTTACAGCTAAAAATATAGAAAACTTTACAAGACAATTAAAATCAATCGGCTTTTCTTTTGACTGGTCAAGAGTTATAAACACAACTGACCCAGAATATTACAAATGGACACAATGGATATTTATCCAATTATACAAACATGGTTTAGCTTACAAAGCTACTATGCCTATAAACTTCTGTACTGGTTGTAAAGTAGGTCTTTCAAACGAAGAAGTTGTAAATGGTGTTTGTGAAAGATGCGGAAGCCCTGTTGTTCAAAAAGAAAAAAGTCAATGGATGCTAAAAATCACAGAATATGCGCAACGCTTGATTGATGATTTAGACCAAGTTGATTACTTAGAAAAAATCAAACTTCAACAAAAAAATTGGATTGGTAGAAGCGAGGGCGCTGAAGCAATATTCAAAATCGCAGATTCTGATGAAACATTAAAAGTTTACACAACAAGACCTGATACAATGTTTGGTGCTAGCTACATGGTAGTTGCTCCGGAGCATCCAATTTTAGAAAAACTTGCATCAAAAATTACAAACCTAGATGAGATTAAAGAATATCAAAAGCAAGCAAGCCTAAAATCTGCTTTTGAGCGTTCTGAATTAAACAAAGAAAAAACTGGCGTTGAAATAAAAGGATTTAAAGCAATAAATCCTGCAAACGGTAAAGAAATTCCAATCTGGGTTTCAGACTATGTTTTAATTACTTATGGTACTGGTGCAATAATGGCAGTTCCAGCTCATGACGACAGAGATTATGAATTTGCTACAAAATTTGGGTTAGACATTCTTCCTGTAATTGAAGGTGGAGATACTTCAAAAGAAGCCTATACCGGTGATGGAAAGCACATAAATTCAGAATTTTTAAACGGACTAAACAAACAAGAAGCAATTTCAAAAATGCTTACTTGGCTTGAAGAAAATAAAATTGGTGAAAGAAAAGTTAATTACAAACTTCGTGACTGGGTATTTTCTAGACAAAGATATTGGGGTGAACCAATTCCAATGGTACACTGCGATAAATGTGGTTGGGTTCCAGTTCCAGAAGATGAGCTTCCACTTGTTTTACCAGATGTTAAAGATTATGAACCTGGTGAAAATGGCGAATCTCCTCTTGCAAAACATGAAGAATGGATTAATACAACATGCCCTTGCTGTGGTGGAAAAGCAAGACGTGAAACAGATACAATGCCTCAATGGGCTGGTTCATCTTGGTACTTCTTAAGATACATGGATCCACATAATAATAAAGCTTTAGCATCAAAAGAAGCTTTAAATTACTGGAACCAAGTTGACTGGTACAATGGTGGTATGGAGCACACAACACTTCACCTTCTATACTCAAGATTCTGGCATAAGTTCTTATATGATATTGGAGTTGTTCCAACTAGTGAACCTTATGCAAAGAGAACTTCTCATGGAATGATTTTAGGTTCTAACGGTGAAAAAATGAGTAAGTCAAAAGGAAATGTTGTAAATCCTGATGATGTAATTGCTGAATTTGGTGCAGATACTCTTCGTGTATACGAAATGTTTATGGGACCATTTGACCAAACAGCACCTTGGTCTGTTGACAGTATTCGTGGTTGTGCAAAATTCTTAGACAGAGTTTGGAACATGCAAGATATGCTAGTAGATGGTACATCTTACTCTCCAAAATTTGAAAAAATGATGCATCAATCAATAAAGAAAGTATCTTCTGACATAGAAGAAATGAAATTTAACACTTGTATTTCAACATTTATGACAATGGTTAATGAATTTTATAAGACAAAACAAATAAATAAAGCTGAATTTAAAACTTTCTTAGAGCTTTTAAATCCATTTGCCCCACACATTACAGAAGAGCTTTATGAAAAATTAGACCTTGGACACACTATTGCAGATTCTACTTGGCCAACATTTGATGAAGAAAAGACTAAAAATGATACAATTAACTTACCTATACAAATGAATGGTAAATTAAGAGCAAGCATTGATATTTCAGTAGATGAAGACGAAGAAACAATAAAAAAGCTTGTTCATGAAGCTGTAAAAGACAGACTTGAAGGAGTTACAATTGTTAAAGAAATATATGTAAAAAATAAAATTTACAATATAGTTGTAAAATAATTTTAACTACTTAGCAAAAAGCCTTATTATTAAATAATTAATAATGAGGTTTTATTTTTTTCTTATTTATATCTACTAATTGTACTTGTAACAAAAATGTAATTTTTTTTTAAATCTTCTGTTACATATTTTTGTCATATTATGTTGTATAATAAGATAGAAAAGTATTCAAAGGAGAACTATAGTGAATATAGATACAGAACTTAAGAAAGACGGAATTTCAGTGATTGAACCATTAGATGAAGCAAGCGTTAATACAATAGCCAAAAATGTTAGTAAAAAAATTGCAAATGCATTTCCTAACTTTGGCTTTAGTTTTGATTCTCTTTATTATGATTTTTCTGGGCTTTCTATGTATATTGCAGATATTCCAGAGGGATTAGCAGAAGCAAGTTATTTTTATAAAAATTCATCTGTTTATTTTAGAGATGGCATGGGTTTATCAGACATGGAAAAATTTGCAGTTCATGAACTCATTCATCATCTTCAAGAAGTAAAAGATGAAAAAGGAAAACTTGTACGTTTAGGTCTTTGTACCTTTAAGGGTTCAAAACCATTTGGTATGGCATTAAACGAAGCCGCAGTTCAAACAATAGCAGCTAATGTATTAGGCTCAACTTTTGAAAATGTTACATACTATGATATAAATTTCTCAACAATTAGCCCAAATTGTTATCCTATAATTTGTAATTTAATTGCACAAATGGCTTATGTTACGGGAGAAGAAGTATTATTTGATAGCACTCTAAATAGTAACGACCATTTTAAAAATAAATTTTCAGCAATTTGTGGTGCTGAAACATATAAAAAGGTTTCAATTGCATTTGATAATATATTAAAACTAGAAGAAAATCTTTCAAAACTAAATTCCAAAATTCAATTTGAAGATTTATCAACTGATAAAACTACTTCTTTGTATACAAAAATGAATAATTTAAAAATACAAATTAGAAAAATATATTTTGAGTGCCAAGAGCTTATAATAAAATCATTCTTTGATTCTATATTTAAGTCTTTAATAAACTCAGAAGAAATTGATGGTTTTAGAAAAAGATTATATTCTTTCCAAGAATTAATTGGAACAGCTGATAATTATTATTTCTTTAATAATTACTATATAGAAATGATGGAAAAATTGGATAAAAAATTTGATAACATTACAGATTCTTCTATAAGTAGCAACACTTATTTAGTTGCAAGAAAAGAATCAAAATTATTAAAACTATTTAGATACATAAAACATGTTCTTTTAAAGAAAGAATTTGAAAATGAAGATTAATATACAGAAGTTTAGATAGAGTTTATCTAAACTTCTTATTTTTACTATTTGTTATTTTTTAAAAATTCAATTATATTTTCTGCAGCATTTCTTCCACTTCTTGCTGCCCATGCCACAGTCTTTTTTTCTCCTACTACATCACCACCTGCAAAAACTTTTGAAATCCCAGTTTGCATCTTTTCATTTACTTGTATATATCCCCATTTATCTTTTTCAAAATTTTCAAGTGGTTTCTCTTCTATTTTTGAACCAATACACATCACTACATTATCAATATCAATATTAAAATTGCTTCCTTCAATATTTACTGGTGATAATCTAGTTTCTCCTTCTTTTTTTACAAGTTCTGTTTTTATACATTCTAGCCCAGATACATTTTTATTGTCTTTTGCTAATACTTCTAATATATTAGTTTGAAACAAAAATTCTATTCCTTCATTTTTGGCATCTTGAATTTCTTTTCTTTCAGCTGGCATTTGTTCTTCAGCTCTTCTATATATTACATAGACTCTATCTGCTCCAAGCCTTTTTATAGTTCTACTTGTATCCATCGCAACATTTCCACCACCACTTATAGCAACTTTTTTACCAGTAAAATCTTTAAACTTTTTATATTCTAATAATTCATTTCCACCAAATACTCCATTAAAGTTTTCTCCTGGAATATTCATTTTAGTAGAAACATTTGCACCTATTGCAATAAAAACAGCATCAAAATTATTTGTTAATTCTTCTATAAAAATATTTTTTCCAAGCTCTTTATTTCTTTCAAAATTTATTCCTAAATTTAGAATTTTATTTATTGTATCTCTTACAATATTCTTCTCTAATCTAAATTCTGGAATTCCATGTTCTAGTATTCCTCCAAGATTTTCATGCTTATCAAATATTGTAACTTTAACTCCCTTTTTGGCTAAAAAACTTGCACAAGTAAGCCCTGCAGGGCCACCTCCCATGACGGCTACTTTTTTTTGTTTTAAAATAACATCAATGTCTTTAGGAATTTCATATTTATTTTTTATTGACTCATCTCCAATGTAAGTTTCCATTTTCCCAATAGATACAGGTTTTCCCTTTATTCCTCTTATACAACTTCCTTGGCATTGTTTTTCATGAGGACAAATTCTTCCACATACAGCAGGTAGCACTGTTGTATCACACAATATTTCATATGCTCTTTTCGTATCCGTTTCATGTATAAAATTTGGTATATTATTTTTAAGTGGACAACCATTATTTTGACATGGCCTTATCTTGCAATTCAAACAATAATCTCTAATTTCATCTACTCTCATAATTCCATAAATACAATTTCTAGAAATATTTCTGAAATTGATCCTTTCTTCGTAATTTACTATCTTTATTGGTCCTTACAAATCTCATTATATTTTTTTATCACTTCTTTTAAGTCTTGCCAAAATTCAATCTTCTTCGATTCGTCTCTAAGTAATGCTGCTGGATGCCAAGTTGGCATATATAAAATATTTTTCTTTTCTACCCACTTTCCTCTGGATTGAGTTATTCCATATTCTTCACCTAAAATATTTTTAAGTGCTGTACTTCCTAATAATACAATTATTTTAGGTTTTACAAGTACTACTTGGTTTCTTAAATAATCTAGACAAGCTACAGCCTCATCATGTTCTGGTGTTCTATTTTGAGGTGGCCTACACTTTACTACATTTGCTATATAGACATCTTCTCTTTTTATTCCAAGTCCCATAAATGATTTATTCATAAGCTGTCCAGCTTTCCCCACAAAAGGTTCACCAAGCCTATCTTCATCAGCACCTGGTCCTTCACCTATAAACATTACATCTGCATTTTTATTTCCAACTCCAAAAACTATATTTGTTCTTTGATTACAGAGTTTACATTTTTTACAACCTTCAATACTTTTTTCTAATTCTTCCCAATTGTTATACATTTATTATTCCTTTTTCTGTTTATGTTCTTATTATATTTAGTTAAAAATCTCTTCAATTAATTCTATCTTTAGTTCTTTATCCGTATCAATTTTAGCCTTTGCTCCAATCGGTATTATTGACTTTTGGTTTATATGTCCAAAATTATTAGATTTAATTATTGGAAATTTTTTATCTTCTAACGCGTTACATATTATATCTTCTAGCGACACTTTAGATGGGTGCTCATAATTTCCTACCCATAAACCTGCAATATCATCAAATACGCCATTTTGTTTTAAATAATATATATTTTTATTTACTACTTCTGGTGAAGCTTCATATCCAAGCTCCTCTAAAAATAAAATTTTTCCTTTTGTTTCTACAGCATATTTTCCAGTAATAAGCTTTGAAAATAATTCAAGGTTTCCACCAACTAATTTTCCTTCTGCTTTTCCTTCTTTCATTGTTATATATGTATCATTTTCTTTTCCTATAAGCTTTTTAGCTTGTACAAACTTTTCCATTACTTCTAAATAAGCATCCTCTGTTCCCCAAGAAGTTAAAGACTTAAATGTTGGGCCACTAAATGTTACCATGTTGCATTTTTCATTTATTACATCCAACACACTTGTATTATCACTAAATCCGCATATTATTTTAGGATTTCTTTTTATTAATTCATAATCTAAATAGTCCAAGCAACAGTTGCTGTCTTCTCCTCCTTTAGCACAAAATATGGCCTTTACTTCATCATCCTTAAACATTTGATTTATATCTTCAGCTCTTTTTTGTGGTAAAGTTCCATATCCTAAAGTATTTTCGAACACATATTTTCCAAATTTTACTTTAAACCCTACTGCCTCCATTAATGATATTGAAGCATTTATATATTCTAAATCTTTTTCTTCAATATAATCAGATGGTGCAACCACTCCTATATAATCACCTTTTTTTAGTTTTTCCATTATATCCTCTCATTTCATTCCAAGTATTGCAATATTTCTACCTGCCTTTTCTTTCTCGGCTCTGTATGAATGTATTAAATTCGAATTACATACTGTACAAATTTTACTTTCAAATATATTTTCCGGAAGTATTCCTACTTCTTCTAAAATTAATCTATTTATTAAAGTAGTATCAATATTATATTTTTTTTCTTGTTTTTTTATTATATCACAATTTCTATTCATATAACTGAATGTTTGTTCAAATATTTGTTTTACATCTTCATCCACTTCAAAATGGCATTTTCCTATACAAGGTCCAATACAAGCAATAATGTTTTTTGAATCACAGCCATAATCTTTACACATTTTTATAACACCTTTTTGCCCTATCTTTTGAACAGTTCCCCTCCATCCAGAATGAATGTTAGATATTACTTTTTTTATTGGATCATACAATAAAATTGGTGTGCAATCAGCAAAAGTTAATATTAAGTCAATTTCCTTTTTATCAGTCACAAGCCCATCAACTTCTTTGAATTTTTCTCCACACCTATCCACATTTTTTATACAATCTGTGTGTGTTTGAAACGGTCTTACTTCGTTTTCTCTTTTTAGATTTAGAGCTGTCAAAATTCTTTTATAGCTATTTTCTACTACATCACTTTTATCTTCTGGTCCGAGTCTTCTAAAATCTAGATTCTTTTTTAGCGTATAACAATGCACTAAATTATCAAACTCTAATAGTTTTTTAAACTGTAAATATTCAATATTACCATTTCTTACATGAACTATATTTTCATTTGATAAATCCATATTATTCCTCTCTTTCCTTTATCATCTCAAAAATAGCTTCTTTATTTAGATTATTTACGAACCTATAACTACTTTTAGGATTTTGATTATCAAATCTGCAGATTGATCTATATTTACAATATTCACATGGTGTAGATTTAGTCTTACTATTATAAGCTGGCCTAATTTCAATATTTCCACTAAGTAAATTTTCCGAAATTTGCTTAATTACTTTATCAGTATATTTTTGTAAATACTCAAACTGTTCTTTTGTTATACAACTGCCACTAGACTGTTTATTTAATTCTCCAGCACTAGTAATTCCTACAGGAATAATTTTACTTACTCCTTTGGGTTCATTTTCTATGTTCCTATCCATTTTTCTTATTATATTTACATCAGCTAAGATAAGTCCTTTCATTTTAAATTCTTGTCTTATTTTTTCTTTTATTTCTTCTTCTGAAAGCATCTTATCCGAACTGAATTTTTTATCAAGCAACGAAAAATATAATACACCTGCTGGTAGAAAATCTTCTACTTTGCATGTTTCGTTTAAATATGTAATAAGTTGAAGCTGAAGCCCTGCTATTACTTTATTTAGATCCATACTATGAATTGAAGATTTATAATCTATTATTCTTACATAATTTCCATCTGGTTGTTTTAATATGTCAACTCTATCTATTTTACCAACAATTTCCACAGTTTTTCCACTATCTGTTTTAATTGTAATAGGCCTATATTTGCCTTTACTCCCAAACTCTACTTCATGTCCAAATACTTCAAAATCACTTTGTTTTATTGTCTGAATAATATATTTTATAGACACTTTTATTACTCTTTTTAATCTATTCGTGAGCATTCTATATTTAGCCGTATATTTGAAAATGTAATTTTTATTAAGTGTTAATTTTTCTTCTATAATTTCATTTAAAATTTGTTCTACTTCTTCATCAGAAAGTTCTTTAATACTTAGTTTTTTCTCTTCAATATCTGCGAAAAATGTGTCTATTACATCATGCATAAAAGTTCCTGTATCAACACTTTCTACTTTTAAAGTTTCTTTATCATTTAGTTTTAAACCATATTTTAAATAGTATGAAAATGGACAATTTGCATAGCTTTCCAATTTAGATACACTTGTTTTTAGAAAACTACCATATAATTTTTCTATATTTTCTTTATTTAGCCATTCAGACTTACTTACGTAATTTAAAGCTTTTATTGCCTCTGCTAGCCTATCTTTCCATTTTTCTTCTTGACTGTATAAACTATATACACTAAACCAAATCTCGTCAATTTCTTTTCCATCCCTAAAGTTTCTTAAATTTACTAGTAATTCTTCAAATATATTCTCTTCTGTTACAAGCTTTGATTTTCTATTTATAATGTCACTTTCTTCTATGATGTTTGGAAAAATCTTCTTTATTCTTGCAATTAAAATTGACGGTCTTAATCCTTTGCTCTCCATATCAGATGAAGAATATGATAAAAACATTTTATTTTCAGCTGTTGTAAATGCTTTGTATATATTAAAATTATCCTCATAAATTCTTTCAATTGTTCCTTTGGCAAGTTCTATACCATTTTCTTTTATTATATCTCTATCCTTATCATTTAAAAATCCTTCTGCTTTATTTATTGATGGAAACATTCCATCATTTAGTCCAATTATAAATATAGCTTTTACTTTGTGACTTCTAGATCTATCTACATCTCCCACAATCACTTGATCTTGTGCCATTGGTATAGTTCCTAGTTTGCTTTCTCTTAATCCAGTTTTTAAAATTTGCATATAATTCTCAAATGATATTTTTTCATCTCCAAATACCAATACTATTTCATCTAACACCTGCATAATAATTTTCCAGCTTGTCTCATACTCTGCTGAAAGATTTACTTTTTCTTCATCATTTAGTTTTTTAATTTTTTCTTCAAGCATTTTGTCAATTTTATTATTTATAAAATATTTATACAATTCTTCTGAAATTTGTTTTGCAGTTTTATTTCCTGATAAATTTTCCTTTAATTTTACTAAAGGTTCTGAAATTAGCTTTCTTATCTCATTTAATTTTTTTACTTCTTCTTCTCCAATTTCATCACTATCTTTAAAGTTCCAGTCCTCTTTATACCATTTACTGCCTTTAATTTCCCACTTCAAAGAATAATTTTCAAGTCTGTATATCTCTTCATTGGAGATATTGTTAAATCCAGATTTTATGTAATTTATTACACTATCATATGACCAATTTTTTGCAAATACTTCTAATATTGCTATCAAATATTTTACTAATACATTTTGACTTAAATCTCTTTTTTCATCTATATATACTGGAATTTCATATTTATTAAATATTGCCTTGCATAAGTTTGAATATGAATCTATGTTTTTAGTTATAACAGCAATATCTCTATATCGATATCCTTCATTTTTGACAAGATTAACAATTTCTTGTGCAACTTCTTCAATTTCTGAATATTGATTATTAGCTAAAAATAGCCTAATATTCTCTATTTTTTCAGAATACTTTCTATATGGATAATTATATAAGTTTTTTTCCATATGACTAAGTTCTTCATTTTTATATCTATAAGTTTTTTCTAGAAAAATAGGCTCCTCTATTTTTACATTAATACTCTTAGCAAGTTTCATAAGTTTTGATGCAGTTTCTTTATTGCTATAAAAAATGTCATTTACTGCATTTTTATCAAACTCTAAACTATCTGAACTTATATTTATTGTTACTTTTTCTGCCTTTTGTAACAACTTTTCAATTATCATATACTCTTGTTTCGTAAAACCTACAAATTCATCTATATATATTTCTGTATTATCAAATATATCAGTTTTGTCAAGCTCTTCATATAGAATCGAAAGAGAATCATTTTCATCTATATAATTATTTTTAATCTTTTCTTGAAATTTGCTATAGACAGTATATACATCCTCTAATTTACTTTTTAAATATTTATCTTCTATATTTTCTTTTAAGTTTTGTAATCCTTCAACAGATACTCCATGTTTTTTAAGTTCTGTTATCTGCGTTAAAACCATATCAATATTATTGCTATTTTTTCCTAACAATTTTAGATTATTGTTCTTATCAGAAAGCAAACTATACACAAGCATAGCCTTTCCACAATTTGATAGAATAGTTTTATTTACACCACCAACTTCACTTGCAACTCTATGTGCCATACGAGCAAGAGTAAGCACTTCTGCATTTATAACTGCCATACTTGCTTGATTTTTTTTTATATTATCTAATAGCTCTTTTTCTGCCGAAAATGAAAATTGTTCTGGAGTTATTATATATTTCTTTCTACCATTATTTATATTTTTGCTTAGTTCATCAAATATGTAGCTGGTCTTTCCTGTACCACTTCTACCATATATTATCCTCATACTCATATATTATTTTCTCTCTTCCAATAAAACAAATACTGCTGTGCTATTCCTTCTAATTCTCCAAATTTTTCTACTGCAATTTTTTCTATTTGTGCTTTACTTACTTTCTTTTCATCTTCATTATGAATATATAAATCATTCATTACTCGTCTTACCCATACATCAATAGGAAAAACATCAAATCTCTTTAATGAAGAAAATAACAATATGCAGTCTGCAACTTTAGGACCAACACCACACAAAGTAAGTAATTTTTCTCTTACTTTTTTAGTATTCTTTTCACTTTGTAGTTCTTCTAATGTTACAATTTTGTTATTTATCATTAATGTTGTTTCATATATATATTTATCTCTAAAACCTGCACCCAAATCTCTAAAATCTTGCTTAGAAGCTTTCGAAAGCTCCTCTACTGTTGGAAAAGTATAAAATTCTTTTCCTCTAAACTCTATTTTATGACCATATTTAGCTGAAATTCTATCTATTATTCCTTTTATTCTAGGAATATTATTATTTGCAGAAATAATAAATGATATTATCATCTCCCACAAATCTTGATTTAAGATTCTTATTCCTCCGCCATATTTAATAGCTTCTTTCAAATTTTCATCAACATTTGAAAGATTTCTTTTAATTTCTTCATAATTTCTATCTAAGTCAAAATAGTTTTTGCAAACTTCTTCTATATTGCCATCACATATTCCCTCAAATACTATATCTTCTCCACTTTCTTTTACATTTAATACATTTCTTCCAAATATTCCTGTATAACTTCCATCATTTTCTTCATTCCATCTAAAACATTGACCACAGTCAAATATGTCCTTTACTTTGAAAGATTTACAATTTTTTAGTATATATTTTTGTTCCATTTTTTCTCCATTTATCAATATTATTTGACTATTATTAAATCATTTTTTTCTTATTTTTTCAATATATATTAGTACTTTCTTTGGGTAAGTTATCTGCATTTTATGACAGCTTTTTCTTCTTTTCTACTTTTTATTTCTACTTTCCTATTTCTTCGCTTTTTTTAAACCCTTTTCCCAAGACTTCTCTTGCATTTATTATAATTATAAAAGCATTTCTATCAATGCTTTTTGCCTCCTTTTGTATAGCATAAGCTTCATTCCTTGAACCAACACATAAAAGAGTCAGCTTTTCTTCATTTGTATACATTCCTTTTGAGTATAATCCCGTACTTCCTCTATTTACTTTTTCACTTATCGCTTCTGCTATTTCATTAAATTTTGGTGAAATAATAAAAATTGCTTTAGTGAAATTTGCTCCTTCAAATATAATATCTATCATTTTTCCCATTAAATATATTGCAATTGCAGAATATAAACCAATCTCAATCGTGTTGAAAACAATAACATTTAATATAATTATTATAACGTCTATTGCTAGAATTAAATTTCCACTTCTATATTGAGGTTTATATATTCTAATAACGTATGAAAGTAAATCAGACCCACCTGTTGAAGCATTCATCTTTAATATTAGGGCTGTTCCTATTCCAACTAACACTCCTCCATAAATACAAGCTAAAAACTTATCGTTTGTAAGTGGATTTATTTTATCGAAAATGTCCACAAAAATTGCAAGCAATACAGTTCCAATCACAGACCTAAAAGACAATTCTTTGCTTATCTTAAAAAATGAAATAATTAATAATGGAATATTTAATAAAAACATTGTTATTCCTAAAGATATATTAAATACATAGTAAAAAATTGTCCCTATACCCGAGAAACCACCAGTAGAAAGTTCATTTGGTAATAGAAATAATGATATTCCCATCGCCATAATGATAGTTCCTAAAGCAATTATACTATATTCTTTAGCTATTTTAGCAATTCTATTTTCCTTAGTTATACAAATTTTTTCTATCTTTTTCCTTATTCTTTGCTTTTTCTTTTCTTTCCTATTTTTCATAATATCACCTATTGTAAGTATTATCTTTTTAGCAATTTTTATTCATTTAGTAAAATTAAGCCAAAATTTACTTTAATGTCCAAATTTCTTTTATTAGATTTACAATATTTTTTTCTACATATATAATAAAAATATATCATGTCTCAAAGACACAAGAAAGGAATTTTTTATTATGAATAAGGATGAAAGAAAACAAAAAATTGCTGAATTTAATGAAAATTTGAAAAACTTTGGAGATAAAGTAAAAGACTGTACTGACACTGTTACAATCTCTGGTATGTACGCTAAAGACGCAATTGACGAAAAAATTAGTGATGCAAAAAGTGGTCTTGAAGCAGCAAAAGAAAATGTTAGAATCATTTCAGAAAGAGGAAAAGGAAAAATTTCAAGCGTGTTGTTAAAAGCTCAAATGGATTTAAATGTTGCTAAAGAAAATATTGCAGAGAAAAAAGATGCTAAAGATAAAGAAAAATTATCTAAATACATTGATGATGAACTAGACTATGCAGAATCTTCTTTACAACTTGCATTCTTAGCAGCCCAAGAAGCAAAACTTGCATTTTTAGAGGCAGTTGCAGCTCAAGAAGAATATGACGAAAAATACGGTAAAGACGAATAATCAAAAAGTAAAAAATATACCAGAAATTTTTATTCTGGTATATTTTTATTATATTTTTCTACGATCTTTACTTTTAATTTTCCTGGTCGAATATTAGAATTTATTTTGGGCTCTACCACAACTGCATAAGTTTCCTTTAGCTTTTTAATATTTTCCTTTTTATGACCTACAACATTATTTATGTCTTGTGGATTAACTTCTAATTCTACCTTTATTACATTAGAATTTATTTTCTTTATTTCATGAGCTATTTTAGCATACCATAATGCATCTTCTACAAGTTGCCCAAAAGCTGGATGGTATGGTCCACTTACAACCTCACTATTTTTATCATTAATTGAAGTTATTGTATCTGTATTTTGAAGTCCTACTCTTATAATTTCGATTTTCTTTCTTCTATATAATTTTACAATTTCTTTACTTCTTTCTACTGCTTGATTTACTGTCAAAGGTATAAATTCTCCATCATTATATTCCTTTTCAAGTTCAGTACCTTTTATTACAAGAACTGGATATATTCTAATCATTTTAGGACGTAGTTTTATTGAATCTTTAGCTGTTTGAATATCATCTTTTTCTGTACTTTCTGGTAGCCCTACCATGATTTGATGTCCTAAATCAAAATGATACTTTCTTATTAGTTTTGAAGCTTTCTTTACATTTTCAAATGAATGTCCTCTCTTACATTTTTCTAATATGTAATTATTAGTAGACTGCACTCCTAATTCAATTGTCTTTACATTATACCTTTTTAACATTTTTAAAATTTCTTTATTTATTGCATCTGGTCTAGTAGAGATTCTAATGCTATCTACCTTTTTAGCTTGTATATAAGGCTGAACTGCTCCTAACAATTCCTCTTGCTTTTTTCTATCTATTGCAGTAAAACTTCCTCCAAAAAAAGCTACCTCAATATTTTTTTCACCATTTTTAAAATTTTTTAAGTAATATTCAATCGTCTTAATTACATCATCTTTAGTTACTTGTTTTTGTTCTCCACTTATTGTTCTTTGGTTACAAAATGTGCAACACTTTGGACATCCTAGATGTGGCACAAATACTGGAATAATATATCTTTTTTTCAATATAATTTCCTCCTTGCCTCATATATATTACTTTTTTATTTTTCTAGTGCTTTTCTTGCAGCTTCCTGTTCTGCTTGTTTTTTTGTTTTTCCTGTACCATTTGCTAAAACTTTTCCATCAAGTTTTACTTGTGCTACAAATGTTTTATTGTGATCTGGTCCAGACTCTGAAATAATTTCATATTTTATAGATACATTTCCGTGTTCTTGCAGTTTTTCTTGAAGTATCGTCTTATGGTCTTTTATCCCAACATTTTTAGTAGCTATTTCTATTTCATCTTTTAAATTATTAACGATAAATTTTTCTGCTTCGTTTAACCCACCATCAAAGTACATTGCAGCAATTATAGCTTCCACGCTATCGGCCATAATTGCAACTTTTCTATTTCCTTGGTGTAATTGCTCACTTTTTCCCACAAATAAGAAATCACTAAAATTATGCTTTTGAGCAATTTTATGCAAGCTATCTTCACAAACGACAGTTGCTCTAACTTTAGTCATTTCTCCTTCTTTTAATTTAGGATAATTATTATAAATATATTTGCTAGAAACAAATTCTAAAATACTATCACCTAAAAATTCTAATTTTTCATTACTAGAAATTTTATGTTCATTAGCATATGATGTATGTGTAAGTGCATTTTCTAAAAGACTTTTATTTTTAAATGTATATCCTATACTATCTTCTAATTTTTGTAAATTCTTTTCCATATCTTCCTCCTTTTATATATTACTCTAAAAACTTGAATTTGTAAAGAAAAAAAGACAAGAACCTCTTATAATTCTTATCTTTTAATGTGTTTTGTACTTTTTCTCTTCCTATTACACACTTATATCTATGCAACATGTTCTTTAATGTAATCAACAACATCTCCAACTGTTACTATTTTCTCAGCATCACCATCTGGTATTTCTGTATCAAACTCTTCTTCTAATGCCATTATTAACTCAACTATATCTAAAGAATCTGCTCCTAAATCATCTATGAAAGATGCTTCCATTGTAACTGCTGTATCAGCTACACCTAGTTGTTCTACTATTATTTCTTTTATTTTTTCAAATATTTCTTCTGAACTCATTATTTTAAGTTCACCCCCTCTCAGAACCTTTAAGCTTATACATAAGATAATACAAGTTAGAATAATTGTCAAGTAAATTAAATAAAGTTTTTATTTTTTTGGCTATTCCAGTATTATCAAGGCTTTCAGTTATATATTTTTTAGACTCTTTATTCGGTTTTATATAATTTTATATTGTATTTTCTTTTTTTTAATGTTATATTTATAGTAATATTAAGCAAAGGAGAAAATTATGCAAAGTTCTAATTTTGATTTTTATGATTCTACATCTATAAAAATATATAACCTAGATGAAAATATGAAGTATCAAATTACAATGCTAGATGTTTTAGATCCTATAACCAAACGCCATTGTATGAATGTTGGTAACTTAACCGGTAGAATTTGTCAATATTTAAATCTAAACAATGAATTTACAGTATATGCCATAGTTAGTGGATACCTTCATGATATTGGTAAATCTAGAGTTCCTTATGAAATTCTTTCAAAACCAACAAGACTTACCGATGAAGAATTTGAAATAATAAAAAAACATACTACCTATGGTTATGAAATTTGTATGAAAGATGTTAATTTGCGTCCTTATGCAGAAGGTGCCTTGTATCACCATGAAGCTTTAAATGGTAAAGGTTATCCAAATGGATTATCTGAAAAAGATATTCCAATTGTTGCAAGAATTATCCGTGTTGCAGATGAATATGACGCATTAACAACAAAAAGACATTACACAACTCACGTTAATATATCTAAAACACTACAAGATATGATTTATGATACAAAACCTGCTCATGAAGTAAAAGCAGTCGCCTTAAGTGCCTTATCAGAAAACTCTCAAATGGGAAAAATTAGTCCTCGAATTTTAAAATGCCTATTTAAAGTTGTTGTAGATGACACAAAATATGAAATATACATGGTTGAAGATTATATCAAATATATAAAAGACAATATAAAACGTTTAGAATTAATTGATTCTTATAACTTAAAAATGCAAGCAGCAACAAAACAAAAGAAACGTGACTATTACAAAGAAGGCATGGAATTTTTATTTACTGCTAAAGAAAACTTTCAAAATTATCATCAAATTCTTGGTGAGTACAGAACCGCATTAGAAACAAATAAGGCTAGAGTTACAAGTTTATATAATGAAATAAAATTAATAAAAGCTTTAAAAGTCTAAAGCTTTTATTTTTTATAAGAGGTAATTTCTAAATTTGAAATCACCTCTTATTTCTTTTGTATTTTATGTTTTATTGCTCTAGTCCAAAACTTACACCTAGTGCATTATTTATCTGATTCATAATTTTTGAATCATCTATATGACCAATTTTTTCTTTTAATCTACTTTTATCGATTGTTCTTATTTGTTCTGTTAATACAATTGATTCTGTTTTTAATTTTGTGTTTTCTGGTCCTATTTCTATATGCGTTGGTAATTTATTCTTTCCCATTTGAGAAGTTATTGCAGCTGCTATAACTGTTGGACTATGTTTGTTTCCCATATCATTTTGAATTATCACAACAGGTCTTATCCCTCCGTTGTTCTGAACCAACAACTGGGCTTAAATCAGCATAAAACATATCTCCTCTTTTTACTATCATATCTATTTCACTCCTAATATTTGTGTAACTTTAGATTCGTTTATAAATACAATTTGAGTTTCTAGTTTTATTTTAATGTTATCTCATTATATAATATGTATACTCTATCATTTTTGTTAGCGTCTGTTATTTCCATTTTACTTATGTTTTTACTATTCTTTTCTATATACAGCCTCTTTTTTATTTTTTGGCTTTCAATTTCTATTATAAATTCGTTTTTTTCTTCTTTTATTTTTGTGTTAACATTTTTATAATCCTTTAAAAAACTATTTAGCCATAATGCATTATCGTCAATATATGGATAATCACTATATATTTTACTAACATTTAATTTTGAATTTTTTACTTCTAATTTGTTATCTCTATAAATCATTTCTACACCTTCTAAATCAGAAGGTTCTATTATTGTCTGTATATCTTGTTCTGCACAATGAACTTGTTTCATTAAATATTTATTAGTATTTTTATTACTTTTCACAGTTACTTCAATCGTGGCTTCATAATAGTTTATATTGAGAAGCATTTTTTCAATTTCATCTAAAGTTATATTTTCATTACTATTATTTCCTACATTTAATATTTTATAAGTATTATTTTGCTTTTTTATAAATATAATTATTCCTAACACACATATAATTAAAATCAAAAATATAATTATTATTGTTTTTTTCTTCATAAACTAAAATCCTTTCTTTCATAAATATTCCAGCTATCTAATTATATTTTTTATTTTTTTACATATTCCCCTTTATAAAAAACAAAAAAGAGAGAAACAACATAAACACTTATTGTTTTCTCCCTAACTTATTATATGTACATTGCTTTTGCATGTCAATCATATTCGCATATCAAATTTTGACTGTTTTCGACTTTTCTATTCATCAATATTATTAAAATATCTTTCTAGCTCTCCTACAACTTCCTCTTTTGTATTCATCAAATTTACTTTACTTCTAAATTCACTAGAATTTGGTAAACTTTTAGTGTAGGCGCTTATATTTTTTCTCATCTCTTTTATTGCTGATACTTCTCCTCTTTCATTTATCTCTAAGTTTAAATGTTTTAATATTGTGTCTAATCTTTCCTGCTTTGATATTTTCTGTGGAACTTCGCCATTTTTTAAATATCCAATTATATCTCTAAATATCCATGGATTTCCAAGAGATGCTCTCCCAATCATTATAGCATCTACATTAGAAAATTCCATTTTTTCCTTTGCTTCTCTTTCTGATTTGATATCACCATTTCCGATAACTGGAATTTTTACCTCTTCTTTTATTTTCTTTATAATATTCCAATCTGCTTCTCCAGAATAAAATTGTGTTCTAGTTCTTCCATGAACTGTTATTGCAGAAGCTCCAGCCTTTTCTATCACTTTTGCAGCTTCTACTGCAACTATATGATTTTCGTCCCAACCTTTTCTTATTTTTACTGTAACTGGCACTTTAGAATTCTCAACCGCAGTTTCAACAATTTGCCTTACTTTTTCTAGATCCAATAATAATTTACTTCCATCACCATTTTTTACAATTTTGGGAGCTGGACATCCCATATTTATATCTACAATATCAGCAAATTCACTTACATATTTGGCAGCATAAGCTATAGCATCTAAATCACTCCCAAAAATCTGAACTGCTAATGGTCTTTCTTCAGGTACTGATTTTAATAACAATTTCGTTTTTTCATCTCCATACATTAAAGCTTTACTGCTAACCATTTCAGTATATACTAGTCCTACTCCCATTTGCTTGCATATCAATCTAAAAGGCAGGTCTGTAATACCTGCCATTGGTGCTAAAAATATATTATTTTCTAATTCTACATTTCCAATTTTCATTCTATTCACCATATATTAAAGTTTTTATTTATGCTAATCTATAAATATTGATTTTTGTCTTCTTCCACTTATATTTAGTAAAAGCCCTATCATTATAAAGTTTGTAAGAAGCGAGCTTCCACCATAGCTTACAAATGGAAGTGGTACACCTGTTATTGGCAATAATCCCATTGTCATTCCTATATTTTCAGTCATGTGAAATAAAAATATTCCTGCAATTCCAATTGCTATATATGAACCCACATCATCCTTTGCAGTTTTAGCTACATATATTGCTCTAGTAATAAGTACAACATATGATATTACAACAGTTGCTGCTATTATAAAGCCTAATTCTTCACCTATAACTGCAAATATAAAGTCCGTACTTTTAGGGTATAAGAAACCAAGTTGTGTTTGGTTTCCTTTTAAAAAGCCCATTCCTAAAAATTCTCCTGCTCCAATTGCAAGTTTTGATTGAATAACATTATATCCTGCTCCTCTAGGATCTAAATTCGGATTTAAAAACACATCAATTCTTGTTTTAGCATGTTCTGGCAATACAAAAAAATATGCTACTGGTAACAATATCGCCACTATTAAAATTCCTGAAATTATATATCTTTTCTTTATTCCAGCAGTAAATAACATAAGTACAAAAGCTACCATAAATGCCATAGCTGTTCCGTAATCTGGTTGTTTAATAATAAGCAATACTGGAACTGCCACAATTGCAATTATTTTTAGTAATTGCAAAGGCTTACTTATTTCATCTCTTCCTTTTTCTTGAATTTTTGCAATTGCCATAGCAAGTGATAATATAACTATTATTTTAGCAAATTCTGCTGGTTGAATTGATACAGAACCTATATTAAACCAGCTAGTTGCTCCATTTATTGGTTCAGTAAATAATACTGCAACTAATATAATTAGCATTATACCATACAATATTGGTGTCACTTTTGTAATTGTATTGTAATCTATTGCAATTACAATTATCATTATAGGTATACTAATTGCAATCCACATTATTTGCTTTTTGAACTCTTCATATTCACTCGACTGAGTTGCTGAAAATAAAGCACATAGTCCAATAGATAGTAATATGATAATACATACTAATATTCCCCAGTCTATGTTCTTAAAAATCTTGTTTCTCATTCTCTATCCTCTTATTCTTCACTAGAGTTTTTATTTTCTTCTGTTTTTATATTAGTATCTTCTTTTTCTTCTATAATTTCAGCTTTCTCTTCTACTTCTATTGCTTCAACTTCTTCATTTTCTTTGTTTTCTTCTGAAGCATCAGTTTTTATTTCTTTTTCAGCATTATCCTCAACATTTACTTCTTCTTTTGTTTGTTCTTCTTTTATTTCTTCTGTTTTATTTATTTCTTCTTTGTTACTTTCTTCGGTTTTTTTAGTTCCTTTATTTTGTATATTTTCCTTTATTCCTGCAATTGGAATATTGGCGTATAAAGCTGGTGCACCTGTAGAGCCATCTTCATTCATTTTGTTAGTTAGCCTAACATCTATATCACTTTCATCAACATCTATATATTTTTTTATAACTTCTATTATTTCTTGTCTCATCATATCAAGAAAGTCTGCTGACACATTGGCTCTATCTTGCATAAGAACTAAGTGTAGTCTTTCTTTTGCTGTATCTTTTGATTTTTCTTCCAATTTATCTTTTTTCCCTACTCTCTTAAAGAAACTAATTACGTTTTCGAACATTTTTTCCTCCATTTTGACTATTTTTTAAATATACTTTTAATTTTTGTAAAAAATCCTTCGTCTTTTCCTGGAATTGTTACATCTACGCTTTCGCCTAAAATTCTTCTAGCTATTTCTATATATGCTTTTCCAGATGGAGCTTTTTTGTTTATTACCGCTGGTTCTCCTTTATTCGTTTGAGTTATTATAAATTCATCATCTGGTATTACACCGATTAAATTTATAGATAATAAATCTACAATATCCTCAACATCCATCATTTCACCTTTTCTAACCATATTAGGTCTTAACCTATTTACAATTAGTTCTGGATTTTTGATTTCAGCTGCCTCAAGTAATCCTATAATTCTATCAGCATCTCTTATAGATGATATTTCAGCATTTGTTACAACTATTGCTCTATCTGCTCCTGCTATTGCATTTTTAAAGCCCTGCTCAATTCCTGCCGGACAATCAATCAATATATAGTCAAATTCCTCTTTTAGTTTGCTGGTTAATTCTTTCATTTGTTCTTCATCTATAGCACTTTTATCTCTTGTTTGGGCAGCTGGTAATAAGAATAATTGCTCAAATCTTTTATCTTTTATTAGAGCTTGTCTTAGTTTGCATTTTTCTTCCACAACATCTACTATATCGTATACAATTCTATTTTCAAGACCCATTACGACATCTAGATTTCTTAGTCCAATATCAGTATCTACTAACACTACTTTTTTACCCTTTAGTGCTAAAGCAGAACCAAGATTTGCTGTTGTAGTTGTTTTTCCTACTCCACCTTTTCCTGATGTTATTACTATAACTTCTCCCATAGAATCCTCCATTCTTACAAACTCTTTTTCATTTCTATATATAATTTTTTACATTATATATAATATACGGAAATTAGTAAAAAGTCAAGGAATTTCGAGGTCTTTTATTACAAATTTGTTACAAGTTTTTTAGCCTTTTTATTAGTCAAAATGTCATTTTGTTATTATATTTTTATAGTTTCATAATTGTTATTTTCCTGTTCTTGGTAATATTTTTTCTTGTTCTTTTGGAGTATAAATTATAGTTGTGAAGCTGTCTTTTTTAGTTTTAATTTTAGTTTTATACTTGCCAACAACTTCTGTATTATTGGTAAATTTGTACCCATTTTCAAGGTTATCTAATATCTTACAATATAAACGTGGTTCTTTTTCTTCTTTAAAACCTATCTTTACATTAGTAAATCTGAATTGATATTCAGTTATATATTCGCCTTGTTCTAACTCTATATTCTCAAAATCAATTTCGTTTTCTTTCCTTGTATCCAAATTATCTGCTATCATTTGATATTCTTTCTTGTTTGTTCTATACCATACAGAATACTTATTTTCTTCATTCCATGTTCCTGTATTTATTTTACTTATTCTCACTGCATCAATTGGAATATAATCAGTCCATGTAAATAGTTCTAATTCTACGTTTGATTTATTTTCTATATTTTTGAATTGATATTCTATTTCTTCTCCTTTTTTTGCTTCTTCTTTCCCCAATTTTTCTACATCAACTTCTATGTCTGTTTTATTATTTTTAAAAGTAAAACTTACTGTTTCGCCTTCTTTTAATTTAATTACTTTTGGATTTTCATCTAGAATATAATCATCTGGAACAAAAACCTCTTTGACTATTAAATTTGGATATTTTGATATTTCATATTCTTTCGTTTGCGCCTCACCATTTTCATTAGTTATTATTCTTTCTAAAACATTTCCACTTCCATCATATATTTCAAATTCTGCACCTTCTATTTTTTCATTAGTATCACTGATTTTAGATATTTTAGCTTTTCCCTTCTTTATTTTGTTTTTTATATTTAATTCTATTTCTTCATTCCATCTAAGCTCTACATTAACAGCTTCATCAATTTTATAATACTCCTTTGGAGCTTTAGTTTCTTTTAAATAATATCTTCCCGGTTTCAAATATTCTATTTTAATTTTGCCATTAACATCTGTTATATATCTTCCCAATTCTAAATTTTCTTCATTAAACAATGTAAACTCAACGCCTTCAATTGGCATATTATTTTCCTCGTCTTGTTTATTTATAACTATTTTTGATTTATATGCATCTAAAAAACAATCTGTACTAGAGTCTATTTCTTCATAATTTGAAATATATGTTATATAGCTTTGAGTTTCTTCATTATATGATTTTGCATAAAATACTGGATATGTTTTTATTTTTACGCTATCTATTTTTATTTGTCCTTCTATATTTTCTTTAATATTTTTTTCTGGAATTATTATTTTAAACACATTTGTATTCATATGGTTTGTTTCTATATTTGTATCTGCTAAAATCTTCGTATTATCTGGAAAATTTAAAATTTCAACATCATAGCTACTAATATTTCTATTACCATTTACTTTATATTCTTGTATTAGATACTTCTCATTTTCTATACTTTGTTCATATTCATTTATTTTTTCTATTGAAATTTCTGGCTCTTTGTATTTTTCTTTTCCATTTATTCCATATTCATATAATTCTTGAGAAACTTCTAATACTCTTCTTCCTCTTCTTAAAACGTCTTCAAAACCAACGTTTTCGCCATATCCAACTCTTGTTGGTTCTTCATATTTTTGGTTTGGTGCCACCTTTTGAACTAGACAATGTATAGCTGTTTTTGTTGCATAATATAAATCATCTTGACATTCTAAGTTCCATTCCTCATAAGTACTTCCCATAAATCCCTTATATAGTATTCTCCAAAGTTCTTCATTATCAAGCATGCTTAATGTAACATCATAACTGTCACCAGCACCTGTACCAATTCCAGGCTTTTCTGGTTCAACACAAAAAGCTGGTTGTTTTTCATTTGTTTCCTCATTTTTATATACTACATATGTTACTCCTTTCATACTGTCTTTTCCTTTTATTTTAAGTAAAGAAGTACAATCATGATCTTTTTCTAATGTTACTTTATCTTTTGCCAAAGTTACTACTGGCATAAAATTAAACATTAATAATATAACAACTAATAAATTTATTACTTTCATTAATCTATCCATTTTACCTTCTTTCTTACACTTCTAATGCTTGCACACAAAGTCTTTTATTTTTTCCATCTTTAGTACAAGTTATCAGCGTTATTCGATTATTAGTATTTTCTTTTAAAAGTGTAAAATCATTTTCAGAAATAATTTGTTTGAACGTAACTATATATTTTTTTATTCCATTTTCAGTTTTATAATATATAAAACTTCCTATTGAAATATCCTTTAAATTTTTAAAATAGTCTCCTTGTCCTCCTGAATTGTGAGAAGCAAGTCCTACATTTCCATAAAATAAACTTGTTGATTCAAAATGACCAATTGCCTTCGAAAGAGTTTCTAAATCAGTACCTTCCATTATTGGCGCTTCCTCTAATAAAATATCTGGAATAGTTAAATATCCTAATATATTTAAACTTTCTGTATCTTTTGTATCTTCTATATTTTGTATTTCAGCGTTTGTTTCTGCCTTGTATTCTTCATTTTTTTCTTCTACGTTATTATTTATAAAGCATTTTTCTACATTTTCACTTATTTTGTTTTTTCTCTTCTTCTGTAAGATTTCATTTAGACTCGCTATTAGCACCATACAAAAAGTTATTACTAATACGACTTTTAAAAATTTTTTAGAAATAATTTTGCCTCCTGAATTAAATTAATAGAAAATAAATTAAATCGATTTAAATTTGATTAAATTATACGTAAAAACTCCTAGTAAGTCAAGAAAATTCGTTCGTCAAATTATGACTTTTTATGCAAAAATAATATTTATTGTGCTTTGTTTGACATATTATGTAAAACAAAGTATAATGTAATAAGCATATATTTGTGCTGTTTGAAAATCATCCAAAAAGCTATGAATTGAAAGGACTGTGCTTATGTACGAAAAGAAGCAAATGCAAGAAATTAAGAATTTTGCCATGGAAATGCCGATAACTCTAGCAGACAAAAACTACTATTCTCAGGTCGATGATTTAAAGTTAGCTCAGCAAGTAAGTAAGCTTACGATTTCCATCCAGAATTCTCACATCACCCCCCTGGACATTTACAAAATACCTGATCGGATAAAAGCAAAATCCAAAATTGAGTCCTTGTTAAAAAAAGGCTATACTATGTACTTTAGATTTGTTACTTACAAAAGTGACTCTTCCTACTGCGTGACCTTTTTATTTCAAGGTCCAGAAAAGCTACAGAAAAAGAAGTTAGCGCACGTTCAATCCGGAGATATTGTCGGAGCATCAAAGGTTCCTTTTGAGGTTTATTTGGATTTTATCGTTCCCATTGGAGAACTGGCAAAGTTTGGTGAAATAATTAATTCTTGGGCAAAATAAGTTTCTAGAAATTAAACAGCAAAAGAGGTGATAAAACCGAAGTTAAATCAAATGCTATAAATACAGCATTGATTTACTTCGGTATTTTCTTTTTTATTATTCTACTGATGGTGCTCCAACTGGGCAAACAGCTTCGCAAGTGCCACAGCTTACACATTGGTCTTTGTCAATTTTATATCTTCCTAATTCGTCATCATAAGATATGCAAGAAACTGGACAATTTGCTGCACATGCGCCGCAGCTTATACATTGGTCTGATATTTTATATGCCATAATATTCATCTCCTTATAAATATTGATAACATTTTATTTATTTGTTATCTCTTCTAATTTTAATAGCTCTTCCCAGCGTTTGTCAACCTCTTTTTGAAATTCTTCTATCATCCATTCGTTTCCTGCTTTAAACATGTGTTTAAAACGTTTTTGTGGACGTAAAAATTCTTCAACTGGTAATTTTTTTGCTGGTTTATATGTTATATGAAATACACCATTTTCTACTTCATATAGAGGCCAATAGCATGTATCTATTGCAAGTTTATTTATCTTCATTAAGTCTTCAGTGTTGTATCCCCAACCTCTTGGGCATGGAGCTAAAACATTTAAGAACGTTGCTCCTTCTGTATAAATTGCTTTTTCAGCTTTTTCATACAAATCTTTAAAGTTGCCTGTTGCAATTGTTTGAGCAACATAAGGTAAATGGTGTTCACACATAATTAAAGTTAAATCTTTTCTTGACTGCATCTTTCCTGGAATTACTTTTCCAGCAGGAGATGTTGTTGTATCAGCAAACTTTGGTGTTGCTGATGAACGCTGAATTCCTGTATTCATATATGCTCCATTATCATAGCAAACATAAGTCATATCATGACCTCTTTCCATTGCACCTGATAAACTTTGAATTCCTATATCGTAAGTTCCTCCATCTCCACCAAAAGTAATAAATTTAGTTTGTGTTCCTTCTGGTTCTCGTAGTTTTCCTTGCTTTTTTAATGATTTGTATGCAGCTTCTGCTCCTGAACAAGTTGCTGCTGCACACTCAAATGCAGTGTGAATATAAGAATCAGTCCATGCAGAATATGGATATATACAAGTTGATACTTCCATACAGCCTGTTGCATTTGATACAACAGCTCTATCATTTTCATGAAGCGCTCTCATTATCATTCTTGCAACTGGTGGAGCTCCACAACCAGCACACATTCTATGTCCTGCAGTAAATCTAGAAGGCTTATTTGCAATTACTTCTTTCATATTATATGCCATAATTATTTTGCCTCCTTTCTTAATCCTAAATATCTATAATGGTCTTTTGCATTTTTTTCATCTTTTACAATTTCTTGTAAATCTTCAAATACTTTTTCTATATCGTTTGTAGTTGTATCTCTTCCACCAATTCCATAGATATAATTTACGGCTGGAACGTGCACATTTTCAGTATACATAGCAGATGTTACATCTTCATATAAAGCTCCACCTGCACCATTTAAGCTGTCTGCTTTATCTAGTATTGCTATAGCTTTTACATTTTTTAAAGCTTTTGCTACTTCTTCTACTGGGAATGGTCTAAATACTCTTATTTTTAGAAGTCCAGCTTTTACTCCATTTTCTCTTAATTTGTCAACAACAGCTTTTGTTGTTCCTGCTGTTGAATTCATGCAAACTATTGCAATTTCTGCATCTTCTAGTTGGTATTCTTCAAACAATCCATATTTTCTTCCAGTCATTTTTTCGAATTTATCAGCTACTTCTAGAATAACTTTTTTAGCATTTCTCATAGCTTCTGCTTGTTGATATTTATGTTCAAATAAATATGCTTGTAAATCCATTGGTCCTACTGCTATAGGCTCGTTTTGATTTAATAAATAATGCTCTGGTTTGTATGTTCCAACAAATTCTTTTACTTTTTCATCTTCAATAAGTTCTATATTTTCAATAGAATGTGATGTAATAAATCCATCTTGGCATACCATTAAAGGCAACATTACATTTTTATTTTCTGCAATTTGATGTGCCATTATCATGTTATCATAAGCTTCTTGGTTATTTTCAGAAAATATCATTATCCAACCACTATCTCTAACTCCCATTGCATCTGAATGGTCATTGTGAATATTAAGTGGTGCAGATACAGCTCTATTTACTAATGATAAAACTATTGGAAGTCTTGAGCCTGCTGCAATATAAAGCATTTCCCACATATATGATAATCCATTTGCAGATGTTGCAGTCATTGACCTTGCACCTGCTGCTTCTGCTCCAATGCATGCACTCATCGCACTATGTTCACTTTCAACTGCAACAAATTCTGTATCTACCTCTCCATTACTTACAAAAGTAGAAAAATATTGTGGTATTTCTGTTGAAGGAGTGATTGGGAATGCTGCGACAACATCTGGATTTATTTGTTTCATTGCAACTGCTTGAGCTTCATTTCCACTTAGGCGTTCTCTTATACTCATTATTTATCTTCTCCTCCTTCTTCTTTCATAACTATTGCTCCAAAAGGACAAACTTTACTACAAATTCCGCATCCTTTGCAATAATCATAATTAAAATCTTCTCTTTTCATTTCTTTATTTACTGGTATTGAATCATCTGGACAAACAGGAAAACAAAGTCCACATTGTGTACATTTTTCTTTTATCCAAACTGGGCACATGCTTCTCCAGTCACCAGTTTTAAATTCACGAGCATTTCCAGCATCATAAATTACTCCGCCCGGTGTTAATTTTTCTACTGGAGTATTTTTATCTATATTCATTTTTGCCATAATCTTTCTCCTTTCTTTTTCTAAATTTGAGTTACCATTTCTAATGCCAATTTCAAGGCTTTCATATTTCCTTCAATTACTTCTGGCTTTTTAGCAAATTTGTGTTTAAATGAACCTTCCATATCTGCTAAAAATGCTTCTTCAGGCATTATGTTTGCAACTTTTACTATTGCTGCAAGCATTGGAGTATTAGGAAAATATCTTCCTAGTGCTTCTTCAGAAATTTTTCTTGCATCAACTGTAAAAATTTTTCCTTCATATCCTTTTAATTTTGATTTTATCTCTTCTGCATTTTTTACTGTATTTATTACTATTGCACCATCCTTTTTTAGACCACTTGTTACATCTACAGAATCAAGTAATGTATCGTCAACAACTACAACATAGTCTGGTTCATAAATGTTACTATGTATTGTTATTGGTTTGTTACTAATTCTGTTATATGCAGTTATTGGTGCCCCCATTCTTTCTGGGCCATATTCAGGAAATCCTTGAATGTATTTTCCTGTATTGAAAGCTGCATCAGCTAATAACAAAGATGCAGTTTTTGCACCCTGGCCACCTCTTCCGTGCCATCTAATTTCTACTAAATTTTCCATTAAAGAATTACTTCCTTTCTTTTTTTATAATCCATTTTCCATTCTTTGTTGGTCCTATTCTATCTATAACATCATTTTCTTTTAACTGTTTTATATTATATGAAATACCATCTCTAGTTAGTCCAAGTATTTCTGCCATTTGAGTTTGTGTTATTTCAGGATTATTTTTTATAAGATTTAAAATTTTTTCTTGTGTAGTTTCTTGTGTAGTTTCTTGTGTAGTTTCTTGTGTAGTAATTTTTGCTGTTTCATCAATTGTATCATTTATCATTTTTAACATAAATTCTATAAATTCAGTTGAATTACCAGCTTTATTGCAATTATCAATTACTTTATAATATTCATCTTGATTTTTCTTTATCATACTTTCTATTGGTAAATATGTGAAGGCTTTTTCCCAATTTGCTAAAATTGCTGTTTGCCAAAGTCTTGCTGTTCTACCATTTCCGTCATGGAATGGGTGAATAAAAACAAACTCATAATGAAATACACAGGATAATATTAGAGGATTAATTTTACCTTTATTTTCATTCAACCAAGTAAATAAATTATCCATTAATTCAGGAACTAAATTTGCAGGTGGTGCCATAAAAATTAGAACATCATTATCAAAGACGCCTTCTCCATGATTTCTAAACTTTCCAGCATCTTTTTCAACCAAAAAAGTTAATATTCCATGTATCTTTTTCAAATCTTCCACAGAATAAGGATTTATCTTATTTATTTGTTCATAAGCATTGTAAGCATTTTTTACTTCTTGAATATCCTTTTGTTCACCTACTACCATTTTTCCATTTATTACATCTTCAACTTGGAATAATGATAATTGATTATTTTCTATTGTCAAAGAAGAATGAATTGATCTTATTCTTGATTTTCTTCTTAGCTCTGGATATTTATTTAAACTTTCAAAGTAATTAGCTTCTCCAATTTTTTTCATTATATCTGATACATAATTTAATATTTTATCAGTTATTTCATAAGGTGGATAATTTTTCATATTTAATCCTTTCCTTTAAATTCTATATGTAAAGTATATTCTTATTTAACCGTTGTGTCAAGGAGATTTTGATGTACTGACTGATAAGACTAAACAAAATAAAAAGAACTAGCTTTCATCTAATTCTTTTTATAATATATTTTAAATCATACCAATTCATATATTACTCTATTGAATATGAAATTTTGTCGTCATTAAGTTTTAATTTAATATTTGATTTCAAACATACTACTGGACGAATACCTGAAGGAAGTTCATAATTTCCATTGCTTACCCTTCCTTGTTGAAAATAAACATAACTTATATAATTGCTGTCATAATTATTTGGACATGCTAACCAATATGAAAATCTATAATTATATATTTCATCCTTTTCTAGTCCCCCATTAATTGTTTTTTCATATCCATAGTCTTTTAATAATTCCACCCCAAGATTTTCATTTTTATATTTATTATAGGAAGCCACCAATAACTCTAACGTTGCACCACCTATTGTCCAATCTGCTTTAGTATTATCTAAATACCTTTCATTCCATACAGAACTATCTAATAAATATTCTGTTGCTCTCATATTTACATAACTGCTAGAATAATTTAATATTCCATTTCCGTCTTTTGACGGCGTATAAATTTTATATAACCAACCTGCTTGAACTGCTGGAAATTTTTTTCTAAATTTCTCACTTCCATCAAAATCCACCGTTCCGTTATATCCTTCAATTTTATCATCTAAAGTTTGTTCTCCACAACTCTCTTTTGTTATTAAATATACATTGCTATCGTCTGCATAAAAAATTTCCCATGTCTTTCCATCAGCATTATAATTTGTCACAACTTTTCCATAATCATCTTTGGTTATTCCAGAGGCAGACACTCCCACTGTTTGTTTTATATAATCTGTCACTTCATTAAAACTTATATTTTCACTTTCTTTTGCTTCTTCAGTTTTTTCCCTTGCTTCCTTTGCCCTACTTATTAATCCATTTTCCCCTATTACTAAATTTATTGTAACTCCTGCTAAAATTAAAAGTACAACTATTGTCACAACTAATGCAACCAGCGTTATACCATTATTATAATTAAAGCATTTATTTTCTTTTACTTGATTTTCATTGCATTTATTTTTTATATATTTTTTCATTTGTCTTTCACCCTTCTTTTTACTTTTTGTATTAGATTTTCCTACTTTCATATATAATATGCACATTTTTTTAATAATAAGTTTATTATTATACGGAAGTATCCGAATGATTATATACATTTTATAAATAAACAACAAAAAAGTCAACAAATTTTGTCTATTTTTCGGATAGTTCCAAATATTATTTTTCTTTACTTTGTTATACTTTATTTTGAATGTTTATCTAGGAGGATTTTCATGTTATTATCAGATGCTATAATCTTACGACTTAACGAATTACTTAAAGAACGCAATTTGTCAGTATACAAGCTTTCATATTTAGCTGGTATCTCTAACTCTATAATCAGTGATTTAAAAAGAGGAAAAGTAAAAGAACCTACTATCAGTTCTATTATTCATATATGTGAAGGGTTTAATATTGAATTAAAAGATTTTTTTGATTCTCCTTGTTTCAAGGATGTAGAAGCAATTGATAGATTCGAAAAAAGAGAAAATAAATTAGGATGATTTTAAGCACAGATTTTTGTGTTTTATTTTTTTACTCCATAATTAACTTAAACCGTAGAGTTCTATTTAAATTTTATATATTTTTCAATAAAAAATAAAGTTGAATGTATATTTTAACATTTCAACTTTATCTTTTATTTTAATAATCTTCTTGTTCTTCTTCGTTTTTCTTTTCCTGTTTTGCAAGTTTTTCTAAACGTTTTAATTCTTTTAAATTTTCAAGTTCTTCTTGGTCATATGAATCTTGATTTCCCACTGCACTTTTTATTACCTTTATATCTTTAGCATTATACATTTTATATGTAGTAACATCATCCTTTTTAAATTGAACTTTTACATTTTCCTTTAACACTTCTAGTCCAGTTATTATTCCTTCTCCATCTTCAGTTCTAACTGTTGAACCAACCTTCGGTAATTTTTTTAATTTTTCTTCATATGCTTCTTGTTCATATTTTAAACAGCACATAAGTCTTCCACAATTTCCAGATATTTTTGATGGATTTAATGATGCACTTTGCTCTTTGGCCATTTTTATTGATACTATATCAAAGTTATTTAGGAAAGAACAGCAACATAGTTCTCTACCACAAACACCATTTCCTCCAATTCTTCTTACTTCATCTCTTACACCAATTTGTCTTAATTCTATTCTTGTTTTATAAATTGCTGCTAAATCTTTTACTAAATCTCTAAAATCAATTCTTCCGTCTGCTGTGAAATAAAAAATAATTTTTGAATTGTCAAACTTACATTCAACTTCAACTAAATGCATATCTAATCCATGTTCTTTTATCTTTTTCTCACAAACACTAAAGGCCTTCTTTTCTTTTTCTTTATTTTCTTTGTCATGCTTTAAATCTTTAGCATTAGCTATTCTTATAATTTTCTTTAGCGGTGCTTGCAATTTTTCTTCTGGTAAAGACCTTTTATTTATTGCTATTTCTCCAATGTCTTCTCCAGCACTTGTTTCAACAATTACTTTATCACCATTTTTAAGTTGTATATATCCTGGATCAAAAAAATATATCTTTCCAGGCTTTTTAAATCTTACTCCTACTATATCTTTCAACTTTTTACTCCTTTCTTTTAAATTTTCTCGAATATATTCATTAACAACTCGTCTATACACATATCTGTATTAGTGTTTGAATTAAGTTTTATTTTACTCTTTTCTATTATTTGAACTATGTTTAACCATTTTTGAGAAAAATTTTGTTTTTGAACAATAAAACTATATATAATAACTATCATATAATCTAATAATTCTAAAACATTATCCTTGTTATCATATAGTACTTGAAATTTATTAAACATGTCCACCATATTTTTTATATTACCTGCAATTAGCTTATTTGTAACATCTTCAATTTGATTATAAATTTCTAAGTTTTCTGCTACATGCTGTACTTTTCCAAGACTTCCAGCACATACTTTTAATATATTTTCGCTTGGGCTCTCTATTATATTATTTTGTATTATGTACTTTTTTACTTCAACATCTGATATTGCAGAAAAACTTATTTTTAAGCACCTTGATTTTATAGTATTCAATAACTTATTTTCATTTGTTGCAATTAAAATTATAATTGCATACTCTGGTGGTTCCTCTAGAGTTTTTAATAAACCATTTTGAGCTTCTTCAGTCATTTTATCACTATCATCAATTACAATTACTTTTTTACTTGAAGCAATGGGCTTTTCATATATTCTCTCTTGTAATTCTCTTATTTGAGCAATTTTTATTGAATTACCATCTGGGCCAATTTCTTTATAATCCGGATTATTTTCTCCATCAAATTTTACACACGAACTGCATTTGCTACAAGGCTTTTCTTCACTAAGACATAGACACGCTTTTGCAAATTCTCTTGCAAAAAGCTTTTTCCCTATTCCCTCAGGTCCTGCAAATAAATAACTATGAGAAACATTGTTTGATTTTATTGTATCTGCTAATTCTTCTTTAATTTTATCATTTCCTATTAGTTTTTCAAAAATCAATTTCTATCTCCTTATTAATTATTCTGCTTTTTTTATTGTTCCAATTTTATTTAATGGCCAAAACCTCATTACTACAGTACCTTCAATTTTTTCTACAGGTATGCATCCAAACATTCTGCAGTCTCCTGAGCCTGGTCTATTATCTCCCATTGCAAATACACATCCTTCAGGAACAATAAAATCAGTAAATACACCATTTACCCCTGCTTCAGTTACAACAGAATCTTGTAAATACGCTGACTCATCAAGTTCTTTTCCATCTATATAAACTTTTCCATCTTTAATTTCGACATATTCTCCAGGCAAAGCTATAACTCTTTTTATGTAGCTTCTCTTTCCCCATTCTAGTACATAGTATTTAAATTTTCCCATTAATGAAGTAGGTTCATTTGTGTACTGAGCTACTGGATTAGATAGATCGACTTCCTCTGCTTTATATGAAAGTTTACTTGGCTCTTCAAATGTAATTATATCTCCTCTTTTAGGCATTTTGTTGAATGTTTTAGTTAATCTATTTAATATCAGTCTATCTCCTTCAACTAATGTTGGATACATCGACCTTTGCTTTACTATTGTAGGAGTTCCTACAAAATATCTTATAAATAAAGCAAGAACTACTGCAATTACAATACATTCTACCCATTCTAATATATTTTTTGTTTTTTCATCCATATATATTCTCCATAATTATCAATAATATATTGATATTTTTCCTTTAATCTTTTTCTTCAGTTTTCTTTACAGCAGGTATTCTTATTACAACTTCAGTACCTTTGCCATATTCACTTTTTATATTGATATTACCATTGTTTTGATCTAATATTTCTTTTGCTATAGATAAACCAAGTCCAGTTCCTCCCATTTCCCTTGATCTTGCTTTATCTACCCTATAAAATCTTTCAAAAATTCTTGATAAATCAGCTTCTGGGATTCCTATTCCATTATCTATTACTTTAATATAAGCATCATTATAGACAAAACCTACATATATTTTTATTTTTCCACCTTCACCAGTATATTTAATAGCATTTGATAACACATTTAATATTACTCGTTCTATTCCATTTTTGTCTGCAAACACTGGTGGAACATCTGCTGTTACATAACACTCTATTTCCTGTTTCTTTTTAGCAACTTCTATTTTTAACTTTTCTTCACACTTTTTAGCAAGTTCTCCTAAGTCAAATTCAGTAGGTTCTTTCTTTATTCTATTTGTATCATATCTAGATAAAGTTAGTAAATCACTTACTAAATCTGCCATTCTATGACCTTCAGAAGATATTACTGATAAAAACTTTGAACTTGTTTCTTTATCATAATCCCCATCTTGCAAAGTATCTGCATAGCCTATTATCGAAGTTATTGGTGTTTTTAGTTCGTGTGATACATCTGCTACAAATTCTTTTCTCATATTGTCTAATTTTACATGTTCTGTTATATCTTGAATTACTGCAATAATTCCTATTCCAAAATCGTTTTCATCTTTATATGGAGCTAAAAATACATTTACTGTTTTTTCTCCTACAACCATTCTTACCTCTGATGTAGTCCAATTGTCTAAGTACATTATCGCTTCCATATTTATTTTTGTTTCTTCTCTATTGAAAATCTCTTGGAATGTATTTTTTTCATTTATATTTAACAATTCCTTAGCTGCAGGATTTATTTGAACTATTTTGCCATGTTCATCAAAAGCTAAAATTCCATCATTTATATGTAAAAATATTGCTTCAATTTCGTTTTTTTGTCTTTTTACATCTGCTAGATTCTGCTTTAATTCTCCTGTCATTTTTCCTATCACATTCGCAAGTTTATCAAACTCTGTGTTATGCTTCTTTTTACTTTTTGGAATCCTAGCAAGTTCTTTACTACTATTATTAGACATTGCTTCTGCACTTTTTACTAACCTGTTCATAGGAGCTATAATTGTGTTATATATATATACCCATAGCAAAATTATAATACAGCAAAATACTAATATTGCACCTAATATTAGTATTTTTTCCTGTAATAACTGTGTTTGATATACTGTTTCAACATTAGAACCTGCTAATAGCATTTGATTTGCATTATCTATTATATAGTGAAAAAATCCACCCATACCAAATATAATTACAATTCCAATTATTCCAAAAATAAATAATATCTTAGCTTGTAAATTTTTCATAATAAACTACTCCCTACTTAGCTGCCAAATAATATCCAATACCTCTTTTGTTTATTATAATTTTAGAGTTTTTTGTACTATCACCTAGTTTTTCTCTTATTCTACAAACTGTAACGTCAACTGTTCTTATGTCTCCATAATATTCATAGTTCCATACTTTTTCAAGTAGTACTTCTCTTGTAACTGGAACTCCTGGTTGAAGTGCTAGAAATTTTACAAGTTCAAATTCTTTTGGTGTAAGATTTTTTACTTGTCCTTTTACTCTTACTTCTACTTTTTCTAAGTCAAGTTCTAAATCACCAACAACAATTTTATTTTGTTTTTCCTTATCTCCCTTGCTCTTTTCCTCTTTTTCATCATCAACTTTTCTCAAATTTGCTTTTACTCTTGCCATTAGTTCTCTCACACTAAATGGTTTTGTAACATAATCATCTGCACCAAGTTCTAGTCCAACTATTTTATCTATTTCTTCATCTTTTGCTGAAATCATTACAACTGGTACATTATAAGCTTGCTTAACTCTTTTGCAAACTGTTAATCCATCCATTTTAGGAAGCATTACATCTAGTAATATTAGATTTGGTCTTTGTTCAAGAGCCATCTTTAGGCCCATTTCTCCATCAGTTGCCTCTAATGTACTATATCCTTCCTTTTTTAAATTATATACTAATATATCAATTATAGGACGTTCATCATCCACTACTAAAATAGTTTTTTTATTTGGGTCTAGTTCTTCTCTCATCGAAAAAATATCCTTTCTTCTATTTATCTGTCAGTCCTATCATCAGACTCCTTAACTGTTTTTAAAGCAGGTTTTTTACCTTCTTTTTCTACACCTTCTATATCATACTTTTGCGAATAATCAATATCATTATAGTATTTTATTATATCTCCTGCTTTTTTATAAAGTTCTTGTTCTGTTGCATTTTCAGTATCTATACCATAATCTAAATGCTGTCTAACATCTTCAATCTCTTTAACTAATTTTGAATCCATATTTCCTTTTAGATATTCAGTACCATTTGGTAATTCAATACTTGGAGCCGAAGCTGATGGTACACTTGAGCCTTCATAGTGCCATGTGCAAGTAATTTTTATCTTAGCAATTTCTTCTGGGTCAGTTATTCCAACAGCATCAGCAACTTCTGTTCTTAATAATGCTGTTCTAAAATCAATTACAGTTGGATATAAATTGCAAATTCTCATTGCTGTTTGTATTTGTTCAACTTGTTCTGCTCCTGTTTTATCTTTTTTCTCAGTAAGTTCTTTGTATCTATTTACAAGGTTGTTAAATTCAGAAATTTCTTGTTTAACATCTTGCTCTTTGATTTCCTTTTGATAATCATTAGTTGTCTCTGCAGCAATAATAGCCTCTTTAACAGTAGTTGTCCTGTTATGATTATCTAACATATTTTCAATAACAGGCACACCTGCTCCTACAACGGTTACTGCAAGCGCTGCTGTAATTGTAGCAATTTTTGCAGCATATTTAATCTTTTTGATTGCTACTGCTTTTTGTCTACTTGCTTTTGATCCTTTATACTTTCTTTCCTCTGTCCTTGGTGCATTACTTATTTGTCTTTTTCTTGGTTCTTCTATCATATTTTTCTACTCTAAGCTAGCATGCTAGCTCTCTTTCTATAAAATATATATCATCCCAATTATACCTCTACTATTACATATTGTCAAAGTTTTTTTCAATAATATTACTATAATATTTCACAAAGATTTCAAGAATTTAAATAATAAAAAACCTTGTTTCATAATTTGACAAATTTCGTCATTTTTATCAGTTATAAAACAAGATTTCTTTATTATATTTCTACTTCTATATTATAAATTCCACTATTAGGAATAATCTTCAATCTATTTTCTTTTATTTCTTCTCCATTACATACAAACTTTTGCACAACTTGTTCACTTATTGTGGATTTTGCAGTATTGTTTCTTACTTTAATATTATAAACATTTCCACTTATTTTATATTTTATTTCATATTCATTCCACGTACTTGGTACATGTGGCTTTAGCATAATATATCCATTTTCAATATTCAATCCTAAAATATATTTAATACCTGCAATATAATACCAACTGCTTGATCCTGTATACCAGGTCCATCCACCTCTTCCTGCAAGATTGTTTTTCCCATATACATCAGCAGATATTACATATGGTTCAACTTTATATTTACTTGCTTCTTCTTTTGTCCTTGCATGTTCTATTGGATTTATCATTCTAAAGTTTTCATATGCCTTATCATTTAACCCTAACATTGTTTCAGCAATAATGGTCCAGGTCGCAGCATGAGTATACTGTCCTCCATTTTCTCTTGTTCCTGGCAAATATGATTTTATATATCCTGGATTTGTTTTTGTTTTATCAAATGGCGGATCAAGTAATTTTATTATTCCTATTTCTCTATCTACTAGATGATTCTCTAAACTTTCCATTGCTATATATTTTTTGTCGTTATCTCCCGCGTTAGAAATAACTGCCCAACTTTGTGAAATGTTATCAATTCTACATTCTTCGTTTTGCAGACTTCCTAAAATTTCTCCATCATCTGAAAAAGCTCTCCTATACCACCTTCCATCCCACGCAGTAGTATTTAATGCTTTTTTTAAATCAATCATTATCCTTTTATATTTTTCTGCTCTTTCAGTATCACTCATAAATAAACAAATCGGAATAAATTTATCTAGTACATTATATAAGAAAAATCCTAGCCAAACACTTTCTCCTTTTCCTTTTGCTCCCACATTGCTCATTCCATCATTCCAATCTCCAGTACCTATCTTTGGAAGTCCTTTTTCACCTAAGTTTATTCCTTTTTCAATCGCCTTTATACAATGTTCATATAAGCTTTCTTTAAAATCACTGTCTAAATATTTATCATATCTCTCATTTTCATTTACATCCAAAACTTTTCCTACTTTATATGATAGATTTTCACTTAATATAGAATAATCATTTGAAAATTCAATATAATCTGCAGTTACGAATGGTAACCATAACATATCATCACTCATTCTAGTTCTTATTCCTCTAGAAGTTTCCTCATGCCACCAATGTTGCACATCTCCTTCTGAAAACTGATTTCTTGCATGTTTTAGAATTTGTTTTCTTTCAAAATTTGTATCTATATATTTTAAAGCTAAAGTATCTTGCAATTGATCCCTAAATCCATATGCTCCTCCTGATTGATAGAACCCTGTTCTTCCATATAATCTTGCTACAATAGACTGATAAATAAGCCATCCATTTAACATTATATTTACTGATTCAACTGGAGTTTTAACTTGCAGAGTATTCACTAAGTTATTCCAATATCTTTTATTGTTCATATACTCACTTTTGCAATTATTTATATTTGAATACTTATAACTTAGCTCTTGCATTTCTTCTATGCTAGTTCCTGTTCCTAGTATTAAGCTTATTTCTTTTGTAGCATAAGCTTCTACTTCTATCTCCATCTTTATTGCAATGATTCCTTCTTGTGAATAGGAATTTTCATAACTTAAATTCACTTCATCAAAACATTCCGGATTACTTAATCCCTTTCCTTTAAAAAATGAATTTTTACTACCTGTAAAAGAAGTAATTTTTTCACTGCTTGACACAAACATTTTTGAATCCTTTGAAGTTTCTGCAAAGACCATGTTTGACTTATACTTTAAGCTTATTTCAGTATTTGTTTTTATTTCATCCTCACCTAAAACTGGCTTTATATAATATATAAGCTTTAGTTTCTTCTTCTGTGGATTTTGGTTTTCAAAAGTAATTAAATTTATTTTTACATTATCATTTTGTGGTACAAACATTTTAACTTCTTGCTTTATCTTTAATGAGTTATGCAAATATTTGCTATATCCAAAACCATAAGTTATATAATAATCATTTTCATCCGGCATAGGGCTTGCTCCTAATGACCATTTTTTTCCAGAAGTCATATCTTTTAAATAGATTACTTCTGATGGTATATCTTGAATGCTATTATTAGACCACGCAGTTAGTCTATTCAGTCTGCTATTTTTATACCACGTGTATCCTCCCATACTTTCTGTTGTTAAAGTTCCAAATTCCTTATTTGCTAAAATATTACTCCATACTGTTGGTGTTTTTATATTTTTATTCACTTTTATTAAATACTCTTTTCCATCTTCAGAAAATCCCCCATACTCATTAAAGTATTTTAAATCTTTAAACTCTGAATTTTCTACTCTTTCATATTCCTCATTACTTCTATTTAATATAACTTCTTTGCTAGGTTCTTTTGTATTTTCTTCTTGTTTCAGTTCGATGTCTTCAATTTGTAGTTTTAATGAACTATAATTAGCATTTAATATAACATTTGCTTTTGTCTCTAATATATTTCTATCTGATTTTTCTAAGTTATTAAAAATAAAAATTCCACCAGATATATTTAATAAATATGCTAAATTTTCATTTAAAATAGCAGACATTATTGCTTCTCTTACTATATTTTCATATGATTCTTTTTCGCCATTTATAATTACTAAATCAATCTTAATATTCTTTACCCTGAAGAACTCATATGCCTTTAATACTTCTTTTAGCATATCAATATCTATTATTTCTTTTATTTTTAAAAGTAAAATGGGATTATCTCCAGATATTCCAAACTTCCATAACTCAGAAGCTTCTACATAGGACATACCTTTTTTATTTTCGGTTTTTGGTGGGAACATTAGCTGTGTTAGCAACCTTTGATATATTTCTAAATCTATTCCTTTTATTCCTAAATATCTATTTTCAGCTTCACTCTTAGCCCTCAAAAGTTCAAATGTTCTACTAACATTTTCACTATTCATAAATTTCACAATATTTTTTAATACTTCTTCTTTTGATTTTCCTACTGATATTATTAAATTTAACATAGCAGAATCTGATGGTTTTATTGTTACTGTTCTTCTAATTGCTATAATTGGCTCTGTAGTATATCCAATAGTTGTACTAAGTGGTGTGGAATTTTTTACAGCTCGTGGATATTCTAAATTATTTCGTCCAACAAATTTTTCTTTGTCTATTTCAAATTCTAGTTTGCTAAAATTATTACTTTCACTATATAAATTCACTGCCATAAAAATATCTTTTTCATTTTCAGTTCTTGCTTTTCTTTCTACCAATATTGTTGAAATTTCATCTATATATTCATACCTTAAAAATAAATTGTTAAAAGCCTTATGACTGTAGTCCTGAAATTTATTTGATATAATTGGTTCCAACATACTTGTTACTTCTAATGTTTCTTCACTATTTCCACTGTTTTTTAATATTATATTTCGAATCTCGACAGGCTCATCAGTATCTACTATAATTTTTGTTGTCGTCTCAATATTCTCATCGTTTCTTATAAATTTATTCATTTCTGGTGCAAATATAAAGTTATATTTTTCTGGTCTTATATCAAATTTCGATATGGTATTTGTCCATATTTTTTTGGTTCTTATATTTTTTATATAGAACATAATTCCTTCATCTATATCATCTGTTTGTTTAAACCTATTTACTTGTATATCTTCATAATTGCTATATCCATTTCCATACTGATCCATAATAATAGTATATTTATCATTAGCAATTACATTTGATATATTTAGTTTATCATTTATTTTAGTATATTTTCGTTGTGCATAATCTTCATAATCTTTATATTTTATCTTTTCAATCTTTTCTTTCTCTTCTTTTGTAATTATCATATCTTGTGGCATTCTCTCTTCTAGTAGTATTTTTATTGCCATCATTTCTGGATTTCTCATAAATCTAGTTTGAAATATTCTATTATTTATAAGATTATTTATTGAAAGTAGTATTAATCCTTGATGATGTGCCATAAAAGTTTTTACTTGACTATATCTTTTAGAATTTCTATCTGGGGTAAAATCTATTGACTCAAAGAATCCGTATCTATCGTACATTCCTAATCTTTCTAATTCTTTCATATTTCTTATTACTTCGTTTGGCACTTCATTTATTGCTAAAATTGAACCATAAGATGCAACTACAACTTCTTCTTCTAGTCCTCTTTTTAAACCAAGCCATGGTATTCCAAAAGCTTTATATTGATAGTTATTATTTAAGTCTTTTAGGTTAAATGCTGCTTCTGATATTCCCCAGGGTATTCCAATTTTTTTAGCATACTCTATTTGACTCATTATCATAAATTTACATGATTCCTCTAGTATACTTCCTGGATATCCTGGAATATTTATAGTAGGCATTAAATATTCAAAAGCTGTTCCTGACCATGACACTAACCCTTTATATTTATTTAAGGTTGTAAGAGTTCTGCTTAAATTGTACCAATGCTTTTCCGATATATCTTTTTTAGCGATTCCAACAATGCTTGTTTGTCTTGCCTCTGAAGCTAATAAATCATAATATGAATCTGTAAGTTTATCTTCTTCCACATTATATCCAACTGAGAAAAGTCTAGTTTTTTCATCATATAATACTTTAAAATTTGTACTTTCAATTATATCATCAATCATTTTTATCATAGTTTGTATATCTACTTGCAATCCTTTATCTTTTACTTCTTCTAAAAATTGCTTTGTAACATATAAATATCCTACAAAATTTCCACTATCTACTGATGATACATATCTTGGAACTAAAGGTTCTAATGTTTTTGTATTATACCAATTATACAAGTGTCCGTTCCATTTTTGAAGATTTGATATTGTCTCAATCATTTTATATAACAAATTCATAGTTTCTTCCAATGTTTCGTATTTTAAATCATAACTTGCTATAACTGCAAGTAGTCCAAGTCCAATATTTGTGGAAGAAGTCCTTTGCACAACTTTTTGCCTTCTATCCTCTTGATAGTTATCCGGTGGAAGGAAATTATTATTTTCATTTATATTATCTTTAAAATATTGCCAAGTCTTTCTTCCCACATCAATAATATAATCTTTGTTTTCTTTTGAAAGTTCTTGGACTTTATTTATTTCTTTATTTTTTCTTCCTATATAGTTCATTATGGCTGGCATAGAAATCCATAAAGCACATAAAATTAGTCCTATAGTTTCTACAAGCAAACTATTAGTTATAATAGAAAAAATTAGCATTATTATCCCCAAAATAATATTTGCCTTCATAGTAGAATAATACGTACTTAAACTTTGTTTTGTACTTTTTTCTGCATCTTCTGATGTCATCCATTCCAATAAGTGCTTTTTGCTAATCTTCATCCTATACAAAGCTTTTACTTCTGATTTTATTGATAGCATTGATTTGTCTGGAATAGTTCCTAAATCTAATATTGCTCTTAAAAAACTTGCTCCAACTCCATCAATAGTCTTAGTGAATTCCTTTGTTTTTATAGTATCATTTTTCGAAGTAATATTATTTATTAAATCTATTACAAATGGTACTATGACTGAAAGAATAGCAATTACAGGCAAAATGTATAACTTTTTATTTACACAAGTGTCTATTATAAAAAATAATAGAATCAGCGCTAGTACTGCACTTTCCTGTTTACTTCTTACAATATTGCTAAATATTTTATACTTGCTTAATTTATTTAGCGGATTTTTCTTTTTCTTATTTTCTTTATCTACAATATACTTATTTAACCATTGTGTTATTTGATAATCTCCTCTAATCCATCTTGCAAGTCTTGTCCTATAGCTTAAATAGTTACTTGGAAATCCATCCATTAATAAAACATTTGATATAAGTCCACATCTTAGATAGCTTCCTTCTAGCAAATCATGACTCAAAACCATATTTTCTTTAATCTCGCTATCTAGCACGTCTTCAAAAGTTTTAAGCTCATAAATTCCTTTTCCTGTAAATATTCCCTCACCAAAATTATCTTCATAAGTATCTGATACACTTGAAGTATAAGAATCTGTTCCACCAATTCCCGCAAAGATTTGTGTAAATATACTTTCTCTACTTTCTAAAAGACCAATTCCAACTCTTGGTTGCATAAGTGCATGTCCACTAACGACCAAGTCTTTAGTATCGTTAAGTAACGGTTTATTTAAAATATGCGCCATAGCTCCAATTAGTTCCAGTCCTGAATTTAACGTTAATTCTGTATCACTATCTAGTGTGATTATATATTTTATTGTATTTTTCTTTTTTAGTATACTAAATTCGTCTTCTAAAGTGTTTATTCTAAATGGATTTTGTATTTTTCCTAAACAATAGTTATTAAACTGGTTAAGTAAGCCCCTTTTTCTTTCCCATCCCATAAAACATCCTTCAGATTCACTCCAAATTCTTTTTCTATATATAAAATTAAATTTTTTAAATTCAGTAGATGGATATTTTTTATTTAGTCTTTCAACTTCTGCTAATCCTTCATTTATTACCTCTTCATCAAATTTTTCTTGTTCATTTTGTCCACTCGAGCAATCTCCCAAAATTGTAAAATATAAATTTTCTGATTTATTGGCAATATAATAAACTTCTAATTTTTGCGCCAGTTCTTTTACTTTTTCTTTGCTTTTTAAAATAGTAGGAATTACTACCATTGTTGTATATTCTTTAGGAATTCCATTTTGAAAATCAAGTTTCGGAATTTGTTTTGGTTTTACAATTTTACTTAAAATGTTTTGTACTACCTTGCATACAATATTTTCTATTGGTATAATTATTGAAATAGCTATCAATATAGAAAAAATCATAGCCTCCAAATTACTATTTTCTACTAAAGTCCTATAACTTTCTGCGATGATTCCTATTAAAATTATTATGCTTATTCCCCATATACCATATATATAAAGATTTACTTTTGTTTTTGTCTCTAAACCTATACTTTTTCTTACATCCAGGCTTTTTAACAACTCTTTTTTTCCATTTGAAATTAAATAATACCCTATGTGTGCTTTTTTTGTTTCTTCATTTTGTTTACTTGCTTCAATACTTAATGCTAACGCACTCTTTGCTATATATATTTCTGATATTTTTGTTTTTTTAGCTAGCTCTTGAATTGAATTTCTATAATAAATTTTTGTGTCCATATCCATCTTTTCATATTGGCCTACTGGATCCTGCTTTAGTATTTCTTCAACTCCATTTATTTGTTCAAAAATTTCTGTAAAATTTATTCTTCCTATATTTTTTAATGATATTATACAATTACCCATAGATACTTTTTTTACTGCTACTTCAAAATGCTCTTTTTTTATTATTTCTGAAATTTCTCCACCTGCTCTACTTACCACTTCCTCCAGTACATTCATATAACCATAAGCTTTGCGTCCGTATTTTTTTAATTTGTATGACATGTATTCAATAAAAGTATTTTTCATTTGAGTAGTTTTTATTATAGTTGCTTTTGAAAAAACAGGAAGTTTTAAATTGTCTTCTTTAAAGAATCTAGATAATATTATTTCTGCTTTGTATTTTTGCATTTGTGATAAGTATATACTTTCACATAATTTTCTTATTTTTTGTATTAAAACTATTTGTATAAATAATCCTATATTCCATATTTCATCCATGTTTAAAGTTTTTTTATTCTGATATGCTTCTAACATGTATTCCAAATTTTCATATTCTACTTTTCCATCTGTATATGCGACCATTTGGGATGCAAGCACATAAACTCTGGCAAAACCCGCATATTCACCATTGGCTAATCCTAAAAAATTTGTGTATTTCTTTAGTGTAAGTTCTTTTGAAATCGCCTTTACGCTTTCATCTATTATATAAAAATTGTCTAAAATCCATTCTCCCGCTGGATGAATTGGTATTTTTAATTTCACATGATTATTTAGAAGTTTATAGGTCTGCTTTATAATTTCAAAGTCTTCTTCAAGCATTGGTATTGGATACGTTTCTTTACTTGATTTTTGTATAATTATATTATCAGATGCCAGCTTTTCCATTTGCATACACAATTGATTTTTGTCAAGTACAGCTCCACTTATATTTAATCTTATTTTATCCTTAAAATTTTTCACAAAAAAATCCACTCCTTGGTATGTGTTTTACACATATTGTCTCCAAGCAGTGGAATAATATTCAATATTTTGTTATTTACTATTTGTATAAAAATACTCCATTATTCCATTATAAATTCCCCACGCTAATTTATTTTGGTATTCATTATTTTGCAATAACTTTTCTTCTTCTGGATTTGATAAAAAGCCACACTCTACAATAGTTGTCGGAATTTCAACATTTTTTATTATATATACATTACTTATTTTCATTGGTACTCTTTTATTTTCTCTTTGTATTGCCTCATTTAAATTATTTTGAATTGCTGTTGCTAAACTTTTTCCTTTCTCATTTCCACTTTTAAAAAAAGTTTGCCAGCCATAATACTGACTTTCATTTATTTTATTTAAATGAATACTCACAAAAATATCTGCAGATGAAGAATTACCAATTTTCACTCTATTTTTTATATCAGACACTTTCTTTTGTTTTAAAGTCTTTTTATCAATGTCATATATTGCATTTTCATCTGACCTTGTAAGTACAACTTCTGCTCCGAGAGCTCTCTAATAATCCTTGTAACTTCAAACTAATTGCCAAATTTAAGCTAGCTTCTGATACTCCATTTGCACTTACAGCTCCACCATCTTCACCTCCATGGCCAGCATCAATCACTATTGTTTTTGAAGTTACTGGAGTGGCCATTGTATCTATAAATTGTATTGTATTTTCATTATTTTTTATACTTGCTATCAATATCGGAAGTAATATAAAAACGCTTAAAAATATCGCTCTTTTTTTATTTAAATTCATAAAAATAAACCTCACATACTATTTTATATTTAGTATATGAGGTACTATTTATTTAATTCATTTTTTCAGTTAGGATTTTTTTATTTCATATTCTTCCAAGTCTACAATTTCAGCAATTTGACTTATAGTCATATTATCTTTGTATGCTTTTACTACTTTTGGTAATTTTATTATAATAAGCTCAAAATAGTCTGTCAATTTCTTATAAAAAAATCACCTTAGATTTTCATCTAAAGTGATTTTCTTTTTTTATGTATAAGTAATTATTCTATTACATCACTACTATCTACAGGTTCGTCTGAAATAATTTGTTTTGTTATATCAGTTTCTTCTGTATTTTCTGCATTTTCAGTTTTTGCTTCGTTTTCTTGATTTGTTTCTTCTTGCTTTTCTGTATTGATATGAATGTCTTTATATCTCTTCATACCAGTACCAGCTGGAATTAACTTACCAATTATAACGTTTTCTTTTAGTCCGATTAATTCATCAGTCTTTCCTTTAATTGCAGCTTCAGTTAATACTCTTGTTGTCTCTTGGAATGATGCTGCTGATAAGAAGCTATCTGTTGCAAGAGAAGCTTTTGTAATACCAAGAAGTAAACGTTTTCCAACTGCTGGACGTAGTCCTTCTTTTTCAGCTTTCTCGTTTTCATCTTCATATTCGTATACATCTACTAAAGAACCTGGAATTAAAGCAGTGTCTCCATTGTCTTCAACTCTTACTTTCTTAAGCATTTGTCTACCAATTACTTCAATGTGTTTGTCATTTATATCAACACCTTGGTTTCTATAAACTTTTTGAACTTCTGATACTAAGTATTCATACATTCCTTCAACACCTGTAATTGCAAATACATCTGCTGGGTTCTTAGAACCTTCTGTGATTTGATCTCCTGCTTTTAGTACATCGCCTTCTCTAACTTTTAACTTAGAGCCAAACGGAATTAAATATGTCTTACTATCATCTTTTGATGTAACTATTACTTCTTTACGTCTCTTCTCTTCTTTGATAGATACTGTTCCAGCAATTTCAGAGATTATTGCAACACCCTTTGGTTTACGAGCTTCGAAAAGCTCCTCAACTCTTGGAAGACCTTGTGTGATATCTGCAACACCGGCAACACCACCAGAGTGAATAGTTCTCATTGTAAGCTGTGTACCAGGCTCACCAATTGATTGAGCTGCAATGATACCAACTGTATCACCAATATCAACTTCTTTTCTTGATGCTAATCCCATACCATAGCATTTTGCACAAACACCATGTTTTGTTCTACAACCAAATACACTACGAACTTCTAGCTTATCAATTCCGCTCTTTACGATTTTGTCAGCTAAATCTTCTGTGATTAATGTATCTGTATCACATAATAATTCATTTGTATTTGGATCATATACATTGTGTAATGGATAACGACCAAGTAATCTTTCTTGCATTTTTTCTATTATTTGGTTTCCATCTTTAATATCAAATATTTCAACACCAACAGTTGAACCACAATCTTTTTCTCTTACGATTATATCTTGTGAAACATCAACTAGTCTTCTTGTTAAGTATCCTGAATCGGCAGTTCTTAAAGCTGTATCTGAAAGTCCTTTACGAGCACCATGGGCTGAAATAAAGTATTCCAAAGCATCTAGACCTTCCCTGAATGATGACTTAATTGGTATTTCAACAGTTCTACCTGTCGTACTTGCCATAAGTCCACGCATACCAGCAATTTGCTTTAACTGGTCAATATTACCTCTGGCTCCAGAGTCTGACATCATGAACATTGGGTTTTCTTTTTCGAAAGTCTTTCTCATGGCGTCTTTTACGTCATCAGTTGCTTTTTCCCATACTTTAATTACTTGTGAGTATCTTTCATCATCAGTAATTAAACCACGACCATATTGTTTTTGAATTTTATCAACTTGTGCTTGTGCATCAGCAAGAATTTGTTTCTTTTCTTCTGGCACTCTAACATCTGCAACAGATACTGTAACAGCACCTAATGTAGAATATTTATAACCTGTTGATTTAATATAGTCTAAAAGTTCTGCTGTTCTGCTTAATCCATGAACATTTATACAATTTCCAATTATTGTTCCTAAGTTTTTCTTAGATACAACAAAGTCAATTTCATATTTGAATTCATTTTCAGGATTGCTTCTATCAACAAATCCTAAATCTTGAGGAATTCCTCTATTAAATATTATTCTTCCTGGTGTAGTTTTAACAAATGCATGTTTTTCAACACCATCAACAATTTTGCTTCTTCTAACGAATATTTTAGAATGCATTGTTAAGTCATGATTTGCAAGTGACATTATTGCTTCTTCTGGTGATGAGAAATATGTTCCTTCACCAATATCTCCATCTATATCCATTGTTAGATAGTAACTTCCTAGTATCATATCCTGTGTAGGTGTTGTTACTGGCTTACCATCTTGTGGTTTTAGAAGGTTATTTTCAGAAAGCATTAAGTATCTTGCTTCTGCTTGTGCTTCTGGTGATAATGGTAAATGTATAGCCATTTGGTCACCATCGAAGTCTGCATTGAACGCTGTACATACTAATGGGTGAAGTTTAATTGCTCTACCTTCAACTAGTACTGGTTCGAATGCTTGTATACCTAATCTATGTAATGTAGGAGCACGGTTTAATAATACTGGGTGATCTTTTATAACATCATCTAATATATCCCAAACTTCTGGACGAAGTCTTTCAACCATTCTCTTTGCATTTTTTATGTTGTGTGCTATTCCACGTCCAACTAATTCTTTCATTACAAATGGTTTGAATAATTCAACAGCCATTTCCTTTGGTACACCACATTGGTATATTTTAAGTTCTGGTCCAACAACGATAACTGAACGTCCTGAGTAGTCAACACGTTTTCCAAGTAAGTTTTGTCTAAATCTTCCTTGTTTTCCTTTTAATAAATCAGATAATGATTTTAAAGGTCTGTTTCCAGCTCCTGTTACTGGTCTTCCACGTCTACCGTTATCAATTAACGCATCTACTGATTCTTGAAGCATTCTTTTTTCATTTCTAACAATGATTTCTGGAGCTCCAAGTTCTAGTAATCTTTTAAGTCTATTATTTCTGTTTATAACTCTTCTGTAAAGGTCATTTAAGTCTGATGTTGCAAATCTTCCACCATCTAATTGTACCATAGGTCTTAAATCTGGTGGTATTACTGGAACAACTTGCATAATCATCCATTCTGGTTTATTTCCAGAAAGTCTAAATGCTTCTACAGTGTCTAATCTTTTAACTATTTTAGCTCTTTTTTGTTCGCTGGCTTTTTCAATTTCTTTCTTTAATTTTTCTGATAATTTTTCTAGGTCAATTTCAGAAAGAAGTTTTCTTAATGGTTCAGCTCCCATTTCTGCTTTGAAAGCATCTTTTCCGTATTTTTCTCTTGCTTCAACATATTCTTTTTCAGATAATACTTGAGCTTTTGCAAGAGAAGTTTCTCCTGGGTCAGTAACTATGTATGATGCAAAATATACAACTTTCTCTAAAGCTTTTGGAGATACATCTAGTAATAATGCAATTCTACTTGGAATTCCTTTAAAATACCAAATGTGAGCTACTGGGGCAGCAAGTTCAATATGCCCCATTCTCTCTCTTCTTACTTTAGACTTTGTAACTTCAACACCACATCTGTCGCATACAATTCCCTTATATCTAACCCTTTTATATTTTCCACAATGGCATTCCCAATCTTTTGTTGGTCCAAATATTCTTTCACAGAATAGACCATCTTTTTCTGGCTTTAATGTTCTATAATTGATAGTCTCAGGCTTTTTAACTTCACCATGTGACCATTCTCTTATTTGTTCGTCAGAAGCAATGCCAATTTTCATTTTATCAAAGTTTTGTAACTCATCCACTATATTTTTACCCCCTCGGATTATTATTCTTCATCGCCTAGCTCATCATTTTCCATCATTGAGTCATCATCTGATAAGAACATATCATCATCCTCATCATCTAATTGTTCAAAAATTTCATCACTGTCATCATTATCTTCTTCATCTTCCCCTGATTCTTCAGAATATCCATCAGCAAGTTCATTTTCATCAACAACTGTTTCTTCATTAAATGATTTATTTTCAATATTGCTAAAGCTTGAAGCTTCGTCTATATCTTCTTTTAGTTCAACTTCTTTATTATCATGTGTATATAATTTTATGTCTAATCCTAAAGCTTGAAGTTCTTTTACTAAAACCTTGAATCCTTCTGGAACTCCTGGTTCTGGTACATTTTCACCTTTTACTATAGCTTCATATGTCTTAACACGGCCAACAACATCATCTGATTTTACAGTTAACATTTCTTGTAATGAATATGCAGCACCATAAGCTTCTAGTGCCCAAACTTCCATTTCTCCAAAACGTTGTCCACCAAATTGGGCTTTTCCTCCTAGAGGTTGTTGTGTAACCATTCCATAAGGTCCTGTTGAACGAGCGTGTATTTTATCATCTACTAAGTGATGTAGTTTCATCATGTACATAACACCAACTGTAATTGGTTTTATGAATTTTTCACCTGTTCTACCATCATATAGTTCTGTTTTACCATCTCTACGAAGTCCTGCTTCTTCAAGCAAGTCCTCAATTTCGTAGTCCTTTGCACCATCAAATACTGGTGTTGCAACTTTCCAACCTAAAGCACGAGCAGCCATTCCTAAGTGAACTTCTAGAACCTGTCCTAAGTTCATACGAGAAGGTATACCCATTGGGTTTAATACTATATCTACTGGTGTACCATCTGGTAAGTATGGCATATCTTCTTCTGGAAGTATTCTTGAAATAACACCTTTATTTCCGTGACGTCCAGCCATTTTATCACCAACTGATATTTTTCTCTTTGTAGCTATGTAACATCTTATTACTTGGTTTACTCCAGGTGCTAATTCTTCTGAATTTTCTCTTGTAAATACTTTGATATCTACAACAGTTCCAGCTTCGCCATGAGGAACTTTTAGAGATGTATCTCTTACTTCCCTTGATTTCTCGCCAAATATAGCACGAAGTAATCTTTCTTCTGCAGTAAGTTCTGTTTCTCCTTTTGGAGTAACTTTACCAACCAAAATATCTCCTGGTCTTACTTCTGCACCAATTCTTATAATTCCGTTTTCATCTAAGTCTTTTAGAACATCATCTCCAACATTTGGAATATCACGAGTTATCTCTTCTGGACCTAATTTTGTATCACGACATTCACAGTCATATTCTTCAATATGTATAGATGTATAAACATCTTCTTTAACAAGTCTTTCACTTATTAGAACAGCGTCCTCGTAGTTGTAACCTTCCCATGTAGAGAATGCAATTAAAACGTTTCTTCCTAATGCCATTTCTCCATTTTTTGTTGCTGGTCCATCTGCTAAAATATCTCCAACATTAACCATTTCACCTTTTTGAACAACCGGTCTTTGGTTAATACATGTTCCTCCATTTGTTCTTTTGAACTTACGAAGTCTATATTTGTCTAGTTCATTTTTCTTATTTCTAACTGTAATTTCATCAGCAGTTACTTTTTCTACTATACCTGCATTTTTAGCTGTGATTGTTATTTCAGAATCACGAGCTGCTTTATATTCCATGCCTGTTCCAACTATTGGAGATTCTGGAATAAGTAGAGGTACAGCTTGTCTTTGCATGTTTGAACCCATTAATGAACGCTTAACGTCATCATGCTCTAAGAATGGTATCATGGCTGCGGCAACAGATACTAATTGCTTTGGTGAAACATCTACATAGTCTACTTGACTTGCATCAACCTCAGTAATTTCTGATTTATGTCTAACTTTTATTTTTTGATTTACAAATCTTCCTTCGGCATCTACTGGTTCAGAAGCTTGTGCTATTATGTATTTATCTTCTTCATCTGCAGGCATATATTCAACTATATCAGTTAATTTTCCTGTTTCCTTATCTACTTTTCTGTATGGTGTTTCAACAAATCCATATTCATCTATCATGGCAAATGATGAAAGTGCTGAAATAAGTCCTATGTTTGGTCCTTCTGGAGATTCAACTGGACATAATCTACCATAGTGAGTATAGTGAATATCACGAACCTCGAATCCTGCTCTTTCACGTGAAAGACCTCCAGGTCCTAATGCAGAAATTCTTCTTTTATGTGTAAGCTCTGATAATGGATTTGTTTGATCCATAAATTGTGATAATTGAGAGCTTCCAAAGAATTCTCTTATTGAAGATGTAATAGGTTTTGTGTTTATTAATGTTTGTGGTGTTACAGAATCTAAATCTTGTATTGTCATTCTTTCACGAACAACTCTTTCAAGTCTTGTTAAACCAATTCTAAATTGGTTTTGTAGTAATTCACCAACACATCTAATACGTCTGTTTCCTAAGTGATCTATATCATCTATTTTTCCTATACCATAATCTAAGTTTAGAAGATAGCTTATTGAGGCTATCATATCCTCTGTTGTTATTGTTAATGGTACAAGTTCATTATATCTTTCTTTTAATACATCATGTAATTTTTCATCAGGAGTTGTTTCCATTATAGTTTTTAGTACATTGTAGTTAACTCTATCTTTGAAATGTAAATCTGATAAATCTACATTTGGAAGCATTTTATGGATATTTACTGTTCCATTTCCGATTACTCTTACTTTTGTATCATTTGCAAGAACATCAACAACATTGATTCCTGCATCTTGAATTTCTTCTGCTACTTCTTCAGAAATAACATTATTCTTTTCTACTAAAACTTCTCCTGTTGAAGGATCAATTATATCATCATAAGCTACTTGCCCAGCAATTCTTGTTGCTAAACTTAACTTTTTATTAAATTTATGACGACCAACTTTTGCTAGGTCATATCTTCTATTATCGAAGAATAATCCATCAAATAAGTTTCTTGCAGCATCAGCTGTTGGAAGTTCTCCTGGTCTTAATTTCTTATATATTTCAATTATTGCTTCATCTTGATTTTTGATTGTATCTTTTTCAAGAGTAGCTTTAATTTTTGGATCGTTTCCAAATAATTCTAATATTTGGTCATCAGTTGCAAATCCTATACTTCTTAATAATGAAGTAACAGGTAATTTTCTTGTTCTATCAACTCTTACATAGAATACATCATTACTATCTGTTTCATATTCTAACCAAGCTCCTCTTATTGGCATAACTGTAGATGTATAAATTTTCTTTCCAGTTTTGTCAAATTCGCTATCATAGTAGCAAGATGGAGAACGAACTAATTGGCTTACGATAACTCTTTCTGCACCATTGATAATAAATGTTGCACTGTCAGTCATTAATGGGAAGTCACCTAAATAGATTTCTTGCTCTTTAATTTCGCCAGTTTCTTTGTTGATTAATCTTACTTTTACATGTAATCTTGTAGAATATGTTGCATCTCTTTCTTTAGCTTCTTCTATTGTGTACTTTGTTTTTTCTTCCATATGGTAGTCTAGAAATTCTAGAATTAAGTTTCCAGAATAGTCAACTATAGGGGAAATATCTTTTAGTACTTCTCCTAGTCCTTCTTCTATGAACCAATTATAGGAATCTTTTTGAACTTGAATTAAATTAGGCATTTCAACAAAATCGCCTATTTTAGAAAAACTTTTCCTTGTGCATTTTTCATGTTTTACTTCTTTTAGATTCAAAGCTATTCACCTCATATTAAAAATTAAAGCAGAATTTAATATATAAGATTTCAAAAAAGTCCTTCTTGTAGCCTTGATTTTATAAATTACTTGAAACTCACTGCTCTTTAAGATTCTTTCATTTATAAATTTCAACACTCAATTCCTCTTTTTTGATAATTTTCATATCTAGATACAAATTAGACAACAAAAAACCATTGGCAACCCTTACTTTTGTTTTGCCAATTTTTCTGTTGTTCTATTTTTAATAAATTTTATTTAACCTTTTTATAACTATCACCCTTTACCTTTTTTCGTTCAGAGTATACGTTTTTTTGTGGTATTCACCCACTTTATCAGTTATTTTTAGTATACAACAAAACTATTGGTAAAGTCAAGTAAAAATACAAAATTTTTACATTTCATATAGCAAACAAAAAAAGCACCACATTACGCTTTCTCAGAGCTATGTGGTGTAACTTATAATTATGTGATAGCACACATTTCTGTGGCTTTCATTTTCTATATTTATTAGATAACTATAATTAATATATGTCAATTTATATTATCATTTTTGTACACAAATATTACTTTTTCTTAGTCGCAATATAGTATTGTTCTATTTTCTACTAAACTTTGCTGTACATCAATTACTCTTTGATTTTCAGAGCCTCTCCAATTTAATTTTGGATTATGCTTTTCATCAATATATTGTCCATCTACTAATACATCAATGTATTTTAGTACAGATTTATCTTTTAAATCTTTCTCAAAATTAAATCCTGACCATACCCATATATTTTTTTCTGGATAATGTTCTTTAAAAACTTTTGCAAGCCACTCTGTTCCCTCAATATTCTTTGGATGCATTGGCTCTCCACCTAAAATAGATAACCCTTCTATATGTGCAGGCTTTGCAAGTTCAATTATTTTATCAACAACTTCATCTGTAAATTCTTCTCCACCTTTGAAGTCATGAGTTTCAGGGTTAAAGCAATTTTTACAATTAAAGCTACAGCCTTGCATAAATATTGAAACTCTCACTCCTGGTCCATTTGATATATCCATTTTTCTTATTTTATTGTATCTCATTTTTCTTCTCGCTTTTCTTAATTTAACACAAAGCATTTTTTATACTTTGTGTTAAATCATTTTGTATTTTATTTTTCTATGCTTATAAAGTAAGTTCTAAATTTCTTACAATAGTGTTAAGCATCTTTGTTATCTATGTGTAGTACTCTTTCTTTTATTTCCTGTGTTCTTCCTTTATTCCAGAAGTTGCTTCCTATATATCCACAAGTTCTTCTTGCTACATTTAATGTTGCATGGTCTCTATTTCCACAGTTTGGGCAGAACCATTCTAGATTATCATCTATTTGTATTTCTCCGTCATAGCCACATTTTTGGCAGTAATCTGATTTTGTATTTAATTCTGCATACATGATATTGTTATATATAAATTTAATTACTTGCATTACTACTTCTAGGTTATTTTGAAGATTTGGAGTTTCTACATATGATATAGCTCCACCTGGGCTTAATTTTTGGAATTTGCTTTCAATTGCAAGTTTTGTAAATGCATCAATTTCTTCAAATACTGGAACATGATATGAATTTGTTATGTATTTTCTATCTGTAATTCCTTCTATTTTTCCAAATCTCTTTTGTAAACATTTTGCAAATTTATATGTTGTTGACTCGATTGGTGTTCCATATACACTATAATCTATATCTTCTGTTTCTTTCCATTCTTTACATTTATCATTTAACTTTTGCATAACAGAAAGCCCAAACTCTTCACCTTTTCCGCCATCTGTATGGCTATTTCCAGTCATGTATTTAACACATTCATATAATCCTGCATATCCTAAAGATATTGTTGAATATCCGCCATGTAATAGTTTATGAATACTTTCACCTTTCTTTAGTCTTGCTAAGGCTCCATTTTGCCATAGTATTGGTGCCACATCACTTGTTGCTTTTGCAAGTCTTTCATGTCTTATTTTCAATGCTCTATGACAAAGTTCAAGTCTCTCATCAAATAACTTCCAGAATTTTTCTACATTTTTTCCTGATGATAGAGCAACATCTATAAGATTTATTGTAACAACACCTTGGTTAAATCTTCCATAGTATTTTGGTTTTCCTGTTTCTGGATCAACATATGGTGTTAAGAATGATCTACAACCCATACATGGATAACATTGTCCCTCACCATTTTTATCAATTTTTAGTTCTTTCATTACTTTTTCAGATATATAATCTGGAACCATACGCTTTGCTGTACATTTAGCAGCAAGTTCTGTTAAATAATAGTATTTGCTGTCTTCATGAATGTTATCTTCTTCAAGAACATATAGTAGTTTTGGGAATGCTGGTGTTATATATACACCTTTTTCATTTTTCATTCCTAAAATTCTTTGTTCTAGAACTTCTTTTATAATCATTGCAAGTTCTTCTTTATATTCTTCAGTTTCGCCTAAGTATAAGCAAACACTTAAAAATGGAGCTTGACCATTTGTTGTCGTCATAGAATTTATTTGATATTGGAATGTCTGAACTCCATCTTTTATTTCTTTTGCTAAATCTTCTTTTGCAAATTTTTCAATTTGAGCTTTATTTAATCCTCTATCTTTGTATCTCTTTAAATAATAATTATAACTATCTCTTACAAATGGTGCCAAATGTGTCATTGTAACTGTGCAACCACCATACTGACTAGAATTTACTGCTGTTATTATTTGAGTTGCAATTGTCATTGCTGTTAAAAATTTATGAGGTTTTTCAATCATTACTCCATTTATTTCAGTTCCATTTTGAAGCATATCATCTAGATTAATTAAATCACAATTGTGAAGAGCATTCTGTGCAAAATAATCAGCATCATGGAAGTGTATAATTCCTTCATCATGAGCTTTTACTATATCCTCTGGAAGTAAAAATCTTCTTGTTATATCTGTACTTGTTATTCCTGCTAAATAATCTCTTTGAGTTGTAACTATTTTAGCATTTTTATTAGAATTTTCAGTATTCCAATATTCACTTTCACCATCTATTAGTTCTTTTATTGACTGATCTGTTGTATTTGATTGTCTTACTAATGCTCTTGTATATCTATATGTTATATATCTTTTTGCAAGTTCATATCTTCCTATTTCCATTAGTTTTTCTTCAATTATATCTTGAATGTCTTCAACTAATATTCTTCTTTTATGCAAATCTTCTATATATTCAATTATATTATTAATTTCTTCTTGAGTAGCTTTTTCTTTTTTGCTAACTTCTTTATTTGCTTTTTCAATTGCTATATTTATTTTTTCAGAATTGTACTCTACTATTGTTCCATCACGTTTTATTACTTGCATTTTGCTTCCCCCATTTTTTAATTTATTTTATATTTATATTGTGGCTATATATTATCTCATATTTTTTATAATGTCAAAAGAATATTCTTTATGTCATCGTGCTGTGTATTCTTAGAGCAGAAGGGCTTTCGTTTTCGTTTCTTGTACAAGTATTACGTTACTTTTTGGCATTTACTGGTTTTCTCATTTTACGTATTCATTCTTGCAAGCTCATTTGCGCCATTTGTTTTTTATATTTCCTTTTGCTTTATTACACTTTAGTTACATTTTTTATTTTTTAAAAAAATCATTTTTTATTTCTATTTATTTTTTCAGCAATGTATTTCTTATTTTTTCTTATTTTATCAGTATTTACGTATATTTTTCTTATATTATTATGCGTATTTTATTATTTTTTAAAAAAATTATTTTTTTAAAACTTTCAAAATATTTCTCTTCATTTTTTCACTTTTTTAGAAAAAATTAAGACTTAGCATTACTGCTAAGTCCTAATTTCTATTTGAATTTATAATGTTTTCTTCTTTTTAGTAACAATTATTACTACGCTAATTCCTATTAATAGAATTACTCCTATTGCAATTCCTAATACATAGTAAATTGTACTTTGTCCAAATGGTGGTAATATTACAACTTCTTGTGGTGAATCAGCATCTATTTCATATGGTTCCTTTACTGGGCTTTGGTTACCAGCTACTGAGTATGCCATTCTTCTTCCTGAAATACTGCTTGATTTTACAAGTTCAGTAATATTGTTATATGTTAAGTCATCACTACTGTTATCTGACGTAATAGTTTGTGATAATACTAACTTAACTCCTGTTACACTATTTGAAGCATTTACTGCATCTAAGACTTTTAATGGATCTTCATTCCACTTGTCATCTATTCTCTTGCTATTTGTTTCATCCCAAAGAACTGGAACTAATTCTTTAACAACTGTGCTTGAATCCTTTGTCTTGATTATTGTTGTATATTTTGCTGCATCTTCTGATAAATTACTATTTAGTAATCCGTCATTCTTTAATGCATCAAATGTTGCAACTTCCCAATCTCCATTTGCTTCAGCATTAAATTGTAAATTGTTTCTTGTTGCGTGACTGTCATCACTCAATTGAGCTCCTACATAATCAACTAATGTTTCAACTTTTGTCTTTACAATATTGCTATTTGCATTGTCTTCTTGTCCTGTATAATAGAATTTTGCATCTGAGAAGTCAACTTCTCCAACATTTGCTACCATTATCATATACGTAATTTGTATTGTAGAACCATGCATTAACTCTTCATCCATTGTTAATTGAACTCTACCTTTAGCACTAGCATTTCTTACAACAGGTATTTTTACAAGTGTATTATTCTCTGAAACGCTATGTCCTTCTGAATCGTATTTATGATAATTATCTCTTATTTCATATGTGTTATCTACATCTTGTCCATGAGCTTTTTGGTCAATCCACATTACGTTTGAAGCCTTCTTAGAAGCATCAAATAATGTATTTCCATTTGCAAGTGTTACTTTTACATTAGCAATTTGTTTAGTTGTTTTTAATTGTGATTGTGGCCTCTTTGCAAGTCCCAAATCAACATTTGCTACATCATAGTAACCTGTTTTATTATAGTTTGAACTTCCTATGTTTTCAGTTACGTTTGTATAGTTTCCATTCTTGTCACCATCAGCAGTTCTATTATATTCAAGTTCTATATTCATAACACCAGTTTCAGCTGTCATTTTAGTTGTATTTATAAATTCGGTTAGTAAGCTTTGTACAACTGCTACTTTTTCATCATCACTCATACTATTATAATAAGGTGATAAATATTCAAATGATGATAGTACTTCCGCCATATGGTTTGTTATTGTTGATGATGCATTATTTACTTCTAGTCTTCTATTATAAATATCTTTTGCATCTGAATAGAATCCTGTTGAAGAAGCATCAAAGTCATATTTATAAGTTGCTGTTGATACATTTTGATATGCTCCATCTCCATTTGCTACGCCCAATTGATATGTTGTAGATTTATAATCTTGGCCATTATAAGAATTTTCATTTAATCCTATATTTTCTCCATTTACTGAATAATATCCATTATTTTCTGTCGTCTTTTTAAAACCATGCTGTTCAAAATAATCTGTTATAGGATTAAAATCTTCTCTTACTCCTGTTTCATAATTTACTGCTTTAGTTCCAAGTACACTTTCTGTACCATCGCCATAAATAAATCTTACTATATAATCACCTGGTGCAAATGATTTAAATAGATATTCTCCACCACCATTTACATTATATGTTTTTATTACATTTGTTATAGCTGGATTGTCTATTATGAAGCTTTGAGTTGATTTATCTCCAGATTTTACTGTTCTCCAGATATATTCAAGAGGTTTTCCTGTAGTGCTATCAATTTTATAGTTTCCTGAACTATCCTTAAATAGCTCGACTAATTGTACTGTAACACCATTTATTCCAGTCTCTCCATCATCTCTTATACCATTTCCAACTTGGGCAGAATCTTCAGTTACTGTTCTTTCATCTTCGAATACAGTTCCATCTATTGTTCTTGCATTTTCTCTGTTTAATCTGATTCTGATATTTGGACCTTTGCTTGTATCATCTTCAAATGTACTTGTATCAATAGCCCTGTTATCTACAGGAATAGAATCAGGTGATACGTTACCAGCCACAGAGTCAATATCTACTAATCCTGCTACATCTCCAGAATTATATTCTGTATCAGTTTGATCATTGTTAGCATTTGGAGCAACTGATCTATCTGTGTAGAATGTTTTATATCCGTTTATTTCAACAATGTTTCTCTTTGGATTGTATCCATTTGTATTTCCATCTGCCACTGATTCATCTAGTATTACATATCCATTGTTATCATTATTTACTCTAAATGTTATATATAAGTATAAATCTTTATTATTGTCTGGATCTAATAATATATTATCAAATCCTGTAATATATGTTTGCTTGTATTCAGCTGTACCAGCTTGTGTTGAAGCTCCATATCTACTTGAAGAACTTGTTGTTACATATTGAAGAACATTTCCTCTTCTATCTCCTAAATATGGTTTATATTTTTGTTCTCTTTCTACCATATTTGAACTTTCAACTAATGTATATTCTTTATCATAGTAATCTACTAATTCCATTACCTTAGATGAAATTGCATCTGATTGATTACGTACTGTAATCTTATATGTTACATATATTCTTAATTCATCTTTATCTGCAGTAATTCCTGATTGACCTAAAACACTTAAATCTTGATAACTACTTGCTTTAAAGTTGTAATCTTCTTTGTAAATCTCTCTTGTGTAATCTTCTTGGTTGAAATATTCATTTGCTGATGTTGCACTATGAGCTTTTGCATTCTTGTATGCATTACTTAAATAAGCATCAGAAATTTGTGTTTGAACATCCCAGAAGTCTTCATCTGATAATTTATCATTTTTGTTATATTTATAAACTTGTGATTTATCTTTTATTTCAATTGTAGCATTATATACATCCTTATGTAATGCTAAGTCAACTGTTTCTCTTATTACAAATCCTTGATTTATAAATAAGTTGTTATAACCTTTTTCATCTCCGTTATATAACAAGTTATATATATTAATAAAGTCTGCTTGATAATCTTTTGTATGTGCAGCTCTATTTACTTGGCTCATGTAATCTGCAATTACAAACTTACTATATACTGGATAATACTCTTTTGTAAATGAACCTTTGTTATATCCTGTATATGCAGAAATCATACAATCATTTACATATTGATTTGAGCCTGTTGGATTTCCGAAATCATCGATAAGTCCCTTTTCTTTCAAATATGTTCTTGTATAAACTTCCCCTCCACTATAGTTTTTAGGGTTTGAACCAATTTCTGCAAATTTTGCATTTAGTCCATCTCTATCTGAAAGGATATCATTTCCTTTTGAACTATCATTCCAAGCAACTCCATTTGCTTTGTATATTGTTGGTTGATAGTATTGGCCATTATATTTAAATTCAACATAGTATGTGTATAAAGCATTTAGTCCATCAAATCCATAATGTCCATTTGCGTCTGTAGTAGTTGTTGCTTTTTCACTTTCTTGTCCATCTGGTTTTCTTTGATGTAATATAACTTTTACTCCAGACATTGGTGTATCTTGTGTATCACCTTTTTTACCATTATACTCTGACTCTTTTCCTGCAGTTCCATCAACCCAAGTATAACCTTCAAGTTTAATCTTTAAGTCTATTGAACCAGGTCCAGGAACATCTAAAGTAGTTTCTATCTTAGCTTGTGCTTTTACTAAGTTTGTGTTATCAGAGCCTACCGTTCTTATTTCCTGCTCATCTTTTGTTTCATAGTCATCTAAGTCCATTTGAACGTATGATTGATAAATAGTAAATGTAATTAATGTTTTCCAGCTTCTATCTACCCATCGCATTCTAGGATGATATACTCCAAACATATCAACCCATCCGCCTACGTCTTCCCAGCTTTGCCAGCTTGTAGTTACCCAATACCTTCTGGTTCCTTTTAACAAATGTCCTTTGTAAGTATATATACGAGCTTCGGCTCCACCAGATCCTTCTAACTTATTATACTCTGCTGTAGAATACAATACATATTCAAACTCTGGATTTATTGCAATTTTTTCCGCATATTGTAACTTTTTAGCGTTTACTCTTATCCAGAACATTTCTCCATCTTTAGGCCACTCTCCATTAGACATTGTTGTTATTTCAAAATCTTTTGACGCATAGCTTAAAGTAGCTTCACCATAATCTCCTGTACCCATTATTTTTATATCTGTCAAATATGAAATATTTGTATATTCTGGATATTTTATTGTTATTGGTCCTATTATATATTCATCTAAGTTTCTATTGCTATCTACCCTATTTGTAAATACTTGTGCACTTTTAACATCTAATTCAAGCATATTTTCATATTTACCAGCAGCTTTTAGTTTTTCATTAAATTCATAATATTTTTTGGCCTCAGCATATAATGCTTTTCCATTAGTTGTTCCACGAGTTTTTCCTGCTGTTGTTACAGTTTCTGTACCACTTCCATCAGCATTATATCCATGTCTCCAGCCTTCGTGATCATTTTGTAACCAACTAGCTGTTTGTACATCATATTGATTATATATTTTCTCTGTAGTTCTTTGTTTTGTAACTTTATCACCATTTAAGATATAAGTATTCATAATATCATCAAATACTGATGTAGTTCTTGAATCAGTTTGTTTACTCCAAACTGAAACATAATAAGTTGTATCTTTATCTCCTATCACTGTAACCTTTGGTCCTAGTAATTCACCTTTTGAATTTAGTTGTCCCATTGCATATGATAAACTATATCCACCAGGAATATCATATCCATCATACCAATCATCAGGCTTTTCATCTGGTGCTAAGCTTTTGAATATTCTTTCCATCCATTCTATTGAAGCTTTTTTCACAGCTTGTTCTACTGGATACCAAGCATCCAAATTCTTATAATTCTTATCCATCAATGCAACTATTGCTTCTTTAGGATCAAATCCTGATGGCAAATTATCTATTGGACTTCCAGCATCATCTCTTCTATGTCGTATAATTCCAAAAATATGTACATTATCGTGTACCCAATTTTCTGCTTTTGGTGGCATATAAGTATTTCCATGATATAGTGAAGTATATATATCATCCCTATTAATTCCAGCTTGCCAATATGCAGTCTCACTTGGATAGTATTTTTTCCTATCAACTTGTCCCCATCTAAGTGTAGCACCGGCATCATCACAGTAAGCATAGCCTATTACTCTACCGCCTTGTCTAATTTCCTGTGGAAAATATCCTGTTAAAGTATAACTTGTTTGTCTTGCTGGAGTTCCTTTTGTTAAGTATCCATCCCAAACAGGGAAGGCATCAACTGCAGCAGAGAATGCAACTGAGCCACCAACAAGTATAGCTAGCATTATAACGATTTTTGCTATATTTTTTAGTACTTTCATTTTCTTACCTCCTTTCCTTATTTAATCACTTTCTTTTTAATTACGTATGCTCCGCCACCAATTATCGCAACTATTACTAGTCCTAATACTGTATATATAATTGCTTGACCAGTTTGTATTGATGTTAAAACGTTAGCACTACTATAATCATCCTCATTACTTGCTTTATTTCCTGGAGTAGAATCAACATCTTCTAATCCATAGTCATTTGATGTTTCATATATCTCTGCGTTATTGGTTATTGTTATACCCATTGCATTTGCATTCATTTTCTTTGTTAATACCAATTTAACCTCTATACTTTCTCCTGGATTTAATAGTTTATTTGCATTTGCATTATTATAAACTGTTTTTCCATCTGTACTTGCATACCAGTCTGTATTTAACTCAGAACTAAATTCTAATTCTGTTGGTAAGTAGTCTGCAATTTTCTTTACATAGCCTGGTACTGCACCTTCATTTGTTACTACAATTTTGTATTCAACAACCATTGTAGAAGAACTTATATATTTATCTTTAAAATCTATTTTTGCAAAGTTTTTATTGTACTCATGTACATTTGTACCTCTACTGTCAGTTACAGTAATATTTGTTATTGATTTATCTAGTTTTAAATCAAACTTTTTATTTTCAACTAAACCTAAGTCTATATCATATGAGTTAGCTTCTGTTAATCCAATGGTTTCAGTAACAGCAGCTGTTTGAGAAACGCCTTCATAAACTACAGTTTTATCCATAGCATCTGAATTCATTGTCGAATCAACTGATTCTTTTTGATATGCAGTTGGACTATATGTTTTAGAATCATATAAGAATATTACTGTATAACTTCCTACATATATATTGCTAAATGCATATGCTCCATCATTGTCTGTTTGTGTAATAGCATCTTCTTTGTTAGAATTCTTTGCTATATTTCCTGTTTTATTATTTAATAATAGAACTTTTACTCCTGCCAATTTTGTTTCAGAAGCATCTTTAATTCCATCATTGTTTGAATCTAACCATACACAACCTGCAATTCTTGCTGTTTTTGTTTCATCTTCTGATGGTGTATTATTTCCACCATTGTTTATTTCACCTTTTTTGTAAGCATTTATTTTATTTGTTACAACATTTGATTCAACATCATTTATTTCTGCTTGTGAGATTGTTCCCTTATTTGATATAGTTGTTGTTTCATTTACAATGTCTGCTAAAACATTTACTTCAATTCTTGCTGTTTCTTCTGCACCTAGTACTAATACTTTTGCAGTAGCATTTCCATTTTCATCTTTAGAAGTATATGTTTCTTCTGTTCCATCTGCTAAAATTACCTTTGTATATGAGTAAATTAGAGCATCTGGAATCTTATCCGTAAATGTTAAATCTGAAATTGCAAGTTTTGATAAATTCTTTACTGTAAATGTATATACAAATGTTTCAGCTGTTCCTACTTCTACGCTACTTGGAATATTTGATGTTTGAGTAATTGATACTCCTAACTTATTTACTGTAAATGTTAAGTTTCCTGCATCTTCTTCAGCTGTTTCATCTGCTTTTACTTTTGCAGAGAAATTAACCTCTTTTGAATATACTCCATCTGGTAAATTCTTTTGTTTTACTGTAAATGTAACACTTGTTGCATAATATGATACTGTTCCAATATTTATTGTTGCAGTATTATTTTTAGTTGTAAGGTTTGATGTTATATCCTCATCATTTCCTTTTGTTACTTTTACAATTTCAACTTCTTCTGGAATATTTAATGTTAAAATTGTATTTTTTCTTTCTCCTGTATATTCAACTGGAATTTCTGTTACATCTCCAGTTTCTTCGTTTGTTTCAAAATATGAACTCATTCCATATTCTTTTGATGAAGTAACATTTATTGTAATATCCTTTTCTTCCCCTTCTTTTAAGTCATTGTTGCTTCCATATATTGTTGCTGTGAAGTATGATTTTGTTAAAGTAGCTTGTACACTTTCTGTTACTGCATCTGCTTTATTATTTCCAACAGCTATTTGGAATGTTACTGTTTTATCTTCTGTATCAGAAGCAGTTGTTTTTATCCAAATTTTCTTTTCAATACTTGAATTTGCTGGAATACTTCCTACTGGTATATTTGCATATCGTTTAGTTTCATCATTTTCATCTGTTGTATATGTTACATCTGTTGGATATTGATATTCTTGTCCACCTGTTGTAGCTTCTTCAACATATTTCATTTCTGTTGCCAATGGTAATGTTACAACTACATCATCAGCTTGTTCTGAACCTTCATTTTTTATTGTTAATGTATATTTAAGTACTTCTCCACTTTTTATAGATTCTGGAGTATCTGATTTTATACTTAAACTAAATTTAGGTCCTGTTCCTGTTGTAAGTCCTGTTGTAGCAGCCTTTGATACTTCTGATATTGCTCCATCAGCCTTATTGTTTGTATAATATACTGAATAATTTTCATATGTATATTTATCATATCCTAAATCTGCTGGAACTGATGCTTTATAGCTAAACTTAAATCCTTTTCCTTGTTCTATTTCAGCATTTTCTAGAACTATCATATAAGATTTTACATTTTCAAGACTACTTGAATCTTCTGTCCAGTTGTTGCTTGCTAAGCTTAAATCTGTTGTAGCATTTACATTGCTTGAATAATAAACTTTTGCATTTTCTGCATCACTTACTGTAATACCAGATGTTAATGTTAGATCAAAGTTTGCATTTGTTCCATTTCCTTGTGCTGGCATTTTTCCTAAAACAACTACATTACTAATTGTATTTTCATAGTTGTTTATAACATTCATATTAAATGTTACTTCTTGTCCTTCACCTTCATTTGGTATTAATCCAGTTTGTTCATCACTACTTAGTGACATTATAGTAATTTCTGTACCATTCTTATATGTTACACCATTTGTTGCAACTAATCCTGTTGGAGCTACATATTTTAAAGGAGAACTACTTTCTGTTACTGTTCCATCTCCATTTGTTACTGTAGCTACTAATTCATTTTGTGTTGTAGGAGTTAATTCCTTTAATGTAATATCTGAGCTTATAACAATTGTTGCTCCCTTTGCTGCAACATTGTTATATTTTGTTTGTTTACCATTTAACTGTATATCAATTGTTTTTGTTCCATCCGAATTATCTACTAAGTTTGCACTACCTATACTAAGCTCATCATCATAATATAATTGTGCCTTTATAGAAATATCATTTATATTAGAAGGAAGTTTTACTTGTACTCTTGGAGAATCAAACATCTTATCATCAATTGAGTCGTTTTCTAATGTAACTCTAATTTCAACATCCTTATTTGGTAATACAGTAGATAATGTATCTTTATTTGTTTCTATGTTTACTTTTTGAGTTGGCTCTTCAAAATTTGTACTTGCTTGAGATGCATCTACTGCAATTTCTTCACCATCACTGTTTATTTTTAAGCTTACTTCATCTTGAATACTTGTTATTTTTTCTAATTGGGCTTTTGTATAAGTAAAATCTTTTCTTATTGCTTTATCTACAACCACCATAAGCTTTCCTTCTGCTTGTGGTTTTGATGTTACTATTTTTATAGTTTCTGTATTTGCAGCAGATAAGTCTACTATGAAATATCCATTAGTTACTTGAGAATCTTTATTAAGTGTTACAAGAGTTTTTCCATTTTTATCTTGTAATTCTAATGTTCCATCTTCACCAAATAACTTCATAAACTCTGTACTAGATATTCTTACTACTTTATCGTATGATACAACATCATTTGAATAATCACTTTCTCCAATAAATATTGGATTTTTTTCTTCTAATATTAAACTATCAGCTAGTGTTTTTACAGGTACTGTCATTTGATAAACCATAGTATAGTTTGTTTCTTGCTTATTTTCATATGAAGCATTTAAGTTATTATATAAGTAACCTTTATTTATAGTTCCAGTTGATCCTAAAACAACATCAGCAATTTTTCCTATCTCTTTGCTTTCTTCTTCATATCCTTCTATATTTTTGCTTAATTTTAAATTGTTACTTGAATATGTTTCAAAGCTTGCTTTTGCACTATAATCAACTCTAACTTTACTTTCTTTTAATGATTTTACTGTTTCATCTGTTAACTCATAAACATATGTTACTAAAAAATTATCAGAAGCATTTTCACTTTTATCCCATGCTATAACACCATTTTTTTCATCATTTGATATACTCAAATTTACGATTCCTGTATCTTTATCATAATTCCATGTAGCTTCACTGTTGTTTCCATTTGTAGCTATTGAATAATTTGTAATTACAGATACATATGATGGTTTTGCTGAATTTATAATTGGAGCATTTACTGCAATATCTACTTTTTTAACTGGTAACACATTATCTTTTACAGATTCATTTATCCTTGATTGAATTATTAAATTATTTTTATAGAAAACATATTTTGTTATTTCATGTGTTAATGTAGTTTCAGCAGTATCTAATTTCCAATTTGTGTGAATAACAACTTTACCGCTAACCGCACTTTCTTTTCCATTACTATTTATGTATGTTGCCGTTAAAGTTATTTCATTATCTCTATTTGCAATATCACTTCCAGATGTATTTTTGTCATTCATTTGGATTATTAAATTCTTACTTACAGTACTTCCACTATTTACTTGATTAAGTTCAACTCTTCTGTTTCCTTCATCAATATTTTTTACTCCTTCAACGCTTGTTCCATCGTCTTTTATTGTAAAATTAGAAGTTCCAAAATCAATAACTGCATCTTTTAAATAGCCTCCATTTTTTACTGAAACTTGAATATTTACCTTTCCTGTTTGAGCTATATCAAGTGTTGCTGTATGTTTGCCATCTTCATATGACACATCAAATTCAACATTTGATACATTTGTTGTTTTGTCTTGGTTTTCTAATGCGTTTTCACTCATAAAAGTATCTGCTGCATAGCTTATTAAAGTCATTGAATTGACTAGTATAAGTAACACCGCTAATACTGCAGATACCACTTTGGTAATTTTGTTATTCATATTATTCCTCCTTAATAAAATATCACTAGCTTATATTATACTCTATTTTGGTTCATTTTTCAATGTTTTTCACACATTTCTTATGTAAATATTCTTTATAATTTATATATAAATATAACTTAATATATATTTTAAAATTTTTCAACATTACTTTTTTTGCATTTTTAAAATCTGCTTGCGGAAATAGCTTTTTCTGACTTTATTAAGTTTTAATTACATTTATTTCAGTTTTTATTTTTTTACTTTTTCAGTTCACATAATTTTGACTTTTTAGGAATATTTTTCTTATTTTTTCATATAATAATATTATAAATATTAATAAATTTCATAAAAAGCATAAAATGTGTTGACATTTATTAGTTTTAGTTATATACTAAATAAGTCAACAATACATCGCGGGGTGGAGCAGTTGGCAGCTCGCAGGGCTCATAACCCTGAGGTCGTAAGTTCGAGTCTTACCCCCGCAACCAAAAAGTAAAAATAACAGGTTAAAACCTGTTATTTTTTATTCTTTATAAAAATTTTATCCAATCTCTTCTACCGTACATAACTCTTACAATTTGTATTTTGTAACCTTTTATTCTATAAAAAACAATATAATTTTTTACTATTATTTTTCTTATTTCTAATCTTTCAATCTTTTTGTTATCTATAGTTGCATATCTTTCTGGATTGTTCTTTAAATTATTTATTTCTTCTCTTATTTTTCGAATTATCTTTTGAGCTATTTCCGGTTCTTTTAATTTAAATTTTATATACTGCTTTATTTCTACCAAATCTTGCATAGAATCTTTTGAATACTCTATTTCATATTCTCTCACTCAAAACCTTCTTTCTATATTTTATCCAATCTTTCATATACCTCTTCTTCTGAAAACTTCTCTCCTTTTTCTAATGATTCTATTCCTTTTTCTAATTCCTTATATAAAGCATTTTCATTTGTTAAAAACTCATATAGTTCTATACTCATTACTGCTAAATCTCCTGCTCCATTTTTTGTAATATACACTGGTTTTTTAGTCTTATGGCAAATTGTTGAAATTTCATTATAATTATTTCTTAAATCCGAACTCGGTCTAATAATTGGCATACTAAGCACCTCCACAAATATTATATACATATAATATCAAAATATTGATATATAATCAATATTTTATAAACATTAAATAGATTTATTTTCTACACCTTTATCATATCTTTTATGTTATTAAACTTACTATCTCCTATTCCACTTACATTTTTGATTGCTTCTATGTTTTCAAATTTTCCATTTTGCATTCTATACATAACAATTCTTTCAGCTAAAGCTTGCCCAATTCCAGGCAAAGAAGAAAGGTCTTCAACAGTTGCTGTATTTATGTTTACTAATTTATTCTCTTTTTCGCTATTATTTCCATTAGTTACTAAATCTTCTTCACTATCATTTTTATTTGGAACATATATTTTCTCTCCATCACTTAAAACATATGCTAAATTTAGCTTTGATAAGTCAGCATTTTCAGTTTCACCTCCTGCTGCTAAAATAGCATCTACCACTCTATCTCCTTCATTTAATATTACTACACCACTATATTTTACTTCTCCTGTAACGTGAACTATAATCAGATTTTTTATTTCTTCATCCTCAGATACATTTTCAATTTCAAAATCATTAAAAAAATTATTTTCTATATCTTCTTTTGTATAATTTTTTATAAAATACACAATTACTGTAATCAGCATTATTATAGCTATTACAATGATTATAATCTTTGTTTTTGTGTCTAAATCCTTTATTTTTATCATCTCCTTTTTCATTTACTTTTCTTAAATTTTAATTTTTGGTTGAAGTTTTAGCATTTTTAATATATTATTATATACAATGTTTTAAACTTTGGAGGTTTAATGTGAATTTTTCAAGAAAATTTACGTGCAGTTTTTTAATTGCACTTTATATATTATTTATTTTTGTATCTAACATAGGTTATGCAGAAGGCATTGCAGTTTCTGGCAATGAAAACATTTCTTCTAATAGTATTCCCTCTACGGATACAAGCAATTATTCGCCCTTTAGCTTAAATAACACCCCTACCACGTATTCAAAAGCATGTTTACTTATGGAACAATCTTCTGGTGAAATATTATATAGTAAAAACATATATGAAAAAATGTATCCAGCAAGTACCACTAAAATAATGACTGCAATCCTTGCTTTAGAAAACTGTAAGCTTACAGACGTTGCTACTGCCAGTCATAACGCAGTTTTTTCTGTTCCTGTAGGCTATTCCCATGCAAACATTCAAGAAGGCGAAGAATTAACTATTGAACAATTATTAAATGTTCTTTTAATTCCTTCTGCAAATGATGCAGCTTTTGTTATTGCAGAACATATAGCTGGTTCTGTTGATGCTTTTTCAGACATGATGAACAAGAAGGCTAAGGAAATAGGTTGTTTAAATACTCATTTTGTAAATCCTAACGGAATTCATAATGAAAATCATTATTCAACAGCCTACGATATGGCTTTGATTGGAAGATATGCAATGAAGTTTGACGTTTTCAGACAAATTGTTTCAAAAACTTCTTATGCACTTCCTGTCACAAACAAATATGACAAAACAGATAGATTATTTAATACAACAAATGAATTATTAAAGCCTAATTATACATCTTCACCATCTAATTACTATTATCAATATACTACTGGTGCCAAAACTGGATATACAGACGCTGCAGCCAATTGCATTGTAGCAACAGCAACCAAAGATAATGTTTCACTAATCGTCGTCATCCTTCATGGTGAACGTACCGACACAGGATTAAGTGAACGTGCTTTAGACTGCAAATCACTTTTTGAATACGGTTTTAATAACTTTTCATTTCAAAACTTAGCAAGTAAAGATTCTATCTGTAAAACAACAGATATACCTTTTGCAACTGAGTCAACCAAAAGTTTAAACCTAGTTTATCAAGAAGATATTACTGCATACCTACCCAACAACTTCGATATTTCTAGTGTTGTTCCAACTATAACAGTAAGTTCAGATATTTCTGCTCCACTTGCAAAAGATACTATTTTAGGAACGGTTTCATATAAAATAGGAAATTTAACTTACACATCAAATATCGTTTCTGAAAATGATGTTTACAAGTCAGAAAATTCAAAAACTATTATGGAAATTCTCCTTATAATTCTGATACTTACTACAATTGCTTACTTTTTAAAATTAAAGAATACTCATATAAGAACAAAATCAAAGAAAAAAAGAAAGAATAAAAAAAGCAAAAAGAACACTTCACTTGATAATTTTTACCCTAAATATAAATAAAAGAGGCTATTTTTATAGCCCCTTATTTTTATTTATTATCTGTTTCTTCATTACTTACATCATCTGAATTAAATAATCTATCTACAACTTTTTTAGTTTCAGTTTTATTTGCAAGATATATTGATACTCCATTGCAAAGTTCTGTAGTTCCTGGTACCATATCAGTTTGTATGTTATCTGCATTAAACTCAACAGCAGCTGGAATATATGCTTTTAAACTAGCTAAATCCATATTAGTTTTTACATCTTCATTCATAATGTCAATTATTTGTTTTAACTTAAATATATTTTGAACTTTAAGCACTTGCTTTAATGTAGCAGTTATAAAGTTTCTTTGTGTTTTCATTCTTCCTAAGTCTTCCATACCATATGAAGCAGGATATGTTGAACCATTATTGTTATGTCTAAAACGCAATAATTGTTCTGCTTTTGCACCATCAATTAATTGTTCACCAGCTTTTAAATGTATAGCTAATTCTTGTCCTTCGTCATCATAATCCATATCAATCGGAACATCAAATGTTACTCCTCCAATTGCATCAACAAGTTTTACTAGTGCTTTTGTATCTATTATTACATAATTTTCTAATTCAAGTCCTGTAATATCACTAATTCTATCAATTGCCTCTGGAATGTTCGTTCCACTTCTAAATACAGTATTTATTTTATAACTTGCTATATAATTTGTACTTGCTGTCTTTCTATCTTTTTTTCCAACATAAGTATCTCTTGGTATTGATAATATTGATGCACTTTGAGTTTTTGGATTATACTGTGCAATCATGATTGTATCTGCTAGTTTATAATCATCAACTCCACTTTCACCCATAACTAATATTCTTATAGGTTCTAGATTTGCTACATTTTCACTACTTTCTCCAAGTAATGTTGTAAGTACTCCTCTTACTCCTCCACCATTGTTTTTTATTTTAAATACCACAAATGCTACTAAAGCTAATATCAATAATACTAATATTGTTACTACTATATGCATTGCACTTCTATTTTTAGTTTTCTTTATATTTTTATTACTATTTTTTACTTTATTATTCTTTTTTGGTTCACTTTTCTTTGCAGAATGTTTGCCCTCTTCTGTTTTTCTTCCCAATCTAATCACTCCAATATTATTTTATCATTCCTAGTATATCAAATACGTTTTAAAATAGCAACATAAAATTAAAATATTACATAAATACCTTAGTGATTTAATATCACTAGGGCAGACTATTTTATAAAAAGAATTTTAAAATTATATTGTTATTATATAATAAACTTCCAATATAAGAATCTTCTACTGCTGTTGCAACTACATTATTGCTTATTACAACACTTAAAAGTGAAATTACTGCAAGAACTACATAAACTATTACTATACCTTCTACTAATCCATATATAATTCCTCCAGTTTTATCGACCTGCTTAATTATTGGAAGCTTAGTAACTTGTTTTACAAATATACTAATAATCATTAAAGCAATTCTTGCACCTACAAATAATACTAATAAAGAGCCCGCATATACAACAGTTTGAGTTGCTTCATTTGCAGTTTGCTCTATAATTTCATTCTTAGCTTGATCTGCTTGCTTTTTTATATTATCCTCTATGTTTTGTATTAAATTAGTATTTTCCTTTTTGTTTTCTTCACTTTGAACAGTCTCATTTTTGTTTAGGGTTTCTACTATTGCAGAATGAATGTTATCATCTATAACAGTATTATCAATTATTGCTTTTGCTAACGGTTTGTAAAACATCAGTGCAACAACAACTGCAATGGCAAATGACAAAAGTTTTATTAAACTTCCTGTTAGTCCTTTTTTATATCCAAAAAACATACATAATATTATTCCTATAATAATTATTAAATCAACTACAATACCCATCTTTACTTTCCTTTACTATTATAATTTTATAATTTCTATTTTATCTCTATACACAATTCCAGCAATCTTGTCGCTAATTACTATATTTCTTGCTTCTTGCTTAGTTGTATATTTTTTTATCAGCCATCCATTTGTATCTATAAAATGAATTTCCGAACCTAAATTTATTGCAATTTTATTTTTAGCCGTATAAATATTTTTGGCTACTCCTTCAAAAGTATATGTATTTTCTTTTTTGTTTGTACTATTTAACAATTTTACTTTTGACACTGTTGAAAATAAGCTTTCCGTAGATTCTTCTATTATCATGCTATTATTATTGAAATTTATTGATACAAATGTTGCATTTCCATTTTCTCCAATATAGCTAGCTAATTTTTCATTTTTTCCATCTTTTATGATGCAAATTTTATTATCATATAAGCATACTAAATTGTTATTATTCTGATATTCTACCTTTAATATTAAATCTCCAGAATCAGCTTTATACGTAAGAATTGTACTGTCACTTACTTTTTTTCTAGCCTTTTCAATATCAATTATTTTTATATTTGATTGAATTATTGTCCCACTTGTATTTAGCTCTGCATAAGCTAAATATTTATTATCTTTTGAAACAGTTGCATCAATTGCTGTATTTGTGGATAAATGATTTTTAAAAAGCTCTTCGCCGACTTCATTATACAATATAATAACTGACTTATCTATTGTTCCTGTGACTATCACTGTTGTGTAACCAATCTCGTTTACATTTACTTTTTCAATTTGTCCTTCTATTGTCTTGGTCCACTCAATTTTTCCATCTTTTATCATATATAATTTACTTCCATTTTTTTCGGCAAGTACAAAAAATTCTCCATTTATTGCACTTATTGGCGAGCTTATTTCAACATCCAATTTATTTTCTTCTTTAGCAGATGTATTATATTGATATAATTTCGTGCCATTTAATATCATTATCTTATTTTGATATGCAAAAATCGTTGACTTATCATAATCATCTAAAAGGATTTTATTTAAACTATTTTCTTCGACTTCCTTTGATAAAATGTTCTCATCAATATAAGCTCTTACTTGCTCATTATTTGCATATATAAAATACATTATTATCACAGCTAAAATCAAAACAAAAATTATTGTTACTCCAACAATTTTAGCAATATTTATCTTTCTTTTTGGTTCATTCTCACCCGTTTTTTCTATTTTTATTTCATTATTATTTAAATAAATTAAATTATCTTTCTTCATAGGCATATATTCTTTCTTTATTATTCGTTATTAGTATACTACAACTTTTTTTATTTTACTAGACCTCCATCAATCTTTTTATATGCTATTTTTATTAGTACTAGCTGCCAAATGCCAATCATTCCAAATACAGGATATAAAACTTGAACTAAATTACTAAAACCAAAATATGAAACGCCCACTCCTATAATACATAGACCAATTGCAATTTTCTTATATGTTCTTCTGTTTTTTATATTTTCCAGAAAGCCATACCCTGCCGATATTGCAGATGTAAGTATAGCAATCACTAAAACAATGGCATACATTTTTTGTTGTAATTTATCCCTTTCCAATATCTTAATTATTGGTAAATCAAATTGCAAACTATTCGGATAGTTCCACATAGTATTTATTATTCCAATCGATAATACTAAAATAATTATCATTGTAGCTATGCCTATTTTTTTTGCCATAGTATCATCTTTAATATAGTTGCTTAAAGATACTATTATTGGAATAAGTATTATATTATTATAACTTGCATACACTATTGCCATTACAATTGCTTCTATTAAATTATTTTCTATGTTTACATTTTCCTTTATTATTTCAATAGGGCTTTTAGCAATTATGTATACCAATATAACTATAAGAATTGGTATAATTTTTTCATTTATTTTCATTATTCCTTCTATATCATTCAAAAATATTATGTATATAATTATCCCCATAACACTACTTGATATTATTATTGGTATTTTAAATTCTTGTTTAAAATAAGAACTAAATCCAGCAACCATTATAAAAAAAGATAGTATTAAAAATATATTAATTGTATTTTTTAATATTATCTTGTTAAATTTATATGTTCTTTCATTTTTGCATTTTGATATTTCATCTATAAATTTATTGTTTTCCATAATGCTATATTTTTTTGAAATTATTATTGTTCTATAAATTGTAACTCCTGTAATTACTGCTGATATAGCAACTCCTAAAATTCCATACTTACCATATTTTCCAAAAAATAAATATACTTCTTTTCCAGAAGCAAATCCTGCTCCGTATAAAGGTCCCTATTATTATAGACATTACTTTTAAGTATTTTTTCACAAGACATCTCCTTTATTAGATTTATATTATCTTGTTAATACTTTTAGAATGTTAAACATAAAAAAATGAATCCTTCTTGTCAAACTTTCTAGTCTAACAATTGGATCCATTTAATATGTTTTTTATTTTTTTCTACGTCTTACTTGCCATACTATTATTCCAGCTAATAATACTGCTACTGGTAATGCGATTATTATTATTTTTATTATTAAAACTTCTTGTTCTGTTGCTGTAAAAGTATATGTTGTTCCAGTATCTTTTCTAATAGTAACATTATCAGTTCTTTGTGTTAAATATGATACTGAATTTATCATTAAGTCTTTGTTATTATAGAATCGTATTCCCATTACTTTACTACTGCTGTTTGAAGTTGTTCCGTTTAAAGTAACTGCTAAATCGCTTACCATTATACTATTTGAGTATAATAATAACTCTGAATTTGTTTCTGTTCCATCTTCATTTGTTATTTTTTTTGTAAGTAAAGAACCTAAAACTGCTCCTGATGCATCTTCGTCTGAATCGATTCTGCTTGTAGAACTTGTATTGTAGTCTGTTCTTATAAATGCAGAGCTTTTTGCATAAACTAAATTTTCTTTAGTTACTCCTAAATTTTCTAGTTCGTCATCTGATACAAAATTTATCTTTCCAGATCCCATGAATACTAAGGCTCCATCTGTTGATATATATCTTGTAATTTCAGATTCACTATTTATATCTGGAATTATCATATCTGCATATCCATTAATCATGTTTGCAGAATCTTCTTCAAATATTTCACCTTTTGATATACTTACTCCATATTGCTCTAATATACTATTGAAATTTGGAAGTTCTATTAGTCCAAAATTTGGATCAGCTAATACCATTAGCTTTCCACCTTTTTGAATATATGCTAGTATTTCATTTTTTTCAAATTCTGTAAAGTCTTCTGAAAGAGTTGTTATTACTAAAACATCACAGTCCTCTGGAATTCCACCATTTACGATTATATTTATATCCTCAACATCATTTGCTTCATTTTTTAAATATTCTTGTGCTACAGTATACTCTTCTTTATAATAGGCATGATCTGTTGCAAAATATATTTTAGGTGTTTTTTCTAAATTTACTGATATAATTGCATTTGTTAGTGATTGTTCTGTTATATCTATGCTTTCATATGTTGAATAATCAACACTATATAAATCAGATACAGTTACTGCTTTTCTTTGTTCTCCTGCTTCTATTATTATCAAACTCTCTGTAGAACTACCTATTCCGTAACTATTTTGAAGGTCAGGCCTTGTACTTGCATCTGTTAAAACTTCATATGTTATATGTTCGTTTTGTTTTGAATATAGTTTTGCAAAATCTTCTACTTCTGGATATTCAGACATTCCATATAATATAATTTTAGTATCTTTTTCTACACTTGCAATTTTATCTTTTGACTCTTGCGATAATGAATATAATTTTTCGCTTGTAAAGTCTATGTCTGCTGGATCAATTTTATCTATTAAAGCATTCGCACCCACATATATCGCTAATATTAAAACAATTAACAATATCGTAAATGTTGCACTTCTTAGCCATTTGCCTTTCTTTATAAAGGCCTTTAACTTTTCTTTCACGTTCATTCCTCCTATTTCAATAACTTTCTTCTTTTTATAACTATCATTGTCATAACAATAAACATTACTGAAATTAATATTAAGTTTATTGTTTCAGCAATTGGAAGTTTTCCTGTTATAAATGGATAGAATTGTTCCATTAAACATACTTTTGTGAATGCTGTTGATACATTTGGAGAAAGCCATGTTAATATAAATACTCCTATTGTTACTATTGCTGCAATTATTTGATTTTCTGTTAAGCTTGATACGAACATTCCAAATGATATATATGCCATTGATAATAGTAGAAATCCTAACATTGAAATAGCTACTGCTGATATATCTGGCACTTTAAAATAACAAAGTATTCCAAAATATACAAGTGTACATACTTCAGCAATAATTACTACTAATGCTGCTGCAAAAAACTTTCCAAGTGTGATTGCTATACTACTTCTTGGAGAAGTTAATAACAATTGCTCCGTACCATTTTTTCTTTCTTCTGAAAAAGTTCTCATTGTTAATATTGGTATTATAAATACCACTGTATACATTGCAGAATAGTAAAATACATACTGAAAAGTCGTTGCTCCATTTCGAATTGTTGTTATATAGAATAATATACTGAACATTGCTAAAAATAAACTAATAAATACATATCCTATTGGTGATAAAAAATAACTTTTAAATTCTTTTTTTAGTATTGCAAACATTATTTTTCTCCCCCTTCCACGTTTTTTTCTTCTTTTTCATTTATAAGAACCATAAATGCATCTTCTAATGATGATTCTACCTTTTTCAACTCAAATATTGTTATATCTTTCTTTGGAAGTATATCAAATAATTTTTTACGTATTTCTGTATCATCATTTGAGCTTATTTCATATTGCTTTGTTCCGTCGTCATTATCTTTTATAAACTTACATTCTGATATTTCTGGAATTGCATTTTTTATATCCTTCATGTTATCTTTTTTATCTTCAACTGTTATAAGTATAATATTTTTATTTTGAGTTTTCTTCTCTAAATTCTCAGGGGTATCTATTGCTACAATTTTTCCTTTATTTATTATAATTACTTTTTCACATATTTGACTAACTTCTGATAGAATATGTGAACTTAGAATTACAGTATGTTTCTTTCCTAGATCTTTTATAAGTTTTCTTATATCGGCTATTTGTTTTGGATCTAGCCCTACTGTTGGTTCGTCTAAAATTATTACTTTTGGATCTCCAATTAAGGCTCCTGCAAAACTCACTCTTTGTCTGTAACCTCTAGATAAATTTCTAATTAATTTTTTAGAAACATCTGTTAAGCCAGTTTCTTCAAGTACTTCATTTACTTTTTCTTTTTTCTCATTTCTTGGCATTCCTTTTAATTCAGCCATATATGTTACAAACTCTTTTACCGTAAGTTCTGAATATAGTGGAACTCCTTCTGGCATATATCCAATACATTTTTTTGCTTTTAGCGGTTTCTTTTGAATATCATAACCATCTATTATAATAGTCCCTTCTGTTGGCTCTGTAAAGCCTGTTATCATATTCATTGTTGTACTTTTTCCAGCACCATTTGGTCCTAAAAAGCCAACAACTTCTCCATCATTAACAGTAAATGTTATATTATCTACTGCCGTGAAGTTGCCAAATTTTTTTGTGACATTCTTTACTTCTATCACTTGTTTTTCCTCCAATCTATTATTTTCCTAAGATTTTACAAAATTATATTAACACTAGCTTTATTCTTATGCAATATTTTTTATTCATTTCACAAAGAATTCACAATTGCAATTTTACATAATTTTTTATTGATTTCTCTTCTTATAAGTGATATAATATTTACATATTTTATGAATGGAGATTTAAGATGACTAGTAAACAACGTGCCTATTTAAGAGGTTTAGCAAATACTATTACTCCTATTTTTCAAGTAGGTAAAAATGGTATTTCCGACAATTTAATCGAGCAACTTTCAGACGCTTTAGAAGCTAGAGAACTAATAAAAATAAATGTACTTGAAAATTCAGATTTTGAACCTAGAGAATTAGGAAATATTCTTGCAGAAAAAACTAATTCTATATTAGTTCAAACCGTTGGAAATAAAATCACTTTATTTAAGCAAAGAAAAAAGGACTCAAAAATAATACTACCTCGCTAAGAAGTAGTATTATTTTTTTATTTTATTAAATCACTAACTAATCTTTTTTCTCCATTATTATCTAGCATTTTGAATCTAGGAAATATTTTACTCATGTTTTCATTTGAAAAATTTTGATTCTCAAACTTTTCTATAAAAGTATTATTTGATATATAATTTTTTCCATTTAAAGTTTCTTTTACTCTTACTTTATACACAATTATTCCCCAAACTGTGAATAAAATATCTATTATTAAAATTACTAAAATAAAGCAATCTATTATTAGTTTTATTTTACCACTACATTTAGCTATAATACTATCTATAATTGGTGTGCTAAATATTATCAATACAATAATTACTCCAAATATCGGAATATGTATTGTATTTATTCTTTCACTAAAATTTAGTATTGTTCCTGTATAATCCCAAAACTTTATTCCAAACACAGCCTCTAGAATAAAACTTACTAAATATTCCATTAAAGTACCAATTAACATTCCATAAAAAAATAATTTTATCTTATTGTTTTTATATTTTGATAAAGCTTTAATAACTGTTATAGCTAAAATTCCGTATATTGGACAAAGTGGACCTAACACAAATCCCTTATCTGTTATAACAAATCCACAAATAGACTCTATTAATAATCCAATCAAACTAAATACTATTATATAAATCAAATTTTTATTCAATTCATTTAACTTTGCAAAATCTCTTTTCTTTGGTATTTTTTTATCATTTTTCTTTTTTTCTACCGTTTTCATTTTTCTCCTCAAAATACTATATTTATAAATATATTCACTTTTATTTTTATTTATGACTTATACAGTATAAACTAAATTTAAAATTATTTCAACTTTTTTTGCAAAACCAATTGACAAATATAACTTTTAGCATTATAATTATATCTGCATTTGAAATGGGCCAATAGCTCAGTTGGATAGAGCACACGCCTTCTAAGCGTGGGGTCGGGGGTTCGAATCCCTCTTGACCCACCATTACAGATGTTTTAAAATATCTTACAGAGAAGTATTTATGCAAAAGCATAAATATTTTTTTATTTTGTTAAATAAATTTCAAAATTAATGAAGTGAGTATTTAAAATTACTCACTTCATTATGATTTATCTCCTATTTATAATTTTTATTGTGCAAATTTTAACAAATTCATTGTGCATTTTTTCAAAAAGTTTATTCTTTTATTATTCTCATATTTGTTGTATAATAACTATGTTAAGGAGTTTTTTATTATGATTGAACGTTACAAACATTTAAATACATATTTAAAAGAATTATTTGGAGAACGAACATTAAAAATTTGTATTGATGGCGGTTTTACTTGTCCAAATAGAGATGGAAAATGTGGCACTTCCGGCTGTATTTTTTGTAGCAGTAAAGGAAGTGGCGAGTTAATAAATTCTGCTCCTAATATTTCAAATCAAATAATACAATATTTTCAAACATATCGTTCCAAAAGGGCAAATAAGTTTATTGCCTATTTTCAGAATTTTACAAATACATACGACTCAATAGAAAATCTAAAAAAGAAGTACGATTCAGCTTTAATAGATGATAGAATTGTAGCTTTAAATATTGCTACAAGGCCAGACTGCATTAATGATGATGTTGCAAAACTTATAAGCTCATATATGCCAAAACACAAAGTATTTGTAGAGCTTGGGCTTCAAACTTCAAATGATAATACAGCTAAAATTATTAATCGTGGATATGAATCCTCAGTATTTACAGATGCTGTTAAAATTTTAAACAAATACAATATTCCAGTTATTTGTCACATTATGGTTGGACTTCCAACTGAACAAGAACTTATAAAAGTTGATAATTTTGATGTATTTAAAGCAATAGTAGATACTGTAAATTTTATAAACAAGCATAATATTTCTGGACTAAAAATTCATTCTACTTACATTGTAAAAAATACCGTTTTAAATAAATTATATGAAGGAAATAAATACAAACCAATTACTTATGAAGAATATATGTCAAATCTAACATATATCATAACCCACATAAATCCAGAAATTATCGTTCACAGAATTTCTGCAGATCCACCAAAAGATTTATTAGTAGCTCCCGAATGGTGTCTGCATAAAAAGTGGGTATTAAATGGACTGGATAAATTGCTTAAAGAATCTGATTTGCACCAAGGAATGTTTTATGAAATTTAATTTATGTTGACTAAATTGGTAAAATATGGTATAATGTGTTTATACCAATTTTGGGAGGTAAAAAAAAGTATGGTCTTGAACGAAATCGCCTTAACGGCACGGATGCCCCTGGAAAAACAGAGGGCAGAAATCAAACGTTTAAAGGCTTCCCGTCCGAAGGATGTGTTGTTCTTTGCAGTTCCCTGCATGAACAATGACGTCATTGAAACACTGCTCAAGATGAGCGGCGTTAAGTATGGCGCTATTACATCCCCGAACATCATCAGATACTATCGCGTTTGACGCTTTAGTATCATAGACCAAACGCCCCAGCCATTTATAACAATGGCTGGGGCGGATTCTTTTATGCTTTCCAAAAAGCTTCATATCCTTTATACGCTTGATAAACATCATATTTACTTGTTACTTCATAAGGTGCATGCATTGATAAAACTGGAACTCCGCAATCTAATACATCTACGCCTTTATCTGCTAAAATGTAAGCTATTGTTCCGCCTCCACCTAAATCAACTCTTCCAAGTTCTGAAATTTGGTACGCTATATCTTTTGCTTCAAAAATATTTCTTACTTCTGCAACAAATTCAGCATTTGCATCAGATGCTCCTGCTTTACCTCTTGAACCTGTATATTTGCAAACTCCTAATCCTCTATTTAGGAACGAAGCATTATTTACTTCTGAAACAGAAGCATATATTGGATCAATTCCTGCATCAACATCTGCTGATAGCATTTTAGAATTGCAGAATACTTTATCTAACATATTAGGTTTATTTACACCTAATTTATCTAGTACTTTAGCTAAGAATGTACTAAATACATTTGATGACATTCCTGTATTTCCACAACTTCCAATTTCCTCTTTATCTACTATAATGCAAGCTGCTGTTCTCTTAGGCATTTCTACATTAAACATTGCAGTAAGTGATGTATATACGCAAACTTTGTCATCTTGACCATATCCTGCAATTAAACTTTCATCTAATCCTAAGCTTCTTGCTTTCATTGCTGGAACAAGCTCAATTTCTGCACTTAAAAAATCTTTTTCTACTATTCCATATTTTCTATTTAGTAAATTTAATACATTTAATTTTACTTTTTCAGATACTTTTTCGTCATTATATGGAATGCTTCCTATTAAAAGATTCAAATCCTCTCCTTGTATTCCTTCGCTCAATTTCTTTTGCATTTGTTCTTGAGCTAGATGAGGTAATAAATCTGTTATCGTAAATATTGGATCATTCTCATCTTCACCAATATTTAATTCCACCTTTTCCCCATTTGTTTTTACAACAACGCCATGTATTGAAAGAGGAATTGTTGTCCATTGATATTTCTTTATTCCTCCGTAATAATGAGTTTTAAAATATGCAAAACCTTTGTCTTCATAAATTGGATTTGGCTTTAAATCTAGTCTCGGAGAATCTGCATGTGCTCCTATTATATTTATTCCATTTTCAATATCATCTTCTCCGATTACTGTTAAAAATAAGTTTTTATCTCTATTTATATAGTAAACTTTATCTCCTGGTTTTAATGTTTCATATTCGCAAATACACTTAAATCCATGCTTTTTTGCAAGTTCCACTGAATTCTTTACAATCTCTCTTTCAGTTTTTGACTTGCTCAAAAATTCCATATAGCCTTTACTATATTCAAATATCTTTCTTCCTTCTTCTTCCGAAACATTTTCCCAACCATTTTTTTTATGGTTAAATAATCTTTCTTTTAATTCTTCACCTTGTGTTTTTTCGCTCATATTTTTTCCTCCTTTTCTGCTTGCTAGTATAACATTATACATATTATTTTTCTAGTTATTATTATAATTTTTTTTAATTTTATTCACCTTGTAATATTTTATAAAATTATGAATATTCTTTACAAAATTCATTTTTTAGTGTTTAATATAGTAAAATACTATGGAGATATACTAATGGATACACAAAAAATAACAGAAACAAATGAAGAACAAAAAGATGATGGCTATTTAATTTTAAAAGAAGCCGAAGATATCATAAAACATAATTCTAATCGTAGCAAGTGGCAAAAGTTTTTACTTTTCTTTTTATTACCTACTCTAATTTTGACTTTGCTATTATTTATATTTTCGACAGCATTTGCTTTATCTCGAATGAATAGCACAACAATATTAAATGGAATATCAATACAGGGAATTGATGTTTCAAATTTGACCAAAGAAGAAGCTTTAAATAAAATTTCTCTTGCAGTAAATGAACATATTTCTCCTAATATACAAGCTTATCATGGAGAATTTGAATGTGAATTTTCACCCTCTCAATTAGATGCTAATTTTGACATCACTTCTGCAGTAGATAAAGCCTACGGAATTGGTAAATCTGATAACATATTTAAGAATAATTTTTCAATTTTAAATGTGCTAATGTCTGGTTTAAATATAAATATTGAAGTAACCTATGATACCGAATCATTAAATTCGATAATCACAAATATAAATGACTTACTACCCGACAAATTAGTAAACCCAGATTACTACATTGATAATACAAGTTTAATTATTACATCAGGAACTGATGGATATATCGTTGATAATAATAAATTTACTTATGAAGTTTTACAAGCACTTAGCAACATTCGAGAATCATCTCGTTTTGAAATTCCAGTAAAAAATGCTACTGCTTCAAATATTAATATCGATGAAATTTATAAGAATATATATAAGTCTCCAACGGATGCTTATTTTACAACAAATCCTTATACTTTTTATCCTTCATCTACTGGATTAGAATTCGATATCAGCATCGACGATGCAAAAAAAATGTTAGAAGAAAAACAAGAACAATATACAATTCCTTTAAAAATAACATATCCAAATGTTTCTACAAATGATATTGGATTTGACGCTTTCCCAGATCAACTTTCTAGTTTCTCAACCTCTTTCAAAAGTAGTAATTCAAACAGGTCTACAAACATTAGACTTTGTGCTTCAAAAATTAATGGTATTGTTTTAATGCCTGGAGAAACATTTTCTTTTAATAGTACCGTTGGAAAACGTACACCAGAAGCTGGTTACAAAGAAGCTCCTGCTTACTTAAATGGAAAAACAATAATGGATTATGGTGGCGGAATTTGTCAAGTATCATCGACACTTTACAATGCTGTTTTATACTCAAATTTGGAAATTACTGAAAGATATAATCATGGTTACCAACCTAGCTATGTAAAATCTGGCTTAGATGCAACCGTATCTTGGGGTGGTCCTGATTTTAAATTTACAAACAATAGAAATTATCCAATAAAAATTATGACTGATACTTCTAACAAAATTTTAAATATATACATATATGGATTAAAAACAGAAAATGATTATACAGTAAAACTAGAAGCAAGATATTTATCAACAGTTTACTATTCTACTACTTATCAAAAAGATGCTAGTTTGGCTCCTGGCGAAACCAAAACAATTCAAAGTGGCTCTAATGGATGCAAAACAGCTACATATAAATACTTATACGATAAAGCCGGAAACTTAGTATCATCAGAATGTATCTCAAGAGACACATACAACCCACATAATGCAATAATAGCAGTTGGCGAATAAAAAAAATTAGGCCTTCCAAAAGGAAGGTCTTTTATTATTTATTATCAAAACTTATTTTTACATTTTGTCTTGCTTCGTCTTCTTGAACTTCAAATAGACTAGCTTGTGAGAAATGGAACATTCCAGCTATTATATTAGATGGGAACATTTCAATTGAAGTATTATATCTTGTAACTGTGTCATTGTAAAATTGTCTTGAAAAAGATATTTTGTTTTCAGTTTCATTAAGTTGTCCTGATAAATCTAAAAAGTTTTGATTTGCTTTTAAATCTGGATAACTTTCAGATACAGCCATTATTGTTTTCATTGTATTTGATAACTCATTATCAAGTTTTGCCTTTTCTTCAACAGATGAAGCTTTTGTCCAAGCTGTTCTTAATTCTGTAACCTTCTCTAGAGTACCAGCCTCATGTGCCATATATCCCTTTACAATCTCAACTAAGTTTGGTATTAAATCAAATCTTCTTTGTAGTTGAACATCAATTTGGCTCCATGCATTCCCTACTCTTTGCTTTTGTGCAACAAGTTTGTTGTATGTTCCTGCTATCCAAGCAATTAAAAGTACAACTATTACTAATATAATTATTACAGCAACCATAGTTTACCTCCTTTTTGTACAATGCTACCATAAAATTTTTAAAATATCAATCTTTATCATTGATATTATCTAATTTTTATGCCATAATTTTATTCATAGGGGGATTGATTTATGAAAAAACATCTAAAACTTATTTTTTCATTTCTGATACTATTAGCAGTATTGTTAGTTTCAAAAATAGTAGATGCTAACTCCATCGATAGTATTTCTATGGATATCTACATTGATAATTCTGGAAATGCTTCTGTTACAGAAGTTTGGTCTTGTTATACAAACCAAGGGACCGAAGTTTATCATCCATATTACAATTTAGGAAACTCTGTTATTTCTAATTTATCAGTTTCAGAAGAAAACACAAATTATACTACATTACCATCTTGGAATACGTCGGGTACACTTGATAATAAAGCCTATAAATGTGGTATCAATAAAATTTCAAATGGTGTTGAACTTTGCTGGGGCATTAGCTCTTATGGAAGTCATACATACACAGTGAATTACAATATATCAAACTTTGTAGCTGATTTAACAGACTCTCAAATGATATATTGGACGCTTATTCCATATGAATTTTCAAATACAATCGGTAATGTATATATCAAAATTCATACAAACTTTGACATTCCACAAACTACAGATGTCTGGGGTTATGGTAACTATGGCGGAACATGCTATGTTTATGATGGTTATATTGAAATGCAATCAGAAGGTACTCTTGGAAAGTCTGAATATATGACAATTCTTGCAAAATTTCCAGAAGGTACATTCAATGTTGCAGATAATTCTTTAAACCATGACTTTGATTATTATTACAATATGTCACAAGAAGGCGCTATAAACTATGAAGAAAATTCTTCAAACTTTAGTGTATTCAACATATTTGATGCTTTATTTTCACTTATGCCTTTCTTTATCTTTTTATTTTCTTTTATCTTCGTTGGAAAAAGAATTAAAGAAAGCAGTCTTACAATTGATAAAGAAGCTAAAAAGGCCATTAAAAATGCAGAATATTTTAGAGATATTCCTTGCAATAAAGATTTATATTTAGCTTATTATGTTGCTACCAAATATGGTTTAGCTAGTCAAAAAACTAATTTGCTTGGTTCTGTAATTTTAACTTGGTTAAAAAATGGAATTATAAAAATCGAGAAACGTGAAACAGGAAAAATATTTAAAAAAGAAAATTCTGTAATAATTCTAAACCAAGATTATTTAAATAAATCTCAAACATTAAATTTAAATAATTTTGATGACTTGTTAAAGCAAAAGGAATTTGAGTTATATAAAATGCTTTTTGAAGCAAGCAAAGATGGAATTCTAGAAAATAAAGAATTTGAAACTTGGTGTTCAAAACATTATTCTACAATATTAAATTGGTTTGACAATGTTATAAGTATTGTTGATGACAAATTAGTTAATGAAAAACTTATCGTTACTACTGAAAAAAAGAAATTTGGATTCTTAACTTTAAAATTAAAATGTGCTTCATCTACTTTAAATCAATATGCTGTTGAGCTTTCTGGTTTGAAGAAATATCTTAATGATTACACTTTAATATCAGATAGAGAAGCCATTGAAGTTACTTTATTTGAAGATTATTTAATCTTTGCTCAAATGCTTGGAATTGCGAACAAAGTAGCAAAAGAATTTAAAGAATTATATCCAGATATAATAGAACAATCAAATTTTTATTCTTACGATTACATATTATTTATTAATACTTGTTCTTATAATGGTATATCCAGAGCTTCTGCTTCACAATCTAGAGCTCAAAGCTATTCATCCGGTGGAGGAGGATTTTCTTCTGGCGGAGGCGGAGGTGGTTCCTTCGGCGGTGGAGGTGGCGGAGGCGGATTCCGTTAAACTCTAAATAACTATAAAATAAAAAGGTATCTTTTGATACCTTTTATTATTTTAATTCCACTTTTGTATTTTCTTCAATTCTGTTCTCTCTAATAGGAAATACTCTCTTTTCTCTTTCTACAAATCCTCTAATTTGTGCAGTTGGCATTACCCAAGTATATGCTCCTATGAAAGAACCTGGCAATGTAGTCGAATTAGCTCCAAGTCTTGAATTATCTCCAACTATCGCTCCAAAGAAATCTGTTCCTACATCGAATTTTTCACCCTTAGAATTTTTTACTTTTATGTTTTGTTGATCAAATCTTCTATTAGCTAAAATAGTTCCAGAACCAATTCTGGTTGATTTTCCTATTATACTATCTCCTGCAAATGTAAAACTTTGTACTTTTGCTTTATTTTGGATTATACTATGTTTTATTTCTGCTCCATGACCTATCACACAGTTATCTCCGATTATTGTATATGGTCTTATTAGGGCTCCTGACTGAATCTCACAATTTTTTCCTATTATTACAGGTCCTTCAATACTAACATTTGAATGTATCTTTGTTCCTTCTCCTATTATGTAGTTTCCTTCTATCGAAACAAACTCGCCTAATTCTCCTTTGTTTATTTTTACATTATCTTTTTCAATCTTTTCTTTAATAAAAGGTTTTACCTTTGCTAATACCTCCCATGGGTATTTACATCCTTCAAATAAGTTTTTATACTCGAACTCATCAATATGCTCAAAGTAGTATTCTAACTCAAAATTTTTCATTATGTTACCTCCTAAAAAAATAAAAGAGCTAGCATTTTACTTGCTAGCTTCTCCTATTGGTGCACCTGGAGGGATTCGAACCCCCGGCCTTCCGGTTCGTAGCCGAACGCTCTATCCAGCTAAGCTACAAGTGCAAATCTTTACATATTATACACTAATTTATTTTAATATGCAAGCCCCACCGTCTTATTTTATGAATAACTTATGATATGGCTTGCCCTGAAATTCTAGTAAACTTTATTTAAAAAATTCATCTGTTGATATATTAAATACCTGTGCAAAAGCAAATAACTCAAAATCTTGTACTAATCTTTTGTCTGTTTCTATTTTTGATATTTCTTTCAAAGTCATATTGAAACCTATTTCTTGTACCTCTTTAGCAAGCTCTTGTTGAGTCATATTATTCCTCATTCTAATTTCTTTTAATTTTGTCCCTATAATATTTCTGTATTCACTATTTTTATTAAGTTTCATAAAATCCTTCCTCATAATTTATAATTTTTAAATTATATCACTAATATTTTATTTTTTCTATTGGCTTTTTATTACAGTATTGCTATACCTTATATAATTATTTAATATACTATATTGCTTTTTATTTGTTTTTGTAGTATTTTTTATAAAAATATAATTTATAAGGAAATATTATGTGGCCATTAAAAAAGAAAAATATTGGAGAAGTCTTTGAGACAAAATTATTAAAGAAATATGGAAATTGCAACGCTCTTATTAATTATGGGTTAAAAATATTATTTATTACCGATACTCATAATTGTCTTGCTCATTTAGATAGCGAAATAAATCGCCTTACAAATTTAGCTTCTTTGGGCTTTGATTTGTGCTTAACACTAGGAGATATTAGTGGTTCTGATTTTGATATAATAAAAAATATCATTCCAGAAAATAAGATTTATGGAATAGTTGGTAATCATGACTCTCTAGACACACTAGATGTAAATAATATTAGAAATATAAACGGACAAGTTATAGAGTGTAAAGGTGTAAAAATTGCTGCAATTATGGGTTCTAATAAATATAAAGATGGAAACTACGGTATGATGTCCCAGGAAGATAGTCTAAACTTAGAACAAAATATGCCAGTTTCTGATATACTTATTTCTCACGATAGAGCATATGTATATGATAAACACGACAATGTACACGACGGATTAAAAGGAATAACTGATTATATATACAGAAATCATATTCCTTTACATATTCATGGCCATTTGCATGAAGAATTTGAAGAGACTCTAAAAAATGGTACTAAAAGTATTTGTTTATATAAATTTAAACTTCTTGAAATATAAGAAATTGGAGATAATATGATAAAAAATATAATATTTGATTTTAGATTACATTTTGAAGTAGTATGAAGATGTTTTTTGTGTTATACTGTATAATACAGTATACAAATAAGGATGATTAATAATGGTAAATTTAGAATTATATAAAATATTTGTTGTTGTAGCAAATGAATTAAATGTTACTAAAGCAAGTGAAAAGTTAAATATCTCTCAGCCTGCTGTAACAAAACATATTAAAAATTTGGAAAATACAATTGGAATAACATTATTTAAAAGAAGTAATAAAGGTTTAGAGTTAACAGAAATGGGATTAGAATTATATGAAAGTTTAAAAAATCCTATAAATGAAATTATAAAAATAGATAATAACTTTAGTAAAGAAAAAACTGTTAACATTGGTTCTCATAATCATTTATTAAATATTATTTTTGGAGAATGTATAAACAAATTTTATTTAGAATATTCCAATATTAATTTAAATTTAAAGTGTCTTGAAACAAATGAAATGTTAGAAATGCTAGAAAATGGAGAACTTGATATAGTATTTTCTAAAAAAGTAAATAATTTCAAATTAGACGATTTAGAATATTTACATATTGGATTTTTAAATGACATTTTTATAGCAAATAAAAATTCAAATTTTGTAAATAAAATAGTTAGTAAAGAAGATTTAGAAAATACAACCATATATGTTCCAAGAAAATATTCTCAGACGGCTATAAGATTAGTAAGTTTATTAAATAATAAAAACTTAAATTTAAAAAATTCAAGTTATAACACAATTTTAGAACTTGCAAGTAAAAGTAATTCAATTGGGCTAATAACAAAAGAATATATAGATTATGCTAAATTAGAAAAATATAATTTAATAGAATTAAAAACTGAATTAAATTTTGAACCTGTTGAATTTGGAGTATATTTTAAAGCAGACAGAAAAAAAGAAGTAAATTTTTTAATAAAAATAATAAAAGAAAATTTTAAAATTTAATATTTATGTAAGGATTGAATATAGTAAAACTATTCAGTCCTTTTTATTTAGTAAAAATTTTTACGAAATGAAAATTGTTACTATAAATTCATATTATAACTTTTAGTTATATCCAAAATATAAATATGTATTATAAAATTTAAGAAAACTATATTATAATCATATAAACATTTTATGTGAATTTAGTCACATAAAGTATGATATTTTGATGATATTTTTCACCAAACAAGAAAGGATGGTTATTATGAACAACAAACGGATAAACTATTTGGCAATTGCACTCACAACTAATTGTAATTATAATTGTTTTTATTGCAAACCAACTGGTGAAAGCATACTTCCTAATGAAAAAGGAACCTTAGATTTTCAAAATTTAAAAAAGATAATTAAAGTTGCTTACGAACTAGGAATTACCACATTTCGTATCACTGGTGGTGAACCAACTACAGTAAGTTATTTGCCAAATTTAATTTGCTATATAATGGAACTAGGTGATAATACAAAAATTCGTTTAAATACAAATGGATATAGACTTGATGATGAAAAATTATTAAATATTATTGAGTTATATAAAGATCAAATGGATATTGTAATAAGTGTAGATTCCGTAAGTGAATATATAAATGGTATCCATTATCCTAAATATTTATCACAAAAAGTACAGAATTTAGCAACTGAATTAGTAAAACGAAAAATTTCAACAAGATTCAATATCGTAGTAACAAAACAGAATATACGTGAGATTAAAACATTAATTGATAGATCTCTTGCATTAGGTGTGAATATCAAAATATTGGATTTAATTATTCGAAACGAGTATTTTGGTACTATCAAAAGTCTTACTGGCAAAGAAGCAATAACGTTTGGAAAAAACTCATATGCACCATTAGAAAGCATAATAAAATATTTAGAGACAATTTCTGATAATAGCCAGGAAGAGTATCACATGTGGAATACATTTGGTATTCCGAGAAGTGGGTATTTCATTGGAAATCAGTGGATTCAAATAAAAGATTCTTCAAGGGGTGCCAAATATTCCAAAGTATGTATTGAAAAATGTCCGTACTATGATTCTTGTAATGAAGGATTATTTAGCCCGTTTATCTCAGTAGGAGAAATCTTACATCTTTCCGGTTGTAAAAATAAAGATTTGTATTATATTTTAAATGGTAAATCTGAAGCTGAAATAAAAAAAGCTTTAGATGACATATTAACTTTATTCGAAAATACGGAATTAAAAAAGCATTAACCATCAAAAGAGCAAGCCAAAATCTGGCTTGCTCTAATTTCGTCACTTTTTTAAATCACCAAAAAAACAAGCCCAGCTAGGCTTGTTTTTATTCTGTATATCCAAATTTTTTCATTCTTTCTTTTTCACTCTCTGATAATTCTTCTAACCATATTGAAAATTGCTTATAATCTTCATTTCTTAAAAATTCAAAGTATTTTACTCTATCCTCTTTTGCTATAACAACAGGTGGTAAATCATTTTTTAGCAATTCATAATTTATAAGCAATCTACCTGTTCTACCATTACCATCTTCAAAAGGATGTATTTTTTCAAATTCAATATGATATTTTGCAATTTTCTCAAATATTTCTTGATTATCATTATTATAATTATATACAAAATAATTCATTAAATTTGGTATTTTCTCTGGTTCTGGTGGTATATGATCACTTCCTTGAATAAACACCTGTATTTTTCTAAATCCTTGAGTTTCTTTTATATTTTTATTTATAGTTTCATTGATTTCTTTTATTAATCGCTCATCAAATTCTGCATTGCCTTGCAAGTTTTTAAAAACAAGTTCTAATGCGTTTTTATGATTAATTGCTTCATATATTTCTCTCGGTTCTTTTCCATCAATTTTAAAACTATTATCATTATATAAAATTGCATAAGTTTCAGCATAAGTAAGCGTATTTCCTTCAATAGCATTTGAATGATATGTACTTCTAGTGACAAAATCTTCTACATATTTTACATTACTTGTTATAAACTCTAGGATACTCATATATTTTCTCTCCAATATAATTATAATTTATATTACCATATTATATTTCTATGTGCAATAGAATCAATTATAAAAATAGAGTAGAAAATAATTTTCTACTCAAAAATATGGTCGAGGTGACAGGGATCGAACCTGCGACCTCATGGTCCCAAACCACGCGCGCTACCAACTGCGCTACACCTCGAAATAAATACTTTATTAAAAGTACTTATTTAATATACCACACTTTTTATATGATTTCAAGATTTTTTCGTTATTTTTTTTATTTTTTTGCAAGTTTTATTTCAACTTCATATTCTTTATTATCTCGCAAATATTTAATTCTTACATTATCTCCTACTTTTTTTGAATAAATATACGTTCTTAATTCACTCATCTTATCTATCATAATGTCATCTATCTGTAATATGATGTCTCCTTCTTCAAGTCCTGCTTTACTAGCTGGTGAATTTTTATTTACACTTGTTATAAATATCCCACTATCTAACTCTTTATTTAAACCTATCTCTGATTTCAAATATGGAATTATATTCTTATCATAAGCAAATACTCCAAGAGTTGCTTGTGTATATTCTCCTTCTTCTGTAAAACTTTTTATTATTGGCTTTATTATATCTATTGGAATTGCAAATCCTATACCTTCTGCTGAGGTTATTTTTACTGAATTTATTCCTATTACATTTCCACTTTCATCAATTAGTGGTCCTCCACTATTTCCTGGATTTATTGTGGCGTCAGTTTGAATTAAATCTTCCATATAACTTGTTTTATTTTCTTCTTCAATCTTTATTGTTCTATTTATTCCACTTATTATTCCTGCAGTTACGGTTCTCTGAAATTCAAATCCTATTGGATTTCCTATTGCATAAACTTTTTGTGCAATTTTGTTTTGTTCTGAGTTTCCTAATTTCACAAATGGAAGCCCAATCATATTTATTTTAATTATGCTAACATCAATATCTTCATCAGACCATACAACTTTAGCTTCAAAACTTCTTCCATCTTCCAATGTCACATAGCAAATTGAATTCTTAGAACCTGAAACATGTTGATTTGTCACTATATATCCATTTTCAGACACAATAAATCCTGTACCTAATCCTAATTCTTCACTTCCATTATTTAAAAATATTGTATTTCCCCTACTTTTAATTTTGGATATTCCAACTACTGCTTCCGTCACATCTTCTATTGACACAGTTTTTTCATTATCTTTATTTTCTACTATCTCATTAGAGCTCGTTCTTTTTGTTTCATACACAGTACTATTTCCGTAATCTTGTTCTACTTTTATTGATATGTATAAACAATATGCTAAAACTAAAAAAGAAATTATTAATATTACAATTGCAATTCCTTCAAGTAATCTAAAAAATCCCCATTTTTTACTTGCATGATTTTCCATTTTCTTCCGCCTTTCTTACTTTTATTGATTCTTTCCATTCTCCCAAAATATATACTAAAAATGTTAATTTGTTTTCCAAAAGTATTTGTCGAATATTGTCATATATACTCGCTTTTTTATCAAACTATTTTTCCCAAACTATTGAAAATAGCCATTTGTAATGTTAAAATAAGTTTTATAGGAGAATTGTTATGCAAAAAAATAAAATTTATGAAGAAAAAAGTTGTAATAATTTCAGAGAACTAATTGATATAACAACTGCTCAATTTAAAGATGAAATCGCTTTTTCTATAAAAATAAATAAAAAAATTAAAGATATAACTTTTAATGAATTTAAAAATACAGTCCAAAGTTTAGGTGAAGGCCTACTTAATTTAGGACTATCAAATAAAAAAATTGCACTTTTATCACCTGATAGATATGAATGGTGTTGCAGTTATTTTGCTATTGCGACTTCTGGTAATATAATCGTACCACTAGATGCAATGCTACCTCATGCCGAACTATTAAGACTTATAAAAGAAAGCAAAGTAGATGCTATAATATTTGATAAAAAATTTTCTAGTTTAGTTGAGGATATAACTTTTGTACAATATTTAATATGTATGGATTATTCAGAAAATAAAGACAATGTTTTATCCTACCAAAATATTGTTCATTCTGGTAAGAAACTTTTATCTTCACCAAACTCAAAATATAAAAAGATTATAATTGATAATGATAAATTATCAGTACTTATATATACATCCGGAACAACCAGTAACCCTAAGGCTGTAATGCTTTCACAAAAAAATATTTGTTCAAATGTATCTGCTATGACAACCTTAATAAAAAAAGAACCTAATGATAGTATTCTGGTATTTCTACCTTTACATCATACTTTAGCTTGTACAGCAAGTTTTCTATTTTGTTATTATATAGGATTTAGATTATGTTTTGCTGATAGTATAAAAGATATTGGTAAAAATCTAAAAGAATATAACATTAGTGGTTTAGTTTGTGTGCCAGCAGTTTTGGAACTTATTTATAAGCAAATAATTAAGGGTGTTAAAAAGTCTGGAAAATATATTCCTTTTAAAATATTATGTGGAATTTCAAACTTTTTAATGTTCTTCCATATAGATTTAAGACGAAAATTATTCAAAGAAGTTTTAAATAATATTAGTCCTAATATGAGAACTATCATCTATGGTTCTGCCGCAACAGATTCAAAAGTAATACATTTATTTAATACTATTGGAATTGATATGTTGCAAGGATATGGTCTTACTGAAACAGCTCCAGTTATTTCATGTGAAAGTGATAAATATCATAAAGAAACTGGTTCTTCTGGATTTCCACTATATAATGAAGAAATAAAAATTGACTCCAAAAACGGTGAAAAAATTGGTGAAATTTTAGTAAAGGGGCCTAATATCATGTTAGGCTACTACAATAATAAAGCTGAAACAGATAAAGTTTTTAAAGATGGCTGGTTCTGTACTGGTGATTTAGGATACCTTGGAAAAGATGGTAGCTTATTCGTTACAGGTAGAAAAAAAGATTTAATAGTTCTATCTAATGGAAAAAATGTATTTCCAGAAGAATTAGAAGCTCTTTTAAATAAAATAGAATTAGTATCAGAAAGTATGATTTATGAAAAGGATGATAAAATTTTAGCAAAAATTGTATATTCTAAAGAAACTGCAGAACATTTACATTTGACTTATGATGAAATATATAAAGAAATTGATGCTAAAATAAAAAATATCAATAAAAATTTACCTGTTTATAAATATATTCGAGAATTTTCTCTAACAGATAAACCTTTAATAAAAACAACTACTCAAAAGATAAAAAGACATGAAGAAATGAAACAAATAAATAATTCCTAGGAAAGGCTATGCTCTTTAGCATAGAGTAGTTTTGAGTATGCAGAATTTAAATGAACCATTATTTGATTTAACAAATCCACAAATGAACATTTGGACAACAGAACAATATTACAACAATACATCCGTAAATAATGTTGGAGGTACTGTTCTGTTAAAAACAAAATTAGATTTTAGTATTTTAAAGCAAGCCGTTACAAATGTGCTTAGAAATAACGATAATTTTCATATTCATATAGCTAAAAATTCAACAAAAGTTCAACAATACTTCAAATATGAATACTACGAACCTGAAATTATAGAAGTTAAAAATTCTAAAGAATTACACAAAGTTGAAACAAAACTTTGTGTAAAGAATTTTGACTTATGTTCTGACAAAAATTTATTCGAAACAAAAATATTTAAGCTTCCAAACAATTTTGGTGGTGTTATTGTTGTCATGCACCACATTATATCTGATTCTTGGACATTGGGTCTTTACTGTAAAGAAATTGTAAATGAATATCAGTTACTACTAGAGAAAAATAAATCTCAGTCTAGTAGTTCTTTAAATCCCACTTTTTCATATCTTAATTTCATAAAAGAAGAAAATGATTATTTAAATAGTTCTGCATTTCAAAAAGACCAATCTTATTGGAATAGTATTTTTGAAACCGTTCCAGAAATTGCAACTATTCCTTCTACTGTAAAAAAAGAAGAGCATAAGATTTCTTGTGTAGCTTCTAGAGCAAATTTTGACCTATCTTCTCAAATGACGTCAAATATACTTAACTACTGCAAATCACATAAAATTTCAGCCTATAATTTCCTTATGGCAATATACTCTCTTTACATAGGAAGAGTGTCAAATCTTAATGATTTTGTTGTAGGCACACCGATTTTAAATAGATTAAATTATTTAGACAAACAAACAAATGGTATGTTTGTTAGCACCATTCCTTTGCGTATAAATATTGATGATAATTCTTCATTTTTAGAATTTTCTAAATCTATTGGCTCATCATGTTTTAGTATGTTAAGACATCAAAGATATCCATATCAGAAGTTATTATCTGATTTACGAAAGAAAAATTCAACTATTCCAAATTTATATAACATAATATTATCTTATCAAATTACTTCTACTGTAAATGATAAAATTGATTGCGAATCACATTGGATTTTTAATGAAAATTGCGCTGATGATTTGCAAATTCATATAGTAGATTATAATAATTCTGGTAGACTTAGTATTTTATATGATTATAAGGAACAAAAATATGTAAAGCAAGAAATATCTCAACTACACTCTCGTATTTGTCACATTATTGAACAAGTATTATCAAATGATAAAATTGCTCTAAAGGATATTGATATAATAACTCCTGAAGAAAAATCTCAAATACTTTATGAGTTCAATAATACAAAAACTATTTATCCTAGAGATATGACTGTAATAGATTTATTTGAAAAACAAGTTTTAGAAACTCCTGATAAAATTGCTATTGTTTTTGAAAATACTAGTTTAACTTATTTTGACTTGAATAAAAAAGCAAACCAATTAGCTTATGTACTATTAAAAAATAATGTAAAACCAAATGACATAGTTGGAATATTTTTAGATAAATCATTAGAAATGATTGTCTCTATATTAGCCATATTAAAATGCGGAGCAATATATCTTCCTATTGATATAACATATCCTGAATCTCGTATTAGTTATATGCTTCAAAATTCAAAGACTAATATCATTCTTTCAGATAACATTAATAAATCTAATTTTACATTAGATTTACCTGTTATAAATGTATCTCTTTCCGAAGATATATACAACTCAAGTTATTATCAAAACACAAATCATTCATTTGATGCAACCATGCCTGCTTATATAATGTACACTTCTGGTTCTACCGGTACTCCAAAAGGAGTCGTTGTAAATAACAGAAATATCATTCGACTAGTAAAAAATACTAATTATATACATTTTGAAGATACTGATCATATTCTTCAAACAGGCTCAATTGTTTTCGATGCTTGTACTTTTGAAATATGGAGTGCCTTATTAAATGGGATTTCATTATACATTATAAAAAAAGACTCTCTACTTAATGCCCATCTATTGAAAAATTATATTAGGCAAAACGATATTTCTATATTATGGCTTACTGCACCACTATTCAATACATTATGCGAAGATGATCCAAGCATATTTGACAGTGTAAAATATTTATTAACTGGTGGAGATGTATTATCTCCAAAACATATAAATAAAGTAAAAAAATATAATCCTAATTTAACAATTATAAATGGCTATGGTCCAACAGAAAACACAACATTTTCTTGTTGTTTTGAAATATGTAAAAATTATAATGATAATATTCCAATTGGAAAACCAATTGCAAATTCAACTTGCTATGTCGTATCTACTAACGGAAAACTTCAGCCAATTGGAATTCCTGGTGAATTATGGGTTGGTGGCGACGGTGTTTCAGCTGGTTATCTGAATAATTCAGAATTAACTAATCAGAAGTTTATAACAAACTTTTTTGACAATGATCGAATCTATAAAACCGGAGATTTGGTAAAATGGCTACCTGACGGCAATATTGAATTCATTGGCAGAATAGACAATCAAGTAAAAATTAGAGGTTTTAGAGTAGAATTAAATGAAGTAAACAATAGAATTACTGAATATGAAAATGTAAAAGCAAGTTACACTACTACTTACATACATAATAATGAAAAAACAATTTGTAGTTATGTTATATTTAAAGGCGATAACGATACAACTGAATTAAAACAATTTTTAAAAAAATCTCTTCCTATATATATGATTCCAACATATATAGTATCACTAAAAAGTTTTCCTTTAAATGCAAATGGAAAAATTAATAAAGCTTTACTACCTGCCCCATCTATAAAATCAAGTACTGGTTTTATCATGCCTAGAAATAAAGTTGATAAAGCTTTAATCCGTATGCTAAAAAATAACTTAAATTTAACAAGTATAAATTTAACAGATTCTTTTGTAGAACTTGGTGGTGATTCATTATCTGCAATTACCCTAATAGCTGAAATTGAAAATAAATTTCATATTCAACTACATATAAAAGATCTATTAACTATGTCTAGCATATTAGAAATTTCAGACTATATTTCTAATACTACTTCTAATGCTAAAGTATCTTATGTAACAAAGGCTACTCCACAAGAGTATTATCCTTTATCTTCAGCTCAAAAGAGAATTTATTATGCTTGCAAAATAATTGGAGAAAATTCAACTATTTATAATACTCCTTGTGCATTACTAATTGATTCAATACTAGATGCAGATAAAGTAGAAAAAATATTTAATAAAATTATAAAAAAACAAACTAGTTTTAGAACTGTATTTTGTTTAAATAATAATGAAATTAAGCAGAAAATTGTTGATAATATAGAACTTTCTATTCCTATTTTTAACAATTCTGAATCAGATATAGATAAAATCTTACAAAACTTTACAAAGCCATTTGATTTAGAAAAAGCACCTTTAATAAGAATAGAACTACACTATTTAAACAATTTAAAAACACTTCTTTTAATCGACTCTCACCATATTATAGTTGATGGAGTCTCGATAAATATATTGTTAAATGAATTTTTCTCTGAATATAATAATAATTCAGAAGAAAAAATCCCTTTGAAATATACGGATTATGCCGTTTGGGAAAACAAATACTTAGAAAGTGATGAGTATAAAAAGAATGAAGATTATTGGATAAATAGATTTAAAGATTATAGTTTTGAGTCTCTAAATCTACCTTATGATTATACAATACCAGCCAATAGAACTTACATTGGTGAAAAAATATCTTCTTCTATTTCAGATGATATATTTAATAGTGTATCAGATATTGCTAAACGTTTCAAAATCTCAAATTACACAGTATTTTTAGTGGCATTATATATTTGTTTATATAAATATACTAAACAAGCAGATATTGTTATAGGTAGTCCTGTTGCTAATAGAAGTATGTTAAAAAACAATAACATTATTGGTATGTTTGTAAACAACTTAGCATTTAGAGCAAAAATATTACCTGATCAGACAGTTTCTAAATTTTTAAAATATGTAAACGACTTAATATTACAAGATTTAGATAATCAGTGTTATCCTTATGACCATCTAATAAAAAAATTACATTTATCGGCAGATAATTCTAAAAATCCACTATTTGATATTATGTTTTCTTATCAAAACCAATCTGACAATCTTAATTTACCAGAGGATGTACATTATTTGCCGGTTGATACCAAAACATCAAAATTTAATATAACATTAGAAATTGTTCCTAAAACACAACAAATAAATATCGAATATAGAACAGATTTATTTAAAAAAGAAACTATCGTTAATTTTTCTGAGCATTATCTATTTGTTTTAAAACAACTTTTAAACAATTCTGAAATATCAGTAAATGACATAAAAATCATTACTCCATCAGAACAAGAAACTTTAAATAAATTCAATGATACCTTAGGAGAATTCGACCATTCACCTTTCTGCAAATTATTTGAAAAACAAGTTCAGAAAACTCCTAAAAATATTGCCGTAGTATGTGATAATAAAATACTTACTTATGATGAACTTAATAAAAGGTCTAACAGCTTAGCTAATTATCTAATATCTCATGGTATAAAAAACAATGATATTGTTGCAATAATGACAAATAGATCATTAGAGACAATTATATGCATGCTTGCAATTTTAAAAGCTGGTGGAGCCTTTTTAAACATTGATCCTACATATCCAATTGAAAGAACGCAATATTATATATCTGATAGTAATATTCAATATGTGCTTACGCAAAGTTCTTTACGTGAAAAAGTTGCTAATATAAAAAATATTATAGAAATAGATCTCGGCAGTAATATTTATACAAAAAATTTCCATAACCCAGATGTTAACATTCATGAACAAGATTTATCTTATATAATTTATACTTCTGGTTCTACTGGAACCCCTAAAGGCGTAATGCTAAGCCAAATTGGACTTTCTAATATGGTACAAGCAATGTCGAAGGTACTTGATTACTTGAAAGATGGCCCAAATCATGCAATAGCATCTGTTACATCTACACCTTTTGATATATTTGTTTATGAAATAGTCGTTTCTCTTGCACATGGTATGAAAGTTGTTATGGCCAATAATGCAGAACATAGAAACCCTAAATTACTTGATGCTTTAATAAAAAAATATGATGTAGATGTAATGACTGTTACTCCTAGTTTGATGAAAATAAATTATGACAATAGAGAACCCGATACTGCACTTGCAAATGTTAAAAATATGGTATTTGGTGGAGAACCTTTACCTGAAAAATTTGTAAAAGATTTAAAAGCTTTATCAGATGATATTACAATATACAATATTTATGGTCCAAGTGAAATTACAGTTTTGTCAAATGTTCAAAACTTAGATGGAGAAAAGGAAATCACAGTTGGTCCTCCAATCATGAACACACAAATACATATATTGGATTCAAATATGAAACAAGTTCCAATCGGTGTAGTCGGAGAAATATATATTGCTGGAATTCAAGTCGGAAAAGGATATATTGGAAAAACAGAACTTACAAATCATAGATTTTTAAAGAATCCTTTTGGTCCTGGTAAAATATATAAATCTGGTGATATTGGTAGATGGACATTTGATGGAAAAGTTCAATGTTTAGGTAGAATAGATAATCAAATAAAATTAAGAGGACTTCGTATAGAACTTTCTGAAATAGAAGATGAAATTTCAAAAATGCCTGGAGTGTCTTCTTGCGTAGTAAATAAAATTACTTTAGATAATAAAGAATGTTTATGTGCTTATTACGTATGTAGCTTAGATTTAACAGAAAATCAAATAAAAGAAAACCTTCGAAAGTTTTTACCTCACTACATGATTCCAACACATATAGTTAAACTAGATGCAATGCCTTACACTATTAACAGAAAAATCGATAGAAAAGCATTACCTTTACCTAAAGTAACAGGTGTATCTGATTTATCAAATATAGATATATCTTCCTTGACATCTTCCGAAGAAAAACTTACTCAAATATGGAAAAATATATTAAAGGTAGATAATATTGATGTTAACGATAACTTCTTCGACATAGGCGGAGATTCAATATCGGCTATAAATATGCAGATTGAAGCTTTAAAATATGGTCTTGAATTTGAATATGCTGATATCTTTAATTATCCAACTATCAAGCAATTATCAAAAAAATTACCTAATCCTGAAGAAAAATTCATGAGTAATTATGATTATTCTTGCATTGACAACATATTAAAAAATAATAACATTGATAATATAAAAAATATTCAAAAATATAATGTTGGCAATGTTCTTTTAGTTGGTGGTACTGGTTATTTAGGTTCACATATAATAGAATCATTTCTAAAAAATGAAACTGGAACTATTTATTGTTTAATCAGACAAAAAAATAATGAATCTCCTCTATATAGAATAAATCGAAGATTAGAATTCTATTTTGGCAAAGAGTTTATAAAGAATTTTTCAGATAGAATAAAAGTTTTAAAAGGAGATATTACTCAAAAAAACATTGGACTATCTCAAGAAGATTTTTCTATTATAGAGTCAAATATTAGTACAGTTATAAATGCTGGTGCTATTGTAAAACACTTTGGTTTAAAAGATGAATTTGAAAACATTAATGTTACTGGAACCAAAAATATAATAGACTTATGTATTAAAGCTAAGAAAAGATTATTACATATATCAACTATAAGTATCTCTGGCTTTGGAGAAAAAGAAGAGTTTTCAACTAACCCCGCCGAAGAAGGTTCCAAAATATTTACAGAGCAAAACTTATATATTGGGCAAAATATAAAAGGAATATATACTACTACAAAATATAAAGCTGAAATATCTGTCTTAGAAGCAATTCGCTCTGGTCTTGATGCTCAGATTCTAAGAATTGGAAATATAACTAATAGATATTCTGATGGAAAATTCCAAAAGAACATAACAGACAATGCTTTTGCAAGACGAATAAAATCTTTTGTAGAAATTGGTGCTTTCCCTAAGTATATGTTGTCACATGATGTAGAGCTTACTCCTGTTGATATTTGTGCCGAAGCTGTAATAAAAATTTTAGACTATACTAGTCCTTGCAATGTATTTCATTTATACAACCCAAATCTATTGCCTATAAATTTATTTTATGATACTATACTAAGAAGAGGAATTAGTCTAACTCCGGTTTCAAATACTATTATGACATATATCATAAAAGGTATTTTATCTGACGATTCGAAAAAATCTATAATTTCTGGAATTGTTCAAGATTTAGATAAAAATAAAGAATTTACTTACATATCAAAAATTGGATTAGATGCGTCATTTACAAAGCAGTATTTGGCAGCACTAGGCTTTAACTGGAATACCTTTGATTCCTCATACATAGATAAATGTTTTAATTATTTTGAACAAGTTGGATTTATTGATAAAAAGTTGGAGGAAAATAACTAATGAATGGAATTTTTACTATACCACTAATATTACTAATCATTTCTGCAGTTTTGATTACAGGATTACTTATATATGTACTTAGAATAAAAAATAAAACAGCCCTACAAAGAGTTTTTTGCTTAGATTTGTTATGTGTATTTATAATTTGTATTGGTGTAATACTTCAAGCCTTACTTTATAACATACCAGCTATATATTTTGAAAATTTTATATATATTGGTACATGCTTTTTGCCAGTTTGTATTTTATTTACAGGAAAAATATTTAGCAGTTCAAAGTTTAAATTTAAGACAATATACTTACTAACTTGTTTAATTCCACTAATGTCTTTAATTACTTTATGGACAAATGATTACCATCATTTGTTCTATAAAGTATATTCAACTAATATAAATGAATGTGTTTATGGAATAGGCCTAGTAATTCACAATATATATTCATATATACTATTATTGGTCGGGATTATATATATATTAAGAGCATCTAGTAAAACGTCAGGTTTCTTTTCTAGACAGTCACTACTTATTATACTTGGAATGAGTATCCCTATTGTTACAAATATACTAGGAACTTTTAAAATTATTCCTATGTCAGTTTATATAACGCCTATATCATTCTCATTTGCAATGGTCTTCTTTGCCCTAGCAATATTTAAATTTAAATTTCTTGGAATTGCACCAATAGCACTTAGAACCATTGTTAATAGAATGTCTGACAGTTATTTAATTTTGAATGAAGATTATATTATAACTGATTTTAATACTACATTTTTAAATACTTTTAATTTGAAAGATGAAAGTATTCGAAACACAAGTATTATCAATTTTTTAAATATACATCAAGATTATGGAATAGACCTTGATGAATTCAAACAACATTTAGCAAATATAAAAAACACTTCAAATACAATTTCCTTTGAGCAACACATATTGCCTTTAAATAAATATTTTACAATTGAAATTACTACTATTATGGATAAAGCTACTTTACTTGGAATACTTGTGTTATTTAAAGATATTACTCAACATAAACTCGATATTCAAACAATTCAAGATAACCAAGATATGCTTATGGAAAAAGAGCGTCTAGCATCACTTGGTCAAATGATTGGAGGAATATCTCATAATCTAAAAACTCCTATCATGTCTATATCTGGTGCAGCCGAAGGTCTTACTGATTTAATAAATGAATATGATTCGTCAATAGGTGATCCGGAAGTTACAAATGAGGATCATCACGCTATTGCAAATGATATGAGAGAATGGATTACAAAAATTCACTCTTACACATCATACATGTCAGATGTAATAACTGCCGTAAAAGGGCAAGCTGTTAATTTATCTAAAAACGAATTAGAGTTATTTACCTTAGATGAATTATTAAAACGTGTCAATATTCTTATGAAACATGAACTTCAAAATGCTTCTATACAGCTTATTACAAGAACAAATAATGTATCTCCTACATTAAGGCTTCATGGTGATATAAATAGTTTAGTTCAAGTTATAAATAACTTAATAACAAATGCTATTCAATCATATAATGGAAAAAGGGAACAATATATAACTCTTACTGCGACAACCGATGACACTAATTTAATTATTTCCGTTTCAGATAATGGTTGTGGAATGCCTGAAGATGTTCAAGAAAAATTATTTAAATCAATGATTACAACTAAAGGTAAAAATGGAACCGGTCTTGGTATGTTTATGTCATACTCTACAGTGAAAGGTAATTTTAACGGAGATATTACTTTTGAATCTGAAGTTGGAAAAGGAACTACTTTTCACGTTATCCTTCCTTTTAGTAACACATAATTTTTCTCTAATAGAGGGATCTCCCTCTATTTTTTATTTTTTATTGATTTTTTTTAATTTTATTATTATAATCATATTGTAATTTTATAATAGAAAGGAATTAGCCCTATGCGCTAATATAGGACAGCTGAACATGAGAAAAAATCAAGTTAATCATTCTGATAATGGTTATAAAATTATTGTAGTTGATGATGAACAAGGAATTGTTGATTCTTTATCAATATTTTTAAGACGTTCTGGTTATAGCTTTACTGGAGTAACCAATCCATTAGAAGCTATTGAACTAGTAAGAAATGAACATTTTGATTTAATGATATTGGACTTTATGATGGATCCTATTCATGGAGACGATGTTGTTGAAGAAATTAGAAAATTTAATAAAGATTTATATATTTTATTACTAACTGGTCATAAGGATTTAGCTCCTCCATTGGAAACAATAAAAAGGCTTGACATTCAAGGTTATTGTGAAAAGAGTGATAAATTTGATCAACTCCTTTTATTAATTGAATCCGGCATAAAATCAATTGAGCAAATGCAAACAATAAAAAATATAAACATTGCATTAGAAGATAAAAATACAGAACTTGAAAAAGCTTATTTGGACACGATTGGAATATTAAGACATACCGTTGAAGCAAAAGATCCTTATACACGCGGTCACTCTGATAGAGTTTCTGAATTTTCTGTTTTAATCGGACAAAAAATGAATTTAGATAGTGATACTATCCATGATTTAAAAATAGGTGGTTTATTCCATGATATTGGAAAAATTGGAATTCCAGATAGTATTCTTCTTAAAGAGTCAAAATTAGATGACAATGAATATTCTCAAATAAAAAATCATCCAACTATTGGTGCACATATTTTAGGGGATGCAAAAGTATTTGAAAATATAATTCCTATAGTAAAACATCATCATGAAAAATTTGATGGAACAGGCTATCCTAGTGGGTTAAAAGGTTCAGAGATTCCTTTAATTGCTAGAATTGCTTCAGTTGCAGATACCTTTGATGCAATGACTTCAAAAAGAACTTATAGAGATTCTCTTCCAATTAGTGTAGTAAAAGAGGAATTAAAACGATGTTCTGGTTCACAATTCGATCCAGAAATCGCTAGTATCTTTCTAGACATACTAGAAAATGATTATTATAAAATTGTTGAAATTCAGGAAAAATATAAATAAAATATTATTAGGAAGTTTAATCATTTTTGATTAAACTTCCTGTTTTATCTGCTTTATTTTACTTTCATTGTTAATTTAACTTTTTGTCTATCTTTATCAATTTCTAATACTTGTACTTTTACAATATCCCCAACCGAGACCACATCTGATGGATTCTTTATATATCCTTCGCTCATTTGAGATATATGTACTAGTCCATCGTGTTTTACTCCAATATCTACAAAAGCTCCAAAATCAGTAACATTTCTAACTGTTCCTGTTAATATCATACCTTCCCTTAAATCTTCAAATTTCAATACATCAGCTCTTAATATAGGCTTTGGCATTTCTTCTCTTGGATCTCTTCCAGGTTTCATTAATTCTTCTATTATATCTTTTAATGTTAACTCTCCCACTTCTAACTCTTTTGAAAGTTCTTCTATTTTCTTAGAATTATTTATTTCTGAAAGTTTAGATTTAATTTCATTAAGTTTTTCTTTATTACTTAATGCCTTTGTATCATATCCCAATAACTTTAATAGTTTTTCTGCAACCTCATAACTCTCCGGATGCACTCCTGTATTTTCCAATGGATTTATTCCATCTGGAATTCTTATAAATCCTGCACATTGCTCATATGCCACATTACCAAGTTTAGCTACTTTTAATAACTCTTTTCTTTGTTTAATCTTTCCATTTTCTTCTCTATATTTTACTATATTCTTTGCTATCGTTTTATTTATTCCGGCAACATATGAAAGAAGTGATGGTGTTGCTGTATTTATATCTACACCAACTTTATTTACGGCATCTTCCACAACTCCTGTAAGGTTCTCTTCTAATTGTTTTTGGTTAACATCATGTTGATACTGACCCACTCCAATAGCTTTAGGTTCAATTTTTACAAGTTCTGCAAGAGGGTCTTGAAGTCTACGGGCAATTGATATTGCTCCTCTTAAAGATACATTTATATCAGGATATTCTTCTGTTGCAAGTTTAGACGCAGAATATACTGATGCTCCAGCTTCAGATACTATTACGTAAACTAAATCTCTATTATATTTTTCTTTTATCTCTTTAATTAACTCTGATACAAATTGTTCTGATTCTCTTGACGCTGTTCCATTTCCTATTGCAAACATATCAACATTATATTTTAATATAAATTCTGTTAATTTTTTCTTAGCACCATCTATATCGTTTTGTGGTTCTGTTGGATAAACCGTAGTTGTGTCTAATAGTTTTCCCGTTTCATCAATAACTGCAATTTTACATCCGGTTCTATATGCTGGGTCAAAGCCTATTACAGTCTTTCCTTTTATTGGACTTGCAAGCAATAATTGTTTTACATTTTTTCCAAATACTTTTATAGCTTGATCTCCAGCTCTATCTGTTAAATCAGCCCTTATTTCTCTATCTATTGATGGTTCTATTAATCTTGAAAAGCTATCTTTAATACAATTTTTTAATAATTCTCCATACTGATTACTAGGATTTTTTATTATATCTTTTTCTATCATTTGCAATATTTTTTCTTCTGGTTTATCTAATTTTACTTTTAAAAAGTCCTCATTTTCACCTCTATTTATTGCAAGAATTCTATGACTTGGAATTTTATTTATTTTTTCAGAAAAATCATAATACATATCATAACTAGACTTTTCTTCTTTTACACCTTTAGTTACAATAGTTCCTTCTTGGTAGCATATTTTCTTTACTTTTTTTCTATATTCACTATTATCAGATATATTTTCTGCAATAATGTCTAATGCTCCATTTATTGCATCTTCTGCACTGGTAACTTCTTTTTCTGCATTTACATAATTTTGTGCAATTACATATATATCCTCTTTTTCATTTTGTGCTAGTATAATATTTGCTAAATCTTCTAGTCCTTTTTCCTTTGCAATCGTTGCTCTTGTTCTTTTTTTCTGTTTATATGGTCTATATATATCTTCTACTTCTGATAAAGTAACTGCATTTTCTAATTGCCCTACTATTTCGTCTGTTAATTTTCCTTGATTTTCAATAGAATTTCTTACTTCTTCTTTTCTCTTCTCTAAATTTCTTAAATATGTTAGTCTCTCACCTAAAATTCTTAATTGCTCATCAGACAACCCTCCAGTTGCTTCTTTTCTATATCTTGCAATAAAAGGAATCGTGTTTCCTTCATCGATTAGCTTTACTGCCATTTCTACTTGTTTTTCTTTTACACTTAGCTCTTCGGCTATTATTTGTGTTGTTTTTAGCATATTTCTTCCTCCAACTGTATAAATTACTATTATATTTTATATTATTTTATTGTTAAATTCAATTATATTTGGTTATTAAAAACAATATTATTACAACCATTTATAACATAAAAACAACCATCTAGTCGAATTCTGTCAAAAATTATTGCATATACTTTATTTTTAAGATATAATTTTTATATAAAATTTATAAAAGGGGGATTTAAAAATGATTTCATCAGACTTTAGACTAGCAGCACGTAGAAAACTAGACGGAAAATGGGGAAAAGCAGCACTTATTACTCTTGCTTATGCTTTTATATTTTTCTTACTAGGATTTATTCAAGGACTTTTAGGCGAAGATACTTTTATTGGTCAATTATTTAATATTGCTCAATTCATTATTAATGTGCCTTTAGCTTTTGGTATTGCTATATCATTCTTTAAACTATACAATGACTCAGAAGTTTCAGCTTTTGATTTCTTATCTTCAGGCTTTTCTAATTTTAAGAAAAGCTGGGCTATCTCTTTAAGAATAGCATTAAAGCTTATTGTTCCCATCATTGTTTTAGTTGTTGGCTTATCCTTAATGATTGCAGCAGCAATCACTAGTTCAGTTGCTTTAATATCAACTTTAGGTGCAAGCTATACTTTCTCATATGCAGCATCTACATTAACAGGATCTAGCCTTGTTCTATTTATTGTTGGTTTTATTGCTATGATTGTAGCTGACATATGGGTTTTTGTAAAATCATACTATTACAAATTAGCTTACATTGCCGCAATTGATGATGAAAATTTAACTGCTAAAGAATCAGTTGAATTTAGTGAAAAAATCATGACTGGTAAACGTGGAAAATTATTCTGCTTAGAATTATCTTTCATTGGTTGGGCTATTTTAGCTGTTTTCACTTTTGGAATTGGTATGCTATGGTTACTTCCATATATTCAATTTGCAACAATTGCATTTTATTTCTTTGTAAGTGGCAAAGATGTAAATACTGTTGAAACACAAAAAGTTTCTGAGTAATAAAAAAGACTATATAATTAAAGTAACTCTTTAACTATATGGTCTTTATTTTTTTATTCAATTCCTAAATATTCATTGTATGAAACTTCTCTATCTATTACTTTATCATCTTTTATGTCAATTATTCTATTTGCTATAGTTTGCATTAATTGGTGGTCATGAGATGTAAATATCATATTTCCTGTAAATCTTTCCATTCCCTCATTTAATGCAGTTATACTTTCCATATCTAAATGGTTAGTTGGTTCATCAAAAATTAAGAAATTTGCTCCAGAAAGCATTAGCTTTGATAATACACATCTAACCTTCTCTCCTCCTGATAAAACATTAACTGGTTTTAGTGCTTCTTCTCCAGAAAATAACATTCTTCCTAAGAAGCTTCTTACATAAGTTTCATCAGGATCTTTTGAATATTGTCTTAGCCAATCTGTAATTGACAAATCTGACTCAAATAAATAATTATTATCTTTAGGAAAGTAACTACTTGTTATTGTTGTTCCCCAAGTAATTTTTCCAGCATCTGGTTGCATCTCTCCAGCTAATATTTGGAATAATACAGTTTTTGCATTTTCATTATCTGCTATAACTGCAATTTTATCATTTGCTTTTACTGTAAATGATACATTACTTAATATTTTTTCTCCATTTATAGTTTTAGATATATTTTCTACTTTTAAAATATCATTTCCTGGTAGTCTATCTGGTTTAAAATCTATGTATGGATATTTTCTGTTAGATGGAGTTATTTCATCAAGTTGTATTTTTTCAAGTGATTTTTTTCTTGATGTTGCTTGTTTAGATTTTGATGCATTAGCACTAAATCTAGCAATAAAAGCTTGTAATTCTTTTATTTTTTCTTCTTTCTTTTTATTTTGCTCTCTCATTTGTTTTTGTAATAATTGGCTAGATTCATACCAGAAGTCATAGTTTCCTGGATATACTTTAATTTTTCCAAAGTCTACATCACAAATATTTGTACATACTTTATTTAAGAAATATCTATCATGTGATACAACAATAACTGTATTTTCAAAATTAATTAAGAATTCTTCAAGCCATGCTATTGTTTTTAAATCCAAATCGTTTGTAGGCTCATCCAATAAAAGAATGTCTGGATTTCCAAATAAAGCTTGTGCTAAAAGAACTTTAACTTTATCTTTATCTTCCAATTCTTTCATATATTTATAATGCTTTTCGCCTTCAATTCCTAAGTCATTTAATAAAATTCCTGCATCAGACTCTGCATTCCAACCATCTAATTCTGCAAATCTTTCTTCTAATTTTGCAGCCTTCATTCCATCTTCTTCAGAAAAATCAGGTTTTGCATAAATTGCATTTTTTTCTTGCATTATATCATATAATTCTTGATTTCCCATCATAACTGTATCTATAACAGTATTTTCTTCATATGCAAAGTGATTTTGCTTTAATATTGATAATCTTTCAGTTTTATCTTTTGTAACCTCTCCTTTACTTGGTTCAATTTCACCAGATAAAACTTTTAAGAAAGTAGATTTTCCTGCACCATTTGCTCCTATAATACCATAGCAACAACCTTTATTAAATTTTATATTTACATCCTCAAATAAAGTTCTTTTTCCAAATCTAATTGTTACTCCATTTGCAATTAACATATTTATTCTTTTCCTTTCTTCAATATTTTTTATTCAAAAAATTCATCTTATTTATTATACCTTGTTTTTCCTTAATTATCAATATTTTCAAGCAATCTTTTTATTTTTATGTAACTCTCTATTTAAAGTACTGCACATAAAAAATCGTTTCATTTTCATTTGATTCAGCCCAAACTTTTCCATTATTTTTTTCAATTATTGCTTTTGATAATGCAAGACCAATTCCAATACTATCATTTTTTGAATTTTTACCTTTATAAAATCTTTCAAAAATATGATTTAAATCTTTTTTATTTATTTCTTTTCCATAATCTTTTATTTTAATTAAATAATAAATTTTATTATTTTCAACATTAATATTTATTTTATTATTTTCTTCTGAATATTCAACACAATTTTTTATTATATTTGTTAAAGATTCTATTTGCCATTTTTTATCACAAATTAAATTTAAATTATTTTCGCAATTAAAAATTATTTTTATATTTTTTAAATCACATAAAACAGAAACATTTTTTATTGCTTCATTAATTATTTGCTTTAAATCATTTTCTTCATTATTAAACTTTACTGTGTTTGTATCAAATTTAGAAAGCTTTAAAAGAGCTTGTATTAAAAAGTTTATATTGTTTGTTTCTCGCTTGATGTCCGTAATAAAATCAAGTTTGGTCTCATCATCCATTTCTGGGTTATCAAGTATATTGTCTAGCATTATGTTAATTGAAGTAAGTGGTGTTTTTAGTTGGTGAGATATATCTTCTAATGAAGATTTTAAATTTATTTTATCATTATATGAATTTTCAGCTTGCTCTTTTAGCATTATTGTTGTTTTATATAATTCATTTTTTAAAATAGATAAATTTCCTTCTTCATTTTCTTCAATATTAATTTCATAATTTTTATTATTTATTTTTTCTAAATCTTTTATTATTTTATTTATTCTATTTTTTTCTTTAAAATAATAAATTAAAAATATTATTATTAAATTAAAAATAAATAAAATAATTAATAAATTATTTATTATTAATGTTTTTTTATATTCTTTTTCACTATTTAAATCAAAAAATTCATTTTCTAAATTAATTCCATATTCTTTTAATATATTTTCATCATTATTATTTTTATTATTTAATATTAAAATAATATCTTCTTTTTTTAATTCTGGATATTTATTATTTAATTCATAAATAATATTATTTATTTTTTTATTATAATTTATTTTATATTTATTATTTAAAAAAATATATAAAGAATTATTTAATAAAAAAAATAATAAAATAATACTAAATAATATTATAATTAATTTTTTATTTTTCATCAATTCTATATCCTATTCCCTTTACTGTAATAATTATATCATTTCCAATTTTTTCTCTAATTCTTTTTAAATAAACTGTAATTGTATTATCATTAACATCATTTCCTGTCCAATTCCATATACACTCAATTAAATATTCACGAGTAACAACTTTATTTAAATTTTCAAATAATAAATTTAATATTTTTATTTCTAAACTGGTCATATTTATTTTTTCATTATTTTTATATATTTCCATTTTATCAAAATTAAATTTAATATCTTTAATATTTATTTCATTATTTTTTTCTCTTAAAATAATTCTATTTATTCTTGCAATTAATTCTCTTGTAGAAAATGGTTTTGTTATATAATCTTCAGCTCCTAATTCAAAACCTTTTACAATATCATCTTCTGTATCTTTGGCAGTTAAAAATATTGTTGGTATTTTTTTATTCTTAATAACATTTTTATAAAAGTCAAAACCATTTCCATCTGGAAGTGATATATCTAAAATTATAATATTTACTTTTGTACTCTCTAAATATTTTTTAGCCTTTTCTATTGAACTACAACTAGCATACAAAAATTTATTTTGTTCAAAAGCATATTCCAATCCTTTAGTTATTGTTTGGTTGTCTTCTACTAATAGTATGTTAATTTTTCTCATCCCCTTATTTACATAATTTATACTTTTTCTTTATTAAGCACCTTGATTATAGCATAAAATTGGGGACAAATCCATTGTCCCCGTAGTTTTATATATTTTCATTTCTTATTGTTTCTATAATGTTTTTATTCTTAGCTTTGTTTACCGAGTAAACCATCAATGTAAATATTAAAACGAATACAACAGCTATACTTACAGCAATTCCTTTTATAGGTAAAGCATATTTAAATATTTGCATATTTGTCATTGCCAAATAAATTAGGTATGATATTCCAATTCCTATTGGCAAGCCTATTAATAATGATTTAAAGCAATAAAAGAAACTTTCTGAAAATATCATTTTATAAAATTCTTTGCTTGTCATTCCAACACTTTTTAATGTTGCAAATTCTCTTGATCTTAATTCCATATTAGTTGTAATTGTATTGAATATATTTGTTATTCCAATTAATGCAATTACGATTATAAATCCATAAGCAAATATTGAGATTAGAATAAATAATGAATTTATTTGGCTCATTTGAGCATCAATATTTGTTAAATTATACGTACTATCTTCATTATTTATTTTCTCTATTTCATCTTGAACTTTATCAGCATTATCAACTTGTAAATAGCACTTAATTCCGTTTGTTTTGTATAGTGTTTCTATTTTTTCATCACTTACTACCATTATTGGCATACTATAGTAATTTTCATATCCAAATGGTCTTTTGTCAGTTACTTTTATAACTTCAATTTCCTTTTTCTCTTCTTCATTTGGCATTTCTCCGATTATTTTGTCACCATCTTTACATTTAAGCATCTCATAAGTAACTTTTTTATTATCCCCATTTTCTCCAATTACATCTGAGACACAGTTATTTATTAAAATTGCTTTATCTTTTGTATCATTATAATTTAAATTAAGCTCTTTTAAGTATCTTGCATATTCTTCTTCACCTAAAGAAACTATCATTATAGATCCTGCATCTTCATTTGAAATAGCTTCATATTTTATTCTATCTTCTGTTGATTTTACATTATCCGGACTTATATATCTTGTTTTACTAATAGTTTTTCTTTTTATTCCATCTATTCTAAGAATATTATTTATAATTTCATTATTTTTATTTTCATCTCCAGAAAATGTTTGATAATAAATGTTATAATTATATTCTCCGTATTCAAGTTTTACCATTTTAAATATAGTATTTATAAAATATGATAATGCTACATAAACAGATACACACATTATTATAGAAATTACTGTTGTTCTATATTTTTTCTTATTTCTTTTCATATTCTTATATGAAATAGTTCCACCTATACCAAACATTTTACTAACTATTTTAGGTGTTTTTAACTTTTTAGCTTTTATTTTTATATCTTCGTTGTTTCTAATAGCATTTATAGGAGACACTTTAGATGCCATTTTAGCACTTCTTTTTGCAGATAAGTATATTGTCAAGCTACTTAATAATATAGACACTAAAATTGCACCAATAGAAACTTTAAATATTAAAAATCCTTCCATTACAAATGCTGAACCTAATAATACATTTGTAACTTTTATTAATATGTATGATGCTAAAATTCCACATACTATACCAATAGGAATTCCTATACAACCTAAAATAAATGCTTCATATAATACATTTTTTCTAATTTGTTTGCTTGTCGCTCCTACGCTTGCAAGCATTCCATATTGTCTTATTTTTTCAGTTATTGAAATATTAAAGCTATTTTTTATGCAGAAAACTGATGTAAATATAATAATTGCCGTTACTATAATCGCTAACATATATATTGCTTTCATTGCACCATCGCTAGCATTCATAGTTTCTAATGCGATTAAATATTGATTTGAATTTACGTCAAACTTTGCATTTGCTAATTGTTCTGTTATTTCATTTAATTCACTTGTTGACAAATTTGCATTTGTGCATAACTCTTCAAATAAATTTGCATCGACATTTAAAATATTAGCAGTTATTTTATATTGATCTTTTAATGCCTTTTTTGTATATCTAACATATACTGTATATTCTTCATCTTCTTTTTTATCACTTAGATATGTTATAAAAGTATAGCCTGGTGCAGAATAATTTTCAATTGAAGGCCTTTCAATTATTCCTACAACCGTATATGTTTTTTGGGTTGTATTTACTATTTCTTCTGTTTTTTCTTCCCTATTTTCTTTTTCAATTCCTTCTCCATAAAGAACTATTGAATTTTCATCTTCTTTAGTTACATAAGGATTATTTTGCGTAAGCTTTTCGCCATCACTTACTCTTGTTCCTACATCTAAAGTTATAGTTTGACCAACCTTTAGCTCAACTCTTCCATTTGTTTTTAAATGTCTTGGAATTACTATCTCATCAGAATTTGTTGGAAATCTTCCTTCTACAAGTTTTAGTCCGGTATTTTCTAATGCACTTTGGTCCATCTCCATAATGTATGCATAAGGCTTATATTCGTTTTGGCTACCTTCTATCTTTGCATATCCAACTTCTTTTGATACAGAACATTGTTCTATTACTCTATTATTTTCAAATATAGATAAATCATCACTAGATGCTTTGCTAAAAGTATAATGGTAATTTCCAGAGGACTTCCTTTCATAAGCAATCATACTTTCCTTAAAGCTTACTACCATTGAAGCAACAGCTGTAATCAGTGCAACTGACAATATAATTCCTATTACAGTAACTATTGAACGCTTTTTATTTAACTCTAAATTTTTTACGGTTAATTTATTAAGAAGATTCATCTTTTACACCTCCTTAACAATTTTTCCGTCTTCGATTTTTATTATTCTGTCTGCACATTTAGCAATTTCTAAATTGTGAGTTATCATTATTATTGTTTGTTTTAAGTCTTTATTTGATTTTCTTAGTAACTCTACTATTTCCTCGCTAGCCTTTGAATCCAAGTTTCCCGTAGGCTCATCAGCTAGAATTATAGATGGTCTTGTAATTAATGCTCTTCCGATAGATGTTCTTTGTTGTTGTCCTCCAGATAATTCATTTGGAAGATGATTTTTTCTTTGCTCTAGTCCTAATCGTTTTAGCATTTCGTCCATATCCGTTTTATCAACTTTTCGTCCGTCTAATTCGACCGGCAAAGCAATATTTTCTTCAACATTTAATATAGGTATCAAATTGTAAAATTGATATATTAATCCAATTTGTCTTCTTCTAAATATTGCAAGTTTATCATCAGACATTTCATAAATGTTTGTACCATTTATAAATACTTTTCCACTAGTTGGTCTATCTACACCTCCAATTAAATGTAATAATGTAGATTTTCCAGAGCCACTTGCTCCAACTATTGCTATAAATTCTCCTTTATTAACACTAAATGAAACATTATCTAACGCAACTACTTTTGTAGTATCTTTTCCATAGATTTTTGTTAAATTTTCTACCTTTAAAATTTCCATACGAAAACTCCTTTCTTATTTTCAAATGGATTATAACATGCACAAAGTGACAAGTAAGTGACATTTATAAAAAAAAAGTAGATATTATAAAATACCTACCCTTTATTGTTTGGTGCACCACCGGGGAGTCGAACCCCGGACCTTCTGATTAAGAGTCAGCTGCTCTACCAACTGAGCTAGTGGTGCTTATGAACATTATTTATTATAATACTTAATCTTTATTGTGTCAAGCTTTTAGTTTATATTTTATGAATAACTTTTGTAAAAAGCAAGAAAGGCGCCATTTCTGGCACCTCCCTTGCTTTCCGATGCTAGTCTGCACACTAGCATTTACTGTTTAGAAGCCTTCAACTCTCGCATTCGGATAGGCATTTGAGATAACCTCATAAACTCCTCTTACCGAAGCTTTGTCATATCCGGGGTAATACACAATCGTAATTACCCCACAGAAATCCAAGTTTTGTTCAATATTGTTTTCACAATTATCACCTAAATCGGTTAAAAGATAGATGTGGGAGTTGCCTGCAGTAACAGTTTTATTCAAACTGTTCATTATGTCAGTTCCGCCCCCAATTGCATACCGCCATTCCCCTTCATCAGGAGAATATTCAACAATATCTTCACCAAACACGTACTTTTTTCCACTCATATCATTGAGTCTATTTAATACGTTTTCCTGAAAAGAGTACATGCTACCTGAAAAATCAGCAACGATCACGGATTCCCTCGGAATTTCTTCGTCTTTCTCGATTTCATCTTGTAGAGTTTCAGCGATCTTCTTCGCTTCTTTTTGACGTTCCGTATCAAACACGCTAACGTCTTCTTCTGTTATTGGTTTGATTTCGTATTTAGTCTCATCAGCCAAGAAAACATCTGTCTCTTTTACCCAACCGAGCCGGTAGCCACCAGCAGCATCCGTAGTTGTAACATGAAACATCAGATTGTACGCTTCTTCATCTTCTGGAATTTCAAAGTTTTCACAATCATTTGAAAAATGTGACTCTACTACGTTTCCAAAAATGTCCAATAGAGAAAAACCGTTTACTCGAACATCAAGGTCTCCCTCTTCGTTCGTTTTCGTATACAAGTTTTTCTGGCTTACAGTATTGTGCTTGCCAGTTCCCATACCTTGAGAACTCTCCCAATAAACAGTTCCTTCCGGAATAGTATACTGGTTCTTTCTGTTGTCAATTTCTTCCGCCTTAGCAGAAAAGCTAAACAACATAAGTGAGCTAAGAACTACCACCAAAGAAAATAGCTTCCGAATTCCTGCCATGTATTATGGCCTCCTTACTTTTTCCAAATTGGAATCTTATAAAAGTACCCTTGTGCAGAGGATACTTTATAAGAACTATATTCATTTTATCATCTTTTCCACATTATGTCAAATTGATTGTTAATTTACATTCTCTATCAATTCTGGCTTTAAACCTTCCATAAAGTTGTTTTCTTCTTTATTTTCTATTATTCCTTGTTTTGCTCCTCTCAAAATTATTCTTTCTAATGCATGATAATAATCACTTGAAATTAGCTTTGAAGATATTTCTTGTCCATTTTTTCTTATTATTTTATATGTGTCTACTGTACATCCATCATGTCCATATTGTTTAATTTTTTCTATTCCAGAATCTACAGAATAGTCATTTTCATATTTAATATCTTTACTTACTATTGATTGTAACTTGGTTTGAATTACAACTTCATATTCATTTTCGCTTATTCCTTTAATATTAGCCTTACAAACCCCATTTTGTGATATCATTTCAACTACAATTGGATATGTTTTATTATTTTTAAATTTAAAATCTACACTTCCCCAAGATACTGTTGCATCTCTTCCAGGAGATACATATGATGTTTCAAAATAGTGATTACTTCTTTCTATTATTTCTAAATTTGCATATAAGACTGCATTATATAAAGTTGAAGATACTTGGCAAATTCCACCTCCTACTTCTTGAATTACTTTTCCCCCAGCATAAGCTCCTGCTTCTGCATATCCTGCATCAATTGTTCTTTTTCCAACAATTTGATTATATGAAAAAGTCTCTCCTGGCATTACTATTGTTCCATCTATTTTTTCTGAAGAAAGTTTTATATTATTGCTTCTATTTTCGTTTGTCTCATCATACCTAGTAGTAAATGTTCCTAAGGAATCTGGAAAAGCATCTTTTCCTAAATCATTTAAAGTTATATTTGCTTTTGTTATTTTTAGTGGTATTGTGTATTCTTCTTTTTCTTCTTTTAATATATTTGAGGCTTCTTCTAAAGAAATTGCAAAATCTATTCCATCTACATTTGGATGTACTTTTCCATCTTCAGAAACATATGCATCCGTTGGCTCTTTTCTTATCTTATTATATATTGTCTCAATATCTATTTTTTCAGGATCTTTATCATATGTTGGTATTTCAATTTTGCAATTACTACTGTCAAATTTATTTATTTCGTCTATTACTTCACTTTTCAATTTATCTTTATCTATTGCTATACCAGACTTTCCTCTTATTATTATCAAGTTTTTTCCATCTATATAATAACCTGGTTCTTCGACAGTATTTTCAAGTATAGAATTTAAACTACTTATTTTTTCATCTATCTTTTTTTCATCTATCTTTATATTTATTGATATATTTTGCGGAAATATTTTGTTTTTTATTATTTCGTAGTTACTTACTATAATATTATCTTTTCTACCTAATTTGTAAGCTTCCGTGATAGATTCTTCATATTCATATTTTACATCTAACTCTTTTAATTCAATTATAGTTTGATCTTTATCTGCAGTTAAAATTATTTTTTTATTATTTATTTTACTTATCTCTTCTTCTAATTTTTGTTTTAACTCAGTTTCATTATAGTTACTAGCGTTTATACCTTGAATATAAATTCCACCTATAAATTTATCACTAAAAGAATTTATAAGTGCAAAAATTGTACTAAACAATATAAAAATTACTAACAAAATATAAACTAATATTACTTTATTCCTTTTATTCATTCGTTTCCTCTTTCTTCTTTTATCTATAATTATAAACTATAAAAAAAAATTTAACAACATTTTTAAAAATATCTACAAATTTTAACAAAATTTTATAAAAAATACTTGATTATATCTTTTTTTAATATTATAATACTTTTAGCAAAAGATAAATTAGGAGTATTATTATGGAATTAGTTAAAAATATATTTTTTAATACAGATAAACTTATAGAAAATACAAAGGTAAAAATATCTTATACTGGAAAACTCTTTGAACAAGAGTCTTCAGAAGTATTTCTTCATTATGGTTTTGGATTAAACTGGGATAACACTTCTGAAATCAAAATGGAAAAAACAGAATTAGGATATCAAGCCGAAGTAGAATTAATGGAAAGTGAATCACTAAACGTATGCTTTAGAAATTCTCAAAACGTATGGGATAATAATGACGGAAAAAATTATGTTTTCGAAATAGAAAAAGCTCAAGATTTAGCTTTAGTGCCTCAAGATATAGTTTCTTCAATTGATGCTCCAAGAAGATTAAGAAAATCTTATATTTGGAGTAAGAAGATTCGTATTGCAGTTTATAAAATAATTCATTACTTGCCAAAAATAATATCAGGCAATTTTAAAAAGAAAACATCAGAAGATTAAAAAAGAAGTAGAAATTCTCTACTTCTTTTTATATTCCCCATCCTCCATCTATTTGTATGATTTGTCCTGTTATATAATCTTCTTCAATTAACCATTTAGCGCATTGGGCTATATCTTCTACTTTTCCTATTCTCTGCAACGGAATTTCATCTATTATTTCTTTTTTCTCATTTTCGTTTAAAAATTTATTCATATCTGTATTTATTATTCCTGGAGCAATGCTATTTACTCTTATATTTGATGGTCCAACTTCTTTTGCTAATGATTTTGTAAGTGCATCAATTCCTGCTTTCGTAACGGAATAAGCACTTTCACAAGACGCTCCTTTTAATCCCCAAATTGATGAAATATTAATTATACTTCCTTCTTTTCTTCTTATCATATATGGTAAGGCTTCTTGGCACATATAAAACACTGAATTCAAATTAGTTTTAATCATCAAATCCCAATCATCGTCCGTTATATCCAGAAACATTTTTATTTGGTCTATCCCTGCATTATTAATTACAACATCTATTTTTCCATATTTATCAATTGTATACTGTACTAATTCCCTAACTTCTTCTCTTTTTGAGACATCTGCTTTATATATATCTATAAAAATATTATCATTAGCAAGCATTTGCTTTAATTCTTCTGCCTCTTTTTCAGATTTATTATAATTTGCAATTACTAGAAAACCATTTCTTGCTAAATATTCGGCAATTCCTCTTCCTATTCCACGAGAAGCTCCAGTTACAATTACTACTTTATTCATTTATATAAAAGATCCTTTCTGTAAACTTATGTATAAATTATATCATAAATCTCATATATTGTATAGAAAACATCTCTATTTTATTATTATAAGTTCCAATACATAATTCCTGCGGTTGAAAATTTAATTATAATAAGGTTCAACCTTATTTATATATTTTCAGCTTCTATAAAACACAGTAAGCCGTCTTCTCAGACGGCTTACTGTGTTCGGGTATATTAATTTTTCCAGGTATCCCTTACGCTTTCTGCAATATGTTCGTCAGCAAACACCATTTCAAGTGTGCTGTCAGTAATCGACCATTTTGCTTCAACTCCTTGTCGTACCAATCCTTCTGCAAAGTTCCTTAATTGTTCCAGGTATAGTTTTTTCAACTCCTTGTTTTTCTCAACAACTTCTAGTCTTACTACCTTTCCTGTAGTCGGTTCTACAAGTTTTACAGGAATTCTATTCTTTTCTTCCTGTCTCCGATACGATTCGTTTTTCGCACGGTTTCTACCTCTCTTCCAACCAGTCATGAACGCTTCGAAAAAAATCCCCATAGTTATCTCCTCCAAAATTATCCGGAGGTTTTACACAGCCCCTCCAGAAAAAATTAAATAAATTTCCGTAGTACTTGCTGTGTAAGCACTCATAGATATAAATATTATAACACATTTTATTATGAGTATCAAATTAATTAAGTTAATTATTTACCTTTATTTTAAATATTATACCTTTTTCTCTCTTTTCTTCCATAATTTCTATTAGCACCTTTATATGTTTAACAGATGACAATTAGTACAAACTTTCATAATATAATTTCTCCTTGTAAAAAAATAAACTAGGCGTTAATACCTAGTTTGTTTTCTTGGAGCCACTTATCTGATTCGAACAGATGACCTACTGATTACAAGTCAGTTGCTCTACCAGCTGAGCTAAAGTGGCATTTGTATTATTATGGTGACCCCGACGGGAATTGAACCCATGTCTCCGCCGTGAAAGGGCGATGTCTTAACCTCTTGACCACGGGGCCATAAAATTGACCTCTAGGATTTTAGTTTTTCTAAAATCCTAGATTATTTGGTGAGCCATCGCGGATTCGAACCGCGGACAACTTGATTAAAAGTCAAGTGCTCTACCACCTGAGCTAATGACTCATTTGTTCAACTCAAATGCATTTATTATTTTAACCTATAATTATCATTTTGTCAACGGTTTTCTTTAATTTTTTTTAAAATTTTTCATTTTTTTATTTATTAAGCTCTTTTACTAGTTCTTCAACATCTATTCCATGTACCATACAAGCTTCTTCTAAAGTCTCAGCTTGTGATGCTGGACATCCTAAACAATGCATTCCAGCAGATAATAATATATCAACTTTATCTGGTGCATTTTCTACTATATCACCAATTTTTGTATCTTTATTTATTTCCATTTTATTTTACTCCTTTCTTATTATCTCTATAAATTTTATAAATATAATTGATTTTATCACATTTTTGATAAAAAGTATAGACAAATCAAAAAAAATATAGTATTATTCGATTATGGAAATATTTGGAAGGTGATTTTTTGAAATTTATTCTATTTATTTTAACATTCATTTTTAATTTTTTTGTCATTTTTTATTTCATTTATTCTTATATTGAATGTTATATTCTCCAAAACAAACAAGGTTCAAAATTAACTTTAATATCATCTATAAAGCGAGGTGATAAAATTAAATAATTTTATAAAAAAATTTTTTATAACTGTTAGTATTTTTCTTATATTATCTTTTATATATTTTTTATATTTTATGGAAATTTACTTAGCAACTACGCCATTAAACAATTCTCACTATTTTGGAATATGGTTAAATATAAAAAATATATCTGTCGTTTTCTTTCTATTATCTAATATTATCCTTTCTTACAACTTTTCATCTTTTCTTTTTAGAAACTCACCTAAATTAGAAAAAATCGTTCCACAAAACGTTGAAAATGAAGATTCCCTACTTTCTCTTACCATAGGAACTGACCTCAATGATAATCCTATAATTGTTCCAGAAAAAGGTTTATATCAAAACTTTCTAATTACTGGCTCTATTGGATCTGGGAAAACAAGCAGTGCCATGTATCCCTATACAAAACAATTGATCAAATATTGCCATGACAATAATAATAAAAAAATTGGCATGCTCATATTAGATGTCAAAGGGAATTATTATTCGAAAGTATTAGAGTTTGCAAAAGAATTCAATAGACTTGATGATATTATTGTTATTCAAATAGGTGGAAATTATTTATATAATCCATTAAATAAACCAAATTTAAAACCTAGCATATTAGCAAATCAGTTAAAAACAATTTTACTCCTATTCTCTCCAAATAATACCGAATCTTACTGGTTAGACAAAGTTGAATCTGCTTTATGTGAAGCTATAAAACTATGTAGATTGTATAACAACAATTATGTTACCTTTTCTGAGATTCATAATCTGATTACAGATTCTAACTATTATATTAACAAAATCAATATTTTACGCAATCTTTTCATTTCCGGAAAACTCTCCAAACAAAGTTCTTATGACCTATTATCAGCATTAAACTTTTTTGAAAAAGAATTTTTTTCATTAGATGATAGAACATTAAATATATTGAAATCTGAAATAACGAGAATTACAAATGTTTTCGTGTCAGACTATGAAGTAACAAATACATTTTGTCCATCAAGAGATAAATTAAATTTTTTTGGTTTCTTTGATGTCATTCAATCTGGAAAAATTGTTGTTTTAAACATGAATATTAGCAAATATAAAAATTTATCTAAAATAATTTCTGCTTATCTCAAAATTGACTTTCAAACAGAGGTATTAAATCGTTTGTCTTCTAATATTTATTCAGATAGACCAGTTGCTTTTATCTCTGATGAATATAGTGAATATGTAACGACTACTGATAGTAATTTCTTTTCTCAAAGTCGAGAAGCAAAATGTATAAATATTGTATCAACTCAAAGTTATACTTCTATTTTAAATACACTTAATAATAAATACTCTACTGAAGTTATAATTCAAAATTTAATAAATAAAATTTGGTTTAGATCTGATGACTTGTACACAATAGAATCTGCTCAAAAACAATTTGGGAAAAAGAATAAAGAAATTCAATCTCATACATTATCAGAAAATGCTAAACAGACAAACTATAATTTTATCACTAATACTTTTAATTCCAGAGATTCTAATATATCAGAAAGTATAAATACATCTGTACAATTCGACTATATTTATGATAGCAATTTTTTCACTCAATCATTACAAACTTTTTCTTCATTATGTTTTTTATCTAACGGTAATAATATTTTTTATACCGGAAAAACAAATATGAATCCATCTTTCAAATAAATTAAATATCTATTAAGGAGGTTATATGTTAAATCATTTTTATATAAAACTTTTATTATTGATCTTTATTATGCTTATTGTTCTTCCATCTTTCTCATTTGCAAGTACTCCAAAATTAGTTTCAAAGCTCAATGACGCTTTTTCTAATATAGAAGACTGGCTTATAAAATTAGCAACTCCCGCTGCGGCTGTCGCCGTAGGAACAGGAGTATTCATTCGAAAATTTAGCTTTGGAGATGAAGAAAAAATCCGAACTGGAAAAAAAATCATAACTGGTTCTTTATTCTCATACGCATTCATATTAGCAATTGATTTAATATTATCTGCTATTCAATCTTTAATTTGATAGGAAGTGATTATATAAATACTACTCAAATAAATTACTCGGAAATTATAATAAAAACATTAAATGACTTATTATTTTCCATATTTTCTTCAATTGACAATTCTTTATATTCTCTTTTGGACAATATGGCTTTTATTGATAAAAGTATTCTTTCTAATTCTCTTTTCTCGAAGCTAATAAATTCTGCATATGGAATCACTTTGCTTGCAAATTCTTTACTTGTTGGATTTGCCTTGTATTACTGTTATAGAATGTTACTTTCACATTTTTTAGGAAATCAAATAGAAAAGTCTTATCACTTTCTTTTAAAATTGTTAGTTTGTGCTATATGTATAAATTCTTATTCATCTTTATGTGAACAAATTCTTAATCTAAATTCATTAATTTCATCTTCCATATTAGAAATAGGATCAAATATTATTGGAACTAATCTTTCCTTTAGTTCCCTAATCACAAGTTCAAATCAATTTATCGCTCAAACATCTTCAACTAATATTTTATCTTTCAATGGAATATTAAAATCTCTTACTACATTTGGTCTTCTCAATCTTCTTTTCTCCTATTCCATAAGATATATTTTAGTAAAGGTATTTATCCTTTTAGGCCCCTTTGCGTTGCTTTCTTTAACAAATCAAACTTCTATCTGGTTTTTTAAGTCCTGGTTTAGAAATTTCCTTTCATTACTGCTAGTACAGTCTCTTATAGCTATTATTTTTCTCATTATTTTTTCTTTCAATTTATCTGAGAATACATTGCTTTTGCAAATCTCTTATACTAGCGCAATATTCATATTAACAAAAACCAATAATTACATGAAAGAATTATTTGGTGGAATATCCACTGATTTTAATTTAAATATAACAAATTTTAAAAATCTATTACGTTAAAAGGAGTTTATTATGAAATTTATTTTTCCAAGAAATTACAATTTACAAAGCAAGTTCTTAGGAATAATTGATTATTATTCGCTATTCTTTAACTTATTATGGGATTGCTTCATCTTTTGCTTTTTAAGTATCTTTATACCTTCCATATCAGTCCGCCTTTTTTTCTTTATTATCCTTTGCCTTCCTTTCTTATTTTTTAGTATTTTAGGAATAAATAATGAAAATATTTTAAATGTTATTATTTATATTTTAAAATACTTACTTAAACCTAAAGTATATTTGTATTATAAAAATTAATTTTTTAAAACAACTTTTCGTTGTAAAAACGCTCTTATAATGTTATAATTTAGTAATCAAATTATGAAAGGAATAATTCATTATACCTATATAAATTGAATTATTGGTGTGTATTTATGAAATTAGAACAATCAGATATTTCATTACTATTTTCTAATACAAGCATTCCAGATGCTTTTTTTACAGAATATTTATCTCAAGCACCATCAGATGCTGTAAAAGTATATTTATTTTTATTTTTTCTTTCTAAATATTCAAAAGATATTAGAATCAATGATTTATCAAAAAAATTAAATATGCCACTAAAATCAATTCAAGATTCAATTAAATATTGGGAAGGATTAGGAATTATAATAAGAAAAAACACTGGTTATGAATTTGTTAATCTTCAAGAATTAGAATTACATAAATTATATAATCCAAAAGTTTCATTATCTGCAGATGAATTGAAGTCTGTTGCAGATAATAAATATAGGGCTCAGGCAATTGAAAACATTAACTCAGAATTCTTTCAGGGTATTATGTCCCCTTCTTGGTATGGTGATATAGACCTTTGGTTTAGTAAGTATGGATTTGACGAAGAAGTCATGATTGCTTTATTCCGTTATTGTTTTGAACGTTCAGCTTTACATCCAAAATATATTCAAACAGTAGCTGAAGCTTGGTCAAAAAGCAATATAAAAACTTATTCTGATCTAGATAAATATTACGAAAAACAAGATAAACTTCTAAAAATTCAAAAGTCTATTGCCAAAAAACTTGGAATAGCCAGACAACTTTCAATTTATGAAGCAGGATATGTTGAAAAATGGATATGTGATTATAGTTTTGATTTACCAATTATTGAAATTGCTTTAAAGAAAACTACTTCTAAATCAAATCCTAATTTTGACTATTTAGATAAACTTCTTACTGATTGGCATGAGAAGGATTTAAAAACAGTTGAGGCTATTCAAAAGTATTTACAAGATCAAAAGCAAAAAGCAAAAGATATAAAATCTTTTAGTAAAAAAGATAATTATAATAACTATGACCAAAGAAATTACAATAATATTTCTGATTTATATGCCAATATGCAATAAATATTTATAAAGGAATCGTACTATGATAAATTCAAATTTAAAATCTATTCTTAGAGAATATGAAATAAAACGAAACAATGCTATTTCTTATGCTAATTTTAAGAAAGAACAAATATATAAAAAAAATCCACGTTTAAGAGATATTGACTTTGAATTAGCTTCTTATGCAATGTCTGTATCAAAAGCAATGATAAAATCTAATGATAAATCTTTACTAGTTTCACTTTCTCAAAAACGTGATGAATTAAATTCTGAAAAGGACAAAATATTACAAAGTCTTAACATTACACCAGATTATTTTTTGCCACAGTTTGAATGTTCTCTTTGTAATGACACTGGATATATTACTAAAAATTTAGAAACTCAAATGTGTCCTTGTTTGAAACAAAAAATATTTGATATAGAATATAATAAATCTAATATGTTTGATTTAAAAAATCAATCTTTTAATAATTTTGACTCATCTTTATATTCTGATAAAATAGATAAATCTAATTACAATGCCAATATTTCTCCTAGAGAAAATATTGAAATAATTAAAAAAATTTCCTTAAAATTTATAGATGATTTTGATAACCCAAAAGCCAAAAATCTATTATTTATCGGAAACACTGGTTTAGGAAAAACATTTTTAAGCAATTGTATTGCAAATGAACTTTTAAAAAAACATAAAACTGTGATGTATCAAACAGCACCTCTTATGTTAGACTATATTATAGAAACAAAGCTTGGAAAAAATAAAAATTCAAGTTCCGATTTAATAGAAAATATCCTTTCTACCGACTTACTTATAATTGATGATTTAGGAACAGAAGGAATTAACAATATGAAATTTTCTGAATTATTTACAATCTTAAATTCCCGTTTATTAAATCACAACGGAAAAAGTACAAAAACAATTATTTCTACAAATTTAGGCATAAATAATTTGTCCGAAATGTATGGTGAAAGAATTGTATCAAGATTAATTGGAAATTATAATATATGCTATTTTTTCGGAGAAGATTTACGATTAAAAAGATAATATAAAAAATGAATAATTAGAATTTTATCATTTTAATTATTCATTTATTTTATTTATTTTATTTATTTTATTTATTTTATTTATTTTATTTATTTTATTTATTTTATTTATTTTATTTATTTT
>CAKPAI010000002.1 GCA_934133005.1 uncultured Clostridia bacterium
TTTTTTACTAATTCATACGTTTATTTTTATATGTTTTTTGTCCTTCTGCTCGGTACTCATATATAATACCATCTGTTATTCAAAAAGTCAACACTTTTTTTGATTTTTTTCAATTATTTTTTGTTTGTTTTTGTTTTATTTTGTAATTCAGGTATTCTAGCTTCTTTTTAAAGTGTTTTTGTTTATATTTTATTCAAAATTAATAAAAAATAAGTCATTTAAATTGAATATTATATTGATTAAATATTAAATATAAACACATTATTTCTTATACATAACAAAAAACTTCTATTATATCTAAATATAATAGCGTTCCAGATATTTCCGGAACGCACTTTTTCTATTTCATTCTTTGTTTTACAGTTTCATACATTACAATTCCTGCAGATACTGCTGCATTTAGTGATGTAACTTTTCCCTTCATTGGAATTTTTACTAAAAAGTCACAATTTTCTTTAACAAGTCTGCTCATTCCAAAGCCTTCACTTCCTATTACTATTGCAACATTTCCTGTCATATCTTCATCATAATACATTTTTGTAGCTGATATGTCTGTTCCATAAACCCAAACATCATTATCTTTTAGATATTTAATAGTATCAACTAAATTGTTTACTCTTGCAATTTTCATGAAGTTTACAGCGCCACTTGAAGTTTTGTTTACAGTACTATTTACACTTGCTGCTCTTCTTTTAGGAATTATCACACCATGCACTCCTGCTGTTTCAGCAGTTCTTATTATTGAACCTAAATTGTGAGTATCTTCAATTCCATCTAATATTAATATGAAAGCTTTTTCATTTTTAGATTTTGCTTCATTTAATATATCATCTACACTGCAATAATCAAATGGTGGAACAATGGCAATTACTCCTTGTGGATTTTCTGTTTGTGCCATTTGATTTATTTTTTCTTTTTCAACTTCAACAGTTACAATTTTTTTCTCTCTTGCCTTTGCAAGAATTTTCATTATAGAACCATGCTTTTCACCTTTAGCTACATAAATTTTATTAACATCTTTTCCAGACTCTAGTAATTCTAAAACAGAATTTCTTCCCTCAATTTGGTCTTCATAAATTTTATCTTCCATTTTTTCTCCAATCTTTATACTGTTATAATCAAAAGTATGCACAATTATAATTTTACAATCATAGCTCAATTTGTAGGCTATTCGTCTATTAGCTACACAATTGAGCTTTTGATTAAAAAATATAATAAGCACACTATATATTAATTTTCATCGTCTAATTTTAGCACAGATAAGAAAGCCTCTTGTGGAATTTCTACATTTCCTATTTCACGCATCTTTTTCTTTCCACGCTTTTGCTTTTCCAATAATTTCTTCTTTCTTGTAACGTCTCCACCATAGCATTTCGCAAGAACATCTTTTCTCATTGCTGAGATTGTTTCTCTTGCAATAATTTTTCCACCAATGGCAGCTTGAAGTGGAATAGTAAATAATTGCCTTGGTATAACTGTTTTTAATTTTTCAATCATTTTTCTTCCTCTTTCATAGCTACTATCTTTGTGAACTATAAATGAAAGAGCGTCAACATTTTCGCCATTTACTAAAATATCTAGTTTTACTAAAGATGATGGCTTATATTCTTTTAATTCATAATCAAATGAAGCATAGCCTTTAGTTTTTGATTTTAATTTATCAAAGAAATCATAAATTATTTCATTTAGTGGAAGTTCATAAACTAAAGTTACTCTTGTTTCATCTAAGTACTTCATATCTTCATAAATTCCACGTCTATTTTGACAAATTTCCATTATATTTCCAACAAATTCTTTTGGTGTTATGATCTCCGCTTCTACAAAAGGCTCTTCAATTCTTAAGATTTCATCAGTTGCTGGTAAGTCTGCCGGGTTGTAAATTTCAAGCATTGTTCCATCTTTTTTATAAACTTTATAAATAACTGATGGTGATGTTGTAATTAGCCCTAAATTATATTCTCTATCTAATCTTTCTTCTATTATTTCTAGATGTAGTAATCCTAAAAATCCACATCTAAAGCCAAATCCTAGCGCTACTGAATTTTCTGGCTCAAACTCTAAAGCTGCATCATTTAACTTTAGTTTTTCTAGTGCTACTTTTAGATTTTCGTATTCACTACCATCTATTGGATATAGACCGCAATATACCATTGGATTTACTTTTTTGTAACCAGGAAGTGGCATATCTGCTTCTTTTCCATCTATTGTAATTGTGTCACCAACTCGAATTTCTTGCAGGCTTTTAATACTTGCTGCAATATATCCAACTTCTCCGGCTGTAAGTTCTTCTCCTGGCTGATATGAGCCTGGTTCAAAGTAGCCAACCTCAGTTACTGTGAAAGTTTTGTTAGATGACATTAGTTTTATTTTATCCCCAGCTCTTACTTTTCCATTTTTGATTCTTACATAAGCAATAGCACCTTGATAGTCATTATAAATTGAATCAAAAATAAGTGCCTGAAGAGGTGCATTTTCATCTCCTGTTGGAGCAGGAAGATCAGTTACAATTTTCTCTAAAACCTCATCAACATTAAGTCCAGTTTTTGCAGAGATGCAAGGTGCATCTTGTGCTGGAATTCCAATTATATCTTCAATTTCTTTTTTTACTTCATCAGGTCTTGCATTTGGAAGGTCAATTTTGTTTATTACTGGCAATATTTCTAGGTTATTATCTAAAGCTAGATATACATTTGCCAAAGTTTGAGCCTCAACGCCTTGACTTGAATCAACAACTAAAACTGCTCCATCACACGCAGCAAGACTTCTTGATACTTCATAATTAAAGTCAACATGCCCTGGTGTATCTATTAAATTAAGTTCATACATATTTCCATCTTTTGCTTGATACTTCATCTTTACAGCTTGAGATTTTATTGTAATTCCTCTTTCTTTTTCAATGTCCATATTATCTAAAACTTGAGATTCCATTTCTCTTTTAGATAAAACTCCAGTCATTTCAATTAGTCTATCTGCTAAAGTTGATTTTCCATGGTCAATATGTGCAATTATACTAAAATTTCTGATATATTTTTTCTTATCTTCCAATGAATTACCTCATTTCTTCTTTTATTCTAACAAGTGCATTAAGCGCATCTATAGGAGTAAGTTCATCAATGTTTATTTTATCTAACTCATGTGCAATTTCTGCAAGTTTAAAGTTATACATGTCAAGTTGACCTGAAACTTGCTTTTTAGACTCTTTTTCTATTGCTTTATTAGTCAAAATATTTTTTCTTTCTATATTTTTAAGAATTGCATTTGCTCTTTGTGTTACAGCTTTTGGAACACCTGCTAATCTTGCAACATGCACACCATAGCTTTCGTCTGTTCCACCTTCTACAATTTTTCTTAAGAAGATTATGTCTTCTCCCTTTTCTTTTACTGCAATAGAATAGTTTTTTACTCCTTCTAATGTATTTTCTAAGTCTGTTAACTCATGATAATGTGTTGCAAACAATGTTTTTGCACCGCATTTTTCTTTATCTGCAATAAATTCTGCAACAGCCCATGCAATAGAAAGTCCATCATAAGTTGAAGTTCCTCTTCCTATTTCATCTAATATTACCAAACTGTTTGAAGTTGCTTCTTTTAAAATATTTGCTACTTCCATCATTTCTACCATGAAAGTACTTTGTCCCATGCTTAAATCATCAGAAGCACCAACTCTTGTGAAAATTTTATCAACAACGCCAATTCTTGCAGATGTTGCTGGAACAAACGAACCAATTTGAGCCATAAGCGTAATTAAAGCAACTTGTCTCATGTATGTAGATTTACCAGCCATGTTAGGACCAGTTATTATAGATAATCTGTCTGCCTCTTTATCTAAATATGTATCATTTGCTACAAAGCTTCCTGCTGGTAGCATTTTTTCAATTACTGGGTGACGTCCTTCTTTTATGTCTATTATTCCAGAATTATCAACTTCAGGCTTGCAATAATTTAAGTCTTCTGCTACTTGTGCAAATGAGCAAAGAGTATCTACTTTTGATATAATTAGTGCTGAATTTTGAAGTCTTAATATTTGAGATTTTATTGTTTCTCTTACTTTGCAAAATGCACTATACTCTAAGTTTACACTTTTTTCTTCTGCGCCTAAAACTTTGCTTTCAAGTTCTTTTAGTTCTTCTGTTATAAATCTTTCGCCACCAGTTAGAGTTTGTTTTCTAATATATCTATCTGGAACCATGCTTAATCCTGTTTTTGTAACTTCTATGTAGTAACCAAAAACTCTGTTGTATCCAACTTTTAAGTTTTTAATTCCAGTTTGCTCTTTTTCTTTTGCCTCTAGTTCAATTAGCCACTTCTTTCCATCTATCATTGCTGTTTTTACTTCATCAATTTCAGGTGAAAATCCTAATTTTATTATTCCACCTTCTGTTATAGATATTGGTGGGTCATCAACTATTGCTTTATCAATTAATTCAAAAATATCATCTAATGTATCTAGTTCATTATATAATCTTGAAAGTAACTTTGATTTGCAACCAGACATCATATTTTTTATTTCTGGAAGTTTAGAGCATGATGCTTTTAGTGAATTTAGCTCTCTTGCATTAACATTTCCATAAGAAATTTTACCAGCTAAACGCTCAATATCATAAACACCTTTAAGAAGATTTTCCATTTCTCCTCTTAAAATTATGTTGTCTTTTAATTCTTCTACTGCATCTAGTCTTTCTTTAATTTCGTTTTCATCAATAAGTGGATCTGAAATCCATCTTCTGAGTAGTCTTCCTCCCATTGATGTTGCTGTTTTATCTAAAACCCAAAGAAGTGTTCCTTTTTTAGATTTATCTCTCATTTTCTCTGTTAGTTCTAGATTTCTTCTTGCATTTATATCCAACGACATATACTTTGTTATTGTATATATCATAATTTTGTTTATATGCTCTAACTTTGTTTTTTGAGTATCTTCAATATATGCAATTAATCCATTTATGGCACTTACAGCAAAAAGTCTATTTTTTAAATCTTTTACGACATCTCCATTATGGTCTAAAACTGCATATTCAGCATAAATTTTATCTGCATCTTCTGAAAATTTTGGTTCTTCTTCAGTAGAAATATATGCTTCAAATCTTTCTTTAATTTTAGATATTTCTTCTTCACAGTTGTAAAGCATTTCGTTTGCAATAATTTCAGAAGGATTATATCTTGAAATTTCATCAAGTAGTCTTTCAAAATTATTTTCTTCTTTTATTTCAGCAGAATAAAAATCGCCTGTAGATATATCACAAACTGCAATTCCAAAGAATATTCCTTTTTTAAATATGCTCATTATAAAGTTGTTTCTTTTTTCTTCAAGAAGACTTCCTTCTGTAACAGTTCCTGGAGTTACAACTTTTATTACATCTCTTTTTACTATTCCTTTTGCAGTTTTGGGATCCTCTAATTGCTCGCAAATTGCAACTTTATGACCATTTGAAACTAATTTTGCAATATAGCTTTCGGCTGCATGGTATGGAATTCCACACATTGGTGCTCTTTCTTCTTGACCACAGTCTTTTCCTGTAAGTGTTAATTCTAGTTCTCTTGATACATTTACTGCATCATCAAAAAACATTTCATAAAAATCGCCTAGTCTATAAAATAATATACAATCTTTATATTTTTCTTTTGTTGCAAGATAATGTTGCATCATTGGTGAAAATTCTGCCATTTATTTTGCTTCCTTTCTATTCTTCAGCTATTTCTCCCTCAAGGTACCAAATATGGTCTTTAACTATTTTTACATCTATTACTTTTCCAATTAGTTCTTTATTTCCTTCAAAATTTACTACCTTGTTTGTATCAGTTCTTCCAGTTAGCACATTTTCATTTGTTTTACTGGTTCCTTCGACTAATATTTTTTGAACTGTATTTAAATATTTTTTATTGTTTCCTTCAACTTTGCTATCTGCAAGTTTTTTTAGTCTATCAAATCTTTCATGTTTTACTTCTTCTGGTACTTGATTTTCCATTTTATCTGCAGGAGTTCCAACTCTTCTCGAATATATGAACATAAATACTTGTTCAAAGTTTACCTTTTCTACAACATCTAAAGTATCTTCAAAGTCTTTTTCAGTTTCTTCTGGAAATCCTACTATTATATCTGTTGAAAATACAACATCTGGAATTTTATTTTTTATTTTTTGTACTAGTTCTAGATATTGTTCCTTTGTGTATTTTCTGTTCATCTTTTTTAGAACTTCTGTTGAACCAGATTGAAGTGGTAAATGTATTATTTTGCATATCTTTTTAGATTTTGCAATAACATCAATTACATCGTCTGTAAAATCCTTTGGATGTGGTGAAACAAATCTGATTCTTTCTATTCCATCTATATTTTCAAGTGCTTCTAATAATTTTGCAAAAGAATTTATTTCTCCAACATCTTCGCCTTTTTCTCTTTCAACTCTCATATAAGAATTTACATTTTGACCTAAAAGAGTTATTTCTTTGTATCCTTCTTTTGCTAAACATTTTACTTCTGCAATTATTTCTTCTGCACGTCTACTTCTTTCGCGTCCTCTTACATAAGGTACAATACAGTATGTACAGAAATTGTTACAGCCATTCATTATTAAAACAGATGCTTTATATTTGTCGTCTCTTTTTACTGGTATTCCTTCAATTACATCTCCATCAATATCTAGAATATCTTCAATTCTTTCATTATTTACTATTGCTTCATATAAGTCTTTTGCAAATTTATGAAGTGTATGAGTTCCAAAGACAATGTCAAAATAAGGATAACTTTGTTTTAATTTGTCAACAATGTGTTTTTCTTGCATCATACAACCACCAATTGCTATAATTGCATGGTTTTTAGCTTTATATTTTTTTACTTCTCCAAGCTTTCCAAATAATCTATCTTCTGCGTTTTCTCTTACACAGCAAGTATTAAAAACTATTAAATTTGCTTCTTCAATGTTTGCAGTTTTAGTATAACCCATTGCTTGTGCCATTCCTGCAATTCTTTCAGAATCATTTTCATTTAGTTGACACCCCATTGTTAAAACTGTATATTTTAAGTTTTTTCCTTCATTTATTTTATGTACTTTTTCTATGTATTCATTTTGTTCTTTGAAATCTATATTCACTTAATTTTCTTTCCTTTCCCGTGACTTACATTACTACATTTTATTACATTTTTCGCATTTTTGCAATAGGAAATATTCCGATATATTTGTAAATTTGCTTATTTATGTAAAATATGTTATAATTTATATAATTGCTGGCACGGCAACAAATGTGCAAATTATTTTCGAAAAAATACAGGAGGAGTTTGACAATGCAAATGAAACTTCCGTACACCACTAAGGTAAAACTCTATTCACAGTCTGGCACGTTAATAAAAACCTGGCAGACACCGTACGAAGTTCACCAAACACCTAATGGAGCTTGTCGCTTTTTGGACGCCGATGGATATCCTACCTGCATCACAGGTGGTATACTCGTGATTGTTAAATACGACGACAGCGAGGTTGCTCCTTTCAAAAAAGGAGGGGCCAACAGCTCCACCCCTAAAACAGATCAGGATAACCACTGAGTTCTGTTCATTTCAGCGCTGCTGCACACCATGTGAGCAGCGCCCTTTTTTGTTTTAAAACGCCAGTGTAGGGTGCAAATTAGCTTTTGCATCCTACACCGGCGCTTAGATATTAAAATAATTCTGTTTCACTCTTGATGATGTAGACGTAGTTACCTCCGTAACCACAAAGCATCTGTTCATCAATCAGACTCTCAACAATCAGGAACTCCCTTCTTAATCCATAATAGGCACGAACTTCCATTTGATAGTTTCCACTCTGAGTCAATCTCATTTCTTGTCTCTTGGCAAGAATATTCCAATCCTCAACCACCATCAGGTTCACCACTCCTTTAAAGTGCTTTCCCAACGTGTATCTTACAATCGACCGAAAAATCAGTTCCAAGAATCCACCAACAAGTACTAACGACTTTTGGCCGTTGTCAGACTTTCGTAAAATTTCAGATTCCAGGTGATCACGAATATAGAAATCCGATTCCTCTCCTGCCTTTCTTAAGAATTTCTCTCGCTTCTTTTCATTTTTGCATTTGCTAAGTCCCTTCTTCAAATATTCCTGAAAAAGTTCATCAATGTCTACAACTTCGATGTTAAAAGCTTTTGCAAACTTTTTGGCATTTGTTGTTTTTCCAGAACAAGAAGCACCAGTATAGACAAACAAAAATCCTTCATCTACAAATCTTTGGATTTGCTCTTTGTCAATAGGACTTTCCCTGCAATCTTGCACAATTCCTTTCGGTGTAATATTCTCAATATATGCATTTGCCAACTTCTCATACTCTGGTTTCACACTGCCATCTTCGTTGAAAAACCGATCCTTTCTATCAAGGAACAAGTTCCATGCCTGCTTATAGTTCAGTTGCCGAAGCTGATTCACAAAGTCGTCTCTTGCAATCATCTGTTGTAATTCCATTTTTCAATATCCTTTCATTTTGTACCGCATGAACTCACGCGTTTAACAAATCTCTGACAACACTATTATAGCACATTTTTCATTTTAAATCAATTATGTAAATTAATATAACACATGGTAAAAAAATAGCCACTAGATAATCTAGTGACGTAAAATTGCACATTAAGCAATTCCATATTTTTTCTTAAATTTATCAGCTCTACCACCTGTTGTTTCTCTTTTTAAGCTTCCTGTCCAGAATGGATGACATTTTGAACAAACATCAACTTTTAGATTTGATTTTGTTGAGCCTACTTTTATAACATTACCACATGCACATGTGATAGTTGTTTCTTCATATTTTGGATGTATTCCTTCTTTCATTATATTCACCTCTCCCTTATGTTAAATAAAACTGCTAAACAATATAATAGCATAAATTTCTATTGTTTGCAAGACTTTATTCTATTTTTGTTCATTATTTTTTCTTTGTTCCAAATATGTTGCTGAACTTTCTAGTTCTTCCTTTAATGAATAACGCTTAACTATTTTAGATGTTACATCAAATAAACATGCAATAATTAAAACAGCAAGCAATATTTTCTTCCATATTTTTGCCATATTCTTCATATCCTTATCAATTTTATTTAAAGTAAATTTCTTTACCACATTTCTATTATACTTTCATTTTGCTATTTTGTCAATTTTATTTAATTGCAATTGTTGTAGATTTTTCAGTTTTATTTCCATTGTTATCTTCTACTTGCACCATAATTGTATATGTCTTTCCAGACTCTAAACCAGTAAATGTATATTTTTTAGCTCTTGTATCTTTGTAATCATTTACCCAAGTTGCTCCACCATCACTACTATATTTTATACTTTTTATTCCACTTTCTTGGTCTGTTACTGTAACTGAAACTTCTGCAGTATTACCATTTGCAGTTACTCCAAACACTGATATAGTTGGTGGTGTTATGTCTTGAGTTATTATAATACCACTATTTGCATCTTCTTTAACTTCTGTTTGGTTTATTATTTCATTTGCTTCATAAGCATCTATTAATATGTTTTGCTTTGTCTCTTGAACTCTTGTTGCTAAACCATTATTTCCAACAGTCGCTTGAATTGTAATAGTAGCCAAAATCATTAGTATTGCCACAGTTACAGAAAGAGTTACAAGAGTTACTCCTTTTTCATCTTTCATTTTTACCTCTTTAGTTTTTATTTTGTTCTTTTTTATAATATCATTTCATCTACATTTTTTCAATAATTTTTATGAATAATATCCCCATTTTTGCACAAAATTATAATATGAAAACAAGAAATTATTTACCAATTATTTTAATAATTATTATTGTAGTTGTAATTGCTTTTATTACCTTACTTTTCAAAAATCAATCTACTAATACTGAAAATAATACTTCGCTTGACAATTACACCAATTCATCTTCTAACGAACCATACAATATTCCATCTGATCAAGAAATAAAAAATGTCATAGATGAAAAATCTGCAAAAGCTACTGAACCTGTTGAAAAAGAGCTTTCTAGCTTTACCACTAATTTAAGCTTTAGCTCTGAAGGACGTCTAAAAAACATTGAGATCACATCTGGAAAATTAAATGGTACCGTAGTTAATCCTGGACAAGAATTTTCCTTTAACGATACTACTCGGTCCTTCTCTCCCAGAGGAAGGTTATGAAGAAGCTCCTGTAATTATTGATGGAAAGACAACTGAAGCTATTGGTGGGCGGAAATTGCCAAGTAAGCTCCACTCTTTACAATGCCGTTCTTGAAGTGGATGGATTGGAAGTTACTGAAAGAAATCCTCATGGAAAAGATGTAGGTTATGTTCCAAAAGATAAAGATGCCACTATATCATATGGTTCTTTAGACTTTAAATTTCAAAACAATTTATCTACCCCTATTAAACTTTACTTTTCAAATGATGAAGAAACAATTACTGCTAGAATAGTATCCTTAGAATAAATTACGCCTCCTAGAAAATTTAATAAATTACTTGAATAGAATTTATTAAATTTTCTTAGGAGGATTCTTATATTTAAATTTCTTGTAAATATTCTTTTACAGTAATTTCTTCATTATTATTTATTAAAGTTGTTATTTTATTCACCACATTAATTCAGACTATTCCTGCTGTTTTCTATTATTTCTACCAAACATTTAAAATCTTCTTCTGACATTTGTGCTTGTTTATTTCCATTTTGAATTTCCATACATCCCTCTTTTATATAATAAATCTCATTATTATATAATATTTTATGAGTAATTTCCCCTTTACAAATTTCAAGGTTATACTTTCTATCCTCCAAAATTTCCTTTAACTTTATAAAATCTCCTTCATTTTCTATTTTAATCAATTCCCCATCAAATTCTATAATGTTTTCTCTATTTATTTCAAAATTATTTTCTTCTGATTTTTTTAATATAATTATCAATATAGTCATACTAATTATTATCATAACCACAATTATCAAAAAAACTTTTTTCATACAATCACTTCCTATTATTTAGACATTTTCTTTTTAATTTTTGGTTGGTATTTTTGAAAAAAAATATATAAATTATTATAAAAGTAATAAAAAGTATAAAAATACTATATGTCTTTTCTATATTATATTGTTTTGTATTCTCACTAACTTGTTGCACTTGAATAGTATTTTCAGTTATCAGTTCATTTTCAAATACATCATCTACCTTCTCATTCTCATTTACTTTAACATTTTCTATTGGTTCTTTTTCTATCACTTCATTCCTATTTATTTCTTGATAATCTACTAATATTTTTGATGATATTATAACTCCAACTATAATAAATCCTAACTGTTCCAATAACGCTTTTAATTTTCCTACTGCCTTATAATATTTCCACTTTATTGTACTATTAGGCTTACCTAACATCATCGAAATTTCTTCAAAAGATAAATTTGATAATATTTTAAGGGATACTATTTCTCTTTCTTCTATGTTTAGTTTTTTTATTATCTTATTAAAATATTCTTTTTCTACAATATTACTAAGTTCTACATCTTCGTTACTTATATAATATACTTCTTCTATATTTATTTCATCTTTTCTGCTTTTTAAAAAGTTTAAAGCTTCATTTTTTGTCACAGAATATAACCAACTAGCTTCATTATTTTTAGGTAATTTTTCTTTTTCTAACTTCCATATCTTAAAAAAGATTTTTTGAACAATATCTTCACTTTCTTGTTCATTTTTCAAAATTGAATATGCTATTGCATAAACAATTTTATTATATTTTTTATATAATTTATTATATCCTTCTTCATTTCCAACCGATATTTCTTTAAATAAATTATGCAATTCTTGTTTATCTACTTTATTCATTTACTCTCCTCTTCATATTTTATAATTAATTATTATGTAAGAATTATAGCATAAAGTTATTTAAAATCAATCTTAAATAAATGACCTCTTATTTACTCCTCCTAGAATATTTAATAAATTACTTGAATAGAATTTATTAAATTTTCTTAGGAGGATTCTTATATGCATAAATATAAATATTATTTTTCACTTTTAATAAGCTTCATTCTTATTTTTTCCTTCTCTATAATTTCTTACTCTGCACCGGATGATTCTATATTTGTGTGGTCTTCTCAATCTGTTCCTGTGAAAAGTATTGATACCAGTGCTAGTCTTAATTCTGATTCGGATACAGACACATCTAATTCATTAAATTTAACCTCTGGCAGTGCTTGCTTAATAGAACAATCTACCCGGAAAAGTTTTATATGACTATAATATGCACGAAAAATTAAGACCAGCTAGTGTCACTAAAGTAATGAGTTTACTTTTAATCATGGAAGCTATTGATTCTGGCAGAATTTCATATTCTGATATGGTTCCTTGCACAGAAGATGCAGCAGCTATGGGAGGTTCTCAAATTTGGTTAGATGTTCGAGAAAGTTTATCAGTCAGTGATATGATTAAGGCAATCTGCGTAGTATCAGCAAATGATTGTGTAGTAGCTATGGCAGATTATTTAGAAGGAAGTCAGGAAGCTTTTGTTCAAAAAATGAATGAAAAAGCACAAGAACTTGGAATGAATGATACTACTTTTAAAAATTGTCACGGTATAGATGAAGATGGTCACCTAACTTCTAGTTATGATATAGCTATAATGTCTCGTGAACTTCTTTTAAATCACCCAGACATTACAAAATATACAACAATTTATATGGACTCTCTTCGTGATGGAAAATCATCTTTAGTAAACACCAATAAATTGGTAAAAAATTTTCCAGGATGTACTGGTTTAAAAACAGGTTCAACAAGTCTTGCTTTGTATAATTTGTCTGCCAGTGCAACTCAAAACGACATGTCTCTTATTGGTGTTATAATGAAAGCACCATCTTCTGCTATTCGTTTTGCAGAAGCTTCTAAACTTTTAAATTATGGATTCTCTAATTTTTCTTATACAAGTTTAGGTAATAAAGGTGATATTATAAAAGAAGTTTCTGTAAATAAAGGAATTGAAAAAACAGTAAATTTAGTTGTAGAACAAGATGTTGGAAAATTATTAAAAAAAGGAACTTCAAAAGATATTTCCCAGGAAATTAATATTTCTGAAAACATATCTGCTCCTATATCCAAAGGTGATGTACTTGGTGAAATAAACTTTACATTTTCAGATGGTAGTGCAATGCAAGTAAATCTGGTGGCTGAAAAAAGCATTGAGAAAATTACTTTTAAAAATATTTTAAATCGTGTATTTATGTTATGGTTTAACTTATTTAGATAAAAAATTGTTCTAGTATTTATAAATACTAGAACAGTTCTTGATTTATTTTAATCTAAAATGATTTGTAATTGCAAAATAATATGGTTGTATATCTGTAAGTATATCCTTTACCCAAACTATATTTCCATCTTTATCTTCATATTTTATATTGGGAAAAGTTCTTAAAATTCTTTCGTTTGAAAATACATTTTCCGACAAATGCTCAATTACTTTATTTTCAAGTATACTGTAATCCATTACTAATGAGCTTCTATTTTTTAGTTCTATATTATAATCTCTTTCAAGTCTTGTATAGAACACTTTTAATCCCAAAGCTGTAAATAACAAATCTATTACAAGAAGTCCTGTACCTATTCCTGCTATCCATGCAGATACTTTACTTGGAATTTTATCAATCATATAATCTATATATGGATTTATAAATCTCATTAGGCCTAAAGCTAATAGTCCCCAGAATATTGCAAACAAAATGCAAATTCTTCCGTTTATATTAAGTGGTAAATTTGAATAATCCCACCATTTTATTTGAAAAACCATCTCGCCAACCCAGCTTACTACATACTCAACTATTGAGCCCTCTATTGCTCCCGCAATAAATAATGCCCAATTAGATTTTTTAAATTTCTGTAGTCCTGGAATCATTATCATAGCTCCTAAACCATAAATACAGCAAAAAGGTCCTACAAGACAACTTTGTCTACTTTCGACAACTCCTTTTGTAATTGCTCCATAAATTGTTTCTACGCAAAATCCTAAAAAGCTATATATAATAAAATACCATAATATCTTTTTTAACGTAATTTTTTCTTCTTCTTTGTTACTTATTTCTTCCCATTTTTTTAATTCTATTTTTCCCATTTATTTTCCCTTTATCTTATTCATTTATCAAATATCCATTAGTTATATATATGTCATATCTTTCTCTTGCAAGTGATACTAAGAATTTTTGCATGTAATTTACTGAATTATTTAACGATTTAAAATTGATACTACCACCATCCGGTTTAGTTATAGTATTTCCGGAAATTATATCATTTATATCATATGTATCAGCAATTGTTACTATACAATCATAGCAAGCAGTATATGCAGTATGAGGTGTTGGAGAATGTCTAAAATAATATCCATAATCTCCTGCACTAGAACCAGTAAGCTGACTATGTGCGTTTGCATCAGAACCTGTCAAAGAAACACTTTTTCTCTTAAAGTCTGTACTTGAATACATACCTTTTATCGTAACTGTTCCATTATTTAGTTCTTCTATTAATTTCTTACATCCAGGTTTATGATATTCATTATTACTGTCTATTACATATAGAGTTTCTGCTGAAATCATCTCTTCATTTGTGTTATTAGTTACAACGCTATAATTGTTATATACCTTACCACCAATTGATAAACCTTGCATAAATGTTACCATTGCAATGTTATTTTCAATATTATACCACTCTGTTTCTGATAATTCTGGCATAGAAAAATCATACTGTGTTGAAGACCTATCACTAAATGTCTGAATTGCTGTTATTAAGTTTGTTTCAATAGATTTTCTAATTACAGATATTCTATTTTCATTAAATGTAGAATCAGCTCTTAATGGATTATTAGTATCTGATGTCTTAAAAATATATTCATTCTCTCCTGTTTCTACCGCAAATGTAGTTATTTGATTTCCTTGAGAATCAACAGCATTTTTTTGTGTTATACGGTCCAACTTGTTATTTGCCCACTGTGTAAACTCTCGTGCACTATTATAATAATCTCGTGCACTATTATTATACAAATGAGTTCCATCAAAAAATTGGTTTATATATTCTATCCTTTCAGTACTATTTATAAAATCTTTTTTGTATTCACTACTGTAATAAAAATATCTTTCTCTTTCTGGAGTAAGCAAGCTTATTCCATTTTCTTTATATATTTTTTGTCCATTATACGTTATATACTCATATTCATCTACACTGTATGTATTATTATCACCTACTATCATTAGATTTTCTGTAACGACTTCTGAACTAGTATCAGGAATATTATCTAGATCAATTAAATATCCTGTTTTATTTACATATTGTCCACCAACTTTTCCTATAACTGTGATACTATTATCTAATGTATAATTTACAACAAAATCATCTGAATTAGTTTTATATCTGCATGAGTAATACATAAGTGGCTTTAATCCAAATTTGTAACCAGATATTTGTGTATCATCATACTTAGAATATATATAATATCCATCATATAAAGTAAACAATATTGCCGGAGTGTACTCCTTTAAGTCATCTTCTGCAAAACCACTAGTTCTAAAATTTGTTGCAAGAGATTTGTAGAATGTAGAAATTGAAGCTTCTATATCTCTTATTTTTGAGTTATTAATAGTTGAATAATTATTATTTGCAGTATTTAATTCAAAAGCTTTCAAAGCATCATATGTAGAGTTTATTAAAATTGAATCATATTCAGCTTGTGATTTTATAGTTTTAGTCTGAAAACTAATATACTCTGAAAGTACTATTGATATTGGTACTATTATTATTACAAAAATAATAGCTAAATGTTGTAATTTCATATATTTTACCTCTTCTGTTATTTGTTATATTTATATTATAAGAAATCTATTTTTTAATTTCCTATAATATAAATATAGCAGTTTAAAGTCGCATTCACATATGTTGCTCCCTTAAGCTGCTATTATTTTATTTTGTACCATTTACTGTAACAATACCAGCATATTGTGCTGCAATTTGATAAGTATTATTTCCTGCAATCTTATATAAGAAATTTCTAAGAGTTTGTGCAATTGTTGTATTTGTGTTTTCTACTGTAACCGAAAATCTATCTCCCTCTTTTAAAGTTAAAGCATTTTTTGAATTTCCATCACCTGCTAATTTTTCTTCAATTTGAGTTGTATATAATGTATAATATACATTCTCTCCTATCTTAGTAGTTTCAGCTTGTGTAGTTTTTACTCCTGGATTTTCATCTAATATTTGAGCTTCCATCTCTACATTAAATGAATTTCCTGTTGAAGTTATTGTTTGCATAAACTTATCATAATCCTCTAAAGTTAATTTTCCTGTTGTTCTAACATTATCTACAAACTCTGAAGTTGCAGTTTTTACTGATAGTTCTGAAATATCATCAGTTCTTTCTGATAATGCCATTAAAGGAAAAACAAACATCAATATAGCTGCTAAAAATATTGCAATTATTGTGGTTAAACTATCTCCCATTTTTATTCCTTGCTAATTTTTTTATTAGCAATCTCCTTTCATATAATGTTTTCTTTCTTTAGTTGATTATTTTCCTAATCTATTAGTATATAAGTAATAACGGTTTTACTCGTTGTATTATTTCCAACCATTCCTGACGTTGTACTCTGTACTCTACCAATTTCTTCTATAAATCTTTTACCATTATTTCTGTTGATATTAAGTATGCTTTGACTATAATTCAAATCATGTGATGTATCAACACTACTATACTGTGGCAAATGATATGTAGTTCCTCCAAAAATCGCATCTAAATGTTTCTTTATTTGCGTTGGATTTCCTATCCATGGTTCATGTCTATTGCCCTCTTCATTTATATCAAATTTATAAATATGTTTACTCGTTGGATCAGCACTATAATCATTTTCATAATTATTAGACCAATTATTTGAATTAGTATTAGTTTTATAAATTTCTCGAGGACCAGTTACTGTATATTCTCCAGTTGTAGAGTCATAAACTCCTGTTTTAAATTCAACAGTATAATTTTCTTTACTATATTTATACACTGTTGGAATTATAGTTTCAAAGCCTACAATTCTATTACCAGACTTAGTATAGCTGTAGGCTTCTCCATTTTGATACTTAAATGTTCCAGAGGTTTCATCATAAGTGGCATAATCATAGTATGTTGTTGAATCAGCTGCCATTATTATAGTTTCTGAGGCTTGTCTTGCTCTAGAAAAATTTGTAATAGTAACACCTAACGCCATAACAAATACAAATACTGAAAATGCCATCTCCAATGCTTTTGTTGCACTCTCCATAATTTAATATCCTATCTAAAACTTTATTATGAATTTATTCTTGTTATTGTACATCTTGTTATATAACCTGTTTTGCTATATTCAAAATAAACATAGTATGTATATCCAGTTTTGATATCACTCATTTTTCCTGTTGTAGTAGCTCCTGCATCTGGTGCTTCAAATGTTGCATCTGGAACTGATATACTTGCTTTTGCTGTTGCTGTTGTATTTATAACATATGATATTTGCTTTGATGCATCATCTTGGTTTGCTCTATTGTGATTTTGTATTAATTGTAATAGTGATCTTGCATTTGTTCCAGTTTGTGTTTCTTTGTATTGTTCAAATTCTGAGTTATAAGTTTGAATTTCTGTTCCTGATAAATCAGCTCCATTCATTGCTCCTGATGCTTTTTGATAAATTGTCATTCCTAATCCTATAATTAAGATTGATAAAAGTATAGCTCCTGCTATAATTAATGCTTTACTTGCATTTTCCATAAATTTTTTCCTCCTTAGATTCTCTTTTAAAATTATATATATTTATTTTTTCTTAGCTTTTGCTAAGTTTAAAAATATTAAAAACATATTTAAATTTGTTCAAAGTACATATATCTTATACTTCCTGTACCTGTATGATATTCAATTTTTGTACATTTGAAACTTGCTGCTCCAAAATTATATACAAATTCGTTATATCCTTGTCCTGATATAGCTTCCATTGATACAACTTTGTCTAATTCTTGAAACTTTACTTCAATTTGTATTGAATTAGTTCCATTATCTATATATTTACCTTTTTCATCTTTCTGAACTTGATTCTTTTCATTACTACTTACAGCTTTATTTATTACAGACATTACATCAGTACCTAAAACCTGCTTGTCCAAAAAACTTTCATAAACTCTATTTATTTGAGTTATTTCTAATTTTTGTGCTCTATAACTATAAAAATTATAAGTAAATATTGCAAGTACAATTAAAATTGCTACTAATAATATAATCACATTTCTATTCATATCTTGTTCCTTCTCGTCTATAAAATTATAGCATTTAGAATATAATATTGCAATATTCTAAATAAAATTATTTTAACATTTATCTAGTTATAATTTCTTGCTGTAAATACAACTCCTTGTACTCTTTTAGTTATTGCATTAAATGTTATATTATCACATTTAAAATATATTGTTTCTATACTCTTTTTTCCATTTTCATCTGTAACTTCTTTTGTAGAATATTTTTTGATTAGGTTACTTAATTCTGTTGAATTTGCTGTTTCTATTAGTTTTATATCTTGACTCTCAACTTTACATATTCCAATATATATATAATATGGTGCTGATTTATTTTCAATTTTTTTTGTAGAACGCCAATCTGAATTATAAGACAATTTATCACTATCAGTATAATCATAGTTTTGATTACTACTTTTTGCTAGATTAGCTAAACTCACAATATCATGTATGGTGCAGTCTTCTTGTCCATCATACTTTGTAAATTGACTATTAAATTCATCTAATTGAGCTTGTGCAATTCTTGCTTCAATAGAACCTGTTGTATTTCCAAATACAGAGAAGAGGTATGCTCCAAGTGCTAGTATCATAACACCTATTAATACTGCTGATACCATTAGTAAAGCCTTCGTTGCGTTTTCCATTTAAAGTATACCCTCCTTTACCTCTTAATTTTCTACAAAACTCATTTTAGTTATCTTTCCATTTGTATCATAATCATAGCCTATACACTTAAATGTAGTTCTTACTATATCATTTTGTACATTTGTTAATTGCTTGTAATCAGTAATTGCTTTATATTCATTAGATGGTCTTACAAAACTTGAATTTAATGTACTACTTGATACTTTTGACCATTCTTGAACTGTTCTAGTAACATTTGTTGCACTTGTTATTTTCTTTGAACCATCAGTTCTTATTTTCTTTGCAATTGTTTCATATTGAGCTGTTATGGAAGTTGCTGTATATTCCATATTTTTTTGAAAATATGAACCATAATCCTTTGTAAAAGTTACTGCTAATATTAGTTCTTCATATCCTTCTTCTGCTGGATATGATTTATTATAATCTACAACTTTATTTGCAAGCGAGAATATTTCACTTCCATAAACGCTCTTTGTATTATAAGCTTCATATGATTTATTAAAATCTGCTGATTGTTGATCTTGTTCAACTTCATATTGAGTTCTTCTTAATTCAGAAACTCTATTATATCCTAATACTAATGCACCTAATATAAGTAGTCCTAAAAATACTCCTGATGCTATTTCTAACGCTTTAACTGCATTCTCCATATTTTTTGCCTCCTACTTCATAGATGACATTGTATCAAATGATGATGTCATACTTGTTAATCCTATAAATACTAGAGGTATAATCAAATATCCAACAAATAAGCATACCATAGGCGCAAATCCAATTACTTTTCCTATCATACCTTTTCTTGCTATAAGTCTGTCATTTGATTCTGCACGTTTTGCTTGATAGTATTCACGTTCTGAGTCTAATTCATCAAATGCTTCTGCAATTGGAATTTTTTCAACTGCTGCTTGAAGACTCTCTATAATTCTTATAAAGTCTTTATAGTTTACTTCATCCTTCATTGCTTCTAATGCTTCCCAAGCACCACTTTCATAGTTATTAACACATCTAGATATTGGCTCTCTAAATATATTAGAATATCTTTCTAGCCATTCAAGAATCATCTCAACATTTACTCTCTCTATTCTCATAAGCATTAATATAATTGTTTGGAATTGCATTACTTCATCTTCCATTTCAATTTTTCTCATTTTTGCTTGGAATAGTAATAGAGCATTTGGTGTATTATATGCTAAAATTGAAATTACTATTGCAATTAGCAATTCATACCATTGTAAAGTTTGACTGTTTATTGTTCTTAATTTTCCTAAAACTCTTTCTGCTGCCGTTTCAATTTCATCTGATGAACTATCTCTATATTCTTTACTTTTTGCCATTTCTTTTGCTATATCTTCTTGAGTAGTATCAGTTTTTCCTTTAAATATATCCAGATATTTATTATCACTTTGAGTTAATTGTTCTGCACTTTTTAAATCTTTATCAGACATTTGTCCAATTATATCATATGTTGAAGTTGGTTCAGTGTATATATAGTTTATCTGTATTCTATGTAACTGTGCAACAATCAAAAGCGTTGCTATAAAAGCTCCTACTGTTAATGATAATTTTTTTACATATACCCAATGTACTTTATCTTTTGAAGCTGCATCTTTTAAAAGGTTAGTCAATTTTCTTCTATCTTTTGTTCCCTCTTTTGGAATAAATAAATCTACCACACTTTTTATAACTGGTATTTTATAAACCTTTTCCATCCAAGGATTTGTAGGTTCAAGTTGTACTGCTGTTGACCCATTATCCTTTAATTTTCTTGTTAAAATGTAACATATAAAGGTTAGTAAAACTATCAATAATTGTACTATCATTCCTTTACTTCCATTATAGAAACTTGACGTAAAAGAGAAATCTTTTACAGCCCAATTTTTTATTGGTTCCATGGCTAAAAGTGGAACAATTGCAATTACTGATAAACTTTGAAATACATAGTCAAGTTTGTCTCTTTTTAATATCTCTAGTTGCATTTCTTGACTTATATTATTTAAGTTTTTCAAATATAGTGATGTCTTTTCAATTGTTCTATCACCAAATTCCTTAGTTAAATAAGAAATTCCTGCAAATTCTTTTAAATAACTATTTGGTGCTATATCATAATACTTTTCAAGTTCCCCTTCTGGATCATTTGATATAAGTATTTCATATATTCTTTCAGCTTGTCTTGACATTTCTGGAGCACTATCTCCTTGAGCAACCTGATATATAGCTTCCTCTACCATGTTGAATTCGTGATAAGCATGTCTTATTTCTGCAAAGAAATCTATTTGTTGAGTAAGTAATTTATTGTCCATTTTATCAACCATACCATCAATTACTGAATCCACCATAAATAATTCGAAGATAAGTAATATTGCCATTAACAGTGTGTTACTTTTAGTCATAAGTATTATTATGAAAGTAAGTGGAATTATTACTAAAAGTGCATTAGTTAATATTTTAGATGTTTGTTTTCTTGTTAAATATTCATCATCTAAATTTATAATTTCTAGTCTTCTTCTAATTTTAAATAAATACCTTTTTATAAAAGGAGTGTTTATATAAAGATTATATAGTCTTTGATATATAATTTCTGATGAATAATTGTTATTTTTTGTACCTTGCCTTAACTGCTTTAATTGAGCATACTCAGAGGTGCTTTGTTTCTTTTTTAATATAAAATATGCCACAATAACTACTGCAAATAACATTCCAACTGCCACTAACATATACATTATGATATTGTCACTCATTGTTTATAGCACACCTCCTTGTAATTACTCTTTTATTAAATCTGATTCTCTATATGCATCAATATTCCAATGTTTCTTTACGAATTTTTTGAACTCTTCTGCATCATTATCATCCATATTATTTAACATTTCTTTTATATTTGTATCTGATATTGGATTTGTAAGTACATATTCTCCATCATGATACTCTAATACATTTCTGTATTTATACAATTCTCTATTGGTTGTTTTTGTAAAGTATACTGTTGCATTGTCCATGAATTTTTCAACTTTACCTTCCAATGTTTTTGCTTTTCTATAATCATTTGTATACTCATTTTTTTCTTTAACTGGTATACATTCTGTTACTCTCTCTATGTATCTTCTTCCTCTAAAGTCTTTTACTAAGTGTATATCAAAGTTTAAAACTGATACAACTTGCTCTTCTGCTGTACGCTCATCTTTGAAAACTCCTGCTCTTAACATTGAGTTACGAAGTGCTGTAACTAAGTCTGGGAACGTTTTAGCGTGGTGAGTAAATAATGTAAATTTAGATGCAACCTGTGCTGATTGAATCATCCAAGATGCTACGGGGTCAGTTGCAACCTCACCGATGATGTTAACAGAACCATCAGTTTTTTTCTGAACGTCCAAACAGTCCTGTCCAGAAATCGTTTCTGTCTCTCTCATTGAAAGAATGTTTCTTGTTGGATATATCTTTCTTAAGTGAAGCTCGAATGCTGTTTCAGTGATACGTAAGTTCATTGTTTCGTATATATTTTCTATCATGGCCATAAGCATTGTTGTTTTACCACAACCCTGCTCACCAGTAAGCGAAATAATTCTTGCTCCTTTTACTAAGAATTTCAATAAATCTATAGTTTCTTCTTTTCCTGGGAAAAGTACTATTTGTTCAAGTGAAGCTCTCTTTACATCGAACTTTCTTACGAAGAATGCCCATGTTTCAGACATACTTGGTCTTACAACAACGACACGAGAACCATCTTTCATTTCGTTTATCTTGTAACCATTAGTATCAGATAATTGTCCTGGGTTATTAAATTTGTAAATGTTTTGGCAAACTCTTTTTAATTCTGCTTCTGATCCAAATGAAAGGAAAGCTAAACGAATTGATTTACCATGAAACATTATCCAAATACTATCACATGCTCTAGGAATTTTATTATCTTGCATTTGTGCTAAATAATCTCCATCAGCTTGTGCTACCTGGCTTAAGAAACTTTCTGGAAGTCCAGATACACCACCTGAAACACCATCTATGTTCATATCTCTTATTTCATCGATTGAACTATATCCTTTATATTGTTGATATATTCTTTGAACTACTACATTTAATTTGTCTTGAAATGTTAGTGCAAAATTTTCTTTTTCATATATTTCATCAATTTCATCTGATGTAATTACATATACTGGCTTTGAATCACCTGCTACATACTTCATATCATCAAGTTTGTATTTTTTTATTACCTCACTTAATGCTTCATAACCAAATTCTTGCTTATACATATAAAGTATAACATCAAATTTATCTTGTGCTGTAAGAAGTGATGGAATATCAAAAGGAATTGCTTTTGATACATTTATTTCATCTACTCCATACTCATTAGTAAGTAAGTCAAATATAAGCTCTTTTATGTATTTTTTATCATTAACATCTCCATATGTACAGCCTTTTAACGCTTTTTTAAGCTCATATTTTTTATTTTTTCTTCTTTTTAATTCTTCCTCTGAAAGACCTATATCATACAAGTTTATTTTTGTAATTTCATCTAATCTTCTTTTTACAAACTCTTTCATTTTATCTAGTGTATATGTACTATCATCAACTTTTAATTTTTCATCACTTTCTTCAGCTTTTCTTTTCTGAATAAAGTTACGAACCATATACACACATACAACTATTACAACTACTATTAAAATTAAATTTATAAGGTTCACTGTTTTTCTCCTTTCCCTGAAGAATTTTTATAATCTCATCCTTAATTCTTGTATTCTATAAGTTATTGCATCACATGTCTTTTTAGTTTCATCCATAAATGTAAAGTTTCTATCATTTTTATCTGTAATTACTCTATTGTTTAAAAAGAAATCTGCAACTTTTCCTTCAGTTGATGCATCAAAAAATAATGTATTATATGATATAGCACAAATTCTTCTTTTTTCTCTTAATTCTCTTGTAACATTAGTAATATTAAATTTAGAGTATTTATCCCATTTTCCAATCATAATAATTACATTTTTTTTGCTAAAAATTTCATCTTCACTTCTTAGCTTTGCAGTTTCTTCAATCATGTCTGCGCCTTGTTTGATCGTTAAAACAACAATATCAGAAATTTCTAAAATTTTCTTTTTTACATCTGGTTTCATTTTTTTATCGATATCTATAAATACCATGTTATAGTCTTTATTTGCAAGTTTAGCAATTTGTTCATAGTATTCAATGTCTTCATTATATTCGTTAATATCATTAGTTGTTAATGCTGGAAGTACATCCAGTCTTTCTCTAAAAACAACTTTTGCATAATCTGAAACTATGTTATTAGATGTTCTGTTACTTTGAAGTAATTTTATTAATCCTTCTGCTCCGTTGTTTATTCCAGTCGCTTGTCCGCCAACAATTTGAGCAACAGATTCTGTTTTATTTTGATTCCAAAAACATCTTGTAACAGTTTTATCTCTAAAGCCTGTTGAAATATGTAGTATTCTATAATTATGGTCTATTGCCATCATAGTTGCAACTGCAATTGATGCAAGTGTTTGACCAGTTTCTCTTTCATCGCTACCACAAAATGATATTACTGCCATAAAAAATCCTTCCTTTACACGTTCTTTTCTAATGATTTAAAGGCTCTTTTTACATCTTCTCCACTAATATCTTTTGCTAAATATGAAAGAGATGCTTTGTATTCATTACTTAGTCCTCTAAACTTTATTTTACAAGTTCTTTGATTTTCAATTATTATATCCCTATCATTAGACTGCATAGGAAAATATAATCTTTCCTCATCCCAATTTATTCTATATCCCAATGATAAGTAATTTAGATAATCATCTTCTTCTATCTCCATTTTATTTGAAAACCATATTTTTCGCATATTAAGCGGAAGTTTGATTCCGCTTAATATTTCTAGTCCTTTCTTTAAATCAAACAAATCTGGAGATGTCACAAAATAGTTTCTATCTGCTGAATATAAATCAAATACCTCTATTAAACTTGGATCATCTAAATCTATCAATACATAGTCATACGTAAATACTGCTGAATTTGGCATTCCTAAATATTCTTTTATATCACTATAATTTCTAAATCCTACCGATATATCTATTCCCTCATACTCAGTTACATATGAAGTTGTTGGATTTATTGCTGGTACTATATATTTAATTTTTTGATTAACTGTTGAATCTATTATCAGTACTTTTTTATCTAATTCTACCAATATTCTTGCAATATATATTATTAAATCAGATTTATCAAAAGCACCTACAAAACCAATCTTTGTCATAGTTGTTTACATCCTTTTTTCTAATACTAATATCCTGCTAATGCGTCTAGATATGATTGTCTTTGATCTTGAGTTGTTTGTACTTCAGTTGTTACTCCTGTACTTATGTTGTTCTTTCTAATTGCACTATCTTCACCATTTAATTCATCATTTATGTTATTTCTTATGCCTGCTGAATCATTACTATATCTATTATACATTGCTTGTTTTGCTTCTTGTGTGATATTTGGATTTTGTGTTATTAAATTAACAACTTCTGCACTTGGAACATATGTTGGGATTGCTTCTCCTTGCATTCCTGGTTCTACATATTTTGTTGTATATAAAACAGAACCGCTCATCTGGTATGCTTCAACAATTGCATTGCTCATAGCTATTGTTTCTTCTTCTGTTAGTTTTATCCAAATAGTATTTAAAGAATCAGAACCATCTATTTGAGGTATTTCAACTTTTTTCTTAGATACAACTATATAATCTTGTCCATCAGCAAGTCTTAATCTTACATCTATAAAATCTCCAGTCTGAATTTGACTTGCAATTTTTAACATATTATATTCTTGAATTCTTAAACTATCTGTAACAGCATTTTCCTTTTCTGTAATCATTGCAGAAGTTATAATAGTTCCTTTACTTATATCGATTTTAGCTATTGTATTTTCTGTTATATCTCCTAAATTTACAGCATCTGTTGGTACAGCTGATGTGTCGATTTTTGTAGCTTTTAACATAGAGCTATCAACTGAATTTCCAGAAGAAATTGTTTCACTTACTATATATGCATTTTTTTGTCTTGCTAGTCTGTCATTTTCAGCTTCTTTTAAAGTTACTATCATATACGCTAATACTGCTACTACTATCCCCATAAGAATAAACATTACTAACATACCTAGCATGAAAGAATTTCTTGTCTTTTTTTGTATTGGATTTGTTGCCATTACATTTTCCTCCTAATAATAAAGTCACTTTTCCCGTGACAAAATACTTACATTTATTATTTTACAACAAATTCTTCGTAAACACAACGATATTTTTAAGTTGTAATTTATTTTTAATCTGGTTGTAATTTTTTTGTAATAATGTCAAAAAAGTCCTACTATCATCATTGTTTTAGACGATAAAAGTAAGACTTTTCTTTTTATCTTATTCTATACCTTGCATATCTCCTATTATTGCAATCACATCCACTAGAACTATCATTTATTATACTTGTTGCCGATAAAGTATTTGTTTCAATATTATTACTTGCGCAATTATTAGCGCTTAAATTTTGTGAGCTTATATTTTTTACATTTAAATTTGATATTTCCATACTCTTTATTTTGCAAGTCAAACATGTTAAATACGCTGTTATGTATGCAATAATTGTATATAATATTGTATTTAATAAAAATGTAGTTGTATCTTCAAAAGCAGTAAATGTTAATATAAAAAATATAGCAAATATTATTCCTGAAACTAATATTGGACATTTAAGTAGCTTTTGTAGAGCTATTGAAAATATGATTGTAGCTATTGGTAATACAACATAAAAAAGCAAATTCATAATATTTTCACTCCTATAAAAATTTTTCATGTTTTTTACATAAAATTTCTTTATATATCATATTACTTTTGTTATTTTTTGTTACTATTTATACTCCACTTTTACTAAATATAGTCCATGCGCAGGAAGAGTTTTTCCTGCATTTTGTCTGTCTTTCTTTTCAATAATTTCTTTTATATCTTCTGGTTTTATCTTTCCAAGCCCTACATCTAATAGAGTTCCAGAAATTATTCTAACCATATTATATAAAAAACCATTTCCGGTAAGCTCAATAAAAATTCTTTCTCCTTCTTTTCTTACTTGCGCATTATATATGGTCCTTACACTATTTTTTCCACTCGTTCCACTAGACTTAAATGCTTTAAAATCATGTTCTCCCTCAAAATACTTTGCAGCTTCTTTCATTTTCTCTACATCTAACTCAATTGGATAACAATATTCTAAATTCCTATATATTGCTGTTCCTGTTCTTGAATTATTTATTATATATCTATATGTTTTATTTTTTGCATTATATCTGCTATGAAATCTTTCATCTACTTCTTCTGCTTTTTTTATTACAATACTATTTTTTAATTGTGAATTTAATGCAATTGGTATTTTTTCTATTGGAAAATCAGAATTCACTTTAAAATTTGCAACTTGTCCTAAACTATGTACTCCAGCATCTGTTCTTCCTGAACCAATAAGATCAACTTCTTCATGCATTATATTAAATATTGCTTTTTCAATTTCACCTTGAATATTTAGTTTGTTAGGTTGTTTTTGCCAGCCATTAAAATCTTTGCCATCATATTCTATGGTAAGTCTTATATTTCTCATTCTAAAGTTCCTTTCATAAATATTAGAATAAGTTAGCTAAAACTTTAGCTAACTTATATTTTAGTCTTTCTTTTCTTCTTTTTCTTTTGCTTTATCCTCTTTTTTAGATTTTTCTTTTATTTCTAATCTATTAGTAATTATATTCTTTATTAAAATTTGCTTTAAAGCTTCTTCTTTAACATCAGCAATCAAAGTTCCATCTTTTGCAATTGAAACTTTGCCAGATTCTTCCGAAACAACAATTGCAATTGCATCTGTTTCTTTTGAAATTCCAACTGCTGCTCTATGTCTTGTTCCTAAATCTTTTGAAATATCTTGATTATTTGCAAGTGGCAAAATACTTGCAGCAGATGCTATTCTATTATTCTTTATTACTACTGCTCCATCATGTAGCGGAGTCTTTGGTACAAATATATTTACCAATAATTGAGGAGATATTTCACTATTCATTGCAATACCTGTATCTATTACATCACTTAAGCTTATATCTCTTTGTATTACTATCAAAGCTCCTGTTTTAGTTTTTGCCATTTCTTCAACAGCAATTACTATTTTATAAATATCTTCTCTGGTTCTTGTTGCAATATCCTTTTCCATTCCAAAATAATGTGTAAATTTGTTTGTTCCTATTTGTTCTAGTCCTCTTCTTATTTCTGGTTGAAATATAATTATAAGTGCAATTACTCCAGATGGCAAAAAAGCTGTAAGTACAGAATGTACAATTGTTAAATTAAGCATTCCACTTAACCATGTAATTAATATAAAAAGAATAATTCCTTTCATAAGTTGCATAACTTTTGAATCTTTGGCATATCTAAAAATTTTATATACAACAAATATAACAATCGATAAGTCTATTATTAAAGATATTATAAGCCATGGATTTTCTTTTAACATCGTAAAATAATTATTAAAATTCATTCCCCAATTATAAATTGTACTATTTAAAAAATTTTCTTCCATTTTCTTAATCCTTTTATCTTATTGATTTATTAAATAAAATATTAAAGTTGCTGATACTGCAAGTACCATAAGCACTGCAAGAATTGCAGCCATTACTTTTACAAATATTCTTCCTGCTTCATTTTTCTTAGCCATTATTTTTCCTCCTAGCATAAATCTCTTTTACATAATATATTTATACCATTTTTCAAGTTATTTTTCAAGACATTTTACTTTAATAATTCACTTAGTACAATTATAAACATAGCATGTGACCATCCTAAACCAATTATCCATTCTGGCATCATTGTATTATTACTTACCTGTTCTGCTAAAAATCCTAAATCTGAACATGTATTTAATACAAAAGCTAAACACTCCCATGCCTTGTTTTTGTTTCCTACACCTATATAATACATTGCCATCCATAAAGTAGCAATTGGCCATGGATTTTTTCCTCCCATATATGTATCTTGCTCAAATCTTAAATATCCACCAGTATAGGTTCTTAATGTCAAATTTATTTTTTCTATAGTATTTTGTATTCTTTTATCATTGTAATTAAATACTTCAAAAGGATAAACTGTACCAAGTACACTTATATCTGTTTTTTCGTCTTTTATATTTCTTCTTAACGTTTTAGTTTTATCATTATATAAATTTTCATTAATATACTTTTTAATATTTTCTAATTCTTTTTCAATTTTAGAATCATTTTTCGTTATTTTTTCTATCTTTAATCTATTATTTTCAAATTTAGGCTTTTCTATTTCATATATTTTTTTCATTGCAATTAATGCAGAATATATGCTTGCAAGCGAATACAAATGTATGCCTTCATTCATTTCCCATATATCATAACTCAAATGCTTGTATACTTTATCTTTTTGTTTTCCTTGTTTTATTATATCTTCTATAATTGCATTTTTTACTACATCTGGATTTTCTTCTTGCTCATCAAATAGATTTTCCAAATATCTAAATATGAAGTCAAGTGCATTTTCGCACATTTTCAAACTATTATCTAGAAACTTTACATTCTTTGTTTCTTTATAATGTTCATAGACTCCATGTATAACACTTGCTGTTTCATCTATTTGATATCCCCAGCAAGGAGCCAATCTTCCATCTGTATAAAATCTTTGCTCCCACATGCCATTTCTACTTTGTGTTTTTTGACAAAAGTTATCATAAAATTTTTCTGTCTCTTTTACCATTTTTAGCTTATCACATGCTTTTGCAACAAACACTGCATCTCTTGGCCAACAATATGAATATCTTCCAGAATATTTTCTTTCTTCGTCAATTTCAACAGCCGAAGAAAATCCTCCTGTAGTATCATTCTGAAGTAATGGAAATAATAATATAGTTCTTTTATATATGTCTAAAAGATTTTCTGCATACATATTGTTATCACTTCTTATCAATTTTTCTATACTATTTTTCTTATTTTCTCCCAAAAGATTTAATCCATCATGCTTTTCTATATATCTTTTCCAATATTTTTTTACATTTGCATATTCTTTTTTAGTATCTAGCCTTTTTAGCTCTTCTGCCTTTTCTTCTATAATGTTAAAACTTTTAGAAACATTATTGTTTTGTATGTACATAAACAAATTAAATTCTAATTTTTCTCCTGGTTTTAAAGTACCTAAATTATAAGTAACACCTGAATCATTGCTCATTCCTATATAATCTTTATCATTAAGAATTGCCTCATTTATTTGGCTTTCTATATCATTTATTCTATGACCACTTATTGATTTATTAGAAAATGTAGCTATTGAAAAATCATGGGCATATTGTATCATTCCATTGTCAATAACCTTACATGATACCATATTGTTATAATCTGAAAATAGCTTACTTCTTATAATAAAACTTAAATCTAAATCAACTTTATTATCATTTGCAAATGTATATTTTCTAATTAACATATTTTCTTTCAAACTTGCAAAGTCTGTCTGTGTAATTAGTAATTTAAAATATGTGTTTGATATTTCAGTATTTAAAATATTTGTATCTTCAGCATAATACTGATAATATCTGTTATTTATGTCATCATGCAAATATATTATTGCAGAATCATTTACTTTAACTCCTACGTGAAATAATTCAATAAATTGCCTAAAATCAATGTCAGGATAATACATTCTTAAAAGCTCTCCATTCTTACTAATGGTAGCTTTTATGTTTTTATTACCTACAATAGCATCATTAAAATTTTTCTTATTCATTAGTTTTTTCTCCTACTTATTTTCTATTATTTCAACAATCTTTTGTTCTAATTCTTTAACTCTAGCATTTATTTTTTCTAGTTCTGCATCATCTGAGTCTTTATCCAAAAATTCATCTTTTACAATGTTACCCATGTCTTCGATTTCCTCTTGTAAAGTTTGAATTCTATCAAGAAGCTCAAGTCTTAAATATTTTTCAGACACAGCATCTTTATAATTCTTTTCAACTTTCAAGCTCTCGTCCAAAGTATAGGTTTCACCATAGCTTGGAATTGTTACTCCAATTCCTGTACTTTCAACAATTTTATTTTTTAATACTAACTGACTTTCAGGTTCTCCATGTACTAAAAATATATGCTTTGGTTTCTTTATAAAAGAATATACAAAATTTAATAACCACTCTTGGTCAGCATGTCCTGAATAACCTTCAATGTATTCAATTCTTGCTTTTACATTAAATTCTTCGCCAAATATCTTTACTTTTTTTGCACCATCTACAATATTTCTTCCCAATGTTCCCGGAGCTTGATATCCAACAAATAATATTGTTGATTTTGGATTCCAAATGTTATGTTTTAAGTGATGTTTTATTCTTCCAACTTCGCACATTCCACTTGCAGATATTATTATTGAGGGCATATCCATTTCATTTAATGCCTTTGATTCTTCTGCTGTCTTTGTAAATTGAAGTCCTGGAAAGTCTAGTGGATTATCTCCACGTTCAATTATCTCTTGAGTCTCATAATCAAATAAGTCCTCATTTTTCTTAAATATTTCTGTGGCAGAGATTGCAAGTGGGCTATCTACATATACTGGTGTTTTCATTAAAGTTTCATATTCTTTTCTAAATGTATCATCTTGCATTTTTTCGTCTTTTATCAAATTTATTTCATATAAAATTTCTTGAGTTCTTCCTACTGCAAAAGATGGAATTACTACTGTTCCACCATTGTTTATTGTTTCAGATACTATTTTTAAAAATTCTTCGGCTTTATTTTGACTTCTCATATGAAGTCTATCACCATAAGTTGATTCCATTACTAAATAATCTGCATCATCAATCATTGTAGGCTCTGATAAAAGTGGAATATCGTTATTACCTAAATCTCCTGAAAATACAGTTTTAGTTGTTTTTCCATCTTCTTCTACCCATACCTCAATTGTAGCAGAACCTAACATATGACCTGCATCATTAAATCTTGCATGTATATGTTCATCTAAATCTATTACTTCATCATACTTTATTGGCTCAAATAGTTCTAAACATTTTGTTGCTTCTTCTGCTGTATATAGTGGTGGTCTTGGCTTTTCGCCTTTTCTTAATCTTCTTCTATTTTTCCATTCATTTTCTTGTTCTTGAATATGTCCACTATCTGGAAGCATAATTTCACACAATTCACATGTTGCTTTTGTTGCATATATTCTTCCTCTAAAGCCTTCATTATACAATTTTGGAATTCTTCCAGAATGATCTATATGTGCATGTGTTAAAAGCATAAAATCAATATCTTTTACATCATATAAAAAAGGAGCTTCGTTTTCTAATTCGTCTTGCACCTTTCCTTGATACATACCACAATCCACTAAAAATTTCTTTCCTGCAGCTTCTACTAAAAAGTTAGAACCTGTTACTGTTTTTGCAGCTCCTAAAAAGCTTATATTCATTAGTTTATCTCCCTTCATCCTTTGCTTTTTTAACAAAATAGTCTTACTTTTTTATTCATCTTTATGTTTATTAAATTTATTTTATCATAATCAATCTCAAAAGATTTTTCAATTTCTTGTTCATCATAAATATCTGCTATAATCTTTTCATCATCTTTTTTGTGCTCAAGCTTTACAGCTAAATCTTCCAAATCTATATTTCTACTCTCAAAAATAAATCTAAGAATATTATAACATATACTGGTGCTATCTGATATATTTGTTATTACTTCTTTATCTATTGCAATGTCAATTATCATATTAATTGTATTTTTTATATCTTCTTTAAGTTCCTCTTCATCTAGAACTCTTTCCTTATTATTAACTTTTAATAATAAAAAATATCTTATCCCATAAATAATATTTTTTATGTTTTCTTTTTCTTCTAAACTTTCTATATCTTTTGCAAATTTCTTTAGTACATTTCTTTGCAATTTTACTATTGTAGCTTTTCTAACATCTGTACGTTCTATATTCTGTAAAAGTCTGTCATAAAATTCAAATTCTTCTTTTAATTTTTCACTTAACTTTATATACTCACTTGGGTTTAATAAGTTATTACTCTCTTTTATTTGATTTATTTTTTCTTCTCTTTCTTTTAAAAGCATATCTTCCAAATAGCTTATGCTAAAAATTTTCTCTTCATTTTTAAGTTTTGAATTTCTTTTAAAGTATTCTTCTCTTAGCTTTTCTTCGTTATTAGTAAGCTCATCTATATTGCCTATTTCTTTATTAAGTCTTTTCTTTTCTTCTGTTATGTAGTCTAGAAACTTATCTTTATCGTTTACTAACTCTAAATATTCTTTCTTATCGATAATTTTTTTATTTATTTGTTCGTATATATCCATATTATTCAATGCCATATATGTATATATAAGTATATAAATATCTTCTAAATTTTCTCTATCACTTATTACTAAACTTTTTATAAATTCACTATCTTTTAATATTATTTTCTTTATATTTTCTGTTCCAAATAGAATTTCTATTAGTTGATATATATAGTTATACATAATCTCTAAATTATTTTGCATATTTACATTCCAAGACCATCCATCAAAATCTCTTACTATTTCAGAACAATCATTTATCATTGCTTCTTCGTAAAATTTAAGTAGAACATTCACTTCTTCATCTTCATTTTCTATTTTTAGTTTATCTACTTTAAATTTCATGGCATACAATGCTGTAATTAGGCTAACTTCATTTGCATAAGTTTTTATATAACCTTTTTTTATATCAATTATATATTTTTTATTTTCAGCTTCTAATTCCTTACTCTCTACGGTTTTAGGCGTTACCAAATCAATTTTGTCACAATACTCAGAAATTATATATATAATTTCTGAAATTATTCCATCTTTTTCTTTTACCTTTACTTTAACTTTACTATAATCTTTATATGCGTTTTCTAACTTATATAACATACTGAGTAGAAGATTTTTTACTGTTACATCAAAATCTTTTTTTTCTAATACTTCTTCTAGCTCTTTATTAAAATCAGACACTTTAAACTTGTCTACCATTTTGATTCTCATTTTCTTCTACCCTTTCTTTAGTATTATTCATTTTGAGTTTCTACTGAATTTAACTCTTCCCATCTTTCCTTACTCATTAGAACTTCTCTTGGTTTACTTCCTTGATATCCTGATATTATACCTCTTTCTTCCATTTGGTCTATAATTCTACCAGCTCTTGCATAACCTACTTTAAATCTTCTTTGTATAAATGATGTTGACGCTTGTCCTGTCTCCACAACAGTTTGTATTGCTTCATTTAAAAGTGGATCTGCCTCATCATCATCTCCATCTTGCATTTCAGCAAGTTCCTTATCTGTTGAATTTGCTTTTTCTATATACTCAGTTATATCGTCTCTATATGTAGTCTCTCCATTTGTGTTAGATTTTAAAAAGTTCACTATCTTTTCAACTTCCTTATCATCTATAAATGCACCTTGAATTCTTACAGGCTTTGGAGCGCCTGTTGGGAAAAATAACATATCTCCCTTTCCCAAAAGCTTTTCAGCTCCAACTTGGTCTAATATTGTTCTTGAATCTACTTGTGAAGAAACTGCAAATGCAATTCTTGATGGAATATTTGCTTTAATTAAACCTGTAATTACATCTACTGATGGTCTTTGTGTTGCAATTACTAAATGCATTCCAGCAGCTCTTGCTTTTTGTGCTAGTCTACAAATTGCATCTTCAACTTCGCCTTTTGCAACCATCATTAAATCTGCAAGCTCGTCTATGATTATTACTATATGTGGAAGCTTGCCAAAATTATCTTCATTTGCAATAGCTTCGTTGTATCCTTTTAGATCTCTTACACCTTTTGATGCAAACATTGAATATCTATTTTCCATTTCTTGTACAGCCCAAGCCAATGCTCCTGCTGCTTTTTTAGGGTCTGTTACAACTGGAATTAACAAGTGTGGAATTCCATTATATACTGATAGTTCTACTATTTTAGGATCTATCATTATTAATTTTGCTTCATTTGGTTTTGCTTTGTAAATAATACTTGATATTAAAGTATTAATACAAACTGACTTACCTGAACCAGTAGCTCCGGCAATTAATACGTGTGGCATTTTTGCAATATCTGCAACTACCTCTCCACCAGATACATCTTTTCCAAGTGCAAATGCAAGTTTAGACTTGTGCTCTTTAAATGTATCTGTTTCTAAGATTTCTCTTATATGCACAATTTCACTTTCTTCATTTGGGACTTCAATTCCAACTGCCTGTTTTCCAGGTATTGGAGCCTCAATTCTTATTGTTTTAGCTGCCAAGTTTAAAGCAATGTCATCAGCTAAATTAGCAATTTTACTAACTCTCACGCCTTCTGCTGGTTTTAGCTCATACCTTGTAATTGCAGGGCCAACAGATACATTTTCAACCTTTGCAGATACCCCAAAACTATATAATGTTTTTTGTAATTTTGATGCAGTATCAGCTAAAGCTCTATTTCCTCTAACCGGCTTTTTTCTTGCTTCACTTAATAAGTTTATAGGTGGAAACTCATAATTTTCATCTTCCACAGCCATTGTATGTTGAAGTTGTAATACCTCTTTTACTCTTTCTTCTTTTTGTTCCTGCTCTTGCTTAAATAAAGGAGCTTCTATAAATCCTGCATCTTGCGGTTCATCAACTCCAACTGGTTCTTCGATTAAATCTGTCTTTTTCTTCTTTAATCCTTTAGAACTTCCCTCAAAATTAAATAATTTACTTTTTTCTGGTTCCTTTCCATTTAATCTGATTTGCAATTGCTCTACATCAGATGCAGCTTTTTCTTGTTCTTGTTTTTCTCTTAATCTTCTTTCTTTTGCTGTTTCTTTATGGTCATCGCCAACATCTATTCCAATTATTTTTTCTTCTTGGTTGTTTCTTGAAGAAGCTTTCACCTTTGCTATTTCTTCTCTTTCTTGTTGTTTTGCTTCTTGCTTTTTTAGCTTTCTTTCTTCAGCTTCTTCTATTGCCTCTGAAATTCTATTTACTAAATCAATTCCAAACATTGAAACACATAAAGCAATTATACCTCCTACAGCAAGTACAATTGTTCCTACTTTTCCAAGTGAATTTACAAGTGGCATTGTAATTATTGCGCCTACAGCACCTCCACCTTCTCCATTAGAGCCTAAATCATAGAATTGATTTATAATATTTTTAAAATCCCTGCCAGCTATTGTTACATCACCATTTGCTATTGCAACAACATTTATAATAATAGAAATACATAGCAATATCATTGAAAATTGTAATATCTTTTTGCTCCAAGTGTTTTCTCCCTGATAGGCAATGTATAAAGCCATTACAAATACTCCAATTGGCAAAATATATTTTATGTATCCCATTATTCCACCTAAAAATGGGCCAAGTGCTTTTCCTACTGTTCCAGATTCTGTATATATTAATATTGTAAGTAGTATACTTGCAATTATCATTACAGCAACTACTACATTTTGATTTATCTTATTTATTTGCTTCTTTTTCTTTCTTCCCCTCTTTGCCATTTGTACTTTTTCCTCCTGTTTCATTTGCTTTTTACCGTTTATATTGTATAACAAATTTTAAAAAATGTATACAAAAAGAAGTAAAATTTTTCATTTTACTTCTTCAAAATTATATTTCCCCCTCTTTTATCTTTTTTATAAAAATAGTATTATCAAACTCTTCAATCACTACAAAATAATACCTTTCTTTTGTATTTTTTCTAATAAGTAGTTTTATTCTATCTCCAGCGTGAAAATCTGTAATTACAGCATTTTTCCCGTTCATATTTTTTAGTATTGTATTTTTATTTATATGTACAATATATTTAACCGTAAAATATGTTGAGTCTCCAATCTTTACTTTATGCCCATATCCATCTTTAGTCATATAATAATGATCATAATCAAAGTAATCTGCATTCACAAGTTCATCACTATCAATTATAATTTTATCTCCGCTATTATCTAGAATAACCCCTGTATAGAATCTATAATTTGCCTTTATATATATTTCCACCATTCTAAGTGCTACCAGAACTATTGCCAATATTACAATTATTTTTATTAGCTTTTTTACAGTTGCTTTTTGCTTTTCATTTATTTTTTTTATAGTATCACCCTCCTTTTTTATTATAGATAACACGGTATTGATATTTATTTTTATCTTATATTTTTACAACGTTTAAGTTCTTTTCTCATTTTTTTACATTATATAATAAGTTTTTAAAAATGTATATAAAAAATGGAAATACAGCATTATATTTCCCCCTCATTTATTTTTTTTATAAAAATAGCATTATCAAGTTCCTTAATTGTTTCAATATAGTTTCTTTCCTTTGTATTCTTTCTTATAAGTAATTTTACTTTATCTCCTGCATTAAAATCTGTAATTATTGCCTTTTTTCCATCAATGTCTTTTAATTTTGTACTTTTATTTATATGTACAATATATTTAAGCGAAGCATATATTGAATCTCCTATTTTAACTTTATGCCCATACCATTCTTTAATTAAGGCATCATATTCTGCATCAAAATAGTCTATATTCATAAGTTCATCACTGTCAATTATAATGTCTTTTCCATCATTATATAAAATTACTCCTGTATAAAGTCTATAATTTGCTTTTATATATATTTCAATCATTTTAATTGCTATTATTACTATTGCTAATATAATAACTATTTTTACTATTTTCTTTATATTTTGGCTTTTTGTTTTTTCTTTTATTTCGTTAATAATTATCACCCTCCTTCTTTATTTTTAGATAACCCAGTATTATCATTTATTTTCATCTTATATTTTTACAACGTTTAAGTTCTTTTCCCATTTTTTTACATTATATAATAAAATTTTTTTAATGTATATAAAAAGAAGTAAAATTTTTCATTTTACTTCTTTTCTATTATTTTCAATTGTTTTTAATGCATCTTCTAAAGTTACTTGAATTCCAGCTAGTATACTATCAGCATATGCTTTAGTTCCGTTTGAAATTTCTCTTGCCATATCATTAGCATTCTCAATAATTTTATTTTTTTGTTCATAAGCTTTCTTTGTAATTTCATGTTCATCTATCATTGAAATAATTCTGTTTTCTGCTTCTTTTACAATTTGGTCTGCTTCCTCATTTGCTTTCGCAATTATTCTATCATGCTCTTCTTTTATTACTTTTGCTTGTTTTAACTCTTCTGGTAATTTTAATCTTATTTCTTTTATTATTTCTAAAACTTCTTCTTTATCTATTACAGCTTTATGCACAAATGGTAATTCTTTACTGTTTTCTAGCATATCCTCAATAGTTTCTAATAATGTGAAAATTTCCATTTTTTCTACAATGTTACATTCTTACTCTGTAACATTTTCTCCTTTCTCGCCTTGTATAACTTTATACATCTTTTATAAAGATTAGTGATGCTCTTCCATATTTTCTTATATCATATATTTTATCTTTTACGTTTATTTCTTCTAATTCCTTTATATCTCTATCTGGTTCATCTGTTTCTATTATTATTTTTCCTTCGAAATTCAACAATTTTTTATCAATAATTTGTTTTACCGCATTAACTGCTAGATTTTGTTTATATGGCGGATCTATAAATATCAAGTCAATTTTTTTATTTTCTTTTTCAAGTCTATTTAATAGTTCAGTATAATCTTCATTATAAACTTTTGCTTTATCTAGCATCTTCGTTTTAGTTAAATTTTGCTTAATCATAGCAACTGCTTCTCTAGATGTGTCACACAAATACGCCTCTTTTGCACCTCTACTTAAAAATTCAATTGCTATTTGTCCACTACCTGCAAATAAATCTAATATTATTTTTTCTTCTATTTCTCCTTGCAAAATATTGAACAATGATTCTTTTACTCTATCAAGTGTAGGCCTTGTATTTATATCTTCAATAGAATGTAAAACTGTGCCTCTTGCCCTGCCACTTATTACTCTCACAAAGTTCCTCCAAATATGTCAAATTTCTATGTTATATTATAATATATAATATTTTTCTTTTCCATTGTCAAGAGTTATAATGCAATTGTAACATACATTTAATAGTGCTGTAATAATTTACGTAAAAAAATTGAGGCCTTTACCTCAATTTTTTAATCTTCTTTATTTACTTCTTTTAATAATTCTAATTGTGATATTAGTAAAGATTCCATTTTTGCTTTATATACATCAAATTGTTTCTGAATATCTTCTAATTCTTTTTTCTTTAATAATATTTGTTGTTCTAATATATTCACATTTTTTTGAGCCTCAGCTTCAGCATTTTTTATAATTTGCTCTGCTTGTTGTTTTGCTACGTTTTTAACATCCTCTGCTGTTGTTTGTGCCATTATTAAAGTATTATTTAAAGTTGCTTCCATTGAAGAATATTTACTAAGCTTTGCTTCTAGTTCTCCGATTTTATCTTGATAGCTATTTCCATCTTTATATAGCTTTTCATAAGATGCTGTTAATTCATCTAAGAAATCATCCACCTCTTCAACACTATATCCATTCATCATTTGCTTAGAAAATTTCTTATTTTCTATTTCTAAAGGTGTAATCATAATTTCTGCCCCCGTTTCATTTTATATAATTAGTTGTTGTTTGAATTTTTTAACCAAGAAACAGATAATTTATTTTTTATTTCTTCTCTTGCCATCTCATTTGTTATCTCATAATTAAATGGTGCAATTAAGAATATTGAATTAGATACTTTTTGAATGTGTCCATCTAAGGCATGAACAGCTCCACTTACAACATCTATTATTCTTCTTGCTACATCTTTATTTACATATTCTAGATTAACAATTACAGATTGCTTATCTTTTAATAAATCACATATATCTTCAGCTTGGTCAAAAGTAGTAGGTTGTGATATTACCATTCTTATTTGTTGTGCATTTGGCATACTTACTACTTTATTACGTCTTCCAAATAATTTATTTTCTTTTGCTTCTTCATCTTCTACAACTTCTTCTTCTTCGTTCTCGTATTCTTCTTCATCAGTTTCTGTATCAACTCCAAGTGCACCCCAAATTTTATTCATAATAGCTCCTGACATTTATATAAACCTCCTAATATTTATCGTCCTTTGTAAATTAAAACTTTAGCTATAGTATCTATCTTTTTTAATATATTGTCAAGCATTTTGCTAAATGTAATTGTAATTTAATTTTTTAGTAACACTATTGTAACACTTCTTCTCCCGTAGGATTTATCACTATTTCATCATATAAACTGATGTTTTTCATGTTATAAATTTCAGTAGTTGTAAAGTTCATTTGCTTTAATTCATCGTTGCTATATGCCTTAACTATTGAAAATTCGTCATTTTGTTTCAAAATTTTTACTAGCATTTTATTATAGTAACCGTTTCTGTTTCTAACTACATAATAATGGTCCTTTTCCTCAACTAAAGACGAATTTGGAATCTTAAATCCTTCTTCGCTCCACCACACAATATCAAATAATATTTTTCTGTAATTTATTAAATCCTCTACATTTTTTTCGATTTGCAAAGTTATTGTCTTTGAGTCATCAGATTCTGTTATAATATTAGTTACAGTCGCTCTAGTTGTAGTTGAAGCATTTTGCAATCTTATTTGTATTCTGTCTCCATTTTTTACATTTTTTGCTTCGTCCGAATCAGAATTAAATATTATATAACATATATACCCATTTATTATTTTACCTTTTTCTTCGCTTGAAGCAATAATTTGATTTGTTTTCAGCTTTAAGTTTTCTAAAAACTCTTTGTTAAATTTATTAAAGTCATCTGTTGTTAAAACACTTTCTAATCCATCTACTCTATATGATACAATTCCACTACTTGGAGCTTTTACATATTCCGAATTATCGGCTAGTTCTTTTTCATATGTATTTCTTTCATCTATTAGCTTTTTTAACTCTGAACCTGCGGGACTTTGTTCTCCAGATATTTGTGCTTTTTTGTTAATGTAACTACTCAATTTCTTTTTATACTCTACTATCTTTTGAGTAGATGTAACATCATAATAGCTATCAATTGTACTATCAATTTGGCTTTCTAAGAGCTTTATATCACCGGTAAATATCGTACTTTCATTTTCCATTAACTTTTGAATTTGTAAATCCAAATCCGTAATTTTTTTCTTTAACTCTTCTTCACCTGATGAATAATATCTAAAAATAGACTCATCTTTAGCTGTTTTTTCTCCATCATCTTTAATTTTTATCATCCCGTTTTTGTAGTTTTTGCCTTGTACTTCAGTTTCTTCTCTTACAATATATCCTATAACTGGTTCATTTTTTGAAAGCTCTCCTCTTGTTACAATATACGTATCTGTTGGATTAGACACAAACTTTAATACTGCATATATTGCAATAATAAAAATTATTATTATTGCAATTATGCTATATACAATTTTTAATTTATTTATATCTCTTGTTTTACTTCTTTTGTGATTTTTATAATAATCTTTTATTATAACTGGTTCAATATTATTATTTTTCTTCAATTTTGTAATCCTCCAAAATAATGTTAATATTATTTTGTATATCCGCTTCTCCGTTTAACCATTTTATTTCTTGTATCTTTCTAAACCAAGTAAGTTGTCTTTTGGCATATCTTCTAGTTTCCAGCTTTATTTTTTCTATCATTTCTTCTTTTGTATAAACATTTTTAAAGTAATCAATAACTTCTTTGTATCCTATTGCTTGTGCTGAAGTATATAGTTTTTCTCCATATTTTTTATAGAGTTCTTCTACTTCATTTATAAGTCCTTGTTCTAACATTATATCTACTCTTTTATTTATTCTTGAATATAAGACTTCCCTTGGCATATCAATTGCAAATACTCTAAAGTCATAGTTTACTCCGTTTGCTCTTGATTCCTTTTCTAACATAGTTTTAGTTTTTCCTGTTTGATGATATATTTCTAGAACTCTCAGTATCCTTTTTTCATCATTCTTGCTTATTTTTTGCATAGCTTCTTCATCTATATATTGAGCTTCTTCATATAATTTTGTAAGTCCTTCGTTATTTACTCTTTCTTCTAGCTTTTTTCTGTACTCTAAATCAGTTTCAATTTCGGGGTAATCTATTCCATATATTAAAGAATTAACATATAATCCCGTTCCTCCAACAACTATTGGAACTTTATTTTTAGATAGTATTTCTTTTATTGCTTTTTCAGCTTCTTTTTTATATTCAGAAACGCTATATCTCATAGTAGGCTTTATACATCCTACTAAATAATGTTTTATTCCTTGCATCTCTTCTAAAGTTGGTCTTGCAGTTCCAATTAACATTTCATCATATATTTGCATTGAATCGCAAGATACTATCTCACCATTTATTTTTTTTGCAAGTTCAACAGAAAGAGCTGTCTTTCCACTTGCAGTAGGGCCACATATAACTATTATTTTTTTCATATAAACAGCTCCTTTCTTTACTATTTTTCATTATTTTGTTCAGTTATTTTATTACCAAAATCAATTATATTTTTCTGTATATTTCTAAAGTAAAAAAATTCTGTAAAAATAAGCACAATTCCAATTATCAAAGCAATAATCACTCTTTTATTTAGCTTAGCAGTTGTTATAATTTTATCTTTTGCCTTTTCAAAACTTCTTATTAAAAATGGCAATATTATTATTACATTTACAGGTACAAATGAGAATGTTATCATATTCTTACTATTGCTACTTACATTTGAATTTTTTATACCTAAAGAGCTAAAGAAATATACACCTAATGTTATTATATAAATTACACCTATTGCAATCATTGTATATAACATTTTTTTATCTTTGCCTAGTCTTTTACCAAAAGATAAATATGTTGAAAGTATCGCAACTACATTTGCTATCAATATAAATATATATATTATTGAATCATTCATGTTAATTTCACCTCTATTGTATTCTTGAAAATTTCTTTTCTATATCATATTTAGTCATTTTTATTGCTATTGTTTCTCCATTAGAATTTATGAATGGATTTGGTAGAACTAAAAAGCTATCTAATACTGCCTTTATTTTATCTTCTCCTTCTGGAAATTTTGATTTTTCTGCAGTCTTTTTAGCAATTGTTTCAACTATTTTTAGTTCAATCTCTTTTTTATTATTCCTTGCTACTTTATTTATTTCATCTAATATCTCAATAAATAATTTTTTTGTGTCATATTCAACAATTATCTCTGGAACACTACTTAGCTTTACAGTGTTTTCACCAAACTCCTCTGCAACTAAACCTACATCTGCTAAAAACTCTTTATTATCCTTAAAGACTCCCATTTGTTTATAGTCTAAAGTTATAATATCTGGAAGTAACATTAAAGATGTTCTCTCCTCAGGGCTTTTAGATTCCAAACATTCCTTAATTTTATTATATATAATTTTTTCTTCAATTGCTTTGTAATTTATTATATATAGATCTTCATTCATTTCAATTGTAATAAATTGATTAAATGCTAATCCTATATACTTATATACTGGCTTTCTTATTGCCTCAGAATTTCCAGTAAACATTGATACGTTTTCATACTCTACAGGTTTAAACTCACTAATTGCACTATTTATAGATTCTTCTTTTTTTACAGCTATTCCAAAATTTTTCTCATATAACTTCATAAAATCATTATCACTTATTTTTTCTTCTTTTGTACTTTCAGCTGTTACCAGATTTTTCTTTTCTTCTTTGTTTGTAACTTCTATTGGTGTTTCTTCTTTCTTTTCATTAGTTTCTGTTTTGTTTTGAATATCTTGTATTTTTTCTTCTTGTACAGTATTTTCAGATATTTCTCTTGTGTTTTCTTGTTTGTTTTCTTCTACTTCAGGTATAATCTCTTCTTTTTTTGGCTCATCATTTACTTTATTTTGAACCATATGTATCATATCTTGCATACTTCTTAATTTTGCCATTACATCTTCAAAAGCTTCTTCATTCTTTTTTTCAAAGTTTGCTATACTATCTTCTACTTGTTTTGTCTCTTTTATTTCTAAATTAGTATGAATTTTAGCTTGTGATTCTAATTCTTGATCATTTTCTAATTTAACAGTATTAGTAATACTTGGTATTTCCGGAATATTAGTAAATAAATTATTTTCTTCTTTTTTCTCTTCAAAAATAGAAAGCGGTTTATTTTCTATTGGTGAATTTGATTTTTCCAAACTATCTTTTATTGCATGATATACCGCATGAAATACTTCATTATCATTTTGAAATCTTACTTCAAGTTTTGCAGGATGAACATTCACATCAACCTTGCTTGGATCCATAGAAATATTTAATATTAAAAATCCATGTCTACCAAATGTAATCAAATTTTTAAAAGCTTGCTCTGCTGCACTAGATAATGTTTTGTCCTTTACATATCTATTATTTACAAAAAAAAGTTGTCCAGCTCTATTAGCTCTTGAAATTATTGGCTTTCCTACTACTCCAACTACTCTATAATCCTCATATGAATAGTCCACATTAACAAGATTTTCAGCAATTTCCTTTCCATATATATTGTAGATTACTGATTTTATATCACCATTTCCAGGAGTTTGAATAATTGTTTTTCCTGTATTAACAAGTTTTATTGAAATTTCTGGATGAACTAGTGCAAGTCTTGTTACTACATCTTCAATATATCCAGATTCAGTAAAATCCTTTTTTAAAAATTTGTATCTTACTGGTGTATTATAAAATAGATTTTCGATTGTAATGCTTGTACCATTAGAACATCCAACTTCTTCATCAGATAATATTCTTCCGCCTTCAATTAAAACTTCTCGCCCAGTTCCTTCACTCGGAACTTTAGAAGTTAACGTAACTTTTGCAATAGCTGCAATACTAGCTAATGCCTCACCTCTAAACCCCATTGTTGTAACTTTTTCTAGTTCATCAGCATTTCTTATTTTACTTGTCGCATGTCTTTCAAAAGCAATAGTCATATCATCTGGCATAATTCCTTTTCCATTATCAGTCACCCTTATATATGATATTCCACCATTTCTTATTTCTACTGTTATATTTGTTGCTCCTGCATCTATTGAGTTTTCCATTATCTCTTTTACTGCTGAAGCAGGTCTTTCTATAACTTCACCTGCTGCAATTTTATTTATTGTTGCATCATCCAATAATACAATTTGTCCCATTTGTTCTTCCTCTCTTTGTCTCATAGTATTTCATCACAATTATATCATTAAATAAGTTTCTTTGTATACCTTTTTTGGAATTTTTTTGTAACACTTATTTCTAGCAAGAATACTATATATTATAACTAAAGAATTTGATTTTATATTCTTTAAAAGGAGGGAATACCAAAATGGGAAATTGTTGTGGCAATAACAATAGCGAACTTTTATGGTTCATAATACTATTTATTTTACTTTTCTGTTGCGGTTTTGGAAATAACTGCGGATGTCGTAATTAAGAAAAGTAATAAAAAATTTTAAGGAGGTGAATTTTACATGCAAGACAATAATAGATGTTGCGGAGGCTGTGGCGGAAGTTGTGGTTTCGGTGGAAATAGCTGCATTTGGATATTCATAATCTTAATTTTATTCTGCTGCTGTTGCGGTGGTAACGGAATCGGAAATGGATGCTGCTAATTAAACTTATGACATATACCTTATAACTTATATATATGAAAAAAGTTGAGAATTATTATAATTTCTCAACTTTTTTATTTTTACTTTAGTTCTACTCCTATTAAATATAATAAATCTACTGCCTGAAGCTCATCTATTATTGCGCCTTTTATATCTTCAATAGAAACTGCAATTCCTTCTATTTTACTAGTCGATAAATCAACACCTTTTAAACTTGTTTTAAAAAATTTTGACTGTGTTAAGTCTACATTGTCAAAATAAATATTTTTTATTTTATTTTCTTGAAAATATCCATTCTTTAATCCTGAATCTTTAAACAAAATATTTTCTATATTAGACATTGATAAATTCATATAATTAGCATTTGTTTCCATAAAAGATATATTGTATAATCTATTTTCTATAAAATTGCATCCAGCTACTTTACAATTATGAAATTCACATCTTATAAAAGAAGCATCTACAAATTCTGTATTAGAAAAATTACATTGCTCAAAAATCACATCTCTAAATGTTAATTTTTCTAATTTTCCATTTTGCATGCAAATATTACTAAATTTACAATGTTCGAACTCAATTTCATATAAGTTTATATTATTACATTCTTCATTTTCAAAATTGCAATAATTATTTATTTCTTCCTCACTCATATCAGTCAAATGTTTATTTTCAAATTCTCTAAAATTAAGCTTCTGTGGTTTTAATATATTCAACTCTTTTTCTCCCTATAAGTATTATATTTATTTCTGCGATTTTAAGCCCACATACATAATTTCCAGATTTTATATGCTAATAAAATATTAAATGCTAATATAGTTAAAATATATACAATTTTTATTTTTTTACTTTCAATCTTTTTAGATAAAATTATACCTAAAATTGTAATAGCAACAGCTAATATGTTATATACCAATATTCTTAAATCATTTGCATTAAAATCTATATTAAACATATTAGTTTGAGTATATGGTACACAACCACATCCAAATATTTTAACAAAAATCTTTTGGTCTAATATGTTATAAACCGGTGTAAAGAAAATCATAAGAAAATATGGTAATGATAATATAGCTTTTTTATTCTTTACATATATAATTATCCATAATATTAATATAACTAATACTATAATATTCAAAATCATATTCCATTTCCTCCTAAACTAAAATTGCTAAACTTATTATACAATAAAAATCTGATATTTTCAGTATTTATTGAAAATTTAATCCTACTATTTTATAAATAAAAAACAAACCATTACAGTCTCAATAGAAAGACGTAAAAGTTTGTTTTTTGTTTGCTTGGTTGGGCTGGCTAGATTCGAACTAGCGCATGCATGAGTCAAAGTCATGTGCCTTACCGCTTGGCTACAGCCCAATGTATATAAAATTAAATTATGGGGTGGAGTGTGGGACTCGAACCCACGGTCTCCAGTGCCACAAACTGGCGCGTTAACCAACTACGCTAAATCCACCATCTAAATAGATAACGCATTATCAAATGCATTATCTATTTTAACCCATTTTATATCAATTTGTCAACTATTTATTTAATTTTTTTACAATTTATTTATTATTGTTCTTCTACTGCCCATATTATAAGTCTTGCTTTTGAATTATCTGTACAAGTAGATAATGAAATTTCTCTCTTTCCAGCAGTATCCCTTGTTATAAAATCACTATCATCTGGAGTAGTTTCATAAATGTTGTAAATATTATATTTTAATCTTGTTCCTGATTCATCAGTAATATATATTTTATCTCCTAATACTAATTTATCATTATTTCCAAAGAACGATCCATTTCTATAGTTATGTCCAACAATTGTTGTATTTCCTACTTTATTAGGTCCAGGTCCATATAACACAGATACAGCTAATTCTATTGAATCTGGAGTAGTTCTCTCTAATATTGGATATGATAAGCTTATACTTGGAATTTCAATTTTTCCTACTACATTGTATCCTTTATATGTTACCTTAGAATTTCCACTATTAGACGTATTATTACTATTGTTATTATTATTTCCTGTATCTATTACATTTATTACTGGAATTTCTTCATTATTTGTTACATCTGTATTGGTTTCTGTATTTTCTTTATTTTGTACACTCTCATCAAATCTTTCTATAATATCTGCATTTGCTTTCTGAATTGCATATTTTTCATAAACATCATATGCTAGAAATCCTAAAAGTCCAAAAACACCTGCTGCTACTACTGATAATATTATTGTTAACATCTTTCTATATTTATTTTCCATCATTGGTATCCTCTCCTTTTATTATAATCAATCTTATAACTATTATAACATATTTTATTACTTTTGGAAAGTACTATGTTTTAGATAATTTTTATTCCCATTTTGCAACCAGCAAGCATATGGAAGTGTAAGTGTTGAACTTCTTGTCCTGCATCTTTTCCACAATTGCTAATTACTCTAAATCCATCTTTTTCTATTCCTAATTCTTTTGCAATTTTATTCATTGCCATAAAAATCTCACCATAAATATTTTTACTTTCTTCATTTACATCTAAAATATTTTGATAATGCTTTTTAGGAATTACAAGTACATGAATTGGAGTTACTGGATTTATATCCTTAAATGCGTATACATTTTCATCTTCATAAACTTTTGTAGATGGAATTTCTCCTTTTACTATTTTACAAAATATACAATCTTCCATATAAAACTTCCTTTCTATTATTAAATAGCTTGAACGACTTTTTTGTCTTTCGCATTGCATTTTTTATTCAAGAATTGCTTTTATTCTTCTAACTCCTGCTGAACTTGCCTCTTCTTTCTTTATTACAAATTTTCCGAGTTCCTTTGTATTTTTTACATGAGGACCTCCACAAAGTTCTTTTGAAACAGTTCCTATTGTGTAAACGGTTACAATATCTGGATATTTTTCAATAAACATACATTCAGCACCAGATTTTATTGCTTCGTCTTTTGTCATTTCTTCGCATTTAACCTCTAATCCTTCAGAGATCCATTCATTTACTAAATCTTCAACCTTTTTCTTTTCTTCATCAGTAAGTTTGTGGTCACAACTAAAGTCAAATCTCATTCTGTCAGGTGTTATATTTGAACCTTTTTGATGAACATCTTTATTTACTACAACTTTTAATGCAGCATTTAATAAATGTGTTGCTGTATGATATTTTGTTTCAATTTCACTATTTCCAGCAAGTCCACCCTTAAATTTAGCTTCACTTCCCATTCTTGATTTATCTTGATGTTCTTTAAATAGTTTATCAAATTCTTCAGAATTTACACTTAATCCTTGCTCTGTTGCTAAGTCTTTTGTAACTTCTGGTGGGAATCCATAAGTTTCGTAAAGATTGAATAAATCTTTTCCACTTATTACATTTTCTCCATTATTTTTTAATTTTACAACTATTTTGTTAAATTCTTTTTCTCCTCTTTCTAGGGTCTTTCCAAATTTATCTTTTTCGTCAAGAATTACTTTTTTAATTTTTTCTTTATTTTCGCTAAGTTCTGGGTATAATTCTTTTAATGTTTCAATATTTAAATCAATTAAGTTTGATAATTCATCAAGATTAATTTGTAATTTTCTTAAATGACGAACCATTCTTCTGATTAATCTTCTTAGGATATATCCTCTATCAACATTACTTGGAACTCCACCGTCTTGTATTATCATCATACTTGAACGTAAATGTTCTGCTACAATTCTTCTACTTGCAATGTCATCTGCTTTAGTAAGTTCTTCTAGTTTATCCATTACAGGCTTAAATATTTCTGTATCAAATGGTGTTTGTTTTCCTTGAAGAAGCATTGTCATTCTTTCTAGTCCTAAACCAGTATCAACATTGTGTTGCTTTAATTTTGTATAATTTCCATTTTCGTCTTTGTAGAATTCCATAAAAACATTGTTCCATATTTCAACATATTTTCCACATCCACAAGCTGGATTACAGTCAGGTGAACATTTTGGCTTTCCTGTGTCATAGAACATTTCTGTATCAGAGCCACAAGGTCCTGTTTCCCCTGCTATCCACCAGTTATCATCTTTTCCAAAATAGTAAATTCTATCTTCTGGAATTCCAGCCTTTTTCCAGCACTCTGCTGTAACTGTATCTCTTGGACAATCTTCATCTCCAGCAAAGCATGTTACAGATAATTTTTCTGCTGGTATTCCTAATTCTTTTGTTAAAAATTCAAAAGACATTGCAATTGCTTCTTCTTTGAAATAATCACCTAAAGACCAGTTTCCAAGCATTTCAAAATATGTTAAATGTCTATTATCTCCAACTTCATCTATATCATTTGTTCTTAAACATTTTTGATAATCAGTAAGACGAGTTCCTTCTGGATGTTTTTCGCCTAAAAGATATGGTACTAATGGTTGCATTCCAGCTGTTGTAAATAGTACAGATGGATCATTTTCTGGTATTAATGGAGCACTTGGTATTACTGCATGGCCATGCTCTTTAAAAAATTTTAAATATTTATTTCTTATTTCTATTGCTTTCATAATTTATCCTCTCTTAATCAATAATTTCGCCTATTAATTCTCTTGTATCTTCATCATTCTTCAAGATTTTTACCTTTTTAATTTTATCAACCATATTTTCCGCGACTGCAGTTTTAGCCTTTACCATTATGTAATTTGTTGTATGTCCCTTGTAAAAACCATTTTCTAACTCCTCAAATAATACTTCTATAATTTTTCCTACATATTTTTCATTATGTTTGGTTTCGTTATTATTTGAAAATTTTATTAGTTTATTGCTTCTTTCCTCTTTTACATTTCCATCAACTTGATTTGGCATTTTTTCTGCAGGAGTTCCTCTTCTTTTTGAATATTTAAATACATGAATTTTATAAAAATCTACATCTTGTGCAAATTTATATGTTTCTTCAAATTCAACATCTGTTTCTCCTGGAAATCCAACAATTATATCTGTTGTAAAACTTGCATCTGGATAATATTTTCGTAATAGTTCTACACCTTTTTTATATTCTTCAGATGTATACTTTCTGTTCATTCTTTTTAAAACAGTATCGCTTCCACTTTGAAGTGACAAGTGGAAATGGTCACATATTTTTTCTAATTTTGAAAGTCTATTTGCAAAATCTTCTGTAATTAATGTTGGTTCTAAAGAGCCTAATCTTATTCTTTCTATTCCATTTACTTTGTTTATTGCTTCTAGTAAGTCTATTAATCTGATATTTTCAGAAAAATCTTTTCCATAAGAAGCAATGTGTATTCCAGTTATTACAACTTCTTTAATTTCCTCTTGTGCAATTTTTGTTACTTCATCAACTACACTTTCTATTTTTCTACTTCTTATTCTGCCTCTTGCATAAGGAATTATGCAGTATGTACAAAACATATTACAACCATCTTGAACTTTAATTACCGCTCTATTTTTTTCAGTATATGTTACAGATCCAAAGTCTACAAACTCGTTATTTTGTATCACATTTGATACATCATCAATTCTTATTTTTTCTTTTTTGTACTGTTCTACTATTTCAACAATTTGCTTTTTTTCATTAGTTCCAAGTATTATATCAATTTCAGGAATATTTAAAAGCTCCTCTTTTGCAACTTGTGCATAGCAACCACATACTACTAAAATTGCATCTGGATTTAATTCTTTTACCCTTCGTAGCATTTGTCTTGATTTGCGTTCTGCCATATTGGTTACTGTACAAGTATTTATTACATAAATGTCTGATTTTTGAGTGTTTTCAACAATAGAATATCCACTTTTTATGAACATTTCTTCCATTGCATTTGTTTCATATTGATTTACTTTACAGCCTAATGTATAAAATGCTACTGTTCCTTTCATTTTCTTTCCTCATTTCTAAAAATTTCTGTTATATTTTATCACTTTTTTGTCCAAATATCAATGATTATGTTTCAAACTGCTAAATTTATAAAAAAAGACGCCCGCCGTATTCCAGGCGGGCCGGAACTTACAAGTTCCTCAAATTCGATGTTTTTAGTTCTTCTTGAGCTCGTTAACCAGCTTTTCATCATCACACAGTTCCTGATACACTGCTTTCATTTCGGCTTCAATCCCCAGGATTTGAACTTTTGAGTATACACTATACTCGTCGATGCCGTTGATAGCATTGGTAATTCTCATCCTAAAAGACCTCAAGCATCTGTTTTCAGGTAAGCAAACTGTCTCCCTAAGATTAATCAGGTCCTCCTTTGCTTTTTTCCTTTTGTCAAAACATTCTTCGCTTTCATGGTCTTTCATGACTTCCACAAGTTTTAACGCCTTTTCTATGAATTCTTTGTATTTTGCAATCTGTTCTAAGAGTTCTTGCACTCTTTCTTGATTAATTTTCTGCCGATTCCATTTTTTCATGAAAAACAACACCTTTCTGCATTTTATGCATAAAATCAGGATTTACCTTTGTATATTATAATTCCATTTTAGCATTATGTCAAGCTGTTATATTATTACTTATTATAATATTTAAACCACTTTGAAATACAAAAAAGACCCTTACTGGGCCTTTTAATTATGGTGGCTTGAAGTGGAATCGAACCACTGACACGAGGATTTTCAGTCCTCTGCTCTACCAACTGAGCTATCAAGCCAATACTATTATATATAAAAAAATGGCGACCTGGAACGGGCTCGAACCGTCGACCTCTAGCGTGACAGGCTAGCGTTCTAACCAACTGAACTACCAGGCCGTAAAAAAATGGTGGTCGCTATAGGGCTCGAACCTATGACCCCCTGCTTGTAAGGCAGATGCTCTCCCAGCTGAGCTAAGCGACCATTTCTTCTTTCGACTCTGTTAGTATACTAAATATTATTATTTTTGTCAATACTTATTTTAAATTTTTTTAATTTTTTTGACTAATATTTTTTATACCTAAAAGTCTTTTTTTACAACTTGTTTTGAATTATATCACATATTTTTTAATATTTCCACTATTTTTCATATTTTTCTTAGTTTTTTTATATTTTTCTTCTTACTAATATGTATCAAGAAGCTTTAATTAGCTTCTCTCATTTTCTTTATTAAAATATCACCAAACACGCCATAACCTTCTGACGGATCATTAACTAATACACTTGTTATTGCCCCTATAAATTTTCCATTTTGAATTATTGGCGAGCCACTCATTCCCTGAATTATTCCTCCAGTTTTTTCTATTAATTCATTATCAGTAACTTTTATTAGCATACTTTTATTATTCTCATTATTATTTATATATATTTTTTCTATTTTTATTGTATATTCTTTTACTTCTTTATTATCTAATTGGCATAGTATTGTAGCACTTCCTTCTTTTATTTCATCTCTATTTGCAACTTCCATTTCATTATTAAAATACCCTATTATTGCAGATTTATTTGTTACTGTTCCATACACACCAAATGTTGTATTTTTTTCTACTTTACCTATTGTATCACCGTTTTCAATAGTTCCTAATATTTCCCCAGGCTTTCCTTTACTTCCTTTGACTATAGAAATTACATTTGCAGTTGTTAATTCTCCATTTGAGATGTTTACGACGTTACCTGTATCTATATCTGTTATTCCATGACCTAATGTCATAAACTTATTTGTAGATGGCTCATAAAAAGTAGCTGTCCCAACTCCTGCTTGCGTATCTCTTACCCATAATCCTATCTTGTACATATTTTCTGATTTCACTGGAGTTATATTTGCATAGTTTATTTCGTCATTCTTTAAATAACCTATATTTACTTTTTCCCCATTACATTCACTTAGTTTCTCCATTAATTCATTTGTATTTTCTACATTTTCTCCATTTATAGAAACAATACAATCTCCTTCTTCTATTCCAGTATTTTCATATGGCTTCGTTTTTTTGCCGTTTTCGTCATTTATTTGTGACATTCCAACAACCAAAACACCTTTTGTATATAATTTCATTCCAATTACATTCCCCAATGGAATTACCGTTGTTTTCTCTATTACATCAATACTTATATTTTTTACTGGTATCTTGTTAAATAGGTTTAAACTTGCTATTTTAGTACCTGTACTCGCATATATACTTTGTCCAAACATACTTGACACTTGCGTAGCTTTTTTATTTTCTTTAAATCCAATATTTATTCCATGAATTGTTTTTATTTTTGGTTCTTCTCCCTTAAAAATAACAATATTATTAGGAAAAGAAATAATAGCGCAACAATAAATATAAATAATTAACAAAAAAATGGTTAAACTTATTTTGTAAATTTTTTTAATTTTTCTATCACCTCCATTTTTTATTCTTTAAATGATTTAATTTTTGTAAAAAAGCATTAAAAAATAGCAAATAAATTTTTTAAAATTTATCTGCTATTATAATAACCATTTATATTTTATTTAAACTGTATGAATTTTCTTTTTTCATTTTTTGCTATTTTTGTAAAAATTTACTTTGATGACGAATTGCTACTATTGTATTGTTGCATTAGCCATGTGTAATAGTCAAATGTATTTACAGTTTCTGGTTCACCATAATCTACTCCATAAGTTTCTACTCTTATTGATTTTATTACTGGAGCATTCACTGGTGTAGATGCCTCGCTGTTTTCATCCTCTGCTGGTTTTACTTCAGTTTCAGCAATTTTATCAACAACTTCTAATCCTTCTATTACTTTACCAAATCCTGCATATAATCCATTTAAGTTCATATTATCTTTTTGCATTATAAAAAATTGAGAGCCTGCAGAATTATATCCTGTAGTTGTTAGAGATGAACTTAAACTACTATAATCTGAACGAGCCATCGCAATAACGCCTCTTTCAAATTTTAATGTATTTTTTGTATAATCATTTGCTATAAATTCACCTTTTATTGCATATTCTTTATCATTATTTCCTGATACGTCTTTTATGTCACTAAGTGATGGAGTTCCCGTTCCATCTCCGCTTTTATCTCCACCTTGAATCATAAAATCTTTCACAATTCTATGAAATGTTAAATTATCATAGAATCCTCTATTCGCAAGTGTTATAAAATTTGCTACTGTATTAGGAGCCATATCTGGATATAGTTCAACTTTTATAGTTCCGTAATCCTCAACTTCTATTGTTGCTACTGGATTTTGAACATTTCTAGTACCCTTTAAATAATATCCATAACCCACTCCTGCAATTCCTCCAATTGCAGCAATTATTAAAATAACCAATATTATTTTCCAAAAAATTTTCATGTTTTTCTCTTCCTTTATAAATAAATTTCCCTATCTATTTTCTTTTGCATTATTTTTATACCATTTTTATATAATTTTGTCAATTCTAAATCTCATTATCAAACACAAATTGTTCTTGCATTCTTCTTAATGATTGTTTTATTGTTCTTGCTCTTACTTCTCCTATTCCATCAACTTCATCAAGCCTTGGAATGTCAGCCGCAAGTATATGTTGAAACGATTTAAATGATTTTACTAGATTTTCCACAATACTACTTGGCATTCTTGGTATTTTATTTAATACTCTATATCCTTTAGTAAATACACCTACCTCATCATAATTATCAAAATCTTGGTAACCTAATAACTTTGCTATAATTTGAGATTTCATTAAATCATCATATGATAATTTTTTTATTTCACTTAACACATTTTCGGCAGAGCGGTTCTTTTTTTCTACCATATAATCTTTTACCATCAAAAGTTCTTCTTCTTCTAAATCACCTATAAGCTCTTCTAATTGTAACTCTAGTAATCTTCCATCTTCTCCTAATTCATATATTGCTCTTTGTACTTCATCTGCAACATTCATAACCATCTCTGCTCTTTGAATACATACTATTACATTTTCTAATGTTACTATATCATTAAATTCATATTCATTTAATAAGTTAAGCTTATTATCAAACACTTTCATATATTTTTCAGCTGTTTGCAAAGCTTGGTTTGCCTTTGTTATAACTTTTGAAGTGTCTTCTAACACATATCTATAGTTGCCTTTAAATATAGTTATTATATTTCTTCTTTGTGAAATACTTATTACTAGATCTTTTGTCTGTTTTGCTGTACGTTCAGCAGTCCTATGTCTTGTTCCTGTTTCAACTGTCTCAATTGATGGATCTGGGATTAATTGTGTATTAGCAAATAAAATCTTTTTTAAATCCGAACTAATTATTATAGCTCCATCCATTTTTGCAAGTTCATATAATCGTGCTGGTGAATATTCTACATCTAAATAAAATCCTCCATCAGCAATTTTCATTACTTCTTCGCCATCTCCAACAACAATGAGTCCTCCTGTTTTTGCTTTTAATATGTTTTCTAGTCCTTCTCTTATAGCTGTTCCTGGAGCTATTATCTTCAAAACTTCTAAAATTTCATTATTAACAACTGCCATACCGTTTCTCCTAATTATCTAATTATTATTTAATCCAGACTTTTGAATTGCTTCTCTTACGTTTTTCACTCCTATTATATCCATTTTATATGTATCTCTCAACATTTTTTTGTTATTTTCTGGAATTATGCAAGTTTTAAATCCCATCTTTTCCGCTTCTTTTAATCTCTTTTCTATCATATTTACTGCTCTTACTTCTCCTGTAAGTCCAACTTCTCCTATAGCAACTAAATCTTTTGAAATTGGTATATTTCTAAAACTTGATGCTACTACTAGAATAGTTCCTAAATCCACTGCCGGTTCTATTAGTCTTATTCCACTTACTACATTTAAGTATACATCTTGTGAACCTAGTGGAATACTTGCTTTCTTTTCAAGTACTGCAATAAGCATAGTTAATCTATTATAGTCTATACCATTTGCAGTTCTTCTTGGCATACCATACACACTTGGTGTAGTTAATGCTTGTAATTCTATAAGCAGTGGTCTTGTTCCCTCCATACTAGCTACAACAATTGAACCTGCTGGATTATCAGTTCTGTCTGAAATAAGTATTTGTGATGGATTTTTTATTTCTACCATTCCCTCATTTTTCATCTCAAACATTCCAACTTCATTTGTTGAGCCAAACCTATTTTTTACGCTTCTTAATATTCTATATGAAAAATATCTTTCTCCTTCCAAGTATAAAACAGTATCAACCATGTGTTCTAAAACTCTAGGTCCTGCTATATTTCCATCTTTAGTAACATGTCCTATAATGATTGTCGTTATATTATGGCCTTTACTTATTCTCATTATCCTTGCAGTTATTTCTCTTACTTGACTTACCGTTCCTGCAGCAGATGTTATTTCTTCAGAATACATCGTTTGTATTGAATCTATTATTACAAGTTTAGGATTCATTGCCAAAATTGTTTCTTCAATTACATCTATATCAGTTTCACCTAAGAACATAATATTGGTATTTTTTATGCCTAACCTATCAGCTCTTATTTTTACTTGTTCTGCTGATTCTTCTCCAGATACATATAATACCTTACCTGTACCTGTTATTTTATCACATAACTCTAAAATAAGTGTTGACTTTCCAATTCCTGGTTCTCCTCCTAAAAGCACTAGCGAGCCATTAACAATTCCTCCTCCTAGTACTCTATTTAATTCTCCAATTCCAGTATCTGTCCTAGACTCATTTTTTCCAATTACATTATCTAATATTTGTGGTGAAATTTTTTCTTTAGTACCTTTACTTGAAATAGAAGATTTAGTCTCTACTACTTTTTGTTCAAAAAATGTATTCCACGCTCCACAAGCAGGACATCTCCCTAGCCATTTAGGTGATTCATATCCACAATCATTACACACAAATACTGTTTTTGCTTTTGCCATATCTAGTAAATCTTCTCCTTTACGCTTTTGTAATTCTTTTACATTTCACAAATTAAATCATAGTCTTTAACATCTATAATATTAGCTTTTATATATTCTCCAATAAGATCTCTATTAACTATCTCATTTTTTATTTTTATATATGCTAAGCCGTCTATTTCTGGAACATCCATATAAGTTCTTCCAACATAGTATTTATCATCACTGGTTATTCCCTCTACTAACACTTCTACATTTTTTCCAATAAGTTTTTCCTCATTCTCTTTTGAAATTTCTTTTTGTAGTTTCATTATTTTATTAAATCTTGCTTTCTTTGTCATTGGATGCACTTGATTTTTGAAATTTGCTGCAGGAGTATTTTCTTCTTTAGAATACATAAAAGCTCCTAACTTGTCAAACTTCGTTTCTTTTACAAAATTATATAATTCATCAAAGTCAGCTTGTTCTTCACCAGGAAATCCAACCATAAGTGTGGTTCTTATTACTACTCCAGGTATTTCTTGTCTTAGTTTTGATATTTTCTCTTTTATGCTAATACTAGTAGTTTTTCTATTCATTATTTTTAAAATTTTATCCGATATATGCTGAATTGGTATATCAAAATATTTACATATCTTGTCATTATTCTTTACAACGTCTATAAGTTCATCTGTTATATCCTCTGGATAACAATATAAAAATCTTATCCACTTTAAATCTTTAATGTTACATAAGTCTTGCAATAGATTTGCAAGCATTGATTTCCCATAAATATCTTTTCCATACTTTGATGTATCTTGTGCTATTATTATTAATTCTCTTCTTCCACTTTCTACTAATTTTTTAGCTTCTTCAAGAATGTCCTCCATTCTTCTGCTAACAAAAGAACCTCTTATATTAGGTATTGCACAATATGTGCATCTATTACTACATCCTTCTGCAATTCTTAAATATGCATAATTCTTTCCTGTTGTAACCACTCTATTCATAAAATCAAGGTTTGTAGATTTAGTTTTTTCTTCAACATCATATTGAGCATATATTCTTTCTAGCACATTTGCAAATATTTCTGCTGATTTTCCTTTTTCTTCAGCATAGTCACTATATTTTAAAAATATATCTACTTCAGGCATTGCTTTTTCTAATTCATCTTTATATCTTTCAACTAAACATCCTGTTGCGACAAGTATTTTACATTTTCCAGTTTTTTTATATTCAGCCATTTCTAAAATTGTATTTATAGCTTCTTCTTTTGCAGATTCTATAAATCCACATGTATTTACAACTATTATATCCGCTTCTGCTGGATTATTTACAACTTCAAATCTATTAGATTTAAATACTCCTATCATCATTTCTGTATCAACTAAATTCTTGCTACATCCCAGCGATACAAATCCTACTTTCATTTTTTATTTTCCTTTCCATTTTGCCATTACTTTTATTCTTCTTTAATTAAAGCGTTCTTTTCTCCCACAATCTCTTGTATCTCTTTTAATATTTTTTCATCTATAAGTAAACCACCTGCAGGTGCTTTTTTATCACCATTTATTATTTCAACTTGAATATTGTTAGAATCTCCACAAAAGAATTTTAATGTTCCTCTTAATTTTTCTTTGCCTTCTTCATCTAAATCTTCTATACTTATATTTAGTACTTTCTTTTTTTCATTTGCCAATTTCTTTATAGAATTTGCTATAATACTAGGCTTGTCATCTTCTCTTATACTTAATCTACCTTCTACTAACACTATATTTTCATTTATAAGTTCATTTGAGGATGCTAAATAGCAATTTTCAAAAGCAATTACTTCGGCAGTTCCATATAAGTCTTCTATTGTTATAAAAGCCATTATTTTATTATTCTTAGTATATTTTTTCTTAATGTCTGATATTATTCCTGCTAATTTCACATTTTGTCCGTCTTTATAATTTCCATAATTTGCTTTTAGTTCTGGATATTCTGGATCTTCTTCAGACATTGAAGCTAAATCATTTACTGTTTTCATTATATTGGTATTTATTGTTGCTTGTTTTAAAATTAATTCTCTATATTTTGCTAATGGATGCCCAGATAAATATATTCCAAGCATTTCTTTTTCCATTGAAAGAAGTTCTTGTTCAGAATATTCTTTCAATGTTGTAAAATTGTATTTTAATTTTTCAATTTTTTCTTCTTCATCAGTACTTGCTCCAAAATCAAACATCGATACCTGACCTTGTATACTTTTCTTCGATGCTCCATTTATTGTATCTATTATATCTTCAAATGATGACATAAGTGTACTTCTAGTTTGTTCAAAATCATCAAAAGCTCCAGCTTTTATTAAGCTTTCAATACACTTTTTATTTACAGCTTCCCCTTCCATTCTTTCACAAAAATCAGTAAAGCTCTTATATTCTCCATTTTCTTCTCTATTTTTTACAATAGTATCAACTGCTGCTATTCCAACATTTTTTATACTGCCTAAGCCAAATCTTATTTTATCATTTTCTACTGTAAATTTTGTATAACTTTTGTTTATATCTGGTTTTAATATATCAATTTGTAATCTTCTACATTCATCAATATACTCTGGAATTTTATCTAAATTTCCTAAAAAGCTGTTAAGCATTGCTGCCATAAACTCAGTTGGATAGTAACATTTTAAATATGCAGTTCTATATGCTACTACGGCATAGCATGCAGCATGTGACTTATTAAATGCATACTTAGCAAACTCCGACATTTCATCAAATATTTTATTAGCTGATTTTTCATCAATTCCATTTCTAACACATCCTGGAATTATAATATCTCCATTTTCATCAACTTGTCCATGAATAAAAATTTCTCTTTCTTTTGCCATTACATCTAGCTTCTTCTTACCCATTGCACGTCTAACTAAATCGGCTCTTCCTAGTGAATATCCTGCAAGTTCACGTACTATTTGCATAACTTGTTCTTGATATACCATGCATCCATATGTTACTTTTAATATTGGCTTTAACGCATCATGTGTATATACTGCATGTTCTTGGTCTTTTTTATTTGCAATATATCTTGGAATTTGATCCATTGGTCCTGGTCTATATAAAGAAACTCCAGCTATAATATCTTCCAAACAATCTGGCTTTAATTCCTTCATGAAGTTCGTCATTCCTTGACTTTCAAATTGGAATATTCCCATAGAGTTTCCTTCTTGCCATTGTTTGAATACTTTTGGGTCATTCATCTTATCTTTTGAAAAATCTATTTCTATACCCTTATTTTCTTTTACCATATTAATTGTATCTTGTATAACAGTTAGTGTTCTTAATCCTAAAAAGTCCATTTTTAATAGACCTAATTCTTCAAGTGTAGTCATTATATACTGAGTTGATATCATTCCGTCTCTAACATATAATGGAACATAACTTACAACCGGATCTTTTGTTATAACTATTCCACAAGCATGTGTTGAAGCCTGTCTTGGCATTCCCTCTAGAGCCATTGCTATATCCAATAGTTTCTTAGTTTCCGGATTTTGGTCATATTCATCTTTTAACTCTTTATTTATCTCTAACGCTTTTTTTATTGTTATATGGATTTCATTTGGTATCATTTTTGCAAGTTTATCTGCTATAGCATATGGCATATCTAGCACTCTTGCAACATCTCTAATTACCATTTTAGCAGCCATTGTTCCAAATGTAATTATTTGTGAAACATGATCTTGTCCATATTTTCTTGAAACATAGTCTATTACTTCTTGTCTTCTTTCATAGCAAAAGTCAACATCAAAATCAGGCATACTAATTCTTTCAGGATTTAAAAATCTTTCAAAAAGTAATGCATATTTTATGGGGTCTATATCAGTTATCTCTATGGCATATGCGACAATTGAACCTGCTCCGGATCCTCTACCTGGTCCAACTGGTATACCTTGAGTTTTTGCATAGTGAATATAATCCCATACAATTAAGAAATAATCTACATAGCCCATTTTTTTAATTACACCAAGTTCATAGTTTTTTCTATCAATTATTTCTTGTGAAGGACTTTCTCCATATCTATTTTTTATTCCATCATTACAAAGCTTTTCAAGATAATCATAGTGAGTTGCAAATTCTTCTGGTACATCATAATTAGGAAGTATTGTATGACCAAATTCAAATGTAACATTACATTTTTCTGCAATTTTTACTGTATTTTCTATTGCTTCAGGAATATTCGAAAAAAACTCAGACATTTCTTCTGGTGACTTTATATATAATTCATCAGTTTCAAATTTCATTCTGTCTTCGTCAGTTATCTTTTTGCCAGTTTGAATACATAATAATATTTCATGATTATATGCATCTTCTTTTCTTAAATAATGTGAATCATTAGTTGCAACAAGTGGAATATTTAACTTTCTTGATAACTCTACTAATTTTTGATTAACTAATACTTGTTCTTTTATACCATTATTTTGTACTTCTAAATAATAATCTTCACCAAATATATTTTTGAACCACATGGCAACTTTTTCTGCTTCTTCCATGTCTCCTTTTAATATTGCTTGTGGTACTTCACCTGCTAAACATGCACTACAACAAATTATTCCTTCATGATATTTCTCCAATAGTTCTTTATCAATTCTTGGTTTATAATAAAATCCTTCTGTAAATCCGGCAGACACTATTTTTGTTAAGTTTTTATATCCATCATTATCTTTTGCTAGTAATATTAAATGATTATATTTGCTATCTAGTACTGGATCTTTATCAGTTCTTTTTCTAGGCGCTACATATACTTCACAACCAATAATAGGTTTGATTCCATTTGCTAAGCATGCTTTATAGAAGTCAATTACACCAAACATGACTCCGTGGTCTGTTATAGCCATTGCCTTCATTCCTAATTCTTTTGCTCTTACTGGCAAATCCTTTATTCTATTTGCGCCATCTAATAGGCTAAATTCACTATGGACATGCAAATGTACAAACTCTGACATGATAAATCCTCCAAACGCTGTTTCTTACAATACACTTTATCCCTCTATATAAGTGTAAAAATCTTTTGTTATTTTATCATTTTCATATTGTTTTTTCAATATTATACATTCTATTCTCTATAGTTCTTCTATTATTTGAGGTAAATTTTTCCCCTGTGTTTTTGGTATTTCCAAAATCTTGAACCTTGATATTTTATCTCCAAATTTTATTTCAATTATATCTCCAACCTTTACTTCATGGCTTGGTTTTACTTCTTTTCCGTTCAATAATACTCTTCCACCTGCTGTAGCTTCATTTGCAACAGTTCTTCTTTTTATTATTCTTGAAACTTTTAAAAATTTATCTAATCTCATAATTTAATTTCCTTTATTATTTTACTATCAATTATGCATATAATATATCAAACATTTGTTTCTTTGTCAAGTAAAAAACATTGAATTTTCTAATATTTCGTGATATAATTTTTATGATAAAAATTACTTTTACATTTTGAAAGGAAAATTATGTATCAAAAATATTTAGAAAAAATAGAATATAGTAAAATTTTAAAAATTATTGAAGAATATTGTCATACATATATTGGAATAGAACTTATGCAAAATACTCTTCCAAGTACAGACAAACTAGAAGTTGAAAAACAACTATTGGAAACCGAACAAGCCACAAATTTAATAATTAGGAAAGGAAATATTCCTATTGGTGAAATTTCCAATATTGATATTTGGATAAAAAATTTAAAAAGCTTTAATTCCCTTTCAGCAAAAGCTTTATTAGATGTTGCCTATATCTTAAAAACTTCTAGACTATCAAATGAATACTTTTTTGGCGATGAAACTTTTGACTTATCAGATTTTTCTAATTTAACCGATTATTTTTCAGCACTATACTTTAACAAGAGTTTAGAAAATTTAGTATACTCGTCAATAATAGATGAATATACCATAAGCGATGATGCTTCCCCTAAATTATCATCTCTTAGAAGAACAAGAAAAAATTTAGAACAATCTGTTCGTGATAAACTTTCAAACTTTATTCATTCATCCACTTATTCAAAATACGTTATGGATGCAATTATAACAATTAAAAATGACAGATTTGTTATTCCAGTTAAAGATGAAGCTAAAAATCAAATTTCTGGTAGCATAATTGATGTTTCTGCTAGTGGTTCTACAGTTTACATTGAACCTTCAATTGTTTTTGACTTAAATAATAAAATCAATAATTTAAAAATAGAAGAAAGTATTGAAATAGAAAAAATTTTAAAAAACATTTCTCTAAAATTTTTCCCCATTGCACATAACCTTGAGGAAACTTTAAATATATTAGGAAAACTTGATGTCATCTTTGCAAAAGCCAGTTATTCAAGAAAAATAAATGGCGTAAAACCTTTATTAAATGACGAAAAATATATCACTCTAAATTCTGCAAGACATCCTCTAATAGATGAAATATCTGTTGTTCCAATCGACATCACCTTAGGCAAAGACTTTACTTCTCTTTTAATAACAGGTCCTAACACTGGTGGAAAAACAGTTACTTTAAAAACAACCGGCCTTCTATGTGCTATGGCTTATTCTGGCATTCTAATTCCAGCAAAAGGTGATAGTTCTATTTGTATATTTGACAATATTTTTGCAGATATTGGTGATGAACAAAGTATTCAAGAATCTCTAAGCACATTTTCATCTCATATGACAAATATTGTTGATATTTTAAAACTTGCTACAAGTAATAGCTTAGTTCTACTTGATGAATTAGGGTCTGGAACAGATCCATTAGAAGGTGCAAATCTCGCTATCAGTATTCTTGAAAAATTACATTCTATTGGCTCTCTTACAATTTGTACTACTCACTATCCAGAACTAAAAAAATATGCTTTAGTTACTGAAGGTTTTGAAAATGCAAGTTCTGATTTTGATATTGAGCATTTAAAACCAACTTATAAGCTTCTTATTGGTATTCCTGGAAAAAGTAATGCATTTGCAATAAGTAAAAAACTAGGATTAAGCAACGACATATTAGAACGTGCACAGTCTTTGCTAAAAGAAGATGATATAAATATCGAAACTCTACTAAAAAGTATTTATGATGATAAATTAGAACTTGAAGCTGAAAAAGAAAAAATAATTAAAAACTCTAATCAAGTCGAACTACTTAGAAAATCCTTAGAAAGAGATAATTCAAAACTTGACTTAGAAGCCAAACTTACCATTGAAAATGCTAAAAATAAAGCAAAAGAAATTCTTCTTGATGCCAAAGATGAAGCAAATTACATAATAAAAGAATTAAATACCAAAAATCTATCTGCAAGTCAAGCAAATAGTTTAAGAAATAAGCTAAATGCTTCTTTAAATACACTAACCTCTAATAATATGGATGTTTCTAATAATACATTATCAGAAAAAGATATTTCTATAGGTCAAAAAGTATTTAATTCAAAAATAAACTCTGAAGCTACAATTTTAACTTTACCAAATAAATCTGGAGAAGTAAAAATTCAAGTAGGATTTATGACTATGAATGCCAAACTTTCTGATTTAAGTATTCTAAAATCTGCTTTACCTCAAAAAGAAAAACATTCTAATGTATCTTATTCTAATAATAAGGCAAAAGCTATTTCATCAGAGCTTAATGTCATTGGCTTAACAGTCGATGAAGCTATTCCTTTTGTTGATAAGTACATTGATGACTGTTATATGGCAGGCCTAGAACATGCAAGAATAGTTCATGGCAAAGGTACAGGTAAATTACGTGCCGGAATTCAGGCTTTTTTAAAGCATAATTCACATGTAAAATCTTTTAGGCTGGGAACATTTGGTGAAGGTGAAATGGGTGTTACAATAGTTTACTTTAAATAAAAAATAGAGTGAAAGCTTTTTTATATTCTTTCACTCTTTACTTTTTTAATTATTCGGCGAAATTATTTCATTATATAACTCTTGCCTTTTAATTTCACTTGAATTTTCAAACTCTTTAGTTCCATTTACTGCATTTTCTGCTTGCTTTACAATTCCCTGTTCTCCAACAGATAATTTTATTGTAACTCCCGCAATTATTACCATAACAATTATTGTAATAACTAGTATTATTAATGTTACTCCTCTTTCGTTTTTTATCATTTATTTTTCCTCTCTTTTTTACTCAAATATATTTCCTGCTTCTATTTTATTTCCTCGTAGGAAATCACTTATACTCATCTTCTTTGCATTTTCGCCCTGAATTTCTAATACCTGCAAAATTCCATCTTTAGTATTAATAAAAAGACCATTTTTATCATCTGAAAATAATACTGTCCCTGGAGTTAAATCTTTTAAATGATAGCTATAATCTTTTAACTCAGAAAACTTTGTTATTAATTCATCTTTATTTATTGTTTGCACCTTCCAAAACTTAATTTTTTTATTATTTAGCATAGCATAGGCTCCCATTATCGGATTCAAACCTCTTACTAAATTTTTAATTTCTCTTGCAGATTTATTTTCCCAATCAATTTTTGCCATTTCTTTTGAAAGCATTGGTGCCATTGTTCCTTCCTCTGGTTGACTCTCTCTTGTAACACTTCCATTTTCTATTTTTTTAACTGTTTCTATTAAAAGTTTTGCACCAATTTTACTTAGTCTCTCCCAAAGTTCTCCTGTTGTCTCATCTTCACCAATTTCTACTTTCTTCTTTAAAATCATATCTCCAGTGTCCATTCCTGCATTCATAAACATTGTAGTAATTCCTGTTTCTTTATCTCCATTTATAACAGCCCATTGGATTGGCGCAGCTCCCCTATATTTAGGAAGAAGTGAGCCATGAACATTTACAGCTCCTAATCTAGGAATATCTAATATTTCTTGTGGTAAAATTTTTCCATATGCTACAACACACATTAGATCTGGTTTTAACTTTTTTATTTCTTCTAAAAATTCAGTATTATTCTTTACTTTTAGTGGCTGATACACTTTTAAATTTTTAGAAAGAGCATATTCTTTTACTGGTGTCATTTGCATTTTCATTCCTCTTCCTTTAGGTTTATCTATATTGGTAACGACACCTACAATTTCAAATCCTGCTTCGTATAAAGCTTCTAAAGAATCTTTTGCAAAATCAGGAGTTCCCATAAATAAAATTTTCATATATTCTCTCCTTTATTTTTCTTCTGGATCTACATATTGAAGAGTTCCTGGTATCATATTATCTACAAATAATATTCCATCCAAATGTTCAATTTCATGAACTAGAGCTTGTGCTAATAAGTCTACTGCTTCTATTCTTATTTGTTCTCCATTTTCATTTAAAGCTTCTACGGTTACTTCTTTTGGTCTTATCATTTTAGCAAATTGATTTGGAAAGCTTAAACATCCTTCATCTACTTTTTGTTTTCCTTTTTCTTTTAAAATTTTAGGATTTACTAATTTTAAAGGTTCATTGCCATCATACAAATCTATTACTATAACTCTTTTAAGAATTCCTACTTGTGGGGCTGCAAGTCCGACTCCGTTATACTCATGCATTGTTTCTACCATATCTTGTAATAATTCTTTTATTCTATCATCTACCTTTTCTACTTCTCTTGCCTTTTTTCTTAAAATTTCATCTCCATTTAGTCTTATTTCCCTTATTGCCATTTATTTACTCCTTTCTTACAACATATTACTTGGGTTTATATTTATAGTAACTCTTGTTTCATTTTTAGTATTTTTTATTTTTTCGTTTGTAGCTTTCATTGCTTCTGTCAACTCATCTATGATTTTATCATCAGTTTTACATTTTACTATAATTCTCCACCTGTATTTGTTTTTAATTTTATCTATTGGTGACGGAACAGGTTTATATAATAATATTTTTAAGTTATTTTTTACAATCTTTTCCTTTAATTTGTTATATAAAAACTCGCTTATTTTTTTAGTTTCTTCTTCATTTTTGCTTGTAATTCCAATTAGTATTATATCACAAAAAGGTGGATATCTCAACTGTTTTCTGATTGCTATCTCTGTGTCATAAAACAACTTGTAGTCTTGTTTTTGTGCGTCTTTTATTACTACATGCTCTGGATTATAGCTTTGAATTATTACTCTTCCTTTTTCTTTTTCACGACCAGCTCTTCCAGCAACTTGTGTTAGAATTTGGAAGGTTCTCTCATGTGCTCTATAATCATCTATATTTAAACTTCCATCTGCTGCAATCACACCAACTAAAGTTACATTTGGAAAATGGTGCCCTTTTACTACCATTTGAGTACCTATCAAAATATCAATGTTCTCATTTTTAAATTTGTTTAAAATATCTTCATGCGAATTTTTTTTACTTACAGTATCTATGTCCATTCTTATAGTAGAAGCTTCTGGAAAAATATTTTTTATTTGTTCTTCCAATTTTTGAGTTCCGCTTCCAAAATATCTTATATTTTCACTGTTACATTCTGGACATTTAGTGAGCATTTTTTCCTCATATCCACAATAATGACATTTTAACTTATTTTGCTTTAGATGATATGTAAGCGAAATGTCACAATTTTTGCATTTTGCCACATACCCACAATCCCTACACATTATAAAAGTTGAAAAACCTCTTCTATTTAAAAACAATATTGTCTGTTTTTTATTTTTTAAATTTTTATCTATCTCTTCTTTTAGCTTAGAACTAATCATTGTTTTATTGCCATAGGCAAGTTCTTTTCTTAAATCTACCACCTCAACCTCTGGTAATGTAGAATTATTAGCTCTTTTACTAAGTTCTATATATTGAATTTCTCCGTTTAGAGCTTTGTAATATGTTGACATATCTGGAGTTGCACTTCCTAGTACTACTGGCGCGCCTGCATTTTTGCCTAAAAAACTGGCAATTTCTTTTGCATTGTACCTTGGACTACTTTCTGCTTTATATGAGTCATCATGTTCTTCATCAATTATTATTAATCCTAAATCCTTTACTGGTGCAAATATTGCTGATCTCGCACCTATTACAATTTTTGCCTTTCCCTGCTCAATTTTTTTCCATTGGTCAAATCTTTCTCCCACAGATAATTTACTATGCAAAACTGCTATTTTTTCTTCTCCAAATCTACTTAAAAATCTATCTACAGTTTGAGGCGTTAGTGATATTTCTGGAACCAATACTATACTTGATTTTCCCAGCTTTAAAGTCTCTTCTATAAGTTGAATATATATTTCTGTTTTTCCGTGAGCCAGTTACACCAAACAATAAAAATTCATCATATTCATTAAATTGAATTGATGCATTTATCTTTTCAAAAGCTTCCTGTTGCTCTTCATTTAATGCTAAGTTTGTCGTTTTATTAACGACCTTGTGAATAAATGGATTTCTTTCTACTTCTTTTTCATATATTTCAATATATCCATTTTTCTCCAAAGTCTTTAATATAGCTAAGCTCACATCAGAAAAATTTTGAAGATCTACACTAGATACTTCATCATTTTCCATTAAAAATTTTAATGCTCTTATTTGTTTTTCAGACTTTAAGACATGATTTATAATATCTTCTTCAATTTCTTCTGGTTCTTTTATTAAACTTACAAAATTTTGTTTCTTTTCGTTTACTCTTTTAGTTATATTACTTGAAGTCGTTCCTGGTGGTAACATTTGTTTTATACATTCAGATATATTACAAAAATATCTTCTTGCCATATATTTTGCAAGTTCTAGTTTCTCTTTGCTTACATTTGATAAATCTTCTACTTCTATTATTTCTTTTAACTTATCTATATATTCGGAAGTTTCCTTAATTTTTACAACAAACCCCTCTTCTGGTTGTTTTTTATTTCCAAATTGTACAAAGACACGGCTCCCAACAAAAATATAATTTTCTAGATTTTTAGGTATTATATAATCAAATGTCTTATTTAAATTTTTAACATTACTATTTATTATTATTTCTGCTATCACGACTTTGTCTTCCTCCTATATATATTTTACAAAAAAAGATGACAAATAACAAGGTTTATGAAAAATCCTGTTATTTTCATCTTTAGTTATATGTGTTTATACATTAAATTTAAATAGTACAATATCTCCATCCTGCATTACATATTCTTTTCCCTCAGAATGAACTAATCCTTTTTCTTTTGCAGCAAGCATTGAACCCTCTTTCATTAAATCGTCATATGATACAATTTCAGCTCTAATAAATCCTCTTTCTATATCTGAGTGGATTTTTCCAGCTGCTTGTGGTGCTTTTGTTCCTTTCTTTATAGTCCAAGCTCTAACTTCTGGCTCTCCTGCAGTTAAAAATGACATTAGTCCTAATAGTTCATAACTCTTTTTTATTACTTTATCTAATCCAGATTCTTCTAACCCTAATGCATCTAACATTTCTTTTTTATCATCTGGCTCTAGACTAGATAATTCTTCTTCTATTTTTACACATAATTTTACTACTTCTGCTTTGTCATTTTTAACATATTCTTTTACTTCTTTTACTTTTTCATCATCTTCACCAAGCTGTTCTTCAGATACATTTGCTATATATAATACTGGTTTCATTGTTAACAGAAATGCATCTTTTATTACTTCTAGTTCTTCTTCGGAATATTCCAAACCACGTGCACACTTTCCATTTTCTAATGCTTCTTTTATTTTTTCCCAAGTATCTAATTCAAACTTATATTTCTTATCGGCCTTTAATAACTTTGTAGCCCTGTCAATTCTCTTATTAACAGTTTCTATATCAGCAAAAATAAGTTCTAAATTTATTGTTTCTATATCTCTTACTGGATTAACACTTCCATCAACATGTATAATGTTTGAATCTTCAAAACATCTTACAACTTGACAAATTGCATCAGTTTCTCTAATATGTGCCAAAAACTTGTTTCCAAGTCCTTCACCTTTACTTGCGCCTTTTACAAGTCCAGCAATATCAACAAATTCTACAATTGCATGAGTAACTTTTTGTGGATTATACATTTTTGCTAAATTATCTAATCTCTCATCTGGTACAGGTACTACCCCTACATTAGGCTCTATTGTACAAAATGGATAATTTGCACATTCTGCTCCCGCCTTCGTTATACTATTAAATAATGTACTCTTTCCTACATTTGGAAGTCCTACTATTCCTATTTTCATATTTTTTCGACCTTTCTTCTTTAAGCTACCTAATACTATACCACAGATTTGCTTTGTTTGCAATCTGTGGTATTCATTAAATTATTCACTTTCTTCTAGGTTTTCAATTTTTCGTTCTAATTTTTCTTGCTTTTTATCTTTCAAAGTACAAATAATTACAATAACAGCACTAACAGTTACTAATAAATAGAAATTTATAACTCTATTTAAAATCATTGCACTATTTATTAACGTCTCTGGAAATACATTTCTAAATATTCCTAAAAATCCACCTTCACTAACACCTACTGAACCTGGTGATGGTATTCCAGATACAGTTGTATACAATAATGCTTGTAATGACATAATTCTTATTATGCAATGTTCATTTAATCCATATGCCTTATATACAAAAAATGGTACAGTATAATATACCAGCATTTGCACTAGTGTTGTTAATACACTTTTAATTATTACTCTTTTATTTTTCTTTATGTATTCGCTATCTTCTTGATATTTTGTAAGTTCACTTTCCATTTTTTCTTGTAATTCTTCTATATTCTTCTTTCTAAAGAATTTTAATATTTTAACTGCAATATTTATTAACCCTTTAGATAGTCTCCTAGAAAATATTCCAATTATAAGTAATACAAGCGCTCCCGAATTTAATATAATTCCTATAATAGCTAATAACACTAATCCTCCATTATTTATAACTTCATAATTAAATAATACACTGGTAATTCCTACAGAAAGATTTACTATCTGCAGACTCATTAATTGCACTAATAATGCAAGCGTACTATTTGCAACCGATATGCCGTCTTTATGCATATAATAAATCTCCATTGGTTGTCCTCCTGTTGCAGCTGGTGTAATTGCACTAAAAAAGAAACCTATAAGTGCATATTTTAAATTTTTTAAAAAAGTCGTTTTTTCACCTAAACCTTTTAATATTCTTCTAACATTTATTGCTTCGCATGATATAAATATTGTCATTGCAATCATTCCTATTAATAGGTATTGTTTCTTTGCTTTATCTACTGCTAACATTATTTCTTCAGTATTTTGGTCTTTTAGAATCAGCCAAAATGTAAGTATTATTAGTAATAAAAACAATGCTATATTTAGCAACGTCTTTTTTACTTTGCTTTTTTCTTTTTTCATTATATATAGTTATTCCCTTCTACCTTACCTATTTCTTTAATCTTAAATATCCAAGCTCATTCCATCTATTATATGCTAAATTTAGGTTAAATAATACTTTTGGTTTTGCTCCTGCTCTGTTTTTATCTACAATACATGCATAATATCTTTCATCTGGGTCTTTGTAATTTTTAATATTATAAAAATCTGTATCTACTTCATTTAAGGAATATTCATATTTATCATAGTCTTCTCTATGTATTTGCTTAAATAAACATAATGTATCTAAAACTTCTTTTACAGTCCTGCTAACAGCTAAGTCATTTATTGTTAAATTTAATGGCTCTGTTTCAGTTTCTTGCAATTGAAGTGTTGAACCTATAAACATTCCAAAGTTTTGCGCTAAATTTGAAAGTATTGTAGCAGTTTTCTTTATTTCAGCAGCATTTCCTATATTCTCAATATCAGCTTTTAATGTATCATAAAATACATACTTTACTTTTTCTTTATAATAATAATTCATTATTACCTTTTTTAATTCTTCATTAGTATGATCTGTAATATTTATAAAATATATTGAATTTTCAATCTGCTTATTAAGCCAATTAGTAGCTCTTATAACACTATTAAATTCTGATGAAATTTTTGCAAGTCTTCTTGCAAATTCAGCTTGAGACTCATCCTTTTCTTTTAATACAAAACCATTTTCGTCAACTTTACATTTTTTAACATCATCTGGCCTAAATTTAAATTCTAAAAGTTCCGTTTCACTTTTTGTAATTTTCTCACCATGTAATTTTTGAATATCGGGATTATTTATAATTGTAGTCATTAAGCAAAGTTTCATTTTCTCCTCTGACATTTCATTTGATATTAGAAGAACTTTTTCTTTATGTACTAGTGAAATATATGCTGCTATATTTATAGTAAACCTACTTTTACCATAGTTAGATGGCATTGCAAAAGCCATTGTTTCACCTTGCCTTATTCCCTTAAATACACTTGATAATATTCTAAATGGTAATTGCAAGCCATTTGTTAATGAATTATCTCCTGCAACTAAAAAGTCAGTTAAATTTTGACTAAGTATTGATCTTTTAAATTTCTCAGTAGAAGTTACTTGATCTACTGCATCTAATACTTCTTCTGGTGACATTTTGTCATATAGTTCGTAATCCTGTATTTCAGCAATTCTTTCCTGCAAATGTCTTGCAGGATTTTCTTTACAAGATTTTCTTAGTAAAAACAACTTTTTTAGTTCAGTATATGTTTTTTCCATTGTATATTTACTATCTTGATAGTCTAATTGAATTTGATATTTGGCATCTATTAACTCATTTGTAGTCTTTGCAAAGTTAAAGTCAGTTTTTGCTCTCTCTGGTGCATATTTCTCAGCATCCGTAAATATTATCGTTTTATATATTTCTAGAAGTTCATCATCTAAGAACTCACATTCATTATGTACAAAATAATATACAGAAATTAACTTTAAATCATTTAGCAATAATCCTATATATCTTTTTTCAAGTTCTGTACTTGCAAGTTCTTTAGGATAACCTAACTCTTCTTCTTGTTTCTTTTCTTTTATCTTTTGTTCTTTCTCTACAACTTCTTCATATTCTATATATTCAATATTACCTTTATCTTGCAATCTTTTTAGTTCTACTAAAGCTTCTTGATACCTTTTTTCATCAAGAAAATTTCTTATTTTTTCTATACTATCTCTATTTTCATCTGTTACTTTTATTCTATCTAATAAGTCAAAAATTGCATTTTCATTTTCAGTTGCCATTTTTCTCCTCCTTCGTTTTTTATATTATTCAGTTCTTAATGCTTCTACTGGATCCTTTTTAGCTGCCATTTTAGCTGGAATTGAGCCTGCAATTACTGTTAAAATCATACTAATTACAATTAGTATTACTGCTCCTCCTACTGGCAAACTAGATAAATTTGAAACTCCAGTTATAGCTTTTATTATAATATTTATTGGAATATTCAATATAATTGTAACTAAAATTCCTAAAACTCCAGAAAATACGCCTTCAATAAAAGTTTCTGCTCTGAACACTCTTGAAATATCCTTTTTAGATGCACCAATCGCTCTCAAAATTCCAATTTCTTTTATTCTCTCTAATACAGATATATAAGTTATAATTCCTATCATAATTGATGAAACCACAAGTGAAATTGCTACAAATGCAATAAGTACATAACTTATAATATTTACTATAACAGTTACAGAACTCATAAGCGTTCCTACTAGATCTGTATAAGTAATTTTATCTTCTTCTTTTCCTTCATTTTCACATTTTTTATTATAATTCTCTATCTCTTGCTTGATTATTTCTTTACTGTCAAAATCCTTTGGATATATATTTATTGCAGTTGGACTTTCTAAATCAACAACTCCTAAATTTTCCAAATTTGACTCATACGTGCTATCTGAATTTTCTGCATATGCAGAAATTAGCAATGCAAGTTCTTCACTAGATAATGATTGTAAATACATTTGCTGTTCTGGAGATAATGAAGTATAATCAATAGTTTTATCTTTACTACTTGCCGAAAAATTCATTCCTGTAAATACATTTATATCTTTATTTTCTTTTTGCTCCTTTACTATTTCTGCTTCATTTGTTTTATTTATTGCATATTCAGTTAGCTCTTTTGTATATCCTACAATTCCTGCTGTACTGCTAATATTAGTATCAGATTTTGCTTTTATTATTCCCGTAATTTTTATTGCTTCAGCATCTTTTATTTTTTCTTTTAAATACTCCTCATCATCTGATTTATCAACCCACATACCATTTTCTTTTTCATAATAATCAGTATTTAATAATAGTTTAAATTCTAACCCAAGTAAATCATCATAGCTAAACACTTGATTTTCGTCTTCTTCCACTTGCTCTCCATTTTTTATTTTATTCATTTTATCCTTTAGTTCATCTATATCTCTTAGCCCTAAAGAATATAATGTATAATCACTTATTTGATTTTCTTCATCTACTATTAAAACAACTTCATCATAACTATTTGGCATATGTCCTGCTAAAACATCATACTGACTATTTATGAGTTCTTTATTATCAAGCATTTCTGTCCATACATTCATATTAGAATAACTGCTCATCATTGAGCTTGCTTGAGAAGTTTGCATTCCCATAACTTCACTCATTATAGTACTTGGATTTACTTTTACAACTCCATCTTCAGTATTTTCTTTATAAATATTTATCGGAATATTATATGTATATTGAATAGCATTTGAGTTTTCTTTTATAACATTATTTTCTTCCTCTAAATATTTCTTTAACTCTTGAATATTATTAGTAGTAACTTTTTGAGACACTGAACTTATCATTTTTGTCATTATATTTCTTGAATATATCTTGTCATTTTCTCTTTCTTCTTCTGGCTTTTCTTCATCCATCAAAGCTGTAAGCATAGCACTTGTATCAACAGATTCTTTTGCAATTGTAAGAGGATATTCTGAAAGTGTATCTTCTTCTACTTTTTTTATGTAATTTTGAACTCCTGATGACAAAGATAAAATCAGTGCAATTCCAATTATACCAATGCTTCCAGCAAATGCAGTTAATATTGTTCTTCCTTTTTTAGTCATTAGATTATTTAAGCTTAAAGAAAGTGCTGTAAAGAAACTCATTGATGTTCTTAGTTTTTTATTTTCTTTTTCTTCTTTTTCGTCCATTCCTTCATATGGATTTGAATCATCTGTTATAACTCCATCTAATATTTTAATTACTCTACTAGAATACTTTTCTGCAAGCTCCGGATTATGTGTTACCATTATTATTAGCTTATCTTTAGAAATCTTCTTTAAAATTTCCATTATTTGCACACTAGTCTTTGTATCTAGTGCTCCTGTTGGTTCATCTGCTAGAATAATATCTGGATTATTAACTAGTGCTCTTGCAATAGCTACTCTTTGCATTTGACCTCCAGATAACTGGTTTGGCTTTTTATGTATTTGTTCTTTTAACCCAACTTGTTCTAACGCTTCAATTGCTCTTTTTGTTCTTTCTTTTTTAGATACTCCAGACAAGGTAAGAGCAAGTTCAACATTTGATAAAATACTCTGATGTTGAATTAGATTGTAACTTTGAAATACAAATCCTACTGAATAATTTCTGTACGCATCCCAATCTCTATCTTTAAACTTTTTGGTTGATTTTCCATTTATGATTAAATCCCCAGTAGTATAATGATCAAGCCCTCCTATAATATTAAGTAAAGTCGTTTTTCCACAACCACTTTGTCCTAAAATAGATACAAATTCACTTTTTCTAAAATTTATATTTATTCCTTTTAGCGCTTGTACTTTAGAACTAGCTGTATCATAGTCCTTAGTAATATTTTTTAATTTTAACATAAACTCTCCTTTTCCCCTTGCCCATATTATATTATTTATTTTGTTAAATTACAATTCTTCTTTTCATATTTTATATATTCTATATTACTATTTTTGCTTCTTTCAACCATTTTATTATATATTTTATCTCTTAGGTTCTTTTGTGCTTCTTTAGGAGATAAATTTTCATCCGGAAAAAAAGGTCCATCAATGTATGTTACTATTTTAATTTTATCATTATTTTTTCCATAACTTTGATATGTATTAGTCATGCAAAAGGCTGGTTTGTTCCATTTTACAGGATACTTAAATGATACATCTTTAAAATTTCTTATTTTAGTATAATATGGCCAAATATGAGCTTCTGGATAAATTGTAATAGAACAATTATTACTTATTCTTTCTTCTAATATTTGCAAGAAATTTTTCATTGCTTCGATATTTCCAGGAACAGGTATAGCACCTAGCATCTCTACTATATGATGCAACCCTTTCATTGATACATTTTCTGGATTAACTATTAAAAAATTTCTTTTAGGATATACTCCAACACTTGGAATAAAAGTATCTGCAAAAGCCTGAGTATGATTTACATATATAAAATATCCTTGCTTTCTATACGGCTTTAATTTTTCTTTTCCAACATATTTTAATTTAAATTTAATTTTTTGATATGGTACTTTTATAAACATACTTATAAAATTTTGAATAACATATGAACAAAAATTCCACATTATTCCATGTTTATATTTATAGTTCTCATCGATTTTCCTTGGTACTATTTTAGCTTTTGAAAATTCATCATTTAACTCATCTTCATAATATATAACTTGTTTTTCCTTTTTCATATATATTCTCCTTCAAAATGATATGATAAAAAAGGACATATACTAATTCTATATGTCCTTATTATATTACTTTAAAATTTCTTCTATATTTTTTGTAGTATATGTTAATGGCTCTCCATAAAATTCTTCATATACATTTTTCCATACTTCATAGTTTTTATTTTTCAATAATTTTACATTTTCTTTTTCAGACAAACTTAAATCTGGATAAATTGCTTTTTCTATATGTATATAATATTCTTGAACTGGAAAACCATCCTCTCCTATTATGTCACTATCTTTCATAGTAATAAATATTGGAATTACTGGAGCTAAACTTCTTGCAGCTAAATGGAATGCACCATTCTTTAGTGGTCTTGGCTTACGGTAATTCCACCACATTCCCTGTTCTGGATATATTAAAACAAAATCTCCTCTTTTTAAAATTGTATCTACAGCTTTCATAAACTTAACCATAGTTCTCTTATTAGAAGAAAGTGGTAGAGTATCACAGTTTCTAAAGAAAAAACCATATAACCCAGGAAAGTTAGTATAATTTCCTTCTCTAATTACTTTATATAACTTCTTATCTTCAGATTTTCCTGAATACCTAAAAACGCTTTCCACAGCAAAAGAATCAAATGGATTAAAATGATTGCATGTAACTACTGCTCCTGAATCCACACTTTGAAGATTTTCTATACCAATTACATCTTTTATAATAAGCTTATTGTCCTTTAGAATACTTCTTAAAAAGGTTTTAGCCATTGTATTTGCTATACTACTCTTTAACTTGCTATAATATCTCTTTCTTAAATAGTCAATATTCTCTGGAGTTAATATTATTGTAGCAGGATCATTTTCAACATCCTGGTCAAACTTTCCTTCTTCCTCAAATTCTTCTATTTTTTTTAAAATCTCTAGTCTTTCTTGAGATTTAGGTGGAATATCCTCTTCTCCGTTTTTTTTTTATTTCTATCGTCGCCAACACATTCAGTTTCCTTCTTTGCCAAAGCAATTAAATTATTCGTAGTTGCTTCATCATTGAATCTATCTTCATCAGTATAATTTGCTTTTTCTTGTTTTATTTTCTCTAAGAACTCTGTTTGCTCTGCATATTTCCAAAAATACTGGTCATATAAAACATTATCATGATGCCATGGTTTTGCTCCTAAGTTAAAATGTATTATTTTTAAATCTTCATCTGACATTCTTAATGGTTCCATTGGCATTGCATCCCAACCACTATCTATTATTTTTACTCTGCCTTTGCAAATTCTATTTAAATAATCTTGGTCTTGAGCCACTGCAAATTTTACAGTACTTAATAAATATAAAAATTTTTCTTGAAACTCAATTTCTCTTAATTCTTCTAGATTCATTAAAAGTACACCTGCATTAAAATAATTATTAAAGTCTGAAACCCCTACAACTCTTTCTACATAATCTTGAAAAATTGGTACAGTTTGTACTGCCCCATCTGGTACACCTGCAATTAGATTTTTTCCCATTTCAATATTATATAATTCAGCAATATCTGTTAATACAACAGTATCACTATCTATATAGATAATTTTATCATATTCTTTATACACTTCTGGTAAAAACAATCTAAAATATGTTGTCTTTGAGTAATAATCTCTTGTATAAAGTTTATCACTTATACTTTCTATTTGTTTATTAAAATTTATAAATTCAATAGAAACATTCTCTTTTTCAAGTTTTTTTACTTTATCCATATTTTCTTTTGTTATATTTGTATATAATATTTTAATTATGTAATCATTTTCATCTGAACAATTTGCTATCAATGAAAAAATTGATACTGCTAAAAATGGCATATATCCATCATCAACTGTATAAAATATTGGTATTTGTTTTCTTTGTTTTTTCATTTTTTTCCTCTCTACTTCTTTTTTTAAACTGTTTCTTCTATTTTTTTTGACTCAAATATACTTTTTTGTTTAGCATATTCTTCTAGGTCATCATCAAATCTATGGCATTTATAAAATTTATGTATTTCCTCAATATGCCATTGTTTATAGTTTGTAATTCTTGGATAAGGTGAAAAACTAAGTCTTTTACAGAAATGACATATAAGAGTGTCTGGATTATTAAATGTTCTTTGCTCATTGTATTTTCTTGGCAATATTTTTTTCTTTGTTGTAGACCAAAAAATAGCATCTTGATCAGCAAATAATAATTTTCTTTTTCTAATAAGATTTCTTGCTTTTTTTAAAAGATGCGTCTCTTTTATCATCTTCATATTAAATAATAACATTCCTGCATTTATATAATCTGGCCTTATAATTTTTGAACCAATTTTTTCTTTTACTGCAGCATATTCATAACCATCTATATCTATATTGTATAGTTCTGCAATATCTCCACCAACCATCATATCTATATCTAGATATAATATTTTATCTGGTATATTTGGGATTTTATCAGCCAAAAGCCTTAGTAATGTATATGGTGTACAATATGCATTTTCGTTTTTTCCATATCCAAACTCTCTTTCATACATATCTGTTACATCTACTTTAATCACTTTATTTTGACTATTTTCTCTCTGAATTACTTCATTTAAAAATTCTATCTGCTCATCATCAATTCTTTTATAAGAATCTTTTATTCTAGTTAAATCCATCGTTAATATATAACAAGTAACGGTTTCTCTTGTTTTTCTAGTAATTGATATTAGCTCTGATAAAGCTCCATCAAACACCTTATTATTTCCAGATAATAAAATGTTAATCATATTTTCCCCTTTAATCCATTTTTATTTTAGATATTTCTCATTATACTATTTCTAGTTATTTTTTTCAACTTTTTTTCTCAAATTCTTCTTAATCAGTCAAATTTCGACATTTTTTATACACATGTAAAAATTTTAAATTTCTCACAAATGTGTATTTTAAACTATTCAAAATATAATAATTTAATAATGAAAAGAACATGTCCAAATTTAAAATTTATTTAATTTTCATTTTTGTTTCTGTATTTATCGGTCATAATAATAATCTTAATTCTTCATTAAAAGACTAAAAAACTGGCTTTAAAACCAGTTTTTTTTAATCTTTTAATGCTTTAGCCAATTTGTCAATTGCTTTAGTCTCTATCCTAGAAACATAGCTTCTTGATATTCCTAGCATTTTTGCAATTTGATTCTGTGTTTTAGGCTTTTTTCCATCTAATCCAAATCTTAATTCTATAATTAATTTTTCTCTATCTCTTAGTACTTCTCTAATTTTATTGTACAATTTTTTTACCTTTAACTTTAGATCAACTTGTTCTTCTACATTTCTCCCATCACTTTCTAATACTTCTTGCAACGTTACAGTATTATCATCTTTATCTTTTCCTATTGCATCTTCTAAATATACCTCCGAGTTTTGTTTTTTCTTAGAACGTAGATACATGAGAATTTCATTATCTATACATCTAGAAACATATGTAGAAAGTCTTACTCCTTTGTCTTGTTTAAAACTTTTTATCCCCTTTATCAATCCTATCGTACCAATAGAAATTAAATCATCTAGTTCAACATTGGTAGTACTATATTTTTTGCAGACATGTGCCACTAATCTTAAATTTCTTTCTATTAGTATATTTTTAGCATCTTCATCTCCTCCTTCCATTTTAGATAAATAAAATTTCTCTTCTTCAGCACTTAATGGTTCTGGAAATAGACTATTATTTGATATATATCCAACAGCTAATATAGCACTTTGTAAAAACGTAAAAAATCCAACTAGTGAAAAACTTATCATTTTAACCTCCACCTTTTACTCTATGATAAATATATGTTTTTACAAGCTCGTTCGTGCATGACCAAAAAAAGTATTAAATCTATTTTTCATGAATATAATGTCTTAGGTGATTTTTTAATGCAAATTTTTTTCAAAAATTTATTCATTGGATTACTAATTGGTTTTGGTGCTATTTTGCCTGGTGTTAGCTCAGGCGTATTTTGCGTGATTTTTGGAATATATGATAAATTGTTAGAATCTTGCTCTTCAATTTTTAAAGATTTCAAAAAAAATTTTTTATATCTTCTACCATTTGCAATAGGCGCCATAATTGGTATATTCTTATTTGGTAATTTGATTAAAATATTTTATTTTAAATTTGAAATAGAATGTAAATTTTTATTTATAGGGCTTATCCTTGGTGGTATTCCCAGTTTATTTTCTTCACTTATTTATACAAAAAAAGCTAAATCCTGTTCCAACTTTTTTATCATAAGCTTTAAAGATGAAATAAAAAATTTTTTTATTCCAATATTTATCCCTATGTTTTTATCTTTTTTATTAGGATTATCATTGCTTTTTATTGAAAACACTTTAGATTTTAATATGTCATCTACTTTTATTTTAAAAAACTCTCTGTATCTAGTATTTTGTGGAATTATAATGTCTGCTGGAATTATAATTCCTGGTGTTAGCAATACTTTGATTTTAATGTGCTTGGGAATTTATTCTCAATATATAGTAGCTATTTCGAATATTAACATTTCATTTTTGTTTCCACTTGCAATTGGTCTAGCATTAGGCTCAATTTTTTGGATAAAGTTTTTATCTTTTTTACTAAAAAAATATTATATTCCTACTTTTTCTACTATAATAGGCTTTACATTAGGTTCAATCTTTGTACTTTTGCCGACTTTTAAATTTGACTTTTCTTTTATATTATACCTATTGCTATTTATATTGGGACTTATCATCTCTTATAAATTAAGCAATATAGAAAAAAAACGGAAATTAAAACTTTCCGTTTTTTAATTATTTTTTTCTTCTTAAAATCCATCCTTTTTCTACTTCAAATGGAATAGATATTTTAACAGTTTGTCCACGTTTTCCTGGATTTATTGTTTCTAAGCTTTGATTTGTTTCAGAATCATATAATTTTACTATTTCAAATTTTTCTGGTTCTAATTCATCTGGAACTAATAATTCTAGTTCATCACCAATGCTTAATTTATTTCTAATTTCAATTAATGTAGCATCTTCTGCATTTGAACACTTTAAATCAGGATGATTATCTTCTAATATTTTTCCTCCAAATTCATAATCTGGATTATATTGTTTTCCTTCATATTCTTGGTAATCTCTATTATTTTTGTCATTGAAGAAGAATGTTGTTAAGCCTCTTGTTTTTACTTTTTCAAGTTCTTTTAGATATTTTGTATAATCATATTCTTCCGGATTATTCATACAGTCATCTATTGCTTTTCTATATGCACTTACAACTGATGCTAAATAGTATTCTGTTTTTAGTCTTCCCTCTATTTTTAAGCTATCTACGCCCATTTCAATTATTTTTGGAAGCTCTTTTATCAAGCATAAATCTTTTGATGAAAGTATATATGTTCCGTGTTCATCTGTTTCAACTGGCATTAAATTTCCTGGATTATTTTTTTCTTCTAAGTACATATTATATGCCCATCTGCAACTTTGTGAACAGTCGCCTAAATTAGCACTTCTTCCTGATAAATATTCACTTAAGAAACATCTTCCAGAATATGCCCAGCAAAGCGCACCATGAATAAACATTTCAACTTCTAGGTCATTAGGTTTATTTTTCATAATTTCTGCAATTTGCTCTCCTGATGCTTCTCTTCCTAGAATTACCCTTTTTGCACCATTGTTATACCAAAATTTTGCAGAATGATAGCTTATTACATTTGCTTGTGTACTTACATGAACATCAATTTCTGGCGCTATCTCTTTTATTTTTTCTATTACTCCACCATCAGATGCAATAATTGCATCAACTTTTGCTTCTGATAATCTTTTTACTTGTTTTTCAATTTCGTCATAAGCAGTATCCCATGCGTAAATATTTAGTGCTGCATATACTTTTTTTCCTATTGAGTGAGCATATTCAATAGTTTTTATTAAGTCGTCATCATCTACATCAGCTCTTGTTCTTAATGATAAAGATGATGTTCCACAGTAAACAGCATCTGCTCCATACATAAATGCTATTTTTGCTTTTTCAAAAGAGCCTGCTGGTGCTAATAATTCTGGTTTCTTCATTTTTAATTCTCCTTTTTTCTTGTTATTGCAAGTCCATCCCCAACTTCTAGAATTTTTGTATCTAAGTTAGGATTTTGCGTTGTTTCTTTTATATATTGTCTTAAATGAGTTACAGCTGTTCTTTGTTTGTGTTTGTTATAATCACTCATTACATATCCTTTATATAGTATGTTATCTGCAAAAATTACTCCATCTTCTTTTAACATTCTTAAAGCTTCGCCTAAGAAAAATGGATATTTTCCTTTTGCTGCATCAATAAATACCATATCATATTTATCATTTAAATTAGGTAATATTTCTACTGCATCACCTTCATAAAGTTTTATTTTATCTTCTACTCCTACTTTTTTAAAATTTTCTTTTGCCTCTTTAATTCTTTCTTCGTCTCTTTCTATTGTATCAATTCTGCCATTTTCTTTTAAATATTTAGAAAAACACATTGCAGAATATCCTACAGCCGCACCAATTTCTAGTATTTTTTCTGGTTTATTTTTTTCTAATTCTTCTTCAATTACTTCTAATGTATCATCCATTATTATTGGAATATGTCGTTCTAATGCATCTTGTTTTATTTTTAGTAATTCTTCTTCATTCATTTTATAATTTCTCCAATTTATATCTCTTTATATCCTATATATGGTATATTTCTGCATGTTCCATCTACATCATCAAAACCATATCCTACTATAAATTTATTTGGTACTTCAAAACCTAAATAATCTATATATACCTGAACTTCTCTTCTGCTTGGCTTACTTAAAAGCACGCAGGATTTTAAGTCCTGTGGATTTTTTTCTTTTATTGATTCTATTAGATATTTCATGCTTTTTCCAGTATCTACAATATCTTCTATTATCAAAACATTTTTTCCTTCAATTTTATTTTTATCTATATCTAAATATTTCTTTATATTTCCAGAACTGCTTGTTCCTTCATAACTTGAAATTTTTACAAATTCTAATTGCATTTTTGTTTTCATTTTCAAAGTTAGTTCTGATGCAAAATATACTGCTCCATTTAGCACACATATTGCTACAATTTCTTTTCCTAAATAATCATTATCTAGTTTACTTGCAAGTTCTTCTAGTCTTTTATCAATTTCATTTTTTCCAATTAATTCTTTTACTTCCATAGCTTCTCCTATTTTTAGAATTGACTACTATTATATCACACAAAGCTTTGTTCTTGCAAGGTTTACAGAAAATAAAAACAAGCATTTTAATTTTTAATGCCTGTTTTTACTATATAAATTATTTTCTTGCAGCTCTTTCTCTATCTTTGTTATTTAATATAATTTTTCTTAGTCTTATATTTTTTGGTGTTACCTCAACTAATTCATCTTCTCCAATAAACTCTATTGCTTTTTCTAGAGAAAGTTTTAATGGTGGAACTAGACGAAGTGCATCATCTGATCCTGAAGCTCTTGTGTTTGTTAAGTGTTTTTCTTTACAAACATTTATCGCTATATCTTCATTTCTTGAATTTATACCAACAATCATTCCTTCATAAACATCTACACCAGGGCCTATGAATAATTCTCCTCTTTCTTGTGCATTGTATAAACCATAAGTTATTGATGTTCCTTGTTCAAATGCTACTAAAACACCTCTTGTTCTTGATTGAATTTCTCCTTTATATGGCTCATATCTATCAAATATAGAGTTCATTGTTCCTTCACCTTTTGTGTCTGTTAAGAATTCTGTTCTATATCCAATTAATCCTCTTGCAGGAATTTCAAATTCGATTTTTGTGTGTCCAATTTCTGCAGGTTCCATGTTTTTCATTTCAGCTTTTCTACGGCCTAGTTTTTCAATTACAGTTCCTACTGAATCATCTGGAACATTTACAACTAATTGCTCTATTGGTTCACATTTTACACCATCTATTTCTTTAAATATAACTTTTGGACGAGATACTAAAAGTTCGAATCCTTCTCTTCTCATTGTTTCAATTAATACTGATAAGTGAAGTTCTCCTCTTCCGCAAACTTCAAAGCTATCTGGAGTAGCTGTTTCTTTTACTCTTAAAGATACATTTCTTTCTAGTTCTTTAAATAATCTATCTCTAATGTGTCTTGATGTTACAAATTCGCCTTCTCTTCCAGCAAATGGACCATTGTTTACACTAAATGTCATAGAAACTGTTGGCTCATCTATATTTACAAATGGTATTTTTTCAGGATTATTTAAATCACAAATTGTATCACCAATGCTTATATCTGGGATACCAGATATTGCAACTATATCACCAGCTTTATCTTCTTCTACTTCAGCTCTTTTTAATCCCATGTATGTGAATAATTTTGCAATTTTTCCTTGTGTGTTTTTTTCTTCTTTACAGATAGCAACAGGCATACCATTTTTTATAATTCCTCTTTCTACTCTTCCTATTGCAATTCTTCCTAAATAATCATCATAATCAATGTTTGATACAAGCATTTGCATTGGTCCATCAATTTCACAAGCTGGTGGATCTATTTTATTTATAATTGTATCAAATATACATGTTATATTATCTGATTCATCTTCTAGATTCATTTTTGCAATACCATTTTTTGCAGAAGCATATATAACAGGGAAATCTAATTGCTCATCAGATGCATTAAGTTCAATAAATAGTTCTATTACTTTATCTAATGCTTTTTCAGGTTCTGCTCCTGGTCTATCAATTTTGTTTATTACAACTATTGGTTTTAAGTTTAGTGCTAAAGATTTTTTTAGAACTTCTCTTGTTTGAGGCATTGGTCCTTCAAAAGCATCAACTAATAGCAAAACACCATCAACAGTTTTTAAAACACGCTCTACTTCTCCTCCGAAGTCGGCATGTCCTGGAGTATCAACTATATTAATTTTTACACCATTGTACATAACTGATGTATTTTTAGAAAGAATTGTTATTCCTCTTTCTTTTTCGATATCTCCTGAATCCATTACTCTATCTGCTACTTGCTCGTTTTCTCTAAAAACGTGACTTTGTTTTAAAAGTGCGTCAACTAATGTTGTTTTTCCGTGGTCAACGTGTGCAATTATTGCTATATTTCTTATATTTTGATTATTCATTTTTTCCTCCTACTTTTATTCTTTATATTCATTTGAAGTACCTTCTAGTTCTCTTATAGAAAGTTCTATCTTTTTATTTTCTTCATCAATATTTATTATTTTTGCATTGACTTTTTTATTTACTTCAAGCTCTTCTTCAGGCTTTGTAATTTTTCTTTCACATATTTGAGAAATATGTATTAAACCTTCAATTCCTTTTTCAAGTTCAGCAAATGCTCCAAATGGCATTAATTTTGTTATTTTTACTTTAACAATATCACCTACATTATATTTGCCTTTAACTTTATCCCAAGGATTTGGTCCTTTTTTGTCATAAGAAAGTTTAAACCTTTTATTTTCTTTATCAAGCTCTTTTACAGTAACTGGTATTTCTTCATTTACTTTTAATATATTTCTTGGATTTTCATTTCTTCCCCAAGTCATTTCAGATATATGAAGAAGACCTTGAGCTCCGCCTATATCTACAAAAGCTCCATAATCACTAAGACTTGTCACTATTCCTTTATATTTTTTTCCAACTTCTATTTCGTTCCAAAAGTCTTCTTCTTTTTTCTTTTTTTCTTCGTCTGTAATAACTTTTATAGAACCTATTATTCTTTTATCTTCATTTTCAATTATTTTGAATTTTACTTCTTTTCCAACATAACTTTCAATGTTTTCTTCATCTTTATGAATGTTTGATAAAGATAGTGGTATAAATATTCTAATTAAATTTCTGTAAAGAATAATTAAGCCATTAGAATTTACACTTGAAACTTTCTCTTCAAAAATTTCATTTTTTTCTACTTTTTCATTAAAAGAATTTTTTATTTCTTTTAATTTTAAATGTTTATTTGATAATAGGACATTTCCTTGTCCATCATTTAATTTTAAAACTTCAGCTTTTATTTTATCTCCTACTTTTAGCTCTTCTTCTCCAAAGAATTCACTTTTAGGAATTATGCCATCTGCTTTATAACCTATATCAACAAAAATTTCATTTTTATCGTTTATCTCAACTATTGTTCCTGTAATAACAGTACCTTTTTTTATACTTTTTAATGTTTGATTAACTATATCCTCAAATGTTAAATTATCTTCCATTTTTTCCATTCAATTGACCTCTACTATTGTATTTATACTTGCCATTATTTTTATTGTAAATGGCCTATAGTAACGTTTCAATTATACCTTATTTTCCTTTTTTTGTCAACATAATTATGCTATCCATAATCTCTTTTGTTGCCATATCCATTTGCTCTTTATCCGGTAAATCTTTTTCAAAATTTGAAAAGTCTAATGGCTTTCCATAATTTAGAGTTACTTTTGTAAATGGTTTAAAGCTTCCTTGTATTCCAACTGGTACCACTTTTGTGTTAGTTTTTATGGCCATATATGCAGCTCCGTTTTGAACTTTTGCACCTTTTGCTAAACCTTTTCTCGTTCCTTCTGGAAATAATCCTAAAGACTCTCCATCCTTTAATGATTTCACACATATTTTCATAGATTCTAAATCTCTAAGTCCTCTCCTTACAGGAATAGCATCAAAAACGTGAAGTATATGATTTGCAAAACCATTTTCAAAGACTTCATATTTGGCAATAAATCTTATTGGCTTTTTTGTAAATAATACAATTCCAACGGCATCAAATATATTTAAGTGATTTGCACATAAAATAATGGGCTCGTTAGTAGGTACATTTTCTTGATTTATTGTGTCTAGTCTGAATGTGATTCTATAAAAAGTTCTTAAAACTGCTCCTATAATTACTTTTTCAACAGCTTTTAACCAAGTATTTTTTCTTCTGCCATATATTTTTTTATTTTTCTTCTCTAACTTTTTCTTTGCTTTTTCATCATCGACTTTTTTTATTTTTTCTTGCATTTTTAGTTTGCCTCTTTCCTATTTTTTGCTAGCTAATGCTCTATCTATTATATCACTTAACTTTTTTTCTTGCTCTTTTATTGTCAAATTAGTTGTATCTATAACAATTGCATCATCTGCTATTTTTAAAGCTCCCACTTCTTTTTCCATATCATTTTTATCTCTTTTTTTGATATTTTCTAAAACTTCTTCATAGCTCATTTCAATTCCTTTTGCTTTGTTTTGTCTATATCTTCTCATTGCCCTTTCCTCTAGTGCTCCATCTAAGTATATTTTAACATCAGCATTAGGAAACACTACAGTTGTAATATCTCTTCCTTCCATTATTACATTTTTTCCTTCAGCAAGCTTTCTTTGGATATTTACCATTTCACTTCTTACTTCTTTTATGCTAGATACTGGAGATACAACCTTTGCAACTTCTGGAGAACGAATTTCTTTGCTTACATTTACTCCATTAAGATATACTTCTAGATTTCCATCAATTGTTTGCATATCAATTTTTATATTTTTAGCAATTTTTACAACTTCTGCTTCATTACTTAAATCAACTCTTTGTTTTAACATTTCTAGTGCAACGCACCTGTATGTTGCTCCTGTATCAATATTTGTAAAACCATATTTCTTTGATAACAAATCAGCCATTGTTCCTTTTCCTGTTCCTGCAGGTCCATCAATTGCAACTATAAAAGACATTTTATTTTCCTCCTCTATTTATCCTCTGGCATATGAATTCCTTTAGCTAATAATTCCACTCTTAAAGCACTCATTGCCGTTTGCTTTTCAATTTCTTTGCTCAATTTATTCTTAAATTCTTCTAATACATCAATTATATTATATCCATAATTTATAATTGCTTCCATATATATATATATACCATCACCATAATTTTCAACTCTGGTTCTCATTACTTCATAAATAGCAGGTATATTTGCAGCAACTCGCTCTGCAATTTGTCTAAATACACTATCAGAAATTGTAAAATTTCCTAGATAGCTAAATGTAGGCCTTATAATTGATTTTTCAGACATATATGGACCACCTAATTTACTCTTAGTTCTAAATATTTGTAGCGGATCTAAAATATATCCAGAAAAATCTTTTTTTATTTCAAATGTAGGTACTGGAATTACATGTTTTCCTTGCGTTACTCTTATATTTTTTGCCTTTTTCATTTCTTCTTCTGTTGCGACTTCATTTATATAAATAGTTTTCGTAAATTCAGGAAGTACTAGACTTTCTCTGATTTTTTCAACCATCTTATCAGATGTTCCTAATATTAAAATACTATCTGGTTTATATTTTTTTATAGCCTCTCTCATTTCTTTTTGTTCATCTGGTTCTATAAATAATGCATGCCTTACAGTTTCTATTTTATTGGGGGCTTTTTTTGCAGAAGTTCCTGCTAATACCGAATTTTCATCTATTAATAGACCATCATCAATTATATAATGTATTCCGTTTGCATTTGCCACCATTTGTGCCCTATAACTCTTTCCTGTTCCTGATGGTCCCACAAAAGCATAAGTCTTCATACTTTTTCCTTTCTACTTTTCAACTAAAGAAATTGCGTACTGTTGATTTTTGTATTTAGTTTTAAACATTTCTTGTTTTATTACAATAACATTATATTCTTCTTCTACTTCATCTAAAATTCTATTATCATCTGTACTTATAATCCAAATTCTTCCTGAAAACTCATTCAAAAAATCATAATTTAATACAGTTCTAAAGTCTTTTGCAAAGGCCTTGTAAGCTTCATCAACTCCCCAATGTCCTCTATTATAAAAATATGAAATATTGTCTTCATATCTAACTGATATTGAAATTCCACTTAACTTATCATCTACTAAAAATATATCATCTTGTTTAATATCCTCTGTAATATAGTTAATTGGCTTAAAATTTTCTTCGTCATAATTAGTATTTATTAAATTTATATTTACATATAGTGACATTATTACGCATATTATGCACATTAAAGCATTTATTTTTTTATCTCCTTTTACAGTCATAACAATGCTCATAAATAACATTAGCATTCCCAGTATACATAGCATGTATCTTGCATATACTATTGATTGCCACATTACTAATGATACTATAACAGCACCTAACATTACTGCACCAAATAAGCTAATTGCCCAAAATGCTGGATTTAACTTTCTTTTTTCTTCTTCATTTTTATTTTTTGTTGCTAAAAAGATTAAATATCTTATAATATCATAGCTCCATATTATTGATATTACTACATTTATATATATAGTACCACTATCTGTTAGATTTCCAGTAAAACAAAATGTTAGTAAATCTATAAAAGTCGCTGGAAAATGAACTCCTATCCAAAATCCACCAGAAGTTCCTGCTAATTGCTTTATAAATGTTATAAGCCAAGGCATATACATTCCAACTTGAATTACTGCACAAATAAAAAATGCCTTTAAATTTTTAGAGATTTTTTTATTTTTAATACTATTTTTTATTAAGATTATCATAAGTACTAAATTTATTATTCCTGCCGCCATTAAAGCATAATAATGAGTATATGCTGAAGTTAAACTAAACACTCCAAATAAAATCCAATTCTTTATATTAATTTCATTAATATTTTTGCTATTATCTTTATGTATTCTGTATGCATATATAAATGCTAAAAATACAATAAGCATCGCCATGCTATACATTCTAATCTCTCCAGAATATATAAGATTTGGTGGTAAGAAAAATGCAAAAAACGAAAATAAAATTCCTGCTTTTTCTCCAAAATCTTTTCTTACATGAGTGTATCCAATTACGCCTAATAGTACTGTGCATAATACTGAAAATAATCTATATATTATAATATTGTTTCCAAATATTAAGTTTAATACATGTAATACCCAATAATATAATACAGGATGAACATCATTTTTATCAATCGTCCAAATTTCACAAAATGAATGATTTGCAAGTCCTACTGAATAACTTTCATCAAACCATAAATTAGTATGAAATGCAGATAGTAAAATAAATATACTTCCTAGTACAATAAGTGCTATATGTAAATACTTTATATCAATATTTTTTATTTTTTGTAATATTTTCTTCATATATTCCTCTCTTTTCTTTATAATTTCCATAAAATTTTACCACATAAAAACTTAATATACAAGAAAAAACTTATTTTATAATCTATAATATTAGATTCAAAATAAGTTTTTTATCATATTATGCAACATCTTTTATCTTTATATCTCTTACATGATCTATTTTGTCCCAGTTCGTATTTCTAACAAATAAGCATTTTGCATTTATTAGAAGCCATGAACCTAAAAATAGTGGATATAACACAAGGCCTTTTATCATTGGCTTTATTGGCTTTTTCTCTATTATCATAATAGCTAAACCAGTAACAATTGGCAAAAAGAATGTTGGCAAAATATATCTCAAGCAGTTAATTAGTAAATCTAAAGTTGTCATTCCTCCGGCTCCATACATTATAAAATTTAATATAAGTAGCACTGCTGTCATTATAAACATTGGTATACTTCCAAACATATATAATAAACCATCAAAATTTAGTAAAGTTTTCTTTTCTTTTAATGCCTCTGCCAAACTGCCTGTATACTCATGTAAACATTGCATATGTCCTATTGTCCATCTTGAACGTTGTGACCATGATTGTTTAAATCCAACTGGTTGCTCATCATAAACTATTGCATCTACTGCCCATCCAACCTTTTTACCTTTTATAATTGTTTTTAATGAGAACTCTATATCTTCTGTTAAAGTTTTTGTATTCCAACCTGTTGGTTTTATTACATCAAATTTAACCATAAATCCTGTACCATTTAATAGTGCAGATAAACCTAAATTATATCTTGCTAAATGGTAAAATCTATGCATTGTCCAATAAAATATTGCATATCCTGCTGATACCCAACTATCTGCTGGATTTTTGATATCTCTATATCCTTGAACAACTTCTTCACCTTGACATAATTTTTTATTCATTGCAGTAAAGAAATTTTTGTCTACAATGTTATCTGCATCAAATATACAGAATGCATCATAATCTGCATTTTCTTCTATTTTTTGCGCTAAAAACCATTGAAGGGCAGCACCTTTTGTTTGCTTTTTCTTATCTGGTTCTGTTCGCTCTAATACTATTGCACCTAATTTTTTTGCAATTTCGGCAGTTTTATCTGTGCAATTATCTGCAATTACATAAATGTCTACTAGGTCACTTGGATAAGTCTGATTTTTCAGACTTTCTACCAAGTTTCCTATAACATTTTCCTCATTATGCGCAGGCACTATTGCCATAAATTTATTATTTTTTTCTTCAACCACAGGTTTATCTTTTATTTTTACGAATGAACACAAGCTTATTATTAACTGATACAACCAATATATAGTTAGTATCCAAACCATTGCTTGTTGTATTACATATAAATATTTCATTTTTACTCTTCCTTATTTGAAGTTTCTAAATCTTTCATGCTCAAGTTTATTCTTCCTTGAGAATCGATTTCATAAACTTTTACTTTTATTTCATCGCCTACTGAAAGTACATCTTCAACTTTTTCAACTCTTTTATTTGATATTTTAGATATATGAAGTAATCCTTCTTTTCCTCCACCAATATCGACAAATGCTCCAAAGTTCATTAATCTTGTAACTTTTCCTTCATATATTTGGCCAACTTCTGGATCTTTTGCAATTGCATCAATCATTTTTAGTGCTTTTTCGCCATTTTCACCATCATTTGAATAAATGCAAACTCTTCCGTCATCTTCTATATCAATTTTTACTCCTGTCGCATCAATAATTTTATTTATCATTTTTCCACCAGGTCCGATTACATCTTTTATTTTATCTACATCAATTTTTGTTGTAATAATTCTTGGTGCATATTTAGATAATTCTTTTCTAGGTTCTGCAATTTGTGGTAACATGATGTTATCTAGTATATAATCTCTTGCAACTTTTGTTCTTTCAAAGGCTTGTTTAATTATATCATATGTTAGTCCATCATTTTTGATGTCAACTTGTATAGCTGTTATACCATCTTTTGTTCCACCAACTTTGAAATCCATATCTCCAAAGAAATCTTCAATTCCTTGAATATCTGTAAGCATTACATATTCATCTGGATTTTCCTTTGATGTAACAAGTCCTGTTGATATACCTGCAACTGGCTTTTTAATTGGAACACCAGCATCCATAAGTGCTAAAGTACTTCCACAAATACTTGCTTGTGATGTTGAACCATTTGAAGATAATACTTCTGATACAACTCTTATTGTGTATGGGAATTCATCTTCTGATGGAATTACTGGAACTAATGCTTTTTCAGCTAAAGCACCATGTCCTATTTCTCTTCTTCCCGGTCCACGAGATGGTCTTGCTTCACCAACTGAATATGATGGGAAGTTATATTGATGCATGTATCTTTTTGCTACTTGCTCATCTAATCCGTCTAATTCTTGTTCTTCTGATTTTGTTCCTAGTGTTACTACTGATAATACTTGAGTTTGACCTCTAGTAAATATTGCACTTCCATGAACTCTTGGTAAGAATCCTACTTCACAAGATAAAGGTCTTAGTTCATCTATTTTTCTTCCGTCTGGACGTTTGTGCTCTTTTAATATCATTTCACGAACACATTCTTTTTCTAAGTCATGTAAGCTATTTGCTATATCAGCAGATTTATTTTCTGTTTCTTCTTCACCATATTTTTCTACAAAATATGCTTGTACATCTTCTGCTAATTTATCCATATTTGCATCTCTTACTTCTTTATCTAAAGCTTGTACATCTTGATACATTCTAGCTTTAAAGTTTTCAGAAATTTCATCAAATACTTCTTTATTTGTAGCAAATGATTTATATTCAAATTTTGGCTTTCCAACTTCATCTTTTATTTTTTTTATGAATTTGCAAAGTTTTTTGATTTCTTCATGTCCTGCTTTTATACAGTCAAGCATTGTGTCATTTGGTATTTCATCAGCACCTGCTTCAATCATTGTAACTTTATCCATTGTTCCTGCAACAGTTAAAGTTAGCCTTGTTTTTTCTCTTTGTTCAAGTGTTGGATTTATTACTATTTGGTTATCCACATATCCTACATTTACTGCAGCTGTTGGTCCTCCAAATGGTATATCAGAAATTGATAATGCAACTGAAGCTCCTATCATTGCACAAACTTCTGGGCTATTATCTGGTTCTACAGATAATACTGTTGCAACAACTACAACATCATTTCTAAAGTCCTTTGGAAATAAAGGTCTTATAGGTCTATCGATTGCTCTTGATGTTAAAATTGCTTTATCTGCTGGCTTTCCTTCTCTTTTTGTAAAGCTTCCTGGTATTTTTCCTACTGAATATAATTTTTCTTCATAATCTACTGATAATGGGAAAAAGTCAACTCCTTCTTTTGGTTCTTTTGATGCTGTTACATTTACCATTACAACAGTATCTCCATATCTAACTATTGTATTTCCATTACTTAATTCAGCTACTCTCCATGGTTCAATAACAAGTTTTCTTCCTGCTAATTCTGTTTCAAATTTCTTATTCATATTTACTCCTTTTTGGCTACTAGATTTTTCTTTTTTAGATTCTTTTGTTTTTCCACTAATTTTTTCTATTATGTCTTTAATCCCCATAATTTAAAACATCCTTTCTAATAGTCTATTTTTTATATAAATACTTAAATATTAGATTGTAACCTCTATAAAATAGTATCTTTATTTTAATACTACTTTATGCAAGCTACTTCTAATTTCAAGTATTTGATATCTTTTAAAAATGGGCGCTTTAACCATGTATTGTAAAACGCCCCTTGATTTTTATTATTTTCTTAATCCTAATTTTTCAACTATATCTCTATATCTTTGAACATCTTCATCAGCTAAGTAGTTTAATAAGCTTCTTCTAGCTCCTACCATTTTTAATAATCCTCTTCTTGAGTGATTATCTTTTTGATGTGTTTTTAAATGTTCTGTTAAATTGCTAATTCTTTCTGTTAAAAGAGCTATTTGAACTTCTGGAGAACCAGTGTCTTTTTCATCTCTTCTGTAAGTTGCAATTATTTCTTGTTTTCTTTCCTTTGTCATTTTTATTTCCTCCTATTTTTTATTTGCCTTATTCTTAGATTTAGTGGAGTTTTATTCCTAAAACCAAGGATAAGGTAGTTATCGCAATTTCTATAATAGCATAATTTTCTTTAGAATACAAGTGTTTTGGTAAAATTCAAGCAAAATAATTATATTCCATCATTATCTAATATATCCATATATCTTTCATATACTTCTCTATTTTCTTTATTATTAACTCTTATTTTAACATACTTTCCTTAATTTGTCATTTTTTATAATTATAAAAAGTGGGGGTCACACATGTGGCTCCCATTTGAACTTTAGTTTTGAATTTTCTTGTACTCTGCTTTATCCTTGTACATTCTTTCGTCTGCACGCTTCATTGTCGATGCAAAACTATCCCCATGTACATGGTATGCTGCACCAATTGCAACATTTGGAAATACTGGATCTTTTTCTCGTTCTTTTGCAATTGCATCATTTATTTTTTTGCAAAATGCATCCATTACCTTGTAAGTATCATAGTTTGTTTCTAATCTCACACTCTTTACATAAGCTCCATTTTTTAGCACAACAACAAACTCGTCGCCACCAATTCGATAACAATATCCTATTCCTATAAACTGCCGTTTAATAGTTTCGGCAACCTTAGAAATATATATATCACCTGCTTGATGGCCAAATTTATCATTGATTTCTTTAAAATTGTTGATGTCAATGACAAAAATTGCTGTATCATAATTGATGATTTTGCACATTTTGTCATAGGCGCTTCTACAAAAAACCCCACTTTGCATATCAATTTGCAAAGTAAGATCTACATAGTAGATGTAATAGAATACAAGAGCTATAGCAAGACTAATCCATTCTGTTTTGAAAGTACTATTTACTGTTTGCATAGTAAACCCCATTCCTAAGAAAATTACTGTTGCCGCCAAATTTTGCCAATGTTTTCCTTGATACTCTATAGAGAAATTTATTGTTTCTTTAACTAAGATTATAATTCCAATTACATATATGATTATGTATATTGGATATGCCCATGCTCTATGATACCCCCCCTGCAAATCAACATAAAATATAATTTTAATAAAAACCGATAAAATTTCTAAAACCATATTAACAACAACTAGTATCTAGCTTATTAATTTTGTCTTTTCTTTAGCATTTATTACCTGTAATAATATTGCTGGCACCATTGGTACTAGTGATAGTTCAACAGCTTTTACAATCTTTAGTTGCCTTTGCAATTGAACATATCCATCAATCTCTCTTCCTAGAAATTCCAGAATCACTCCTGCAATTACTATAAAACCAACAAAGCTAAAGTACCGCTTTTTTTCCTCCCCTAAGTCTTCATTCTGAGCGCAGAATGTAAGAAAAACAAATGCAATAGCTACCGTAAGTACAACAATTTCCATACATTTCTTCCTTTCTTCGGTTCTTTTCTTCTAAAGTTTATTCAGCTTTTGAGCTCAAGCTCTAGCTTTTTTCATTTATACTATACAATAAAAATAACATAAAGTCAATTTTCATTTGACTTTATGTTATTTTCTTTTCATTATCTTAATATATTGTCATCCTTGACCCAATATTTACGAGTCTTTCTCCTGAATACTCTGGTTGAAACCAAAACCTTGATGATACTGGATATGTTTGACCATCATAAGCACAATATCCACCTCTTACTACTCTTAGTGAATTATAATATGATTCCATTGTCCATTCAAAAACATTTCCTGCTAAGTCATAAATATTTTTTGTGGCAAATATTTCATTAAAAGCAGATCCATATCTTATTGCTTCTCCGCCTTTTTTTATTACTTTATTGTCACTATCTCTAATTTCTAAATCAGAATAATTTCCTTTATTCGTACTATCTAATATATAGAAACGATTTTTTTGTCCATAAATATTATTTACATCTTTCATCCATATCATTATTTGATCCCATTGACATCCCCAAATCATATGACTACTTACATTTTCATTACTTAATGTTTTTTCTATATTATATAAATCATACCAATTTTTATTTGTAAGCACAACCTTGTCTTTTTTGCTTTGTGCAATATTGTTTTGTTCATCTAGACTTGTTTCATATCGTGCAATCCAGAATCCACTATCGTTTCTAATTCGTAATATAAGTTTATTAAATTCATCCTGATATGTTGTTGTATCTTTATCAGCAGTTACATTTGATGGTTCTTTTCTTGTTGCTCCTGTTCCATAAGTTGCTGGTGTTATGCTTATAACAGTATTCTCTCTTATTGCAGCAAAATCGTACAATACTCCTTCATAATTTCCATCAGAAAGTCTTATTGCCATTGGGTATTTTCCTTCATTAGCTTGTTTTTGTAATGCTGAATTTATTTGATTATCTGTTGTATATTTACTAACATCTAATATTGGTACCTCGATCGGAACCCACACGAATTGGTTTCCATCTTTTGTATTATTCATATCATCATCTTCTCTGTCAGATATGACTAGTCCATTTTTTATAGTTGTAGCATCTTTAACAACACCATATCCCTCTGGAATTACAGCAGTTTTATTTTCTTCATCTACATATAAAGACCTTTCCTTTGCAATTTCACCTTTTTGCACTTTAGCCGTTATTTCCTCTTTTGCAAATGTATCTTTTATATCATTTGTATTAGTTTCCTCTTTATTTTCAACAGGTGCATCTGTATTTGAAATTATATTTATCGGTGTATTACTATTTTTATTTGGTAACGCTACTATTACCACAATTGCAATTGTTACTATAAACAAAAACGCAATAATCAAAACTAACAATAATGTTTTATTATTTTTCATATGTTCAAAATCTCCTCTTAATATTATGATTATATTCTATATTAGTCTAAAAAAAATAGCAAGTATTTTATTATTTTCTATTTATTTTTTCTTCAATTTCTTCTTTAGTAATACTTCCTTGTCTTATAATTTTTATATTCTCATTTTCTACTTGTATAATTGTTGATGCAACACCAATTTTGCTTTCTCCACCATCTATTACTAATACCTCTTCGGGCATAAATTTTTCTTTTAACATTTTCATATTAATTGCACTATCTTCTCCTGAAAGATTTGCAGACGTTGTAGCAAGTGGGATACCTGCTTTATCTATTATTTTTAAAGCTATATCATTTGCTGGCATTCTAACTCCAATTGTTTCTCCTCCTGCAGTTACAACACTTGGTACATTATCATTCTTTTTTAATATTATTGTTAAAGGTCCTGGAAAAAACTCTTCAATTATTCTTTCTTCTAATGGTAAAATATCTTTTGCTACACTCCATACCATTTTTATATCAGATACTAAAACATTTATTGCTTTGTTTCTTGGTCTATTTTTTATTTTATATATTTTTTTAACAGCACTTTCGTCAAATACATTTGCACCAATTCCATAAACTGTTTCCGTCGGAAATATTGCAACTTTTCCAATTCTTAAGTCTTTAGATATTTTTTCTAACTCAATTTCATTTACTTTTTCTTTCCAATTAAAAATTCTTTTCATTTTATCATTCCTCATGCAATATTATAGCAAAAAAAAGAGAACTTTAAAAGTCCCCTTCTATAATTATTGTATTTTTAATACTCCACCAATTGTTCTGTTTAATTCTGATTTTTCATCTGGAACAATTACGTCTCCTCCAGCAATTACAACTAGATCACCTTTTTCAAGAATTTCTTGTTTCTTTAATTTTTCAATTCCAGCTTCAATTGTTTTGTTTATTGTTTCTTTGCTTTCAACATATACTGGTGTTACATTCCAAGCTAATGCTAATTGATTGAATGTTTTTCTATTATCTGTTATAGCAATTATTGGACATCCAGCACCAAGACCTGCTAAGTTTCTTGCTGTGTTTCCACTATTTGTATAACAAATTATTCCATCAGCTTTTATGTTTTTAGCCATTACACAAGTTGCATATGCTGTGTTTATTTCTAATGAATCAAGAACCATGTTCTCATTTTCATCAAATCTCTTCCAGTAGTTAATTTCTGGTTCAACTCTGTTTGCTATTTTAACCATTGTTTTAACACATTCAACTGGATAATCACCTTGTGCACATTCTCCAGAAAGCATTATTGCACTTGTTCTGTCATAAATAGCATTTGCAACATCACTTGCTTCAGCTCTCGTTGGTAATGGTTGATGTGTCATTGATTCAAGCATTTGTGTAGCTGTTATTGCTGGTTTGTTTTGTTTGTTGCAAAGTTTGATGAATCTCTTTTGCATTACAGGTGGTTCTGTGAAGTCTGTTTCTGTAGCCATATCTCCACGAGCTATCATTTGAGCATCAGCTAAATCAACTATTGTTTCCATGTTTGAAAGTCCTTCAACATTTTCAACTTTAGTAATTATTTTGATATCTTTTCCACCATTTTCGTCTAATACTTTTCTTACATTGTTTATATCTTCTGCATTTCTAGCAAATGATATTGCAACATAATCATATTCATGTTCACAAGCAGTTTTTAAATCAGCTATATCTTTTTCAGCAAGACCTGGTAATCTTATAACTGTTCCAGGTAAGTTCATAGTTTTTCTGCTTCCTAATCCATTTCCATGAACAACTGTTGTTATTATATCTTTTCCAGATATTTCTTCAACTTTTAATTCTATAGCACCATCATCAATTAATATTTTTGTTCCTGGTTTTACATCTTTATATAATTCTTTGTATGATACAGAAACACCTTCTTCGTTTCCTGTTACATCTTCATTATATAATGTAAATTTTTGTCCATCTTTTAATTGGATTTTTGTATTTTTTCCAGTATATAACATTCCTGTTCTTATTTCTGGGCCCTTCATATCTAGTAATAAAGCTATTGGAAGGTCTTTTTCTTTTCTTAATCTAATAATATTTTCTGTTTTTTCAGATTGTTCATCCCAGCTTCCATGAGAATAATTTACTCTGCAAACATTTAATCCTGCATCAAATAATTCTTCTAATCTGTTTTCAGAAGCAGGTCCTATTGTTCCAACAATTTTTGTTTTTCTTAAAGATTTCATTGTTTAATCCCTCTTTCTTTTTATTTTTATGTATGCTGTTTAGAGCAACATATATTATCTTATTTAAGCATTTGTTATTATAGCATTATATTATGCCATTTTCAAGCATTTTTCTAAAAAATTCGACAAAATTGCTTGACAATCAATTTTTATTTATTGTATCCTAAATATTGATATTTAAACATTTTATTATATGAAGGAGATTTTTATATGTTAAAAGAATTTAAAGAATTTGCAATAAAAGGTAATGTTGTTGATTTAGCTGTCGGTGTTGTAATTGGTGGCGCTTTTCAAAAGATAGTAACTTCTTTAGTTGAAGATATCATAATGCCTGCAATTTCAATATTTACGGGTAAAATTGATTTTTCAGACATGGTCCTTACAGTTGGCAATTCATCTATTAAATACGGAAATTTTATAACAGCTATTGTAAACTTTTTAATAATTGCTTTTTCTATATTTTTAATTGTTAGATACATAAACAAACTAAATAAGAAAGAAGCTCAAAAATTAAAAGACTTTAGTGAAAGTTTAATTGATAAAATTGATAAAAAAGGTGTTATAAAAGCTAAAAGAATTGAAAAAGAAAAGAAAAACAAGAAAGAAACTATTCCAGAAACAAAACTTTGTCCTTATTGCTTAACAGAAGTAAAATACAAAGCAACAAGATGTCCTCATTGTACTTCTGAATTACCAGACCTATCAAAGCTTGTTGAAAATAAAGAGAAAACTGAAACTCAAGAGAATTCAGAAAACAATTCGAATGAAAATAAAAATTAAAAATAAATTCCTAAATTATAGTGTATTACTAAAATTTAGGAATTTTTATTAATTATGCACGATTATTATTTCTTTGTGCTTTTCTTGCTTTTCTACATTCTGGGCATCTTACTGGTTCATTTGTGAAACCTTTTTCAGCATAAAATGCTTGCTCACCCTCTGTGAAAACAAATTCTTTACCACAATCTTTACATACTATAGTTTTGTCTGCCATGATATTTACCTCCTTCTTAAAAGTTTCATTTAATAATTTTTGGACTAATTTCTACTTTTTTAAGAAGGAAATATATCTACAAAATAATTAAACTGGCTTCTGCCTTTTTGTAATATATCATACATCTAAAAAAACTTCAAGCAAAAGCTTAAAGTTTTTCTTAATTTTTCTGTCAAGAATTGACATTATTCTTCTTTTTCAGCTAAATAGTGTATATTTTTAGAAAATGCTATTATGCTTTCAAAAATTACTGGTAATAGCCATAATCCAAATGAGAATCCTACACCTTTTCCAAATTTTTCAGCAAGCATAAATTTACTTGCAACAGACACAATCCATAATATAATCCATCCTACAATTGGAATTAGTAATAATAAAAGCCACCATGCAGACATTTGGCACACTTTAAGCATCACAACATTTCTATATATTGGCACAATTGAGGCCCAAGGTTTCCTTCCAGCTTTTTTGTATATTATACATCTTAATAGTGTTCTATAAACAAAAATTATTACACATATTATAAAAATATTTTTTATTATTTTAATGGAACCAACCATATTAAATATCAAATTTACTTTATCTTTTGTAGTAAGATTTGAAGTTACTTCTGTTAAGATTTCTTGAGCAGTAGCTCCTTCTTCTAATTTATTTCCTATTTTTTCCACATCAACTGATTTTAAAATTTTTTTAGCTTGTTCTGTCGAAATATTATTAAGCACATTTACAGCTGTTTGTATATTTTCCTCTTTGATGCCATTTTCTTTCAAAGTATTTTTATTTTCATTTATTATTTCTGCAATTTTTTCATTAGAGTACTTTTCACTTATTTGCTCATATAAATTGGTAGCTTCAGTTAATAATGTCTTATTTATTCCTTCAGAATTTATAGTTGACATTAAATTTATAATAGTATCTTTTATTTCCTCATCTGATGCCATAAAATTTAAGCTTTGTTCATTTGTTACAACTATATTCCTTGTATTATTTTCTATATTGTTTTTTGCTTCTGCCATATTGCTTGCAAATGCTAATATTACTACAAAATTTATAAAAATAACTGCTACTTTTATTACTATCTTCTTCATTTTTCTTCCTCTTTTTCGTTCGTTGTTATAAAGCATAACACTTTAAATATTTTTTATCAATAATTTTTCATAATTTTTTGTTATTATTTTAATTATTACAAATATATTTTATTAAAAGGAGTTTTTTAATGATAGTAAACCCATGTATTAATTATACTTCAAAAAAATTAGAAGAAACGCTAAAGTTATTAGAAAAAAATTATAAAATAGATTTTTTCTCTATTGGTAGCTCAACTTTAAGTACTCCAATATACTCCGTAAAAATTGGAACAGGACCAATAAAGCTTGCATATTTTGCATCAATTCATGCAAATGAATCTATAACTACTAATCTTCTAATAAAATTCATAGAAGATATTTGCAATTTATACACATCTGGCTCAAAAAGAATTTTAAATTTATTTTCAAAAGTAACATTTTATATTATACCTCTTGTAAATCCTGATGGTGTTGATTTAGTAAATTCTAATAATGAAAATTTACAAAAAATAACAAAGCCTATTGCTGAAAAATTTCCAGATATTCCATTTCCATCTGGTTGGAAAAGTAATATTCGAGGTGTTGATTTAAACCTGCAGTTTCCTGCAAATTGGTCAAAAGCAAAAGAAATCAAATATAATTTAGGTTTTAACAAGCCTGCTCCTTGCAACTTTGTAGGTTCTTGCTATTTAACAGAACCTGAAGCAATTTCAGTTTATAATTTATGCTTACTTGAAAATTTTGACCTAATTTTATGTTATCACACACAGGGAAAAGAAATTTATTGGCAGTACCAAGATTATGCGCCTAAAAAAGCTTATGATATTGGACTCGCTCTAGCCCAAGCAAGTAATTACAAATTAACTACTCCAGACTTTAACTCTAGTTTTGCAGGATTAAAAGACTGGTTTCTTCAAAAATATCAAAAGCCAGCCTTCACAATCGAAGCAGGCTTAGGCTCAAATCCGCTTCCTATTTCACAATTTAATGAAATCTATTCAGACAATTTTGAATTATTATTAAAAGCAGCAGAACTTATTTAAGTTCTTACTGCTTTATTTATATTTCAAATACTCTTATTCCACTAGAATATGGTGCAATATCATATTGTTGATAATAAACTGAAACACCTTTATTTGTAATATAAAAACTTTTAGGGTTAAAATTGTCTATTACCATTTTGCAATTATCCTCAAAATATATACTTGGATTTTTTTCAATTTGTGAATTTATTTGCTTAAATATATTTTGTAAAAAATATGGATTTTTAAATAATTGATATAATTCGATTTTTTTATTCTCTCTTATATCCCAAGTCTCAGAAGTTCTAAGAGTTGTTCCATGAGCCCCTCCATCAAAGACATACTCATCATAATATAAGCTTACAATATCATCTACATTTAGAGTTATTTTAAATACTCTATTCACTTCAAATACCATTAATGGATAGCCATTTTGCTTATTATATTTATATGTTTTGATAGCTTCATTATACAATTCTTGCTCACTTCTTTTTTGTAAATCAAGTGCCATTTTTTGATTTTCTTTATTAAAATTTACAATTCCTGCACTACTCCCCTCTATTTCAGGATACTCAATATGATACTTTAATATTATATTTCCGTCATATTTTAAGCTTTTCTCTAAAATTTTTTTATTTATTTTTAGCATATTTTATCCTCCTACACTATTTTATTACTTTTTTATAAAAAAAGTTCGCTTGCCGTCATGTTTCGACAGACTTTTCGTTTTTTATAGTATATAATAGAGTTTCCTTTTTCTCTAAAAGGAAGAAGGGAGGTGTTTGGCGATGAAGCGCCTTATAGAAATATTGGCTCTTATCATAATATATCTTATTATAAAAGATAATAAAGATTAAGAGCAAAAATCCCAGGAGTCTCGATCCTGGGATTTTCTGTGTTTTTCTTGAAACGCCTTATTTTTTAGCTTTCGCTATACATATTATATAGCTTATTTTATTATATGTCAATAAAATATTATATATTAGTGGAAATTTTTGGTATTTCTATCATTCATTTTATTTCCACCTCTTTGATTACTTCCATTTGCAGTTACTGTTCCTGTCACTGTTATAGATACAGTTTCTTCGCCATTTACATATAAAGTATAAGTTTCACCATTTTTTATTTTATTACTTGCAACACCTACTCCACTATACTTTTTAGTAGTTTCAAAGCTTGCAATTTCGCTTTCGTTACTATCTTTAACTGTAATTTTGTCACCACTGTTGCCACTATTATAGAAAACAATTTCATATACAGTTGAATCAGTACCTATGCTTTGCCACATTCCAGTTGAACCATAGCATATTAGTTCTCCTCCGTTCATAACGCATACGCCATCATAATCAAGCGAGCTATCTCCATCAGAAGTTGGACCTGCAACTACAGTTTTTCCACCATTTATATACACTGAACCATTTGAATCAATTCCATCTCCTGTCGCATTTATATAAATTTCTCCGCTATTTATAATAATTCCAACATTTGAATTTACATTTTGCCCCATCATTCCTTCAGTGCTACTTCCATCTGATGCATTTATTCCATCATCTGATGCAGTAATATTTACTGTCCCGCCATTTATTTCAATTAATCTTGCTTCAATTCCTTCATAGCTTTTATTTATATTTATTGTTCCACCATCAATTACAACATATCCTAAAGAACTGTCTTTTGTATTAGTTGATCTTATTCCTTTTTTAGTTGCCTCAATAGTAATTTTAGCATTATTTATTGCAACAAAATCTTTTCCTCGTATTCCGTCATCTGCAGAAGTAATTTCAATTTCAGCATTTATTATTTTTAAAGTATCTTTACTAACTATTCCATCTTGATAATTACTATCTATTACAAGTTTTCCGCTTCCATTTATCACTAAATCTGTTTTTGTAAATAAAGTTCCATCAGGTTCTTGCTTATCTTCATCAGTAAAGACTGTATAGTTTTCTGAATCAGTTAGATAATTTACTGAACCTTCTGCAAGAGTAATTATCAAATTATCTGCTTTTATTCCATTTATTGGAGCTGTAGTTTTACTTGTTATATTAACATTATCTAGCACAAGCTGAACATTTCCATTTTCTTGGCAGTTTATTTGAATACTTGCATCTGAAATTGTTCCAGTTATATAGTATGTTCCAGCCTTTGTTATTGTAATTATGTTATCTTTAACAGTTACTCCATTGCCATCAACGGTTATTCCATCATCACTTAAATTAACTTTTGCAATGTAATTTCCTATTTCATTTGATAGTTCATTGCTTTCATAGCTTACTTCTACATTTTCTAAACTTACAGTAGTTGTAGTATTATTAGATATTTTTATGTCATCTTTAAAATACAAATATAGTAAGGTCGATTGGATTATTACAAGAATAATTATTACTAATATTATCTTAGCTTTTTTGTTTTTCATAGTTAAAACTCCTTTCTATAATTCTACTTCATTATATTCTGGGCGTTCTAGTGCAACTAACATATTTCCATTTCTTGTTCTTATTTCGTCCATAAATGCTTTAGGACTTTTCTCTTCTTTCATATTTACATTATATATTAGTTCATACATGCTTCCCATATTTGTTGTTTTTACTTTTTCAAGTTCTCTTGATTTTGTAAATTCATCAAATAAATCATCAAATACAGTTTCATAATCTAAACTTTCTGGAACTATTATTTTTAATTTTCTATCTGTTACATTTTCTTTTCTATTTGTAATTTTTGTTATAACTATCATTAATACTGCTATTATTACTGTAAATATCACACTATATACAATATATCCCATTCCTAAAGCTAGACCTACTGCCATTGCCCAGAGAACACTTATCATTTCTTTTGCATTACCTTGCATGCTTCTAAATCTAATTAAGCTAAATGCTCCTGCTACCGCAAGTGATGTTCCTAAATTTCCATTAACTAATAATATTACCACTTGCACAAGTGCTGGAAGTGCAACTAACGCCATAAAAAAATTTGAACTTGTTTTTTTACTCGTTATTTTGTGTACAATACTAATTACTACTCCTAAAATTATTGCAACTGCTATGCATGCAATGCAACTCCCAAAATCTATTGTAGCTGTGCTACTACTAAATATACTTTCTAACATTTTTTATTCCTCCTTAAATTACACATTCTTTTACAGTGTTTGCTTTTAATTCTATTTGCGTATATGCTTCTCCATATTTTGAGTATCCACATGGTCTTGCATTTATACTATTTAACAATTCTACAAACCACAAAGGAATCGCTCCAATTGTTTTTATTTCCATTACATATTTTTCAGGTTCTAATATATACTCTCCATAAGGACCTTTTTCCAATTTCAAATCGTAATTTCTTGCCTGTATATTACTATCAAAAGTAAGTCTGAAATTATCATCGATTTTATCAAAATAAGCTCTTCTATAATATGATACATACATTTTAGGTTCTAAATTGTAAAACTTAAAATAATAATCAAGTTCATTTTTTACTTGTTTTTCAGTACTACCTACCTCTAATTCTTTTTTATAAAAGTCATTTAACTTGATTCCTATTCTTCTTTTGCTCACAACTTCTTGATATTTTCTTTTCACTTCTAAAAATACAGTATCATCTTTTTTCGGTGTGTTATAGCTTCTTACTCTAATTTTATCTTTATAAACAGGCTTTGTTATTGAATTTCTTATTAATCTAAAGTCCGGACTATCATAATACACATTACAGATTGTACTTTTTCCATGAAAATCTTCTATCATTTTTTCTTCAATATTTTTCTTTATTTCAAGATATTGCTTTTTAGTTAATATATATTTTTTCTCAACTCTTCTAAAAAATTCTGCCATTTGCTTTTCCTTCCTTTTAGCTATTGCTTGTTTCTGAACTACTTGATTTACTTTGATTATTTCCAGAAAGAGCTTGTGACTTACTTCCGTCTGGTTTTGAAGGTGGTTCACTCATGTTTGAACTATCTCCATCTGGTCTTGCAGGTGGCTCACTCATGTTTGAACTATCACTATTGTCCATTGAAGGAGGTTCTCCCATTTCTGAATTATCTCCATCTGGTCTTGCCTGCGGTTCTCCCATATTTGGCATATTTCTTTCATTTGTTTTTGTACTTTTATTAATTTTACTATAAATTAATAATCCTGATGTTGTTACAATTGCTCCTATTAAAACTCCTATAATTAAATACATAATTTTTTCTTTCATTTTTCAATTCCTCCTATTTATTTTTTGTAAAATTTATCTTTTACAATTATTAATATAGGATATAAAACTTGAAAAAAGATTGAAAATTTTTAAATTATATAATAGAAAAGGCAGCATGACTTTCCTATTATATAAAAAAAATTAGGTAGCCTAAATTTTAGACTACCTCTAATTTTTTATTTTACTTCATTTACACATTTGCCTGTTTCAAAGAATTCTTTTATATTATTGCAAGTATCTTGTGCAATTTTGTTTAAAGCTTCTCTTGTAAAGAATGCTTGATGTGATGTAATTATTACATTTGGCATTGATAATAATTCTGATAAATTTCTGTTTCTCTTATATTTCATAGACATATCATTTAAGAAGTAATCTCCTTCTTCATCAAATACATCTAGTCCAACGCCACCAATTTTTTCATGTTCTAATGCTTTAATTAAGTCTGATGTTTTAATTAATTTTCCTCTACTTGTATTTATTATTATTACACCTTTTTTCATCTTCTTAATTGCTTCTGCATCAATTAAGTCTTCATTTTCTGGTGTAAGAGGACAATGAAGTGATATAATATCTGAATTTGCAAGCAATTCATCTAAACTTACATATTTAAAGCCAATTTCTTTTTCTGCATTTTTATCTTGATATACATCATAAGCAAGGACATTTGTTCCAAATCCTTTCATAATTTTGCAGAATTCTTTTCCTATTTTTCCAGTTCCGATAACACCAACAGTTTTTCCATAAATATCAAAACCAACTAATCCATTTAAGGTAAAGTTGTATTTTTTAGTTCTTTGATATGCTTTGTATATTTTTCTGTCTATTTCAAGAAGAAGTGCTGTTGCATGCTCTGCTACTGCATGTGGTGAATAAGCAGGAACTCTTACTGCTTTAATTCCCTCGCCTAAATCTTCTATTGAAACATTATTAAATCCTGCACAACGAAGTGCTATTAATTTTACACCACATTCTTTTAGTATTTGTATTGTTTCTTTGTCAACAACATCATTTACAAATACACATACAACATCAAATCCTTTTGTAAGTGGTGCTGTTTCCTTATTTAATTGTGAGTCAAAATATTTAATATCATATTTGTACTCTTTGTTATACTCTCCAAAAATTTTTTTATCATATTCTTTTGTGTCGAAAAAAGCTATTTTAATCATATTAAAATTCCTCCTTGTTTTTCTTTCGACTAAATATTATACATCTATTTTCATAAAATTTACAGTATTTTTTACAAAAATTTATAATTTATGCTGGAATTATTACTTCAAAAATTGTATATCCATTTTTGTATCCAACATTTATTCTTCCTTTATACTTTTCAACGGTTGATTTTGCAATCGCTAGGCCTAAGCCATATCTCTTTTCGCTTCTATTTCTAGATTTATCTACTCTATAAAATCTTTCAAATATTTTTTCTCTTTCTTCCTCTGGAATCTTACTTCCCTCATTTTCAACTTTCAAAATTATATTTCCTTTTTCTTTTTTTAGTACTACTTCTACATTATTCTCAGATTCTGTGTGTTTTATTGCATTATCTAAAAGAGTAGACAAAATATGTTCAAAATCTTCTTTTTCCGCTTCAATAAAGACCTTTTCTTGTATATTATTTTTTAGTTTTACCTTTTTTTCATAAGCCATACTCTCAAACATTGAAACTACAAGTTCAATTTCTTGTGATAAATCTATTCTTTCATATTTTTTAACAACTTCCTCATTTTCCATTTTTGCAAGTAATAATAGTTCATTTACTAACTTATCCATGCTATCTACTTCGCTTTGAATATATGTTAGCCACTTATTTTTTCCAAGTTCGCCCTCTAAGACATCAGAATTTGCTCTTATTACAGCAAGTGGAGTTTTTAATTCATGTGAAGCATCTGATATAAACTGAACTTGCTTTTCCATAGTCGTTTGCACAGGATTTACAACAATTTTTGAAATCTTTTTTGCAATTATATACACAATTATTAATGCTATTGTTCCTGCAAAAACAGTTAATATCATTACTGCTTTCATTTGCTTTATAGCACTTTCATTTTCCATTAGAATTACAATATAGGTATTTTCTCTTATTTTTTTCACGCTGTATATTTTATTTCCATATATTCCAGCTCTTGAATTTTTGCTTGCTATTTTTTTTGCTTCATTTTTTATCTCATCAGTTATATTCAAATCATTTTCTAAAACTTCTCCATTTTCAACAGTAATCGAATATAATCCATCAATTTTCATTTCGTTATTTATTCTATTATTTATATCATTTTCCATGTTAGGATTATTCGGCTTGTTCCCTCTAAAGTCAGCCATTCTATCAATCATAGATGTAGCTGAACTTATAGTATTTGTGTAATTTAAAGTTGCAACTAATACCACCGTTCCAACTATTACAACAGAAAAAGATATCATTATAATCCAAAATATTTTCGATTTAAGCTTTTCTATCATACTTATTTTTCCTCTTCCATTTCTAATTTATAGCCAAGGCCTCTTACTGCTTTTATTGTAACTTTTGATTTTAAAAGTCTTAATTTTCTTCTTAAAAATGAGATATAAACTTCAACATTATTATATTCACTTTCGTCATTGTATCCCCATATTTTATTTGCAAGATTTTCTTTGTTTATTATCTGTTTATGATTTATTATAAGATTTTCCAAAAGTTCTAATTCTTTTCCATTTATTGCAACATCTTGTCCATTACACTCTAGCTTTCCAGTATTTAGGTCAAGTATAATATCTCCAAACTCTAAAATATTTGTATTTTCAATATTTGATTTTCTTTTTAAAATTACTTTAATTCTTGCGACTAATTCTTTCATGTGAAATGGCTTTGTTATGTAGTCATCTGCCCCATTTTCTAGTCCATTTAACTTATCATATATTTCAGATTTTGCAGTTAGCATAATAACTGGCGTTTCATTTTTTTCTTCTCTTAATGTTTTTAATATTGAAAATCCGTCTTTCCCTGGTAACATTACATCTAGTAAAATTAAATCATATATTCCAGTTAATGCTTCATCTTCGCCCTTTTCTCCATTTGAACAAATTTTTACGAAGAATTTTTCTCTTTGCAAAGTTTCTGAAATTGCATCAGCTAAACTATATTCATCTTCAACAATTAAAATCTTCATAATCACACTTCCTTTTTAGGATATTTTATATTACAAACCTTGAACTTTTATTGAATTTTAGACATATTTATTAACAAATTCTTTAATTTTATTCCAATATATTTCAGGCTCAACTACATAAGCTTTAGCATGTTTTGCACCCTTTATTACAAGTTTTTCTTTTTCTCCTGCATGTGCATTGTATACTTCGTCAAGCATATAGAATGGAACAAAATCATCACAATCGCCATGTATAAATAACATTGGAATTTTACTTTTTTCTAGGGCTTTTATGCAAGCCCCATCTTTAATATTATATCTTGCTTTAAGCTTGCAAACAGTGTTTGCTGAATATAATACAGGAAACACTGGTAATTTAAATTTTGCCTTAAGTTGATATTTAAATTCATCCCATATTGAAGAATATCCACAATCTTCCACTATGCACTTTACATTTTGGGAAAGTTTTTCTCCACTTGTCATCATTACAGTTGCAGCTCCCATAGATACTCCATAAAGTATAATTTTGGCATTTTTATTTTTTTCTAAAATATAATTAATCCATTTAATTATATCAATTCTATCGTCCCAGCCCATTGCAATATAATTTCCTTTGCTTTGGCCATGTCCTCTTAAATCTGGAGTTAAAGTATTAAAACCCATTTCAAAAAATTTGCTTGTTGCAACAGTCATATTTTTAGCTCTTCCTTTATATCCATGCACAACTATTACCCATTTATCAGAATTTTGATTTATTTCAAATCCATGTAAATCGCCTACAAAAACATCTTTTGCGTTTTCATTAAACCATTTCTTACTAGTTTCTATTATCTCTTTTTCATAGTCTGATATATAATCTGTAGTTTCATCTTTTTTATTTTTTTCAGATTTTAATGCAAAATTATAAAAATAGATTCCTATACAAAAATATAATACAACTAAAATAATTAAAATTATTGCTACTGCTACCATATTTTTTCTCCTAATATCTTTTGCAGAAATTATAACACATTTGTAAAAAAAGACAAATAAGAAATTTTCTTATCCGTCTTTTTGTTAAACATTTATCTAATATTTTTTCCAAATCAGTTGTATCAAATACAGATTTTATACTTGCATTTAGCATATCTTCTGGGTCTATATCTTTTAAATCAAATATATATCCATTTACATAAGCCAGCTCTCTTATAAATTCTCTAATTGTTCTTCCATTTCCTTCTCTAAATGGATGTAGCACATTTAGCTCAGACATATAATATGCTAATCTTTTTACAAACTCATCTCTTGGTAAATCTTTTAAATATTTTTCATCTTTTAGTTCGTTTAATATTCTTTTTAATTCATCCTCTATATAAATCCATTCAGCAAAACAAAAGTTACCTTTTGCAATATTTTCATTTCTAAATAATCCTGCAAATGGATATATGTCCTCAAATAAAAATTTGTGAATTGATACAAAATGCTTTATATCAAATTCACCTATTTTTTTATTTTGTCTTAATTCATATAATTTTGCAAGAGTAACTTTTCTTTCGGCTTTTTCTAGCAATTTATTGTCTTTAATATTAAACTGATTTTTTAATATATTGCTGTTTTCATAACAATATATTGAATTTCTTGCCTCATATAAATCACTCATAAATTATACTCCTTGCACTAAATCTTTTTTTATTATATTTATCATTTCATTCATTGTTATTTCATTATTTGAGTATCTTTTTAATAAATCTATGTCTTCTTGTTCTACTACCATATTCTCCATGGCTAAATCCTTTTTTAAATTTGCTATATCAAAATCAAATTTTTCATCGTGTGTCATAATAAATCCTCCTTAAACACCATACATATTTATTATACCACATTTTATAAAAAAACGCAATTTTTCATTCGATATGGCTTAAAAGCTACTACAAACATTGCATAATTTGTATTTTTCTGGTAAAATATAATTAACATAATTTTTTTGAAAGGATTTTCCTAAAAATGAAATTTAAAAGAATTAAAGATTTAAGAGAAGATCATGATCTACTCCAAAAAGAAGTTGCAAATATTCTTGGTATTTCACAACAATACTATTCAGAATATGAAAATGGTAAGAGAACCGTTCCCATTGCACATCTAATTACTTTAGCTAAATACTATAATGTATCAATTGATTATCTTGTTAACTTAACAAATGAAATAAAAAAAGACAAAGCAAATTAGAAATTTTTTTGCCTGTCTTTTATTTTTATTCTATTCCAACATTTTCTACATTTTCTTCTATACTAGCAGGTGATCCAAATGAAAATGTTTTTCTTTCTTGTCTTGCTTTTTCTTCAAATCTTTTATCAAATTCTGATTTTGTACTTTCAAGTGTTGCTTGCATTGCGGAAAACATTTGCTCTACATCTTCTTTTGTAAAATCATATACATTACTTCTAGCCATCGGCTCTAATATTTGGATATCATGCATTACATTATTTACTCTTTTGCCTGCACTCTCCATAAATTTTTGTCTTTTTTCTTCGTTTATTTCCATTGCTATTCCTCCCATAAATCGACTAAAAATTCCTTTAAGCTACGTTTGTTATACCATAAAAATTATAAAATTTCAAGAAAAATTAATTGTTATATATATTTTATTTTTTCTATTTGGACTATATCATACTTTTCTGATTCAATTTTATCTTCTAATATATACCTTAATATCTGTGGATTTTTAATCAACTTCTCTTTATTCTCTTTATTTAATTTTTTTATCCAGTATTCTAATCTTGCAGCAGTAGATTTGTCTTCACTTTGCCATGCCATCTCTAAATTTTTAGCTTTTCTACTTCTAGTATATTTTGCCTCTTTACCATTTCTTGAAAAATGTTCTTCCATTCTTCTTTCTAGATTACTTGCTATCCCAGTATAAATTGAATTGTCTTTACATCTTAACATATAAGTATAATACATCCCTTACCTCAAAAATAGGACTTTTAGAAGTCCTATTTAGTTTATTATTCATTTCATACAAAATTCTTTACAATCAAAACTATAATATTTTATTTACATTCTTTAAGAATATTATACTTTCTATAAAATCTAGTATTGCATATATAAGTGTTATAACTCCTATTGCTACAATAACTGCGCCTTGAGTAAATGCAACTGCTATACCACCTATTATTATAATAATTGCTATTATTAAAGAATATATCCAAGCACTTGAATTTATATTTTTTAATTTTACTGCTAGTGAAAGCCTTAAAGCTCCTGAATAAATTATCCAAATTCCTAACATAAGTCTAAACATAAACTCAACAGCATTACTATATAACATAGTAATCAAACCTATTACTACAGCAATAATACCATATATTAAATCATAACTAATTATTTCATTATGCTCCTTTGATGCAAAGTATTCTACAATTTTAATAGCTCCTACTATTATAAAAACTACTCCAAGTGTTGTTGTAATAACTTTAACTGCTGCATCTGGTTGTGCAATAAGTACTATTCCTAACACACCAAAAATCAAAGACACTAATATATTAGACCAGCCTGTTTTCTTTAATAAATCCTTCATTTGTTTTTCCTCCTCAAAATTTTATTTTTTTATAGAAAGAATTTTGTATTTTACTGTTCCAACTGGAACTTTTATTTCAACTATATCATTTTTCTTTTTTCCAAGAAGAGCTGCTCCTATTGGTGATTCATTTGATATTTTATTTTCTTCAAGATTTACTTCAGTAGATCCGACTATAGTATACGTTACATTTTCGTCAAATTCTTCATCATGTAATGTTACTATATTTCCTACTTGAACAGTTTTTGTATCAATTTCTGATTCATCAATTATTTTTGCATATCTTAATTTATTTTCTAATTCAGCTATTTTTCCTTCATTTTCTGCTTGTGCATTTTTTGCTTCATCATATTCTGAATTTTCAGATAAATCTCCAAATCCTAATGCTACTTTTATTTTTTCAGCTATTTCTGCTCTTTTTGTTGTTCTTAAATAATCTAATTCTTTTTCTAATTTTTCAAATCCTTCTTGTGATATTAAAATTCCTTTTTCTTCCATAGATTTGCCTCCTAAACATAAAACATATGTACTTTTATATTGTATAAATATAACCTTTTTTTGCTATTTTGTCAAGTTTATTGCTCCATTATTTCCAATAAACTTTATTTCACAATTGTTAATTCTTTCTTTAATTTCATCAACAATAACGTTTTTATTATTGCTAGCTAGATATAAATCTTTAATTTCATATTCTTTATCAAAAAATTCAATATTATTGATTATTATTCCATCAAATCCTACTATATTTTTAATTGCATTCTTGCTTTCATTGAATACAATTGCATTTCTATTTATGCAATACTCATTTATTTCATTTTCATTAAAATCTATATTTATAATGAATTTTGCTCTTTTTAGACTTTTCCTTTTATTATTTAATATAATTACATTTTCATCTTCCATTTTAGAAAACTCATTTACTTTATTTGTTACAATATCTAAAATTTTATATTTTTCTCTCATATTTTTTACCAAATTTTCTATATACGCCCTATTTTCCTTTACTAAGAAATACACTTCTTGTTCTTCACTCACTAACTCAAGTAAGCTTATTACTTTTTTTAATACATCTTCTATAAAATCAACATATATATCTTTATTATTTTCTGATAATTTGATTATATTTATTAGATTTGAAAGCTTTTTTTGCTTATTCAAATCCATTTTCTTTACTTCTTCTTTTACTTTTATCGATACAATACCCTTTTGCCCTTTTTTTAGCTTTTTCTCTATCCTTTTTAACTTTTTTAATTTAGCATCTCTAGTAAAAAACTCTTTTGAATCATCAATATCAAAAAACTCTATATTACACATAAAAACACCTCTATAAACTATATTTATAAAAGTGCTTTTAAATTCTTATTTTATATTCAGTTCTTCGCTAATAAGCTTCCAAATCGAATCTGATTCTCTATCTTTCTCCCAATAAGCAGCTCCAGCCAAATTATATTTTTGAATTAACTCTAACTTACATTTTATAGATTCTTCATCTTCAATCCATATTTTATATGTTTTTCCATTTTTTTGGTACTCTACATAGTTTTGTTTTACATCATCTTTCCACTCTTTTTCTACACCTTCAGGAATATAATTGTCCGTTTCTTTCATTTCTACTGTAAATGAATCTAATTTACCATTTTCCTCTGTCCAGACTCTTGTATAAAATGGAATTCCTAAAACAATTTTACTTGAATCAACTTCTTCTCTATCTATAAATTTCTTTAAACTATTTTCTACCCAATCATATCCAGCTACAGTTCCAGCTTCTGTTGATGATTTTCCATGCTGGTCATATGCCATAAACATTATATAATCTGCAACATCACCTAAAACATTTCTATCATAACATAGAGACCAGTCTTCAGAACCATCTGGTGCAGTAACATCAACTGACAAAACTTTTCCTAAATCTCTAAGCCTTGGTGCTAGTTCTATTATAAATCTTGAAAATACATCTTTGTCTGCCATTTTTATATTTTCAAAATCAATGTTTATACCATCTAAGTTATAATTCTCAGCTACAGATAAAATATTATTTATTAGATTATTTCTTAAATTATAATCATTTAATATTGTTGATGTTAATGCTTTATTTGAATCATTGCTAACTAATGCCCATACCTTATAATTATTACTATGTGCCCAATTTATATAGTTTATTCCTTGAGTTCCAACATTTGCGGTAATTTCACCTTTTCCTCCATCTTTTAATGCAAAGAATGTTGGCGATACTACATTTACTCCTTCAATTGTTCCAGTCCTTTGTGGAGCTTTTCCATAAATAGAAAAGTAATCCCATACTACACTAACATTTCCTTCTATTTGTTTGTCTACTTTTAAAGTATCCCTCATTTTTTGGATATTCACTATAGTATTTTCTTTAACATATCCTATTTTTCCATTTTCTGTTGTAACTTTTTTCCAACCACTTGGTATTTCTTCATCTGTATCTACAATTGTTAAAGTATCTCCTCTTCCAACTTTATCTACACTTTTTGAAAATACTGTTGGCTTGTATTTTACATTATTGTTTTTACTACTATTTCCATATGTTAATGCCCTATCTAATGAAATAATTACAACTGTGTCAGTTTCCTTTTTATATGATGTTTCTACATTATACACAGACTTTCCTATCTCAGAAAAAGGAATATAAAACTCTCCATCAACTTTTTTTGCACCAGCAATTAGCGAAAATGTTACATCATTTATCTTCGCTTTCTTTTCGCCTAACTTCATTGTTGCAATTTTTGTATTTGACGTTGTTATTAAGCTGTCATATGTATTATCATAAAATATATGTTCATCAAAGAAATTAGCTATGTCTTTAGTTGATATATATATTACATCATTTTCAACTAATACATCATTTTTCAGTCTTTTGGTAATATTACTATTATTAATCACTAAATTAGTTTTATCTGATATTTCATTTCTAATATAATTTGGTGCTATTTTTAATATAAAAATAGTTATACATAAAAATATTATTACTACAAATATCTTATAGATATTTATTTTTTTTTCTTTTTTTCCTCTGCTCATTTTTCCTCTCATCTTTCGACTTTATTCTACTTTTTAGTTTTCCTGATTGTTGTATATAATGCTCTTCTTTTCCATTTTTTTATAAAAATTTTCAATATGAGAAAATACCTTATGCATTCCATTTTCCTCTTCTGACAAATAATTATCTAGAATTTCTTTATCGCTTTTAGATATCTTTTCTATTGGATAATCCAAATATTTGTACTGCCAAATAAGTTTTCTATCTTTGTCAGAATAAAAAGAATTTATTAAATCATCACAATTATACTCAGCTTTAAACTCTACGTTTTTTATACTTATTGTTACATTGCTCCAATCTATACCATAATATATTTTACATTGTTTTCTCAATTGTTTCAATAGTTCATATAACTTCTCTGCCATCTTCATATATTCTTTTTCTTCAATATTAAATCTACTTGGAATTTCATATACATTCACTGGCCTTTTGCGTATAATTCCTTTTGGATAATAAAAGAAAAACATCTCTCCCGATTCTTCATTTTCATCGTCCACAATTACTGTCGCATATAAATAGACTTCATCACACTTTTCTGGAATCATATTAAATATACTTTTTCTTATTTCAAAATATAATTTTTCTATTATTGTATTTGACTGCATATTTTCCTCAATTATTTTCTACTTAATTTTAAAATAAGGGCAGCCCTAAAATTATTAACTGCCCTAAATTTTCATTATTTGCTAACTATTATACTCTCTCCTGTCATTTCTTCTGGTTTATCTAATCCCATAATATCAAGCATTGTTGGTGCTAAGTCTGCAAGTTTTCCTTCTCTTAGTTTTGCACTGTCTAATCCGACAAGTATTAATGGTACAGGATTTGTTGTATGTGCTGTATGTGGTTCTCCTGTTTTGTAGTCAATCATTTGCTCACAGTTACCATGATCTGCTGTAATTAGTAATACTCCACTTTGAGCATTTACTGCTTCTACAACTTTTCCTACACACTCATCAATTTTCTCAACTGCTTTTATTGCAGCTTCTAAGCTTCCTGTATGTCCAACCATATCTGGATTTGCATAATTTAATATTATAGTATCATATTTTTTTGAATTTATTGCTTCTACTACTTTATTTGTAACTTCTTCTGCGCTCATTTCTGGTTGCATATCATAAGTTTCAACTTTTGGAGATGGAACTAATATTCTGTCCTCGCCAGGATATTGTTTTTCTTCTCCACCATTAAAGAAAAATGTTACATGTGCATATTTTTCTGTCTCTGCAATTCTTAATTGTGTAAGTCCATGTTTACTTACATATTCTCCATAAGTATTTTTTAATGGTTCCTTTTTAAATGCTACTTCTACTTTTGGTAAAGTTTCATCATATGGAGTCATGCATACAAAATATAAATTTAAGTCTTTACGAGTCTCAAATTCTTCAAATTTTGTATCTACTAATACTCTTGATATTTCTCTTGCTCTATCTGGTCTAAAGTTAAAGAATATTACAGAATCATTTGGCTCAATTTTAGCAACAGGTGCATCTCCGTTCATTATAACCGTTGGTTCAACAAATTCATCAAATATTTCCTTTTGATATGAACTTTCTATTGCAGATATTGCAGATGGTGCTTTTACTCCCTCTCCATTCACCATAGCATCATAAGCTTTTTCAATTCTGTTCCATCTCTTATCTCTATCCATTGCAAAAAATCTTCCAGATATCGTTGCAATCTTTCCAATTCCTTTTTCTTTCATTTTTTCTTCTAGACTTGCTATATAACCTTCACCAGATACTGGAGCCGTATCTCTTCCGTCCATGAAACAATGTACAAATACATTCTCAAAGTCTTTTCTTTTCGCAAGCTCTAGCAATCCATATAGATGACGAATGTGACTATGAACACCTCCATCTGAAAGTAGTCCCATTATATGCAATTTTGAATTGTGTTCTTTACAATTTTCGATTGCTTTATTAAATTCTGGAATTGAAAAGAAATCTCCATCTTCTATAGACTTGGTTATCTTTGTTAAATCTTGATAAACAATTCTTCCAGCACCAATATTTGTATGTCCCACTTCTGAATTTCCCATTTGACCATCTGGAAGTCCAACTTTTAATCCACTTGTATACATTTTTGTTGTTGGACAAGTTTTCATTAATCTATCTATATTAGGTGTATTTGCTAGCTTTACAGCATTTCCTTGTTCATTTTCATTTATTCCAAATCCATCTAGTATCATTAACATTGTCAATTTTTCGTTTTTCATTTTTTTATTTTTTTAGCAAAATTGCTAACCCTTTCTTTTATTTATCATAATTTGCTATTTTTGCAAATTCATCAACTTTTAAACTTGCACCACCAATTAAGGCTCCATCAATATCTGATGTTTCAAATAGTTCTCTAGCATTTGAAGATTTTACACTTCCTCCGTAAAGAATATGAATATTATCTGCAACATCAGCTCCATACATGCTATTAATCTTATTTCTAATAGCTTTAATGCTATTGTTCGCGTCATCTGCAGTTGCTGTTTTTCCTGTTCCTATTGCCCAAATAGGTTCATAAGCAATTATTATTTTTTTAGCATCTTCTCCACTTATTTCTTTAAAAGCCTTTTCAACTTGAGTAGTAATAATTTCTTCTGTTTTTCCAGCTTCTTTTTGTTCTAAACTTTCTCCAACACATACAATTGGTTTTAATTCATTTTTAAGTGCTGCTTTTATTTTTTTATTAACAGTTTCATCCGTTTCATTAAAATAAGCTCTTCTTTCAGAATGTCCTATTATTACATATTCAACATTTATGCTTTTTAGCATTTCACCAGATACTTCTCCTGTGTATGCGCCTTTCTCTTCCCAATGCATGTTTTGTGCACCTATTTTTATATTAGTTTCCTGAACTGCTAACAAACTATAAAATAAATCTATAAATGGTACACACAAAATTACTTCGTGTTTGCAATCTTTTATATAATTAGGTAGTTCTGTTAAAAAGTTAATAGCTTCATTTGGAAGCATATTCATTTTCCAATTTCCTGCAATTATTTTATTTCTCATCTTTCATCTCTTGTCCTTTCATATAATACGTCATCCAATTTTTCTAATAGACTTTTTATCTGGGGTAGATATGGTATTCTTATGTTATTACTTCCATCCTTTATCATTTGCTTTACTTTTTCGTATTCAACCCAATCTATGCTAGCAACTTCTTCTTGCTCTAATGAAAAATTTTCGACTGGAATAGATCTTTTTAGCTTTAACATATACCAAGGAACTATATAATTACCTACTCTACCATATTTTCTAAAGTCACATAGCTCTGTTCCTATTCTTGTTATATGTTCGAGTTCTTGATTACTTAATACTCCTTCTCCAAGTTCCTCATTTATTTCTCTTATTACTGCTTGAAGTTCTCTTTCTCCACTCTGAACATGTCCTGAACATATGTCTAACATATCTGCATCATGAAGTTTTCCGTTTACTTCTTTTTTCTATTAAAACTTGATTTTCGTCATTGAAAATCCATATTTGAAAAGCTTTTATTAGTTTTCCTTGTTTTATTGCATCTTCTCTTAAAAGCTTTTCACCTGTTTTATAGCCGTCTTTCGTGAATACGTCTACGAATTCATCCATTCACTAAAAACCTTTCTTTTATTGTTATTTATCAAGTAAACATTCAACTCCTGGAAGTTTCTTTCCCTCTAAGAATTCAAGTGAAGCTCCTCCTCCTGTTGAAATATGTGAAAATTTATCCCCTATTCCCATTCTTTCAATAGCAGCAGCAGAATCTCCTCCTCCAATTACTGTTGTTACATCTTTCATGTCTCCTAAGAATTTTGCTATTGTATCTGTTCCTACTGCAAATTTTTTGAATTCAGATAACCCTAAAGGTCCATTCCAAACAACAGTTTTTGCATCTTTTAATTCTTCTTCAAATATTTTTATTGTCTCAGGTCCTATATCAAAGCCTTCCCATCCTTCTGGAATTTCTTTGTAACCTACTATTTTACTCTCAGTATTTGGATCAAATTCTTTTCCAACAACAGTGTCTACTGGTAATAACATTTTTACACCTTTAGTCTTTGCTTTTTCCATTGCTGCTAAAGCTAAATCAATTTTATCCGGTTCACATACAGAATTTCCTACTTCATATCCCATAGCTTTGAAGAATGTATAAGCCATAGCTCCTCCTATAAGCAATGTATCAACTTTTTCAAGTAGGCTATCTATTACACCTATTTTATCAGAAACTTTCTTTCCACCTAATATTGCAACAAATGGTCTTTTGGGATTTTCAAGAGTTGTTCCTAAAAAGTTTATTTCTTTTTCCATTAAAAAGCCTGCTACTGCTGGTAAGAATTCTGCTACTCCAGCTGTTGAAGCATGTGCTCTATGTGCAGTTCCAAAAGCATCATTTACATATAATTCTGCAAGACTTGCAAGTTCTTTTGCAAATTCTTTGTCATTTGCTTCTTCTCTTGAATCAAATCTAACATTTTCTAGTAAAACAACTTCACCATTTTTCATATTAGTTGTTAAATCTTTTGCACTATCTCCAATTATATCAGATGCAAGCTTTACTTCTTGACCTAGTAATTTTGATAATTCTTCAGCAACAGGAGCTAAAGAAAACTCTTTTTTTACTTGTCCCTTTGGTCTTCCTAGATGAGAACATAAAATTACTTTGCAGTTATTCTCTAATAAATATTTTATTGTTGGAAGAGCTGCTACAATTCTTCTATTATCTGTGATTTTTAAGTTTTCGTCTTGTGGTACATTGAAATCACATCTAACTAAAACTTTTTTATTTTTTAAATCAATATCTTTTATTGTTTTCTTATTCATAATTTTCTTTCCTTTCACTTATAAGTTTAGGTTTGTATCTATTTTAAGATACATGTAAAAAAGCTTTAAAAAAACTCTTTTATATATATCTTTCTAATGCTGGAACTAAATCTCCAGCATTAGAACTTATATAAAACTTATTATTTGTTATCTACTTTTGCAATATAAGCAGCCAAATCAACTAATTTGTGAGCATATCCCCACTCATTGTCATACCATGCAACTAATTTTACAAATGTGTCTGTTAACATTATTCCAGCTTTTGCATCAAATATTGAAGTATGCTCATCACTTAAAAAGTCTGATGATACAACATCTTCATCTACATATTCAACTATTCCTTTTAATTCACCTTCTGATGCTCTCTTTACAGCTGCACATATTTCTTCATATGTTGCTGGTTTTTCTAAATTACATGTTAAGTCAACAACTGATACATCCATTGTTGGTACTCTAAATGCCATACCTGTTAATTTTCCATTTAATTCTGGAATAACTTTTCCTACAGCTTTAGCTGCACCTGTAGATGATGGTATAATGTTTGCTGCAGCAGCTCTTCCTCCTCTCCAATCTTTCTTAGAAGCTCCATCAACTGTTTTTTGTGTTGCAGTTGTTGAATGAACTGTTGTCATTAATCCTTCTTTTATTCCAAAGTTATCATTTATTATTTTGGCAAGTGGTGCTAAACAGTTTGTTGTACATGATGCATTTGAAACAATATTCATTGATGGATCATATTTTTCATTGTTTACTCCCATTACAAACATTGGAGCATCTTTAGATGGAGCACTTATTACAACCTTTTTTGCTCCAGCATTTATATGAGCTTGTGCTTTCTCTAAAGTAGTAAATACTCCTGAACATTCAAGAACATATTCTACTCCTTCTTTTCCCCATGGAATATTGTTTGGATCCATTTCATTATATACATTTATTTCTTTTCCATTTACTATTAGTTTTCCTTCTTCTGCTCTAATGTCTCCATTAAATTTTCCATGCATTGAGTCAAATTTTACCATATAAGCCATATAATCTGCTGTTATAAAAGGATCATTAACTGCTACAACCTCTACTTCTTCATTTTTTAATGCTGCTTGGAATGCTAGTTTTCCTATTCTTCCAAAACCATTGATTCCTACTTTTACTGACATAAATCAATTCCTCCTTTTGATTTTAACATTGTCCTTTAAGACAGTATTATTTTATACCAAATGCTTATACTTTTCAAGTATTTTAGCCAACAAATAGAAAATTTATTCTCCTTTATTAACTTTGTTTTTGGATTTATATTTTGCATTTTACTATACAAAAATGAGTAAGCTAATACAAACTGTGCTTACTCATTTTTATTAAAATTTTATTTTTTGGAATAAAAAGCTATATGCTTGTTCATCCGTAATCTCTTGATGCCAAAAATCATCTATTGCTCTAAATGTTGCTTCTTGCTTTGGTGTCAACTCTATTGTTATATCTTGTAATAAAAAGTTTTTAACTTTTGTCCACATACTTACCTTTGTTGGTACTGCTGCATTAAATTGATTCTTAATTGGTCCTTCCATTATTCTTCCTCCTTTGTAACCGAATATTTCACTTATATTATTTATACTATAAATATTACCATTTATCAAGTACTTTTATAAAACTTTTTTATTTTATATTTCCATCTGCTTTCCTAAAAAGCTTGCTGCTGATTGAGCTACTTTTTGTTCAACTTCTGTCATTTTTGTTTTATTATCTTTTGACAATAAAATTACACTTCCTATTGAGCTTCCATCAGATATTATTGGGTAAATTACCTGTGCTTTTGATATTTTTTCTTCTTTTTCATTTTGAGTTATCGGAACTGCTACATCATTATTTTCTTTGCTTAAATATTTTTCCTGTTCTTCCATTATTTTTTCTAGTTCTCTACTTATACCTTGCTCTAGTAATTCTTTTTTTGAACCACCTGATACTGCAATTACAGTATCCTTGTCAGTAATACATGCAATGTGCCCTGTTGTCTTTGTTAATGTTTCTGCATACTCTGCAGCAAATTCCGAAAGCTCACCTATTGGAGAATACTTTTTTAGTATTACTTCTCCTTCTTTATCCGTAAATATCTCTAATGGATCTCCCTCTTTTATCCTTAATGTTCTTCTTATTTCTTTTGGAATAACAACTCTACCTAAATCATCAATTCTTCTTACAACTCCTGTTGCTTTCATAATCTCCTCCTTGATTGTATTTATAGTCTTATTATTGCAAATAAGGAAAAAATTATTCATCGTTTATAAAATTGCCATCCAAAAATTATTCTTCATACATTTTTATAATATTATCTAGCTCATCACCAAATTCTTTTATCATTACTGTCTTTATTGTTGGTCTCTTACCGTCAATATAATCTACCATAATCTTTCTTAGTTTTACTATGTTTTCTAATTCTGGTTTTATTTGTTCTTTATTATGTTTTGCTCTTTCAGCAAGCATTTCTCTTATAGTAACTATATCCTCGTTGCTTGCACAAGATAGTCTTTGGAATAATTGGAATGGGTCATAGTATTTAAATATTGGAACATCACTAAATTCTTTTTCAAATTTATCATAGAAAGTTTCCATCTTCATTGGTATATATTTAAATAGTTCATCTGCTTTTTCCTTGTACATCTTATCTTTAAGTGCATCATTTATCTCATAAAATCTTTGTAAAACATTCTTCATTTCTGGTCCAGCATCTTCTACTGCAATCTGTGATAGTTCTTCTTCTACATTGTCACAATATTTTGATGATACTGCTGCTATATTTAGACCTGATAAAAATACACTTTCTATAGTTTTAATGTCATAATCTATCAATTTTTTATCTATAAAATGACTAAAATATGCAAATAGTTTAACTATATCAATTGCTGCTATCGAGCCCTTTTGTACATCAGCTAGTACTTCTTCTACAACATTTCCGAATTCTTCATCTGATATTTTCCAATATTCTTCTGTAAGAAGCTTCTTATATCCTGGTATTGCTTTTTTCTCATTGCTCTTAGAAATAGCTTCCATATCATCTTTAAACGTCTTCATATCAAATATTCTTGTTCTAACATATAACTCAATAAATTTAAAAAATCTATATTCAACTTTAAAATTATAATAATAATTATTATCAAATTCTTTAATATAGAATTGTCTATTATCCATAAATACTCTTGATGATACAAGTATTGCTTTATACTCTTCATTGTTTGCTATGTTTTTGAACTTATCCTTTGTAATTTTTCCTGCTTTTATTTCAAAAGATATAGCAATCGTAAATATTAACATAGTTTGTATAGCTCTATAATTAATATTTGGATACGTTTTATTTACCATGTCAAAAACCTTTTTAAAATCATTTAATGCATGTTTTAAAATTCTTAAATTTCTTGTTCCACTCTTTTTAAATGTGGTTGTTATTAATAATGTATTTGATCTTAGAAATCTAATCAATTCAGGATACTTCTCATATCTCATTAAAAGTCCATTTATTATATATTCAAATTCAGGATTATACTCAAAAGTTTCACCAATTAACTTTTCTTTTATTCTCTCATAGTCATTTGCTTTATCAAATACATATTCAATAGTATCTTGAATTCTTTCAACCATTGGTTCATCTGTATCAATATTAATCTTATTTTGTTTATCAAGCAAATATGTTGCTATAAAAGTTTTCATTTCTAGATTGCTACTTTTTAGCTTAGTTGCAAGTTCTTTTTCATTACATATGATAATAGTTTTTATATGGTCATGTTCAACAAAATTATTTATATAACCTAATATATCTATTACATCAACATTAGCTCTTTCTAAATCATCAAAGCAAAATACTTTATCCTCTGTAGAGAAAAAGTCTTCATAGTTCATTTTATCTCCATTTTGAGTTACTCCAAAAAGGTTTGCCATATCAATTCCATTTTTTGCATATTCTGGAATTGTTGTAACATTTTTAGAGTTCATGAACTTCTTTAAATTTTTATCCATTAACTGCGTTGTCTCAATAAATATTTTTTTGCTTATTTCTTCTAGATTAGATATTCCATACAATGACATGTAAATAGTAGTATATTTTTTTCCATGAATTTGCATAGAGTCTATTTTACTTTTTATTTTATTGTTCCAAAAATAAGTTTTTCCACTTCCCCACTCTCCATTTATCATAATGGCATAATCAGTATAATCCGATCTTATATAGTCAAGTATGCTTTCTACTAAATCATCCATTTGCGTTTTTCTCCCTTCTTTTTACTTTTGTTATTTATTATTTTTCTATAAAATCTTTTGCTATTGTTAATATTCCTATTTTAGTAGGCTCAAACCTTCTTATCTCAGTTGCACATTCATTTGCAGTACTTCCAGTAGTAAATATATCATCAAATATTAAAATTTTTTTGTTTTTTATATTTTCTTTATATTTTTCATTTACATTATAAGCATTTTTGAGATTTTTAAGTCTTTCTTTTCTAGTTAATTCGCTTTGTTTAGCTGTATTTTTTACTTTTTTTAATATATTTACGAATTCAATATAATCATATAAATTTTTTGCTATTAATTCAGCTTGATTATATCCTCGTTGTAATTTCTTCTTATAATGCATTGGTACTGGCGTAATTATATCATAAGATTTTAAAATTGCACATATTTTTTTATCATTTATTAAAATATTTATAAAAGTCTTATATAAATATGCTCCATCTTTAAATTTGTATTCTAAAATTTTTTCTCTTATAATTCCTTTATATTCAAACAAATATATATGTTCATCAAAGTTCCATTCTTTGTTTTCTTTAGTTTTACTTTGTTTTATACATTTTGCTTCATTTTTCACTGTTTTCAAACAATTTTCGCATATACTTCTATCATCAATTTCTCCACAAAATCCACACTTTGGCGGATATATTGTATCTAATATTTTTTCTATATACTTTTTCATTATTTCATCTATTAAAGCTTTTCTTTATACATACATATTATATTCCATTTTCTTTTCCTACATTTTGCAATTTAAATTTTAATCCAGTATTTCTATGTCTCGTCGTATTATTATTTATCATATAATTAATTGTACTTTGCGCTCCAATAACTATCAATAATTTTTTTGCTCTAGTCATTGCTGTATAAATTAAATTTCTTGTTAATAACATTGGTGCAGTTTGTGCAACAACCAATATTACTACATCAAACTCACTACCTTGTGATTTATGTACAGTAATACTATAAGCATGTTCCAATTGTTCTAATTCATTTCCTTCATATGTAGCTACTTTTCCATCATCAAATCTTACCAATATAGTTTTATCCTTGCTACTAATTTTCTCTATTTTTCCAAGTTCTCCATTGAAAACACCATTTCCTAAATCTTTATTAAAATTTCTTTCATTTCCTTTTTCCCACAATATATTATAATTATTCTTTGTTTGCATAACTCTATCATTTTCTCTAAACTTTATGTTTCCATATTCTCTTTCGTTTTTACTTTCTTCTAAAGGATTTAATTCTTCTTGCAATAAAATATTTAATTCTTTTGTTCCTAATTTACCTTTTTTAGTAGGTGTTATTACTTGAATGTTATTAAAGAAATCATAATTTCCAAATTTTTGAAGTCTACCTTTACAAAGACTTACTATCGTTTTTTGTATACTTTCCTGGTTTGTTTCATTTATAAAGAAAAAATCATCTAATAAATCAATCTCTTCACCATCAACATTCGTTTGCTTTGTACTTCCACCTATAAATTCTTCTCCTTCGTTTACTCTATGGCTATTAATAATTATTTTACTTTTAGCTGCTTGTCTAAAAATTTGACTAAGTCTTATTGTACATATTTCATCTGATTCAATTATATCTTTTAAAACACTTCCAGGACCTACTGAAGGTAGCTGGTCAATATCTCCTACTAGCACCAACTTTGTTCCTTTGTATATTGCCTTTACTAAATAATTCATTAGAAACATGTCGAGCATAGATGCTTCATCAACAATTATTATGTCTCCATCAATTGGTGTAACTAACAGTTCTGCACTAAATAGATTTTCGTCATCTCCGCCCATTAGTTCTAATAATCTATGTAACGTTTTTGCTTCTTCTCCAGTTGTTTCAGTCATTCTTTTAGCAGCTCTTCCAGTAGGAGCACACAATACTGGCTTCTTTCCATGCTTTTTATATAATTCTATTACGGCTTTTATAATTGTAGTTTTTCCTGTTCCAGGACCACCAGTTATAACACACACATTATTGTCATTTATAAGTTCTATTGCTTCTCTTTGCTTTTCAGAAAGTTTTAAATTGATGTCTTTTTCTATATCTTTAAGCTCGCTCTTTAATGAACCTATATATTTTGAATTTTCTGCGTCTCTTAATCCAATTAATCTTAATGCAATATTTTTTTCAGCATTATAAAACATTTTTAGATAAACCCATTCTTGAATCTTTTCGTTTTCCATCCTATCTTCTATAATAATTTCTTCTTTAGCTTTCATGTTTATTATAGTTTCTTCAACAGATTCTTTTGATACCTTAAGTAATTCTTCAACATAATCAACCAAATTATCATATAAAACAGCAGAATTTCCATTTAGAGCTATTCTTTCTAGTCCGTATTTTATTCCACTTCTAATTCTTTTATATGCATCACTTGGAATTCCTAATTCTAAAGCTATTTTGTCTACTTTTTCAAAGCTTACTTTACTTGCTACATCAATTAAAATGTATGGATTTTTCATAATTTGCTCTAATGCATTTTCGCCTAACTTTTTATACACACTTTCTGCACTTTGTGGACCTATTCCAAATTTATCTAAAAATCCTACTATTTGCCATATTTCCCAATTAGCTAAAAAAGTTTCTGCAATTTCTAATGCTTTTTCTTCATTTATTCCTTTTATAGTAGCAAGTTTTTGGGGTTCAAATTTTATCACATTTATTGTGTCATTTCCAAACGTCTTAACTATTCTTTTTGCAGTCGCTGGTCCTATTCCCTTAAAAGTTCCATTTGATAAATAATGTTCTAATGCCTCAGGAGTATCTGGCATCTTTTTTTCAAATGTATCTATTTTAAGTTGTTCTCCATAATCAGGATGTACTATAATCTCTCCAATTAAAATTAATTCATCTCCCTCATTTACAAAAGGTAGATAACCTACAACAGTTATATCCTCATTATCTATTGTCTCAAAATCCGCAACAGTGTAACTATTTGATTCATTTTTATATCGTATCTTTATTAGCTTACCCTCTAATTGCAATTTCTTTTTCTCCTTCAAATATTTGTTCTTATATATTATCATAAACATTTTTTATTTTCAATAGTAACACTTTTTATATAGTTTCATATAATATCACAAGAAAGGCAATTACTATACTTAGTACTTGAATATATATATGTTTGAATTTATGTTATCTCTATTTTTATGGTTCTTTTCACTATATGGGCTTTTTAAATTTATAACTGAAATAATTCATATACATAGGTACCCCAAAATTCTACTTAATCGGTACTAGCTTTATTCTTACTTTTCATAACCAAGAAAACTCTGTAGAATATTTTTTAAAGATATTTATATATAAATTTTTATATTATAACTTAAATATTTACGAATTAATCCTTGTAGATTTAAATTCAACTGATTCAACTTTAGATATTCTAAAAACTTTTGCAAAAGATTTTTCTTTTATAAAAGTACTAGATTTTAATGAATATAAAATATTAGTTAATGAATTTACACAAAAAAATATATAAATAAAATAAAGATAGCCCCAAATGTGATATTTACTACATTTAATCTACGACTATCTCTATTTATTCTTTGTTAAATTATATCAATTCTAATATAACAACTTCTGCAGCATCTCCTCTGCGTTGTCCTTTTCTAATTATTCTTGTATATCCACCATTATTATTTTTATATTTTGGTGCTAATTCATCAAATAATTTTGTAGGTAAATCTACATTGTTTCCTTCTGCATCTTTAACCTTATTGATATTTCTCATTATTTTTCTTCTTGCATTTAGCTTTGATGGCATGTCTTTCTTTCTTTTTTCAGTTGTAGTTTCTCTAACAACTTTTAAATATTCTCTACCATTTTTACTTTTTACAAGTTCAGTAACTTTATTACCTTTTTCATCTAATTTAGCTTTTGAAACTTTTACTTCAACTTCTTCACAGTTATCAGCTTCTTTTACTGCTAAAGCAATTAGAGAATCAACTATTGCTTTTGTTTCTTTTGCTCTGTCTAAAGTTGTTTCAATTCTTTCATGCCATATTAAATCAGTTGCTTGTGTTTTAAGCATTGCTACACGTACGTCAGTTGCTCTTCCTAATTTTCTATTTGCCACTTTTTCTCACCTTCCTTAATCTTCATTGCTTGTAAAGTCAAGTCCTAATGAATGTAATTTATTTGTTACTTCATCTAGAGATTTCTTTCCTAGATTTCTTACTTTCATCATCTCGGCTTCAGTTTTATTTGTCAAGTCTTCTACTGTAGATATTCCTGCTCTCTTTAAGCAGTTAAATGACCTTGCAGACAATTCTAAGTCTTCGATAGATGTTTCTAATACTTTTTCTTTCTTAGATTCTTCTTTTTCTACCATTACTTGAGTATTTTTGCTTATTTCTGATAGATCTATGAATAATTCTAAATGCTCAGTCATAATCTTAGCAGCTAAACTTAATGCTTCATATGGTTTTAAACTTCCATCAGTCCATAATTCGATAGTTAACTTATCTAAATCTACCATTTGTCCAACTCTAGTGTTCTCTACTTGATAATTAACCTTTTTTACTGGTGTATAGATAGAGTCTATTGGAATAACTCCAATTGGCATATCTGGTGTTTTGTTCTTTTCAGCATTATTATATCCTCTTCCACGGTTAGCTGTCATTTCCATAACTAAACTTCCACCTTCTGATACTGTTGCTATATGTAAATCTTTATTTAATACTTCAACTGTACCGTCTGTTTCAATATCTGCTGCAGTAACTTCACCTTCTCCTTTAAAATTGATTCTTAAAGTTTTTGGTTCGTCATCAGTAATTTTTAGTCTTACCATTTTTAAGTTTACAATTATTTCTGGTACATCTTCAACTATATTAGGAATAGTTGTAAATTCATGAGCAGCACCTTCTATCTTTACAGATGTAATTGCAGCTCCTGGTAAAGAAGAAAGTAATATTCTTCTTAATGAATTTCCAAGTGTTATACCATATCCACGTTCAAGTGGTTCACATGTAAATTTAGCATAATTGATACTATTGTCCATCTCTAAGCATTTAATATTTGGCTTTTCAAATTCTATCATTCTTTTTAGTTGACATTTACTTAAAAATAAAGTAACTGTCTTCTCCTTTCATGATTTTATAAGCTTGTAAGCTCACATATACTGTTTTATTTCTTACAATTATTCTCTCTTGCCTCAGTTGTCTAATTTCTAAATAATAGATTAGAACAATACTATTATTTAGAGTATAGTTCTACTATTAAGTGCTCTTCAACTGGTAGGTCAATATCTTCTCTTGTTGCTAATGTTACAACTTTTCCACTTAGTTTCTCTTGATCTTTTTCAAGCCAAGCTGGAACTGGTTTTGCTGCATTTTCTTCAACTGCAACTTTTATTGTTCCATTATCTTTTCTTATTTCTCTTACAGAAATAACATCTCCAGCTTTAACTAAGTATGATGGAATATCAACTTTATGTCCATTTACTTCGAAAGCTCCATGTGTAACTTGCATTCTTGCTTGAGCTCTTGAACTTGCAAATCCTAATCTATATACAACATTATCTAATCTGCTTTCAAGTATTTGAAGTAATACTTCACCTGTCTTTCCTTTGCTTGTAGAAGCCATTTCAAAGTATTTTCTAAATTGTTTTTCTCCTACTCCATAGAAAGCCTTTGTTTTTTGTTTTTCTCTTAATTGTGTACCATATTCAGAAATTTTGCCTTTCTTTTGACCATTTTGTCCTGGTGCATAATTTCTTCTAGCTATACTGCATTTATCTGAGTAGCATCTAGAACCTTTTAAGAACAACTTTTGTCCTTCTCTACGGCAAATACGGCATTGTTCATCTTTATATCTTGCCATTTTTATTTTTCACCTTCCTCAAATTTTTACTAATCTTAATTTATAATTTATAAAATTGCACATATAATTATAGAAATTATACACGTCTTCTTTTTGGTGGTCTACAACCATTGTGTGGTATTGGAGTAACATCTTTGATTGATGTTATTTCTAATCCAGCTGTTTGTAAAGATCTTATTGCAGATTCACGTCCTGAACCTGGTCCTTTTACAAATACTTCTACTGTTTTTAATCCATGTTCCATAGCAGCTTTTGCAGCTGTTTCTGCAGCTTCACCTGCAGCAAATGGAGTGCTCTTTCTTGAACCTTTGAATCCTAATTCTCCAGCACTAGCCCATGATAAAACATTTCCTTGTGTATCTGTTAAAGTTACTATTGTATTGTTAAAACTAGAGTGAATATGAGCCATACCTTTTTCGATATTTTTTCTGTCTCTTCTTCTAGTTACTGTCTTTTTTGCTGTATTATTAGCCATTATCTAAATTTCCCTCCTAACTTGGAATTTTATTTTTTGCTCTTGCTAACTAGTTTTCTTGGTCCTTTTCTAGTACGAGCATTTGTTTTTGTTCTTTGTCCTCTAACAGGAAGACCTTTTCTATGTCTTGTTCCTCTGTAGCATCCAATTTCTGTTAATCTTTTAATGTTTAATGCTACTTCTCTTCTCAAGTCACCTTCTAGAGTATATCCTTCTAGAACAGTTCTTATAGCTTTTTCTTGTTCTTCTGTTAAATCTTTTACTCTAACGTCTGGGCTTACTTGAGCCTTTTTTAATATTTCTTGTGAACGAGATAGTCCTATTCCATATATGTATGTAAGTCCTATTTCAACTCTCTTTTCTCTAGGTAAATCAACTCCTGCAAAACGAGCCATTCCTACACCTCCAAATGTTAATTTAATTATTATGTTTTAGTTATTGCTTCTCAAATTCGTTAAAGGTGAAATACTAAATTTACATCTTATTTTTATATTTATATTATAATCTTAGAGGTGTTTTATAACATAAACATAAAAAATCTTATATAAAATTAGTCTTTAACTTATTTTTAAGCATATATATGAACACAAACCGTAAATTTATCAAATATACTTTCATATATTCAACAGCCGCTAATCCCGAACTTTGTGTTATATCCTTTTTAATCCTATCCTTGTCTTTGTTTATGCTTAGGATTTTCGCATATTACTCTAATGACACCTTTTCTTTTGATAACTTTGCACTTATCGCAAATCTTTTTAACTGATGGTCTTACCTTCATTATCATACACCTCCTGAATAATTTTTATTGTTATAGTATTAGATATTATTTTGCTCTCCAAGTAATTCTTCCTTTAGTTAAATCATATGGTGAAAGTTCTACTTTAACCTTATCTCCAGGAAGAATTTTGATGTAATTCATTCTTAACTTTCCAGAGATGTGAGCTAATATCTGATGACCATTTGCTAACTCTACTTTGAATGTTGTGTTTGGTAATGATTCAACAACAACACCTTCAACTTCAATAACATCCTCTTTTGACATTATTTTTCCTCCAATTTTCATTTTTCTTTACAATAAGAAATTTTTTTCTTAAAAATAAAGTTTAAGAAAATCAGATTTCTTATTTATATTCTAGTTTTTTCTAGAAATTAAATGCAAATTTAGCTATTATATCCATAATAGCTAATATAGTATATCAAATTTCTATAATAATGTCAATATTTCTGGTTCATTTTCTGTAATTAAAATTGTATTTTCATAGTGTGCTGCATTTGTTCCATCCTCAGAAATAATTGTCCATCCATCATCTAATTCTAGAATTCCATTTTTCCCCATTATTACCATTGGTTCTATTGCTAAAGTCATACCCGGTTCTAGTCTAATTCCTCTTCCAGCTTTTCCGTAATTTGGTATTCCTGGATCTTCGTGCATTTCTTCTCCTATTCCATGTCCTTGGAATTCTCTTACTACACTATATCCATTTTTTTCTACAAATTCTCCTATCGCATGACAAATATCGCCTAGTCTATTTCCTGGTTTTGCATATTTTATACCTTCAAAAAATGCCTGTTTTGTAACTTCAACCAATCTTTTAGTTTTTTCATCAACATTTCCTACTAAGTATGTTCTTGCACAATCTCCATTGTAGCCGTCTTTATATGCAACTAAGTCAACACTTATAATATCTCCATCTTTTAGAATTTCTCTTTTTGATGGAATTCCATGAATTACTACATCATTTACAGATGCACAAATTGAACCTGGAAATGGTGGTACTCCTTTTACTCCACTTGGATATCCTTTTTCAGCAGGAATTGCACCATTTTCTCTCATAGTTCTTTCTGCAATTTTATCTAATTCATAAGTTGAAATTCCTGGTCGTATTGCTGCTTCTATTGCCTTTTGTGCAAGATTTGCAACTCTACATGCCTCTCTCATTTTTTCAATTTGATGTTTATTTTTAATACTTACCACTGTAATTACTTCCTTTTTTACATTTCTTTTATTTTATTTAAAACATCTTCTGCTGCATCTTTTCCAAGTCTATTTATTTTTTCACTAATTTCTTCAGTAATTAGTACACCTTTTTGTGTATAAAAATCTATTAATGGACTTGTTTTTTCATCATATATTGCAAGTCTTTGTTTTATTGCATTTTCATCGCTGTCATCTTCTCTTTGAACTAGTTTTGAACCACATATATCACAAATACCTTCAACTTTTGATGGATGCATTGTCAAATTGTATGTTGCTTTACATTTTGAATTTGAGCAAACTCTTCTATTTAAAATTCTTGTTATTATTTCATCTCTTGGAGTTGTTAGATTTATTACTAAATCAACTTTTTTTCCTTTTCCGCTAAGAATTTCTTCTAATTTTTCTGCTTGCTCTACAGTTCTTGGGAATCCATCTAATATAGCACCATTTGCTGCATCTTCTTCATTTAATCTATCTACAACCATTGGAACTGTTATTTCATCTGGAACAAGTTGTCCTTTTGAAATATATTCATTTGCTTTTATTCCAAGTTCTGTTTTGTTTGAAATATTTGCTCTAAATATATCCCCTGTTGATATTTGTGGCCATCCTGTTTCCTTGCTTAAAATTCCTGCAACTGTACCTTTTCCTGTGCCTTGAGCACCTAACATAATTAAATACATATATTATTCTCCTTTCAGCTTTTGCTTAAAATCATACATTATTTTAGTTCATTTTTACCGATTTGTCAATGCACTAGAAAATAACTATTTTATGGTGTGATGTTTTCTAGTTGTTGAACTAAAAAATAACACTCCTTTTAAGAAGTGCTATTTTTGTTTTTATTCTAAGAATCCTTTGTAATGTCTTGTTACAAGTTGTGATTCTAATTGTTGTACTGTTTCTAATGCAACACCTACTATAATTAATATTGATGTTCCACCAAATGCTATATTTAATCCTGTAAATCTTGTTAACATTGGGATTATTGCAATAGCTGCTAAGAATACTCCACCAACTAATGTTAATTTTGATATTACTGATGATAAATATTCAGTTGTTGGTTTACCAGCTCTTATTCCTGGTATAAATCCACCATTTCTTTTAATTGTTGCAGATATTTCTGCTGGGTTGAATGTTGCATAAGTGTAGAAATATGTAAATCCTAGGATTAATAGTAAATAAACTATTGCATTTGCTATTGTATATCCTATTCCTACACTTGAAGAAGATGTTGCAATTGAGAAATTATATAATACTCTCCAAAATCCTGTTGGGTTTTGTGTAAATATTTGAATTATCATTGCAGGAAATGTCATGAATGATGATGCAAATATTATTGGCATAACTCCTGCCATTGCAAGTTTTAATGGTATATTTGTGTTCTGAGCACCTACCATTTTTCTTCCTACTACACGCTTTGCATATTGAACAGGTATTCTTCTTTCTGCATTTTGTACAAATACAACTGCTGCAACAAGTGCAAGCATTCCAACAACTAAGCAAACTGCTTTAATTAGTCCTAATGTACTAAATGTTCCTGTTCCAAATATTAGATTCCATACATCTGTTATTCCAGATGCTAAACCTGATACTATACCTACAAATATAATTATTGAAATTCCGTTTCCAATACCTTTATTTGTAATTTGTTCTCCGAGCCACATAAGTAATGCTGTACCAGCCATCAAAGATATGACTGTTATTGCTCCACCTAAGAATGTTGTATCTAAGAATATTCTTGATGATTTATATGAGAAGAATATTCCTAGTCCTTCAATTAGAGCAAGAATAATAGTTACAATTTTAGTGTATTTATTAACTTTATTCTTTCCCTCTTCTCCACCTTCTTTAACTAAACGTTCAAGACTTGGTATTACCATCGATAATAATTGAATTACTATTGATGCTGTAATATATGGTGTTATCGACATTGCAAATATTGAAAGTCTTGAGAAAGCACCTCCAGATATTGTATCAATTAATCCTGTAACACCATTTGTTGCTGAATTCATTTGGTCAGCAAGTGTTATTGTATCTACTCCTGGTACTGTTATATAGCAACCTAATCTAAAGATTACAATTAACAATAATGTATAAAGTAGTTTTTTTCTAACTTCAGGTGTTTTTAAAGCATTTTTTATTGTCTTAAACAAATTACATCACCTCTGCCTTTCCACCTAAAGCTTCGATAGCTTCTTTAGCAGACTTTGTAAATCTTGCAGCTTTAACATTAACTTTTTTCTCTAATTTTCCTGTTCCAAGAATTACAATTCCTGCATTTGCTTTTCTTATAATTCCGTCAGCAATTAAAGATTCTGCAGTAACATCTTCTGATTTTGATTTTGAAAGCATTGTTAATGTTACTTCTGTATATTCAAGAGCATGGATATTTGTGAATCCTCTCTTTGGTAATCTTCTATATAATGGTGTTTGACCACCTTCAAATCCACGTCTTACTCCGCCACCAGATCTTGCTTTTTGACCTTTGTGACCTTTACCAGATGTTTTTCCAAGACCAGATCCAACTCCACGTCCAACTCTTCTTCTTGATTCATTTTTTTGTGCTGGTTTTAATTCGTCTAACTTCATTTCGTGATTGCACCTCCTTATCTTTATACAAAATTATAATATTTCTTCTACTTTTTTACCTCTTTTTGCAGCTACAGTTTCTGCTGTTTGCATGCTCTTTAGGCCTTCAATTGTAGCATATACAACATTTCTAGGGTTGTTTGTTCCTAGTATTTTTGTTCTTATGTCTCTATATCCAGCTAGTTCTAGAACAGGTCTAACGCTTCCACCTGCTATAATTCCAGTACCTTCTGCAGCTGGTTTTAACATAACACTTGCACTTCCGAACTTTCCTATAATCTCATGTGGTATAGTAGTATCTACTATTGATACTTCTATTAAGTTCTTCTTTGCATCTTGAATTGCTTTCTTTATTGCATCTGGAACTTCTGCAGCCTTTCCGTTTCCAACTCCAACGTGTCCAGCTCCATCTCCAACTACAACAACTGCACTAAATCTGAAATTTCTTCCACCTTTAACAACTTTTGCAACTCTATTTAAAGCAACTACTTTCTCTTTTAATTCTGTAGTATTTTCTTGCACTATTTTTCCCTCCTAACTTAAAAAGTCTTTTATGTAATATTAGAACTCTAATCCTGCTTCTCTTGCAGCTTCAGCTAATGCTTTGATAACTCCATGATATAAGTATCCTGATCTATCAAATACAACTGTTTTTATTTTATTGTCTTGAGCTCTTTTTGCAATTAATGCTCCTAATTCTTTAGCAGCTTCAACATTTGCATGTTTTTCTTTTACTTCTTTATCTAAAGTAGAAGCACTTACTAATGTTGTAGCATTTACATCATCAATTACTTGAACAAATAAATTTTTATTACTTCTATATACACATAATCTTGGACGTTCAGCAGTTCCACTAACTTTTGTACGTACACGAAGATGTCTTCTCTCTCTATCAGCTTTTCTATTTACTTTTCCAACCATTTTCTTACTCCTCTCTAATCAATGTAACAGCATTGATTTATTTAGTAATTTAGTTTTCTTTTATTTTAAGAATTATTTCTTACCAGCTTTACCTTCTTTACGTCTAATATGCTCTGTAGCATACTTGATACCTTTTCCTCTATAAACTTCTGGTGGTCTCTTGCTTCTTACTACTGTAGCTGTTTGACCAACTAATTCTTTATCAATTCCTCTTACTGTGATATGGTTTGCATCAGCTAAATCAAATGTTATTCCTTCTGGTGCTTCCATTTCTACTGGATGAGAATATCCAAGGTTCATAACAAGTTTATTTCCTTGTTTTTGAGCTCTGTATCCAACTCCGTTTATTTCAAGTTCAACTTTGAATTCATTAACAACACCTTCAACCATGTTATGTATTAATGCTCTAGTTGTTCCATGTAAGCTTCTATTAAGTTTTGAATCATCTGGTCTTGTAACTTTTATTTCATTTCCGTCTAATTCAACTTTTATGTTTGGGTGAATATCTCTTTCAAGACTTCCCTTAGGTCCTTTTACAGTAATATGTTGTCCGTCGATTTTAACTTCAACTCCAGCTGGTACTGCAACAGGCATGTTTCCTATTCTTGACATTTTGGTTTCTCCTTTCTATATCTTAATGTATTACCATACATAAGCTAAAACTTCTCCACCAAGGCCTAAATTACGAGCTTCTTTGTCTGTCATTATTCCTTTTGATGTTGAAATTAATGCTATTCCTAATCCGTTTAATACTTTTGGTAATTCGTCTTTAGATGCGTAAACTCTTAATCCTGGTTTACTAATTCTTTTTAGTCCATCTATTACTTTATTACCTTTTTCTGTATATTTTAATGTAATTCTGATTACACCTTGATTATTTTCCTCTTTTATTTCTTCAAAAGATTTTATATATCCTTCTTTAAATAGAATTTCAGCTATTGCTAATTTCATATTTGAAGATGGTACATCAACAGTCTTATGCTTAGAACTGTTTGCATTTCTTATTCTTGTTAGCATATCTGCTATTGGATCTGTAGTAACCATTTTTACCCTCCTTTTTCCAAATATTTATTTATATTTTACCAACTTGCTTTCTTAACTCCTGGTATTTCTCCATCATGAGCTAATTTTCTAAAGCACTCACGGCAAAGTCCAAATTTTCTGATATATGCATGTGGACGTCCACATAATTTGCATCTATTATATTCTCTTGTTGCATATTTTTGTGGTCTTGCTTGCTTTACTTTTAAAGATTTTTTAGCCATCAGCTTTCTCCTTTCTTTAACCTAAGCTTTAAAAGGCATTCCTAATAACTTAAGAAGTTCTTTTGCTTCTTCATCAGTATTAGCTGTAGTTACGAATATAATATCCATACCTCTTACTTTATCTACCTTTTCATATTCAATTTCTGGGAATATTACTTGCTCTTTTATACCCATTGAGTAGTTTCCTCTACCATCGAATGAATTTGCTGGAACTCCTCTAAAATCTCTAACTCTAGGAAGAGCTACATTAAATAACTTTTCAGCAAAGTCATACATTTTTCCTTGTCTTAAAGTTACTTTGCATCCAATTGGAACACCTGCTCTTAATTTAAATGCAGCTATAGCTTTTTTAGATTTTGTTATTATTGGTTTTTGTCCTGTTATTTGAGCTAGCTCACTAACAGCATTTTCTAATGATTTAGGATTTTCTTTTGTATCACCTAAACCTATATTTATAACTATTTTATCTAGTTTTGGAACTTCCATAACTGATGTATAATTAAATTTTTTCATCATTGCTGGAACTACTTCTTTTTCGTATTGTTCTCTTAAAATTTCCATAAGTCTTATATAGACCTCCTTTCTTCAACTATTTTAATTTTGCATTACATTTTTTGCATACACGTACTTTCTCATCTTTTTCTACTATGTATCCAATTCTTGTAGCTTTACCACATTTAGGGCATACTACTTGTGCTTTGCTTGAATGTATAGCTGCTTCTGAAGATATAATTCCGCCTTCTTCACCTTGTTTTCTTGGCTTTACACTCTTTTTTCTTATATTGATACCTTTAACGATTATTTTTTCTGTTTTTGGTATTACTTCTAGAACTTCTCCAGTCTTTCCTTTATCATTTCCAGATAAAATTTTAACTGTATCACCCTTCTTTATATTCATTATTATTTTCACCTCACTCACTATAATTTGTGATTTTTTAAGTTTTAATTATTACTATAAAACTTCTGGTGCAAGAGATAATATCTTCATGTAGTTTTTCTCTCTTAATTCTCTTGCTACTGGTCCGAATATACGTGTTCCCTTTGGTTCACCGTCTTCTTTTATTATAACTGCTGCATTTTCATCAAATCTTAAGTATGATCCGTCAGCTCTTCTGATAGGTTTCTTTGTTCTAACAACAACTGCTTTAACAACATCACCTTTTTTTACAACGCCACCTGGTGTAGCACTTTTTACAGAAGCTACTATTACGTCTCCAACTCTAGCATATTTTCTATATGATCCACCTAATGCTCTGATACACATTATTTCTTTTGCACCTGTATTATCAGCTACATTTAGTATAGTTTGTTGCTGTACCATTAGATTAGTACCTCCCTCTTAAAATTATTTTATAATTGCTTTTTCTACAATTTCTACAACTCTCCATCTCTTATCTTTTGATAGAGGTCTTGTTTCCATGACTTTAACTTTATCGCCTATTTTACAAGCATTTTCTTCGTCATGAGCTTTTAATTTATATGTTCTTTGCTTGATTTTTCCATAATTTTTGTCCATTACTTTTTCTTCAACAGATACAACTACTGTTTTATCCATTTTGTCAGAAGTAACAACACCAATCATAGTTTTACGAAGATTTCTTTCTTCCATAAGTATCTCCTTTCTTAATTTCAAGGTGCAACTTTAATGTTGCTTTCTCATAGTTAATATGTACTTAACTTTAATTATTCTTCATCTTTCTTTTCAGCTACTTTTTTAGTAGTTCTTTTTCTTGTTGTAGTAGCTTTTTTCTTTGTTTCTTCTGTCTTAACTTCTTCTTTAACTGCTGGAGTAGCTACTACTTCTTCTCCTGACATTTCTCTTTGAGTTAATACAGTCTTTATTTTTGCAATGTCTTTCTTAACTTCTTTAATTTTCATAGGATTGTCTAATCCATTTGTAGCTAAGCTGAATCTTAGTTTGAATAGTTCTGACTTTAACTCTCCTAATTCTTTCTCTAAGTCTGGTGAAGACATTTCTCTTATTTTATTTATCTTCATCTAATTCACCACCTACTTCAGTTTCTTTCTTTACAAATTTACATTTTACTGATAGCTTGTTTGCAGCAAGTCTTAGAGCTTCTCTTGCAACATCTTCTGTTACTTCGTCTAACTCAAATAATATTCTTCCTGGTTTTACTAATGCTACCCAGTATTCAACAGATCCTTTTCCTTTACCCATACGAGTATCAGCTGGTTTCTTTGTTATAGGCTTATCTGGAAAAATTTTGATCCAAACCTTTCCACCTCTTTTTATATATCTTGTCATAGCAACACGGGCTGCTTCTATTTGATTAGAAGTGATTTGTCCAAGCTCTAATGCTTGTAAACCATATGTTCCATTTGATATTGTATTTCCTCTTGTTGCTTTTCCTCTATTTCTACCTTTTTGTTGTTTTCTGAACTTTGTTCTTTTTGGCATTAATGGCATTATTTATCTCCTCCTTCCATTTGCTTTTTCTTAGCTGGAAGAACTTCTCCTTTATATATCCAAACTTTAACACCAACTTTTCCATAAGTTGTATTTGCTTCTGCAAATCCATACTCTATGTTAGCTCTTAATGTTTGAAGAGGTATTGTTCCTTCTTTATAGAATTCTGTTCTTGCCATATCAGCTCCACCTAAACGGCCTGAGCAAGCTGTTTTAATTCCTAGAGCTCCCATCTTCATTGTTTTTTGCATACATTGTTTCATTGCTCTACGGAATGAGATTCTTCTTTCTAGTTGTCCTGCTATATTTTCAGCAACTAATTGTGCATCTAAATCTGGTGATTTAACTTCAACAATATTTAGATTTACATCTTTTCCTATCATTTTTTGTAATTCTTCTTTTAAGCTTTCAGCTAAATTTCCACCTTTTCCTATTACTAGACCTGGTTTAGCTGTGTAAACGTTAACTTTTACAAACTTTGCTGTTCTTTCAATTTCAACTTTTGAAATTCCGCTAGCATAAAGTTTTTTCTTAACATATTCACGGATTTTGTGATCTTCAACTAGATAATCTGCAAAATGCTTTGAATCTGCATACCATTTTGAGTTCCAGTCTTTTATGATTCCAACTCTAAGTCCGTTTGGATTCACTTTTTGTCCCATTTTATATTATCCTCCTTCTAGATTAGTCTCTTTCTTTAAGAACTATTGTTATATGACTTGTTCTCTTTCTAATTCTAACAGCTGAACCTTTTGCAGCTGGTCTTATTCTTCTTAATGTTGGTCCTTGGTTTGCATATATTTCAGCAACATATAATTTGCTAACATTCATACCATGGTTATTTTCTGCATTTGCCATTGCTGATTTTAATAATTTCTCTATTATTTCAGATGATGCTTTTGGTGTAAATTTAACTATTGCTAAAGCATCTTCAGCATTTTTTCCTCTTATTAAATCTGCTACAATTTTAACTTTTCTACTTGAAATTCTAGCATATTTTAAAGTAGCTACTGCTTTCTTTTCTTCTACTACTTGTAGATTCTCTTGCTTATCTGCCACTTTTTTTACCTCCTTAATTAGTATTTAGAGAGTTGTTCTTGGTAGAAGTTTTTTCTCAAAACTTCTACTTTGATACTCTTTTTATTTATTATTATTTTGTTGTTGTTTTATCTCCTGCATGACCTTTGAATGTTCTTGTTGGAGCAAATTCTCCTAATTTATGTCCTATCATTTCTTCAGTAACATAAACTGGAACATGTTTTCTTCCATCATGAACAGCTATTGTATGGCCAACCATTTGTGGATATATTGTTGAAGCTCTTGACCATGTCTTTAAAACTTCTTTTTTACCACTTTCATTCATTGCTTCGATTCTTTTTAATAATTCTGGAGCAACAAATGGTTTCTTTTTGCTAGATCTTGACATACCTTATTCCTCCTTCTACTTTCTTCTCTTAGCTATGAACTTATCAGTTCTAGAGTTCTTTCTTGTCTTATATCCAAGAGCTGGTTTACCCCAAGGAGTCATTGGTCCTGCGTGTCCTACTGGAGCCTTTCCTTCACCACCACCATGAGGGTGATCTACTGGGTTCATTGCAGATCCTCTAACTTCTGGTCTCTTACCTAAGTGTCTTGTTTTTCCTGCTTTACCTAATTTAACGTTTTCTTGTTCAGCATTTCCAACAGTTCCTATTGTAGCTCTACAATTTAGCATTATTAATCTCATTTCTCCTGATGGAAGTCTTAAGTTTGCATATTTTCCTTCTTTAGCCATAAGTTGTGCTTCTTGTCCTGCACTTCTAACTAATTTTCCACCTTGACCAGGATTTATTTCTATGTTGTGTAACATTGTACCAACTGGGATTTCTGATAACATTTTGCAGTTTCCTGGTTTAATATCTGCTTTAGAACCAGACATAACTGTGTCACCATCTTTTAGTCCTTTTGGTGCTAATATGTAAGATTTTGTTCCATCTTCATATTGTACTAAAGCTATGTTTGCTGTTCTATTTGGATCATATTCAACTCCTATTACAGTAGCTGGCATATCATCTTTTTGACGTTTAAAATCAATTATTCTATATTTTTGTCTGTTTCCTCCACCTTGGTGACGAACTGTTATTCTTCCGTAGCTATTTCTTCCTGCTTTTTCTTTCTTTACATCTAGTAAAGATTTTTCAGGAGTCTTTTTTGTTACTTCAGCAAAATCAGAAACTGTCATATTTCTTAATGATGGAGTTACTGGATTAAATTTCTTTGTTGCCATTTTTAATTATCTCCTTAAAATTATATTCGTGAATTTTTTCCTGCTTCACTTACAGATATTTTTTATTATCCGAGTTATCTCTCGATATTATTTTATTCTTAATTAAGCTCCCATGAACTCGTCGATTGAAGTCTTATATTTCTTAGAAATTTTAACTTCTTTTCCACCTTTTGCTTGGTAAGATTTATCACTTGGATTTGTATCTATAGTAACTATAGCTTTTTTCCAATCTGATGTTCTTCCAACACTTCTACCAACTCTTTTTTCTTTTCCTTTAACAGTGATAGTATTTACTTTTAAAACTTTTACTTCAAATAGTTTTTCTACTGCATTTGCAATATCAACCTTTGTAGCTTTTTTGTTTACTTTGAAAGTGTACTTTCCTTCTTGAGTTGCTTCGTTTGAAGCTTCTGTTATTATAGGTTTTATAATTATATCTTCTGGTCTCATTATGCGTACACCTCCTCTAATTTCTTTATAGTATCTTCTGTTACAACTAATTTGTTGTATTTTAATAAATCATAAATATTTATTGTTCCAACTAGTGTTGTTTTTACATTTTCAATGTTTCTTGCAGATTTTTGAACATTTTCGTTCTTTTCAGGAAGCATTATTAATGTTTTTCCTTCTACTTTTAAGTTTGAAAGAGTTTTTACCATTTCTTTAGTCTTTATTTCTTTCATTGGTATAGAATCAACTACTACTAATTCATTATCTAATACTTTTGAACTTAATACTGATTTAACAGCTAAAGCTCTTTCTTTCTTATTTACAGTATATTTGTAAGAACGAGGTTTTGGTCCTAATGCTATACCACCTTTAATCCATTGTGGTGCTCTAGTACTTCCTTGTCTTGCACGTCCTGTTCCTTTTTGTCTCCATGGTTTTCTTCCACCACCTGAAACTTCTGCTCTTGTTTTTGTACTTTGTGTACCTTGTCTTTGATTTGCTAAAAAGTTAATTAAAACACTATGTACAACTTCTTCATTTGGTTCAATTCCAAATATAGATTCGTTTAGTTCTAATTCTTTAACTTTCTTTCCGTTTATATCGTATACATCTATTTTAGGCATATTCTATTCCTCCTTCCTTAAGCTCTTGCACTTGATTTTACTTTTAATATTGAGCCTTTAGCTCCTGGAACGCTACCTTTTACTAAGATTACGTTCTTATCTAAATCAACTGATATTACTTCTAAGTTTTGTATTGTTATTGTATTTCTTCCCATATGTCCTGGAAGTTTTTTACCCTTGAATACTCTACCTGGTGTTGATGTTGATCCCATTGATCCTGGTCTTCTATGATACATAGAACCATGTCCCATAGGTCCTCTTGATTGACCATGACGTTTTATAACACCTTGGAATCCTTTTCCTTTTGATGTTCCTTGGATATCAACTTTATCTCCTGCTACAAAAGTATCAGCTTTAACTTCATCTCCAACTTTAACTTCTGCTACAGCTTCTGTTCTGAATTCTCTTAAATGTTTCTTTAATGCTAATTTAGATTTTGTAAAATGTCCTATTTCTGGTTTGCTTAATTTGCTTTCCTTAACATCTTCAAATCCTAATTGGATTGCATTGTATCCATCTGATTCTACAGTTTTAACTTGTGCAACTACACAAGGTCCAGCTTCGATTACTGTTACTGGAATAACTTTTCCTGCTTCGTCGAAAATTTGTGTCATTCCGACTTTCTTTCCTACTATTGCTTTGTTCATTTTTAATTTTCCTCCTACTACTATTGGCTAACATATTAATGCTAGCATGGCGTCAACTCTTTTTAGTCTTGTTGCTAGACTTTAAAATTTATGGATTTTACTTTCGTTTAATTGGTAACGAAATTATTTTATTTCTATATTTACACCAGCTGGTAGCTCCATTTTGCTTAAGCTTTCAACTGTTTTTTGTGTTGGGTATAGAATATCTATAACTCTTTTATGTGTTCTCATTTCAAATTGTTCTCTTGAATCTTTATGTTTGTGTGGAGAACGTAAAATTGTTACTATTTCCTTTTCTGTTGGTAATGGAATAGGTCCTGAAACTTTAGCTCCTGTTCTTTTAGCAGTATCTACTATTTTTTCAGCAGACTGTTCTAAAAGTTGTGCATCATAAGCTTTAAGTCTTATTCTGATTTTACCGTTTGTTACCTCTGTTGTTTTTGTGTTTGCCATGCAATTTCCCTCCTTAAATATTTTTGTTTGTACGGAAGTTATAAACGCACCCTGGTGTTCTATGTATTACCATTATAAAAACCCAAGTTTGCATGATTCTTGGGATAAGTGCTAATTTATTCTTACCGCCTGGTCTAAGCCACGACATGCTCCACAAGAGTTCCCTCCAACCTAGATTATTACTAGTTGTAGCCACATCTTGTTTCAACGCTATCATTACATGCTTTTCTATTATATACTCTTTCTAGTTTATTGTCAATATTTTTTCTAGATATTTTTTATCTTAATACTCTTTTATCTAACTTCTACTTCTTCTTTCTTCTTCTCTTGCTCTGCAATTTTTATTTCTGGATACATTTTGTATAATGTTTCTTCTGCAGAATATGTATGTAGAATTCCTCCAACCACCTCAAAATATTGTGGTAAATTATTCAAAACATCAGCTCTATCATATTTTATTTCATCCATTACTCTCAAAAATTCAGATTTCTTATAATGAGAGTATGACAACATTCCATTTACACAATCTTTTTCTACTTCTTTATTCCAATATTGAACTTCAACTTCCGGAAATAAATTTCTATCAAGCTGTCTTCTTTTTAATACTTCATCTTTCATATGTACCATTTGGTGTAACCCTTTATAATTTGTTTTTAATTTTTTCTTGTGGTCTTTAATTTGGTCTACCTCAAAAAACCTTTCTAGCTCTTCTATTATAATTTGTAATTCGCTTTCTTGTGCTATAATTCTTACTCCAAAACAGTCATCTAATTTTTTTCCTTTTTTTACATTTCCGCATTGCTGACCTATAACTTTTTATTCTTCCTGTAACTTTTACATTCTCAGATATTCTCCCTGCTTTTTGTAATGCTTGTATTACACGGCCTATCATCATTATTGTTGCCTTATATCCATTCTCTTGCCCTGCTATTTTGCTTTCATATTGACTCCTCGTATAACCGTCTTCCAAATTATTATTCACCTCTCCTTTTTTTGGCGCGTCATTTATTATACAACAAGTCTTTGTATTTTTCAATTATTTCTTATCTTCAAAATTCGACATTTTATATCATTTTTCAACTATAATATAAAAAAAATACTCCTTAATGGAGCATTTTTTATTATATATTATTCAACATCTTGGTTTTCTGACTCAGCTATAGGCATTGGATCCTCTGCTTTATCATAAGCTTCAAGTATAGCTTCTTGTATCATATTTCTTACATCTTGATTGATTGGATGAGCTATATCTATAAACTTTCCATTTTTTTCTCTTCTAGGCATAGCCATGAATAAACCATCTTTACCTTCTATTACTTTAATTTCATGAACAACAAATCCACCATCAATTGTTATAGAAGCAATAGCTTTCATTCTATTTCCTGAATTTACTTTTCTTATTTTTACGTCTGTGATTTCCATCTGAGCACCGCCTTCCAAAAGTTTATTTTTGTACATTCCTATGTACATTTATATTATTCTCCATTAACTTGTTTTTTCCTTCTATATTTTTACAAAAATTTATCTTTTTTATTATTATAATTTTTGAGCACTTAGCTATTCGAAATTTAGCAAAAGAGGTATTGAAAAATAAGTGTTTTGAGTATATAATATACCAAGTAAAAATATAATAGTATAAATTTATGAGAAAGGATGTTTAGCATATTATTGCTAACAGGTATTAACAAAATTGACAAATTTAGATGAACTAAAACAATATAAGCATATTCATATGCTTGGTATCGGCGGAACAAGTATGAGTGGTATAGCTGCCCTTCTTAAAAACTATGGTTTCTATGTAACAGGCTCTGATGCTAACTCATCTGAACTTACAAATAAACTAATTGATAATGGTATTCATGTTGTAATAGGCCACAATCTTGAGGATTTACGTACTGCCAACCTAGTTGTATATAGTGCAGCAATCAACTATGATGACCTCGAAATGCAAGAAGCTCGTAGATTAAATATCGAAACAATTGAACGTTCAGCTTTTCTAGGTTTACTTACTAAATATTTCAATAATACCATTTGTATTTCTGGAACTCACGGAAAAACAACTACAACTTCTATGATCTCACTTGCTTTTCTAGAGGCTAAAAAAGATCCCACAATACAAGTTGGAGCAATTTTAAAGCCTATAAATGGAAATTATCGTGTTGGAAATAGTGATACATTTATTTTAGAATCTTGTGAATATTGTGAACAATTTCTAAAATTTCATCCACAAACAGCTGTTGTTTTAAATATTGATAATGACCATTTAGATTATTACAAAGATTTAGATCATATAAAACTTGCTTTTGAACATTTTGTAGAACTACTACCAAATGATGGAATTTTAGTATTAAATATGGATGATCAAAACTCTTCTGATCTTTACAAATACACAAAAGCCAGAACTGTTACAATTGGTATTGAAAGTGATAGGTGTAATTTTATAGCAAGAAATATATCTTTCGATAATAATGGCTTTCCAATATTTGATGTATATAGAAACAATGCATTTTATAAAAGTTTCCATCTTTCAGTTCCTGGAAAGCACAACATATATAATGCTTTAGCTTGTATTGCAGTATGCTATGAGTATGGGATAGATAAAGAAACAATAAAAGATTCTCTTTCAAAATACACAGGTGCGCATAGAAGATTTGAATTTGTAGGTTCTTCAAATGGAGCTAATATTTATGATGATTATGCTCATCATCCAACAGAGATAAGAGCAACATTTAATGCAATGAAAAACAAAAAATTCAATAGATCATGGGTTGTTTTTCAGCCCCATACATACTCTAGAACTAAAAATTTATTACAAGACTTTGCTCAAAGTTTATCAGGATTTGATAATATAATTATTACCGATATATATGCAGCAAGAGAAGTTGATAATCATGAAGTTTCTTCAAAAGATTTAGTAAATTTAATCAACGTAAATAGAGTTGGTAAGCCAGCAATTTATATGTCTGACTTTAATGAAATTTCAAAATATATTCGTGACAGAGTTATGCCTAATGATATAGTTTTAACTATCGGTGCTGGAACTGTTACAAATATTGGAGCAATGATAATAAATAATAAATAAGGTCGAAGCATTCCGCTTCAACCTTATTTTTAATATACCCCATTTATATAACTCGTTTCAGAAAGTGTTGGATAAACAAATTCTTTTCCTTGATTTGTTATCTTTCCATTTGGATAATGGTTCTTATTTATAGTATCTGCTCCTTTTAGAAAATACTTATATTTTATGTTATTTGTTATTTTTCCGTTTCCTGTTATAATTGGATCGTCCCAAGTGCAATCAACCGCATACCACTTTTCGTTTATTTTTACATAATTCCATTCATGATTTTCTGTATCTCCATTGCTATTTGTAGCAGATCCTACAACTAAAATACAAGGAACACCAGCGTAATCCATTAAATATTTAAAAGCCTCTGCATACCCTTCACACACAGCTTTCCTTGATACTAAAGCGCCATATAAATTATATATATAACTATCATTTAAAGTTGTATCATATTCTACATTATCTACAAGCCAATCATGTGCTTTTAAAACTTTATCATAATCACTTCCAACTAAAGTTTTTACAATTTCATCTCTTTTATTTTCTATTTCTTTTACCATACTGTCAACAGTACTTCCATTAAATATATCATCCAATAAATATCCAGAACTATCTCTTGGTTTCATTGCAAGCTTATATGAAGTTGACTTAACAAATGTAGTTTTAGTAACTATCATATTTACTTTTGACACGTCCATAAAGAATAAATCCACTCTATCTAATCCAATTGCATCCCAAGCTGATTGAAAATTTATATTTAATGCCTCATCTCCACCATCTTGTTTTAGAATATCTGAAACACTACTTGGCAAATCAATCGTATACTGTCCTGACTTTAAGTTTTCTATATTTTTCTCAATTTCATCATATATTAATTTTGCATTATCATTTAGTTGGTTATAGAAATATTTATTATTTAATCCATTAGTTGTATATGATGTGCCATTACTCGGATTATCCTTTACCAATGGTATTACTTCTTCAGTATTTTTTGTTTCATTATTATTCAGTAAATTACCACTTGTAGTATTCTCTCTAACTACTTGTGATTCCTGATTATTATAACTTGCATATTTATCATCATTTGCATCTTTTATTAATATGTACATATATAAAAATACCATTATTACTAATGAAATAAGTATAATTTGCAATAGTATATATAATTTAGTTTCTTTTGTATTATTTTCCATACTTTCCTAGGTTCCTCTCTCATAAATTAGTAAAGTCTCACAATTGCATGTAATACTTTATTATCTTTAGACTTTATTGTGACTATATCTTTTCCATCTTCTATTGTATACTTACACATAATGTCATCATTTAGTTTTATTTGTTTCTTATATGTTATTTCTATATTATCTTTTTCTTCTCCATAATAAATATCTTCTGGTAAAATTTCATAAGCAATATCTAAATAGTACAAATTATGTACATGTCTATTTACATCTATTTGACTTCTTAAAATTTTATAGTCATTTTCCTTAATAACTGATTTAGGTTCTTTTAATTTTTCAATTTCTTCTTCAAAAACACTCTTATTAAAAAATGTATATTTACTTCTTACTTCTTCTGATATTCCTACTAACTTTAGTGTTCTAATATCAACCAATGTCCACTTACTAGTTGCAATAACACAAAGATTTCCATTAGAGTCATAAATTTCATAATCTCTATATGTAAAAATTTTATTACCGTCTCTTGCCCATGTCCTTGCTATAACTTCCTCATTATATATTGGTCTTCTTAGTACTTTTACCTTCCAAGCAAGAAGAACCCAACTAAGATTATTTTCTTCAATTTCATTTAAGCCATATCCTGCTTTTTCAGACTCTATTCCCCCAACATCTTCTAACATTTTTATTATTGCTTTATTACTTATTTTATTTTTTCTGCCTACGTCAGTTAGTCCTAATGTATATTTTTTTTCTTCCAATTTCTATCTTCTCCTTTTTAATTATAAATCTATATACATATTTTTTCAACTTTTTTATACTGGTATTTTATTCCTCTTAAAAATCCGGAACATATTCTTCTTCATGTTCTCCTAAGTCTTGCATATATCCGTTTTCTATATCTAGTATGAATAAATATTTTTCAATTTCTGAATATTCTTTTTTATTTATCTTTCTATTTAATAAATTATCTTCTCTTGCTTTATATGTTGGAAAATATTGTGCCATAACACTAATATATGCTTTTCCCTCAAGATTTTCCTTAAACCATTTAAGTATATTTTTTGAATTTTGAATATGATTTGGTAATACTAAATGTCTTACTATTACTCCTTTTTTTATTATTCCATTTTCATCAAACTCTGGACATCCAACTTGTTCTATCATTTCTTTTATTGCAGATGTTGCAATATTAAAATATTCTGGTGCTTTTGAATATTTTATTGCAAGTTCATTTGAATAATACTTTAAATCTGGCAAATATACATCAATATATCCTTTTAAATTTTTAATTGTTTCAATATTTTCATATCCATTACTATTATATATTATTGGAATGTTTAATCCCCTCTTTTTTGCAATCTTAATAGCTTCAATTATTTGATAAGCATACATAGTTGGTGTTACTAAATTTATATTATTTGCACCTTTTTTTTGTTGTTTTAAAAATATATCAGCAAGCTCTTCTATTGTTATTTCATATCCTTTTCCTTCACTACTTATTTTGTAGTTTTGGCAATATATACAATTTAGATTACAATTAGAAAAAAATACTGTTCCAGAACCATTTTTACCGCTTATGCATGGTTCTTCATAATAGTGTAACGAATATAGTGCAATTTTTATTTTATTATCACATTTACATCTTCCTTTTTCTCCATTTAGTCTATTTACTTTACACTCAAATGGACATACTTTACATTTGCTAAGTTCCTCTAACATTTTTATCACCTTTCTTCCACATTTTATCATCAATTTAACCTCTTTACAACTTTAATTTGACAAAACTTAACAAACATTGTAAAATATTTATGTTATTATAATAAAAGGGAGATTTAAAATGTTTGGTCATAGAAGTGATGGTAGAAGACTAAAACACCTTCCACCATTTTTTAAGGTTATACCTAATATAATGCCAACGCGTAATGACGCACAGGTATTTTTTAAGCAAGATATTGTACTATCTGGTATAGATGAATATATCGCAAAAAAAGCAACTGAAGGAATAAGGCTTTCTTATATGAATATAGTTTACGCCTCTTTAGTTAGAGTAATATCACAAAAACCTGCTTTAAACAGATTTACTATGAATGGACTTACTTATGCACGTGATGGAATTTATGTATCTTTAGCTATAAAAAAAAGCCTTACAGATGAAGGTCAAGAAACCACTACAAAAATTAGATTTACTGGTAATGAAAATATTTTTGAAATTAAAGAAAAATTAGATAGTGTAATTGGTGAAAATAAACAACAATCTACCGAAAATAATACAGATAATGTAGCTAAATTTCTTGGTCATATTCCAGATTCTTTAGCAAGAAAAATAGTAAAATTATTATTTTTCTTTGATAAACATGGAATTTTACCAAGAGCAATTATTGATGCAAGCCCATTTCATACAAGTGTGTTTTTGACAAATGTTGGTTCTCTTGGAATTGACAGTATTTATCATCATTTATATAATTTTGGTACAACTAGTTTATTTTTTGCAATGGGTAAAAAAAAGAAAAGCTTTATTTATGATGATGATGAAATCTTTGAGGAAAAATGTTTTTCGATTGCTTTTGTTGGTGATGAAAGAATTTGTGATGGTTATTACTACGCTTCTTCTTTCAAATTGCTTTGTAAATATCTAAAAAAGCCTGAATTGTTAGAAGAAAATGTTGTAGTAAAGCAAGACATTGAATAAATTTTAAGTGAATCCAATTTATACACTGGATTCACTTTTATTTCTATCTTTTTATTAGATCATATTCAAATACTTTTACATTTTTTATGAAATGTTCAAAATCGTCTTTTTCTACATTCATATTAAATTCGTCTTGTCCTTTTAATTGTAAATTATATAAGTCCATGTCTATTAGTCCTTCTTGAGATACATCCATTCCTAATGGAAGTGTCTTATTTTCATTTTCAAAAAATGTAATATTTGAATAAAACATCATTTTTGTATTTTCTGGTACATTTACTTTATATAAGTATGTTTCCTTTGATGGTTCTATCTCTTCTAATTTATCTAGTGTTTCATATGGATTTAAGCTAAATTTGCAAAAACCATATGGTTCAATTTTTTCATTTGATGCTTTATACAAACTTATATTACATGGTACTTCAACCATTTCTTCTTCTTTATTTAATATTTCATGAATGTCTTTTAATTTTTGTATGAATTCTGGTAGCTCTGTCTGTAAATTCACATTTAATACCTTAAATTTATCTTTTTCAACTTCTCTATGTTTATTATTTTTTAATGTTTTTATTTTTGTTTTATCTTCAGTAACGTTTCCAAATATATCAAAATCTTTTGCTTCAATCTTTTCTATATCTTTTTTATAATCCTCTTTTAGCTTGTTTAATATCGCTTCCAATTTATCATTTTCTTCACTTTTATTATCTATAATGTTAATTCCATCTAATACAAAGTTTGAAGCAAATACTGCATCTTGGGCACTATGTGACATTTTTTCCCTCTGCCTTGTATCAATGTTTGCAGCCAATGTCTCCATATCTTCTTCATAATTAAAATTCTTTTTTATTTTCTCTTTAGAAGTTTGTTCTTCAGTAACACCTTCTACAAGCATTTTTGATTCATCCTGGTTTGCATATTTCCAAAAGTCAAATATACTCTTTCTATGCTCTTGTATTTCCTCTAAATAATTATTTGCAGAATCTACCCTTTTTTGAATACTTGCAATTTTCATTTTCAAAGCATTCATATCTAATATAGTATTTTTATTTTCTCTTTGAGCATCTCTTACTTCTTTTCCATATTTTATTACATCTTCAACTGTATATTTCTTCATTTCAAGTTCTGCTTCTGAAAAGTGTTCTTCTTTTGTTTTATCTCCATCTAGAATATCTTTCATTCTACTTTTATTCATTTCAGAATGTATTTCTTCTTTTTGATTTTTGTCTCCTTTGAAGAAATATTTAAGTTTTCCTATAAAACTCTTTTTACACTCTTGAAAGTGTGAAATTTGAGCTTGTTTATTCATATACTCCTCTTCTAGTTCTTTTTCTCTTTTTTGAAAATCTTTTATGTCCGCTTTTAATTGCTTATTTTTTGTTTTTAGTCTTTCCGCTTCTCTTATTTTTTGTATAGCTTGATCCTTTAAAAATTCGGGAAGTGTTTCATATTCAATTTTCATATCTTCAAAGAAAAATTCTAGTCCGCCTTTACTATCTACACGTAACTTAAATTTATATTCGTTTGTAAGTTCATAAGCTAATATGAATAATGCTTTAATTAACTTATATGTATTACTTGCCTCTTTTTTATCAGATAATTCAATTTTATATTTGCTTGTCATTTTATCAAATATTGTGGTTTCTCCAACAATATGAATACTTAAATTTTGATCCTTATTTGTAACTTCATAAACTTGTGCCCAATTTTTTGTAAAATACCATAAATAATTAATTATATCCTCTATTTCTGATTTTTTTAAAATTCTTTCACTATATTCTTCATTACTTATTGGTACAAAAATATGTCTACTATCACTAGACTTATGTTGTTCTATTTTTTCTTTCATTAGATAAAACATTGGTGCATTATCATTTTCTTCAATAGATGCCAGCATAAAATATTTTTTTGCATAATCAGAATAAAAAATTTGCCACTTGAAATTATTACTAAATTTTATATCAAATGGTATCTGTTTAGAAAATTCTGCTTGTTCTTCTTCTATTTTTTTAATATCTTCTAAATTTGTTTGATTCATCATTCTTAAAAAATAAGCATACTTTTCTAAATTTTCCTTATTCTGTTCCATATAAGTTGATACAGGACTTGCAAATTTATATCTTTCTGAAAGTTCAGCTAATCTGTCTTTAGGTGTTACTAAAATTTCAACATCACTTACATCTATATACTTATATATTTTATAAGACTTTTCATCATATACTTTTGGAAGTCTATAATTTAATGGTTCAAATTCTTGTAACACTTCCGGTACTTTTCCCAATTCAAATCCTATATATTTTACTTTGTTCGTTAATATATTTAAATTTTCAGTTGTTCCTTCAACTTTTTTTCTTTGCATTATTTCCTCCATATATTTTTATGTGGCATTAGTATATCATAACATTTTTAAATTATCTATAAAAATTAAATGTTTTTTAGAATTATGTATCTTTAACATACATAATTTTTTTAAAATTTTACAATATATTTATTATATCTACAAAAAATCTAATTTTTTCTTTATTTACTATTTATATTTTTATCAAGTTATGTTAGAATTCAAATTAATAATTTATAGATTGGAGGATTCTTTATGAATTTAAATAAATGTGAACGTTGTGGTTGTTTCTTTTCAGCAAAAAATTCTGTATGCCCTAACTGTCAAGCAAAAGATGTTAATGATATAAATTGCTTAAAGAAATTTTTAAGTGAACAAGAAGCTCATATATCTGTTGAAAGTCTTTCTTATGGAGCAGGTGTATCTGTAAAAAATATTAACAGATATTTGCAAGATAAAAAATTATGTTCTACTTTTTCTGATTTAGGTTTATCTTTTGAAAAGCAAAATAATATTGAAATAAAAGCATAATTTTAAAAGTCTTTGTATAAAAACAAAGACTTTTTTCTATATAAATTTTTTTATGAATGAATTTCTGTGAAGTGAACATGGACCATATTCTTTTATTGCAGCAATATGAGCTGCTGTTCCATATCCTTTATGTTTGATAAATCCATATTGAGGATAGATTTCATCCCATTGTCTCATTATTCTGTCCCTAGTAACTTTTGCTATAATTGATGCTGCTGCAATTGAATAACATTTAGCATCTCCTTTAATCATTGATTCATATGGTATTCCATCTGTATCAATGCCTTTTAAAGCATCAACTATTATTAAGTCTGGTCTTATGCTTAGTTCTTTTACTGCCATCGTTAAGCCTTCTTTAGTTGCATTTAAAATATTTATTCTATCAATTTCCTTTTGGTCTATTATTCCAACACCATAACTTATTGCTTCTTCTGTAATTTTTTCAAATAATTCCTCCCTTTTCTTTTCTGAAATTTTCTTAGAATCATTTACTCCTTCTATCATCGAATTTCTTGGCATTATTGCACAAGCTACTACTACGGGTCCAGCAAGTGGTCCACGTCCAGCTTCATCTATTCCACATATATATTTAAAATTTGGATTCTTCAAATATATTTCCTCTTCTATTTTTTTTAGCTCAATTAGTCTTTGTTCTTCTTTTTCTTTCATTTATTATTCTACCTCTGACATCTCATTATTTTCAGTGTTGTTTTCCTCATTTTTTACACTTTTGCTTGTTTCTTTTTCTATATCTGAAAGTTTATACAATATTTTGCTATCTGAAATTTTGCATCCTCCTGTAAGAATTATTTCATAGCTATTATAATCTATTAAATAATAATTTCCTTCCGGACTCGTAATCTCTAGTTTTGCTTCTGCCAAGTCTTCGTCACTTAGTACATAATACTTTTCCTTTTCTTCTTCTGTTAAAATATCTTTTTCTAAAAAGTTTTTGACTATTTCATCATTTTGCATATCTTGTAGCTTTTTTCCTAAATAGTTTATATTTTCAACTTTGTCCGCAGTTTGACTATCTACATAGCTTTTCAATTTCCACTCTACTAACAACATATCAGTCTTTATTGTTTCTATTCTTGCTTCATTATATTTAAGTCTTACAAAATATACAGCTGTACCAGCAATAATTGCAATTACTATGACTATACATATAAGACTTATTATTCCCATTCCTTTATTGTTTTTCATTTTTTTCTCTCCTTTTAGTCTTTTTTTATTTTACTAAAATTATCTCCAAATATCAAGTATCATGCTAAATTACATTATATTTTTGTAAAAAAAATAGATTACCTCTCACTCATGAGCGGTAATCTTCGAAAATAAAAGGGGATGTTTTTGTTTTTTAGTAAGTTTGGTATTACTTACTATGTTTATATATTACCAATAATTTTTGTCCATTTTGTGAACTAATTGTAAATATTATTGTTCTTTTAATGTTAAAGTAAATGTTTTTTCAGAGCCTTTTCTATTTACTGTTATCGTCATTTCATCACCTATTTGATGTGAATTTTTTATTTCGTTTAAAGTATCCATTGTTTTTACTTCTTTGCTATCTGCTGAAATTATAACATCTCCGGCCTTTATTCCTGCAATTTCTGCTGCAGAGTATTCTTCAACAGAAACAACATAAATTCCTTCTACTATATTATTTCTTTTTGCAGTTTCTTCATCAACGTCTCTTCCTGTTATTCCTATATATGGTCTTTTTACTTTGTTATATTCAATTAGTTGCTCTATTATTGGCTTTGCAGAATCTATTGGAATCGCAAATCCCATTCCTTCAACACCTGTTGATGATACTTTTAATGTATTTATTCCTATTACTTGACCTTTACTATTTACTAATGCACCTCCACTATTTCCTGAGTTAATAGCTGCATCAGTTTGTATTAATGTATATGTCTTTCCTTCAGAGTCTGTAACTTTTCTATTTAATGCAGAAATCATTCCTCCTGTAACAGTATTCTGCATTCCTAGAGGACTTCCCACTGCCATTGCAAATTCTCCTACCTGTACTGAACTAGAACTTCCAAGTTCAGCAGCTGTAAGTCCTGTTTTTTCAATTTTAATTACAGCTAAATCTGTTTGTGCATCTGTTCCAACTATTGTAGCATCATATTTTGTTTCATCTCCTTCAAGAGTTACTTTTATTGAATTGGCTTCGCCAATTGAGTAATATGATGAACTAGATGTAGAATTAGAATTTATTACATGATTATTTGTAATTATATATCCATCTTCACTTATAATTATACCTGAACCTGTTGCAGTTGCTGTACTTGTTTGATTAAAGAACATTGAATTTACAGTATAATTTACTTCTATACCAACTATAGAAGGTAATACTTTTTGTGCTACTGCAATTCCTGTATCAGAATAATTTTCTAATGATATTTGTGTTGTATTTATTGAACTAGATGATGTACTTGTATCAACAACAGCATTATTAGTATCTGTATTCAAAATATTATTTCTTATTTCTGGAACTCCAAGACATGTACCTAATACTATTCCAGCGCCTAAAACTCCACTTAAAAATGGAATTCCTATATTCTTTCCAAAATCATATTTCTTTTCTTTTTTCTCAGTGAAATTAACTGCTTTAAATTCCTTTCCTGTTTTATCAATAACTTGGTCTGGTCTTTTTTCTTCCATTTCCAATTCTTCCTTTCTTTATACATAATAATATTATTTTCAAATTCATAATTATAATACAAAACTAATGTGAATAATGTGTGAAAATTTTATTATTTTTGACGTAATTTGTGATATAAAAAAAAAAGCATTTATAAAATTTATAAATACCTTTTCTATTATTTATATAAATATTTTTGTGGGTTTATTGTTGAACCATTTAATCTTATTTCGAAGTGTAAGTGATTTCCTGTTGAATTTCCTGTTGATCCAACTCTAGAAATTACATCTCCAGCTTCTACTTCATCTCCGACATTTGCAATTAAACTACTACAATGTCCATAATATGATTCTACACCATTTCCATGGTCTATTATTATTAAATATCCATATCCACTTTGCCATCCAGAATATGTTACTGTTCCAGATGCTGCAGCTTTTATTTCTGTTCCATATGGAGCTGCTATATCCATACCACTGTGAGCATGGTTTCTTACACTTGACTCATATACACCATATCTTGATGTAATGTTTCCAATTACTGGTGTTACTGCAAAATATACACCATTAAAGGTTGCAGATTCAATTCTTTCTTGTTCATCCATCAAGCCTCTTAATTCAGTGTTTATACTTGCCTCTGCAGTTTGTAATTCTACAGTTCCAATTTCATCAATATTTTTTGTATATTCCTCAACAATTGCTATTTCTAAATTATCTAATTTTTCATATTCAGATTTCATCTCGTCTGAAATTTGTTGTGCTTCTTCATAAGTATTTACATAACTTTTATTTTCCCCATTTACATTTATTGAGTATACTTTATATAAAGTTGTAACTTCATTTGATAGACTTGCTACAACTTCTTCTTGATTTTCAAGATTTTTATTTGCTAAAACCAAATTATATGTTGGCTCTACATCTAAAGTAGATAATACAGCACATTCATGTTCTGATTTTAATAATTCTTCATTTATTATTTTTTCAATTTCTTCTTTGCTTTTTACATAGCCTATTGTTTCATCGCCAAGTTTTACCTCATATACTGGTTCAAACTTTATAAATATTATTAAAAATAGTGTAAATAGTGCTACTATAAATACTGCAAATAACTTTATTATATCTTTCGTGCAATAGTTTATTTTATTGCTAAAAATAATTTCACTCTCCTTTTTCTTTAAGCGACAATATTTATTATAACACATATTTTATTCAAATGCAAATTTTTTATACATTTTGCCATTTTATACATAAAAATAAAGACAAATCCTGTTAAAATTTGTCCTTATTTTTTGCTATTTTTCAAAGTTTTTAACTTCTTCTTCTATTTTGTTTGCAAATTCAGTAAGATTCATTTGGCCAACATCACCTTCGCCTCTTTTTCTTACTCCTACAGCGTTTACTTCTTGCTCTTTATCTCCAACTACTAACATGTATGGAACTTTTTTAAGTTGAGCTTCACGAATTTTGTAGCCTATCTTTTCAGCTCTTGAATCTACTTCAACTCTTATTCCTTTTTGCTCTAGAACTTCTCTTACTTTTTCAGCATATTCTACATGTTTTTCTGAAATTGGAAGAACTTTTACCTGAACTGGTGCAAGCCATGTTGGGAAAGCTCCTTTTGTTTCTTCAATTAAGAATGCCATAAATCTATCTAAAGTTCCAAGTATTGCTCTATGAATTACAACTGGTCTATGCATTTCTCCATCTTCGCCAACATATTCAAGTTCAAATCTTTGTGGTAATAAGAAATCTAATTGGCAAGTTGAAACTGTTACATCATGTCCTATTGCAGATTTTAATTGAACATCTAGCTTTGGTCCATAGAAAGCCGCTTCTCCTTCTGCCTCATAGAATGGAATTCCTATTTCTGTAAGAATTTCACGAAGTTCAGATTCTGCTTTTTCCCACATTTCATCATCATCAAAATATTTATGTTTATCGTTTTTATCTCTTAAAGATAATCTAAATTCATAATTTTCAAATCCAAAGTCTTTGTAGACTTCAAGTATTAGTTTAACTACCTTAGCAACTTCTTCTTTTATTTGGTCAGGTCTTACAAATAAATGGGCATCATTTTGACACATTTGTCTAACTCTTTCAATTCCACAAACAGTTCCACTATCTTCAAATCTAAAGTCATGAGCAAGCTCACCTATTCTTATTGGTAAATCCTTATAAGAACGCATTTTGCTCTTATAAATTAACATGTGATGTGGACAGTTCATTGGTCTTAAAACTAATTCTTCATTATCCATTTTCATTACTGGGAACATGTCCTCTTTGTAGTGATCCCAATGTCCTGATGTTTTATATAATGCAACATTTGCAAGGGATGGTGTATAAACATGTTTATATCCCATTTTTATTTCTTTATCTTGAATATATCTTTCTAGTAATCTTCTTACTGTTGCACCATTTGGTAAATACATTGGAAGTCCTGAACCTACTAATTTATGTGTCATAAATAGCTCTAATTCTTTTCCAAGTCTTCTATGATCTCTTGCTTTTGCTTCTTCTAATGCTTGCAAATGTTCTTCTAACATGCTTGCTTTAGGGAATGAAATTCCATAAATTCTTTGAAGCATTTTATTGTTTTCATTTCCTCTCCAATAAGCTCCTGCAACAGATAATAATTTTACACATTTAACTTTTCCTGTGCTCATTAAATGTGGACCTGCACATAAATCTACATATTCACCTTGTTTATAAAATGATAAAACTTCGTCTTCTGGTAAGTCTTCTATTAATTCTACTTTATAATCTTCTCCTGCATCTTTCATTAATTTGATAGCTTCATTTCTTGGAAGTTCAAATCTTGTTATTTCTAAATCTTCTTTTATGATTTTTTTCATCTCTTCTTCGATTTTTTCAAAGTCAGATTCTGAAAATCTATAGTCTGTGTCAAAGTCATAATAGAAACCGCCATCTATTGCTGGTCCTATTGCAAGTTTTACATCTTTATATAATCTTTTTATAGCTTGAGCCATTATGTGTGATGTTGTATGCCAATAAGCCTTTTTTCCATCTAAATCATCAAATGTTAAAATCTCTAATTTGCAGTCTTTTTCTACTTTAAATCTTAAATCTTCTACTTTTCCATCAACTCTTCCAGCCATTGCATTTCTTGCTAGACCTTCACTAATTGATTTTGCAATTTCAAGTACACTTAAGCCACTTTCAACTTCTCTTTTGCTTCCATCTTTTAATTCAATTGTAATCATTAAAAATCCTCCTTTTAAATTATTAGCTCATGTTTTTGGAAACTGTTCATCTGGTTAGAAACTGTGAAATTATATTTTTACAATTATGATTCAATCTTTTTGGCCAGGCGTTTATTGGTACAAAAATTGAATTTTTAATTTGAAAATGAATGAACAGTTATAAATCATAAATAGCTACTTCATTTTAAAATAATTTAATGCAATTAAAAATACACCCCACAAGTGCATTTTTTGCACTTAGGAGTGTAATATTATTTACACGGTTCCATCCTAATTTTTAACTTAATTTATACTACTCAGCTTGTTGCCAAAGATTATTCTTTGTGGGGTAGTTTTTCAAATATGTTTTCCGCAGGTTAGCTTTCAGCCCATGACTAACTTCTCTTTCTTGGTAACCTTTATTTTACTTTGTCCCATAAGTAATTAATATTTACATTGTTTATAATAAACCTTTTTTTACTTTATGTCAATAGATTTTTTATTATTTTTCTGTATATCCAGGTTTTTCTAGTAGTCTAAACATATTCTTTTTGTATTTTTCAACACCTGGTTGGTTAAATGGATTTACTCCTAATATTTTTCCACTCATTGCACAAGCAAGTTCAAAGAAATAGATTAATTTTCCTAAGTTTAATTCGTCTAATTTTTCCATTTCAATTAATATATTTGGAACATCTCCTGCGACATGTGCTTCTATTGTTCCCTCCATAGCTTTTTTATTGATATAATCAATAGATTTTCCTGTTAAATAATTTAGTCCATCTAAGTCATCCTCATCAAGACCTACTTTCATATCATTTTCAGGTGTATTTATTTTTATTACTGTTTCAAATAAATTTCTTCTTCCCTCTTGGATATATTGACCTAGTGAGTGTAAATCAGTTGTAAATTCTGCTCCTGTTGGGAAAATTCCTTTTTCATCTTTTCCTTCACTTTCACCATATAATTGTTTCCACCACTCTGTCATATAATGCATTTTAGGTTCATAATTTACTAATATTTCAATATTTTTGTCATTTCCATATAAAATATTTCTTGCAACAGCATATTTATAACATTCATTATATTTTAAGCTACTATCACTGTATTTTTCTCTTGCTTGTCTTGCACCTTCCATAAGTTTATCAATTTTTATACCAGCAACTGCTATGGGAAGAAGTCCAACTGCTGTTAATACAGAGTATCTTCCTCCTATATTATCTGGTATAACGAAAGTTTGATAATTTTCTTTTATTGCAAGTTTTTTTAGAGCTCCTTTTTCCTTATCTGTTGTAACAAAAATTCTTCCTCTTGCTTCTTTTAAATCATATTTTGCTTCTAGTAATTCTCTAAAAATTCTAAATGCTACTGCAGGTTCTGTTGTTGTTCCAGATTTTGATATTACATTTATAGAAAAGTCTTTGTCTTCTATTAACTCTATTACATCATGAATATAATTTGGACTTAAAGTATTTCCTACATATATTATTTGTGGAGTTTTTCTTTTTCCTTTTTCTTGCATATTGTAGAAAGAATTTGTTAAACTCTCAATTACCGCTCTTGCACCTAAATAAGAGCCACCTATTCCTATTACTAAAAGTACATCTGAGTCTTTTTGAATCTTCTTAGCAGCTTTCTTTATTCTTTCAAATTCTTCTTTATCATAGTTTTCAGGTAAGTCTATCCATCCTAAAAATTCATCTTCATTATTTTTATTTTTTTGTAACTCTTCATGAATTTCTTTTACTTTTTTTGAATATTCTTGAATTTCTTTAGTATCTATTCCTGAATTTTGTAAATCTAATTTTAAGTTTTCCATAATATCACTCCTTTGTTTTTTATTATCATATAATAAACTTTAAATTTATTCAACTATCTATATAATAAAAAACTTAAATTATTAAACTTTTGCCTAATAATTTAAGTTTTTGTTCTAGTCTTTCACTACATAGTCATTTATATCTGGCTCAGAAAATACAGATTCGTCTATATTTTCAAAATCATATTCTTTAACAGTTACACTATCTTCCCATTTTTGACCTATTAAAAGTCCTGTGTCTTTATTTATATACATTGTATTTTTTCCATTGTTAAATAATATATCAAAAATAGATCCATAATTTACTGCATAACATTCTTCATTATTGTAAATTGTTTTCCAAATAGTTGATGTCATTCCTGTTATAATAGCTTGTAAATTATTTGAAAAAGCAAATTGATTTTCAACTGATGGAGCAAGAATTACGTTTTCAGTATTTATTTTAACACTTTTTTCAGTTTCAGTATTTACATACATCCTTTTACTTTCACTATACCAAGAAAGTTTTACTTTTTTTCCGTCTTTGTCAGTCTTTTCAAGAAGTGTTACTTTCTTATTGCCTTTTTTATAACTATCTATTACTAAATCATATTCATTCATTGTTGTTACAGATTTTACATGATAATTTTCCTTACTACAATAATCCGCTGCTTCCACTTGCAAAGCTGAAAGTATAACAAAATTTCTTCCTGTATGCAATACTAATAATACCAATATTACTAAAACTACAATTCCTACAATTTGGGGCCATTTTCTTTTTTTCTTCTCCATAATAATCCTCTTTTCTTTAGTTTTTAATATTTATATTCTTTTAAATCATTTATGCTTTTTATCAATAATTGCTCTCCTTTTGATGTTGAAAGTGAGTCAATACTCATATTTATTGAATATTTATTTGATATTCCTGTTGCAAGTACATCAAATTTTAAAGATTCATCATCATTTATTGTTATATAATCATCTTTTTCATAATCATAAATTTCGATGCTTGTTCTATAATTTACAATAGCATATGATAATGGTGAAACAACATATTGATTTGCACCTATAGTAATAGTAGTAGTTTCTAAGAAAAAGTACATATCATTTCCATCATATAAAAAACTTCCGTTTACTTCTTCTTGATTATTCTTATTAAACTTTTTAATTTTTGATGTATAATTTTCTCTTATTATATTAGTAAATTTATCTAACTTATATATATCTCCAGTTGGCATTACAAGTTCCACCTGTGCTGGAATTAAAGCCTTACCTAAAACATCAGTATAATACATAGGTGTTGAATCTAAATACACCGTTTTTCCACCCTCTAGTACTAATTTTATATCATCATTTATTTGCTGAACATCCATAGAACCAGAATATTCTTGCTTTATTCCTGCAAAATATTGATAATATGATCCTCCTGATAAGTTAATTTTAGTTTGACTTGATACTATTGCATTAAATATTTGATATATTATAAATACAAAAGCTATAATCACTGCAACAAGTGCAATTCTAATTACTTTATCATTACTTCCAAATTTTTTAATTTTTCTTTTGCTCTGTGATTTCTTTATTCTGTTTGCCAACTTTATTTGCACTTCCTTTCTCTTTCTCAAACTCTTTATTTACTCTATCTTCCGATATCAAATCTATATCTCTTAGGAATATGTATGCTATTAGCATTAACACAAATACAACTAAACATGTCTTAATTGTTAAAATTACAATAGAGTACTCAATATCTGCTAAATAATTATCCATTACATATACAAAGTATATCATTACAATCTGCATCGCTGTACAAATTACTTGGTATACAATTCTTTTTCTAGTTATTATTACGTTTATTGCCGTCAATATAACAAGCATTATAAAACATACCCACATAGAAAATTCTTGTATTGTTATTATAGCATAACATGCCAGAAATGTCTTTAGTATGACTATAGAAATTTTTAAAATATCAATTTTTTTCATTCTCAAAAATAGTCCATATATGAATATCTTTGATTTTTTATCTTGCCTAAAGTTTCTTATTGCTAGATAACTTATACCTCCAATAAGAAACATTAGTACTAAGAAAGATATGAGTAGCCATCTAGACTCTTGTATATAATATAATACTAGTTCCATATCTTATGTTTTTAACCTTTCTTTTTTACTCTGAATAAAATAAGTTAAATTTATTATGCTTATGCATAAAATATCCTCTTACATTTTCCATAGTAATATTTTCATTTTTTCTTCCAATCTCAATTGTCCCTGATATTTCTCCTATAATTGGTAAGTAATCTTTCATTATTATTAAGTTATATTTATCACTGACAATTTTTATAAAGTTTACATCACTATATTCGGTAACATCACCTTCAATGTTTAGTAGTCTAACTACTATATCATTTTCTTCAGTATTATTCTTCATTTAAACTACCCCTATATAATAAACTGCTTTCATCAACGTCATCATATTTTCCATCTAAAATATCACTAACATCCTGAAGTGTATCTTTTATATTAACCATTTTTCCTGGTTTACCAGTATAATTTTCAGAAACAAATAATGGCTGTGTAAAATAATTTCTTAATTTTCTTGAACGATAGAATATCATTTTATCTTCATCTGATAATTCATCAATTCCAAGAACAGCTATAATTTCTTCTAGTTCTTCATATCTTGTTAAATATGCTAAAACTTGTCTTACTAATTTATAATGTCTTAATCCAATCTTTTCAGGATCTATTCCTTTACTTGTTGATTTAAATACATTTATAGCTGGATATAAACCTTTTTCTGCTATTTTTCTGTCTAGAACTATTTGTCCATCTAAGTGAGTCATTACTGTTTGAACCGCATCATCATTTATATCATCTGCAGGGATATATATAGCTTGGAAAGATGTAATTGATCCACCTTCTACAGAGTTTATTCTTTCCTCAATTTCGTTTACATCTGATACCATTGTTGTTGGATATCCATTTTCAATAGGTATTCTTTTTAGTTCTGTTGAAATTTCAGATTGAGCTTGTACATATCTATATATATTATCAATAAATAGCAAAACATCTTGATTTTTTTCATCTCTTAAGTATTCTGCAAGAGTTAATCCACTATATATAGCTTTTGAACGTGAACATGAGCTATCACCCATTTGTCCAAATACCATTGCCATTTTGTCTAATAAGTCTGACTCTTTCATCTCTTGATATAGTTCTTGTCCTTCACGAGAACGTTCACCTACACCAACAAAAACTGCATTAGAGTTAAATTTTTTGTAAATATTATTTATTAGCTCTTTTATTAAAACTGTTTTGCCAACACCTGCACCACCAATTAGCCCCATTTTGTAACCTTTTTGTAATGGTGCAAAGAAATCTATTACTTTAATTCCTGTCCATAATAAATCACCATTTATATCAATTTCTTTTATTGATAATTTTTTATCATAAACATTTTTTGTTTTAGGAGCTTTTATTTTGCCACCATCATCAATTGTGTCTCCATAAGAATCAAACATTCTTCCTAAAATCTTAGGAGAATATTCAATTTGAAGTCCTCCCTTTTGTAATGATAAATCTATTCCCTTTTTTACTCCATGAACACTTTCAAATGGTATGCAAGTAGCCATATCAGAATTGATTTCAACTATCTCAAATCTGTGAGTCTTATTTTCCTCATCTTCGTAATATAAAATGTCTTTTATTTTAACATCATTATTATTTAACAAAACTTTTATATTTAAGTCTGATACTCCTATGATTTTTCCAATACTGTTACCTTCCATTTATTTTTCTTCCTCTCCTCTTTATCTTAAGAAAACTTATGAATTCAAGTTTACCTTATTTATGTTATCTAGCTGTTTCTTTAAACTCTTCATTTGTCTTTCTTTACGTTCTTCTCTAGTCTTTTCTTCTTCAATTTCATCAATTTTTTTCAAAGATTCTTTTGTTATCATTTGTCTCATGATATTTTCAGAAGCATAACTATTTTCAACAGCAACTTTTATTTCATAACCTAAATATAATGCAATTATATTTAATAATATACTGTTAATATTTCCTTCAACAGCAAAGTCATCTTGATAATCTTCTGCCTTTGCCTTTGTTTTATCTAGTGGTAATATTTTTTGCTTTACACGCTCAATTCTACTTACATTATAATAATGATTATAAACTAGGTTTATTGTTTTATATTTTTTATCTCTAATACTTTCAAACATTATTCTATTTATTTCATTATTATTTTCAAAATATTCATCTTTTGACATTGATAATAGAACATTTGAATAAGTTTTATCCTTTATTACTTTTTTACCTATTATAATTTTATCATTTTCTGTATCTTTTTTTAGCATTTCTGTAATATTAGAATTGAAGCTTCCACAGAACCCTAAATCATTTGCTATATAAATGTTCAGTTCTTTTCCTTGATCATTCATTTGTATCATTTTTTTATCTAATATTAAGTTACTGTTATTTAATATATTATCAATAAAATCTCTTACTGATTGTTCATATCCAGAATATTTTTCTGCTTTTTTCTTAGAAGAGTCAACTCTTAGTAGTGAATGAAAGTTCATAACTTTTACTACACTTTTTATTCTCATTTCCTTGTCTCCTCTCTTTTATTCTGCAAAATCTTCAAATCTTTCTATAATTTCTTCATTTGAAAGTGGATCGAATTTTTCTTGTCTTAATAACATTTCAATTTTCTTTCCTTCTTTTAATTTTTCTTTCAAATCTTCACTTAATTCATCAGTATTTGCAAGTTCATAAACATCTCTAGTTTCTAGATAATTTAAAAGTTTCATTCTTACTGTTGCACCTAATTTTTTAATTTCTTTAGTTTGAACGGCACCACCAAGTCTTGATACTGAAATTCCATAGTCAATAGCTGGTTTTTGTCCTTTTAAGAATGATTTATTTGATAAAACAATTTGTCCATCTGTTATAGAAATTATATTTGTAGAAATATAGTCTGTTATATCTCCACCTTTAGTTTCAACTATTGGAAGTACTGTTATAGATCCACCATTTTTATGTTGACAGCCTTTTTCAAGAAGTCTTGAGTGTGTATAGAATATATCTGCTGGATATGCTTCTCTACCCGGAGTTTTGTTTGATGTTAAACTTATTTCCCTGTATATTTCAGCATGTCTTTTTAAATCATCTATTACAACTAACACATCTCTTCCTTTTTCCATGTATTCTTCCGCAATTGACATACCTACATAAGGAATTAAGCTTATTACTGGTGTTTTATCATCATTTGTTGCAACAACCATTATAGTATAGCTTAAAGCATTTCTTTTTAGTAATTCATTATAAATTGACTTTATTTCCTTTTTAGTTTTTCCTACTGCAACATATATACATATCATTTGTCCATTTCCATCAGGTTTTACTTTTCCTTGGTTTACAATTGTATCTAGCGCAATTTGAGTTTTACCTGTTCTTTTATCTCCTAGAATTAATTGTCTTTGTCCCTTTCCTATTGGGTATATTAAATCGATTCCAGCAATTCCTGTAAGAAGTGGTCTACATACTGCTGTTCTATCAATTATTGGAACATTTGGTTTTTCTATATCTATATATTTATATTTTTCAAATGGTTTTCCAGATAGTTGATCTGTTCCAAATATATCTGTTATTCTTCCCATTGCATCTTCTGAGAATATTGCTCTAAATATCTCTCCTGTTGAATTAACAACATCTCCAATTTCAATTTTTGAACTTTCTTTTACTATAGCTATACTTACAGAATTTTCATATATGGCATTTACATATCCCATTCCCTTTTCCATAATTACAACTTTTTCAAAGTACATAACATTTTCTAGTCCTGCAACTTCTACTATATAGTCTTTTATCTTTATAACTTTTCCTGAATCAAAAATATTGTTTTTTGATTTTATTTTTTCAACTTTTTCATTAACAAGATTCGTTATATGTGTTTCCATTTACTTTTATCCTTCCTTTATATACTATAATCATAGATTTTATCTCTATATTTAATAATTATTCCTTCTGACATATTATTATAAGGTTTTACAACAATATCATCATCTATTAAATCATATCTACTTTCTACATTATTCGTGTAAATATACACTGTAGGTTCGATTTTTTCTAGTCTCTCATCTAAAGCTTCTATAAGTTTTCTTACATCAAATTTTTTCATTTGACTCATTTTTTCAAAATCAATTGTGCTTTTTTCCTTTGCAGTTAATACTTCGCTTAATACTTGTATTTGCTCATTAGGCTCTAATGTTAGTATATTATAAATAGCCTCTTCATCAAATTTATCTCTGATTTTCTTTAATGCTTTGTATTCTTTGTTTTCGGATTCATTTCTATGCTCAGCAATAAAACTTTTTATAATCTTTTCGTTATTTACAGTAAATACTCTTTTGACCTCTTTATAATTATTAAAAAATTGTGTCTCTCTGTAATCTGGAACATTTAAATTATATTTTATTTCTTCTGTTTGCTCTGCTTTAGCATCTTCTACTATGCTCTTTTTCTTCTTTTTACTGTTTTCTAATTCTGCAAATTCAGCTTCTTCTTCATCACTTTGTAAAATATTTTTATTAGCAGATTTTATTTCATCTATTTGTATTTTTATTTCATTTAGTTTTGATTGCTTTTCATCTAATATATAATCATAATCTTGCATCTTATTTACAAAATATTTTTTTGCATTATCATCCATTCTTTTAATAATGTTACTGAAAAGAATAAATACAAACACAAGCATTATTGCAATTAGTATCACTGCTACAATTACTAAACTTAACATATTCTTTTCCTTTCACTTATGATATTTATATATCATATTTTATACATTAGTATTATTACATTTAGCCTATATTTGCTTAATACTAAATTAAGAAAATATAGGCTCCTTGTTTTTTATGCTACCAATGGATTATAGAAAAGAAGTAAGAATGTGAAAGCAAATAATATTAGTAAGAATATTGCTAAAACTATTAAAATTGTCATAACCGCATGTGTTATATCGCTTTTTGTTTCTGGGTTTCTTCCTACTGCTTCTGCTACCTTTGAACCTAGAATTCCTAATCCAATTCCCATTCCTAAAAATGCTAATCCTATCATCATTCCAATACAGTTCAATGATGCTACTAGTATTTCTCCATTATTCATCTTTTTTTACCTCGGAGAAAACTTTTTTAAGCTTTCTCCTATCCTTTCTTTAATAATTTATTATTTTTGAACTTAAATATTTGTTTATCTCTTGTCCATTATATTTTAAATTTTGTAGTTCTATTTTTATAGCACCATTTGAAGTTTTATACTCATTTGGTATAGCAAAACTACCTGTATAACCGTTAACACCTGCTTGTTCTAGTTCACTGCTTGTAAGTGTTATAATGTTATCTGCAGTTTCTTGATTATTTACATACACTGCAATTTCGGCTCCAGAATCATACACAAATTCACTATCTAATTTTAATGAATAATATACTTTATCTGTTGATACTCTTGTAATTTTCAAACTTTCCACTGGAGATTTAGTTCTAGTTACCATAGTATCTTCAATCATTTCTTCTACAGATGCGTCTGCAAATATTGTTTTATATCCCATTTCAATATAATAGTTAGTATTTGGAGAAAGTCCTGTTACTCTATAAGATGTATTTGATTTATCAAGTGAAATATTGTATGGTGTTATATTATCACCAGATATTCTTAGATATACAACATTATATTTACTTTCAGGGTCAGTTACTGAATAATTTACATCTATGTAAGTAACTCCTGAACTTAAACTATTTAATTTTATGCTTTTTGCAAGTGTTGCGTCATCTTTCTTGCCACTATTGCCATTATATATACTATCAAATCCTGCTGCGACATCTTTTATCCATTTATTTAAATCATCTACCCAAGTTGTATCCATTTTAGTTCCAGGAGTAATATTGCTATTATTTCCAACATTTCCTGTTGTTCCCGAACCACCATTTATAATAGTTGTAGATGAATTATTATTATTTGTAGTAGAATTAGATGCATAATTTCCACCTTGATTTGGAATTGTGTTTTGATTTTCTTCAGTATTTTTCTCTTCTTCTTTTTCTACTTTTACATACTCGTTTGTACTTCCAAGTATCCTTTTTAAATTGATTGATGCTTCTTCTTGTTTAAATGTAAGTTGTTCATTTGCAACATCAAAATCAAAATCGCTTGTACTTATAACCATTTCATTTATAGTTTTAGCATCAATTTGGTTATTTAATAATTGAGCATTTCCTAATCTGTCCACTATTACAATTAAATAATTTTTAGTAGATAGTGAACCTGTGTTGTTTTCTATGTTTGGAGCTACTATCAAATATTTTCTATCTGCAATTTTATAAAATTTACAATCATTGGTTCCATTAATTGTATTGTAGTTGGTTAGTTTATTAACATTTCCTCCTTCGAAGACTTGGTAAAAGTCTCCGAAAAGAGTTAATGAATTTCTGTTTTTATCAAATGCTACTGAATAGCTTCCTAAATTGTATTCTTTGTCCGTTTGGCTTTCTTTTAAATAATATCCACCTGTCCATTTTTTAGACACTGTTCCTATATTTTCCAGCTCTATATAATTATAATCAGAGTCATATACACATATAGAACTTGATACTTCATACTCTGTTTTACCATTTTGCAATACTATAACTACTGCTCCTGCAAGAATTAGTAAAATTATTATTACTATAAACGTAAATATTGTAAAATTCATTTTATTTCCTGCTGCTAAGTTTCTCAAATGGTCTCACCTCCTATTTTCTATATTCTCTAATTATTTTTGTTTATATATGCTGTATTATTTATTGTGCCTACTAATGTGTTTCCTACAAACAAGTTCATTTGAATTGTATACGTTCCGCTTGACTTGAATGTCTCTGGTAATATTACTTTATAATATGAAACTCCAGAATTCTCGCTATCTTCTTCTTGTCTCCACGTAGGTGTAAATGTACCACTTTGTGTTTGGCTATTCGTTAAATTATACATTGTGTATGTTATTTTATCAATTTTTGTAATATTGTAATAGCTATCATAGAATCTCATTTCACAAGAATTTTCATTTTGTACTAATGCTGTACTTCCTATTGCAACATCTTGATCATTTTCAATCTTACTTATACTATATTTTTCTTCTTTATCTTCTGTATTTCCATCATTGTTCCTGTCATATTTTAATTTTATAACTGCTATATAGCTATAAGTTCTATAATCAATACTGCTTTGTTGTACATACACTGAGAAATTTGTTCCATAGTCATTTATATTGAATTTTTTCTCAGTTATAGCACTTCCTCCAATTGGAGTTGAATATATTGGAACTTCATTTTCTTCTGTAAATTCTGGAGAACCTCCTTTATATCTATATACATGTAATTCATATTCTCCATATTCTTGTCCTTGAATCATTGCATCTGGATCTTGAACGGTAGTTGTTACTCTGATGTAATCAATTTCATTATTATTTTGATTTACTTTTTGTCTTCTCATTGTCAAACCTATCTTTGGCTCCTGCAATGTATCTAAAGTAAATTCTGCTTCTTCTGTTTCAATTTCAACAAGTGCTCCATTATAAGTAACCATTGGTGTTATCTTTAATATATATTTCTTATTTATGCTGAATGTATTATAATCTGGACTTATTGATATTTTTTCATTTATAGCATTTATTAAGTTTTCTGTTTCATATTTTGCATTAGTTACAATAAGCTCTCCATTTTCATTTATCTCATATTTTGAATTTTCGCCTCTAACTACATTATTATCAGTAAGTGGTACTAATGTTGTACCATCAGCTTCATAGAATGCATATTTTGTAAATTCATACATATTTGACCTGTTTTGAGTTATTTTATAATCTATGTCTATATACTTTTCTTTATATTTTACAGCATCATACTTAATTGATATTGAATTAATTCCTATAGTTGCTAATGTTTCAAATTGATAAACAGCTCCAACTTCTTTTGTATCCATATCATATAAATATACATCGCTTACACCATCATTGTATCTGAATCTTATATAGTAATATTCAGCAGGTGATAAATCATCTAATACTATAGTATTTTCAAATTCATTTTCTTGTAATAATTTTGTTATTACTGTATCACTTTTCCAATTTGGTTTAGCATCTTTATCTTTTGTATGGTATATCTCTATCGTTATTCCACCTGGAATTGTCATACTATTTGGTTTTATAAGTGAAGCACTAATTTCTGCTTTCTTTATACTTGTTTCTATTTTATTCATTTTTATTCCAGCTCTTAAACTTTGAATTGAAATAGTTTTTTCTGTTGCAAATTCTGTTTTTGCAATTTCTTTTTGAGTTATTATCATATCATTTTGTTTTAAGCCAGATTCAGTATATTGCATACTTAAAGTTACACCAGCAGTTCCATTGTTTATTGCATCAATGTTTGATATTCCAAGTCTTGCTTCGCTATTCTCTGCTGAGAAAGAATAGTTATACATATTTCCTCCAATTTTATCTACTACTTCAAAGTTTGCATCATTTAAAGCTACATATGCGCCATTTGCATTTGTATATGCTGAATATTCAAATGCATTTGTAGGAGCATATCCAATTACTCCATCATCATAATATAGAATTACTTCTATATTTGATTGTTTTCCTATAAAACTATCAAAATTACTATTTGTAGCTGCAAGTTCTAGTAAATCAACATCAAAGTAATAGTTATCATCATCGTTCACTTTTAATAACTTACTTGTCATTGTTTCTCCATTTTGTGTAAATTTAACTTGAGCTGCTGCAATTCTTGAAGCTTTATCTCCGCTGAGCTTTAACCTAATACTATTAGGACTTTTATCATTATCATAAGCTATGCTTTCAATACTCACATCATTACAATTTACAATTCCTTCAAATTTTTGTGTAACCATTGTTACAGTTTGATATACTTTTCCATTTTTTGCTTTATTTACGTTTTTATTATAGCTTAATGTAAATGTAACATTTTTCTGTGGTATATATATGCTTAGATTATCTAATTTTCCATCAGTTTTTACTTGAATATCACTATTTTGTATTGAACCATTTACAGCAAGTATTAAATGAGCATATTCTCTTGTATCATTTTCGTTATATTGTAGAGCCGCATCCACATCTTTGCAAGAATATTTGTATGTTACTGTCGTATCATCAGATGTTATTGGATACATTACAAAACTTGGATCTTGTTTTTGTGGATATAATATTTCTGTCTTTAATGTTTGTGTTGTATATTTTGAACTACCATCATCTTCAGTTATATTAAGTGGCCATATTATATCATTTCCATTATTATCAGTATATGTTACTGTATATGAGAAGATATATCCATCACCTCTATGCAATTTTCCTGTTTCATTATCTTTTTCGATTGTATCAATTGTACCATAATCCAATTCGAATATTGCTGATGGAGCTTTATCTTGTGTCACAAAATTTAGTGTTTGTTTTAATTGTACTCTATTTCCATTATCGTCTGTTACATATTTTCCACTCTCATCTTTTTCATATATTGGATTTCCTTCAGCATCCCATACATAATATGTTACAGATTTAGCACTTAAAGAACCAGTATTTGCAAACTTAGTTGATACAAAGTATCCAACTGCTGTGTTGTCTAATAAATTACTATCTTTTTCTAGACCATATCTATTGGCTTCAGCATTTGTAATTACAGTAGCTGTTGGTCTTGCAGTATCTTCTGTAATATCTGCAGTCGTTCCTTTTCCTTTCACTATTATATATGCTGCTGTATATGTTTCTTTTGTTGATTTATTAGTATATGTTGTATCTCCTGTATTTATATCATCATCGTCAGCAGATTTAACTGGAATTTTATTTGTATACTGTGTTCCATCAACAGTAGCTGTTACAACAACTTGATAGTTTGCTTCAGTATAACTACTTTCATATCCACCACCTATTAAAGATGGAGTTACAACTAAGCTATTTTCAAAGAATAAGTCTTGCAAACTGGCTACTTCTGTTGGATATTTTGCATTATCCACAACTTGATCAAAATTATTATTTGTTATTGTTCTTGACCAGCTATTATATTCACCACTATTTATGTCTCCAGATCCCTCATATACCATTATGTCTACACTAGATAAACTTTCTTCTGAGGAAATTGTATCAGCATCAAAACTAAGGTCAACAGTAAATGCGTTTCCAGCAGGTGCATTTTCTGGTACAGATAAATTAGCTGTTATTGGACTATACTTATCTGTTGTAATTATGCTACTTCCAATATAAGCATTCTTATATCCTCCTGAAGTACTTTCTTCATCTTGTAAATCTACAGTTCCATATGCTGAGAATGTATATGATGTTTGTGCTTTTAATCCGTCTTTCTTATTTCCTTCTTTACCAAGATCAACGTTAATTCTTATTACACTATTTCCATCAACATCTTCTGTCTTTCCATATAATTTTCCATCTCCATATGCATCAAGATTTGTTATTTTTAAATATGTTGTATTTTCAACTACGTCACTATAATAGCTTATTGTTAATGGATTTTGGTCATCTACTACTATTGTATTTTGGTTATCGATTATGTCTAAGTATCCAATTATTTCTGTTGTTTCAAAGTCATTGTTTGTTGCTTTTGTAAATTTAACCGTTGGGAAAGTTTTTCCATTTAATGAGAAAGCTCCTGCAATTGTACTCTCTACATCAACATATTTCTCATTGTCATATGTTGTCGCAATTACTTTAAATCCATATGATTTTCCTCTTATAATCGAATCATTTGATTGCTCATTTCCTACATCTATAACAATATTTCTATCTGTTGTTTGTTTTTGATAAACAGGATTTTTTACATCATATGTTGTCTCATATAAACCATCATCATTTAATATAGTTTTAAATTCATATACATAATATTCATATGATTTAATCGCAGAATCTTTATCTGTTACTTCATCAATATATAATGTAAATGTTCCATCTCTTTTATTTACAGCATAATTTAGCTTATCAATGCTTGCTTTTTCTTTTAAAGTTTGGCAGTTATAATATATTGCCCAATTTTCACCTTCTTGAACTGCTCCATTGTAACTTATATTTTTTACTTTTACTATATAATTTGTATTTGCCTCAAGTCCAGTAAATTCAACTTCTTCAATTCCGCCACTGTTTTTCTTTGTTTGATTTTGATTTATAATTTCATTACCATTAGCATCTAATAAATATATTTCCGCACTATCAACATTTGAATCTTTAAATTCTAGATTGAATGTAAGTGAATTTGCAGTATAAACTTCCTTGCTTATTTCAACACCTATTGAAGATGTTACAAATGTTTTATATAAGAAATTTTTTGTATATACATTGTCATTTAAAGTATATGTTGCAGTTGCTACTATTGAATAGCTTGTATCAGGTAATAATGTTTGAACATCTATTGGTATACTAAATGTTCCATATGCCTCTTCATCCATGTATACAACTTTTCCAGTTGCATTGTTTGTAATTTTTATAGTAACATTATCATTTTTTGATAATAAGTCTTCATCATCAGTAATTTGAACTGTTGCTTTTATTCCTACTGAAGATATATCCATATCCTCTAATTTAAACTTAGGTTCAGTCTTTGATACTGTTTCATCAACTTTTGTTTCATTATTTTGTATATATTGATAAATAATATTTACTATTTCAAGGTTTACTTTAGTTTCATCATTTTCTATATTTGTATCAGTTGTTGTTCCTGCATTTGAACCACCATTTGTTCCACCGTTTCCACCATTTATTATTGTTGTTCCTGAATTGTTGTTATTTGTAGTATTTGTAATTGTTGTGCTACCGCCATTTCCGCCTGTAGTATTATCTATTTCTGTATTTTCTTCTGTATTAGTGTTAGTATTTTTATTTTCATTTAAATCAATTAATGTAACATTATCATTAGAATTTATTACCATATCTTCTAAACTCATTTTGTTTTCATCATTTACACTAACAATTTTTGTTCCTAAATTTAACTTAACACCACTGCTTAATTCTATAAAAGAGTCTGAAGAAATTGTTTGATAACTGAATTCTTGATTATAAATATTAACAACCTCGCTATCAGAATACTCTACTTCTAGATATCCTGTTACATCTTTTGTATTTCCATTATTAAGTGTTACTTTCATATTATTTGCTAAAATCAAATACTTTGTAGCAGATATTTTCCATATTGCTTCTTCAAAATTAACATCTTCTTTTAAATTTTGTACAGTATATCTATTTGAGACTTTTTTTATCTCTTTATTTGAAGCTACATTATAGTATACAATTGGATCATCATTTATTTTTGACAAATCTAATAAAACACCATCTTGTAACGATATAATATTTCCACTTGTATAGTGAATAAAATTATCATTACCTAGTGTAACCTTTGTTCCCTCTGTATCATTAAAAACTATTTGTTTATCATAAGATGTTGTATATTTCTCTTTTTCATAGAAATAATACCTATCTGATGAACCGTTTAAAATATATCCAGATTCAGCAAATTCCATCCTCTTACTTTTTTGTACATTTATTACATTAAATGTAAGTACTGTTCCTAATATTAGTCCTATCATTATAAAAAATACAATATACTTTTTCATATTTTTTTATCTCCTTGCATTTGTTCAAAAATCTTCTTTTATAGCTTATCATACTGGTTTTGAAATTTCAATACACATTTTTTCCATTTTTTTTAATTTTATACCATTAATGTGTAAACCTCTCTATTTTTCAAGCATTTTCGAGCTTATTTTGCAATTTCTCTCATTATTTTTTTTTCATTTCATTTTTGTTACAAAAAAATTACACTATCCTCATTGTGATAGTGTAACTTTAATATTATCTATTACTTTTTCTATACATTACAATCAAAGCTAAAATTATTACTAAAACTATAATTGAAATCAATATAGTTCCTATATTTTGCATTGTTTTCTTTCCAGTAGATATGTTATTGTAATAGTTTGTTAATTCTTGACTCTTATTTATCTTTGCATTTTCTGTAGTTATAGTTGATGTTGTTGTATCTAAAAGTTCATTTGCACTATATACTACATAGTTTTGTGAATTTGAATCATATGCAGTTACATAACCTGCACTTGCGTTATTATTGCTACTTTGATTTGAGTTCGAAGGTTTTTCTCCTGTTGTATTTGTCTCAGTCATAGTATTATTCGAATTGCCACTATTTCCTGTTTCACTATTTTCAGTATTTTGCTTTAATTCAATTTCACTTGTTGCATCAGCAATAGATTTTTTCTCTAATTTTTGTACTAACTCTTGAGCCTCTTTATAATCTTTTTCATCAATTTTATATGATAGATTTTCTAAACTCAATCCATTTAATAAGTAACTTACAAAGTTTGTACTTTCATTATTTACTCCATTATCATATATTTCTTCACCAGTTATATAATTAAATCCATATACATTTCCTGTCGCAGAATATATTAAAACTATTTCACTGTCATTATTTAAGTTATTAGTCATTTGTATAATCTTTTCATTTTTAAAGTTTACTGGATATTTAATATCAGTTAGAAGATTATATATTTTACCATCAGTACCAAGAGTTGATTCATACTGCTTATTATTGTATGAATCTATTACTACAGAAGTTCCTACATTAGAGAACTTTCCATCAATTACATACATAGTACCTTTTTTGATAAATATTTGTCCATCTTTGAATACATTTGTTCCATCTTCTTCTGTTACTTTTGTACAATGATAGAATGTTTGAACTTTTTTACCTAAATATGTGCTTTCTGTTATTGGAGTAATATTATCTAATAATTTCATTCCAGATACATTTCTAATATTTTTCATAGAACTTAAATCATAAACATTTCCATTTGAATCTAGTACTTCGCTCTCATATAAGTTTGTAAAAGTTCCTTTTATTGTTCTTTTATTTGAATTTAGACTTCCATCTGATAGATAGAAATATTCATCATTAGATATTGCAAGCATATTTCTTATATCATCTGCTTCAAAATCTTTTGTATCCCAATAATTAGCATTTGTAATTCTTATAGTAAATGGAGATTTAAAATCATATTCAAAAGTATATACTCTTTGATTTATTTTTTGCTTTTCACTTATAATTTCGCCATTTGAAGTTACAGAAAATGTTGCACTTGTATTTGCCTTGCTAAATTCAATATTTATTTTATCTGCTCCTACAGTATATACATAAACTTGTGGCAAGTCTTCTTCCAATTGATCATCCTCATAATATGCTACTGGCATAATCTCATCATCTAAAAGCATTAAATTTGCTAACGTTGCTTCACTTGCTAGTTGTTCACTAAACAATCTTATTGTAGCTTCACTATAAGTTATTGTTCTTTCTGGTATTGCAAATTCTTTAATAGTTACTCCCATTTCACTCCAATAAGTTTGTGCTGAATAATTTGGTTTTAGTGTTGGAAAATATCCAGATTTATAATTGTATCTTCCTGTACCAAAGTTTAAGCCTTCATTTCCTACAGCAACTTGTCCTATAACAGTAGAACCAATTATATTTCCTTCTTCATCATACTCATACTCGTATTCATCCTCATAGATTCTTACATTTTTAGTATAATTACTTACAACTTTTAGCTCATCACTAGTTATCATTTTATAGTTTTCATTTTCTTCTACAATTCCTGATACTTGTGTTTTTGTAGCTAATAATTGGTTTTGCAAATTGCTTCCATTATATATGTAAATATTATTCATATATTTTGCTTGAAATAACCCATAGTCAGAATTTTTAATTGATGCAATTCCCATATCAGCATATTTGCTTGATGTAGATATAACATCTGTTGCAATTAAATTACACTCAATAATATTATATTTTTCAACATCAGGATCATAATTTATTTCTTTATATATTTCACCAATTAAGCCTCCTGCTGAACTTTTAGCAGATATATTTATTGTCTCATCACTGTTTGCAATATAGTTATATTTTATTGTAGCTTTATATTGTAAGTTATTTAATTTGCTATTATCAAAATATCCTACTATTCCACCGGCGCCTTCTCCTGTTGCTGTTACATCAGTATTTACAGCATAACAGTATTGGATATTTCCAACTTGGCTTCCTCCTGCGATTCCACCAACATAATTTGCTCCTTTTACATAGCTATCTTCTATATATGAATGCCACAAATAGTAATTGCTAGATTTTATTGAATTTGCTGAAGTTCCAACATAACCTGTATAGTATCCAACAATTCCTCCAACATAATTTCCTCTTCCTGTAACTGTAGTATTATTAGTTACAGCTCCACCATGTATTGTTCCTCTCTCATATCCTGCAATTCCTCCAACATAACCAGAACCAATAATCGTTACATTTGATACATATGCTCCAGCAGTTGAATAATTTGAATTATTAGATGTTGATATTGAAGTATTAGTATACTCATTATATCCAACAGCTCCACCTACATAATTTCCAGAAGCCGTTACTTGGCAGTTCTCAACTTTTAATTCTTTTATTCTTCCATTTGTCCATCCAACAGAACCAGATACATAGTTTCTACCTATTATTTCTTGGTTTGTTCCTGTAGATAGTGAGTTATTTAAAGTAGCATTATTGTTATTTAGTCTTCCTACATTTCCTGCTACATAATCTAATCCTTTAATATAATTGTTTCTAGATACAGGGTTTGAAACTGATGACCAACCAGTATTTCCATAATTTCCACCTACATAAGAACCCGTTGCACTCTTTGTTTTGTAGTCACTTACTTTATTTAGATTATTTGTTGCAATTATTATGTTATTTTCTGAAGTTGCACTTATGCCACTCCATCCTCCTTGTTGACCATTGTTGCCTCCAACATAATTTGCTCCAAGTATAATATTATTTGTTGAAACCATATTATTGGTTGAACTTGCACCATTTCCACAATTTGCACCTACATAATTTCCAGTTCCTAAAATTATACTATTGCTTACTTTTGAGTTATAGAAAGTTGATCCACTTCCACCATATTCACCAATCGCTCCTCCAATGATACTTCTTCCTTTTATTAAGTAATCGGTTTCTTCATCGCTATCTTTTTTACCATTTTCAGAATATTGATATGCATAAACTCCATTGATTGTATTTTGTGTACTTCCGAATATTCCACCAGCATAATCGCCCGATGCAGTTACCTGTAAATATGTTCCTTTTATGTTACTTGTTGATCCCAATGACGCTGTATATCCACATAATGAACCAACATAGCTTTCACCTGTAACATTCATTCTATTTAGTGTAATATTATTAAATCTACCAGAAACTGCTCTTGATACTACTCCGACGTAATTCTTTCCGCCTTCGATAGTTATGTTATCAAAAGTACAATCCTTCATTTCTCCTCTTAGTATGCTAATGATTCCACTATAATTTCCAGTACATGTAATCTTAGAATCTTTAAAGTGAATATTTTCGCAATTTGTTTTTATTTCTTTTATAAGACCAGAACTATCTCCTACTGATATATTTACATTTTTAAATGAATATTCTGTACTTCCTTCTAGTCTACCAATTACAACATTTGTTACAATATGATCAACTGTACTAAAATCAATATCTCCAGTTATTCTTACATTTTGACCTATGTAATTTTTTCCTGAATTTTCAAAAAAGTCATTCCACTCATCAGCATTTGAAATACCTTTATATAATGTAACTTTTATTTTCGTTGATATTTCTTTTTGTACAAAGTTTGTTCCATCTCTTGTATAAATTATATTTTCAATTTTATAACTTTCAAAAGCTTTATTTGGAGTTGCAACAAATTTTGCTATTGTAAGTCCTGTTCCTTCCTCCTTTGATGTAGTCCAGCTTCCATCAACAACAGACATATCATTGTCTTCTATTGTTACACCTGTTAAACTTAAATCATTAGGATTTTCAAATTTCATTTCTACTGTAACATTTGTTTTGTCTTCTGATGGTGTAGAAGTAATACTATATAGTTTTAAATCATTATCAAGTGTAATTAGTTTTTGATTTGCAAGCAATCCACTCTTTGATGTATTCATTAATTGTGGGAAATATCTATTATTTAATAAATTCATTTCTTGACCATTTTGAACTATCGTTCTTGCAAAATTATCATCAAATTTTAACAAGTTTGCAAAAGTATTGTCTGTAAATATTTCATTATCTTTTAATAGTTTAGTTGCTCCATATAAATCTGTTTTCTTTTCGCCACTCATTAATTGGTCTGCATAAGCATAGTTATTATATGAAGTAGTTCCGCCATTGTTTCCTAAAATTCTATTGAAGTTATATATACCTGTGTTTCCTGCTATATAAATATTTCCTAAGAATAAACAGTTTTGTACTCCTGAAGCACCAGTATCACTATAACCTGCAATACCTCCAAAGTAAATATTTCCACTTGTAGTTTTTGTATTTAAGTTAATCAAACTATAACAATTCTTTACATAGCAAGAACCATATTTTCCAAATCCTAAAATTCCTCCTGCATTTGTAAATGTATTTATCCTTCCTGTAGTATAACAGTTTTGAATATAGAATACTGGTGAACCTGCTTTTACTCTTTCATCTGAGTCATGTCTTTTATAACCAACAATTCCTCCGATACCATCTACTTGAGTTACACTCGTTGCTTCAACATTATAATTTTGTACATAACAGTTTTGTATATATGTAGTAACACCACCAAATGCATATAAGTTTCCAACAATTCCTCCTGCATCAATATACAATGAATTTGGAGAATTAAATGTCAAATCAAATCCTTGAACAGAACAGTTTTGTACTTTTATACTGTCAGCTGGATTACTACTTCCACTACTAATTGAACCTACTATTCCTCCATATTTTCCATTGTCTTTATTATATGACACATTCATTTCCATATTTGATATACTAACATTATCAATTAGTATATTATCAGTCATATCTGCTCTAGCAATCATTCCTGCATATTGAGAATTTGTATTTATTGTAAAGTTATTTATATTAAGATTTTTTATTTCACCTTCTGCAAATCCTGCAAATAACGATTCTGTTCCACTTATGTTATTTATAGTGTGCACTTTTCCTTCATATTCGCCATCTAAGTAGCCTGTAAATGTTCCTGTTATATATGGGCTATATTCAGAATCAGCAAAATTTAAATCATTAACTAATCTATAGTTTTGTATTAATCCACTTACGCCATTTTCATCAGTTTGATCTATATTTGTCCAGTCTTTTTCGTTTGCTATCTTCTTTACAAATCTTACATCAATATATCTTGTTCCCATTGCTTCATTTTCACCATATACTGATGTTTTTATGACACCATTTGCCTGCTTACTTTGAATCTTTGATACATTGTAAGTATCTAAGAATGAAGTTGGATTATTTAATAACATATATACTGTACTTACTCTCTTGCTATATGATTGGCTTAAAATTACTTCATCCAAATAATCAACATCAATTACACTTATTGTTGTTCCTGCAGGGTTATAAACTCTAAATGAAACAAGTTTTGTATTTTCATCGGTCAAATCAACATTATTTAATGTAATATATGAATTTATTTCATTTCTAACCTTATCTGTTATATCTAATGAACTTATATCATTATTTTCTATTACAGAACCTGAAAGTATATCAATTATTTCATTACCTGTAATATCTATTTTTACATTGTCTTGTTTAGGCATACAATAATTTAGTTTTAATTGAGGATAATATCCATTTGAAACTAAATTTTCAACAGTAAAGTTTTTATAACTATTAGCATTTAATATTACTTCTTGAACCCCTGGTTCGTAAAGTCCTGTTGATGCTGTTTTAGTATTATAATCACTGTCATCATACATTACTTCACAGAAATAGTAACAATCATTTACATTTGTTCCTGCATTTTTATTCAAAATACTTGGTCCTAAATATTGTTCTTTATTTTCTGCATCTAATTCTCCTGAATATTCAAAATCTTCATATGCAGTAATAATTGACATTACAGAATATACATTTCTTATAGTAGCACTGCATGATGGTCTTGATATTATCTGTCCTAAGTTATTAGTTACAGGTGGATATCCTAAATCATATACAATATTTCCTGCATAAGAATATGTTCCACTTGTATGATTTATTTTTATTGTTGTTGTATTAAATATATTTTGCATTAGTCCATTATTTCCATCTAATTGAACTGCTACTCCTCCAATATATCTATAGTCATATGCAGCTATATCTCCATATGTTTCAATTCCTTGCCCATAAATATATCCATTTTGTATTGTTCCATGTGAATATAAGCAAACTCCTGCTATATATTGTGATGCATATAATGGTACTTCATAATCTATGATAAAGTTATCTATTTTTCCTGAATTGTCATATCCAAGTAAAGCGACATTTGCTCTTGCTTTTTGAGTTGCCTTCTTTAGTCTAACAATTACATTATCTATGTTTCCTTCATTATATAAGAATAGTGAATAATATCCATCTTCTTTTGCAGCTGGTACTTCAACAATTTTATCTCCAACTACAGTTACTGTCATTTTAGGAGATACACTATTTAAAGAATAATCTATTACAATATTCTTTAAATCAGCTTCTGCTCCTAATTTATAGAATATATATGAAGTTACTTCTCTTTTTGTTGTTAGCGAATAAGTATCTTTAGTTATGGTTTTTCCATTGAAGTCTATTGTTCCATTAAATGTTATATTTGGATTTCCAAATGTATAAGATGTTGCTCCTCCAGCATTACTTAAATCTATATCATTTAATAGTATATAATTTCCATTAGGTTGTATCTCTAGAAATTCATCAATTGTTGATATACTCTTAATTTCAGTTTTAGCATTTACGTCATATTCAAAAGTTACTTGTGACAATACATATTCCCTACTATATTGCCTTATTATAAGCTCTACTGTGTAATCAATAGTATCATTTCCACTTTCTTCAATAATATATTTTTTCACTTCTTCGATCATAGTTACAGAATCATAATTATAATCAAATTCTTGTACTTTTGTTTGATTTGAAGAATTTTTAGAAGTTATTTTTATATAATATTTACATGAATTTGCACTTTCATCAAATGTAACATGTTTTTCATCTATAAATTTAACATCCATATTTGCATAGAATGTATATTTATATTTTTCATAACTTGTCGCAGAATTTCCTTTTTCTGCTTGTAAATCTTTTACTTTCAAATAATAGTCTTTTTGATTTATAACTTCTTCATCATCAGTTATTTTTTCACCATCTTCATTGGTCTCGCCAGGAATTATATCCACTTGTGAATAATCTTCTAGGTAAAAACCTACAAAACCATCATCTGGTACAGTTATTGTTTGTACAAATTCTGCCCAATTATCAGTTGTTATTCCACTAAGTTCAGTTATATTTCTGCCAATTCCTTTTCCTAATTGCATATATATTTTTGGTGTTCCTGTTGCTACAGGATTGTTATCTTTCCATTGATATTGTGCCTTAAACGATAATGTAACTTTTTCACCCACATAATTTCCTAAATCATAAACATAACATTGATTTGATAAGAATGTAATTTGATTACTATTTTCATCATATGTCTTACCATAATTATACTTAGATCTTGTTTCATAATTTACAACATCATTATCTAATACATACTCTGTCTCTAGTACACCAAATGTTTTTGCATACCAATTGTTGTTAGATGATACATCTATAAGATTCTTTCCATTATCTGCAATTTCTCTTTGAAGTCCTATTAAATCTATACTTCCTCCAAGACCACTTGTAGTAAACTCTTTTTTACCAATTTGATAATTGTTTTGAACTTTATTAGCATTATTAGTCTCATTATACGAAGCCGCCTCACAAGTGAATGTATAAATTTCATTTTCTGTTAAGCCTTCATATGTTAATCTTATCCATCTGTTTGTAGGAATTTTAGTTGTGCTTTTTACTTCTTCTTTGTTCTCATCTATTACTTCTATAGTTGGCAAATATTCTTTTGAAAATCTGTCAACCAATCTTACTATTGTTAGATTATCAGCAACTGCTCCATCTTCATCGTCAATATAAATATCCATATCAATTAAGTTTGTAGTTGCAATTACATTTCTTATTTGAAGGGTTGCTGTTTTCTTGTTTGTCATAAAACTATTTGTAGTATATGATGTTACAATTTCTTTTTCTACACTTCCTTGTTTTGCTACTGCCTTTAACTCAATTTTATATGTTGTATTTGATTCCAAGTTTTCAAATAAATTTGCAATTCCATCAGTTTTTAATGAATTTATATCGTCCATAAATACTGATTTAATTTCATTATTCTTACTATCTCTTATAATCATAGTGACATTTTGTAAAATATTAACTAGCCTATGATCTGTTTTGTCTGTATTTATTGTGGTCCTTAGATTTGCACTACTTGATGTTATATCATTATCTATATCATATGTTACTTCTAATTTTAAACTACCTAATTTACTTAAACTTAATGTAGTAAATGTTGCACTTCCAATTTCTTGATCTTGTTTTATTCCATTACCATCACCTATATCAAAGTCACCAAAAACTCTAATTGTATAAGTATTTTCTGGATCTAAATCGCTAAATTCTAATTTATTATCACCTATTTCTAAGTTATCTCTTTTTACTACTTCACCATTACTTGATAATAAAATATATCTATAATTATCTATCGTTACTTTATCTTCATTTATTAAAGATACATTTATCGTTACACTTGTTACATTTTGTGCATTTACATTAACTTTTGTAGCTGGAGCTTTCTTAGAAGTTTCTGTATTTCCTGTATTATTCTTTACATTCATTTTATTTCCAGCAGTGTCATATAAGTTAATTTCGTAGCTGTACTTAGAATTTGATTTTAATCCTTCTGGCGATTGATATGTAATACTTCCTCCATTTATAATATTTCTTAATAGTCCAGAAGATATTGAATATGTTGCTCCATTTATGATTATTTCACCTTTTGAAATTCCAAAAACTGCTTCATCTTTAATATCTGAACTAATTTTTATATCTTTTATTTCTATTTTATTTGAGTATCTTTGTCCATTTTCAAAACTTAGTTCTATTGGATTTAATATATCAATCCCTTTTGTAGTTATTTCTTGTTCATATAATGTATTTTCAATTAAGCTTCCTTCTTTATTTCGATATTGATATTTTGCAACAATTGTATATGTGGTATCTGGTAATAATTTGGTTACACTTACTGTTCCAGATGAAGTTGCAGAAGTTCTAAATGCAAGTTGTCCATTTTTATAAAAAGCATATGTTACACCCTTCATTACTCTACTTGGATCTTTAATCGACACTTCAGCATATGATGTATATACATTAGCTGTAAATTTAGAACTTTCGACTGTAGGTGCAATCCATTTTACTTCCGGAGTAGGTCTGTCATTATTCTTATTATCATCTTCACTTGGAGTTGTTGGAATTACTTCTGTATTTGTTTCTACATTATTTTCTGGTTTTTGTTCTGTATTATTTTCTGATTCAGTATTTTTTTCAGTATTTGCCTCTACATTATTATTTTTATCTTCTCTTGGTTTGCTTTCTTTTATAATCTTTAATCCAATTAAAAATTGTTTATATGTATATTCTTTATTATAGTCTTCTAGTTTTATTATAGAATTTTCATCAATATCAATTACTTTATTATATATAAACTCATCATTTTTTAATGTGTAGTAAGTTATAAAACTATTTGTAAAATTTATAATACTATTCATTGGAATTGTATATTCATTAAACATTGTTTTAATTTTGATTTCTTTTGCATTTACATATAAATTATCTTTGTTTTTCATTAAAATATAGTCATAATAATCAGCTCTTTCAAGAGTATTTGAATTATATAATGCCCCTGATGTAAGAGTAAAACCTGAATATCCCTCTATTTCCTGAAAATCATCAGTTATTAGAGTGACATCAGAAGATAAGTTATACACAGCTAATGATCCATTTATATATATAGGATAATTCAAATTTATATTATCTTGCTTGCTAGCACCCAAATAATATGAATTCAAATTTTGATATATTGAATCCTGCTCACTTACCTTTAACGCCTTTACCGTATTATCTACATTAAATGTTGAATTTAATAAATTACTTGTTATATCTTTTCCAGATACTGCATATCCATTATATTCCATCGTCATATATGGTATGAATCTCAAATATATTATATATATAACTAGCAATATTATAATTAAAAAACTTAATAATGTGACAAAAAATAATGGTGTCTTTGTCAATTTTCTTTTTGTTCCTCTATTTTTCATTTTATTACTCCTATGTTTTATATAATTTTCCTTCTAAAATTTTAACACAAGCAAAATAAAAAGGCAATAAAAATTACCCTATTTTTTCAATTTCCGTAAGGTAAAATTATACCAAATGAAACATGTTTTTACATAAATTTATATTATTCATATTTTTATAATTTAAGCATATATTATTGTATGCTTGTACACTTTTTGAAAGGACTATTATTATGATAGTTTTAAATTTTAGAAAAAAAATCAATAAATTTTTTATATGTTGTATTTTTTTAGTTTTGCTATGTATCTTATGCTCACATCTTTCTAACTATATCACCTCTTTCAATGAGACTAGTATAAACTATATCCCAATTTCAAATTACATTCTTGCTTCATCCCTTCCAGCAATGGAACAAGTATCTTTTGATCAATCCATTTCCGACGCAAATAATAATTTTCTTTACTCTGTTTTAAATTTGCAACTTCCGATTTTAAATTCACTAAATTACATTGCTGAAATGGATGAAAATGATGAAGATCTGCTTACTCAGGAAAGTCAAAATTTAGAATCAAAACATGCAGAAGTTGGTGCAAACACTCAAGTTGTTGAAACCAATGTTCCAAATACATATACCGATAGTAACAATGGAGTTTTTATAAAAAATGGAACAAACTATGAAATTTCACAAGACATTTGGGATACTTCAAACTTAAATATAAATAAAAATGATATAATTATTTTTCATTCTCATACTTGTGAAAGTTATACTCCAACAGAAAATTATAGTTATGATGAATCTGGAAATTTTAGGACTACTGACTTAAACTATTCTGTTGCAAAAGTAGGTTCTGTACTCTCTGACCAACTGCTTTCTTATGGTTTTAATGTAACACATGATACAACTTATCACGATTACCCAAATTATTCAGGTTCTTATGGCCGTTCAATGGCAACTGTTGAAAATGTTCTCCTTTCTCATAGTGGAACTGACATAATAATTGATTTACATAGAGATGCAATTGCAGATTCAAGCTATGCCCCATCTGTTATAATTGGCGAGGAAAAAGTTGCACAACTCATGTTTGTTATTGGAACAGACGGCGGTGGACTAGAACATCCTAACTGGAAAAACAATTTAAAATTTGCAATAGCAATTCAACAAAAAGCAAATGAATTATACCCAGGACTATTTCGTTCAATATTACTTAGAAATAGCAGATACAACCAACAACTTGGAAATGCAGCTTGTATAATTGAAGTGGGTGCTACTGGAAATACTTTAGAAGAATCTATGGGAGCCATGAAATATTTAGCATTAGTGCTAAATTCAGTGCTACACTAGTTGAAGATAATTGTATTAGAAAAGTACTTATAGAATTTTAAAATATAGACCTATTCTGAACGAGTTCATCTTTAGCGGTCATATTTGTAAAATTTATAAGTACTTTTCTTCAATATATTTTACCTGTTTTGATAGCTTTTAATTTTTTATTTTATTAATGCTTTAATCTCTTTTGTATCAAAGCTTGCATCCTTTTCTTCCCCTGTTTCCATGTTTTTTACTTTTAGTTTATTAGCTTGTACTTCGTTTTCGCCAACTACTATTACATAAGGAATTTTTAATCTATCGGCATATTTCATTTTTGCTTTTATTTTTTTGTCATTTAAGTAAATTTCTGTATTTATTCCAGCATTTCTTAAATTTGTTCCTAAAGCAATTGCTTCTTTCATATCATCCATCATTGGAACTATTAGTACATCTGCTACCGATTTTTTAGTAGCTTTTATTAGCCCTAATTCATTTAATTTATAGAATAAACGAGTTAAACCTATTGATATTCCTACACCTGGAAGCTTTTTATCTGTATAATTTTCAGCTAGATTTTCATATCTTCCACCTGAACATACGCTTCCAAGTTCTCTATACTCATTTAAGAAAGTTTCATAAACTGTTCCTGTATAGTAATCAAGACCTCTTGCTATTGTAAAATCAACAGTAATGTTTTCTTCTGGCAAACCAAACATACGAATATATTTTATAACATCTTTTAATTCATTTACACCTTTTTGATAAGTTTCATTTTTAATATTCATTTCGTCTAGTTTTGCAAGCTTTTCATCAGTTGTTCCTTCTATTTTTATAAAGCTTACTAGCTTGTCTACTATTTCGTTTGAAACACCTAGTTCAGAAATTTCTTTTCTTACTTTTTCTTCTCCAATTTTATCTATTTTATCAATAATTCTCATTATATCAACAGAATTTTCTTTTTGACCTAAGCCTTCATATAATCCGTTTAATATTTTTCTATTATTAATTTTTATAGTAAAATTGCTAAATCCTAAATTTTTAAATGTTGTGCTAATTACAACTGGAAGCTCAGCATCATGTATTATAGATAGCTCTCCATCTCCAATAATATCAATGTCACATTGATAAAATTCTCTATATCTACCTTTTTGAGCTTTTTCGCCTCTATAAACTTTTCCTATTTGATACCTTCTAAATGGAAAACTTAAATCGTTGTAATTTTTAGCTACAAATTTTGCAAGTGGTACAGTCAAGTCAAATCTTAAAGATAAATCTGTTTCACCTTTATTAAATCTGTATATTTGCTTTTCTGTTTCGCCACCGGCTTTTGCAAGTAGAACTTCTGATAGTTCAATTACAGGTGTATCTATTGGCAAAAATCCAAATTTTTGGTAACTTTCTTCTATAGTTTTTTTCATTTGATTGAACAATATTTGTTCATTAGGAAGTAGTTCCATAAATCCTGGCAATGTTCTTGGTTCTGTTTTCATTTTTTATTTCCTTTCTTAAAATTCTCTTGGTTTTAATTCTAAATAAATCGGTTTTTCCTCTTTTATTTCGGTTGGCTTGCCATGTCCTGGATATACAATAGTCTCATCAGGTAATTTCAATAGCTTGTTTGTTATTGAATCTATTATACTCACAAAAGAACTAGTTGGAAGATCAGTTCTTCCCCAAGTTCCCCTAAATAATGTATCTCCAGAAAATAATAGTCCTTCTTCTTTACAATACAAACTACTGCTTCCTATTGTATGACCAGGAGTTGCAATAATATCAAATTCTAAGTCTCCAATATGAATTTTATCTCCATCATCAACTCTTGAATCCGCTTCTAATTCAATATCTCCCATATTTATACATTCACTTAAATTTATATCTTCATTATAAAGTCCTTCAGCATCAGCTCTTAAAATCAGTATCTTTCCACCCTTTGCTTTTTTTAATTCAGTTACTGCTCCAATATGATCAGCATGACAATGTGTTAAATAAATATATTTTAGCCTTGCCTCTAATATATCTAGCATTTCTATTATTTTTTCTGGTTCTCCACCAGGATCAATCACCATTGTCTCTTTTGAAATTTCATCTTCTACTATATAACAGTTCGTAGGTTCTCCTAAAGCTGTTTCAACCTTTAATATTTTTAATATCATCTTTTGCCTCTTATTTATTTCTTCTTACTTCGTACACGCTATCAACTTTTCTTAATTGTTTTATTACATCATTTAATCTTGAAATATCACTTACCTCTATAGTTAATTCTGTAATAACAATTCTTTCTTTTGAAACTCTTGAATTTACATTAATCATTGGTATTTTTTCAGTTGTTACAGCATTTATTATATCTGCAAGTAATCCATCTCTATCATTTGAAAGTATTGTAATATCAACATTGTAACTTGATGGTTTATCTGTATACCAAGCAACATCAATCATTCTTCCTTGCTCTGTACCAAACAAGTCGCCTATATTTTTGCAATCTTTACGATGAACAGAAACGCCTCTTCCTTTTGTAATGTAACCAACAATTTCATCGCCTGGTACAGGGTTACAACATTTAGAAAGTTTTACTAGGCAGTTATCTATTCCTTTAACTATTACTCCACTATTAGATGGTTTAATTGTATTTTTCTTTTCTTTTGAAAGCTCTGCTATTTTTTGTTCAATATTTTCTTCTTTATGATCTTTTCTATATTCTTCTAATAATTTGGAAATTATTTTATTAGCAGTTATAGCTCCAAATCCTAAAGCTGAATACATATCATCCTCAGTTTGATAATTATATCTTGCCATTGCAACTTTTAAATATTCATCTTTTAAAAGCTCTTGATGACTTCCACCTAATTTTTTAACTTCTTTTTCAAGAATTTCTTTTCCTTTTATAATGTTATCTTCACGTTCGTTTTTCTTAAACCAACGTTGAATTCTTGTTTTTGCAGTTGTACTTTTAACAAATTTTAACCAATCTCTACTTGGTCCTTTTGAATTGTCTGATGTCATTATTTCAATAATATCACCATTTTTAAGGGATGTAACAATTGGCATCATTTTGCTATTTATTTTGCAACCCGTCATTTTGTTTCCAACTTCTTCATGTATGCTGTATGCAAAGTCTATTGGTGTTGCTCCCCTTGGTAGTACTAAAATTTTTCCTTTTGGAGTAAACACATAAACTTCATCTTCAAATAATTCTGTTTTTAATGTATTTAAAAACTCTTGTGGGTCTTCTATATCTTTTTGCCATTCCAAAGTTTCTCTTAACCATGAAAGCTTATCTTCAGATACTTTTACGTTTGCCTTTTTTCCGCCCATGAAGCTTGCTTCTTTGTAAGCCCAATGCGCAGCAATACCAAATTCTGCAATTCTATGCATATCCCATGTACGAATTTGAACTTCAAATGGAGTTCCTTTTGGTCCAATTAAAGTTGTATGTAATGATTGGTACATGTTTGGCTTTGGCACAGATATATAATCTTTAAATCTTCCTGGCATTGGATTATATAATTCATGAACTACACCTAAAGCTGCATAACAATCTTTTACTGAATTTACAATTATTCTTAATGCAAATAAATCATATATTTGGTCAAGAGTTTTATTATCTCTTTGCATTTTTCTATATATACTATATAAATGTTTTGCACGACCTGTAATTTCGGCATCAATTTTTTGTTTTTTTAATTGGACTCTTATTTCATCTATAATTTGGTCAATAAATTTTAATCTTTCTTCACGCTTTTTATTTATTCCTTCAACTAGTTCTCTGTAATCTTCTGGATATAAATATTTGAAAGATAGATCTTCAAGCTCCCATTTTAATGTGTACATACCAAGTCTATTTGCAAGTGGTGCATACAAATCCATTGTTTCTCTTGCATTTGCAATTTGTCTATCTCTTGTTAAAAATTTAAGAGTTCTCATGTTATGAAGTCTATCTGCAAGTTTTATCATAATTACTCTTATGTCTTTTCCCATTGCCAAGAACATTTTTCTGTAATTTTCAACCTGTTCTTCTTCTTTACTTGTATAATTTAACTTTCCAAGCTTAGTAACACCATCAACCATTTCAGCAATTTCTTCTGAAAATGTTTTTGCAAGTTCTTCTCTAGTTACTTCTGTATCCTCTACAACATCATGTAAAAGGGCTGCAGATATTGTGCTTTCATCAAGTCCAAGCTCTGCTAAAGTGTAAGCTACTTGCACTGGATGAATTATATATGGTTCTCCTGAACGTCTTAATTGGTCACCATGTTTTTCTTTTGCAAAATCATAAGCTTTTCTTATTTTTTTTAAATCAGCTCTTCTATTCATTTTTTTAGCTGTTTCTAATACCTCTTCTATTGTATGATTTATAACTTCTGACAACTTTAACCAGCCCCTTTCACTGTTATTATATACTATGTCTTATATCTTTTAAGTTTACCTGTATATTTTCAATTCCTCTAAATTCATTTATCTCTAAGTTTCCAATTATATCTATTTTACTTCCAATTGGATAATCTGTAGCTAAGTTTCCTAAATTGAAACCTATACAATCTATTCTTCTATTCTCATCTTTTACTGTTAATTTTAAATGCTTTCCTTCAGATAAAGTTCTTATTGATTCTATTTTTACATTATTTATTTGGAATATTGGCATTTTATTTGCTTCACCATAAGGTTCTAATAATTCTAATGATTTAATATCTTGTATGCTTATCTCTCCCATTGCAATTTTTTGATCTATTTTTATTATTGGTACAATAGAATCTACTTTCATCTTCTTTGCATAATTTTCTAATGATTTTTTGAACTCATTAAATTTTTTCGACTCAATAGTTAGTCCTACTGCCATACTGTGTCCACCAAATTGTTTTATATTTTCTTTACAATTTTCTAAAGCTTCGTGTAAATCAAAACCTTGTACACTTCTTCCAGACCCTTTTGCGTCTTCTCCTTCAAAACATAAAAGCAAACTTGGTTTAGAATACATATCAGTTATTTTTGATGATACAATTCCAATGACTCCGTGATGCCAATTTTGCCCTCCAAGCACTATACAAGGAAGTTCTTGTTCTTGTTTATTTTCCATCATTACTTGCGCTTCCTTAAAAATTTGCTTTTCTATATCTTGCCTTTGAGTATTGTATTCATTTAATTTTATAGTCAAATTTCTTGCTTCGTCTAAATTATCTGTCAAAAATAATTTTAAAGCTTCATCTTCATGTCCCATTCTTCCACAAGCATTTATTCGTGGTGCTAGGCCAAATGACACTGCAGTAGAATCAATTTTTTTATATCCAGTACTTTCTATCAATGCTTTTAATCCTGGATTTTTTGTTTGATTTAATAATCTTAAACCTAACTTTGAAATTGTTCTATTTTCATCTTCTAATGGAACTATATCTGAAATAGTTCCGACACACACTATATCTAAATATTTTAATGCTTTCTCTTCTGGTAATTCTAGTCTTTTAGATATTCCTTGGGCAAGCTTAAATGCTACTCCACAACCAGCTAGGCCATTAAATGGATAAGTATTATCTTTTCTTTTGCAATCAACTACAGCTACCGCTTCTGGTAATACTTCTCCTGTCTCATGATGATCTGTAACTACGGTATCTATTCCTAAAGACTTGGCAAGTTTAACTTCTTCTATTCCTGTTATTCCACAATCAACAGTTATTATCAGACTTGTTCCTTCCTCTGCAATTTTTCTTACTGCATTTTCATTTAGTCCATAACCTTCTGTTATTCTGTTTGGAATATAAATTTTTGTCTCTAATCCACATTCCTTCAAAAATCTGTGTAAAATACTAGAACTTGTAATCCCATCAACATCATAGTCCCCAAATATTGTTACTTTTTCTTTGTTTTGAATTGCCTTTACAACTCTATCTACAGCCTTTTCCATGTCAGGCATTAAAAATGGATCGTGAAAATCCCCTCTTCTTGGACTTAAAAATACTTCTATCTCATCATCACTATTCAATCCCTTATTTACTATTGCCTTTGCAACTAACTTACTTATATTGAATTTACTTGCAATTTTTATTGCTTCATCTTCATCTACGTTAATTAATTCCCATTTCTTATTCAATGTTTTCTTACCTACTTCTATATTTTCATATATATTTTATAACAAAGCAGTTGAAATTACAAGATGTTATATATAAAAAGAGCCTAGAATAGTAAACTTCCAGGCTTTTGATATATTTAATAATTAATTTAATGGTTTCATTAAAGGGTATAAAACTACGTCTCTAATGTTATCACTATTTGTTAAGAATTGTAGGAATCTATCAATTCCTAATCCCCAACCTGAGATTGGTGGCATACCATATTGCATAGCTCTTATATATTCATTATCTATACTCATCGCTTCTTCGTCACCGTTTGCTTTTAATTCTGCTTGTTCAATAAATCTTCTTTCTTGTTCATCACAATCAACAAGTTCTGAATATCCATTAATAATTTCTTGTCCATTTACTACTAATTGGAATCTATCTGTTATTTTTGGATTTTCATCATTACTTCTTGCAAGTGGTGATAAATCTATTGGATGCTTAATTAAATATGTTGGATTTATTATGTTTGGTCTACTTACTTTTTTGTATAATGTATCAATTAGATTTCCTCTTCCTAATTGCTCTAGGTTATCTGCTTCTAGCTTGATTCCTTTTGCTTTTATTTCAGCAAGTAAACTTTCTGCTGTTTCAAATTCATCAATATCAATTCCGCAATCTTTAAGTATTAAATCTCTAAATGATACTATTTGCCATTCTCCACCAAAGTCAATTTCTTGTTCTCCGATTTTGATATTCAAGTTTCCATCAAATAATTTTGATAATATGTATATAATCATTTCTCTCAAGAATTTCATATTATCTTTATAGCACCAGTAGGCACTATATCCTTCAACCATTGTGAAGTCTTGTAAATGGTTTGAATCCATTCCTTCATTTCTGAAGTCTCTTGCTATTTCATAAACATTTGAAAATCCACCAATTATAAGTTTTTTTAGTGTTAATTCTGGAGAAATTCTTAAATATACATCCATATCTAGTGCATTATGATGTGTTATAAATGGTCTTGCAGTAGCTCCAGATGCTGTATTTTGAAGCACTGGTGTATCTACCTCTAAGAACTCGTGATTATCTAAGAACTCTCTCATTAATCTTATGAATTTTGTTCTTAAAACAAATCTCTTTTTAGCATCATCATTCATTATTAAATCAAGATGTCTTTCTCTATAAACTGCATCTTGATCTGTTAGCCCATGGAATTTTTCTGGAAGTGGACGAATTGCTTTTCCTAAGAATGTATATTCATATACTTGAAGTGATTTTTCACCTGCTTGTGTTGTAAATATTTCACCTTTTACGCCTATAAAGTCACCAATGTCAACTGTTTCATGTAAAAATTTATAAGTTTCTTCGCCTAAATCTTCTTTTTTAACAACTAATTGAAGATGTCCTTCTAAATCTCTTAAGTCTAAGAAGCTTATTTTTCCAAGTTTTCTTTTAGACATTACTCTACCTGCTATTGAAACATCTTTTGTTCCATCTGGTAGTTCTCTTGCTTCTTTTATTTGATGTGTTCTTTCATATCTTTCAGGATGTACACTTATTCCACTATCTATTATTTTTTGCATCTTTTCTCTACGAACTTGCATTAGTTCATTTATATCTGCCATTTCGGTCTCTCCTTTATAATCTCAAATTATGTTACCATTATATTATAAAAAGCCTTGTGAGTCAAGGCTTTTCATTGTTATTTTGTTATCCATTTTATTAAATCTAAGTTTGCAGAGTCAAGTACCATATTGCTCTTTGGCATTACTCTAAATGTATATCCATAATTTCCACCAGAACTTAATTCCACTGTTGCTTCATATTCATATTCTTTAGTCTCATCATTTTCACTAATTAAAGTCATTGGTATAATTTTTACATTATCTACAATTCCATTATCCAATATTTGACCATAATATACTTGTGCTTCAATACTTTCTTTAGAAATATTTGGTAAATTGACTTTACATCTTACCTGAATTTTATTTCCAGCATCTATTGTTATATTATCTAGATTGCCTTTTTCTTGTTTAATTGTTATATCATTCCAATTTAGAATTAAATTGTTTTTCCAATCATTAAACTCTCCAACTGTTGATAAATCACTATAATATTTATTATATAAATTGCATAATGGCATGTAGAAATTACTTGTGTAATCTATAAGCATTCTTGCTGTACTGTATCTTCCTCCAGTAGTTGCAATAGAATTTTTCATTATTTGTAGCCATTTTTTAGATATTCCTTTTTCGTCTTTATCATAATATGTTGGAATTATCTTATTTTCTAATGTTTGATACATGCTATCCGAGTCTGCTCTGTCTTGTTCTTCATAAGAAGCATATTCAGCATTAGTTCCAATCGTCCAGCCATTAGTCTGGTCATATCCTTCAGCCCACCAACCATCTAGCACACTAAAGTTAATAACACCATTTACTGATGCTTTCTGGCCACTCGTTCCAGATGCTTCCATAGGTCTTCTTGGATTATTAAGCCATACATCAACACCACTTACTAAATATTTTGATATTGCTATATTATAATTTTCAAGTAAGAAAACTTTTCCTTTAAATTGTGGTTTCATTGATATTTCATGTATAAATTTTATTAGATCTTTTCCCTCTCCATCATTTGGATGAGCCTTACCTGCAAGTATTATTTGTACTGGTTTTCCAGCTGTATTTAATATTTGTGTAATTCTTTCTAAATCTTTAAATATAAGAGTTGCTCTTTTATATGTAGCAAATCTTCTAGAAAATCCTATTGTTAAAGCATCAGCACTTAATCCAGAAGTTATCTTATTTATTTCATCATAACGATATCCTTCTCTTTTTAATCTATTTGTTACATTTTCTTTTACTAATTTGATAAGTTTTTCTTTTCTATGAGTATGCTCATACCATAATTCTTCATCTGGAATATCATATACTTTCTTCCATGTTTCATTGTTTTGAATATCATCTTGCCAATATGGTTTAAAGTATTTGTTAAATAATCTTTTCATATTTGGCGCAAGCCATGTGCAAGTATGAATTCCATTTGTTACATAAGAAATTGGAGATTCATCAGCTGCAATATTAGGCCATACTTCAGAGAATAATTCTCTAGATACTGCACCATGAAGTTTACTTACACCATTCTTTTTTCCTGAGAATTTTAACGCAAGTATACCCATATTAAATCCTGTTGTATTTATATCAGCATTTGGTTTCATTCCTAGTCTTAGGAATTCTTCTTTTCCAATGCCAAAACGCTTCCAATAGCCATCAAAATATTGTTCAACAAGTGATGTTGGGAATATATCATTTCCAGCAGGAACTGGTGTATGTGTCGTAAATACTGTTTTTGAAGAAACTATATCCTTTGCAATTTCAAAAGATACTTGTTTTTCTTTTATAGTATTTTTTATAAGTTCTAATATTAAAAATGATGAATGTCCTTCATTCATATGATATACTGTAGGATTTAATCCAAGCACTTTTAATAAGCTTGTACCAGCCATTCCCAAAATAATTTCTTGTCTTATTCTTGTTTCTTGATTTCCTCCATATAAAGTAGAGGTTATTGTTCTATACTCTGGTATATTCTCTTCCAAATCAGAATCCATTAAGTATAAATTAACTCTTCCTACTTCTATTTTCCATACTTTCAAGAATAACTTTCCTAATGGCATCTTTACATATATTTTTAAATCATTTCCATCATTATCTTTTACAAGATGTACCGGTAAATTCTCCCAATCGTTTTCTATATACTCTTCTCTTTGTACTCCATATCCATCTATTTTTTGATGCATAAATCCATCTTTATATAAAAGACCAACTGCTACAAGTGGAATTCCTAAATCACTTGCAGATTTTAAATGGTCTCCAGATAAAATTCCAAGTCCTCCTGAATATATTGATAGTATTTGGTCTAATCCGTATTCAGCAGAAAAATAGGCTATTAAATCATTTTTGTTATCTGGATAATTTTTTCTAAACCAAGTATTTTTACTTGCCATGTAATCTTCAAAGTTTTCGACAACTTTATTATATTCTTTAACAAAATCTGCACTTTCACTTGCTTTTTCTAGTCTATCTTGTGAAACTAGTTTTAAAAATTTGATAGGATTCTTGTTTACTTTTTCCCATAAATCTCCATCAATTGTTTTAAATAATTTTAAAAAATCTGTATTCCATGCCCACCATAAATTATTTGCTACTTCATTTAGTTTATTTATTTTTTGTGGCAACTGTGGAGTTACAGTTATTTTATTAAATACATACATCTCATTTCCTCCTACGTTTTTTATTATTTTATCTTCAAATTGTTCATGTTCAAATTTTCTATTATATTATCTATTAAGCACATAAATTTGTCAAATGTTTTTGAGAATTTTATAAAATTTATTTTGCTTTCTCATCATTGAATTTATATTTTGTTATGTTATAATATAAAAAAACGAAAGGGTTAATATATGAAAATTATAAGAAGAATTTTATTTTTTATATTAGTAATAATTATCATTCTAGGAACAGTTTTCTATTTAAGTGGCAAAAAACTGTATGATTCAAAAATTACAGAAATAAGTATTGATGAAAAAATTTCAAGCATAAAAGCTTCTGAAAATTTTACTCCTTTATCAGAAGTTCCTGATTATTATAAAAATGCCGTTGTCTCTGTCGAGGACCGCAGATACTATAGTCATGGAGCTGTTGATTTTATTGCACTAATTCGTGCTACAATAAAAAATATTAGTCAAAAAGAATTTAGAGAAGGTGGAAGTAGCATAACTCAACAAACAGCTAAAAATTTATATTTTATTGATGAATCTAATGTAATTGCACGAAAAGCAGCTGAAGTACTTTTAAGTTATGAACTTGAAAAAAAGTATTCTAAAAATGATATTTTAGAAATATATATAAACACTATTTATTTTGGTAATGGTTATTATGGCATAAAAGAAGCATGTAATGGCTATTTAAATAAAGAACCTTCTGAAATGAATATTTCCGAAGCTACTATGCTTGCAGGAGTTCCCAATGCTCCAAGTCTTTATAACCCAAAAGCAAATATAGATTTAACCATTAGTAGACAAAAAAAGGTTATTAGCTCAATGGTAGAAAATAACTATTTAACTAAAGAAGAGGCTAATAATATAGAATTATATAACAACAATTGATATCTTTTAATAGCAAAAGAACACAAACTTTCAACATTTGTGTTCTTTTTGCTTATTTAATTAATTCATATTCTGATATATCAGGTTCTGCAATTTCTTCATCTGTTACAGTATCAAACTTTATTTCATATGTTGTAATATATTCTTCTCCATTTACAACAGTAATTCTTTGTACTGGTAAACCTGTTTCCTTTTCTACATAGATATCCATTTGATTTGTACCTTGCCCATATACAAGATTTGTATTACTTAATGTAGAAATGCACCAGCATTCTTTGTTTCCAACATATGCACTTGTAATTTTAGCACCTATGCTATTTACTATTTTTTCAAATTCGTTATTAGCATCTGCTATATTAAATATAATTTTATTAGATATTTGACTACCATTTGCTATAAAATCATTTGTTGCTATTCTATATGTTTTCTTTTCTCCAATCTCATACAAATTCTTTCTTGGACTATCTGGATATGTTATTTGCGTCATTATATATTTTTCTCCAGTAGATGTTTTTGTATTTGCTACATCTTTTACTATTCCATCCTTTTTAAAGACTTCAAAATATCTTTCATCTTGTCTTCCAACATTTATAGTAATTTTTACATATATATTTTCACGTGCTTCATATTCTTCTACTTTGGTATTTATGGATTTAAAAATTGCCATTTTACTCTCTGTAACAATCAAAAATATTAAAACTACCACTAACACAATTACTAAAATAATTTTCCATAATCCAATTTTCTTTTTTTCCATAAACATCCCTCTTTCTTTTGTAAAAATATTTTCTTTAGTATATCAAATGTAAAATATTCTTTCAATAAATTTATACAAAAATATAAAAAATAACCTATAAACTAAAAGTCTATAAGCTATCTTTTATGGTGGGCAGAGATGGATTCGAACCATCGTACGCTCTCGCGGCCAGATTTACAGTCTGGTGCCATTAACCACTCGACCATCTGCCCATAATATTAAATTATAAAAATGGTGCTCCCTCAAGGATTCGAACCTTGGACCCACCGGTTATGAGCCGGTTGCTCTGACCAACTGAGCTAAGGGAGCATTTCTTAGTACTTGCTTAGTATACCATCTTGTAGTTTTATTGTCAATACTTTTTTAATATTTTTTAGCAAAATTTCTATTTTTATAAATAATATATAAATCTCAATTATTAAAATTTAAATTTTAATAATTGAGACCTGCTATATATAAATTTATCTTGATTGTTCATCAGCACTTGGTAGCGCTGGAACTTCTAAAACAATTCTTATCTTCATTATATACTTGATTGTTCTAACAAATTTGCTTGCTTTAAATCTTTGCCATAATGAAGGTTTAACTTCCACTCTTGTTTCTTCATAGTAATTGTCTTCTTCTACTTGTGGAATTTCTTGAGCTACTTGAACTTCTTGAACAGTAGGTTCAGCCATTATTTGAGTTTTTACCTTTTTATCTTCTTTTACTTTTTTCTCTTTCTTTGCTTTTTTAACTTTAGCCTTTGGAGCTTCTTCAATTTCTTCTATTTCTTCAACATTTTCTTGTACTTCATCTTCTACAGCTTCAAAGTTTTCTTGTGGTGCTGGAATTAATTTCAAAGCATCTGCAACTTCAATTCCTATATAGCTTAATGCTTTGGATCTATCCTCAATTCTTTCCATATCTATCTCAATATGTAAGTTTGATTCAAGATTTGCAATTCTTGCTTTTATAAGTTTTAAAGCATCTTGATAATTTTGAGACTTCTTTGATTTTGCTCTTCCTAATACTCCTAAAGTTTCTTTTATATCTTCTGAGAATTCTTCTGGTAGTCCTTTAACTGTTTCTTTCCAGTTTTCTGTTTTATTTAATACAGCATCTAATGCTTCTTTTAATTGAGCAGCAAGTGCTATATTACTTTCTCTTTGTCTTATTAAATCTTCTATTTGCTTTGTATTTTCTTCAAATTCACTTGTTGCAAATTCTACTAATCCATAAGCTGCTTTATATACACTACTAGGGAAGTTTTTCTTTTTTGGATATTCAATTAAATATGTCTTTATAGATTCTACCAAATCTTTAAAGTACGCATCATCTTCTAATTGTATTATTTGTTTTTTACTATTAGGGTCTATCATTTTTTGTACTTTTGATATATTTGATAGTATCTTCTCTTCAGTTATAACCATTCTCACATTTACTATGCCGAATCTAGACATTGTAAAATTCCTCCTCTTCATATGTATCATCAAAATTTAATTTTATTATATATTATTCTACAAAAAATTACAATACTTACGGATGCTTTTATTTTTTCTTTTTAATTGCAGTTTTATTACAAAATAATTACATATTTCTTTTCTATTTTTAGAATACTCATTTCTTGTTTTTTTATTCTGTAAATAAAATACACGTGTCAAACTTAAAATTTAAAACGTGTACTTTTTTATAGCATAATTATTTTTTATTTATTTCTGCAAATCTTTTTATCTTCATCGTTGTAGTTTTTTCAAACTCATCCTTTTTTATTTCAATTTGTTTTACAGCTTTATAAGATGTAAGTTTTTTATTTACTTCTTTTACTTTATTCCAAATAATCTTCTTTATTTCTTCATCAGAAAGATCTTTTCCATGAAGTTCTTCTATTTTTGTATAATTTGGTATAATTTTTGCTGTTATTATCAATTCTTTGTTTGTTTTATCTTCTTCTGATTCTTTTTTGCCATACACCATACATTCTGAAATTTCAGGTATATCTCCTAATAATAATTCTATTTCTTCTGGATATATATTTTTTCCATTTTGAGTTACTATTACATTCTTGCTTCTACCTGTAATAAAAATGTATCCATTTTCATCAATTTTTCCAATATCTCCAGAATGGAAGTATCCCCCCTCTAAAGCTTTTTCTGTTGCAAGCTCATCTTCATAATATCCAAGCATTACAGTAGGACCTTTAATTAAAATTTCTCCCTCTCCATTTTCATTTGGATTATCAATTTTTATGTCTGTATCAATTACAGCAAGTCCTGTTGAAGCATATGGAGACTGTACATAATCTGGTGTTAATGCAGCTATTGGTGCAGTTTCAGTAAGACCATATCCTTGCAAAAATTTAATTCCTATGTCATCTACCCATTTTCCTATTTTTCCATCAATTGGTGCTGCAGCAGATACTATTATTCTCAAATTTCCACCTAAATTATCTAGTATTTCTTTAAATACTTTTCTCTTTATATCAATATTTACAGTTTTAAGAGCATTTGTAATATGAATCATAGAATTTACAATACCATCTTTTTTGCTCTTCTTTATTGTTTCATTTATCTTTTTATATAAATTCTCTATTAATAAAGGCACTGCAAGCATTGCTGTTGGTTTTGATTCCTGCATATTGGGAACTATATATTTTAGACCTTCACATATTGCAACTGATGCTCCAACACTAAATGGCAATAAAAAGCCTATTGTTGATTCATAAGTATGATGTAATGGAAGTACCGAAAATAACCTGTCATTTTCGGTTAGCTTTACATATGCTCTTGCAGCATTAACATTCCAAGCTAAGTTTCTATTGCTTATCATTACTCCCTTAGATGCAGATGTTGTTCCAGATGTGAAAATTAATACTTTAAATTCGTCTGGATTAATTTCGGCATTTATATAAGATTTTTCACCACTTTCAAGTAATTCATTTCCTTCTTTAATAAGATAGTTTATTCCAACATGTTTATTTTCAACAAAGTCATCACAATCCATTTGTATAAAATATTTTACTGACGGAACATTCTCCTCTATCTTTTTTATCATATCTTTTTTCTTTTCAGAATATATTACTGCTGATGCTTTTGATCTATTTATTAGGTTTTCTAATTCATTATATGGCAATTCTTTATCAACCGGCACAGCAATTCCTGCTCCACAAAGCATTGTCATATAAGATAAATACCATCCATATGTTGTTTCACTTATTATTACAACCCTTGCATTATCTGGTAACATTTTTAATAATTTTGTGCCTAAAGCTTTTACATCCTCACCAAATTGCTTATAAGTTATTTCTTTATATGGTTCCTTGTGATTTGGCTTTTGCAAAATTATTTCATTTTCTGAATATTTATTTGTAACTTCTTCAAAAATCTCTTTTACAGTATTATATTTTTGAACCTCATATGGGTATTTTTTAGTTTTCTTCTTTTCTTCTGCTTTTTTTACATCGTCATAATCTACTTTTACATTTTCTACATCTGGAATATTTTCCATTTTTATTTTTTTGAATTTAAAATTTGGTATTTTAAAATCTTTTATATTTCTCATTTTAAATCTCCTCATTATATTGCTTTTTACATTTTACAATACAAACATTACTTTTTCAACTTTCTTATAAAAGTTTTCTCTATTTCAGTGTATAGTTCACTTACATTTATCTCATGTTCATTTCTCATCTTATAAATAAGGCTTGAACATGTAAATCCAAAAATTCCTGAGGCAATAACATTAGCATCTCCCATTTGAAGTTCTCCTTTTTGAATTCCTTCATTTACAATTTTTTCTATTTGTTTTATGTAATCAAAAACTTCTCTTTTACAAATTTTACTTCGTTCACCTGTTCCCCATATTTCTCTTAAAACTATTGTCATGAAATTTTCATACTTAACTAATACTTTTATCTGTATTAAAACAACAGCTTTTATTTTATCTAAACTATTTTCTAAATTTTCTGTCTTAATTTCAATACTATTTTTTAATAGCTTTACACCTTCTTCTATAAGAAAATTAAAAATTTCTTCCTTACTTGTAAAGTGATAATATAGCGTTCCTTTAGCTACACCAACAGATGCAGTTATTTCTTCGATACTTGTTGCATCATATCCTTTTTCAGCAAATAGTTTCATAGATGTTTCAAATATCTTTCTTTTTGTTTTATTCATATACTATTCCTCTATTATAATCAAATTTTTCCTTCAAAATATTATATATCATTAATTATATCAATTTCAACAATTTGAATTGCTGGTCAGTTTTATCAAATAATATATGATCTTTTACTTTTTCCAAGTCTAAAATCATCTAAATTTTCTAATGCTTTGCCTGTTCCTATTGCAACACAAGATATCGAATCTCCTGCAATCATTACATTTATTCCTGTATTTTCTTGAATTAGCTTATCTAGTCCATCAATCAAGCTTCCTCCTCCAGTCATATAAATACCTTTTTTTCTTATGTCTGCTGAAAGTTCTGGTGGTGCTTTTTCTAATACTGCATGTACAGCTTCTGTTATTTCGTTTGCCGGTTCCATTAATGCTTCTAGCATTTCGCTAGAATGAATTTTTATAGTTTTAGGAAGTCCTGTATATAAGTCTCTTCCTTTTATATTCATATCTAAATCTTGTATTTTAGGATATACACATCCTATATCAATTTTGATATCTTCTGCAGTTCTATCTCCAATTAAAACATTATATTTTTTTCTTATATACTTTACTATAGCTTCATCAAATTTATCTCCTGCAACTTTTATTGATGTACTTATTACAGTTCCTCCTAGTGATATTATTGCAATGTCTGTAGTTCCTCCACCTATATCAACAACCATATTTCCAGACGGCCTTGATACATCAAGCCCTGCACCTATTGCAGCAGCAAGTGGTTCCTCTATTAAATATACTTTTCTTGCACCAGCACCTATTGCAGCATCTATTACAGCTCTTTTTTCAACTTCTGTAACTCTTGATGGTATACAAATCATAATTCTAGGTGCAAATATATATCTTCCACATACTTTACTAATAAAATACTTGAGCATTTTTTCTGTAACTGTATAATCCGATATTACTCCATCTCGTAATGGTCTTGTAGCTATTATATTACCAGGAGTTCTTCCTAACATTCTTCTTGCTTCTTTTCCTACTGCTAATACTTCACCTGTATTTTTTTCTATTGCTACCACAGATGGTTCTCTTAATACTATTCCTTTACCCTTTACATATGCTATCACCGTAGCAGTTCCTAAATCTATTGCTATATCTTGTCCAAATTCTAACATTCGAAAATTCCTCTCGTTTTTTGTATTACGAAACTATTGCAATTATATTACATCTTGTTTTAAATTTCAATATAAACATGCTTTAGTTTTCATTTTTTATTTTTATATTGATGTAATACGTGAGTTATGATAAAATTAATTAAAAATTTTTGGAGAAAATATATGAAAATTAAAAATAAAAAAAGATTTTTCTTTTCTATTAGCATTATCCTTCTAATAATTATTATATTGACTTGCCTTATTATATTTGGTATACGAAAAAATATAAAATCTGTATCATCTAGTTCTTTAAATACATTAGACGATAGCTTTCTTACCTTTCAGAATTCAGAAGATGAATTCCCCAATGTTTCTAATATTGAAGAATTAAACTCTATCGAAAACGAGGAAATTATTAATAATATTTCAAATGTAGAAACACAAGTAACATCAAACGAAATTAATCAAAATGCAACTAAAAAAAGTTCTCTTCCCTATTATATAAAAGTAAATTATGGTGCTCAAGTTGTAACTATTTATACACAAGATAGTAATGGTAATTATACCGTTCCATATAAATCTATGGTCTGTTCAACTGGTGTAGCCACTCCTACTTCAGGTGTATATTCAATTCCAGCAAGATGGGAATGGCTTGGTCTTCAAGGTGACGTTTATGGTCATTATTGCACACAAATAAAAGGAAATATATTATTTCATTCTGTGCCATATCTTACAAAATGGGACAATTCTAGTTTAGAATATTGGGAATATGATAAACTTGGCACATATGCTTCTGCTGGCTGTATTAGACTAACAGTCACCGATGCACAGTGGATTTTCAATAATTGTGCCAAAGGAACAAAAGTAGAATTTTATAGCGACTCTAATCCAGGTCCTTTAGGAAAACCTTCTTCTAAAAAAATTTCAGCTTATCCGGACTATTTAAGAAATTGGGATCCTACTGATTCAAATCCTAATAATCCATGGCACTCTTATAATGAGCCTAGCTCTTCAGACAATAATCTAAACAATATTATTCAAAATGAAGATTCTTCTAATTTAGAAAATAATGAAATTTCAAATGATAATTCTGATAATGTTTTAACTCCAGACGAAAACCTAGAAAATTCAATAGAAAATATCGAAAATACTATTTCAAATTCGATAGATAGTTCTAATGAAGAAGAAAATTTATTACCAAATTCAAATAATGAAAACAATGATACAATAGCAAATGATAATGACGTTACTAATACTTCACCCATTATAAATAATTTAGTAGATTAGTAATCTAAATATAAAAAAATTACAGTGATATTTTATTTATATATTATATCATTGTAATTTTTTATATTATTTCATTTTATGCTATATTTATTTCTATAAAAAACATTTCATTAGTATAAATATTGCTATAAGTGCTTCTAATTTATTTTCTTTAGTTGCCTGATCTACAATATTTATAAGTTTTGTATTTTCATTATCTTGATATTCATCAGTAACTTCTATTTTTAATTTGTTTATATTTTCTGCTCTAAAATTAAAATCAAGATTTTTTTCTTCTCCTGCTTTTAGTTCATCTATTTTTATATATTTTGTTAGAATTAATGTTCCTCTTTTTGAAAAAAATTCACACTTTAAATACTTATTATTTAAATCCTCAGCAGTTTTATTTTTTACACTTCCCTCTACTTTTCCATCTATAAATGTCGCTTTTGCACTACTAATATTTACTTCAATTTCATCATTATTATATATTTCTTTTTCCATTGGTGAATAGCTTGTTTGTAAACAAAAGTAAACTAGTACATTTGACACAATATAAAAAGCTATTAGTAATAATATATATTTTCCAAAAGTTTTTAATCTTCCCATACTTTTATTTCCCATCTATATTTTTTAGAATAACGTAAGTCTATGTATTATCATTTATAATTAACATAGACTTATTTTACTTTTGTTCTTATATCATGTATTACATTTTTCTAAATACTCCAGCTACTTTTCCTAAAATTTTACAGTTTGGTACAATTATTGGGTCCATTGTAGAATTTTCTGGTTGAAGTCTTATATGATCTTTTTCTTTATAAAATGTTTTTACTGTTGCTTCATCATCAATTAAAGCAACTACTATTTCACCGTTTTCAGCAGTATTTTGTTTTCTTACTAGAATATAATCTCCATCTAATATCCCAGCTTCAATCATGCTTTCCCCTCTAACAGTAAGCATAAAGCACTCACTATTTCCGATGAAGTCTAGCGGAATTGGAAATGTATCTGTTATATTTTCTACTGCTAAAATTGGAGCTCCTGCAGTTATTTTTCCTATAACTGGAACATCTACTAGTTCCTTACCTGCATATACATTTTTGGTTTCTTCGCTTTCTTTAGCAGGTTTATATTTTTTTCCACCTTTTAATAATTGTAGAGTTCTTCCCATTTTGTCTCTTCTTGCAATATAACCATTATCTTCAAGTCTATTTAAATATGCATGAACAGTAGCTGTTGACTTTAGTCCTACTGCTTGACAAATCTCTCTTACTGATGGTGGATATCCATTTTCATTTAACTGTTTTTCTATGAATTTTAATATGTCCTTTTCCCTTTTATTTAAAACTTGTGGGTCTCTTTTTTTTGGCATAATAAATCACTCCTCAAAAATTATTTCATAATTATATTATCATAAAAAAATTAGTTTGTCAAACAAAATTTCGCATTTTTATAAAATTAGTCTTCCCACTCTAAAATATAATCGTAAACCTTTACTGTATCACCATCTTTTACTCCAGCTTCTTTTAGTTTTTGGTTTACACCTAGAATATCTAAATTCTTTTGGAAATAATACAAAGATTCATTATCTTCCATATTTACCTTTCTCATTAATTCTCGTATTGCTGGTCCATCAACTACATACATATCATCTTCTTTAGTAATTGTAAATGGCTCTTCATCTTCCAATTTATATACTTTTTTAGATTCTTTTTCTTCAAATAATTCTTCTTTAGGAAGAGTTTTTAGTATTTTTGAAACTTCAATCATTAATTCCTTCATGCCTTGGCCTGTTACAGCAGACACTTTAAATATTTTCATGTTATTTTCTTTTGCAACTTTTTCAAGCTCATTATATAATGTTTCATCTTGCATACTATCAATTTTATTTGCAACTATTATTTGCTTTCTTGTTGCAAGTTTTTTACTATATTTTTCCAATTCTTTATTTATTGTATAAAAATCTTGAACTGGATTTCTGCCTTCAGTTCCTGCAACGTCTATAACATGTAGTAATAATCTAGTTCTTTCAATATGTCTTAAAAATTGAATTCCAAGTCCCACGCCTTCACTTGCACCTTCAATAAGTCCTGGTATATCTGCAATTACAAAACTATCTCCATATTCACTTTTTACTACTCCTAAATTAGGCTCTAAAGTTGTAAAATGATATTCTGCAATTTTAGGCGTAGCAGAAGTAACAACAGAAAGTATTGTTGATTTTCCAACACTTGGATATCCTATCAATCCCACATCTGCAAGTAATTTTAATTCTAATATTAGTTCAGCTTCTTCTCCTTCTTCTCCTTTTTGTGCAAACCTTGGAGCTTGTCTTGTAGCTGTTGCAAAATGCGAATTTCCTTTTCCGCCTCTTCCACCTTTTAATACTAAAACTTTTTTATTATTTTCAGATAAGTCTGCTAATATTTCACCAGTTTGAGCATTTTTTACAATTGTTCCTAGTGGTACTTTAATATATAAATCCGCTCCACTTTTTCCAAATCTATGTGACCCTTCTCCGTTTTCTCCATTTTCCGCTTTAAATTTCTTTTTATATCTAAAGTCAATCAATGTATTACTATCAGGATTTACCTCAAAGTAGATATCTCCACCTTTTCCTCCATCTCCGCCGTCAGGGCCTCCAGCAGCAACATATTTTTCTCTTCTAAATGCTACTGCACCATCTCCACCTTTTCCAGCAGAAACATATATTTTTGCATAATCTGTAAACATTACTCTTCTCCTTCAAAATAATCTAATTTCATTGCTCTCTTTACATTTTTCATTGTTTCTTTTGCTTTTCTTCTAGCTTTTTTCGTACCTTCAATTAATATTTTATCAACTATTTCTGGATTGGCTTCATAATATTCTCTTTTTTCTCTTATCGGTTTTAGTCTTTCAGAAATATTTTTTGCAAGTTGTTTTTTACAAGCAACACAGCCTCTTTTACCCTCTCTACACTCTTTGCATACTATATCATATTCTTCTTTTTCATCAAACAAATCATGATAATATGCAACCATACAAACATCCGGATTTCCTAAATCATCTTTTCTAATTCTATTAGGGTCAGTTACTGCACTCATAACTTTTTTTGTTATTTCTTCTTCACTATCCGATAAATATATAGCATTACCTAAAGATTTTCCCATTTTCTCATTTCCATCTAATCCCTTTATTCTTTTTCCAGAAGATAAAATGGCTTGTGGCTCAACTAAAACGTTTCCATATATTGAATTGAATTTTCTTACTATTTCTCTGCATTGTTCAATTAGAGGTAATTGATCTTCTCCAACTGGAATAAGTTCTCCTCCAAAAGAAGTTATATCTGCTGCTTGGCTTACAGGATAACCTAAAAATCCGTATGTTACACTTTCACCAAATAATTCTTTTTTCTGAGCAATTTCAGTCTTTACTGTTGGATTTCTTTCTAATCTTGCTATTGTAACTAAATTAGAATAGTATACTGTAAGCTCTGCAGTTTCTGGAATCATTGATTGAATATATATTGTAGTCTTTTCAGGATCTATTCCACATGATAAATAATCTATTGCAACTTCTCTTACATTTTTTCTAACCTTGTCTGGATTATTAAAATTGTCAGTTAATGCCTGTACATCTGCAATTAATATATATGGTTCATATAGTCCAGATTCTTGCATTTCAACTCTTTTCATTAAAGATCCAAAATAATGTCCTATATGTAATTTTCCTGTGGGTCTATCACCTGTTAATATAACTTTTTTGTTCATAATTCTATTTATACGCATTTAGCGTCCTTTCTAATTTTTTCATATACTATTATACATAATTTACCTGTATTTTACAAGGTTATCTTCATAAAAAAGAGTGACATAAATTTATTTTTAATATCAAAAAAACGATGATATAAAATCATCGCTTCTTTTGATTATAATTATTTGCTTTCTACTGCTTTTTTAGCTGTTGTAGTTTTCTTTGCTGTTGTTTTCTTAACAGTTTCTTTCTTTTCTACTTTTTCAGCTTTAGGTGTTTCTTTTTTTGCAGCCATTTCTTTTAATTCTTCTGCAGTATATACGCTAACTTGTTTTTTATCTCTTCCAAGTCTTTCAAATTTTACCATTCCAGTAACTTTTGCATATAATGTGTCATCACTTCCGATTCCAACATTTTTTCCTGGATGGAATTTTGTTCCTCTTTGTCTAACTAAAATGTTTCCAGCTGGAACAACTTGACCATCAGCTCTTTTTAACCCAAGACGCTTTGACTCGCTGTCTCTTCCGTTCTTAGAACTTCCTTGTCCTTTCTTATGAGCCATTTCATTCACTCCCTTCGCAATTTATTTATTCTCTTATATAAATATCAAATATCTTAATTTTATTATGTAGCTAAATTATTCTTTTACTTCTTTTTTAGCTTCTGCTGTTTTCTTTTCAGCAGCTGTTTTTATAGATGTTATTTCAACCTTTGTATATGGTTGTCTATGTCCTTGAGTTCTTCTGTAGTTTTTCTTAGCTTTATATTTGTAAACTAATATTTTTTTAGCTTTTCCATGAGCTACTACTTTTCCCTCAACTTTAACACCTTTAACGTAAGGAGCTCCAACTTCTACTTTTTTGTCGTCAGATACTAAAACAACATTATCAAATGTTACTTTTTTACCTTCTTCTACATCTAATTTTTCGAAGAATACTACATCTCCTTCTGCTACTTTGTATTGTTTTCCACAACTTTCAATTATTGCGTACATTCTATGTACACCTCCCTTATTTCGTATACTCGCTAAGCATAAAATTCAAGGCAGTTACTTAAATTTGTAACATTTAGTTGCCCGACTCAGGCGGCTTACAGATAAGTATTTTATCACATGTTCCAGTTATTGTCAACAAAAAGTAACCATTTTACACAAAAATGCAACTTCACTACAATAAGTTTAGTATTACTATATCTTTTTTCTAGTCATTTCCAATAAATCTAATTTTGTAAATCCTTCTATTTGAGTTTTACTTCTATCATTTTTTAATTCGTTTTGAAGTAACTTTAGAATCTCTTCTTTATCATTATTATCATCCATATCAATATAATCTACAACAATAATCCCACTTATATTTCTAAGTCTTAATTGTTTTGCAATTTCCACAGTTGCTTCTTTATTTACTTTTACAATTGTATTTTCTTTTGTCATTTTTTTATTTCCAGTAAACTTTCCTGAATTTACATCAATTGCCGTTAGCGCTTCTGTTCTATCAATAGTTATAAATCCACCACAATTTAACCATATTTTTCTTTCTTTTGCTTTTTCTAACTGTTTATTTATATCATGTTTTTCAAAGACATCTTCATTTTCTTTAATTTCGATTTTTATTTTTTTATTAGTTTTTAATAAATATTCTTTTATTAATTCATATGTCTCTTTATCATTTACAAGAATATCATCAATCTGAGTTTCAAACAAGCTTATTAGCAATTTCTCTATAACATTTCTATTTTTATGTAGCATCACTGGCTTTCCAGTATCTTTTACTTTTTCATATTTTCTTTTTATTTTTCGCCATGTTTTAATTAATTCTTCTATATCTTCTTCTATTTCTAATTTTTCTTTTTTTTCAGCACCAGTCCTTAAAATCAAACCATATCTTTCATTTTTATACTTTTCCATTATTTCTTTTGCTATATTCTTTAATCTGATTTTTTCTTCTTTATCTTCTATTTTTTTTGATACTGTTATAAATGGTGTATCTATTTCTAAAACTGTAAGCCTTCCAGTTAATGCAATATGCTTTGTGACTCTTGCACCTTTTTTATCAATTTCATCTTTTCTTATTTGAACTATAATTGGCTCTTTTGGTCTTATATAATCTTTGATTTTATAATTAGACATTTCTTCTAATTTATTTCCAGTCAAAATGCTTACTTTAGGTACAATATCTTTTATATGTATAAAGGCATTTTTTTCCTCTCCAATGTCTACAAATGCTGCTTGCATTCCAGGTAATATATCTTTTACTATTCCGCAATATATATTTCCTTCTAGAACATTTTCTGATTCTTCATATTGTTCTATTATTTTTCCATTTTGAACTAGCACAGCTGTTCTTTTTCCTTCACTGTTTTTATTTATTATTATTTCTCTCATAAAATTGCTTAATTTAGTTTGCTCATTGCCTTTTCAATTCCTATTTTTAGAATTTCTTCAACAGCAACTACTCCTTTATTAACTCCTTCTTCTAATTTTTCATACTCTTCTTTACTTACTTTGCCTATAACATAGCTAATTAAATCTTGAATTTTTTCTCCATTACCAGTTCCAACTCTAATGCGTGGAAATTCCGTTGTTCCAAGTTCGTGTACTACTGATTTCATTCCATTATGGGTTCCTGGTCCACCCTTTAACCTAATTTTTGTTATTCCGGTTAGAATGTCAATATCATCATATATTATAATTATATTTTGAGGCTCTATTTTATAAAAATCAGCAAATGGCTTTACCGCTTCTCCACTATTATTCATATATGTTTGTGGTTTTACTAAAATAACTTTTTCACCTTCAATTATTCCATTTCCATATAGACTTTCAAACTTATTTTTTTCTATTTTAATATTATGCTTTTCAGCTAATTTATTTATTACATCAAAACCCATGTTGTGTCTGGTACGCGAATATTCTTCTTCTGGATTTCCCAATCCTACTATTAAATACATATTTCTTAACTTCCTTCTTTTTAACTTGCTAAAGTATAACATATTTTTGTTCATTTCTCAATAGATTTACCTTTTCAGATTTAAAAACTTATGATATAATAAGCTTGCTAAAGGAGAATTATATATGGAACAAAAAAACTTTAAATCTGGCTTTGTTTCTATGCTTGGTAGAACTAACGTAGGCAAATCCAGTATAATAAATGCTTTAGTTGGTGAAAAAGTAGCAGCTGTAGCAAATAAAGTTCAAACTACTAGAACAGCCATTAGAGCAATTGTAAATAGACCAACTTCACAAATAATTTTTGTTGATACCCCTGGAATTCACAAACCAAAATCAAAACTTGGAAATACTATGGTTGAAACCGCGTTTGGTGCATCATTAGATGTTGACATTATAGTTTTTGTAATTGATGCAACTTCTACTGAAATTGGTCCTGGTGATAAACGTATATTAGAAAAAATTAAAGAATCTCATAAAAAATGTATTCTTGTTATAAATAAGATTGATCTAACAAATAAAACTCATATTGCAGAACTTATTGCACTATATTCAGCAGAATATGATTTTACTGCTGTTATCCCTATCTCTGTTACTAAAAATAAAAACTTAGATGTCTTACTAAATGAAATAGAAAATCACTTAAAATTTGGTCCTGCATATTATAATACAGAGGAATACACTGACCAAACATTAAGACAACTTGCGGAAGAAACAATTCGTGAAAAAGCTTTAAAACTTTTAGACGAAGAAGTTCCTCATGGCATATATGTTGAGTGTACTAAAATGAAATTTAGAAAGACTGCAAGCAAAGAAAAAATTTATGATGTAGATGCAACCATATATTGTTTGCGTGAATCTCATAAAGGAATAATTATTGGCAAAGGTGGTCAAATGTTAAAGAAAATCGGCACATATGCTCGTGAGGACTTAGAGAAAATGTTTGGAACAAAAATAAATTTAAAATTATGGGTAAAAGTAAAATCTGATTGGCTAAATGATGATGCACTTGTAAAAAAATTCAAATTGCAATAATCAGTATAAATTCTAAATTTTTGCCTAAAATAAGTGTAATATAAATTACATTAAGGAGATTGACTTATGATAAAAGATATAGCTTGGAAAACATTTAAAAACACAGGTAATATTGATACCTTTTTGGAACTAATGAAAGTTGAAGCAACAGAACAAGAAATAAAGGCAAATGCAGAATTTGCAGTCTTTAATGACAACTTTATTCCATCTGACTTAAATAAAAATATAGATACTACTAAAAGGACTTCTTTATAGTTATGGGAATAATAAAAACAAAAGGATTAGTACTCTTTGAAAGTAACATGGGTGATTTTGATAAAATGGTATCAGTACTCACTCCAGACTTAGGAAAAATTGGTTGTGCTGCTAAAGGAGCTAGAAAACCTAAAAGTCCTCTTCTAGCAGGCACACAATTTCTAAGTTTTAGCGATTTAGTAATATTTAGTGGTGTAAATTCATATAGTATAAATTCATGTGAGGCAATTGAGGTTTTCTATAATATTAGAACCGATCTAGACAAGCTTACATATGCTTCTTTTATTTCAAGAATAGTTTATGATGTCACTGATGAAAATCAATATACATATAAAATTTTACAACTTTTACTTAATACATTGTATGTAATTTCAGAAACTGATATAGATAAAGATTTTATTTTATCTGTTTTTGAATTAAGATTAATGTTGCTTCTTGGATTTGCTCCTAATTTGCATAGTTGTGCTATTTGTTCTTCAAAAGACAATATTGCATATTTTAGTATTGAACATTCTGGTTTTGTATGTGGACCTTGTGGTAGAAGCGACAAATCTGCCATTAGAATAAATCAGGATACATTTAATGCACTAAAATATATTTTTTCAGCACCTGCAAAAAAAATATTTTCATTTACTATCTCTGAAGAAGCTAAAAAAGAATTAAAATTAATTGCCACTTTATATCTAAATAAGAACTTGGAAAAAGAATATAAATTAGAAAAGTTATTTTAAAAAGAACTCAGATTTTGTACAAATTTGAGTTCTTATTTCTTTTTATTCAATTATATTTGTTTCACTACTTGTTTCTGGTGCTTTTATTACTACTTTTGCATCAATTGGACATATTTGAACATATGTGTTTCCATCATTAACTTTAATTTCATTTCCATTTAAGTCTTTGTATACTGTTCTAGAACTTCTTGCTGTTTTTTCACAAGTAATTTTTATTGCTTTACCATTGGTTATATAATATCCATCAAGTTTTCCTATATTGCTTAAATTTTGTCTGTCTTTATTTTCTCCGTCATACAAAGTAGAATTTTGTGCAAATGTTATGATTATATTTTTTGTTGTTATAGCTTCCCCTGTATCCCAGTCTTTTTCTTCTACTCCCTTAGAATATCTTTGATATCTTTTTGTTAATTCATTATATTTGTACTCAACTATATTTGATGTAGAATATGGTATTGTTATATCATATGCATCTTGTCCATCTTCCAAATTCACATCATCAGTTACATATTTTAATACACTTGAAACTTCTGACGTAGTTCTATATCCTTTACTTTCTGCAAGTTTTCTTAATGAAGATAAACTTGCCTTTACATTATGTGGTGCTGACTTATCTTTTACTCTCCAGTATGAAGATGTTCCATCATAATATAGTCCATTTATATTATTTATTCCTAGACTTGTTATATCTGATTCAGCTTGTGGACTCCATCCAAAATGAACATATATTGCATCATTCTCTAATGCATAATCCAAGAAGTAATGTCTTGCACTTCTTACAGGACCTACAACATCAACATTTTCTGACTTAAATAAAGCCATAAGTCTGCTTTCTCCACCTTCTACTATAATCTCGTATACCATATATGCAGAATTTAAACCTGCTTGTGGAAGCGCCGATTTATGATTATCAATCATAACAGCTACAGGTCTATTATTTCCTTGATAAATCTGAACTTTCTTTTCTACTTTGTGCTCTTCTTTTTCATCATTTTCTATTACTTCATTTCCTAGAAAAATTGTTTTATTATTATTTTTTGTTAACATTGCATATACTAATGCACCAGCAACAAATATTACCAGTATAATTAGTATTGCTATAAAAATAGTTGCTTTTTTCTTCATGCTATTTCTCCTTAAATATTTTTTATATTTTGAAAATTGTTAGTCCATAAATCATAATTACAATTAAGACTCCCATGCATATTCCAAATACAATTTCTGCTTTTGTTCTCATATTTGATTGATACCTATTTCCAACCACTAAAATTGATAACGCCAAAGCTAGTGAGAAAGTTAATATATCTTTACTATTTAGCCATATTGCTGTTAGTATTGCAAAAGCTATTGCTGATTGTCCACTTGGAACAAATCCTTCTTTTATTAGCTCTCCTCTTTGTTTCTTTTTTGAACAACTTGCTTTAACCGCTACTACTGCTATAATTACCAAAATAATTGCTACAAAAGTTAGATGTATTGGTGATTTTATCATATTTCTAAATACACTATTGCTTAGTTCCGATAAATTCTCTGCTTTGAAGAATATAAAATATCCAACTATTATGGCATTTATTGCAGATAGTACAACAGCTCCAGCTGCTACATCTTTTGCAATTTTAGCCTTTGGATGATAAACATCTACAAACAAATCCACAACAGTTTCAATTGCTGTATTTACCATTTCTGCAAACAGTACAAAGAATAATGCGAAAACTAAGCATAAAAACTGTGATGTATCTAATCCGTAAAATAAACTTAAAACCATAACAACAACAGCTAGTACCAATTGTATTCTAAAATTTCTTTGAGTTGTTGCTGTATATATAATTCCATTTACGGCATTGTTGCATGCTTCTATGAAATTATCATTTTTCATTTTTTTATTGTCCATCTTCATTCTTATAAATATTAGTCCTCTCTAGTTATGTTTAATTTGTTTAATATATTTTCTTCTTTAGGTCTCATAACTATCTTGTCCTCTTCTTTTATATGGTCATAACCCATAACATGGTAAAAGCCATGCACTACCATATAAGCCATTTCTCTTGTTGTACTATGGCCATATTCTCTTGCTTGTTCGATCACTCTAGGAACAGATATCATTATATCTCCTAGTACATCTTTCACATTTCTTTCTTTTCCTTCAATATTTACTTCTTCTACTATTTTGTCTATTTCTGTTTTTTCAAACATCGGAAAAGATAATACGTCTGTTTCTTTATCAATATTTCTATATTGCTTATTAGTTTTTCTTATAGTTTCTGGATTTGTAAGGATAACATTTAAATATAAATTGGTTTTTTCTAATTTTTCTACTTCAAAGCAAGTTTTTACTACTTGCTTTATAAGTTTTATATATTCTTCGTTCTCCTCTTCGTCCCAAAACTCTATTTGTACATTGTTTTCTTCCATTTATACTAAAAAATTTTCAGCTCCTATTCTCTTTTAATAGCTAACAGCTCTTGCCATTTCATTCATCTTAAAATTTTCGCTATTAGCTTTTACATATCTTCCTTCTGATTCATATGTATTTTTTATTCTTTTCATTACTCCAAATTGAACAAGTTTCTCTTTAAAGAATTTTTCGATTCTACAATATTTGTTTGGATTTTTGTATACGACTTTTAACTCTCTTCTTAAGAATAATATTTCTCTTTCTTTTGAATATTGCATATAATCTTTATTTTTCAATTCATTAATAGTTTTATATTCATTCCAGAATTTTTTATATTCCTCTTTTTCTTGTGGTTTATCCCAATAAATTTTTGTAGATAGTAATCTTAAATTATAATCTTCTATTATATTTATAAGAAGACCATAAGCTTTTTCTTGCTTTCTTTTCATCTTTGAATCCATTATTAACATTCTACAATCATCTAATAATTTCTCATAACATTGTTCTGCTACTGCTAAAGGTAAACTATGTGTGAATAATTTCCTACTTATATTAAGTAAAATCATATTCTTTTCTATAACATCATTTTGATCTAGTTTTCCAACTGTAAATCTTTCAAAATTCTTATAGTCATCCATTATTTCAGAATAAAGTTTATTTTCTGGTTCTTCTGCAATTTTTATTGGTAGAATGTCTGTAATATATTCTTCTACTGTATCAAATATTTTTTCATAAATTTCATTTTTTTCTCTATCAGACATGTTTTCTGCAAGTTTTATTGAATAATTCTTTAATACTTTTTTATATAAAGCTTGCATTCTACTTGCATAGAAACTTTCATATCTCTTTTGTAATTTTTCTTTATTTAGTTCTTTCACTGTATCATAATCTAACTGAATTAAAAATATTTGCTTTCTATATTTATATTCTAGATATTCTACTTCTTTTAAATGTACTACCATATAATATTTTGATAATGCATTTTTTTCAAATTCTGTTGCAATTCCACTTTTTACTTTTTTATATACATTATCCATTATATGTTTATCTATTGCTTCTAAATATAAAGAAAATGCATCTTCATACTTTTTCTCTATTTCATCTTTTTTAGTTTCTTCGTCATTACTTAGACTATCTTCATAGTTCTCATATGCTTTTATAACGTTGTTTCTCTTCATAGAAATTATCATTCCATTAATTCCTATTTTAGTTGGCGTTAGTAATTTTGTGATAGTATTTGTTATCCTTGTAAAAATTTTCTTCTCTGAATAAACTTTTAGGCTTCTTTCTTCCATATTATTTCATTCCTTTCAAAATACTATTTTTTCTTTCGTACCTATATTTTCTAAAACTTCATAGGTTACTTCTACCGTTACAGAATCATTGCTTTCTTTGCACTTTATATACTTTTGAATTACCTCATAATCTCCGAGTTAGCTCTTCTTCTATATTTTTTGATGCAATTTCTACTCCAATTTGCTTAGCTTCCTCTATTCCGTAAGTAATTTTCTTTTCTATTTTTTCCTTATTGGTTATCTTTATAATATCTATAGGTAAATAAAAATTAGAAAAAATTTTTATTTGCTTTTCCGTTTCTATTGTATCATATTTTTCAAATTTTGAAAGGGTTTTAAAGAAATTTATTTGAAAATTATTAAATTTTATTTTATATTTTGTTTCTTCTGCCTTTGTAAATTCTTCTACCACCTGATTAAATTTTACCTCTGCCGATTTTGTATACCATACTTTGGCCTGTATTTCTCCACTTGCGTGTACATACCTTGTGCCAGTATATTTTCCCTCCATCCAACCTGCAATTAGAATATCTCCTTTTGATACAATGTTTCCTTCCGAAACCTTAGGGATACCAGTTCTTGCAGAAATTTTTACAATTTGAGCAGTCTTATTTGAAACAATATTGCAATAATCCTCCTCATTTACTACGTAAGGCTTACTTTCAGCCTCTACTATTTTTACCTCTGCTTTAGTTCCATTTATTTGAATTCCTATCCATGATATATCGCTTCTTTTTAATCTTATCTCATTTATTATTGCTTGTGTATCAATATTGAACTTTAATCCTCCTATTTTTAGATTTTTTTCTTCTAATATTTCTTGTATTTCTTGCTTATCTATTTTACTGATTCCTGTAATTTCTATATTCCATATAAACTGTGAAAGTATAGCAAGTGATACTATTATAAGAAAAATTAATATTAAAAAAAACTTTCTTTTTCTGTATCTATTTAATAGAAATGGAATTCCTCTTTTGTTTACTATATTTATCTTGCATCTTGTTTGTTTTGCTATTTTTTTCATCTTTTTAAAGTCTCTTATGCCAACATTTACATACATTATCGTTGATTTTTCTCTTTTTACATTCCATACAACTATTCCTTCTTTACTGCATTTATTTATAAACTTTTCAGTAAAATATCCTTCTATTCTTATTTTCACATATCCCTTAATTTGCTTAAGAAAAACTTTAAAAAACATTACTGCTCCTTTCAGCCTATTTTTTCAAAATCAATTGAATCAATATCTCCTTCTATCATAACGTCATCTGATGTCATATCATTTAGTCTTAAATTAAAACCTGTAATATTTACAATTCCAATCCTAGTTTTTATTCTAACAAAAATATCCTGATACTCTAATATTGATTGATAGTTTTCAATAAATAGTTTTTCAAAACCTTGCATTGTCATTTTAGGTTTTATACTTGAGACCTCTTCTGGAACCTCCAATAATCTGTCTAACTTTCCTTGTTTTTTTCTCATACTCTATTTACCTCACAAAATCGTCTATGCTTCTAAATTCATATCCTTCTTCTTTTATTTTCTTAATTACTTCATCTAAAATATTTGCGTTATCCTTTGAAGTTGCATGAAGTAGCATTACTTCTCCATTATGCAAATTCTCCATGATTTTACTTTTACCATATTCTTCTCTTCCTTGTTTATTTTCATCCCAGTCGTCATATGCAAAAGACCACATTACAGTCTTATATCCAAGTGAATTACAATATACCACTGTCTTTTCGCTATATTCTCCCTTTGGTGGTCTTATATATTTCATCTCATAATTAAATTTTTCAAAAACTGCAGTATGAAGATCCATTACTTCAGTTTTTATTGTGTCTAAATTGCAACTTGGCATCGACTTATGATTCACAGTGTGGTTGCCAATAATCTGTTTATAATCAATCATTTTTTGCACAATTTCCGGTGCAGAATTTACATAGTGTGCTGTTATAAAAAACGTTGCTGTAACTTCATTTTGTTTCAATACTTCCAATATTTTTTCTGTATATCCAGCTTCATACCCTAAGTCAAAAGTTAAATATATATATGGCTTTTCGCTATTTCCCATATATATTTCATTATATTTTTCCATTATGTTTTTATTTTTAGTCCCAACATCTGGTTGAACATGATTTTTACCTCTTGAAAGCCCCCACTCAATCTTTGAATTACTTAAATTATCAAACTCACTTACAGTACCTGAAGTATCTACAATTTTTGTATTTTTTATATTCACATATGAAATTCCAAATACCAATACTGTGACACTCAATACTGTTAAAATTTCACTTATATACTTTTTGACCATTTATTACATTCCTTTCTTTTTGTTTAATTTTATGAATTTTATATAAGTAATATTCCTTTATCTTATTACAAAATCTTACATTTATTTTCGTATGCAGTTCTTTATTTAACTGATGTTTGCACTTTTCGACATTCTAATTTATTTTATATTTTTTCTTGACAAGCATTTTAATTTAGTCTATATTATCTGTATTGGAAATTTTTGGTTATTATAGGAGTTAAGCTAATGATAAATTTCGTTTTATGTGACGATAATATTATGGTGCTGTCTAAGCTTAAAGAAATGTTAAACAGCATATTTTTGAAATACGATTTTGATGCAACAGTAAAACTTGCAACTAATAGTACAAAAGAACTTATCAAGTTTGTAAATTCCAATAGAATTGATGTTTTATTTATGGATATAGATTTGAATACAAAAGAAAATGGTATTGAAATAGCAAAACTTATTAGAAAAAGTAATAAATCTTTATACTTAATTTTTGTTACTGCTCACTTTGAATACATCATTTCTTCTTTTGAATGTAAAACATTCGACTTTATTCAAAAGCCTTTTACTTATGCAAGATTAGAACACACAATATTGCGAATTTTTGATGATATTGATGGATTTAATTCAAGATTTATAGATATAAATAATTCTGGACAGATAATAAATCGCGATTCTATCGATTTTATTGAAAAAGATGGTATGAAGGCAATTTATAAAACAATTAATGAAAGCTTTGAATCTTACTGTTCTTTTAATCAAATTGAACCCACTTTGCCTCAAAATTTTGTTAGATGTCATAAATCGTTTATAGTCAATATAAATAATATTCATCATGTTGATTCAAAAAGTAATACTATATTTTTTCAGGATGGGCTAATTGCAAATAATTGCATTGGTCCTAAATATAAAAATAAATTTATGGGGGTTGTAAAAAATGATAGAAATTTTTAATAATATTTGGAATACGTTAACTACCGAGAATGAACTTATTGTAAACATTATGTTTATTCCATTATCCTTTGTGGAAGCTTTTGTTGATATGATTTTATTTTGTTCAATTTTAAAAATCGAGCCTTCGAAGAAACAGAAAATTACATATATAGTAATTGCTGCTTCTTTAGGTATGCTCTGTACATTTCTTATTCCTAAACCTTACAGTAATATTTTAACACTTCTTGGACTACCAATTGCAATAAAATATATTTTTAAAATCAATATTTTCAGAAGTTTTCTTGCTGAATTTATTCCAGTTGCACTAATTACTACTTTTGAAATGTTTTTATCGAAATTATTTTTTATAGGATTTGATTTAGATTATTTTTCATGTGCCAATATCCCACTTTATAGATTTTTAATCAATGCAATAATATATTTAACCTTATTTCTACTATCTTTAATAGTAAAAAATACTAATTTTTCTATAAAGTTCTTTAGTAATATTAACAAAACAAATAAATATTTACTATTCGCTAATATTTTACTTGCTTTTGTTGTAATATTTATGCAAATGTATTTAATAGGTTACTATAATAATTTATTTCCTGCTCATATTATTTTCTTTAATATTTTGTTTTTGCTAGTATATTCATTATTAAGTGTATTTAGCTTAATGAAAACGATGAACTTAGCTCAAACATCAGAAACCCTTGAACAGGAAAAACTTACTAATAAAACACTCCAAATATTACATGATAGCACCAGAGCATTTAAGCATGACTTTTCAAATATCATGGCTGGAATCGCCGGATATATTGAAACAAATGATATGCCTGGCTTAAAGAAATATTATTCTCAGCTTTTGCAAGATTGCAATCAAATAAGCAATTTAAGTTCATTAAGTCCTGACGCGATAAACAATCCTGCTGTTTATTCTGTTCTTGCAAATAAATATTATAAAGCAGATAATTTAGATATTAAAATTTCATTAGAATGTTTTATTGATTTTGACAAACTTAACATGCAAATTTATGAATTTACTAGAATTCTTGGTATACTAATGGATAATGCAATTGAAGCAGCTTCTGAATGTGACGAAAAACTTATAAACGTTATTATAAGAAATGATGTTGTCCAAAATAGACAACTTCTTGTAATAGAAAACACTTATAAAGATAAATGTATTAACTTAGATAAAATTTATGAGAAAGGTTTTTCTACTAAGAAAAACAATACTGGTCTTGGTTTATGGGAAGTCAATAAAATTATAAAACGCCGTTCTAATTTAGCAAGATTTACTTCTAAAGATTCAAAATTCTTTAGGCAACAAATAGAAATATATAAAAGATGAGAGAATAACTTTATCTCTCATCTTTTTGAATTGTTATTTTGTTATCTTATAGGAATTTTTTATGTAACTAATCTTTTTTAATTAGTGAAGCTGGCATCTTTGGTTGATGAAACATTCCCCATATAATGCAAGCTGTATTGCTTGACTTTGCATATTTTTCTGCAATTTTAGCTAATAATTTTAACATAATTTTATCCTCCTTAGTTTTTCTTTTATATAATAAAGCATTGCCGGCTAATGCTTGTATTATCAAATTAATTCCTGTTTTAAATATGTTCTATAGCCATATTCATTTTTAGTTATTTTATAAGCAAGTTGTGTTATACATAAAGTTTCAATTAGTACGTTAAATATCAGTATATTTGATAAAGTATTATTCTTTATAATTAGTCCTACAATTAAGGTTAGTGTTGCAAATAGATATGATAAATTTTTCTTTATCCTTCTATCTTTTTTTCTTAATATTGGTAAATTCATTGTATCCGCTGGTGCATATTTTGTTATCATTGTAGTTGATAATATCCATATAGCTCCAACACTTAAGAATTTTAACCATTCAGGCTGAAATACTATGTTTTTACTTATAAATACATTCCCATAATAGATTAAAAGTGTTCCTATAGTGCATCCAATATTAGTTTTTAAGTGAAATCCTCCAGCTACTATTTTATATGGTAACATTGATATATATGCAAATATAACAAGTGGTGCAATTTTAAATATTGCTGCTAGTGCAAATAATAATATAAGTTTTGGTATTTCTCCAATTATTAATTGCAAACCATAATTTATAACTTCTGCTCTTTCGTCATTTATATCTGGTATTTGCTCTCTCATTTTTCTTGTTATACTATTGCATATTTTTTCTATCATGTTTTTCCTCTCTTTCATGATGAAATAATACCATATAATTCGTCATTCTTTTTATTTTATATATAAACATTTCTTATTTACCTACATTATACATTTCTTATTATTTTCATATATAAATTTAGCCATTTCATAAAATCCTATTGTTTTTATCATCTATATTTGTATAATATTTTGATTTGTAAAAAAATAGAAGTAGAAAAATCTACTCCTATATTGTTTTTATATCTCTTTTACATCGTCTAGTAAATTCCAAGTTTTTTCAGGTTTTGGTAATACTTTAAAAGTCATCTCTTCTTTAGATATTGGATGCTCTATTGTAAGCGAATATGCAAACAAACAAATTTGTTGTCTTTGTCCTCTTTCACCATATTTTTGATCTCCATATATTGCATGATTTCTCGATGCAAGTTGAACTCTTATTTGATGATGTCTACCTGTATGTAAATCTATTTTTAAAACTGATAAATTTTGTTCTTTGTCATATTTTAGCACCTCATAATCAAGCTCTGCATATTTAGAATTTTTAGTTCCTTCTTTTACAACTTTACTCATATTATTTTTTTCATTTTTAAGTAAATAATCTTTCAAAGTTCCTTTTGTGCTGTGAAAATATCCATTACATATTACTAGGTACTTTTTTTTAAAAACTTTTTCTCTTACTTGCTCACTTAGCCTTGATGCAGCTTTTGAAGTTTTAGCAAATACCATTACTCCACCAACTGGTCTATCTAGTCTATGAACCAGACCTAAATAAACATTCCCTGGTTTATTGTATTTTTCTTTTAGATATGCTTTTATTAGCGTAAGCATATCAACATCTTCTGTTTTATCCCCTTGAGATGGAATATTTACTGGTTTCTCAACAACTATTATATGATTATCTTCATATATTATATTTAATTTTTCCATTATCTCACCCACTTTGCATAGATTCCACAAGGCAAAATTAAACTAGAACCTGTCATTGGTAAACCAATTTCTCCATTTTCAAAATTTTTATCACTAAAACTTCTTCCTAGTTTTTGTTTCATATTCATTTTTAATAAGTTTTCTAGTACAGTACTTGAAATTCCTGTTGTATATGAATTTATTAAGAAAAATACTGGTTTATCAGATAATACTTGCATGCATAGTTTTACAAGCTCTGGAATGTTTTCTTCAAACTTCCAAACTTCGCCATTTGCACCTCTTCCATAAGATGGTGGATCCATTATTATTGCATCATATTTGTTGCCTCTTCTGATTTCTCTATTTACAAATTTTACAACATCATCAATAATATATCTAACTGGTCTATCTTTTAAGCCTGAAGATTCAACATTTTCTTTTGCCCATGCAACCATTCCTTTTGAACTATCAACATGGCAAACTGATGCACCTGCTGATAAGCATGCAACTGTTGCACCACCTGTATATGCAAAAAGATTTAACACCTTTACTTCTCTTTTTTCTTCTTTTATTGTGGTTTTAATTTTTTCCATCATCCAATCCCAATTAACAGCTTGCTCTGGAAATATTCCTGTATGCTTAAATCCCATTGGTTTAATATTAAAAGTTAAGTTTTTGTATTTTATTTGCCAACTATCTGGAAGTTTTGTTTTGTTTTCCCAATGTCCTCCACCTGTTGAACTTCTTGAATATCTTGCATCTGCTTTTTTCCACTTTTCTGGAAATTGTTTATCATTCCAGATTATTTGTGGATCTGGTCTTATAAGAATTTTGTTATTCCATCTTTCTAATTTTTCTCCATTTGCCATATCTAATATTTCATAATCTTTCCAATTATTGGCTAACTTCATTTTTTGTATCTCCTATTCTTTTACTACATATTCCATTATAGCAGAAAACGAGCCTATATACAAGAAAAAAGATAGAGTTTGAATCTATCTTATCTGTTATTTTTTATTTCTTCTATATTCCTTAACCATTTTTACAACATCTTCTTCTGTTTCCAATCCTGCTAATAGTTTTGGTGGAATAGTTGGAAGTCTTGTTAATAGTAAAGTTAATAATTGTTATAATGTAGGTTCCGTTTCTAGTTCATCCATAATTGGCGGAATAACTGGTTATATTAGAGATGGTGCAAAATCATTATCTATTTCTCAACTAAAATCTGCTTATTCCGAACTCGGTTCTGCTTTTAAACAAGATTCAAATAATATAAATAATGGCTACCCAATTTTATATTGGCAATAAAATTAAAACTGCACAAACCGTGCAGTTTTTTATTTTAATATGAGCATTATTCGTGTTCCGCAATATTCTCTATTATCCATCGGTGCCATATGAGCAATTCTATTTAGTACACTTTGAAGATTATTTTCACTATCTCCAAAATCTCTTACAGTTCTATGTAATACATTACTTGCTTCTTGAGTCCATTCTGTACAATTACCTGACAAATCATAAATATTATTTGCTTTATATCTTTCAAATTTTCCAGTTTCGTATACTATTCTTTTTCCAGTTTCATCATATTCATAATTTCCCCATAATTCTGAGTTTTGCACATTATATCCACAATTTTCTAACCATTTACATACAGAATCCCACTGTATTCCACCAATCATTCTAGATTTTACATTTTCTGTATTATTTAATTCTTTACATTTTTTATATAATTGATACCATGTAACATTAGTTATTGGATTTCCCATTTTTTCTCCATTTTCACTAAGTTCATATCTACCTATATAAAAGCCCTTATATTTTTCCATACTTTCAATCATTTCACTATATTCATCTCTAATTGTTAAAGCCATTTCATTAAATGAACTAAAGCCAGCGACTTTTGCTGTTTCATCATTATCATAGTAATACACAGTATCTGGTTCTCTGTAGCCTGTTTTTCCTGGAATCACCATTGTCTCATAATTACTTATTGAATATTTATATGTCTTTACCCCTGTGCCACCTAACAATTCAATTCCATCATTATTTATCTTATAAAATTTACTTATATTATTTACTGGTACCCATACATATTGATTTCCAACTAAATCGTTACCAACATCTACTTGATTTGCATACTTATCTTTATCATCTATTGAATCAGAAATTACTACTCCTTTATCTCTAATTCCTCCCACATAGTAGAATCCATCTGGAATTGGTGCCCCATTAATAAAATCACTTCCTGTTAATTGTTTCATTATTTCATCACTCATATTTTCAATATCTTTTTCTTCGGCAATTTTATCTTCTTTTACCTTTATAGCAGCTTCCTTAGCTCTTGATATAAGTCCATTATCTCCTAATATTAAATTGATTGAAATACCTGCTAAAATAAGTAAATTTACTATTGTAATTACTAATGCCACTAATGTTATTCCTTCATTCTTCTTCATATTTATTCTCCTTTTTCTCTTGTTTATATAGTTTGGTATATTGAAGTTATCTTAATTATAGCATAATGTTTTTTTCAATGCAACAAACTACTTCGATTAATTGAATTTTTTATTTTATTTCAGTTTGCCAAAGTACAAAAAATTTATACTTATATATAATTTCATTAAATAGAAAAAGGAGTTATTTTTACTAATGAAATTATCAGATGCTATTAGAAAAAGAATAAAATATTATCAAAAAGAAAAAAACATGAATACTTGGAAATTATGCAAAATGTCTGGGATACCATGTTCTACTATTTCAACTTTTATGAGTGGAAAAACTGAACTAATAAAAATTGATACTTTACTTCATATCTGCGAAGGATTTAATATAACTCTTGGTGAATTTTTTACAGATAAAATGTTTGATACAGCCGAACAAGAAAACAACAAAGATTAAAAAAAGCTTAATATCTATAACTTTTTTAAGTTAAGATATTAAGTTCTTTTTATATTCTTTGTAATAATTCTATAAAACTTTGAACTAATATATAATCTAGTGTCATAAGTAGTCCACAACTTATAATAACTGCCGTCATTATTTTGTGGTTCTTGACAATTGTAAAAATGTTTTTTCTTTCATTCTTTTCACTTTCTTTAGCCAATCTACACTCAATCATAATATCTTTAGAATATTCCATAAAATCCCCCTTTTGCAGTATTACTGCATTATATTCTTTTGATATTATATTTTATTCGGCTTGTCCTACAAATATGCAAACTTTCGTATGGCACAATTCTTTATAAATAGACTAATTTTCTAATGTTTCTTTAATTTTCTTTGCTAACTCTAAATTTATTCCTTTAGTTTCTGCAATCTCCTCAGCACTTGCATCTTTTATTCCTTGAATGCTTCCGAATTTTTTTAATAGCTCTACCTTTTTTACTGTACCAATTCCAGATACATTATCAAGTTCAGATTTTGTCACTTCCTCATTTCTTAATTTTTTATGATATCCAATAGCTGTATCATGGACAGAATCTTGGAACATTGTTATTGTATTAAATAGAGTTTGTGAAATTTCAAATTCTGTTCTTTCTTCATTCATTAATGCTCTAGTTTGGTGTTTATCATTTTTTACCATACCAAATACCGGAATGTTTACTAAATCTTTTTGAGTAAGTTCTATATTTTTTTCTTTTGCAACAGCTTTTATTTCATTATTAACATTTTTTATTGCCTGTTTTATTGCTCTTATTTGAGTAATACCACCATCAGCAAGAATTAAGTCTGGAAGATCTCCAAAGCCACTGCTGTCGCCATTATTAAGCATTTTTACTGAATGTCTTAGCCTCCTTGTTACCACTTCTTCCATACATTTAGGGTCATCTTGTCCAAATACTGTTTTTACTTTAAATCTTCTTGCCATGCTCTTTTTTATAACGCCATCTTGCATTACACTCATTCCAGCAACTTGGTTTGTTCCTGATAAGTTAGAAATATCAAAGCTTTCGATTTTTCTTGGAAGCACTTCTAAATTTAGCACCTGCTTTAACTCTGCCAAAATATTGTATTTGTCCTTTTCTTTATTTTTAAGAGTTATAAGAGCATTGTTTTCAGCCATCTCAACAAATCTTAATTTTTCTCCTTTTTGTGGAGTTTTTATTTCTACTTTTCTATTTGCAACACCAGTTAGCCACATTTCGATAGTATCTTTATCTTCAATTTCATCTCTTATCATTATTTTATTTGGAAGTATGGTTCTTCCAACATAATATTGTTTGATAAAACTTGATAAAATTTCGCTATCTTCTTCATCTTCTAGACCTTTAAATATAAAATGCTCTCTTCCAATCATTTTGCTATTTCGTACATAAAACATTTCTATACAAACTTCATTATCTTTTCTTGCAAGACCAATTACATCAATATCATTTTCAGACATGTTAGAAACTTTTTGTCTTTGTGAAATTCTTTCTATTGCTAAAATTTTATTTCTTAATTCTTGTGCCTTTTCGTACTCCATTTTTTTAGAGGCTTCTAACATTTCTTTTTCAAGTTCTTTTTTTAGAGAATCCGTCTTTCCTTCTAAAATTGCTATTATTTCATCAATTTGCTTTCTATATTCTTCCTTTGACACATATCCCATACATGGCGCCATGCACTTTTTTATATGATAGTTTAGACAAGGTCTATCTTTATATTTAAAACTTTTGCATTGTCTTATTTTATATCTTGATTTTATAAAATCTATCATTTCTTTTGCACTGCCAGAATTTGCATAAGGTCCAAAATATTTTGCACCATCATTTAAAATTCTTCTTGTTATATATAAATCTGGATAATCAGCTTTTACATTTATTTTTATATATGGATATGTTTTATCATCTTTTAGAAGCACATTAAATTTGGGCATATTCTTTTTTATTAAATTACACTCTAATATTAAAGCTTCTGCTTCATTATCGCAAACTATATACTCAAAATGGTCTACCAAAGCAACCATATTTTGAATTCTTTTTGTTTTTTTATTTTTTCTAAAGTACTGCCTTACTCTATTTTTTAAAACTACAGCTTTTCCAACATATATAATTTTGTCATCTTTATCATGCATAATATATACGCCTGGTTTATTAGGCAGTTTTTTTAGTTCTGCTTCTATATCAAACATACTTTTCTCCTCATTCTTAACTATTTTAACACATAACATAAAAGTTTTCAAATATCAAAATTTTTATAAAAAATCTTGATACATTTTTCAATTTAGTATAATATTATAAAATATGAGCATAAAATAACAATTTTAGAAAGGAGTTTACTTTTAGCGCCAGGACAGTTTATGCTGTTGACGAGGTTAGAGTTTATCGAAATATTCGGCGGATGACTCTAGGGTTTTAATTGCGGTCCTCAAAAATTAACAAAAAATAATAGTAATATTATAACAGATTTAATTTTAAGTAATTTGATTATTTTATGCCTTTTATAATTTATATGCAATCAAGATATTTCATCTTGATATTATTAATTGTTGCATATTTTATTTGATTTATAGGAGGTTATTTTTATGTGTGGAATTGTAGGTTACATTGGTAATCAAAAAGCCAAGGAAATTTTAATTAATGGACTAAAAAGTCTAGAATACAGAGGTTACGACTCAGCTGGAGTTGCGACTATTGAAAATAATAAAATAAGTATAGTAAAAGAAAAAGGTAGAGTTGCAAACTTAGAAGCTCTTCCTGAGTTTAACACTCTTGCAGGTAGCGTTGGTATTGCTCACACTAGATGGGCTACTCATGGAAAGCCATCTAGGGAAAATTCTCACCCTCATGCAGATGCAAAAAAGCAATTTGCAGTAGTTCATAATGGTATTATTGAAAATTATTCAGACCTTAGAAAATTTTTAACAGATAATGGATATACTTTTTATTCTCAAACAGATACAGAAGTAATTCCAAATTTAATTCATTATTATTTTACAGCTGATAAGTCTGAAAATACTGATGAAAAATTTTTAAGAGCTGTAAAAAATGCTATTTCTGATTTAAAAGGAAGTTATGCATTAGAAATAATATCTGCCCTATATCCTGACAGAATTATAGTAGTAAGAAAAGACAGTCCTTTAGTTATAGGCAAAGGAAATGGTGAAAATTTTATAGCATCAGATATTCCTGCTGTATTGAAATATACAAAAGATTTTTATCTTTTAAATGATAATGAAATTGCTACAATTTTTAAAGATAAAATTAGTTTTTATGATATGAATTTAGTTCCTCATAATAAGGAAATTAAAAATATTGAATGGGATGCTTCTTCTGCTGAAAAAGAAGGATATGAAGATTACATGCTAAAAGAAATTTTTGAGCAACCAACAGCAATTAGAGAAACTATAGGTTCAAGATTCAAACTTGGAGAAAAATGTAGTTTTGATGATATAGATATTTCAAAAGATTATTTAAAATCTATTAACAAAATTTTTATAGTCGCCTGTGGTACAGCTATGCATGCTGGATTAGTTGGTAAAATGGTATTTGAAAAACTTTGCAGAATTCCAACTGAAGTAGATATTGCTTCAGAATTCAGATACAGAGATCCTATTGTAAACGAAAAAACTTTATGCATTTTTGTAAGTCAATCTGGTGAAACTGCTGACACTTTAGCAGCATTAAGACTTTCTAAAGAAAAAGGAGCTAAAACTCTTGCAATTTCAAATGTTATTGGAAGTACAATAACACGAGAAGCTGACTACACAATTTACACTCATGCAGGTCCAGAAATTGCTGTTGCATCTACTAAAGCCTATACTTCACAAGTTTGCTTAATTGCAATTTTAGGAATGTATTTTGCAGAAATTTTAGGTTCTTGCCCTGAAGATACAATTGCAAATTTAAAAAGTGATATATTAGACCTTCCTTCAAAAATAGATGTAGTACTTAGTGAAGCTGGCAAAGTAAAAGAATTTGCTGATAAGGTTTATACTCAAAAAGATATGTTCTTTTTAGGCCGTGGAACTGATTATGACGTTGCATTAGAAGGCTCTTTAAAATTAAAAGAGATTTCATATATTCATTCTGAAGCTTATGCTGCAGGTGAATTAAAACACGGACCTATTGCACTTATTGAAAATGGTGTTACTGTTATTGGTATCATTACAAGTAAAGAATTAGCACCTAAATCGATTAGTAACATACAAGAAGTAATAACAAGAGGAGCAAAAACTTTAATTATAACAAATCAAATATTGCCAAATAATAATTTTAATTATGTTATAAATATTCCAGATACAAATGAGTTAATCTCCCCTATCTTATCTGTTATACCGCTTCAACTTTTATCTTATTACATCTCAAAAAATAAAGGATTAGATGTTGATAAGCCTAGAAATCTAGCAAAGTCTGTAACAGTAGAATAAATAAAAGAAATGTAATAATAAAGTTCAAATTTATTATTACATTTTTATTTTGCAAATATAGTAAGTAAAATAGCTCCAGGAATCCCTAAAATTCCAACAAAAATACTTGTTATAGCATTTATACCTATATGTACTCCGAAAGTTTGTTCCTACTACATTTATTAAATATAGTAGCAAACTTCCTAAAATCGAATTTGCAATAATTCTAAAAATCCATTTTATTGGTACAATAAAAATCTTGCAAACAATTATTATTCCTATTATACAGCTAATATAAATAAGTAATATTTGTGGATTCATAACTTTCTATTCCCTTTCATTAAAATTTTTATGCTTCATACCTAATTTTATCTATTTTCATATTATTTTTCTTAGCTTCTTTAACAAGATAACTAAGTTTTGATTTATTAGCTTTTATTTGATATAAATAATACTCAATCAGTTCTCCTTCAGCAAACTCATAATTATTTATGCAATTGTTCAAATCTTTTCTTGTTCTAACTATCGCATCCATTAAGTCTTGTTTTATCTTCTTTTCTGTAAATTTTTCATTATTAAAATTTTCAAAGATGTACATTCTCTACCTCCTAATGATTTCAAAAATTAAAATTCCTATTGTCTGTATTACAAATAGATTCATAATATTGGATGTCAAAAGATTATTGGTTGCTTCTACCACTCCCAATTTATTTGTTTCATCATCACTTTTTATTTTTTCTTTTCTTTGTGATTCAGTAAAGGTTATAAGCTCTGGCAAGCTCGTTATAAATCCTAATAGTATTCCAAGTAATGTCTGTGGCAAATTAAATTTATCAGCTAAATTAGTTAATGCCTTTCCTAGTAGTTCTCCAAAAAAATAAAGTATTATACTAATAAAAAATAATTCAATTAGCAATATTATTAACTTTCCTAATCTATTTTTAGAATTATCTTTAATATTATTTTTAGCTACTATATCTGCATCTTCTTTCTCTAAATATAATTTATGCACATTATGGTCAATATAGTAGAACAAAATTAATAATATAACAAAAATAGCACACATTTCCAAATTTAATTCTATTTTGAACATTACTATTACAATTGGAATTAAAATTGTTATTGAACATAATATAAGATTGATTATTATTCCTTTATTTCTTAAATATTTCTGGTTCTTATTTATATAAATTGAAAATGTGTACTGTAAAAGATTTATTATATTTGAACTAATGATATTATAGATTGATGTATCTACTAGCCCTGAAGCTACCGAAAATATTACTGTTAAAAGCTCTGGAACAGATGTTGCAATTCCTGCTATATTTCCACTTGCCTTTGCACTTAGCTCTAAGTGTATTGATATTTTTTGTAGTATAGGCACTAGCAAATATTTAGATGTAATGACAATTCCTAAAGAAAATATTATAAATTTTATAAATTCTACAATCATTTATTCTCCTCCACACCTATATTTTTAACATATTTCATGGATTTTATTTACATTTTTTAAATATTGTTATATAATACTTACATAAAGTTCTAATATAAAAGATTAGTAGCAATCTAAATCATATATAGAGAGACTATGGGTGGTGTGGTGCTACCACAATAATATGTCGTCCTTATGTTTTTCATAAGTGGCGTTTTTTTGTATTTATAAATAGATTTTATGAAAGGATAAAATATAATGATAGATATTAAATTTTTAAGAGAAAATCCCGATATTGTAAAACAAAATATCAAAAACAAATTTCAAGATCATAAGCTTCCTCTAGTTGACGAAGTAGTTGAATTAGATAAAAAATCTAGAGCAACTAAACTTCATGGAGATGAATTAAGAGCTAATCGTAAAACTTTAAGTGACAAAGTTGGTTCTCTTATGAGAGAAGGAAAAAAATCTGAAGCAGAAGAAGTAAAAGCTCAAGTAAAGGTTATTAATGATGAACTTGTTGAAAACGAAAAATTAGAAGAAGAATATTCTTCTCAAATAAAAGAAAGAATGATGAAAATACCAAATATAATTGATCCATCCGTTCCTATTGGAAAAGATGATAGTGAAAATGTTGAAGTTCAAAGATTTGGTGAACCAGTAGTTCCTGCATATGAAATTCCTCATCATGCGGATATTTTAGAAAGATTAAATGGATTAGATAAAGAGTCTGCTGGCCGTACTAGTGGTGTTGGATTTTATTATTTAATTGGTGATATTGCAAGACTTCATGAAGCAATGCTTGCATGCGCTAGAGATTATATGATAAATGCTGGATTTACTTATGCTATCCCACCTTTTATGATTAGAAGTGATGTCGTAACAGGTGTTATGAGTTTTGAAGAAATGGACGCTATGATGTATAAAATTGAGGGCGAAGATTTATACTTAATTGGAACTTCTGAACACTCTATGATTGGTAGATTTAAAGGCCAATTAGTCAAAAAATCAGAACTTCCTATTCACATGACATCATATTCTCCATGCTTTAGAAAAGAAATTGGTTCTCATGGTCTAGAAGAAAGAGGTCTTTATAGAGTTCATCAATTCGAAAAACAAGAAATGATAGTTATTTGTGAGCCAGAAGAATCTATGGACTGGTACAACAAAATGTGGAAATTAACAGTTGACTTATTCAGAAGCTGGAATGTTCCGGTTCGTCAACTTGAATGTTGCTCTGGAGATTTAGCTGACTTAAAAGTAAAATCTTGTGATGTTGAAGCTTGGAGCCCAAGACAAAAGAAATACTTTGAAGTTGGAAGTTGCTCAACTTTAGGCGACGCACAATCAAGACGTTTAGGAATTCGTGTAAAAGGCGAAAAAGGAAACTATTATCCACATACTTTAAACAATACCGTTGTTGCTACTCCTCGTGGACTAATTGCAGTTATAGAAAATAACTATAATGAAGATGGAAGTATTACTGTTCCAGAAATTTTAAGACCTTATATGGGTGGATTAGATGTAATTAGACCTAAAGAATAAAATAACTAAATTTGGCTTTATAGAAAGGAATAAATTTATTATGATAATAAAGAATCCAAAATTTGAAATTTCGGCTGTAAAGCCATCTCAATACCCCTCAAATGATTTACCTCAAATTGTATTAGTTGGAAAATCAAATGTTGGAAAATCTAGTTTTATAAATTCTATGCTTAATAGAAAAAAACTAGCTCGTACAAGCTCTGAACCTGGAAAAACAAGATTAATTAATTTTTACAATGTAGATGATAATTTTTACTTTGTTGATTTACCAGGTTATGGCTACAGCAAAATGTCAAAACAAGAACAAGCAAAAGTTGGTTCATTCATTGAAGAATATTTAGTAAATAGTAAAAATATAGCATTAATTATATTTTTGATAGATATTAGACATGACCCAACAGAAAATGATAGACTTATGTATAATTACATTGTAAATAATAGCAACTCCCCTTGCATCATACTTGCAAACAAAGCTGATAAAATAGCTGTTACAAAAGTTGATGCTCAAGTTGCAAATTTACAAAATCAATTAAATCCTTTGAAAGATTTATTGTTTTTGCCTTATTCTTCTGAAAGAAAAATATATTCTGAACAAATTTGGACAAGTATTGAAAACTTTTTGAATTAGCAAAAAATCGCTACGATTTTATAATCGTAACGATTTTTATTTTATTTAAGTATTAGATTTAATCTTTTCTCTACTGAATCTTTTCCTAAAACATGCATTATTTCATATAAATCTGGAGTATTTCTTCTCTTTGTTATTGCCACTCTTATAACTGTGCTTATATCACCTACATGTCCTGGGAAATTATCTGGATTTTGCTTGTATTCTTTTACTTCTCTTGCATATCCCATTTCTTCAGCTAAGTCTTTCATTTTATTAAACCATGTTTGTTGGTCATCAGCTTCATCATAGTATTTTGACATATATAAATCTAAAATTTTCTTTATTTCTTCTTTATTACTAATTTTGTCAAATTCATATTCATCAGTATTTGCAAAGAATTTATCATCATACATATACTCTATACAATTTTTTACATCTGACCATTTTGCAATATCTCTACGTGGTTTTGCTTTTCCTCTTTCAATATTTAGAACTTTTAATGAGTAGTCTTTATCATTTAATAATTCAACTAGACTTTCATCATATCTTTTAGCCCAAGCTAAACTTTCATCATATACTTGCTCTGCGGTATATCTAGATATTACATTTTTTCCAATGTCGTTTAGCTTAACCATATCAAATAAAGCTCCACTAACGCTCATTTTATTTAATTGAAAATCAAATTCTTTTATTGATTTTTCAGGATTTTGTTTTCTCCAAATTTCGAAACTTGAGTTTGCTATATTTAATAAGTATTCTTTTACAGCTTGAACTGGAATTCCTACTTCTTTATAGTAACTTGCAGAAGCTTCTGGATCTTTTCTTTTACTTATTTTTCTCTTATTTCCATTATCATTTTTTAATATTGTTGCAGTATGTGCATATTTAGGAGCTTTAAATCCTAATTCTTGGAATAATTGAACATGTATTGGAAGTGATGATAACCATTCATCTCCTCTTATTACGTGAGTTGTATGCATTAAATGGTCATCTATTGCATGTGCAAAATGGTATGTTGGAAGTCCATCAGCCTTAATTATTACTATATCTTGATCATTTTCTGGGAATATAACATTACCTTTTATTACATCATGAACCTTTATTTTTTTCTCTTCGCTTCCATTTGATTTAAAACGAATTATATATTGGTCACCATTTTTTATTTTCTCTGCTGCTTCTTCAACAGATAAATTTCTATATTTTGCCCATGCTCCATAATAACCTGGTCTTACTCCTGCCGCTTCTTGAGTCCTTCTCATATCTTCTAGTTCTTCAGCAGTTGCAAAACATGGATAGGCTTTTCCTTGCTCAATTAAATATTTAGCATATGCAATATATATTTCTTTACGCATTGATTGTCTATATGGTCCATATTCACCATGCCATGTTGTTTCTGTATCCATTCCCTCATCAGGAAGTTCATCAAAATATTTTAAAGTGTCTAATATATCATTTATTCCATTTTCAACTTCTCTTTTTTGATCAGTATCCTCTATTCTTAAGAAAAATACACCATTTGTTTTATCTGCTAAAGTTCTTGCAATTAATGCTTGATATATTGTTCCAATATGTACAGAACCAGTTGGACTTGGCCCTATTCTTACTACCATTGCTCCCTCTGGTAGATTTCTTTCTGGATATTTTTCTTCATAATATTCTATAGATTTTGCATCTGGAAATATTAAATTTGCTAAATCTTTATAGTCCATAAAATCCCTCCTTCTATTTATTAGACCTCCATTATAATTGGCAATATCATTGGGTCACGCTTTGTTTTTTGGAATATATAATCTCTTAAATCATCTTTTAATGTTGATTTAATTGTTGACCAATCAGTTATATGTCTTTGTTCAAATCCTGCAACTTCTTGTCTAATCATTGATTTTACATCATCCATTAAGTTTTCAGATTCTCTTACATATACGAATCCTCTAGAAATTACATCTGGTCCAGAAACAATTTCTCCTGTTTGTGAATCCATTGTCAATACTATAACAATTAATCCATCTTGAGATAAATGTTGTCTATCTCTTAATACTATATTTCCAACATCTCCTACACCTAATCCATCAACAAGAACTTTTCCTGATGGTACTGATGTTGTAAATTTAGCTTCGTCCTTACTTAGCTCTAGAATTCTACCATTATGAGTAATAAATATATTTTGTGGTGGAATTCCTAATTTTTTAGCAGTTTCAGCATGAGCAGTAAGTTGTCTATATTCACCATGAACTGGTATAAAATATTGAGGTCTTGCTAGCGATAAAATCAATTTTTGCTCTTCTTGACAAGCATGTCCTGATACGTGAATATCTGCCAAAGCACTATACACAACTTCTGCACCTATTTTCATTAAATCATCAATTACTTTTGATACCAATTTTTCATTTCCTGGAATTGCATTTGCGGAAATTATTACTAAGTCATTTGGTGTTATTGTAACTTTTTTATGCTCTCCTGCTGCCATTCTTGTTAATGCAGACATTGTTTCACCTTGACTTCCAGTTGTAATTATTACTAATTGTTCATCATTATAATTTTTTATTAAATCAATATCAATAAATAAATCTGCTGGTGCATTTATATATCCTATTTCTCTTGCAGTTTCAATCATGTTAATCATGCTTCTTCCACAAACTGCAATTTTTCTTCCATATTTAACTGCTGAATCCACAATTTGTTGAACTCTGTGGACATTTGATGCAAATGTTGCTACAACAATTCTCTTTTTGCAGTTCATAAATAGCTTGTCAAATACTTCACCTACTGATTTTTCTGAAAGTGTAAATCCCTTTCTTTCAGAGTTTGTACTATCTGACATAAGTGCTAAAATTCCCTTATTTCCAAGTTCTGCAATTCTTCCTAAATCCATTGGCTTTCCATCTATTGGTGTATAGTCAATTTTGAAATCTCCTGTGTGAAGAATTGTTCCTGCTGGTGTAGTTATTGCAAGCATTACAGAGTCTGGAATACTGTGGCAACTTGCTATAAATTCAACACTGAATTTTCCAGCTTTTACAACTTGACCTTGAGCTACCTCGTGAAGCTCTGTTGTTCTTAAAATGTGGTGTTCTTCAAGTTTTCCTTTAATTAATCCACATGTAAGTTTTGTTGCATAAATTGGAACATTGATTTGTTTTAATACATAAGGTATTGAACCTATATGATCTTCGTGTCCGTGAGTTATGAATATTCCTCTAACTTTTTCTTTATTCTTTACAAGATATGTTACATCTGGAATTACTAAATCTATTCCAAGCATATCATCAGTTGGGAACTCTAGTCCACAATCTACAACTATTATATCATTATCATATTCAAATACTGTAATATTTTTTCCTATTTCTTCAATACCACCTAATGGTATGATTTTTATACTTGGCTTTTTAAATCTGAAATCTTCTTTTTTTAGTATTGATCTATTTTCTACTTTTACTAAACTTCTCTCGTTTACTTTATTTGTATTTTTTCTTGTTCTTGTCTTCTTTACTATTTCAGAATTTTCTGTTTGATTTTTTTCCTCTCTGCTTTTTCTAGGTGCTCTACTTTTTTGAGTACCTTCTTTTACTTCTTCTTTATCTTTTTTTACATAATTTCTTCTGAAGTTTCTTTTGGGTTTATTTACTTTTTTTATTTCAGCTACATTTTCATTGTTACTTACATTCTCTTCTGTCATATTTTTCTTTAATCTCTCCTTCTTTTTATGTATTGTTGTTTTATTTTGCCATTGCACAAAAAATTTTTAATCCACGAAAAATTTATATATCTAACTATAGATATATATTTTTTCATATTAATTGCTTTTATTTTTCTTTATTTTATCTTATGTATTATTCTATTTTACTATATAATTAATTTCCGCTCTTTGATATAGTAACCTTAAAATAAATTAAAAATCTCTTCTTTACCATTAATTATGGCAACAACTGTTTTATATTATACTATATTTTTGAAAAAAAGTCAATTAAGACTTGACAAGTAGCTAATATTTTGGTATTATACTAATGCATTTGAAATGCGGGAGTAGCTCAGTTGATAGAGCGCTGCCTTGCCAAGGCAGAGGTCACGGGTTTGAGCCCCGCTTCCCGCTCCAATATTAAACCCTCAGTAATTTTACTGAGGGTTTATTTTTATGTTTGAAGATTCATATCTAGCTTATTTTCTTTCATTGTGTAATTGCTTTTTTTATCATACATTAATACTCCAAACATTGCTGTTTCAATAGATAATTTACATATAAAATCTAGAAATATTTCTAAAAGTGAAATTGAAAAAATGATATAAAAAAAAGACTGTTTGACAAAGTATTTATACTTTGTCAGCAGTCTTAAAATAATTTTATTTTAACAAAATGGTCTATCTATATTAAAAATAAAATAATATTTTTTGTCCTCATCTTTAAAGCCCTCTTCCAAAACACCTATCAATTCATATTTATTATAGTTTTTTCCATAGGGTATTACTATATCAAAAATGACATTGCTATGTCCTTTAGCTGTTACTACTCTAAAATCATGAATAGTAATTTCCTTATCAAAGCTCTTTAATGTATTTTCTACTTTCTCTTTTATTTTTTTAGTTTCCTCATCATTCACATTTAAAGGATCAATATGTATAGTTAAATCAATATTTAATTCTTCTTTAAATTCTCTTTCAACTATATCTGCAATTTCGTGTGCTTCAACGATATTCATTGTATCTGGTACTTCTGCATGAACAGTTACAAAATCATTTTGTTCACCGTAGCTATGAATTCTTAAATCATGAATTCCAATTATTTCTTTATGGCTTAATATTTTCTCTTTTATTTTTTCAACTTTTTCCTTTGATGGGACATTTCCTAAAAGTGGATTTATTGTATCCTTTAATGAATTTATTGAACTTAGAATTATAAATCCAGACACTAGAAGTCCCATATAAGCATCTATATTTATTTTAAATATTCCCATTACAATCATTGTAATTAATACTGTTAAAGTAGTTAAAATATCGTTTCTTGCATCCATTGCAGTTGCTTTTATTGTAGATGATTTTATTGATTTTGCAAAATCTAAATACACTACCATTTGTAGTACTTTACCAAGAATTGCAACAATTAATACTATATATGTTCCTATTCCCAATTTAATTTCTTCTGGTGCAAATATTTTTTCTATTGAAGTTTTTGCAAAAATTACTCCCATTACTAGCATCAAAAGAGAAACGATTATTCCTGTTACATATTCATATCTTGCATGACCATAGGGATGTTCCTTATCTGCTGGTTTGCTTGCAAGTTTAAAACCAATTATTGTTACAATGCATGAACCAAAATCTGATAAATTGTTAAATGCATCTGCCATAATAGTTACACTGTTTGCAATTATTCCTATCACTAATTTTATAAGAAATAAAATTAAATTTGTTACTATTCCAAAAATTCCAGCAACAATTCCATATTGATTTCGAACCTGTGGATTATCCACACTTTTATAGTCTTTTATAAATAATTTTTTCAGCATTTTCTTCTCCTTATGTAAAGATATTTGATAGATATAAAAACAACACGAACATATACTTTTAATGCTCGTGCTTTCTTTTTGGAGGCGCCACTCAGAATCGGACTGAGGATAAAAGTTTTGCAGACTTCTGCCTTACCACTTGGCTATGGCGCCATAAATTATTTATACTTTATTATATGCGTAATATATTTAAATATTACCCTTAAAAACAGTAATATTATTATACTGTATATTACCCAAAATTTCAAGAGTTTTTCAATTTATTTTTTATTTTTTTCTGTAGATAATTGACTTTGATGTATTTAAGTTATAAAATATAGCATATATTTTATTTATGAAAGGATATGTTGCCTTAGTTACAACATATAGATTTTATTATGATTATTTTACTTGATGCTATGGGTGGAGATAATGCTCCTGATGCTAATATAAAAGGTGCTGTCGCAGCAATAAATGAAGTTAAAGCTGAAATTTTATTAATCGGTAAAGAAGAAATTTTACGTTCTAGATTTCAAGAATTATTTGGTAAATCTCCAGAAGAAATTTCTCCTAGATTAAAAATATATAATGCAACAGAAACAATCGAAATGGAAGATACTCCTACTCTTGCAATAAAACACAAAAAGGATTCTTCTATGGTTGTTGGCTTCAACTTATTAAAAGAAGGCAAAGGCGATGTATTTATTTCTGCTGGAAATTCAGGTGCTCTTCTTACTGGTGCAACTTTATTAGTTGGTAGAATTAAAGGTGTTGATAGACCTGCTTTAGCGGGAATTCTTCCATCATACCATAAAAGGTTAGTACTTATGGACTGCGGTTCTAACACTAACTGCAAACCTATCAATTTGCTTCAATTTGCACAAATGTCTAGCATATATATAAAAGATGCCCTAAAGATTGAAAATCCAGCAATAGGCCTTTTAAACATTGGTACAGAAGAAACAAAAGGAAATGAATTAGTTAGAGAAAGTTACAATCTTTTAAAAGAAAAATCACCAGAGCTTGGAATCAATTTCATTGGAAATGTCGAAGGTCGTGATGCATTTTCTGGTAAAGTTGATGCAATTATTGCAGATGGATTTACAGGAAATATATTCTTAAAAACAGTTGAAGGTATGGGAAAAATGATAAAAGTTTCTTTGTCAGAAAGTTTAAAGAAAAATGTTTTATCAACTATTGCTTCTATTCCAACACTTCCAGCATTAAAAAGATTCAAAAAAATGATGGATTATAAAGAATATGGTGGTGCACTTTTCTTAGGAGTAAAAAAACCAGTTGTAAAAGCTCATGGTAGTAGTGATGAAAAATTATTCAGATTTACTATAAGACAGGCAGAACAATTTGTTGAAAATAAAACAGTTGAGAAATTAACATCAGAATTTGAAAAAATGTCCGATAAAAAATAACAATTATTTAGTAAAAAATAATGCAAGATTTGTGTCTTGCATTATTTTTTTATATAGAATTATTGTAATTCTATAACAGCTCCTACAGCTGTGAATTTGTTCTTTAATTCTTCAGCTTCGTCTTTAGAAACGTTTTCTTTAACTGTTTTTGGTGCTCCGTCTACTAAATCTTTAGCTTCTTTTAATCCTAATCCTGTAGCATCTCTTACAACTTTGATTACTTGGATTTTGTTAGCTCCAGCTTCTTTTAATACAACGTTGAAAGAAGTTTTTTCTTCAGCTGCTGCAGCTCCTGCTCCAGCTACTGGTGCTGCAACTGCTGCTGCAGATACTCCGTATTTTTCTTCAATTCCTTTTACTAATTCAGCAAGTTCTGCTACTGTTAAAGCATCTATGCTTTCTAATAATTCATCTATTTTTGCCATTTTAAATTTCCTCCTTATATTTTTATTTTATATTTTGAACTTCTCGTTCTTATTTTCACGGCAATGTGAATTTAATTTTTATTAAAATTAAGCGTTTTCTTTTTGATCTCTAACTTGATCAAGCGCAACTGCAAGTTTTGTAATATTTCCAAGTAAAGCTCCAGCAAGTTTTGCAAGTAATTCTTGTCTTGATGGTAGTTTTGCAAGTGTTATTATTTCTTCTGCAGACATAACTTTACCTTCAATTATTCCACCTTTAATTTTGTAGAAATCATGTGTTTTTGTAAAGTTGTATATTACTTTTGATGGTTCTAGATAGTCTTCTTTACCTATAATTATTGCAACTGGTCCTTCTAGAGCCTCGTCTAATTCAGATTCTCCATTTGCATCAAATGCTCTTTTTACTATGTTATTCTTTATAACTTTGTATTCTGCATTTACTTTTCTAAGTTCAGCTCTTAAGCTTGTTACATCAGTAACATTTATTCCTCTGTAGTCAGCTAAAAGAACTACTTTTGCTTCTTTTAATTCATTTGCTAATTCTTCAACTTTTGCTTGTTTTTGTGCTATTGTCTTTTCATTTGCCATTTCTCAATTCACCTCCTGTAAAATATATAAAAAATTCCAATCCGTACAGCCACACCACGAGGCTATAAGATTGGAATAATCCGTTCTCATGCCTCGGTAGGACTTATTTTATGCCTACTGTCTTGGGCTATATTTCATAAATTATTTTTGGTCAATATACATACTTGGACCCATTGTTGTAGATATTGCTACACTCTTTATATATTGTCCTTTTGCTGCAGCTGGTTTAGCTTTTATTATAGCTTCGATTATAGTTTTATAATTTTCTACTAATTTTTCTGCTCCAAAAGAAACTTTACCAAATCCTAAGTGAATTATATTACTTTTATCTAATCTGTATTCAACTTTTCCTGATTTGATTTCATTTATTGCTTTTGTAACATCCATTGTTACTGTTCCTGATTTAGGATTTGGCATTAATCCTTTTGGTCCTAATACCTTTCCTAATCTTCCTACAACTCCCATCATATCTGGTGTTGCAACTATTACATCATAGTCAAACCAATTTTCTTTTTCAATTTTTGGTATTAACTCTTCTGCTCCTACAAAATCTGCTCCAGCATTTCTTGCTTCGTCAGCTTTTGCACCTTTAGCAAATACTAAAACTTTTTGTGTTTTACCTGTACCATTTGGAAGTACTGTTGTACCCCTTACTTGTTGGTCTGCATGTTTTGAATCAACACCTAATTTAACATGTAATTCAACTGTTTCATCAAATTTTGCTTTTGGCATTTTCTCAATAAGTTCTAGTGCTTCTGCTACTGAATAAAGCTTATTCTTATCTACTAACTTTGCACTCTCGCTATATCTTTTTCCTTGTGCCATTATTTCCTCCTTTTGGTAATTTCGAGTAATTATATTTACTCTCCCAATTTTATTTACTATTTAATAATAATTTAACTTATTACTCTGCAACAACAACACCCATAGAACGAGCTGTTCCTTTTACCATACTCATTGCTGCTTCTAATGATGCTGCATTTAAGTCTGGCATTTTTTGTTTAGCTATTTCTTCTACTTGTGCCATAGTAAGTGTTGCAACTTTTTCTCTATTTGGCTTTCCAGAAGCCTTTTCAATTCCAGCAGCTTTCTTTATTAAAACTGCCATTGGTGGTTCCTTTGTTATAAATTCAAAAGATTTATCTTTATATACTGTTATAACAACTGGGATTATTAATCCTGCTTGTTTTGCTGTTCTATCATTAAATTCTTTAACGAATTGCATGATGTTAACACCACTACCACCTAAAGCTGGTCCTACTGGTGGAGCTGGTGTTGCCTTTCCTGCAGGTATTTGTAGCTTTATTAAAGTTGAAATTTCTTTTTCTGCCATTTTTTGCACCTCCTTTAGTATTTATATTGACAAAATAATTTATAAAAAAGAATTAAATGAATAAATCACTCATTCCATTTTAAACAGTTTACTTTATTTTTCTTGCTTGAGAAAGCTCTAATTCTACTGGAGTTTCTCTACCAAACATTGATACTAGAACTCTGACTTTATGTTTTTCTTTGTTTATTTCTTGTACAACTCCAATATAATCTTTAAAAGGCCCATCAATTATTTGTATAGAATCATTAACATCATAATCAATATTGATTTCTGATATTTCAAATCCCATGTTTCTAATCTCATCCTCTGTAAGTGGAATAGGGTCTGTACCTGAACCAACAAATCCAGTAACTCCTCTAGTATTTCTTACAACATACCAAGTTGCTTCTGTTACAATCATTTTTATTAGGACATATCCAGGGAAAACTTTTTTTAAATTGGTTTTTCTTTTTCCATCTTTTATTTCAATTTGTTCTTCCATTGGTACAACTATTTCAAAGAAATAATCTTCCATTTCTTGATTCTTTACTTTTTTCTCTAAATCAGCCTTTACTTTATTTTCGTAACCAGAATATGTATGTATAACATACCACTTAGGTTCTAATTCAATATCATTTACGTTTTCTACATTTTCTTCTTGAGACATATTTTAGACTCCTTCATAATATTCGACTTATTCAGCTTCTGTAGTTTCACCTGCAACATCTTGATTTTCTTCTGCTGCATCTACATTTTCTGTAGCTTCATTTGAAGTATCATTTGTTTCATTTGAACTTTCATTATTTGTAGTCGAATTTTCTTCAGTTTCAAGATTTTCAACTATTGTTTTTAACTTCTCTACTCCTAAAGAGTTTACCTTTTCGAAGCATACATCTAATGCGAAAACTATTACTCCAACAACTATAACTATTACAATTACAGCAAGTGTGTTATTAAATAGTTGCTTTGGTGTTGGCCAAATAACTTTTTTAAGTTCTGCTTTAACATCCTTTAGGAAATGTCTTTCTTTTTTTTCATTAATTTTCTTTTTTGCATCTTTAGGCATAATATTTCCCCCTTAAGGATTATTTTGTTTCCTTATGTGTAGTACGTTTTTGACAGAATTTACAATATTTCACTATTTCTAATCTATCAGTATTGTTTTTCTTATTTTTCTCTGTCATGTAAGTTCTTCTCTTACATTCTGTACATTCTAATGTTATCGGTTCTCTTGCTCCTTTAGCAGCCATTTTATACACCTCCAGTAAATTGTTATTTCTAAAACTTTATTAAGCGCATGTTATCTACATACGCTTTAGTATTGTATCATGATTTTAGCTATATGTCAACGTTTTACAGCTAATTTTAATTAATTTCCTTATAATTTTTATTTTTTCTTTTGAACAGAAAATCCAAATTTTCCAATTTTATCTCCTAAAGGATAATATCCACCATTGCTGTATGCAATTAAATCACATTTACTAATATCAAAAGCACCCTTTTCATCAATATATTTTTCATCTGCATCAATTGATAACACATCTGCTACAAACATATCATGACTTCCCAGTGGTACTATTTCTTTTACTCTACATTCTACAGATACTGGACTCTCCTTTATTAACGGTACCTTCACAATTTTTGCCTTCTCTTTGGTCAAATGCATTTCTTTGAATTTGTCATAATCTTTTCCACTTCTCACTCCACACCAATCCGTTGCATAGGCAAGTTTTTCTGTTGTCAAATTTATTACAAATTCTCCACTTTCTTTAATCAATTTATATGAATATCTCTCTGGCCTTACAGAAATATAACACATTGCTGGGTTTGTATTTAAAATTCCAGTCCATGCAACAGTCATAATATTTGACTCTTCCATTGTTCCTGAAGTTACCATTACTGCAGGAATTGGATATATAAATGTTCCTGGTTTCCATTGAACTTTTCCCATAAAAATCTCCTTTACTAAAAATTTCCCTTATTAATTTATTCTTTCTGTTTTAAAATTATAGCACCTTTTTGATTTTTTTTAAATAGTTATTATAGCCTTATTTGCTAAATATGTTGACTTTTGTAGAAATTTTTATATAATTATCAAAGATTAAATTTAAAAGGACTAACTTATGGAAAATTTAGAAGATTTAGAAACAAAAGAAAAACTTTTTCAGGATTTTTTTACATGGCTTTTTAATAATTCTCATGTAAAAAATAAAAATATAAAATTAATATCTGAGATTGATGTAAGTCTTGCTAGAGATTATAATGATCCTTATATATACTATCCTGAACAATTTAATACATTCTTTCAAACTTTAGCCATGAAACGTTTAGATCGAATAAGTCAACTCTCACTATCAATCAATACTTTTCCAAATACTTTTCATAGTAGACTAGAACATTCCAAAGGTGTGTATAATAGAAAACTTGAGGAATTGGTTTACAACTATCAAAAACCTGAATGGAAAAAATATATTGAAGATAACGATTTAAAATTATATTTAATTGCAGAGCTAATAAAAATTGCAGGACATGACATTGGACATTTTCCATTATCTCATGCTTTTGAAGAACAATTATTTTGTGTTCATGGTCCACATGAAATTTTTGGAAAGCGAATAATGTTAGAATCTCCTGAAATTAAGTCAGCTTTATCAAATATCAGTGACGAACTTCCAACTATTTTAGATGAATTATACTCTAACAACCTATTAAATTTTAAAGCACATGATGAAAGTTCTTATGATGTTGATAGGTTAGATTACGTTTCTAGAGATAGTCTATATGCTGGAAAACATGTATCACTAAAAAACGCAAGATATATTTCTTTTCCTGAAGTTTCAAAAAATAATACCTTCGTTGATGCTTACTTACCAGAAGAACTTCATGAAATAGAAAAATTATTACTCGCACGAAAAAATGGTTATGACAATATATATATGTCTGAAGATGAACAAGCTTTTGAATGTAGCATTGGAAGTTTATTAAAAGTTATCAAATCAAGTCCTGATTCTTTTTCAGAAGTAGGAACTGATTTATGCAATTTTCTAAAAATATTAAATTCTACTTCTATTGATAAAATTCCATTAGAAGAATTTTTGAGTTGGGATGATATACGTTTTTATAAAGAAGTATTTGATATTGCAGAAAAACACCCTGATGAAAATATTAGAGATCTAGCAACATTAGTACTTCCACAATTTGAAGCTTTTCTTAATACACTTTACAACTTAATGGATTTTAAACACTTTAAGGCAGATAATTATTCAAAATCGGACTTACAATTTTTATCAAGATTAAAGTCTTTAATTGCAAGTCACTCTTTAGTTTTAAAAAGATTGTCTTCAAGGAATTTTGCTAGAAAAAATATCATTATACTTACAGATTCGCCTTATGAACAAACATTAAATGCAAAAGGCCTTACTTCAAATTTTGATTATAAATTTAAAGCATATAATCCAAATGAACCTATATATATTCAAACACATGATGGTAATTATTTAGATTTGGCCAATCATCCAGATAGAAGTCATGAATGGAATTCTGAAAAAAAGCAAATACATTATTCTTACGCTTATATTCCTTATTTAAAAATGCAAGGAATTCCTGATACAACTATTGAACAAATCAAAAATAGTGGTCGTGAAATCTCTGCTGACTCATTTAATACAGAGTTAAAAGTTAATATGGCTCCATTAAAAGTTGGAAACAGTATTGTATCACACTTTGAAAATATGAATTTTTCTACATCAGATGAACCAAATAGATAATACCATAAAATTTTTGTATTAAAATAAATATAATAATTTAAGTTATATTTTAATAATTACAATAAAAAATAGTAGTAATTTTTATAATTACTACTTATTTTTATCTATATTATATAAAACAATTATTTGCATAAAAAAAACTAGCAACAACCTATCTTCCAGGCAAGGTAACTCGCGAGTATTGTCGGCACTTAAAGGCTTGACTTCTGTGTTCGGAATGGGAACAGGTATTTCCCTTTAAGTAATAGTCACTAGAAAATTATTGTGTGTTAAAGCACACTCAAAAATACATAGAAGAACTTCTTTTCAGCAAACTTTTTTAGTGGTTAAGCCCTCGATTTATTAGTATTGGTCAGCTCAATGTATTGCTACACTTACACCTCCAACCTATCA
>CAKPAI010000003.1 GCA_934133005.1 uncultured Clostridia bacterium
AATCTTTATATGTATTTTCTAATGTTAAACAATATGCTATTATTTCTTCTTTATTCATAACTAAATCCTTATAATAAACTACTAACTTTCATTTATTGTTGCATTAAAATTATACCTTTTATACTTGAATGTAATAATTTTATAAAGTCTGTGGCATCTTGTTTTGTTCCAACTACACTACCATAATGAATTGGAACTGCTATTTTAGGTTGTATTTCATTTATTAATTGTGCTGCCTCTTTGAAATCCATTGTATATGTTCCTCCAACTGGAACAAAAGCAACATCGCATTTTACTTTTCTATTTTCTTCTGTAATGTCCGTATCTCCTGCAATATAGTATCTAATACCATCTAGTGTAATGATATAACCAACCCAACCGTTTTCTTTTGGATGAAAAGTTTTGTTTGTATTATATGCTGGTATTGTTTCAAATTTAATTCCTTGTACCATATATTCTTTGTTGGATTCTACTGTTATAACTGCATTTTTATTTATCCCTTTTCTTAATATTTTTGTCAACAATTCTTCTGGTATTATAATAGTTGTATTTTCATTTATAACCTTATCTATATCTTCCTCAGAATAGTGATCAAAATGGTCGTGTGTTATAAAAACAATATCTGCATCATTATAACTTTTATCTATTTTAAATGGATCTATATAAATTACTTTATTTTTAATTATTCTTATACTACTATGGTATAAAACTTCTATATTTTCTAACATTTATATCCTCCTTGATTTTTTTGCATTGTATCATAAAAAAGCAAAAAAATAAATAGTACCAATTTCTATGTAATCACATTCATTAGCACACCAATGTACATGTTCTTCAAAGTCATACCATTTCCACAACTTATCTCCTCCCTCATTTCCTATTTGTGCTTTTGCAACTAATATTATTTCACTATTAGGAATTTGCAAAGTATCATAATCTGTATCTCCATTGCTGTTAAAAATTGCAGCTATAAATCCTCCAATTAAAGCTATAACAAGAATAATTACAACTGCTACCCAGCCACCTGCAATAGCGGTTACATTTAGTTTATATTATCAAAGTTTTGTGTAAAATGAATAAGAGCAAAATATAAAGCCCGCAAAATCTTGCTATTCCCTACTGTTACTAGTATTTAGACTATTTATTTTAACAACACTTATATTACTTTCTTATAAAACTCTCTTAAATTCGATTCTGAAGCCTTATTATTTTTAATTCTACTTGGTTAAAGTTTTTTGCTCAATTATTCAAACAATAAGTTATATGTCTAAAAAAATAAAAACGCCTAAAAATCGATTTTAGCGTGTTATAATTATAAAATTATATTATGGACTTGTAATCTAAAATTATATAATATTTATAAGAAAATTTATTAAATTGTTTTATTAAATTATTATGCCAGGAGATATTATATCATTGCGTTAAAGTTATGTCAACTTATTATAATTGTTCTATCCATTTATCTATCTCATAAGGTGATGTGACTAATTGATTTTCTGAATAATCTTCTGTAAATACAATATTCATTCCTCTTTCTACTTTCGAATTTGGGCATAGCCTTTCTATTTCCTTAAAAGTTTGTCCTAACCATCCTGCATTTGTTGCAAAAGGTTTTATTGTTTTTCCAGATAAATCATTTTCTTTAAGAAATGTTCTAACCACTGGAGCAATTGTATACCACCAAATAGGACTACCAATAATTATTTCACCGTAGTTATTTAAATCTTTTTCTATATTTTGAATCTCTGGTGTTTTTTTAGTACTTTCATTGTTTTGCTCTTCATCAACTACTGTTTGATAATCTGTTGAATATGGTACAACTGGTTTTAATTCCAAAATATCACATTCTAATTTCTTTTGAATACTTTCTGCTATCATTCTTGTATGACCTGTATATGAATAATATACAACTAATTTTTTTGCATTTTCCATATTTAAATCCTCCTTTATTTCTCTTTTTATCCATGTCATAAGTATGTTTACAACATAATTTACTTCTTCATTTGATAAAACTTTTCCTTTTGGTATTTTATGAATTCTTTCTAAGCAACCTCTACAACAGCAACCAGTTGCATGTTGGGCAATAAATACTGGATGAACCTGCCTCATAGGAGTTTGCTTTCCATCATTTTTGGGATAAGCATCACCAATTCTTTTTATTATTAAATCTTTTGCATCAGATTCAATTTTATCTAATCCTTTTTCTTTTACATATCCTTTCATTTTATTATTCAAATGAAAGGAACCTCTAAACTTGCTTTTTGATAATGCTTCTAATAAATTTTCAATATTGTTAGTCATTTTCAAATCTTCTTTCTTAAAAAGGTATTGTATAAACCTTTGTTCGCTTATTCTATACTAGATATTTTTATTTGTCAAGCTTTTTTGCAGACATTATAAAAATATTAAAGGAGGATGCGAGCATAACTCTTCATAAGCATATGCTCGCATCCCCCATTTTTTATCACTGAGCGATACTATTTTCACTCAGAAAAGCACTTACCTCATTATCGGACAAGTACTCTTTGTCCATAAGCAGTGCCGCCAGTTTAGATATAACCTCCTTGTTTGCAGTTATGATTCTGCCAGTTTCTTCGTAGGCCTCTTCACAGATTTTTTCCATCTCTGTTATAGCCTGGCTCTCGATATGACTGTTAAACTCAGTCCTACTGGAAACTTTCACTAATTTGCTACCATTCATTGCAAAGTTTACCACCATGCAATAAGCCAGGTTCGTAGCTCTTTCAAGATCATTCGAAGCTCCAGAAGAAATATCTCCAAGAAGAATTTCTTCTGCACAGCGTCCACCATACATCACGCGAATCTGTTTCTCCATATCAGTTTTTTGCTGATATGTTTTACCATACTCATCAAAGAAATTGTAACCTCCTGCTTCTCCACGCGGAACAATTGAGATACAAAAATTCTTGACGTTGGGCCTGATAGCTGCAGAAACAATAGCATGACCAGCTTCATGTACTGCAGTCAAATATTTTTCTTCTTCGCTTAATATCGAACTTTCTTTCTTGATTCCTACCATTACTCTCGCAATGGCTTCATCAATAGTTAGATTCGTTATACAAGGAAAGTTTAGCTTTACAGCCAATAAAGCAGCTTCGTTCAGTACATTTTCCAGATTTGCACCAGAAAATCCTACTGTTTTTCTAGCAAGTTCTTGTAAGTTTACTTCACTACTAAACTTTTTATTTCTCGCATGAACATTTAGAATTTCTGCTCTTGCCTTAATATTAGGCATCGGAACATATACATGTCTGTCAAATCTACCAGGACGAAGAATTGCTGAATCCAGAACTTCTTTGTGGTTTGTAGCCGCAATTACGATAACATGGCTATTACTGTCAAAGCCGTCCATTTCAGCCAATAACTGGTTTAATGTTTGCTCGCTATAGTTTTTTTCACTATATCTGTTTTGAGCAACAGCGTCGATTTCATCAATAAAGATGATTGATGGTGCAACCTTTTTAGCCTCACTAAAAATCTTCCTTACCCGAGAAGCACCAACGCCAACAAATTTTTCCTCAAAACTTGAGCCAGTTACTTGAAAGAAAGGTACTCCAGCTTCACCTGCAATTGCTTTTGCAAGCAGAGTTTTACCAGTACCAGGAGCTCCCACAAGCAAAATACCTTTAGGGATTCTAGCTCCCATATCGGTATACGCTTCAGGTTCTTTCAAAAATTTTACAACTTCAGAAAGTTGCTCTCTTTCTTCATCGATTCCAGCAACATCTGTAAATCTTACATCCGAAGTTACCGGCTTTACTTTAAAATCTCCGGCACCAGTCATCTTTCGAATCATATAAAACAAGAAACCATATGTTACTATTGTAGTTGCTAATGAAACTAGTGTTTCTGTCATTCCACTTGATGTTGTTACTGAAATCTCAATATCGTTTCCAATAGTTCTTTGTTTATCTACATATGTCCAAAAATCATCAACGCTTGGAACATACGTAAATTTCTCTTCTTCGTTACTTAAGATGATATTAATCTTATTAGAGTTAGTATACGCCTCAATTTCTTTCACTTCACCTGCATTTATATATGCTATAGTTTCAGAATATTTTATCTCCTTTGCCTTAAACTTTTGCGAATCGAAATACCAAAAAACTGCAATCGCTGCTAATACAACCAATAGCCGTATAGCTAATAACAATTTTTCAATGTTAGTATTCTTGTCGTTTTTCATATTCTAGTTCCTCCAAACTGACAATAATATGTGTATAAACGTACTTTTATATTATACCACAGATTAACATAATTTGCAACACAGAATATTATCCCATTCTCTCATATTATTTTTCAATCAAAAACTTATTAACAGCACTTATGTATATAACCAAATATGACACTGATATTAAAAATCCGCCAAGTACATCGCTTGTATAATGCACGCCTAGGTAAATTCTGCTTATTCCAATAGAACATATTAAAATTCCTAATAATACAATAGAAATCCATTTTACATATTTATTCTTTACATACTTATAAATTAAATATATTAGATAGCCATAAAAAGCCATACTTATCATAGAATGTCCTGATGGAAAGCTATATCCAGTTTCTTCAATTATTCTAAATTCTGTTGGTCTTGGTCTTTGCAATATTCTTTTTAATAGCTGATTTAGTACTGTAATTATTACTAAATTAGAAAATATTGATACTCCTATCTTTCTGTTTTTTATTACTAAAAATAAAAAGACTGTTAATACTATTAAAAATATTGCCCCTCCAAAATTAGTAATAAACTTCGCTATTGGTGTTACAAAATCTGATATTAAAAATTTTGATATTATGTTATATCCAATTATATCTCCGCTCATTATTTCTTTATGAAAAACATCTTCTGCTAGTGCCAAAAATCCTACTAAACAAAGAAATAATATAATCCATTTTAAGTTTTTTACAATAAATTCTTTTACTTTTGCTTTCATTTTTGTTCTTCCCTAATCTTTTCATTAGCCTTTCTATTATTAATATAAAATATTACAACATAATTCCCAGATAACATTCAATTATCTGGGAATAACCTAGCTTATTGTGTTTCTGATTTCCTATTGTATAATCTTTTATAAATATATATTCTAGAATTTGAATAAATTTAATCCAGTTTCTTCATCAAAGTATCTATCAACATTCCCATCAATAACATTTATTACCATTTCACAAGTAGCACTTACAATAGCTTTGTTTAGGTGACCTCCAAATACTTCTCCCTTGTCATTTCCAGCACTCATGTGAATGTGTGTATAAAATTCACCATTCATTGTATTTATTGTTCCTGTTAATGAAACAATTTCAAAATTTCCCTTAAATTCATTTGAATAGTACTTCTTTTCATCAACATTATAAACACCTACCACAAAATTATTAGTCGCTCCTAATGCGTTAATATTTGCTAATTTTATATTTTCTTTTAATGCTACTTCTTTTATTTTTTCAAGAATCTCCTCTCCTTTATCTATTCTTGCAATTATTTGATTACTAAATCTTCTATACTCCATTTTTATACCTCCTCATTTTTGCTTTATCGTATCATAATTTTAGAATTATTAAAAGGATTATTTTATATTTTATATTTTTTATTAATACAAAAGTGATACTATTTTTCCATTTTCTTAAAAAATTACTCTTTATAATTTAACAATTCTAATTTTAGCTCATCATATACTTTAGTTTCAATACCTGATTTTTCCTTTAGTTTTTCAAATTCACTTTCCAAAAGTATAAATTCTTCTTTTGCACTCATTGCATGGTCTGATATACCTATTTTTCCTATAAAATTAGAAAACATAAATCTGTAAATAAATGCACATAAATTCTTTTTATTAACACAATCTTCATATTCGCCTTTAGGAAGTATTTCGTATCCTAATTTTTTTAGGACATCATAACCTTCAATAATTGCATCCATAATTAATAAAGAGTATTCCTTATCTCTTTTTAGTAATTTTAAATTGCCATTTACTTTGTAACAAGCAAACACAGGTGGAAGAACTGCGCATGCATGTGATTTAAGATAATCATTCATTTTATTTTCTATAATTACTTTTATTTTTGTTTCTTTAAATATAGATTTTATAAATTCATTGCTTATATCTTTACCATCTATTCTTCCTATTTCAATTTTATTTAAGCAAATCGAATTTATATAGCCATTATCTTTTTTGCCAGCAGCCATAAAAAATGCAAATAATACATTTTTGTCTTTTATGTTTGCATTTTTTTCTGCAGTAATATTGTTGCCAACAAATACTATATTTTTGCTTTTATTATTTTCTATAATTGGAACAACACTATCTAAAGATGAAAATCTTGTAACTATAAATATTACATCATAAATGTCATTTTCATCTAGCTTATTTATTATGTTGAAATGGTCTACTGTTTTTCCTCCAAATTTATGTTTTATAACAAGTCCATTCTTTTTTTTATCTTCAAAAGTTTTATTTATTGCTAAAATAGTTACATCATTACCTTTTTTCAAAGAATGTGCCAAATTTGATCCAAGTACGCCAGCACCAATAATTAATATTTTCATTTAAAATCAGTCCTTTTCATTTTTTCTACTATTACTTTATAGCATAACAGCAGATAATTATCAACTAACTATCTGCTCTACAAATTACTATTTATGGCTCAAATGTTATTCAAATTTTTAGTTTCTTTTAATAGTTCATCAAAATCAGAAATATAATTTCTATCTTGTACTATTCTATACTTTTTGTATTCATCTAAGGCTAATTTTTCTGCTATTTCTCTTTTTATTTTTCCATTATCTTTTAATATGTTATATTCGTTTATTTTTAAGAATATTTCTAACTTATCTTTCCATTCTTGCATTGATATAATTTTCCCTAATTTTACTTGTCTTTCTGCATAGTCAAGATACATAGATACTAGATTATTTAATTCTGTAATTTCTTCTTGTGAAAGATAATTTTTAGCAACAGTTACATCTGTTTCAAGTATTTTTCCATCAGGTGCATTTTTCCAGGTTGTTAATCCCATATTTTCTTTTTTACTATCTACTCTATTATAAATAATTTCGGGTGCTGTCATTCCTGTAATTGCATAATGTAATTTATTTTGAACATTTTTGTAAAATTCTTGTGTTGTTTCACTGTTTTTATCATAATCAAAACTACATTCTTTATATATATCAGTTATCTTTTGATAAAATCTTCTTTCACTTGCTCTTATTTCCTTTATTTTAGCTAATAATTCATCAAAGTAGTCTTTGCCAAATTTGGGTCCATTTTTTAACATTTCACTATTAAGAACAAAACCTTTTTTTATATATTCTTTTAATGTTTTCGTTGCCCAAATTCTAAAGTCTGTTGCTTCTTTTGAGTTTACTCTATATCCAACTGCTATAATAGCATCTAAACTGTAAAAGGTAACTTCTCTTGAAACCTTTCGTCTTCCTTCATTTTGAACTACTCTAATTTTTTGAGTAGTTCGATTTTCTTCTAATTCTTTCGTTTTAAAGATATTTTGTAAATGATATGTTATATTATTTTCTGCTACATTAAATAATTTCGACATTGATTTTTGTGTTAACCAAAAATCTTCATCATTATATAAAACTTCAACAGATATATTTTCGTTATTTTGACTTTGGTATATAATTAAATCTTTTAAATCATTTATATTATTCAATTTATATTCCACCTTCCTGCACAATTTTAAGAACTTTTGTTTGTATTTTATAATAGATTTATTTATATGTCAATAATTTCTAAAAGATTTATCCATTAAGATTTAATTTAAAAATGAAAAAGAACTACTGTATTTCAAGTAGTTCTCTGAAAATCACTTCCATTACTTACATGTATTTCAAATTCTTCCTTTAAGCTCACAAATTCATTACTTTTTGATGTCCATACTATTGTTCCTTTTTCTTCGCTAGAGTCTACATATTTAATAGTGTATGTAAAGTTTGCACCTTTTTGATTGTATTCATAAAAAGTTTTTGCAATTTCACTTTCTAAAGTTCCATTCAAGCTTGCAAAATAAGGCTGGCCTAGTGAATATTTAAGTGTTACTTCATTGTCAGTTTCTTTTTTAGTTGTTCCTGCTTTAACAGATTGAGAAATTAACTTTCCATAAGACGCATCCATACTATAAACATTCTTTATTTTTAATTATATTGCAGCTTGCTTTTATACAGTCAATATACCTTATAATTTACTATTTAACGTTTTCATTCCAACCTCATATACAAAATAGGATATGGATTTCCTTGCTCATCTAAATTACTTCTTTTATAAGTTTTAAATCCCATACATTCATAAAATCCTTTTGCTTTAAGATTTTGCTCATTTACTGTTACTTCATTAGCACCATAGTTTTTTGTTCCATAACCTAGTAATTGCTTACCTAACCCTTTTCCTCTTTCACTATTTTTAACAAATAACATTTCAATTTTTCCATTTTCTATTCCCATACTTCCAACAATTCAGTTATTAATGTGCTTGTTCTATTGCTTATTTCAACTATCTTCATACTTTCCCCTACTTTTTTAATCAAATTCAACTTTCCATGCATTATCATTCTTAGCTTTAAAACACATTTCAATCTGTTCTTTGTTTGTCTTTTCTTCAGCAAGATTGTTTGGTATATCGTCTAATGAAAAATATTTAATTTCAGTTGTTTCAATGTTTTTTTCAAACTCTCCACCAAGAACATTGCATAACACAAATACTTTACATACACCATAAGCATAAACTGGCTTATTGTGCTTATTTCTATCTTGTATAGCAATTATTTTTATTGGTTCTACATTTAGTCCAGTTTCTTCTTTTGTTTCTTTTATTGTATTTGATTTTACACTCTCTAGTACATCACACCAGCCACCAGGCAAAGACCAAGTTCCATTTGCTTCATGAGTCAACAATATTTTATCATCCTTAAATATAACTGCTCTTGTGTCAATTTTAGGCGTCTGATAACCTGTTTCATTACAGAATAGATCTTTTACTTTTTCTAAAGAAATATTTGATTTTTCTTCAATCATTTCAGATGATATTTCCCTTAGTCTTTCATATCTTTCTATATCATAAACATTGTTCGTGTATGCAAGTCCAGCTTGTGCTAAACTCTGTATTTCCATTGCCCATTTTAACCATTTTTCCATATTGTAGATCTCCTTTACTTATTTCTTTACATATATAGAAAATGTATTATCTTCATATACCTTTTCATATTTTTCATCTACGCTTATATATGTATTAATAATTTCACTATTTTCTATAAGTGCATAATTTATTCCATACTTTTCAAACGTATCATTATAATTAATATACCCAGTTTTAGTTCGGTACCAATCTTCTAATATAGTTGTATCATTAAATTGAGGCGTAAATATCTCTGATCTTGAATCCACAAAAGCCTTTATTCCTTGAAATTCTAAATAACTTCCATAATTAAAGTTATTATATATTTTCATATTTGTATAATTAAGATTTTCTTTTATATACTTTGTAGCCTCAATTGGATATTTTTTTGGATTTACATACTCTTCCCTTAATCTTGTTACTAAATTATTCGAAAATACCAATATTAAAAATACAGTAATTCCTAATAATACACTTGTCTTTTTCGAAAATTCTGTAAGTTTTTCAAGTAATTCAGTTTCATTATACGTTTTAAATAGATTTGTTATAAGTTTTGAAAATGGAATCATTCCTAATAAATACAAGAATGCCATATTTCTTCCAGCCATCAAAGCTAAAATATATAACCCTAAGAATAAAAAGAAATCTCTTAATGAAATTTTTGTTTTGGTTGAAAGCAATATTATAGATGTAGTTATAATGCTCAACGCCATTCCAACAGAAGAAAGTATGTCCGTTGTTTGAAGCTCTACAATTATTTTTGAAGATATTCCCCCAATTACTTTGAACATATATGAATAAGTATATGTACCAATTGGTGATAGTACACTGCCTAAAACCATAAATAATATTGCAGTTATTATTAATTTTAAATTTATTGGTTCTATTATAAATTTTGATTTTATAAATTGATCTTTTTTCAAAATTTTACATAGAATTGCTTCTGCCAAATATGGCATAATTAAAATAATCATCATAGGCCATACTGAAGCATGAAAATTAACTATTAATACTGATAAAATAAATAGTCCCCAATAGTATCTCTTCTTTTTTGTTTCAATTAACTGTTCTATACAATAGATTTCCCATAATAAAAACAGATATGACATTATTTGAGCTCTTCCAGTCAAAAAGCCATTAGCCGTTAATAAAACAATTGCTATTATGCTGCATATAAATGATATTACAACATTGTTTTTTTGTTTTACTAAAATGTACAACAATGACACTGCTGTAATACTCGCTATTATAAGTACAAATACATATATTCCTGTAAGATTAAATGTATTATAAATCAGTGTTATTAAAACATCAAATGCCCATCTTAATTTGTAAAATTGTAAATTATCATGCCATGTAAGATGATCCATATTATCATAACCATCTTGCAATATATAGTTTCCTGTTGCAATCGTAAAAAATGTATCATTCTGCATTTGTTTTGTTACATTCATTATGACAACTAAAACTAATAGTATTGAAAATATAACATAAAGTTTCTTATTTTTCATCTTTTTTCTCCTTTTTTGTTTTATTCATTTTAAAATCTAACATTTTATTACATTTTTCAATTATTTCGTGAATATTTGCATTATATCATCTTGTTTTTCATCTATCAATAGTAAATTTTCTTCTCATCAAAATAAAATTAACTCAAAATTATTAAACCTTTTGTTCAATAATTTTGAGTTAATAATCTTTTTACTTTAGATAATAATGTTTGATTGGTTTTAGATTATCATCTAGTTCATAACAAATTGGATTTCCTGTTTGTATCTCTAGATTTATAATATCCTCATCACTTATATTATCCAAGTATTTCATTAAACCTCTTAAACTATTTCCATGTGCTACAATTATTATCTTTTTGCCTTTTTCTAACTCTGGTTCTATATCAGAATTCCAATAATTTAATACTCTTTTTATAGTATCGATTAAATTTTCTGTTTTTGGTAGTACTTCTTCTCCACAAAAGAACTTGTTCAGCTCCATATTTTTCTCTTGTTTCATCTTTATTTAATCCTTGAAGTGCTCCATAATGTCTCTCATTTAATCTCCAACTTCTTTTTATTTCTATATTTTCTTCTCCCATTTCATGTAAAATATAGTCTAGAGTATCTTCAGCTCTTTTTAAAACAGATGTATAAGCTAAGTCAAATTTGAATCCTTTTTTCTTTAAAACTTCTCCAGCTTCTTTTGCTTCTTGAATACCTTTTTCTGATAAATTAACATCTGTCCAACCTGTAAATTTATTTTCTAAATTCCACTCACTTTGTCCATGTCTTACTAATACTAATTTGATCATACTCTTCTCCTTATCTAACTAAGAAATAGAAGCTTCATAAATTTTTTCAATTACATTTCCTAATTTTTCATCAAATTCTTCTTGAGTTTGGTTAACATTTAAATCTTGCAATAATGCTCTAGAGAAACTTGCTATCATTCTATTATTTTTAGATAATAGCTCAACTGCTTTCTCAAGTTCATATCCACCAGATAATGCAACAACTCTAACTACACAATCATAGTTATATAAATCTAAATAAAGATTTTCTTTTGTTGGAATTGTAAATTTAAACATTATTTTCTTTGCTACATCCCAGTTTTCTAAATGTTTAATTACTTCCCTTTTTAATATTTCTTCACATTTTTCTTTTTCAGCAGAGTTTATATCAACCTCTGGTTCTATAATTGGTACTAGACCAGCATTACAAATTATTTCTGCAAATTCAAATTGTTGATTTACTATATCTTTTATCCCTTCTTCATTTGCTTCATAAATTACTGATCTCATTTTTGTACCAAAGACATTTTTCTCATTAGCTTCTTTTAGTTCTTCTTCTAAATTAGCAATTGGTTTCATTAGCTTTACACCATTTTTTTCTTCAGCTAATCCTTTATCTACTTTTAAGAAAGAAACTATTTTCTTTTGATTCCATAAATAATCTGCAGTAAATTCTCCATCAACTTTTGAAAGCATAGTTCTTTCAAATAAAATTGCTCCTATTATTTTATCGTTTGTAAAAGCTTTACTTGTGAAAACTCTTTTTCTCATTTCATGGATTAAGTTAAACATTTCCTCTTCTGAAGAATACTCGTTTTCTTTAATTCCATACTTTGCTAAAGTTTTGCTACTGCTTCCACCACTTTGGTCAAGTGCAGCAATAAATCCTTTCTTTTCTTTCATTATTTCTAACATTTCATTATTCATAAATAAATTACCTCCAATTCAATTGAATTATAACGTTATTTCTAAGTAAAGTCAACTATTTAAAGAAAAGAAAAATAGCAGAAAAAAACTGCTACTCTTCTTTTTTACTACTATAGCATTTCTTTTAAATCTTCTACAATTTGTTTACTTGTTAATCTATTGTCTTTTAATAATTCTTCTACATTATATTTGTCATAGAAAGCTTTTTTTATACCATAATTTTTAACTTTTATATTTGAATCTCCATAGAAGCTTGCTACTTTTTCTCCAAATCCACCATCTAAACAACCATCTTCAAGAGTAATTATAACATTATGCTTCTTCTTTAAGTCTTCTAATAATTCATTGTCAAGCCCAGTAACATATCTTGGGTTTATTAGCGTTGCCTGAATTCCTAATTTTTCTTTTATTTCTAATCCAACACTTTCTCCTAATTGATAAAAGTCTCCTACTGCGATAATTGCAATTTTTTCACCACTTTTTTCGATTTTAAACTTGTTGATATTGCTATAATCTTTTTCTACTTTTCTATCATCTGAAACTACTCCATTACAAGGAATTCTTATTGCTACTGGGTATTGATTCTGCTCAATTGACCAATCTAACATAGCAAAATATTCTTCCTTAGATGTTGGTGCTAAATATATCATATTAGGAATATTTGAAATCATTGGAATATCATATAAACCTAAATGAGTTATATCATTCATTCCATATACTGATGCAGTATTTACTAATATTGTTGCTGGATTGCTGTTAATACACAAGTCTTGTGATAATTGGTCATACGTTCTTTGCATAAAGCTTGAATGTGTTGCAAATACAGGTTTACCACCTTCTTTGGCAATTCCAGAAGCTAATGCTATTGCATGTTCTTCTGCTATTCCTACATCAATAAATTGCGAGCCTGCTTCTTCTCTTCTTTCTTTTGAAAATCCTATATTTGAAGGAACTCCTGCAACTATTGTAACTACTTTTTTATCTTTTTTCATTTTACTTAATAAGTACTCTGCTGTTAAATTTCCATAATTTTCAGAAGGTAAATTTACTTTTAACTTACCTGTTTCTGCATCAAATGGCATTTTCCAATGCCAATTTTCCTTATTTATTTCTGCTAATTTATATCCTTTTCCTTTTTGTGTATTTATATGAACAACTATTGGATGATTTATATCTTTTACTTTTTCAAAAACTTCTATTAATTTTTCTATATTGTTTCCATCTCTTAGATATACATAATCTAATCCCATTGCTTTAAATAAATTACATTCACATTTTCCATCAGATTCTCTTAATTCTTTTAGATTTTTGTATAATCCACCATGATTTTCAGCAATTGACATATCATTATCATTTACTACTATTATAAAGTTACTGTTTTGTTCTCCCACATAATCAAGACCTTCTAATGCTTCTCCTCCTGATAACGAACCATCACCAATAACTGCCACTACATTATAATTTTCTTTTTTTAAGTCTCTTATTTTTGCAAGTCCTGACGCCAAACTTATAGATGTTGAAGTATGACCTACATTAAACATATCATGCTCACTTTCATTCGGGTTTGTATATCCGGTTACATCCTCATATTTATCTTCATATATAAAAGCATCTTTTCTACCAGTCAAAATCTTATGAGTATAGCTTTGATGTGATACATCAAAAACGAACTTATCTTTTGGAGATTCAAACACATAATGCATTGCAATAATTGTTTCAACCATTCCAAAATTTGGTCCAAAATGCCCTCCGTGTATACTTAGTTTTTTTAATAAAATTTCTCTTATTTCTTCTGATAACTTTTCTAATTCTTCCTTAGATAATTTTTTTAAGTCTTTAGGTTCATTAATCTTATTTAAAATCTCTAACATTTTTATTCCTCCTATGAATTTATGTATATAATATATCACTTAAAGTTCTCTTCATGTCAAGTATTTTATACATAATTTTAAGCAAAAGTATATTGCAATTTTAATTCCAATATACTTTTGCTTAAGTAGCATACTTATTAAATTATTCTAAAATCTTCTAAATTTTTCTTCTTTTCTTCCTCATTTTCTTCTCTTTCCCCTAACCTCTCTGTATAATCAATTATTGTCCTAATAATTCTCTTTGAGACTGGATTAGTTATTTCAGTTGGGGCATTTTTATACTTTTCTATCAGAGTGGCATTTTCATCTAAGTTTGACCTATTAGGAGTTCTACCTTCTGGGTCTAATTCTATACCTACAGGTCTTGCACACAAAATTCCTCTTCTTACTGCTCCTTGCATGTCACAAAAATCTTTTAAGTAAGCTTTATCTTTTAGATATTCTATATATTCCTCTCCAGATGAATGTAATAACTGTATCGCTCTCTTATATAATTTATGGCCAGCATAGTTAATTGGAGTTAATATTTCAAAATCATTGATATCAAATCTTTCAATATCTCTCTTTTCCCCAACCGATACTCTGTAGTAGTTTCTCCAATTATATTGAACTGCACCAGCTGCGATATTTTCTATTCCAGCTTTTTCAAGTTCTTGTTTAGTTTCCTTTAAAGTTACTCCCGTTCCAACATTATCATCTAATAATAAAACTTTTTTTCCTTTTTCAAATGGTCTTTGACTAGAAGCTAAATCTTTAACATCTATGTTATCAAAGTTCGTTGTATCTTCGATATACTTACTCTTTAATATATTAGTGAATTTGCAACCATACATTGCATGTAGCATAGGTCCTATATACATTCCGCCATATCCAGGAGTTACAACTTCTACTTTTTCAGGATTACTAACACTTCCTAATATTTGTGAAAACATATATAACATTGCTTTATTATCCATCTCAATTGCCCTTTGTTCAGAATTTTCGTAACCACCTGGTAATCTATTTGTTAAGTCAACATTTATAAGAGATTTTCCTTGTAATATCGTTAGTATATTCTTCATGTCTTCAATTAAGCATCTTTCTGCTTCTTCCAACTGGTGTTCATACATTTCAAAGTTTTTTCCTTGAACTTTTGCCTTTATATATTCTTCGAATTTTCTAAAATATACTTTTCCTGAACAATTCAACATATTTTCTAATATAACAAAATTTCTTTTTGAACATTCTCTAGTTAATAAGCTTCTAAGCTCATCTCTACAAATTGCAAGTTCTGACATTGTTTTGACATTATAATATTCTTTTGAACGCGAAATATACTCTTCCACAACTCCATTTTCATTTTTTACTGGCGTAACGTATTTTTCTATTCCTTGAACATCTTTTAGTCTAATCATTCCTATAATATCAAAATCCTGTAACTTTATATTTTCCATCATCTTTTACTCTCTTTCTCTTAAAAACTCTCTTAAACAATTCAATTCTTTTTCAAATTCATATCTAGTAAAAGTAGTATCTTTCTTTTCTTTTCCTCCCATTGTATGAATTATCTGCTTAGAACAATTTCTTAGTGCACTTCTATATAATGGGTTTTGTATTGCAGATATATATAATTCATCTATTAAATTATCATATTCTGAACTGTACCTATTTATTTCTTCTCCCTGCCAATATAAAATACCAGTTTCTTTCCAATTATACTCACTACATGCTTGTATATAATTAGAATCTAATCCTTTATATGAAAAAACAAAATCTTGTAATTCTCTATCTTTAAACTTTATTCCTTGAAAAAATGTTTCTATACTGTTTAATTTTTTTCCTCTAAATGTAAATTCATATGGAAATAAATTAGATAAAACTTTTGCATACGCTCCCGAATGTTTATACCCAACATTTATCCAATTTTTTCCTTCTCCTTTTTCTCTTCCATTTCCATCAATTAATGGTTCTCCATCATACATTTGAACACCATCTACTTCTTCTACCTCTGTCAATTCATAATTAAATGTACTTTTAAATTTCTTGAATTCTTCTAATTCTTTTTCTACGTCTCCCATTTTTTTCTCCTTTTTTATATTTATTATATATTTTTTCTTAAAAATATTTGATTATATTATGGCAAGAGATACAGCGCATGCCATATTCTATCTATACGCCGTATCTCTTGCCGATTCATTACCATATCTTTTTGCTTAATAGTCCTGATATGGCCATTAGAGTAGCCTCTTCAATGAAATTTTCTCTATTTCTCATTCCATTTGTTAGAACTCTCATGCCTCCTTTTTCACCGAATGTCTCATCAAACGTTTCGGCTAGTCCCTTCTGGATTATCCTTTCTACCTTATCGTCTGGAATAACCATGCCTTGGCTGATTCCCATGCAACTTTGCCCATATTTATCTTCTATCTGTACAATCTGCACATTAAACCAGCTTCCATAAAGTTGTAACATTCCTCCTTCACAGGCAATTAGATAATCGCATTGTCTAAAATCCGGATTTTTCTTCTTTAGATTTTCAATCCGATTTTTAGCACCTTCAAACACTTCATCATTAACCGGTTGTTCAGGTACCCCCGAATCAGATGAATCATACTTGATTTCAAGTTCCGTAAAATACTTCTCAAAAATGCTTTTTATAGCTTCTATTTTCCGCATATTTTGAGTTGCAATGCCAATTGAAACAGTTTTCATTTTTCTACTCCTTTTTCAATCATTAATTATAATTATTATACCATATTTTACATAAAATTACAAGTATATCATTATTGGTTCGTTAAATATGTATTATTCAAACAAATCTTATAATAATATTATTTTTAATATAAGCACCAGGCTGTCAATGGTATATTCTAAAACCTTTAACCTCCTGGTGCTTATTATATTATTATACGGCGTTTTTAGTATTATGTGTCAACACTTTCTTTACATCACTTGTTTTTGAGCCTCTACTTTTTTTACAATATTATAAATTAAATCAACTGAATTATCTATTCCCACAGAGTCACTATTTATGCAAATATCATAGTTCGAAGGATTTCTCCATTCTTTATCTGTATAGTATTTATAATGATTTGCTCTTAATTTATTTATTCTTGTAATCTCCTTTTTTGCAATTTCCTCATCCATTTTATAAAATTTCGTCACTCTTTTTATTTTATCTTCCATACTGCTACTAACAAATATCTTCAAAACATTTTTTCTATCCTTTAATATTGAATCTGCACATCTTCCAACAATTACACAAGCTCCTTTGTTAGCTAAATCTTTTATAAAATCAGATTCTTTTAAAAATAATTCATCTGCATTATTTAATCCTGCATAATAACCATTATTAAATACGTCTAACACATTTCTTTTTTGTTCATTTTCTTTTATATATTCTGCTGAAAGCCCTGTTTCTCTTTCCATGTCTTCAATTATTTCTTTGTCATATAATTTAATTCCAAGTTTTTCAGCAACTAATTTTCCTATATATCTTCCACCAGAACCATATTCTCTTGCTATTGTAATTATTATATTTCCATTTTCGTTACCGTATATATTTTCTTTCTGTTCTACTAGTGTATCTTTAGGTACCTCTGAACTTTTTAGCTTCTTAACTTCTTTTACGAGTAAAATAACTGCTAGAACAAAAGCTAATCCATCTGCTACCGGTCCAGCACTTAAAACTCCCATTATTCCATATATACTACTTAAAATAATCATTGCAGGTATTAGTATAACAATTTGTCTTGAAAGTGATAGAATCGCACTTTTTGTACTTTTTCCAATTGCTTGGAAGAATATTCCTGATGGTATTTGTACACCATTAAATATGCACAATAATAAATATGTTCTAAATGCAAGACATGCAAATTCCATGTAATTACTATCTCCACTACCAAATATTAAAATTAGCTTATCAGGTATTGTTTGGAATAAAATAAATGCAATTGCACTAATTATTACACTTGAAGTTAAAACTATTTTTAATGTTTTTCTTACTCTATCATACTTTCCAGCCCCATAATTGTATCCTATTATAGGTTGACTTCCTGCAGCAATGCCAATTATTATACTATTTAATATTTGATTTATTTTCATTACTATTCCCAAAACTGTAATTGGGATTTCTGAACCAAACTTACTATTAGCTCCATATCTTCCAAGCAAGTTGTTTTCAGTTGCCATAACACATACAATACTCATCTGAGTAATAAAACTACTTATTCCAAGCATTGCCACTTTTTTACAGACACCAACTTTTAATTTTAAACAGTCCTTTGTTACAGTAATTGTCTTAAATCTTTTTATATAAAAAATATTTAAAGCAAAAGTAAGTATTTGACTTATTACTGTAGCAACAGCAGCACCTTCAACTCCTTTATGGAAAACAAATATAAATATAGGATCCAATATTGTATTTAAAATTGCTCCAGAAACCATACTAATCATTGCATATTTAGGACTTCCATCTGCCCTAATAATTGAATTCAATGTTGTTCCTATCATTGAAAAAGGAAATCCTATTGCAATAATTTTCCCATAAGCCATTGCAAACTCTCTTAAATTATCTGTACATCCAAATATATTTAATAATTGTGGCAAAAACACTAATGTAATTATGCAAAATGCTATTGATACAATAGTAGAAATTACTATTCCATTTCCAATTCCTATTTCTGCTTCTTTCTTCTTTTTTTCTCCAAGTTTTAGACTTAAATAAGCTGATGCACCATCACCAAACATTAGTGAAAAAGCAAGCCCTATCATTACCAGTGGAAATACTACATTTGTAGCTCCATTACCTAAATATCCTACACCTTGTCCTATAAATATCTGATCTACTATGTTGTAAAGTGCATTTACAAGCATTGATATTATACAAGGTATTGAAAATTTAACAATTAATTTACTTATTTTTTCTTTTCCTAATAAATTCTCTTCTTGTTCCATTTTTCTCCTCCCTTTATTTTTGAGCAACATTGCTATTATATATTTGAAAATTTAAAAAGTCAATTATAAAAATCGACTTTTTTCTACTTTTTTTCAAAAATTTCTTCATAGTTTAGCTATATATAATTCTTATTTTTATACTATAAAAAGGGGCGGACGAGTTTCCTCGTCCGCCCCATCCAAGGGAATTAGTTAGTACGGGCAATGGTTAGAACCTGCGCTGCCTGCGGAACCGGCGCACCGGTTAGGCAGAGGCCCATCATAGCCTGTCTCCTTCATCAGTTTCCGAACTTCGGCCTGCTGCTTGCTGTTGTTGCAGTTTTTGCAGCTGCCTTTGCAGACTGCATCGCAGAACCATTCAACATCATGAATGTTCTTCCACAAACCTTTTGACAGAGTCATTTTTTCTTGTCCCTTTCGCCTCATTTTTATTTTTTGAGGCACCTTTCTTATGTTTGATTGGTACAACACAAGTCGTACTCTATGTATTATTATACTACCTTTATCATAATATGTCAACTTATGTAACCTTTCTTCTTGAAAAAATGCTATCCTTTTGATATATTACTATTTGAAACTAATTACAAAGGAGTTTTACCAATGATAGATATAGATCGTAATCCCATGTTTTTAAATAAATTTTTAGATTATCAATCTGTTACTTTAAACAAATCACCTAATTCAGTAAAAGAATACAATTACGATTTAGTTAGATTTTTGAAATATATAAGCTATAAAAAGAAATTAACTGATAAAAAGAACTTTGATGAAATTGAAATTCATGATTTTTCTTTAGAAGCTTTAGATAGCATCACCGAAGATGATATTCAATCTTACCTATTCTTTATGGCAAACAACTATGAAAGCAAGCCTGCAACGATTTCTCGTAAAGCTTCGACAATAAGAATTTTCTTTAAATTTTTACATAAAAGAAAATTTATATCAAACAACCCTGCTTTAGATATTGAAACACCAAAAAGAGAAAAAAGACTTCCAAAATACTTATCTTTGGCTGAAAGTGAAAAATTATTAACAACTATAAATGATGATGAAAAAGATAGAAATAAGCCTCGTGATTTTGCAATTATTACAGTATTTTTAAATTGTGGAATTCGTTTATCTGAATTAGTTGGAATTAACATCAGTAATATTGATTTTACAGAAAATAAAATGACTGTTATTGGTAAAGGCAACAAAGAACGCACAATATATTTAAACGATTCTTCAATAAGAGCAATAAAGTCTTACATGGCTACTCGTCCTCCAAAAGAGAAATTAAAAGAAGCTGACCAAGACGCATTATTTTTAAGTGAAAGATTAGAAAGAATTAGCAACAGAACAGTTCAATATATTGTAAAACGCGAACTTGCCAAGGCTGGTTTAGACACAAGAAAATACTCTGTTCACAAATTAAGACACACTGCTGCTACTTTAATGTATCAATACGGCCAAGTAGATATTAGAGCTTTGCAAGAGCTACTTGGACACGAAAGTATTTCTACTACTCAAATTTATACTCATGTTGAAAATGAGCAAGTTAGAAATGCAGTTAAAAGCAATCCTCTTTCTGATATGAGCAAGAAATTAAATATATAACACACTAGAAAAAGACTCTGGGCCTCGCAGGTATCCAGAGTCTTGAATGTTTTCTACACTAATACTGGTTGAATTTGCTCATTATCTAGTGCTTTTTCAATAGTACTTAAAATTAAATCTGGTGCAAATACAAGTGAGGCAGGTTTTGTTATTGGATTATCCTGTCTAAATGGCACAAAATAATAATTTCTTCTATTTAGTAGTTTTCCAATGTTTTCAGCACTTCCACTCATTGCATCATTGGTTGAAATTGCAACAACTACTGGATTTCCATTTCTTAGATGAGATTTAACAGCCATTGTTGATGCATCATCATTTATTCCATTTGCAAGCTTTGCAATTACATTTCCTGAAGCAGGTGCAATAACCATAATATCAGTCAAATGTTTTGGTCCTATTGGTTCCGCTTCTTGAATAGTATGAATTATTGTGTCTTTCCCTGTAATTTCTTTAATCTGCTTTATAAAATCATCTGCTTTTCCGAACTTAGTATCCATAGTATATGAATGTTCTGACATTATTGGTATTACATTTGCACCCTCGTTTACTATTTTCTTCAACTGTTCTATTGTCTTTGAAAAAGTACAAAAAGAACCAGTAAAAATAAATCCTATGTTTTTATCCTTTAAATTCATATAAGTAAAAAGACCTCCTTTTGTCTTTTTTATAAATAGCCAATATAACAACTCTTTCTTTTGATTTCAAATTTAAGTTATATATTTTTCTATTTAGATGAAAAATTGGAAATATAAAAACTATTCCCAATTTTCTTTAATATATTATATGAATTATGTAAAGTTTTGGACTACTATTTTATAAGCTCTTCAGTATCTTTTGCAATCATTAATTCTTCGTTTGTTGGTACAACCCAAACTTCAACTTTTGAATTTTCTGTAGAAATTCTTCCTTCGTCTCTAAACTCATTATTTTTAGAATCGTCTATTTCAACTCCAAAGCATTTTAGATTTTCGCAAATTCTTTTTCTTGCTAAGAATTGATTTTCACCTATTCCAGCAGTAAATACTATTGTGTCTAATCCTTGAAGAGAAACTATGTAGCTTGCTATAAATTGAGCTACTCTATAAGCATAAACATCTATTGCAAGGCTAGCTCTTTTCTTTCCTTTTGCCGCTTCTGCTTCTATATCTCTAAAGTCTGCAGATACACCAGAAAGACCTAATATTCCTGATTCTTTATTTAGTTTTAATTCTACTTCATCAGGAGTTAAATTTTCTTTTTTCATTATATATGTTACAACAGATGGATCTAAATCTCCGCTTCTAGCACACATAGGAATTCCTCCAAGTGGTGTTAATCCCATAGTTGTATCTACGCTCTTTCCTCCATTTACTGCGCATAAACTTGCACCTTGTCCCAAATGGCAAACAACTGTTTTTAAGTCTTTTACATCTTTTCCTAAAAGCTCTGCTATTCTTTGAGATACATATTTATGAGATGTTCCATGGAATCCGTATTTTCTTATTCCATATTTTTCATATAGTTCATAAGGTATTGGATACATATAAGCTTTTTCAGGTATTGTTTGATGGAATACTGTATCAAATACTGCTACATTTGGCTTTCCTGGCATTGATTCTATTGCTGCCTTTATTCCAACTATTGCTGCTTTGTTATGTACTGGAGCAAGTGCTGCGCACTCATCAATTTTTCTTATTACTTCATCATCTATTATTACAGAAGATGTAAATTTGTCTGCTCCTTGAGCAACTCTATGTCCTATACCATCTATTTCTTCAAGAGATGATATTGTATTGTATTTTTTATCTAATAATAAACCAATTACAACATCTATTGCTTCTTTATGATTTTTTACTGGCTTTTCAATTCTTATTTTTTCTCCATTTACTTTATGTGTTACAAAAGATTGTTCGCCTATTCTTTCATAGGTTCCTTTTGCCATTACTTCATCATTTGACATATCTATTAATTGATACTTTAAAGATGAACTTCCACAATTTAATACTAATATTTTCATTTTTATAATTCCTTTCTAGTTTTTTCTTGTCATACTATATCACTTATATGTACATTCGTCAAATTACTATTTTATTAAGTTTGCAGTTTCTCTAGCAATCATTAATTCTTCGTCAGTTGGTACTACCCAAACTTTTACTTTTGAGTTTTCTGAAGATATTTCTTTTTCTACATTTCTTACTCCGCCGTTTTTGCTTTCATCTAGTTCTACTCCCATAAATCCCAAATGTTTGCATATATCAGATCTTGATATAGGACCTTTTTCTCCAACTCCTGCTGTAAATGTTATAACATCTACCCCATTCATTGCAACAGCCATTTTAGCTATATATTGAGCAATTATATAATCATATTCTTTTAAGCTTGATATTGATCTTTCGTCTCCTTGCTCCATCGCTCTTTCTATATCCCTGTTATCTGAAGAGAATCCTGATAAAGCATATAATCCTGATTTTTTATTTAATATTTTTTCCATTTGAGCAGAATTTAGATTTTCTTTTTCCATAATAAATGTTACAACAGATGGATCTAAATCCCCGCTTCTTGAGCCCATTGCAACACCACCTAAAGGTGTTAGTCCCATAGTTGTATCTACGCTTTGACCATCTTGAATAGCACATATACTTGCACCTTGACCTATATGGCAATTTATTATTTTTAGGTCTTTTATATCTCTTCCTAAAAGTTCAGCAATTCTTGCAGATACATATTTATGTGATGTTCCATGGAATCCATATTTTCTTATTCCGTATTTTTCATAGTACTCATAAGGTATTGGATATAAATATTGTTCTTTTTTCATTGTTTGATGGAATGCTGTATCAAATACTGCAATGTTTGGCTTTCCTGGTAGATTTTCTTCACAAGCTTTTATTCCTTGAAGGTGAGCAGGGTTATGGAGAGGTGCAAATTTTATTGCTTCTTCAATGCCTTTTTTTACTTCATCATTTATTACGCAAGCTTCTTTAAACTTTTCTCCTCCATGAACTACTCTGTGACCTATTGCAGTAATTTCATCTAAACTAGATATAACTGGATATCTTGGGTCTGTTAATTGCTTTAAAACGAATTTGATAGCTTCTGAATGGTCTCTTGCAATAGTATCATATCTAAATTTTTCGCCATTTACTTTGTGTGTTACAAAAGAATCATAATGTCCTATCTTTTCAAAATATCCTTTAGCAAGTACATGCTCTGTACTCATGTCTATTAACTGATACTTTAAAGATGAACTTCCGCAATTTAATACTAATATTTTCATTTTCATAATTCCTTTCTGATTTTTATTAATTAATGTTCTTTTTGTATATAGTATTTGAATTTACATATTTTGTGCTTGAACGCAAGTTATTGCAACTACTCCTACAATATCTTCTACAGAACATCCTCTTGATAAATCATTAACTGGTTTTGCAATTCCTTGTAATAATGGGCCATAAGCTTCTGCATGCCCAAATCTTTGAGTTAGCTTATATCCAATATTTCCTGCATCTAAGTCAGGGAATATTAAAACATTTGCATGTCCTGCAACTTTGCTGTCTGGTGCTTTTAATTTTGCAACATCTGGAATAATTGCTGCATCTAATTGTAGTTCACCATCACAATCAAGTTCTGGTGCTTTTTCCTTTAGTAATTTTGTTGCTTCTACAACTTTTTCTGTTAGTGGAGAATGAGCACTTCCTAAAGTAGAATATGAAAGCATTGCAACCTTTGGCTTTGCGTCTACAAGCTCTGTAAAACTTTTACTTGAAGATATTGCAATTTCAGATAATGCATCACTATCAGGATATTCATTTAGTCCGCAATCTCCAAATATAAATGTTCCGTTTTCTCCAAGTTCTTTATCTGGTGATACCATTACAAAGAATGCTGATACAAGCTTTGTTCCTGGTGCTGTTTTTAATATTTGAAGTGCAGGTCTTAATGTGTCTGATGTTGGGTTTGCAGCTCCTGATACAAATCCATCTGCATCTCCTTCTTTTACCATCATTGTTGCAAAGTATCTTGTATTTTTCTTTAAAATGTCCTTTGCTCCGTCTAATGTCATTCCTTTGTTTTTTCTTAGCTCATACAGGTCATTTGAATATTTACTAAGTTTTTCTGATGTTAAAGGATTAATTACTTTTGCACCTTCTAAATTTATATTATTTTCTTTTGCTTTTTCATCAATTTTTTCTGGATCGCCTACCAAAATTATGTTTGCAAATCCTTCTTTTATTATTTTCTCACTAGCTTTTAGTACTCTTAAATCTTCCGCTTCTGGTAGTACTATTGTTTTTATGTCTTGCTTTGATTTTTGTTTCATTTTTTCAATAAAAGTCATTTTTATTTTTCCTCCTATTAGTTCTTGGCTTTTGCCAGTTACATTATATATTGAAAATGCTAAAAGTACAAGTGAATTTCTTGCAATTCTTCATTCTTCACATTATAATATTTTTTAAGGAGAAAATCATGATATTAGAATATGTAAAACAAGAAAATGATAATTATAAAACTTTAAGACAAGTACTAGACAATAAATTTAAAATTTCTTATGTATTAAGATTAAATTTAAAGCGAAACAAACAAATATTTGTTAATGATAAAAACATTTATTTAGACTATGAATTACAACCTAATGATAAAGTTTTAGTAAACCTAGATTATGATGAAGTTTGTGACAATATTGTTTCAACTAAAATAGCACTTGATATAATTTATGAAGATGATGCGCTTCTTGTATTAAACAAACCTGCAGGAATTGCCATACATCCAACTATGAGGCATTTTGAAAATACTTTATCTAATGGTGTAAAATACTATTTTGATACTATCGAATTAAAAAGAAAAATCAGACCTGTAAATAGATTAGATATAAATACTTCAGGTATTGTTATATTTGCTAAAAACGAATATGTGCATAGTTTGCTTTCTACTCAGATGCAGAATGGCTCTTTTAAAAAAGAATATATTGCTATTTGTACTGGCATTTTTGATAAAAAAGAAGGAACAATAAATGCTCCTATTGGCAGAAAAGAAAACAGTATTATTGAAAGATGTGTATGTTCTAATGGTCAAGAAGCGATCACTCATTATAAAGTACTTAACGATTATGATAACTATTCAGAATTACTTGTAACTTTAGAAACAGGCCGTACTCATCAAATAAGAGTTCACACTGCATTTATTGGACATCCTATTTTAGGAGATACTTTATATGGTAGCAAAAGTTCTTTAATTTCAAGACAAGCTTTGCACTCTTATAAAACTACAATTATTAATCCTATTACAAATACGCAAATGGTATTTACAGCACCAATTCCAGATGATATGAAAAAACTACTTTCTTAAAATTTGAAAGTAGTTTTATATTATTATCTTTCTTTTAAATATCTTTTTAGTAAGAATGTTAAGAAATATGGGAAAGTATAAAATTTACCATTAAATCCTATATTTTTATTGCATAGTTTTATTCCATATTTTATATCTTTGTATTTTTCACTATCAATTAGATTATTTAAAGAAATAGTTGCATTGTCATTTGCTTTTACTTCAACAGGAATTAAAGAATCCTTATCTCTTATAAAAAAATCCATCTCAATAGTTCCTTTTTCATTTTTATAAAAATATAGTTTATAGCCTTCTTTTACTAGCATATCTCCTACAATATTTTCATAAATTGCACCTTTGTATGTGTTAAAGTTTGCATTATTTCTTAAGTCTTCTTGCGCTTCCTCATCAAGTGAGCCTATAAGAATTCCTGTATCTCCAAAATACAATCTAAAATTATCAGGATTATAATTACCGCCAAGTGGAAGTTCTGGTTGTTCCATGCAATATGAAACATTTATTATTCCTGCATTTTCAAGCCATTCTATTGTGCCTATATATTCTCTGCTTCTAGCCCCATTTTCAACTTTAGAAATTTGGAACTTTTTATTTTCGTTACCTAGAAAAGTAGGAATTTTTCTATATACATTTAATATTTTGCCTTGGTCTAGTCCATTTGCATACTTGGTAATATCTTCTTCATAATCTAGTAAAATTTGCTTTTGCATTTCTAGAATACCACCATAATTTTTTTGTGTAACAAATCTATTTACTATTGCGGGCATTCCTCCCACTACCATATATTCTTTAAAATTGTCCATCATAACATCATATTGAGTATTAGTTAGAGGTTTTGTTTCTAGCATGCATTTATATAGTTCTTCAATTTGTTCTTCTTTATATCCTTTTGCCCATAAGAATTCCTCAAAATCCAATGAGTGCATATTATAGTCAATTTTATTTCCTACACTATTTGATTCAATTTCATTATAGTTTATTCCCATTAGCGAGCCAGAACATATAACATCATATCTTCCATCTAGGTTAAATGCTTTTAGTGATGTTGCACAGTTGATACATGCTTGAATTTCATCAAAAAATATCAGTGTTTCTCCAGGTACAAAATTAAAATTTGGATTTTTAAATGATATATTTTTTAATATAGAGTCTACATCAAATCCATCATCAAATATATCAAAATATTTTTTATCTAAAGCAAAGTTAATTTCAACTATATTTTTATAATTATTTTTGGCAAAATTTTCAATACTTTCAGTTTTCCCTATTTGTCTAGCACCTTTCACAATTAAAGGCATTTTATCTTTACTATTTTTCCAGTCAATCAAATATTTATCTATTTTTCTTTTTAAACGACTCATTTGTATCACCTCTAAATATATTTTATCACAAAATTCCAGCCAAATCAATATGGTTTTATCACAAAATTCCAACTGTTTTCGTGTTAAAAATCACATTTTTCCATTTTGTTTGTACTTTTATGATATAATCATCCATCATAATTAAAGTAATTTTATAAAAAAATAAGATGTACATTTATTGCACACCATATTTTTTATAATTTAAAAAGCAAATCTGTAAGCCGGGTTCTGTCTAGAATGGTCATTTATCTAGTACATATATTACTATATGCCTCAAGCCACCAAGTGGAAGTCGACGAGCAGTCTTACTCTTCCTATATTCGGTGTTGCTCCAGATGGGGTTTACACTGACCTTCTATGTCACCATAGAAGCGGTAAGCTCTTACCTTACCTTTTCACCCTTACCTTTTCAGGCGGTTATTTTCTGTTGCACTTTCCTTAAGGTTACCCTCACTGGACGTTATCCAGCATCATTGCTCTGTGGAGCCCGGACTTTCCTCGTATGCTGCCTTTCGGCCTTGCAGTACGCGACCATTTAATTTGCTCTTTTTCTATTTTAACTTTTTTTTTGCTAAATGTCAATTAGTATACGTATCTATTTTTTCCATTAAAGTAACATATTTTAGCATAAACATATCTTTTTCTTTATTATTTGCCGTTTTTTCTAGTTCTTTTAATAACACATATGTTTCTTCAATTTTAGACTGATGTTTATTATTAAACATAATTTCAGAATTTATTAAACTAGTAGTTGCATCACTTGCTTCTTGCATTCCATCTTTTACTATATCCCATTTTTCATATTCAATAGTTGCATATGCTTTTAATACTCCTGATTTTAATTTTAAAATATAATATTGCTCCGAGATCCCATTTACACTATCTATATATTCAGGAAGTAAGCTATACATATTAGCAAGAGAAACTAGTGATTGTTGTTTATTATTATTTTTTAGATTTAAAATTAAATTATCAAGATTTGAGCTAAAATTTAGTATATTCTCATTTTGTATGTTTACACTATTTAAGTCAATTATAATTGTAGCCCACGAAGAATATAATCTTTCTGCAGTTTTCACCAGATTTTCCCAATTTATATTTTCTCTATCTACTAACACTACAGGTATATCCTTTACCAAATATTCAATCTCATTTGTATTGCTATCTTCTTTTTGATTTTTTTCCGAGCTAGCATTTTCTGATTGTTCTCCTGAATTTGTGGCGTCTTCGTTTGATTGTCCTGATTCATTATTTTCTTCTTTTCCATCCACTTTCTCTTCTTGTTTTTCAATATTAACATTCAATCCAATTCTCATATTATTTAGCCCATTCATTATTTCTAAAATTTCTCCATCTAAATATTCGACTTCTGAACTTATCTTATCATTTATACTATTTTCATTACTCTTTTTACTATTGATAATAGCAAAAAAGGTAAAGCCAATTATCATAAGAAATATAATCATGCACATAACATATATACAAATTTTTTTCATTTTAAAAAACCTTTCATTTTTTATTTTATTATTTGCAAATAACTTACATATTATTCTAAGTATATTGTTTTAAATAAGACAAATAATATTTTTAAAAGATTTTTTAAAGGACTTTTAAATATGTATTCTATTGTAAAATTATATAGTGACAAAGATGGAGAAATATTCCATTTTTTATCAAAATATTATAAAACTAATGATATATCTTATAAGCACATCCAAGATTTAGACGTATATCTCCACAGTTTAGAATGGCAAAAAGAATATAAAAATCCAGTGGAAATCGCAACAATTCTTGGCGTATTTTCTGATAATATGGATAAATTTAACTTAAATATGTGGATCTGCTTAGATAAAGGTTATTTTATAAATATTACCTCATCAAACGCAGATGGCATTATTAGATATTTATATGAACGCTATCCATACTAAAAAATAATTCTAACTTGTTTTGTATTCAAGTTAGAATTTATGATTTTATTCACTTTTCTTTTCTCTTGTCATAAGTCTTGTAACAGCTTCTTTAGGATCTAGCTTATTGTATAATACATCATAAACTGTATTTACTATCGGCATTTCTACATTATATTTTTTGGCAAGCTCATATGCTACATTTATATTATCAATACTCTCTATAACCATTCCTATTTCATTTCTTGCTTCTTCAATAGTATATCCTTTTCCAATTAGTCTTCCAGCTCTTCTATTTCTAGAATGTTCGCTCATGCATGTTACTATTAAATCTCCAAGTCCTGAAAGGCCATAAAATGTATCTTGTTTTCCGCCCATTTTTACTCCAAGTCTTGAAATTTCAACAAGTCCTCTCGAGATTAGAGCTGCAAAACTATTATCACCTAATCCTAATTCAGTTGCAATTCCTGCGCAAAAAGCAATTATGTTTTTTAAAGCTCCTCCTAGTTCAACTCCTATTACATCTTCAGAAGTATATATTCTCATCTTTTCACTCATAAAAGTATCTTGAACTAAGTTTCTTACTTTCTCAGACTTAGACGCAATTACTATTGCTGTAGGTATTCCAAGAGAGACTTCCTCTGCATGACTTGGTCCTGAGAATATTCCATATTCTACATTTGGAAGTTCTTCCTCTATTATCTGACTTAAAGTACATAGTGAACCTTCTTCAAGTCCTTTTGCACACATTATAATTGGTTGGTTTGTTACATATTTTTCATATTTTTTTATAGTAGAACGTACAAATTTTGATGGAGTAACATGTAAAATCATGTCACTACCTTCAATTACTTTTTCTATGTCTGTAAAACATTCTACATTGTTAGGAATTACTGCTCCCGGTAAAAATTTGCATTTTCTTTCTTTATTTATTGCATCTGTTTCTTCCTGTGTGAAAGACCAAATTTTTACATTATTTTCTAATCCTGCTAAGTGTATACTTAATGCTACACCCCAAGTTCCACTTCCTATTATTGCTATATTTTTCATAAGTTCTCCTTTATATGTTATTTTACTTTACTAAAATCTAGTTTATTTTCTTTTCCTTCTAATAATCTATTTATATTAGATCTATGGTTATATATTACAAATAATGCAAGTATTATTCCAAATATTATATAATTTCCACTAACTATATAGTTTGAATGGATAAATATTGTTAATACTGGAAACAAAATTGCTGCTGCAACAGATCCTAATGAAACAAATTTTGTAAGTATCATTAGCAGTAATGCAAATACTAAGCAAATTAATCCTATACGCCAATTTATTATTAAAATAACTCCAAGTGAAGTTGCAACTCCTTTTCCGCCTTTGAATTTGAAGAATATTGGAAATGAGTGTCCTACTACAGCAAAAATTCCAGCAAGTTGTACAAGTAAAGCACTATCTACACTCTTTGCAATATTTCCTGCAATAACTGCAACTAGTACTGCCACTACTCCTTTTAAGCAATCGCAAAGAAGCGTTAAAACTGCAGCTTTTTTTCCGACTGTTCGTAGCACATTTGTACTTCCTGCATTGCCACTTCCCTTTGTTCTTACATCAAATCCTCCTATTTTTTTACTAAAAATTACTGAAAAGCTTATACTTCCTAAAAGATAAGCAATAATTGAGACTATTATATATGTAGCCATAATAAAATCCTCCTTTATATATTATTTTGTATTGCTTTTTTCACCTTTTTCTACTTTTTCTCTTGCTATCATTCTAACTGGTGTTCCTGTTAGTCCAAATTCTTTTCTTATTTGATTTATTAAATATCTTTCATATGAAAAATGGAATAGTTTTTTATCATTTACAAATACAACAAATGTTGGTGGCTTTGTTGATGCTTGTGTCATGTAGTAAAGTTTTAATCTTCTTCCTTTATCTGTTGGTGGTTGCACTACAGCTATTGATTCATTTAAAACTTGATTTAGAACTGAAGTTGAAACTCTTAAAGCATTTTGACTTGCAACATTATTTATCATATCAAATAGTTTGTCTACTCTTTGACCTGTTTTTGCAGATATAAATAATATTGGTGCATATGTCAAATATGGTAATTTTTCATATACTTCTCTTGTGTACTTCTCTAAAGTTCCATTTTGTTTTTCATATTCGTCCCATTTATTTACTGCAATTATAACACCTTTTCCTGCTTCATGAGCTTCTCCTGCAATTTTCGTATCTTGTTCTGTAACACCTTCCAAAGCATCAATCATTAGCACACATACGTCCGCTCTTTCTATTGCAAGAAGTGTTCTTGCGACACTAAACTTTTCTATTCTTTCATTTATTTTACTATGTCTCCTAATTCCGGCTGTATCTATAAAAATATATTTTCCATGCTCATTTTCAAAATTTGAATCTATTGCATCTCTGGTTGTGCCAGCTATATTACTTACAATTAGCCTATTCTCGCCAAGTATTTTATTTATTAGTGATGATTTTCCTACGTTAGGCTTTCCTATTACTGCAACTTTAGTTATTAAATCTTCATCACTTGAATTCTCATCAGATGGCAATAGGTTATATATTTCATCTAATACATCACCTATTCCTATTGCATTTACAGAAGAAACTCTAAATGGCTCTCCTATTCCTAGATTATAAAATTCATATATTTCTGGAATATCTTTTCCAAAGTTATCTGCTTTGTTGCATACCAAAACGATAGGTTTTTTTGCCTTTCTAAGCATTTGAGCAATTTCTAAATCTTGAGCTGTTACTCCTTGTTTTAAATCTGTTACAAATACAATTACATCAGCCATAGACATTGCAATTTCAGCTTGAGTTCTCATTTGACTTGTTATGCTATCTTCTTCATCAAATTCAATTCCTCCTGTATCTATAAGTGTAAAGCTTTTTCCCCTCCAATTTGCTTCTGCATAAACTCTATCTCTTGTTACACCTGGAGTATCTTCAACTATTGAAATTCTTTTTCCTACTATATAATTAAAGAATGTAGATTTTCCAACGTTTGGTCTTCCAACTATTGCAACCATTGGTTTTGACATTTTTCTCATCCCTTTCCTACTTTTTTTACATACTTATTTTACTAAAAAAAATAGCAAATAACAAGTGTTTTTTGCTATTTCTAACACTTATTTAACTTTTGTAAAAATAAGACAGTCTAGTGTTTTACTAAACTGTCTCTTTTTTACAAATTCTTGTTAATTTTATAGCAATTATATATATAGTTCCTAGAATAGATATTACACTTGCAATTACCATTCCATTTGTTCCAAGATACCTTGTTTTAATTTCTACATTTCCTTGCTTTTCTAATGTTATTTGGATAAATCCATTGTCTGATTCTGTATACTCTATTTCATTGCCATCTTCGTAGATTCTATATCCTAAGTAATATGTATATGGTAATTCTATTGTAGTTCCTGCTTCTGCATTTTCTAGTCTTAACACCATTTTATCAGAATTCTTTTCATAATATTTTATTAAAGTTTTACTACTATTAAGTATTAACGGCTCATCTTTTCTATTTATCACATATTCTTTATTATTAAACATTTTACTTGGCATATATTCCATACTTGCCATTCCACGATGTACTCTTCCTGTATTTTCTGAAAATTTAACTGGCTCTATTAAATCATTTTCGGTATATTTACTATCAAAATTCAGTTTTCCAATATACGTAGAAGTTATAAGTATCAAAATAACCAAAATAGCACAAAAATCTCTGTATCTAATATCTTTTATTACCATTCCTAAATTTATAGCAGAAATTATTGCAAAAAAGAATGATGTAAACTCTAATAGTCTAAACGTAAATTGAATCATTGTTAAAATACTAGGTAGTTTTTCAAACGGAAATATAGCTAATGTCATTATACAAAGTATGACTCCAGAAATTCCACAAAATACATATAATGGTTTTAGATTTTTCTCTATCTTCTTAAATGCTATTGGCGTTAATAATAGTCCTATAATATTTACAAAACCTATATCATATATTCTTATCTGTTGTGAAGTTGTAAAAAATAACTCATAGATTTTCAATTTAAGAGATTTTAATACCTCTATTCTCTGCATTCTTCCAGGAACAAATACTTCATATGATGTTGCAAAATAATGTTCTAATAATGGCACCCAATAAATACTTGTTATAATTATTGCAAAAACTATATTTTTAAATATTTCTATAATTATTGACTTTATATTTTCTTTATTCTTGGCTTTTATGATAAGTTCTATTATAAGATATATAAAACATAGAATCGCTGTATACATTGTAATTACTGTATGTGTTAAAACTATTCCCGCAGTACCAATTGCTAGTAGATAACTTTTTTTGTTTTCATGAATTGCAATCCATATTCCTTCAAATATAAGCGGGATAAATACAAAAGAAGCAAGTTCAGCAACTGCCATTCTTATATACATATCAGTTAATCTATATGGAGCATAAATATATAACATACTACTTATAAGTGCTATTATTTTATTTTTTTCTTCACCATTTCCTATAATCCTTAAAGTACATTTATACATCATAAGTCCTGATAAGAAAGTAATTACAAACAAAAAAATCTTAAATATTTCTATAAAATTTAAATTAAATATTTTTAATATAAGTGGTGCAAATGCCGTAAGCGGACTATAAAATAAATTCCACGAATACCCAAAATTGTTTAGAAAATTAGACATTATCATTGGCATAAATTCACCACTTTTTATTGTTTGCCAAGTTCCTATTAACCTACATATATGCTGAACACCATCGTCTTGATATATATTTATATTTTGAGATAGAAGCGGAACACTTACTATTGCAGACATTATTAAAATAATCATATATGGTGTAATCTTTTTTATTTTTTTCATAAATTTTATTCCTTATTTTTTTCAAATTATAGCATTTAGAAAAAAAAATAACAATACTATCAAAGTATTGTTACGAAAATTTTTCACTTATAAGTAAATTTTAGTATATAAATTATTCTTCTGTCTCAACTGCAACTACCTTTTTACCATCGTAGTAACCACAACTTGGGCAAACTCTGTGTTGCATCATTTTTTCGTGGCAGTGTGGGCATTCAACTAAGTTTTTATTTTCTAATTTCCATGTAGATCTTTTTAATCCTGTTCTTGCTTTTGACCATCTTCTTTTTGGTTGTGCCATTTTTATTCCCTCCTCGCTTCTCTTTGCTTATGTATATATTTTGTTATATATCTAATTTAGGTACACATAAATAGAAAGTCTGCGTACTTTAAAAGTATACTATCTTTTTACTTTTTTGTCAATAGTCCAATTACTATTTTTTAAAAAACTTAGTGAGCATCTCCTACCAGGAAATGCTCACTAAGTGTAGAGAATTCTATTTTATCCCCTTCCGCTACTTAAAATAACAATCGTGTCCCGAGGAGTAAACTCCTCAAACTGTCTCTTAGGAATCTCCATGTGCTTGAAACCAGGAAAGCAAATCATCTTCACTCTCCATTCAGGTCCCCAAACTGCACACTCATGGCAGTTTCTTACCGCCAAGTCAATGAGTTCTTTGTCTTTCTCAGAAGGTTTAAACCTTCTATGCTGCAGGATAATCATGTCGCCGAAGCGAACACTTGTAGATAACTTATGAATCCATTGTCCTCTTGCGAATTCAGTAGTTTCATAAGCTTTTTGTTTCATTCTTCCAGGAATTGTACATACCATATAATAGTATGCATCTCGAATGATAACTTTTGCTTCAGCCGGAGAAGTGAACTTCAAATTAGAGAAGTTGAAAATTACAACCTCTTCAAATGTCGGGAAATCTTCTTCCCATTCTTCGAACTCGAATTTGCTTCTTAGCATAGACCATTCGAATTTCCGGTCTACATACTCTTTCAAGAATTTTGCATATTCTTTCTCAGCTCCATTCCATTTTAGATCAAAGAAAAATCTTTCAATTTTTCCTTCAGGTACAATAATGTTATTTTGCTTTAAAATCTTTGTAAACGTCGGAATAGTTTTCATAAATTCTCCTTTTTGGGGTAAAAACTCAGCTATATGATTGTGCAAGCCAAATTTTTACCAGTTGCTATTCGTATACTTTTTCATTATACACCATTTTATGTAAAATTGCAAATTTATGCCTTTAAAAAATACAATATTTTCCAAATTAAAATTTTATAAAAAACCGGGGAGACGTCCCCTAACAGGAAAACGTCTCCCCTTAAAAAGGTTCTTTACTTAATGGTTACCATCGTGTTGCTGGGAGTAAACTCCTCGAGCCTAAAGCTATCGATGGTTGCAAAACGACTAGCTGAAAAGCAAATCATTTTTACTCTAAATCCATTATCTGTAATAATGGCATGCTCATGATGATACTGTCTTTCTCTTTCAAAAATGGTCTTAGCCTCCACAGTCGGATTAAAGTCCGTCCTCCGCAAAGTAATCATTGCCTTGGGACCTGCATCCGTCGCAATTCTACGGAGCCAATTTCTCCTTGCAAGAGAAATTGCATCTTGCCGTTTTGTTTCCAAACGGCTAATTGCTACACAATCCAGCTCGTCCAATGCTGCTTTCATGACTTTTCTTGCATCCATAGGATTAGCAAATTTCAGTTCTTCAAATTTGAAGAACACAATTTCTTTAAACTCTGGAAAATCAAACCTCCAACCCTGTGCTTCAAAGGCAACTTTGTAGCTCCACCACTTTAGCCTAATACTTTCATAAGCTTCAGTGAGCTGTTTATACATCTGCTTTGGAATGCTCCATTCCACTCCATAGACAAATTTTCCCAATTTACTCTTGGGAACCTTGATTTTGTTCATCTTGAGAACTTCATCGAACAACGGAACCATGTCATATGCCATAAATAAAATGCTCCTTTTTGGGGCAAAAATTTAGCTTTATAATTGTTGCTAGCCAAATTTTCACCAGTTGATATTCGTATCTTTTCTATTATATACCATTTTATGTAAAATTGCAAATATAATTTGTAAATTATATATAATTTACGATTATTATTTTAATTAAATTAGTATCTTTTGGTCGAACTTATTCTTAAAACTACGACGCTATAGTCACATAACTAAAATTAGGCATTTTGCAATCTTCCAGCATTTCTTTATAACTTTTCCCGTAACAAAATACCATAATACTAACAATAATTATACATAATTTTCAAATTTTATTATTCACTAATTTTCATGGCAACTTTTATGCCATCAACAGCAGCAGACATTATACCTCCAGCGTATCCAGCACCTTCGCCGCAAGGATATAAGCCTTTTATGTTTGACATCATATTTTCATCTCTTTTTATTGTAACTGGCGACGAGCTTCTAGTTTCTACTCCAGTTAATATTGCATCATCACTAGCAAATCCTTTAATTTTTGTGTCAAAATATTTAATTCCTTCTTTTAATGTTTCTTTAACAAACGTCGGAAATATCTCATTTAAATTTGAAAACGTAACCCCAGGTTTATAAGTTGGTTCCACACTTCCTATTTTTTCAGTTTTTTTGTCCTTAAAAAAATCTTTTACAGTTTGAATTGGAGCAAAATAGTTTGAACCACCAAGTTCAAATGCTTTTTCTTCAAGCTCTTTTTGAAAGTACATTCCTGCAAGAGGATTGTCCTCTGAAAAATCGTTTGGTGTAACATTTACTAAAACTGCTGAATTTGCATTTTTACCATCTCTTGCAAATTTGCTCATTCCATTTATTACAATTGTTCCTTCTTCACTAGATGATGCAATAACTTCTCCTCCTGGACACATACAAAAGGTATAGCAAGATCTATCTTTTCCATGATATGCAAGTTTATATTCAGCTGGCGGTAAATTTAGTTTTGTATTTTCACCATATTGAGCTTTATTTAACATTTCTTGTTTGTGTTCAATTCTAACTCCAACAGAAAAATTTTTTCTTTCCATATTAGCTTTATGTTTATATAATACTTCAAACATATCTCTCGAACTATGGCCTACTGCCAAAATTACAGTATTAGTTTTTAATTCATGTTTATTTTTATCTTCATCTTCATATATTGCGGAATTTATTTTTTCATTTTCAATATTAAAATCAATCACTTTTGAATTAAATAAAAACTCTCCACCTTTTTCAATTATATATCTTCTAATATTAGCAATTATATTTATTAGATTATCTGTTCCAATATGTGGTTTATTAGTATAATAGATACTATCTGGTGCTCCAAAACGTATAAATTCATTTATTACAACTCTACAAATTGGAGTATGTAAATTTGTAGTAAGTTTCCCATCAGAAAAAGTTCCTGCTCCACCTTCTCCAAATTGTACATTTGATTTTATGTTTAATTTTCCAGTCTTTATAAACTCTTCAACATCTTTTTTTCTTTCTTCTACCTTTTTTCCTTGCTCAATTATAATAGGTTTTATTCCATTTTCTATAAATGTTAATGCGCAAAATAATCCTGCTGGTCCTGCTCCTATTATTACTGGTTTTATCATAGTTTTACTAACTGCATTATTTTGTTTAATATAATCTTTTAGAGTTTCAATCTCTTGTTTTTCTGTTAATAATATAATATTTTTGTTTTTAGTCACTCTGCAATCTTTTTTTACGTCTAATAATATTGAATAATTATAGAATATATCATTTTTGTCTCTAGCATCTATTGATTTTTTTAATATTTTTGAACTCTCCACAAAAGCCTTAGAAATTTTGTGCGTTTCTAAGGCTTTTGTTATTATTTCTTCTTTAGTTAAATCTTCTCTTATTTTTATATTATCAATTCTTAATTTCAATTTTTCCTCCAACTATTCCATAGTTGATATTCTTGCATACCATTCCTTTGGAAATTCTGTATCATATTCAATATCTCCAAATAATTCTGGCATATCTTCTTTAAATTTTAGTAACAATGGAATGAAAATTTGTCTTATTTCTGGGTGTACTCTATTGTTAGCTCTTAGCTTTAATATATGACGCCATTCTCTTATGTTACATGTCATAGTAACTTCAGCAGCTGTTGAATGTGGTAACATTGTTCTTAACTCATCTGGTCTTCCACCATTTGCAGCCATCTCCATATATGATTTTTCAATAAACTCCATTGTATTTTTCCAAATTTCATAATTCTTAGGATCTGTTATATACACTGGATTCATAAATTTTAAACTTCCATTATATCTATCTTTGCTATAATTGCACCATCTTGTGCTTTCAATTGAAAATGCAGTTCCAGTTCTATGTCTAGTAATATCTTTATAAAAATTTATGCTACATTGAATTCTTACTGATATTTTTTCGTGTTCCATAACTGACTCGTGTCCAGATGTAACAGCCATTCCAAGTAACTTTTTATAACTATCTTCTGTTGTCATTCCTTCACTTTTGTAACATGTTCTCATAGCTCTTTCAATCTTTTTCATTATTTCTAATCCGTCGTATTTTTCAACTTCTACTTGTGGTTCTTTTAATTCCATTTTTCTTCCCCTTTGTTACTAATTTTTCTAAATTATATCATAACATTTTTTAGTGTCAAGAATAAAAAACCCAAATTATTGAACTAATAATAATCTGGATTCATTTATTTATTTTATAATTTTCTTTGCTACTTGTTTAACATCTTCATCACTGGCTATTTTACTAAAATCTATCTTCTTTTTATTCTGCATTTTACTTTCTACTCTTGATACTATTTCTTGATATTCCTCATCACTTAAATATGAAAGTCTATCATAATATTTTTTTAGCCAATCATTTAATGCACTATTTTTTAATTCTATTCTACTCAAATTCAACAATTCTTTAAGTTCATTCATATTAGCAGTATCTTTATATGATAACATATAATATATTAATAGCATACAAAAATCTAATTCAATTTTTTCATAATATTGCTTTGCTTCTTTCCCTTCTTTTTCATATTTTTCGAGAACATATGCCAATTTATAATATGCATCATCATAATTTTCATCTAGTATTTCTCTAAAATACTGATCTGCCTTTGAATAATCTATCTCTTTTGCTTTTCTCTCTAAATACATCATACCTAGACGATATCTCGAATCATACACAAATTCTTTCTTTATTACAGACTTTTCTAAATTTTCTTGAGCTTTTTTGTAATCTCTTTCTACTCCATCTCCATAATAATACATGTCTGCTAGATAATAATAAGCTTTTCCAAATCCTGCATTTGCAAGTTCATTCATCATTTCAAAAGCTTTTTTACTATTCTTTTCATTAAAATATTTTCCAACGTAATAACTTATAGCTACTCTCCACTTAGCATCTAAATTATTTTTATTATGTTCGTATGCTTTATTATAGTATTCATATGCTTTTTTTGTGTCTATTTCAACCGGACCTCCATAAAAGTAATACTGTGCTAAATAATAAAGACTTGGGTCATAAACCTTTGCATCCGCTAGCTCTTTATATATATCAAATGCTACATAATCATTCTTTTCTGTTCCCTTACCTTCATAAAAACATTTTGCTAAATTAATTTTTGCTTCAATTAATCCTAATTTACTTGCTTTTATAAATAGACTTAAAGCTTTTTTCTCGTTATGTTTTTCCCTTAATCCTTCTAGATATCTTTTCCCAAGTTCATTCATTGCTTCCGCATTATTTTCTTGGCAAAGTTTTTCTAATTCTTCTACATTCATTGATACTATTTTTACTCTTTTAACTGCTTCGCCATAATTTTCTTTTCTTACCACAAATGGTATATTAAAAGATAGACCAATACACTGTCCTGCATATTTACTTTTGTCCAATAATATCCTTTTTTCATCTAATTTCTCAATAGTTTTATAGTCTATATCGAATAATTCTTTGTCAGTCACATCTATTCCTAATTTGCTTACTTCTCTTGCAATTGTACTCTCCGTACCTTCTGGTAGTTTTGCAATTTCTTGAACCAATAATTCAATTATTTCTTCAGTTTTCATAAAACTTTCTCCTTTGGCAAATTTATTTTATAGTATCACATCATAAAAAAAATTACAAGCTAAAAAGGAACTTTAAAATTTATAAGTTCCTTTTTAAAATTAACCTAAAGCTACATCCAAAATCATCATAATTACAAATCCTACCATAATTCCAATTGTTGCAATATTTGATTTCTTATCTTCTTGTGCCTCTGGTATTAGTTCATTTGCTACAACATATATCATTGAACCTGCTGCAAATGCTAGTAAATATGGCAAAATTGGTACCACAATATTTGTTAGTGCTATAGTGATTACTGCGCCTATTGGTTCAACTATTCCTGATAACATTCCATATAAAAATGACTTTACCTTTGATTTTCCTTCTGCTCTTATTGGCATTGATATTATAGCTCCTTCTGGAATATTTTGAATCGCTATTCCAATAGCTAAAGCAATTGCCTCTGTTATAGTTATTCCTCCACCTTGCAGAAGTCCTGCAAATACTACTCCCACAGCCATACCTTCTGGTATATTATGTAGTGTAACTGCAATAACTAGCATTGTAGTACTTTTAATTTTTTCTTTTATTCTATCTGATTTATTTAGTTCTTGATTCAATGCTTTTTCTATCTCAAATTTAGAACCTGTTTTATTTTTCTTTTGCTCGTTTTTTTCCTCTATTTTTTCAGCAAGCTTATTCACTATCATTAAAGTTATTATTCCTAACGAAAAGCCCACAGCTGGTGCTATCCATTGAACTTTTCCCTGTTCTCCTGCCATTTCTATTGATGGAATTAGTAATGACCAACAAGATGCAGCCATCATAACTCCAGCAGCAAATCCCAATAATGCTTTTTCTATTTTAGAACTCAATTGTTTTTTTAATAAAAATACAAAGCTTGCTCCTAAAGTAGTACCTAAAAACGGAATGAGCAACCCTAACGTTACTTGTAAAATTTGATTATCCATTTTTTATTAGTTATTATAAAAATAACTACCTCCTCATAAGATATTTTTTGAATTATTTCATAATTTTATGCTTTCATTCATTATATCTTATGAAAAGGTAGTATTTTATGTTAAGCCTTTTCAATAAACATTGAAATTTTTTGTCCGTTTATAGATACTTCTTGTGCATTTTCATTTTCTTTATAATTTACTTTTAATGCTAAAGTATCATTTTTTATTTGTTCTTCGTTTGCTTTTATTACAGATAAAACATCTTCATCTCCAGATACATAAATATTTATGTTATCCATTACTTCAAATCCAGAGTCTTTTCTTGTTGTTTGAACTTTTGAAAGAACTTCTCTTAAAATTCCTTCTTTTCTTAGTTCTTCTGTAATTGTTGTTTCAAGTACAACTCCTATTGTTCCTTTTCCTGCAAATGAATATCCTTCTTTTCCGTCCATTGTAATTAAAACATTTTCAGAATTTAATTCTAGTTCTAAGTCTTCATCTAGCATAATTACATATCCCTCACCTGATTTTACTTTGTTTGCTAAATCAAGTGGATTTATTTTTGCAATTTCCGCTTTTATTTTTGGAATATATTTTCCATAAGTTTTTCCTAGAACTGGTAGATTTGGTTTAATGTCAAAGTTTACATATTCTGACATTTCAGCACCTAACTCTACTTCTTTTACATTTAGCTCCTCTTTAATTATATTTCCATAGTATTCTGGAAGAGTATCAACTGAAATTAGCATTTTTAGAAGTGGTTGTCTATTTTTGATATTAGCACTATTTCTAGCACTTCTACCAAGTTCAACTATGTTATAAGCTAAATCCATTTCTTCTTCTAATTTCTTATCTACAACTTTTTCATCATACTCTGGCCAGTAGCATAAGTGAACACTTTCTGGTGCATTTTTGTCTAGTCCTGCAACTAGGTTTTGATATATTGCATCTGCCATAAATGGTACAAATGGTGCAATTACTTTGCTTAGTGTAACTAATACTTTGTATAATGTTGTATATGCTCCAATTTTGTCGTCTGTAAGCTCTGTAACCCAGAATCTTTCTCTGTTTCTTCTTACATACCAATTTGAAAGTTCATCTGTAAAGCTTTCAATTAGATTTCCAGCTCCTGTTATATCATATCCATCTAGTTTTTCGTCTACTTCTTTTACTAAAGTATTTAATTTTGAAATTATCCATTTATCCATTATATTGTCTGACTTAAAGTCACTATAATTTAATGGGTTAAATTGGTCAATTTCTGCATATAAAACATAGAATGAATACACATTCCATAATGTTGATAAAAATCCTCTTTGTGATTTTTCAACATTTTCAAGAGATAATCTCGATGAAATCCAAGGTGCACTTCCTGTATAGAAATACCATCTTGTAGCATCAGCTCCTGCTGTATCTAAAAGTACTAATGGATCTACACCATTCTTCTTAGATTTAGACATTTTTTGACCTTTTCCATCTAAAACATGTCCTAAAACGATACAGTTTTCAAATGGAGTTCTTCCAAATAATGCTGTTCCTAAAGCAGTTAAAGTATAGAACCAGCCTCTTGTTTGGTCTATTGCTTCAGATATATATTGTGCTGGGAAGTTATTTTTGAACATTTCTTCATTTTCAAATGGATAATGCCATTGTGCAAAAGGCATTGAACCTGAGTCAAACCAGCAGTCTATAACTTCTTTTGCTCTTGTCATTTCTTTTCCACATTCAGGGCATCTTAGTTTTACTGCATCAATGTATGGTTTGTGAAGTTCTATATCTTCTGGAACATCAATTCCTTTTTGTTTTAGTTCTTCTATTGAACCAATACATTCCCTATGTCCACATTCGCAAGTCCAAATTGGAAGTGGTGTTCCCCAATAACGGTCTCTTGAAATTCCCCAATCAATTACATTCTCTAAGAATTTTCCAAATCTTCCTGTTTTTATTGTTTCTGGATACCAGTTTACTTTACTGTTATTTTCAACTAGCTCATCTCTTAATTTGCTCATTGCAACAAACCAGCTGTCCTTTGGATAATATAGAAGTGGTGTGTCACATCTCCAGCAGTGTGGATATGAGTGCATGTGTCTTTCTTTGCTAAATAATTTATTTCTTTCTTTTAACCATTTGCAAATATCTTCGTTGCAATCTCTTACAAATTTACCCTTCCAAGGTTCAACTTCATCTACAAATTTACCAGATTTATCTACTAAATTTACAAATGCTATTCCATTCTTTTTGCAAACTAAACTATCGTCAGCACCATAAGCAGGAGCAATGTGAACAATTCCAGTTCCTTCATCAAGAGTTACATAGTCACCATGAATTACAACATAAGCTTTTCCTTCTACTTTTGCAAAAGGCATTAAAGGCTCATATTTTGTTCCAAGAAGATCTTCTCCTTTATATTCCTTTAATATTTCATATTCTTTGTCTTTTAGAACTTTTTCGACTAAATTTTTAGCAAGGACTAATACTTCGTATTTAGGTTCTTCTTCAGTTCCAACATTTACTTTAGCATCTACATAATCGTATTTTTGATTTACGCAAAGTGCTAAGTTTGATGGAAGTGTCCATGGTGTTGTTGTCCAAGCTAAAATGTATCTATCTTCTCCTACAACTTTAAATTTTGCAGTTGCAGTTAAATCATTTACATCTTTGTAACCTTGTGCAACTTCGTGTGAAGAAAGTGCTGTTCCACATCTTGGGCAATATGGCATAACTTTATGTCCTTGATATAAAAGACCCTTTTGCCATAATTCTTTTAAAGCCCACCATACAGACTCAATATATTTGTTATCATAAGTTATGTATGGATTTTTCATATCTACCCAAAATCCGACTTTATTTGTCATTTCTTCCCAAATATGAACATATTTGAAAACGCTTTCCTTACATTCTTTTACAAAATTTTCAACTCCGTATTCTTCAATTTGCTCTTTTCCAGAAATACCAAGTTTTTTCTCAATTTCAAGTTCAACAGGAAGTCCATGTGTATCCCATCCTGCCTTTCTTATAACTCTATAGCCTTTCATTACTTTGTATCGTGGAATTATATCCTTCATAACACGAGTTAGAATATGTCCTGCATGAGGCATTCCATTTGCTGTTGGAGGACCATCATAAAAAGTAAAATATCTTTTTCCTTTATTCATATCAAAGTTCTTTTGTATGATGTCTTTTTCCTTCCAGACTTCTGCGACTTCATGTTCCATTCCAACAAAGCCATCTTTTCCAAGTTCAACTTTTTTGTACATTTTATTTTCCTCCTTCTTTTATTTGTTAAATTTGCTTGCAACACTTTCAATATTTTGCAATTCAAATCTGTATTTTTGCTTTACATTTGGATATTTTTCATGGTCAACTTCACTTAAAAACATTTTTTTAGGTCTTATCCATAAACCATTATCACCATATAGTCTTCTATATACTACAACTTCTTCTTGTGTTTCAGAATCTTTTGCAATATCTTCAACTAAATAGTAATCGCCTTTAAAGTGCTTATAAATACCTTTTACTTTTAATTCATTCATATTTAGCCTCCATCAAAAATACCCTAACGCATAGCATTTTGCTATTGCATTAGGGCGAATTATTATCCGTGGTACCACCTAATTTAAAAGCTTATTTAGCTTCTCTCTTAATTTACTTTTAACGCAAGCTTGTACGGCTTATACTACTTTTATTTTCATACAAGCAACTCGAAGGTGATGGTAAATAATTAGTTTCTTGCAAACATCTCAGCCAATTTGCTTGCTCTCTGTAAAGACTTACAACTATTTATCGTGTCCTTGTCATAGTTTTTAATATCAAATTTATGTTAATAATTTATCACATTTTTTTTGCAAATGCAAGAGGTTTTTATGTTATTTTTAATTATTTTTAGTGTCTTTCACATTTCGACAGCTTTTGCAACTTTTTCATTGTATAATACACGTTGCCTTTACACTCTAATATAAGTGGAAGGAGGGTAAAATCAATGAAAAAGTTGATAAAGTTGTTAGCTTTAATCATTGTATATTTAATTATAAACGATGATAAAGACTAAAACGGAAAATACTAGGAATTCGCAGTTCCTAGTATTTTTTATATCAATGAAAAAATTGTTTTGTATACTTAGTATACAACTGTTTTTAGTATATGTCAATACTTTTAAAATATTCATTTATTTTAGTTTAATGTTACACTACAACATAAATAACAAATCTTCTTTATTATATTATTTTTACATTGAAATTTTGACATTTGTTAAAATCTTATAATTGAAAATTATACAATGTTTTAGTATAGCGATATTCTGAAACCAAAGCCACTATCCCCATTATTTGATGTAAAACTAATATTTCGACACGATGCAGGTTTTCCAGAGCCTTCACTGTAACAATAACTTCCTCTATTAGTACAAGGATAATTCTTATTAGATGTATACTCTAATGTCCACTCAAAAACATTACCAGCTATATCATATATATTCATTAAGGCAAAACTATTATCTGCTCCTGTTGTCAAAAGCACATCTTCATCTAATGCTCTTTTATATGGGCAAGCAAAAAATGTAATACCATAATTTATAGAATATTTTGCCAATGTATTTGTTATATTCCATTGATTATTTTTATAATTTCCTATACTTGTACTATCAAAATTCAACTTAGACACTATACTTGCATCTGTCTTTATTGTTTTATTCTCTATAAATTTTAACATTAAATCCCATTGTACTCCAAACATTAAACTTCCTTTATATACCTTTTCTCTTTTTGTATATTGTACCATCTCTGCTACTTTTTTAGCTTGAGTTCTTGTTATAAAAATATATGGTATTAAGTTTTGCTCCGATTTTGGTACTACCGTTGGCTCAGAACTATTTGAATTTCTTCTATTTTCCTCAGTTAGTCCAGCCTCATACCTTGCAACCCAAAAGCCACCATTTTGATATACACTCTTTAACATTTTTTGTTTTTGTTTTGTATATTGTTCTGATGTATACCAGTCATCTTGATCAGTTATATCTTCATACCATACGTCTTTAAAAGTAGTTTCTTCCTCATTTTTTTCTTTTCTATATGTCATAGTGTAAGCATGCAAATCATTCTCTATCTTGGTATATTCATCTTCATTAAATTCTGTTATTCCTAATTTTGCTGTTGGATATACTATTTCTGTCATTGGTACTTCTACCCATACATATTGATTTCCATCAATATCTTGTATTGTTAATCCATTTGCTAGATTTGTTCCTTCTACTTTTATAAAACCATCTCCCGGCATATATGGCTTGGTTTCATTTGTTTGCGGTAATTCTGTACCATTTGCTACTTCTAATATCCAATCTGAAGTACTATCCATTGACGTCTTTTCATTTGCTTCAGCATTTTGCATTTTCTCTCTTGCTTCTTTTGCTTTACTTATCAAACCATTTTGCCCAACTACTAAATTTATTGTGACTCCTGCTAAAATTAAAAGTACTACAATCGTTACTACTAACGCAACTAATGTTACACCTTTTTCTTTTAAATTACAGGTGTGTGTGTGTGTGTGTGTGTACAGCCTCAAGGCATTCGAGTTCTTTATTCATAATTTTTCTCCTTTTGTTTAGTTTTTCTAAAATTATTTTTATTCACAAATTAATACTAGGCGGTAGCTACGATCGTAGTGAGCGTCGCCACCAGCGTCAACAAACGCAAAGGCTCCTGCTCCAGTACCACCCCAAAAAAGACCTCCACGTATGCTGAAAGCCTCAGTCAGGTACGCCGTGTCCTCGTCTGCGTAATCGTTGAACCAACTTTTATTATTACCGTTTCCGTTTGATGTTTCGTAAATTGCATCTCCATATATATCAATCCATTTTGCGTAATGAAAATGGATTGATCCATCATTTTCTTCTACTGTTGTATCTATTGGGTAAATTGTTACATATTTACTACTATTACTTGGTATTTGTGAATCTGTTATACTTGAAATATATTTTCCGTTTGCTGTTTTTGCATATAACGAGTTTCCATTACCATGCGTATATTTACTATATAATACTGATGTATATTCCCAGCATCCTCCACTTATATCATATACTCCGTATAAGTTTCCGGTTGTACTTGCATTCATTCCATATTTCCCATTATATCTATTATCATCTGCTATATTTTCTTCTGTTGTTCTTCCTGTTCTGCTTGAACCATATCCTGTTACTTCATTATAGTATGTTGTTTCTCCCTCTTTTGTCTCTGGTCCATATGTGTTCATTCCTATTTCATGTCCGTTTCTTCCATATTGACTATGTGTTAGATATGCTATTGCTCCCCATTCACTATTTTTCATTAAGTGTGAATTTGCTCCTGTATTTTGCTTGCTACTATAATTTAATGAATTATCAAAACAATTACTTATATTTATATAATTCCATGAATAATTGTTTGGCTTACTTACTACTCTTGTTGTATTACTTATTGCTACATTTCCACTTTTTAATTTTACATTATTCCAGGTGGCTCCATTGTCTGTTGTTTGCTCCATACTCATTTCATATTTTGCAACCCAGATTCCAGATAACTCTTTATCCCATCCACCTAACTGTAAATTAGTTGTAAACGCTGGATGAATTTTATAATCTTTACTTGCTGTCGTTGTATTTTGGTCTATGAAATTTACTGTTATTGTTCCTGCTTTATCTGTTCCAGTTCCGCCTATTTCTTTTCCTGTTAATTTATATTCATATCTTGGTATCCATACAAAATAACTTCCATCTACTGTACTTTTCGCATTTGCCCATTTATTTTGTTTTGAGTCTAGCTTTTCTGTCGTTTCTGCTTTATAATTATACCAGTCTGCCCAACTAAATCCTACTTGGTCACTTGTTACCTCTTTTTCTGTTGATGTTAAACTTGCTTTATATGTTCCATCAGCATTTGTGCTTCCATCTGACCAGTACACGCCTACCATATTATTACCTAACTTTGGAGTGCATATTCCAAGTGTACTATTCCAACTTCCACCTTCAAAAGATAATCTTTCAATATCACTTGAAAAATTATCCATCGCCATCATTTCATTTTTTGTTGCATTTTCTGTTTTTTGTGCTGCTTCTTTTGCTCTTGCAATTATTCCATTTTGCCCTACTACTAAGTTTATTGTAACTCCTGCTAAAATCAAAAGTACAACTATTGTAACTACTAGAGCTACAAGTGTTATAGCTCTTTCTTCTCTCAATTTTTTCATCTGATGTTCCTCCAATACTTTTTATATTATTCTTTGCAAAACTAAAAACATTATTCAATATAATATTGTATTTATGCTAATATTAGCATACAGTTATATCATAGTCAAGGTCTAACCATATTATTTTTTATTCTTTTTTCTTTTATAATGTATATAAATTTATTATTTTATTTATGGAGGGGTTTATGCTATATATAAACGTAAAACAACTTTTAGAAAGTCAACAACATTCTAGATACTGGCTTGTAAAAAATATGAATAGCGATTACAAAACCATATCAGACATGATTGATAACAAGACTTCAAGAATTAATTTTGATACTATTGAGAAATTGTGCATACTTTTACACTGCACACCAAATGACATTTTTAAATTTGCTCAAAGTGATAGTGATGACGATTCAAATGTATCATAAGTAAAAAATACCTAAAGAATTATACTTTTTGTATAACCTTTAGGTATCTTATTTTTATTTTCAAATATTTTATATACTATATTTTATAACTCTTTGTTCAGAATTTTCTTCTATGCCAGTTGCAACAACTGTAACCATAACACCTTCGTGAATTCTTTCATCTACAATTGTGCCAAATATAATATTTGCATCTTGGTCTAGGAATTCTTTTATATAATTTACAGCTGTACTCACTTCGCTTAGTCCTAAATCAACTCCACCTGTAACATTTACAATTACTCCCTTTGCTCCTTTTACAGATGTTTCAAGAAGTGGGCTATCCATTGCAGAAATTGCAGCATCTAATGCTCTTTGATCACCTTCTGCAACACCAATTCCCATATGAGCTATTCCACTATCTCTCATAATAGTTTTTACGTCAGCAAAGTCTATATTTATGTATCCAGGAATTGTAATTAAATCTGTAATTCCTTGTACACCTTTTCTTAATATTCCATCTGCTTCACTAAAAGCTTGTATCATTGTTGTTCCTTTTGGAAGAGCTTTTAGTAAATTATTGTTTTCTACAACTATAAGAGCATCTACATTTTGACGCATTTTTGCAACACCATTGGCTGCATTATCTCTTCTTCTCTTGCCTTCAAATATAAATGGTTTTGTTACTATTCCGACAGTTAATATTCCCATACTCTTTGCAATTTCACAAACAACTGGTGCAGCACCAGTTCCTGTTCCACCGCCCATTCCTGCAGTTACAAATACCATATCTGTTCCAGCTAAAACTTTTCTTATATTCTCTTCGTCTTCTCTTGCAGCCATTTCACCTAAAACAGGATTTGCTCCTGCACCTAAACCTTTAGTTGTATTTTTTCCTATGTTCATTTGGACGTCAGCTTTAGAATGAACCAAGATTTGTTCTTCAGTGTTAATAGCAATAAATTGAACATTTTGTATGCCTTCATCTATCATTCTATTTACTGCATTATTTCCTGCTCCACCAACTCCAATTACTTTAATTCTTACTAGATTGTCATTATTTTCCTGGTCAATATATCTCATATGCCATTAAATTCCTTTCTTGTTTGCTAAAATCTTAGTATATATTACTACATTTTATTTGATTTATCAATATTTTTCGTCTATTTTTTGCTTATTTCAAATTCAATATCTTCTTTTTTGTATTCTTCTGGTTTTAGTCCAATTCTTTTTCTCATATAATCTAAAACTAGTACCATTACCGCAAGTACTGCTAAACTTACTAATAAATAAGCATTTTGTACATTTACTTTTTCTAATATTAAACTTCCTATAAGTGCTAAAATACTTCCAGAGATTGCTGCTACAAATTCATAAGTAAATGTTATCTTTTCTCTATTTCTATGATTTGTAAAATTCTTTAAATATTTGTATTCTAATATATACCATACAGACGTACACATTTTCATTACCATATACATTAAAATTACAATTGGAACAACAATTTTTGTATTACTTACTATACTTGCCACAGTTCCAATTATTACGCATGCGCCTATATATGTTAAAGATAAAAATGTTAAAGTTCTATTTTTAAAAGTTTTTTCTATTTTTTCTTTACATGTTAATGAAAGACCTGCAATAAATGTAAGCATTGCAAATATTATTGCATAATTTTCCTCAGACACTCCAGAAGAAATTAAAAGCTCACTTCTGTATGTTTCTATAACCTTTATAAATCCATAGAATACTATCATAAATAAAAATAGTGCTTTCATTCTTTCAGACTTAAATATGAACTTAAAAGATTCGCCCAAGTCATGTTTTGTTTCTTTTATTTGTTTTACTAAGCTTACTTTTTTCTTTTTAGGCTCATATACATCTTCAAATTTACAAGCTATTATTATTGAAATAATAACACTTGCAAGGCAAATATACATAGGAAGATAATTATTTACTACAAATAAATACCCTGCAATAAGCGAAGTTATTCCATCTAATATGTAATACATACTTCCACCTTTTGCATCAAGTTTTGAATATAAGCCTTCTCCTCCATGAGTTGCAACAGAATCATATAATAAATTTGACTCTGAAATTGTTTTCATATCATAACCTAAAGCGCAAAATACCGTTGCAAATATTAGACCCGGTAGGCCTTGTAGTGTAATTAACAAAATTATATATACCGCAACAAATACATTTCCTAATATCATACACTTTTTCTTTCCTATAGTTTCTGATATTGTAACTGCCGGTATTTGCATAACTATTTTCAAGAATAAATAGTTTGAACTTACAATTAAAACTTGAGGAGCTGTGATTTTTTTAGTTATTGTATAAAATAAGAATTCCACTGCATAAAAGAATAATAAATCCCATGAAAACATTTTATAAATAGGATATAATTTAGCATTATTTCTTCTTACTTGCCTTTTTGTTTTTCTTTTTACCTTATCTGGCTCTTGCCTCATCTACTATTCCTCTCCATCATTTTTGCTATAAATATAAAGGTTGGTTATACCTTCATCATCTATCATAATTTTTGCATATCTTTGCTTTTTTATATCTTCTGGTGCATCTTCCACCATTCCTTCATAAACCACATTTGTATCATCTAAATATACTCTTATATTTAATAATCTTAAACTTCCTATATTATCATATAACTTCATTTTATCACCTTCTCTATGATAGTTGCTTTATCAAATCCTCTTTACTTAATTTTATTGTTGTTGGCCTTCCGTGTGGGCAAGTATATGGATTTTGAAGCGTTAATAAACCTTGGATAAGCATATCCACTTCTCCAGGTTTTAAATTCATATGAGCTTTTACTGCTGCTTTGCAAGCAACTGTTGCAATGAATCTTTCTTCTATATCTTTGCTAGCTGTTCTCGAATTATTTATAATTTCATCTAACACGTCCAAAAACATGTCTTTTGTGTTAGTTTTTACCCTGTATTCTATATCTGGAATTCCATTTATTTTTATTGTATTTTCTCCAAATAGTTCTATATCATATCCAGTTCTTTTTATGAGTTCCATATTTTGTTTTACAAATTCTAATTCTTTATGTGTTAGTGTTACCATTTCTGAAAATAGTAGCATTTGTGAATTTGTTGATATATTTGACTTATAATTTGCCTTTATTTTTTCATATAACATTCTTTCATGTGCAGCATGTTGGTCAATTAAATAAATTTCATTATCTATTTCAATTACAATATAGGTTTGAAGTAATATTCCTAAATACTTATATTTAATTTTTCTTTCTTCTTCTCTTGTAATTATTTTCGAATTATCTTCCTGTGGTTCTTCTATGCTTCCTTGTTGTTTTGTTCCTTTTCTTTCAAATATTCCTTTAATATATTTATTATAAATTGATGGCTTTGCTTCTTCCTTTTTTTCAAAATGGTTTGTTAAAAAATTAAATTCATTTGAAACATATTCTTCTCTTTTTTCAGACTGTTCAGTGTTGCCTAAAAATTCTTCGCTTAGTGCTGCATTTTTTATTGCTCTATAAACGGTTCTATAAATTGTATCTTCATCCTTAAATCTAACTTCTGATTTCGTTGGGTGCACATTTACATCATAGTAATCTGCTGGCATATCTAAATTTAAAATAAAAAAGCCATATTTACCAATTCCAGTACTTCCTTTAAATGCTTGATCAGCACTATTTGTTATTACTGCATTTTGAATATTTCTTTTATTTAAATATACCAGTTGATTATGTCTTGTATCTTTTGCAATTCTAGTATTTCCTATAACTCCAGTTACTTTTATGCCATTATTTTCATAATCTACATCTATTATATTGTCACTAATTTCTTTGCCATAGAACTGATATATAATATCTTTTAATTTTCCATTTCCACTTGTGCTAAATACAAATTTATTATCATTTGTAAGTTTTATCGATATATTTGGATTTGCTATTGCACATTTTTGTAGCCACTCTTTTATATATCTAAATTCTGTTGCATCTTGCTTCAAAAATTTATATCTTACCGGTGTATTAAAAAACAATTCTTCTACAATTATTGTTGTTCCTGTTTGAGATGCAACCTCCCTGCTTTCAATTATATTTCCTGCTTTAGCAATTATTTCTGCTCCAGTTTCTGCTTCTTGTGTTTTTGTAATTAGTGTCATTGTTGAAATTGAAGAAATACTTGCCAATGCTTCGCCTCTAAATCCCATAGTATATGTATGCTCTAAGTCTTCTATTTTATTTATTTTTGAAGTTGCGTGTCTTTCTAAAGCATTTGGTATATCCTCTACTGCTATTCCCTTTCCATTATCAGTTATTTTTATTAGTGTTTTGCCACCATTTTTTATTTCAACAGAAACTTTTGTAGCTCCTGCATCAATGGAATTTTCAACTAATTCCTTTACTACATTTGCAGGTCTTTCAATAACTTCACCTGCAGCAATTTTATTTATTGTTAAATCATCTAATAGTACAATTTTTCCCATTTTACATTCCACTTTTCTTAATTTTATTACATCAGCTATTCTACATTAAATAGAAAAAAATAGCAAGGATTAGATTTTAAAATAATATATTTTTCAAAGTTGTGTTAAATTTGTGTATAAAATGTGATACAATACATATAATAAAGTAGTAGAAGGTGTTTAACGATGGCTAAAACAGATACTTTACATGTTAGAGTTGAACCTAGTGTAAAACAAAAAGCAGAAAAAACATTAAATGATTTAGGATTATCTATTACAGAAGCTATTAATGTCTTTTTAAACCAAGTAATTCTAAATGATGGTATTCCATTTGAAATAAAAAAACCTAAATATAATAAAGCCACAATTCAAGCACTAGAGGATACTAAAAATCAAAAAAACTTAAGTAAAACTTTTAATAATGTAGATGAAATGTTTGAGGAGTTGAATAAATAGTGCTAAAAATATAGAAAAGATGAAATTCTTGTTATAGAATTTCATCTTTAATTTTAATTTTTTAGTGCTCTTAATGCATTTATTATTGCAATTATTGTAACTCCAACATCAGCAAACACTGCTTCCCACATTGTTGCAATTCCAACTGCGCTTAAGATTAAAACTGCTATTTTTATAACTATTGCAAATATTATGTTTTCTTTTACAATTCGCATTGTTTTTCTAGATATTTTTATACTATCAATTATTTTTGATGGTTCATCTGTCATAATTACAATGTCAGCTGCCTCAATACTACTGTCAGCACCTAGTCCGCCCATTGCAATTCCTATATCAGCTCTTGCAAGAACTGGACTATCATTTATTCCATCGCCAACAAAAGCAAGTTTTCCATTTTCTTCTTTTAATAGTTCTTCTAATCTATCAACTTTATCTGCAGGTAATAATTCTGCACTATATTCGTCAATATTTAATTGTTTTGCGACATTTTCTGCAACTGCTTTTTTATCTCCAGTTAACATTACAGTTTTTGCAACCCCGTTTTTCTTTAGGCCTTGAATTGCATTTTTAGCGTCATCTTTTACTTCATCGGCAATTACTATTGAACCTAAGTATTTTTGATTCTGTGCAATATATACTATTGTTCCAACATCTGTTGTTTCTTCAAAATCGACACCATTTTCAGTAAGTAATTTATTATTTCCTATTAAAATGTTATTGCCTTCAAAGTTGCATCTTATGCCTCTTCCATTTACTTCTGTTATATCTGTTACTAACTCTTTCTTTATTGTTTCGTTGTACTCTTTAATTATTGATATAGCGATTGGATGGCTTGAAAAACTTTCGCAGTGAGCAGCAATTCTTAATAATTCCTTCTCATTTCCTTCTACAGCATTTATTTTTTGAACTTTGAAAACACCTTTTGTTAAAGTTCCTGTTTTATCAAATACAACTGTATCAACTTTAGAAAGAGTTTCTAAGTAATTGCTTCCTTTTATCAAAATACCTTTTTTAGCTGCTCCACCTATTCCTCCAAAAAAGCTAAGTGGTACAGATATTACTAATGCACAAGGGCAAGAAACAACTAAGAATGATAAAGCTCTATAAATCCACTCTATTGCATTTGTATTTTTTATTGCAATTATTGGAACTATTGCAAGTAAAAGTGCAAGCACTACAACAGTTGGTGTATAAACTTTAGAAAATTTAGTTATAAAGTTTTCTGATTTAGATTTTTTATCTGCTGCATTTTCTACTAAATCTAATATTTTAGATACAGTAGACTCTCCAAATAGTTTTGTAACTTTTACTCTTAAAACTCCATTTGTGTTTATGCAACCGCTTAAAACATTATCACCAATTTCTGCTTTTCTTGGTACTGATTCTCCAGTTAATGCTGATGTGTCAATTAATGCATTACCGCTAACTACTATTCCATCTAGTGGAATTTTTTCACCAGGTTTTACTTCTATTATTTCATCTATTTTTACTTCTTCAGGAGATACTTGAAGCGTTTTATCGTCTCTTATAACATTTGCTTTATCAGGTCTTATGTTCATAAGTTCAGTAATTGACTTTCTTGATTTATCCGTTGCAATATCTTCAAATAGTTCTCCTATATCATATAAGAACATTACAAGTACAGCCTCTGGGAATTCGCCTATCGCTATAGCACCAATCGTTGCAACAGTCATTAAAAAGTTTTCACCAAAAACTTCGCCATGTGTTATATCTTCAAAAGCTTCTTTTATTACTTCGAAACCAGCTACAATATAAGCAATTATATAAATTATACTTTTAATTAATATTCCTAAATCAAGTGGATTTTCAATTCCATACTCCTCAGTTCTCATTATTGTAAATTCTGGAATTACACTAGCTACTATGAATAATGTTAATGTAATTAATATTTTTATTATGCTTTCTCTTTGTTCATCTTCCATTTCTTTAAATATCTTCATTTTCCTCTCCCTTTCTATCTTCTGTGTTCAATATGTTCTATTGCAACTTCAAAAACTTCTTTTACATGTTCATCATCTAATGCATAAAAAACTTCTTTGCCTCTTTTTTTACATTTTACAATTCCGCTTCTTCTCAAAGTTCCTAATTGATGCGAAATTGATGACTTACTCATTCCTAAAACATTTGCAATATCACACACGCACAATTCATTTTTATCAAGTGCAAATAATATTTTTACTCTTGTTGTATCTCCTACAATTTTAAAAAACTCAGCCATTTTATTAAACAAATCTTCATCATCCATTTGCTTTATTGTATTATTAACTAAGTCCTCATGTATTACATTGCAGTCACATATAAACTCATTTTTAGACATTATTACCTCCTTGTTAGTTGAATGTTTGTTCAACTTTAATTTATTATATGTGAATAGATATTCAACTGTCAATACATTTATGCTATTTTATTATTTCATTTTTGTTACAAAAAAACAGAGGCCGTTAAGCCTCTATTTTTAGCTATTTTTTATAGTGTTTCCTTATTATATAACTGATCTTCTATTATAGTTAGTCACATCATTACCAATTTTCTCATATAGTTCTTTGACTCTAATCTGTTTATTCAAAATTGCCTTTAATTCATTATCAGTTACTCCAACAAACTCTACAAAATTCAATCTGCCATTGGGTGTATCTATCTCATGAAATTTATCATCTGGTATTGTAATGAATCCAGTTATATTCGACCTTTTATTACAGTCAATTCCATCTGTTTGTCCAGTATATAAATACTCATAAGCATTGAAAATTTCTCCTTTTGTAAATGTAATCCTAGCAATAGCTTGTAAAATACTACAAATACACCTTATTTCATTTTCTTCATTCTCATAATTATCTTTTTTTAATTTTAAAGTAAATTCCATTCCATATCCACTTATATCTTCTATGTCTGACTTTTTTTCATCTAATTCTGATAATCCATATGTTATAAAATGCCAATAATCACCAGCATCATAAACACTTATACCATTTAACGGGTCATTGCCTCCTAATTCCCAACTTATTAGAGTTCCATAATGTTTTGGATTTTTTTGATCAGGATATACTTCATTACATAATTCAGTTATAGCATCCCATCCATCCTTAGTACCTTTCTCAAACTTATTAAACATAATCTTTATCTTACCCTCTCATTTTGCTTATAAATCGTTTTATCTCTTGTATTATCTCTCTAAGCACTCATCTAAAGCTTTTGTTATCTCTGCTTTATTCATATTTTGACCTATGAATACAAGTTTTATAACTCTATCTCCATATTTTTCATCCCATTCGTTTGCAAGCTCTGGTTCTTGAGCAAGTATTTCTTCTTGTTCTTTTTTGCTAAGTGATGCAACCCATTCTCCTGTTTGGTATGCTTGTACTTGTTTTCCAGCTTGTTCAAATACATACGTAGACTCTGGTTCGTCATTAAACCATAATACGCCTTTACATCTTATAACACTTTTTGGTAAATTGCATGCAAATTTATCAAACTTATCTCTATTAAATGGTTCTCTTCTATAATATGCAAATGTTCCTATTCCATACTCTTCAGTTTCTCCTTCTGGTTCATCGTCTTCGTTATCAGTTCTATTTAGTTCTTCTATCCATCCAGCAGAAGATGCAGCTTCATCAAAATCAAATGCATTAGTATTTAAAATTTTGTCAACATCAACTTTTCCATAGTTTGTTTCTATTATTTCAGCTTTTGGTTGTAACCTTCTTATAATACCTTTTATTTTTTCAAGTTCTTCTTTTGAAACTTCGTCAACTTTATTTAGTATTATTTTGTTGCAGAATTCTATTTGTTGAATTAAAAGATTTTCTATATCTTCATCTTCAATTTCTTCTTTAACTAAATCATCTCCACAACAAAATTCATCTCTTAGTCTTAGTGTATCTACTACAGTTACAACATTATCAAGTCTACATATTTTAGGTAATCCATATTGTTCTGTTTGTTCAGACAAAACAGTAATTGTTTGAGCTATTGGTAATGGTTCGCAAATACCACTTGCTTCTATTAAAATATAGTCGAATTTTCTTGTTGCAATTAAATCAACTATTTGTTGCATTAAATCTGTTTTTAGAGTACAACAAATACAACCATTTTGAAGTGGAACTAAGCTAGATTCTTCTTCTTGTACAATTCCATCTTTTCCAATTAAATCTGCGTCAATATTAATCTCTCCAATATCATTAACAATTACAGCTACTTTATAACCTTTTTGATTTGTTAAAACATGATTAATTAGAGTAGTTTTTCCTGCTCCTAAGTACCCTGTTAGAACAGTTATTGGTGTTACTTTTATATTTTCCATTTTACTATTACCTCTTTATTATTTATTTTTAGACTCTTCATAAGCTTTTTTTACAGCTCTTACTAATTGGTCAGCACATGAAGTTCCTCTTCCTGCGCAATCTATCCCACTTAATTTTTTCTCTATTTCTTCAACTGTCATTCCTTCTACAAGTCTTGGAAGTGCTTGTAAGTTTCCAGGACATCCTCCTACAAAATGAACATTTGTAACAACATTTCCTGTTAAAGTAAATGTTATAATTTTTGAACAAGTTCCTTCTGTTTGATATGTATATTCCATAATTATTCTCCTTTCGCTATTTCTTATAACATTATAACAAAAATCTACTCACATGTAAATATCGCCATTAAAGATGAACTTAAAAAAGCAAGAAAAGCATATTTATAATTTTTTCAATATTACCGATAAATAATACAAAGAAAAAGGTTTTTGTAAATTGTACAAATACCTTTTTCTATAGTTATGTTTTATTTCTTATTCTTAATTATAAGTTTATCACAAGCTGCAATTACTGCTGGTAATAATATTAGTATAAGAATAGCTGAACATAAAGTTCCTACTGAAATTGTTCTACAAATCATTGCTGCTATTGCAGATGCAAAATTTCCTACTATTAAAGTTACTAATATAAGTATTGAAGCTGATGTTATAATTGTATGAATTGACTTATTGTATGAGTTAATTATTGCTTCTTTTATACCCATTTCTTTTCTGTGTTCAATATAATATGAAGTATAAACTATTGCATAATCGATTGTTGCTCCCATTAGTATACTTTGAACTATTAATAATGCTATGAAGTATACAGGATCTCCTGAGAATGATAAGAATCCCATTGTCATATATACTGCACATTGGATTGTTAATACTAATATTAATGGAATTAGTATTGACCTAAATGTTAATGCGACTACTACAAATATTGCAACCATTGTAAGAATTGTTATAAAGTTTAATTCATCTCCAAAACTCTTGCTCATTTCATAAGCCATTGGAGAATCTCCTATAATATAAGCTTCAACTCCATTGTCTGCAAACCAGTCTTTTACTTTTTGTATAAATTCATGAGTATCATCTGTCTCTAATTCAAAAGATGTATTTAATACAATTCTTGAATGTTCTTTTCCAACAAGCATATCTTTTGCATCAGAAATTGTAGTTTTAGCATCCACTATTTTCTCTTTCATTTCGTCGTCGATAAAATCATCAAATCTAGAGTCTGTTAAAATATCTTCATTTATAAATTTAACAAAATTTTCAATGGTCATTGTCCAATTTTCATCATATTCATTTTGACTTCCATAATAAACATATAATAAATCTATAGTGTTTTTATCAAGATTATCAGCTAAACTTGATAATTTTTTATAAAGTTCAGTTTTATTATATTCCTTATCTATATTATTCATTATATCATAGATCACATCTAGTTTTGCTTTTGAATCACTATCTACTTTATCTGAATATTCCTCGTTTGTAACAACGTCATTCAATATAAATGAAACAATATTATTTAAAGATATAGTTTGGTCAGGCATTACATTTTTATAATTATATAATCCATATAATAAATCTATGCTATTCTTCTCCATTCCTAAGAAATCAGCAAGTTCCAAGCTTGAATATTCCACTTTATTTAGAGTACTTGTCATTATCTTATTTACGAGATTTAAACTTGATACTATTTCATCTGTCATACTACTAGCTAGTCTTTCGTCATTTTTATGCTTTAATACAAAATTTACAAACTCATAAGGAGTTAATTTTATAGCAGAATTTGTTTGCTTATATAACGCATATACATCTTTACACATTGATTCATCTACTCCGATAAAACCAGCTATCTCCGAATATGTGTATGTTTCATTATTTAAGCTACTATTCATTATTCCATATAATAATTTTACTTGTGTGAGCGTTTCTTGATTTAAACTTTCACTTACTGTCTTATTTGATACATTTGCTAGTATCAAACTTGCAAATTCATAAGGTGATACAGTCCAACTTGCAGTATTTCCACTTACAAAATCAATTAAAGCATAAATTTGATACATTTGCTTATTTTCTATTCCAAGCATTGCAGCAAGTTCATTTGCCTTATATTCTACTTTATTTTGGCTAACACTATCATCAATTACAGCCTTTAACATGCTTAAACTTGTTACTTGCTCTTTAGACAAGTAACTACTCATATTTTGTAACACTGTACTAACAAAAGTTTGAGGTGTCATTTCATATGCGTCTGGTAATCCTAAAGCTGTATATACTGTGTTAACTAATCCTTGTGAAACATTGTCAAAAATATATGAAAGTTTAGCTTTATTCATTGGAATTGTGTTAATTCCGTTTTCATTTTTTGCAAATGTATATAACTTTTCAAGACTACTAATGTCTATGCCATCTAAATAATTAGTATTATTTTTCAAATTTACAACATTTACTATAAATTCTGATAGACTTTGTGTCTTTTCTGTTTCATTTGCACCATATTTTAGTATTAAAACACTCTTTGCCACATTTTCATCTATTCCTAACAAACTTGAAATTTGTGCAGGTGTCATTTGAGTATTTATTATTGCTGTGTTACTAAATGTCTTTAATAATTGCAAACTAGATATAGTTTCTTTTGTAATACTGCTAGAATATAGTTCGTTATTTGCCACATCATTTAATACAAAGTCTGCAAAATCTGCAAGTGAAAGTTTTACTTCTACATCATTTTGATTTATATAATAAGTATATAAAGCTTCCATTGTAGATTTATCCATTCCAAATAATTCTGCCATTTGTACAGATGTCATATTTTTGTTTATTGTATCTTCATCAGCATATTCTTCTAATTGCTTTAAGCTTTCTTTTGCTTCTTCAGGCACACTTTCTGCATATTTAGATGTTAAAACGTCCTGATTCATAAACTTAATAAACTCTTTTAAGCTTAGTTTAACATCATTATTTTTAGAATTGTAGAATACCATTATATCTTCTACATCTTCTTTATTAATCTCTAAAATATTAGCTATTTCTTCTATACTTCTTTGTTTATTTATTTCTTCACTAGATGCAAAATTTGCAAGTCTTTCAACATTTGACTTTGTTTCATCATCTAGTATATCACTCATGTCATCATTATTATAAACTTCATTTCTAATAAAACTTACAAAATCATTAAATGACATCTTGTTGCTTTCACTTCTATTATAATAATTATAATAAAGTACTTTTAATAAATAATCTTCTATTGATACATCTTGGCCTAAATCATCAAATTTAGCTGTTAGTTCATTATACTTTAAGTTTTGATTTATTGTATTGCTATATGCTAATACTTGCGTGTTTTTTACTTCACTTTCAAGCATTGGCAATAACTCTGCAATTTTTGCTTCATCACTACTCTTGTAAATTATAGCCATTTGGTTTGTTTCACCAAATACATTTCCTACTTCATCATTTTCTGAACCTGTATATTCGACAAGTAGATTTCCTTGTAAAATGTAACTACCTACAAATGCAATTATAAATACAGGAACTGCTACAAAACGTAATTTATAGCTTGCTTTTCCTAAAGCATCTAATTTAAATACAGGAACCTTCTTCTTAGTTTTTGTAATTAGCTTATCACACATTAAAATTAATCCTGGTAATACACAGAATATTGTAAGTAAGCTAAATAACACACCTTTTGCTAAAACAAAACCTAAGTCTTTTCCTATTGTGAAGCTCATAAATACTAATGCTAAAAGTCCAACAATTGTAGTAACAGAACTACTTGAAATTGAACCAAATGCATGATATAAAGCTTCTTTCATTGCTTTTACATTATCTTTCTCATTTTTCTTTTCTTGAGTGTATCTATTCATAAGCATTATAGAATAATCCATAGATAATGCCATTTGTAAAATTGCACAAATCGAATTTGTTATGTTCGATACAGAACTAAACATTATATTAGTTCCTTTGTTTATAACAACTGCCATTAGTATTGCAATTAAAAATAAAAATGGCTCTGTGTATGATTCACACATAATTATTAATATTACAAGTGCACAACCTACAGCTAAAACAATAATCCAAGTATGTAAAACTGGTTTATTATATTCTGATACATCTCCACTTGTTTCAAACTTGTACTCCTCATATTTTGTAGTAATTGTGTTATACACATTTTTTGCATTTTCTGAGTCAGCCTCTCCATCAACTGTTAATGTATATAAAGTATGATTGTCAATATTATATTTTTCTGACTCATCATAATCAACTTCTTTTACATTATCAATTCCTTTGAGTTCTTCAAAAACTTCTTGTTTTTGCTCTTCATTTAAATCATTAAACATTATGTTTAATGTACTTGTAGTTGTCTCAAATTCATCCTCCATTATGTCCATACCAATTCTTGTTTCAGAATCACCTGGCAAGTACTTTGCTATATCATAATTGATTTTTACTTTTTGAGATAGCACTCCACAGACAATTGTTAATATAATAAATAAAGCTATTACATAGTATCTTTTGTCTATTATAAAATCTGTTAATTTCTTCAAAATAATTTCCTCCTTTTTCCTTTTGCACTCAACTAATATCATATTATACGCTTTTTTATTAGCAAATGAAAGTATAATTTGCTAACAACTGTCTAAATTCATACACTTAGTGTTAAATTGTCTATTTCTTTTTCTTAAAAGTAATGTTATAATAGATTATATTGTACTATAAAATTCATACATATAGTTTTGAAAGGAATAATTTTATTATGAAAGTTCAAGGTGCTAATGCTTCTTCAAGAAAAACAAGAGCTCTTATAAAAAAAGCTTTTGCTGAGATTATAAATGAAAAAAAATCTTTTAGTAAAGTTACTGTTACAGAAATAGTTAAACGTGCAGACATTACTAGAAGTACATTTTACACTCATTATGATGATATATATGATGTTGCAAAAGACTACCAAATGGAAACAATTCAGCTTCTAATTAGTGACGACTTAGTTCTTCATTCTAAAGAAGAAATTGAACAATATTTTGATGACATTATTGAATGTTTGAAAAAAAACGAATCTACTTATAAGATGCTACTTGCAGCAGATGAAAGTTTATACTTTCTTCAAAAAATGAGTAATATTGCAGTAGAAAAATTATATAATGTTTTACATAAATTATACCCTACTAACAAACGTTTAAAACTTACAATTTCATTTTTCATGGATGGAATTATGGATGAGCTTGTTAAATATTTTAGAAATAAATCAGATTATACATTAGATGAACTCCTACTTGCATCTAAAGACATATTTAAAGAAATATTTTATTAAAAAACTCCCTGTGGCAATACATAGCCACAAGGAGTTTTCTCTATTTTATAAACATTTTTTTATTGTTTCTTTTAATATATTTAGTCCTTTTTCAAGAGTTTCTTCATCTGTTATAAGTGCTGGCATTATCTTAACTACAGAATCTCCACGACCCGCTCTTTCAACTATTAAACCTGCTTTAAAACATTCCTTAGATATTTTTTTAGCTAAAACTCCATCATGAGTTTCTATTCCCCATATAAATCCAATTCCTCTAATTTCAAAATTTTTATTTAATGGTTTTATTTCTTCATTTAGGAATTTCTCTATTATTTTAGATTTTCTTTGAACTTCTGCTTCTATATGATTGTTCTTCATAAATTCAAGTCCAGCTTTGGCAGCAACTATTGCAAGTTGGTTTCCTCTAAATGTTCCATTGTGTTCTCCTGGATTCCAAACATCAAGTTCAGGCTTAAATAAAGTTAAAGCAAATGGCATTCCATATCCACCGATTGATTTTGATAAAACTACTATATCTGGTATGATGTTTGCTCTTTCAAATGAGAAGAATGTTCCTGTTCTTGCACAACCAACTTGAATATCATCAACTATTAAAAGAATATCATTCTTTGTACAGAATTCTCTAACTCTTTGTAACCATTCTTTCTCAAATACCCAAATTCCACCTTCTGCTTGTACTGTTTCTAGAATTAGTGCTGCTGGTTTTTCAATTCCTGAATGATCATCATCTAATATTGTTTGCATGTATTCTATTGTATCTAAACCTTTAAACATATATGGTGCTGGAATATGAGTTGCATTGTTAAGTTCAACCCCTGCACCTTTTCTTGCAGCAGCTTCAGTTGTTAGCTCTAGTGCTCCTAAAGTCATTCCATGGAAACAACCCATTAAACACCAAATATTTCTTCTGCCCTTTACTTTTCTTGCAAGTTTTAATGCAGCTTCAATTGCATTTGTTCCTGTTGGTCCAGGAAATTGAATTTTATAATCAAGTCCTCTTGGTTTTAAAATTTCTTCTTCAAAATACTTTATGAACTCTTCCTTTGGCTTTGTATACATATCTAATGCATGCATTATTCCGTCATGTTCTAGATATTTTACAACTCTTTCTTTTATGTAGTCATTATTATGACCATAATTTAAAGCTCCCGCTCCACAGAAAAAGTCTATATATTCTTTTCCATTTACGTCCTTTATTATTGCACCTTTTGCAGTATCTAATTCTTCATCAAAAATTCTGCAATAAGATCTCACCTCTGATTCGTATTTTTCAAAAACTTCAGTATTATCCATAAATTTATTCCTCCTTAATCAAATTTTACACTTGGATTTTCAAATTCTTTTAGTCTTATATCATAGCACTTATTAGCAATCTCTTCAAATGCAAGTTTTTCTACTTTTATGTCCATAAGTTTTAATATATACTTTGTAAACTCTGGATTCACTACAAGTAATGGTCCAAGTACATAAGTTCCCATAAAATTATTTATTTTTATGCCTTCATACTTTGTTTCTTTATTTAAACCATCTCCTCTAATTGTTTCAAACAAATAGTTTTGTGAATTATCGCCATAGGACATACTAAATTGAGATTTAAAGCCTTCAATTTTAATATTTTCAAATTCACCTAAGAACAATGAATTATATCTATTCATCATATCTCGCTTTGCATATAATCCTGTTATTCCAAGGCCTTCCACTCTTGATTTGTCTTCATTTTCAATATAATCTCCAAATATTTCTAAAGCATTTCCTATAACTAGAAATATTTGCCCATCATCAATTTTTTGCTTTATTTGTTCTTTATATTGCTTTAACGCATTTATTGCTAACTCTTGTGATTTTTCTGTCATTGGAGCCATATAAACCATATCTATTTTTTCATCTAGAAATTTAGGCTTTTCAGTTAAAGAAGTTTTAATAACTTCTATTTCATCTGTAGTTTCTTGTAAATATTTTATATTGTACATATTTCCAAAAAGATTACAGATTTCTGGATATAACATTTCTATTTTCTTCAAATTTTTCATCTCCTAACTGTTTACTATCTTATCTTTTATTTTGTTACATACATCATTTGCAACTTTGTCAGTATATACATCATATAATACATAAACGTCTTTTCCCTTTTCTAGAGATAAACCATCTACAGTTTCATTTGTATCATTAAAGTAAACTAGTTTTTCTTTCGGAACTCCTGCAATTAATAGCCTTAGATAAAAGTCTTCACATCTTGGACCTCCAATTACTATTTTATCAATTGATTCATCATTTAAAAATTCAAAATCACAATCATATAACCATATAATACTTTCAGAAGTTTCTTTTGCATCAAAATAGTCATATATTAGTAAAACAATTTCTTTCTTTCCTGGTTCCTTTTTTATATAATCAAATACACATGAACAAGCAATTGGATTTTGTCCTTTAGCTAGATGTTTTATTATATTTATTCCATTTATTTCTTCTTTTTTATATCTTGTTTCTGCAATTCGTTCATTATCTATAATTTCTTTAATTTTGTCTTTTTCTATTCCAAGCTTGTCCAATGCAGTTATTACAGCAATCATGTTATATAAATTAAAAATACTGTCAGATAACATTTTGTAACTACTTTTATTTCCATTTGCTTCTACTTCTATTAATCTATTTTCGTAGTCCACTTTTGTAATTCTATAATCTGAATCAGGAGATTTAAAATTACAATTTGGGCAATAGGCATTTCCTATATGATGATATCTTACATAATTATATTTTAGTTTGCTTGAACATTTAGGACATATTCTGACATCATTTATTATATTTATAGACTTCGTTAAATCAGTAGGAAGCTTGTCTATTGAAAAATAAGTTTTTTCATTTTTTTCAGTTCCAAGCTGACTGCTTATTAAATCATCAGCATTTAAAATAAGCTTTGTATCTTCTGGTATAGCTTTATTTATAATATCAAATATAAACTCTGGGTGTGCATTTCTTCTTATTGAGTCTCTAAACAAATTAGTACATAGTAAATATGTAGGTTTCATATTTGGAAGTACCTTTAATGAACTTCTTTCATCCATTTCTATTACTGCAATATCAGCTTTAGACTTATTTGTAAAGCCTGTTCCCATTAAAAAGCTTACACATATTCCAGACAAAATATTTCCACCTAGTCTGTTATTTATTACCTTCATTCCTGCTTTTTCTAAAGAATCATCTAATAAATTACTTACTGTAGTTTTACCATTCGTTCCAGTTATTGCAATTATCTTTTCTGGTTTTGCAATATACTTTAAAAAATTTGGACATATTGCAAGAGCTACTTTTCCAGGAACCTGTGTTCCATTTCTTCTGCAAATGTTTAACAAAAGTCTAGTAAGTTTTGCTGCATAAAAAGCTATATAAAATCTTAACATTTTAAATTCCTCTTTTACCTAAAAATCTAATCGTATTATATACTTTTGTATTTGCCTTGTCTATATTTATTTGCTTTTTTTAATCATTTTTTAAGTTTTTTTATTTTTTGTTTGACTATTCCCTGCATTAGAGATATAATTATTTCGAAAGGACCGAAGTCTATGAAAATATATAAAAGAGTAAAAAATTCAAAAGCCACAGATGTCAAGCACTCTGGCCTAATTGATTTATTATATAAAAATTGTGAAAAATTAGAAGATTTAAAATTAGCTAATGTAAAAAATAAGAGTGAAGAAGATTATTACAAGCTTATTGTAGCTATAAGAAATCTACCTCCACACTTTAGTAATTGCCGAGAAATAATATTTGAAGCTTTAGATAATTACCTATTATCACAAAGCTTACTTGCAAGCTATGAACATGAATATTTTTATAAGTCTGGTTTTCATGATTCAAGAACTTTAATGCAAAATACGCAAAAAAATAAATAACAAAATGTTTACCACCTGTTATTTGTTAACCTATATGTTAAATATATCTGCTGATACTCCTAAAACTTTAGCAAAAGCAAACAATTCAAAATCTTGAACTAATCCGTCATCATTTTCTATTTTAGATATTTCTTTTGATGTTAGTTCTATTCCCTCCAGTTGAAGTTTTTCAGCTAGTCTTTGTTGAGAAAAACCTTTCTCTATTCTAAGTTTTCTTAACATTTTTCCAGAAATGTTCTTTGAGTTATAATATTTACTGATTTTCATATGACCACCTTATTTCCTTTTTATCGCTATAATTTTACTATTTTTTTAAATATTTGCATCCTTAATAACGCGACCATAGTTTCTTTTTACGTATTTTGTCGAAAGTTGCAATAAAATGTTAAAAAATTAAGCTCAATTATTATATTTTAATAATCAAGCTTTTATATTATTATTTGATATTTTCTTTAAAATATTCTAAAATTTTATTTTTTCTTCTATCCAATTATTTAATTGTGAAATTTCAATTCTTACTTGTTCCATTGTATCTCTATCTCTTACAGTTACTTTTCCATCTTCAAGTGTATCAAAATCAATAGTTACACAATATGGAGTTCCTATTTCATCCTCACGTCTATATCTCTTTCCTATACTTCCTGCTTCATCATAATCACACATAAAATCTTTAGAAAGCATTTCATAAACTTCTTGTGATTTTTCTGAAAGCTTTTTAGATAATGGAAGTACAGCTACTTTATATGGAGCAAGTGCTGGGTGTAAGTGCATTACAACTCTACTATCTCCTTCTCCTAAATTCTGTTCTTCATAAGCATTACATAAAAATGCAAGTGTAACTCTATCGCAACCAAGTGATGGTTCTATTACATATGGAATGTATTTTTCGTTTGTTTCTGGATCTTGATATGATAAATCTTGCTTTGAATGTTCCATGTGTCTTGATAAATCATAATCTGTTCTATCAGCTATTCCCCATAGCTCTCCCCAACCAAAAGGAAACTTAAATTCGATATCAGTTGTTGCTTTACTATAAAATACTAATTCTTCTTTGCTGTGGTCACGAAGTCTTATATTTTCATCTTCCATTCCTAGTGAAAGTAAGAAATTTTTACAATAATCTTTCCAGAATTTAAACCACTCTAAATCAGTGTCTGGCTTGCAGAAGAATTCTAGTTCCATTTGTTCGAATTCACGAGTTCTAAATGTAAAGTTTCCTGGAGTTATTTCATTTCTAAATGCTTTTCCTATTTGAGCAATTCCCATTGGTAATTTTCTTCTTGTTGTTCTTGCAACATTTTTGAAGTTTACAAATATACCTTGAGCAGTTTCTGGTCTTAAGTATATTTGAGATGTTGAGTCTTCTGTTACTCCTTGGAATGTCTTAAACATAAGATTGAATTTTCTTATTCCTGTAAAATTCTCTTTTCCGCAGTTAGGGCAAGCAATATGATGTTCTTGCATATATGAAATCATTTTTTCATCTGGCCAACCATCAACTACTTCTTCGCAATTATGTTCATGCATCCATTCTTCAATTAATTTGTCTGCTCTATGTCTTGTTTTGCACTCTTTGCAGTCTATTAATGGATCACTAAAACCTGCTACATGCCCTGTTGCAACCCAAGTTTCAGGATTCATGAATATTGCAGCATCAAGACCTACATTATATTTATTCTCTTGAATAAACTTTTTTCTCCATGCATTTTTTACATTGTTTTTTAGTTCTACTCCTAAAGGGCCATAATCCCAAGTGTTTGCAAGTCCTCCATATATTTCAGAACCTGGATAAACAAATCCTCTGTTTTTGCATAAAGCAACTATTTTTTCCATACTTTCTACCATAATATTTTCCTCCTAAAAATATTTTTTATATCAAAAAAGCCTTCATTCCTAGCACATAACATTTACATGCTAGGGACGAAAGCTTATAACTTACGCGGTTCCACCCTAATTTAAGTTTTTGTAACTTACACCTTTATTTATTAAATTCAGCTCCAAAGCTCCCCATATAATAAGCTATTACTGACTTTCACCTTTTTCAGCTCTCTAAAAATAGTTTTTTATATTTTTTCTTTTTCATCACTGTATATTGCTAAAAATTCAGCTTTTTTAACTTAAATTATAATAGCACCTTTTAGAAGTGATGTCAAGAAGTTAGAGAGGAATTTTTAAGATGTTAGTCGCAGATTAACACTACGCGGTAGCCCCAATAGTCATCACCACTGCCACCACTGTCACCAAACGCAAAGGCTCCTGCAGAGGTACCACTCCAACAAATACCTCCACGTCGGCTGAAATACTCGCCAGTACCTGTGTCCTCGTCTGCGTAGTCGTTGAACCAGCTCTTATTATTACCATTTCCGTTTGACGTTTCGTAGATTGCATCTCCATAGATATCTTTCCATTTTGCGTAATGGAAATGGATTGATCCATCATTTCCTTCTACTGTTGTATCTATTGGATAAATTGTTACATATTTACTACTATTACTTGGTATTTGTGAATCTGATACACTCAAGCTATATTTTCCATTTGCTGTTTTTGCATATAATGAATTTCCATTACTATTTGTATATTTACTATATAATACTGATGTATATTCCCAACATCCTCCACTTATATCATATACTCCGTATAGATTTCCGGTTGTACTTGCATTCATTCCATATTTTCCGTTATATCTATTATCATCTGCTATGTTTTCTTCTGTTGTTCTTCCTGTTCCGCTTGAACCATAACCTGTTACTTCATTATAGTATGTTTTTTCTCCCTCTTTTGTCTCTGGTCCATATGTGTTCATTCCTATTTCATGTCCGTTTCTTCCATATTGACTATGTGTTAGATATGCTATTGCTCCCCATTCACTATTTTTCATTAAATGTGAATTTGAACCAGTTAATTGCAATGTACTATAATTTAATGAATTATCAAAACAATTGCTTATATTTATATAATTCCATGAATAATTATTTGGCTTACTTACTGCTCTTGTTGTATTACTTATTGCTACGTTTCCACTTTTTAATTTGACATTATTCCATGTTGCTCCATTATCTGTTGTTTGCTCCATACTCATTTCGTATTTTGCAACCCAGATTCCTGATAATTCTTTATCCCAACCACCTAACTGTAAGTTCGTTGTAAACGCTGGATGAATTTTATAATCTTCTTTATCTGGTGTTATAACTGTTTTATCTATAAACTTTACTGTTATTGTTCCTGCTTTATCTGTTCCAGTTCCGCCTATTTCTTTTCCTGTTAATTTATATTCATATCTTGGTATCCACACAAAATAACTTCCATCTACTGTACTTTTGGCATTTGCCCACTTGCTATTTTTACTATCTGTACTATTATCTCCTGCTACATAACTATACCAATCATTCCAACTGAATTCTTTTTGGTCACTTGTTATTTCCATTGCAGTCGATGTTAGACTTGCTTTATATGTTCCATTTGAATTTTTACTTCCATCTGACCAGTACACTCCTACCATATTGTTTCCTAATTTGGGTGTACATATTCCAAGTGTACTATTCCAATTCCCACCTTCAAATACACTTCTAGTATTACTTAGTGCTGCAAGTTGTGTTGCTAAATCATCCATTTCTTGCATTTCCGATTCTGTTGCATTTTTAGTTTTTTGAGCTGCTTCTTTTGCTCTATTTATTAATCCATTCTGTCCTACTACTAAGTTTATTGATACTCCTGCTAAAATTAGAAGTACCACAATTGTCACTACTAAAGCCACTAGAGTTATACCAGTATTCTTCAAATAATTCATATTTTTTTGACATTTACTTTTTTCCTTATTCATTTTCCGTTCTCCTTAGTTTTTTCATTATTTTGCTCAATTCGTTTCTTTTTATTCTCTTATGAATTTTATAATTATTATAATTTATTAGCATTTAATTTTTGAAGTGAGCTAAACTAAGAGTGTAGATTATGTCGGAAAATAAAAAATATGACTATATAAGCCATATTTTTATAACTATATTCTTATTCCATCTATACAGTTTTCATATATAAAATTACTTATTTCCTGCATTTCATTTGTATCATAATATTTTGTCAATAATTCGTTAAATCTTTCCAGTTTTTCATCCGGTACTTTAATTATTCCTGCACCATTTTCTATCATTATTTTATTAGCTGCAATTGTACTCGTCCTTTTATTTCCATCCCAAAATAATTGTTTTCTCATACCATATAACATATATGTAATTGCTCTTTGTGTTGCATTCTCAATTTTTATAATTTCTTTTATATCTTCTTCCACATCTTCTTTATTTGGAATCTCTGGAATATACTGTGTTCCTGTAATTTCAACCCTTCCATTTCTTAATGTTCCCCATTCTAAGCTTTCATTTCTCGCCACATATTCATTGACTTTACATACAAATTCAAGATTGAATTGTTCTTTTATATTATTTATCACAAATTTCCAAGCATCTCTTAAATTTAGTACACATTGAATATCATCTATCTTAAGACTATTAACATTAACTCCGTCTAGTATCGTTTTTGTTTGTGGAAATGTTATATTTATTCCTTCCATTCTTGCACTTGCATATACATTATCAACTAAATTCCTTTTAGCTAGAAATATATTTTGTTCTAATGTCATTTTATATTTATCTTCCATAATACCTTCCTCTTTTCATTTATAATTATTTTAACACAAGTATTATAAAAAAGATATAATTTATAGAAAATTTCTTATTTCCAGTCATCTGGTATATTTTCATAATTGCTTAATCCAGTACAATCAAAAAAGCATTTAGTTCCTATTATTCCGTCTCCTCTGTTCCATAAATTTAATGCAATCCCCTTTAACTTTTTACATGAATAAAAAGTCTCTGTATAATTTGTAGCTTTAGTATTTGTACTAAATAAATTAGCTGGCATGCTTTCTAAAGATTCACATTCTCTAAAACAATCATTAAACAAACTAGCTTCAACATTTTTTTCAAATAATCCTTCTGGTATACTCTTCAAATTATAACATTCTCTAAATACATTCACAAAATCAGTTGCTATAGTATTTTTTGAAAATAAATTACTTTCAATGTTAGAAATACCACATTTTCTAAAAATTCCTCTAAAAGACTTTATATTTAGATTATTATCAAATAAATTTCCTGGTATAGTTCCTGTAATATTTTCACATCCAGAAAACATGTAATTAACACTTTCCAATTTTTCATTGTTTTTGAACAAATTACTAGGTATTTTCCCTTTTATACCACTATCTGAAAACATAGTATGTGTTTGTTTCAAATTCTTCATATCTTGAAATAAAGTCTCTGGTATTAAGCTATTTAAATTTTTACAGCCTTGAAAACATTCATAAGCAAATTCTATATTTTCTCCTCCATAAAATAAATAAGCTGGAATTTGTCCTGTTATACTAGTATTTTTAAACAATCTAACAACACTAGTCATATTTTTCATTGTATTTGTAGATGGGGCTGGTATTTCCCCAGTCAAATTTGTACAATTTGCAAATGAAATTATGTTGAAAACCGTTCCCCACTGTAATAATTGTATTATTTTATCATTATCTTTACTATCAAAAAAATAGTTAAATGAATTAGCTTTTCCACTAATTTCAATTATATATTCTCCTTTTTCCTTATATTGATGTATTACATTTGACGCATTTAAATTGATATTCATTTTTACACCATCACCAAAGTCTATTTCGCATTCTCCAATTGGATGTCTAATAGGAAATGTAATTTCTTGATTGTCTTCTGTAATATTATATTTTGCTATGAACTTTTTTAATTCTGGATTTAAATCATCATCTTTTGGTTTTTCAGTATAATTTATTTCCAATTGTGCATTAGCAAATTCTTTTTCTTCTTTATTTATTGCCTCTTCCGTTCTCTTTTTTGCTTCTTTTGCTCTTGTAATTAATCCATTTTGTCCTACTACTAAATTTATTGATACTCCTGCTAAAATCAAAAGTACAACTATAGTCACTACAAGCGCAACTAATGTTATTCCTTTTTCCTTTCTTAGATTATTGGTGTGTGTGTGTGTGTGTGTGTGTGTGTGTACAGCCTCAAGGCTTTCCTGTCTCTTCTTGTTCATTTTTATCCTCCTTAGTTTTTTCATTATTTTGCTCAATTCGTTTCTTTTTATTCTCTTGTGAATTTTATAATTATTATAATTTATTAGTATTTAATTTTTGAAGTGAGCTAAACTAAGAGTATAGATTATGTCGGAAAATAAAAAATATATAATTTTTATTGTAATCCTTCTAGTCTCTTCTTTATTTCCTCTGGTGACGGTAATAAATCTTTCATTTTTTCTGGCAATGTATCTCTCATTTGATATGTGGCTACTCCTATTGGTTTATGACTATCATTTAAAGCATATTCTACAACAGTTCTATTTTTATTTTTGCATATAATAATACCTATTGATGGATTCTCGTGCTCCATTTTAACCTGTTTATCTAATGCTGTTAAATAAAATTGAAGTTGTCCCACAAATTCCGGCTTAAACTCTCCTATTTTTAATTCAATAGCAACTAGACTATTTAAGCTTCTATGATACAACAACAAATCTATATAAAAATCAGCACCACCTACGTTTATATGATATTGGCTTCCCATAAAAGCAAAATTGCCTCCCATTTATTCTAAGAAAGCCCTCATATTACTTATTAAACTCGTCTCTAATTCTCGTTCTGAGTGTTGTTCTGAAAGTTCCATAAAATCAAAAATATATTCATCTTTTACTGCTAATTTAGCTTGATTTATATATTTTTCTGGTAGTGTATTATCAAAATTTGTTTGATTTATTAAATATTTTTCATAAGATTTATTTTCAATATGGTTTATTAGTACATCTTTTGTCCATCCAAATTTCTTTGTCATTTTTATATAAAATTCTCGTTCTAGTTTTTCTTTACATTTTTCCATTATTACTATATTTTTGCTCCAGCTAATTTCTCGCACCATTAGTGCGAGATTTTCTGCATCTCTATATGTTACATAAAAATTTCTCATTCTCCACAAATTACTTGCTGAAAAGCCTTTAACTTCAGGAAATTCTTTCTTTAATTCTCCAGCTAATACTTCAACTATTGATTTTCCCCAACCTTTTTCCTGTTGTTGTATATATATTTCCTGTCCAATTCCCCAATATAAGTTTATTAAAGTTTGATTTACAACTTTCATTGCTTCATATTGACTATTTCTGATTTTATTTTTAATATCTCCTATAAAATCTTTATAATCATCACTAATTAAATTGTTATCCATACTTAAAATGCTCCTTTCTTTTTTTATTCTATTTCGTATATAACTTTCCAACCATAATACCACACTTTTCTGTAAAAATATACCAAAAATCAAAAAAATGTTATTTTTCAATTATGTGCACCTTATTTATGGCTTTTACAGCAAAAATATTATGCACAGGGTTGTGGATAATGTGGATAACTTTGTGGATAACTATTATATCAAGTGTTTCATAGTAGTAAGTTATCCACTTTTTTATGTATAACATTTTTATTGTTAATCAAACACTATTTCTATTATTAATTATGTATATCACTATTAATAATAGAATTACAAAAAGACAAGTATATATAACTATTCCATATATACTTGTCTTTATTATTATTTTTTAGTTTCAATTAAAATTGCTACTATAATTAGTATTTGTAATACTATTATTATAGGAAGTCCTACATAAAACCTAGGCTTTTGTGTTTTGTGTCTGAAAGTATACATTCCTGCAATAGAGCCTATACTTCCGCCTAAAACTGCAATTATTAGAAGTGTGCTTTCTTTTATTCTCCAACTTCCTCTTTCAGCTTTCTTTTTATCTATTAACATTGATAAAAATCCAACTAAATTCATTATTATCAAATATATTGCTATATTTTTTATACTAAATATTTGTACTAAATACTCCATATTTTATTCCTTTCGCTTTTAAGCAAATAAGCTCATTTGATTGCTTTGGCTCATTCCTTTTAAGCAACCAACATTTTGAAGCATCTCTATTGTTGATTTTCCAACTTTTGCACGAATTTTCAAGTCATCTATAGACATAAACTCGCCTGCTTTTCTTGCTTCCTGAATACTTTGTGCTGCAACAGTTCCAAGTCCTGGTATACTATTTAATGGTGGTCTTATTCCATCTGGCATAACTTTAAATTTTGTAGCATCTGATTCATACAAGTCCATTGGTAAGAAATTAAAGCCCCTTTCGTACATTTCAAGAACGATTTCGCAAACTGAATATGTATCTTGATCCTTTTTAGTTGCAGCTTTTCCAGCAAGTTCAATTTCTTTCATCTTGTTTTTTACTCTTTCTTTTCCATTACACATTACATCACTATCAAAAGCGTCTGCTCTTATAGAGAAGTATGCAGCATAATAAGCTTTTGGCATGTGAACTTTGAACCACGCAATTCTGAAAGCATTTGTAACATAAGCTGCAGCATGGGCTTTAGGGAACATGTACTTGATTTTTTTACAAGAGCCTATATACCACTCTGGAATATTGTATTCTCGCATTGTAGCTTCATGTTTAGCCCAACCTTCTGGATCTTTTGAAGGCTTTCCTTTACGAACAAACTCCATTATTTTGAACGCTTTTTGTGGTGGCAATCCTTCTTTTATTAAGTAAATCATGATATCATCTCTACAACATATAGCATCTTCCAGTTTGATAGTGCCTGCTTCAATTAAGCTTTGAGCATTATTTAGCCAAACATCGGTACCATGTGATAGACCTGAAATTCTAATCAATTCATCAAATGTTTTTGGTCTTGTGTCAACAAGCATTCCTCTTACGAATTTTGTTCCAAATTCTGGAACACCGAAACTTCCAACTTCACTATGTATTTGTTCAGGAGTTACTCCTAATGCTTTTGTTGAACCAAAAATTGACATCGTTTCTTTGTCATCAAGTGGAACTTTTGTTGGGTCCTGACCTGTTATATCATAAAGCATTCTTATCATTGTTGGATCATCATGTCCTAGTATATCTAATTTTAAAAGGTTCTGGTCGATTGAGTGATAATCAAAGTGAGTTGTTATTATGTCTGAATTTGGATCATCTGCAGGATGCTGAACTGGTGTAAACTCATATATTTCTCTTCCTTTTGGAACAACTATAATTCCTCCAGGGTGCTGTCCTGTTGTTCTTTTAATTCCTGTACAGCCTTGTGCAATTCTTATTACTTCAGAATTATTTATTGGAATTCCACGCTCTTCATTATATTTTCTAACATAGCCCATCGCAGTTTTTCCCGCTACAGTACCAACAGTTCCAGCTTTAAAGGTTGTTCCTTTTCCAAATATTACTTCTGTATATTTATGTGCTTTCGCTTGATATTCACCAGAGAAGTTTAAGTCTATATCTGGCTCTTTATCTCCATTAAATCCTAAGAAAGTTTCAAATGGGATATCTAGTCCATCTTTCTTTAATTTATGACCACACTTTGGGCACATTTTATCTGGTAAGTCGAATCCATTTTTATAGCCATAATCAGTAAAATCTGAATATTTGCAATGAGGACATCTATAATGTGGTGGAAGCGAATTTACCTCTGTAATACCAGTCATGTTGGCAACAAATGATGAACCAACAGAACCTCTGGAACCTACTATGTATCCATCTGCATTAGACTTCCAAACCAACTTCTGAGCTATAATGTACATAACGGAGAATCCGTTGCTAATTATAGATGTAAGTTCTCTTTGTAGTCTATCTTCAACTATTTGTGGAAGTGGATCGCCATATAATTCATGAGCTTTATTATATGCAATTTCTTTTATTGTTTTTTCGCAGTCATTGATATATGGTGGACATTTTTCTGGCGAAATTGGACTTATTTGCTCACACATATCAGCTATTTTATTTGTGTTTGTTACAACTACTTCATAAGCTTTTTCTTTGCCTAGATAGCTAAACTCTTCTAGCATTTCTTCTGTTGTTCTTAAATATAGTGGGGCTTGCAAGTCACAGTCTGCATAGCCTTGTCCAGCTTCTAATATTCTTCTATATATTTCGTCTTCTGGGTCCATAAAATGAACATCACAAGTTGCAACTACTAATTTATCTAATTTTTCACCTAAGGCAACTATTTTTCTATTTATGTCTTGAAGTGCCTCTACATTTGGTACAACACCATTTCTAACTAAGAACATGTTGTTTCCTGTTGGTTGTATTTCTAAATAATCATAATCTCTTGCAATAGCTTCTACTTCGTCATCATCTTTTCCTTGCTCTATTGCTTGATATAGCTCTCCTGCTTCACAAGCACTACCTAAAATAAGACCTTCGCAGTATTGCTTATATATAGATTTTAATATTAATGGCTTTTTATAAAAGTAATTTAAATGTGAAATTGAAATTAGCTTATATAAATTTTTTAGTCCAACATAATCTTTTGCCAAAATTATTGCATGGAAACTTTTTAACTTTTTGTAGTTTACTTGTCCGCCTACTTTTTCACTTATTTGGTCTATTGTTTCTACACCTTTTTCATCAAGCATTTCAAGCATTTTCCTAAATACTTTTACAGTTGTATCAACATCATCTAAAGCTCTATGGGCAACTAATACTTCAATTCCTAAATTTTCTGCAATTACTCCTAATTTGTATTTTTTATAGTCTGGGAACAAGTCTTTTGCAAGTCTTAATGTATCTAAGTATGTATTTTCAAAAGTGTATCCTAACTGTTTTGCATTATACTTTAAAAATCCTATATCAAAGTCTGTGTTATGCGTTACAACAACGCTATCGCCAATAAATTCAAGCATTTTAGGAAATACTTTATCAATAGTTTCAGCATCTTTTACCATGTCATCTGTAATATGAGTTACCTCAACTACTCTTTGAGGGATTGGCTTTTCTGGATTTACAAAAGTTTCAAATTCGCCAATTACTTCGCCCTTTTCATTTAGCTTCATAATTCCTATTTCAGTAATTTTTTCTGTTCTAAATGAAAGACCTGTTGTTTCTAAGTCTAGTACACAGTATGTTGTATGAAGAGCTTGTCCTCTTGAGTTTCCAATACAAGGAACTTTATCAGGAACCAAATATGCTTCAACTCCATACAAAACTTTCATATCTGGATTATTTACGCCAAGCATTTTATGTGCATCAGGGAAAGCTTGAACATTTCCATGGTCTGTTATTGCTATTGATTTCATTCCCCATTTCATGGCTCTTTTAATTAAATCTTTTGCAGGAGTTATTCCATCCATCATACTCATTTGAGTATGCATGTGAAGTTCAACTCTTTTGATTTCAGCCATATCCATTCTTTGTACTTTTTTCTCTTCAGGCATCTCAATTACAGTATTTGCTAAAACTCCTAACTGCTTTGCATAGGGGTCAAATTGTGCAGTTCCAGCAATTCTTACTCGTTTTGCATTTTTTAATCTCTTCTTTATTTTATCTGCTTTTTCGCCTGGTGCGAAAACTTTACAGTCGATAGTATTTGTTCCATCATAAACACTAAATGTAATTAAAACTTTTCCAGATTTTAATTCTCTTGTTTTTATTTCTAGATTAATATTTTCGTCTTTAGCGTCTAATATTACTGTTAATATTGAACCTTCAATAATTACATTTCCACTTTCAACACCAATGTCTTGGATTTTAGTAATTGCATCTTTTAAATTCAAACTTCTTCCAACAATAAGTGGTGTATCTTCTTCCTGAGGCTCTTCTTTCTTTGGTTCAGGCTTTGGAGCTTGTGGTGCTGGTGCAAATCCGCCTCCAAAATCTTGAGGCATCATTTCTGGTGGCATATTCATATCCATCATTGGAGGCATTTCTGGTGGTGGAACATCTGCCCAAGGCAAATCTTGGTTACTTTTGTTATATGATTTCGTATTATTTTTCTTTTCTTTAGTATCATTTTCTGGTTCTTTTCCTATATTGCTAACTATTTCTTGCATTATCCTTGCTTGAAGTTTCTTCTTTTCTTCTCTTACTTGGATAAACTCATCTTCATTTATAGCCTCTTCATATTTAATTACATATTTTCTATTATATACATTTGATAATATATTTGAAAATACTTCATTGAATTTATTGCCTTCTAGAAACTCTCTTCCACCTCTTGTAAGAGTAATTTTCATGTTTTTATCAGCTATATCGATTGAACTTCCTTTTAGAAAGGCCTTGGCAATTGGATGCTTAAAAGCAATATATTCTACTATATTATTCCAACTTTTTTTTATAAGCTCATTTATATCTACGCTTTCATCTTTTCCAACTATCGTAAGTGGAATATCATTAAAAGTATATTTTATTGTTATTCTAGCATTTTTTACTTGGAATCTGTTTTCCATGTACTTTTCCATTGCTAAAATATCTTCTATTTTTATTAGCTTATCTGATTCTATTATTAGTTCTAACTCTTTTTTGGATTTATATAAATTTATTCCTACAACTCTTGCAGCATTTAATTCAAAACTATTAGAGTCGTAGTCTTTGAATACTTCTTTTACATTTTTTGCTTCTTGTTTCTCCATTAGTTTTCCCCCTTATACTAATGTTAAAATATTCTTAATATATCATTATACGCAACAAATATTGATAGAGTTATAAGTACTGCAAATCCTGCAAGCTGAATTTTTGCCTCTACTTCTTTGTCTAGTGGTTTTCTTCTTATTCCCTCTATAATAAGTAATAATATTTTTCCTCCATCTAGTGGTGGAAATGGTATTAAATTAGTAACTCCTAGCGACATTGAAATAACAATTAAAACATATACAAATTGTTTTATGCCATTAGTTTGTGCTACAACTTGTGATATTCCTATAGGTCCAGTTAATTGTTCTGTTGTTGTTTTGCCTGTAAATAACATTTTTACACTTTCAGCCATATCTTTAATAAATAATTTTGTATTATGTGCAGAATAATATATTCTATTTGAAATAGTATTATCTGCTACCTTAAATTGTATTCCTATATAATATGTGCCGTTTTCTACTGTGGGAGTAAGTTCAACTTCTTTAATATTTCCACTATTATCTTTGACCGTTATTTTTATTTTGTTCTCTCCAGCTCTTGCAATTGCAGATTTTACATCAGCTATTGTTACTATCTTTTCGCCATTTATATATTGTATTTCATCACCTGATACAATTCCAGAGTTCTCGGCAGAATACCCTGAAATTACTTTATCTACAACATTTGTTGTATACCCATTTGCAGTCATGCAAAGTATAAAATATGCAAGCAACGCAAAAATTATATTTACAATTGCGCCTGCCGCTACAATTGCAATTCTTTTTGGAATACTTGCATTACAAAAAGCTCCTTCTTCATTAGAGAGAGCTTCTTCACCTTCTAGGCTTACAAAACCACCTAAAGGTATTAATCTTAGTGCGTATTTAGTTTCTTTTCCTTGTTTTTTCCAGATAGTAGGACCAAATCCTATTGCAAATTCATTTACTTTTACTTTACAAAGTTTTGCAATTAAGAAATGTCCTCCCTCATGAATTCCAACTAAAAAGCCTAATAAAAATATTATTTTTATCGCATTTATTAGAATGTCTATCAAATTACTGCCTCCATTATACTATAATATTTAGTAAAATATATGCAAATGGCGCTATAAATATTATACTATCTATTCTGTCAAGCATTCCACCATGTCCAGGTATCAGGTTACTAAAATCTTTTACATCAGCATATCTTTTTATACTAGATGCAGCTAAATCTCCAATTTGACCTATAACACTTAATATTAACCCCATCATTATTGCATAAGCATAATTTATTGTTATAACTCCTGAAAATTTATTTAATGCAATTGTATATAATACACAACCAAGTATAGAACCTACCAGTCCACCAATACAACCTTCAATTGTTTTATTTGGTGAAATTTGCGTGAAATGATGTTTTCCAATAGTTTTTCCTGTATAAAGTGCAAAAACATCAGTTATCCAAGCAGTTATAAATACATACCAAATTAGCAATTTTCCGCTTTCCATAGCTCTTATTTTTGAGAATATTGACAAAAATACTACTACATATAATATTTCAAATGCTGTTATTGCAATATCTACAGCAGTTCTTTTCTTATCTTTTCTAAATATTAGATCTGCAAAACTTAAAACTAATGCTATAGGTAAGACAAGTTCGCTAAACATTATTTTACTATCTAAGTTTAATATATGTAGAAGTCCCAGTGCTATGCAAGCTAAATATGTAACCCATTTTACTGGTGCAAAACCTTTTTTTTCAAAAGTTTTAGATAACTCATAAACACATCTTAGAGCTACCGCACAAAGTACAATATCAACTGTATAAACATTTCCAAATATAAATACAACTAAAACTGTTGCAAATATTATTGCTCCTGACAAAATTCTTTTCATTTCTCTTGTTTTCCTTTATAAAAATTTTATTTATTTCCACCAAATCTTCTATTTCTACGTTGGTATGTTGCAATAGAGTCTATAAAATCCTCATCTGAGTATTCTGGCCAGAATTTATCTGTGAATACAAATTCAGAATATGCAATTTGCCATGGTAAGAAATTACTGATTCTTTCTTCTCCAGAAGTTCTTATTAATAAATCTGGGTCTGGTTGACCTGCTGTATATAAATTTTGTGAAATTGTTTCTTCTGTAATATCTTCTAATTTTAAATTTCCACTACTTACTAATTCTGAAATTCTCTTTGTTGCACTTACTAATTCGTCTCTTCCTCCATAATTAAAAGCTATATTTAATACCATTCCAGTATTATTCTTTGTTTTTTCTTCTACGCTTTTAATTTCCTTATATATATCTTTTGGAAGTTCCTCTATTTTTCCTATTACTTTTACTTTTATATTGTTATCGTCTGATTTAAAGAAATCTAATATGTAGAACTTTAGAAGTTTCATTATTGCCCCTACTTCTTCTTCTGCACGTTTCCAATTTTCTGTTGAAAAAGCGTATACTGTCATATATTTTATCCCTAGTTTATTTGCAAATTTTGCAAGGCGCTTTAATGTTTCAGCGCCTTCTTTATGCCCTTGAGGAGTAGTCTTTCCAACCTTCTTAGCCCATCTTCTATTTCCATCCATTATTATTGCAACATGTTTTGGTAGATTTTCTATATCAATCTTATTTACATATTCCTCCATAATTTCTCCTATACTGTCATTATTTCTTTTTCTTTATTCTCTAAAATTTTATCTATTTCCTCAATTTTTGAATCTGTAATCTTTTGAATTTTATCTTCTGCTTGTTTTAATTCGTCTTCTGTAAGCTCGCTATTTTTTTGAGCAGTTCTTGCTTCATCTATTGCATCTCTTCTTATTGAACGAACTGCAACTTTTGCTTCTTCTGCCATTTTTCTAATTTGCTTTGCTAACTCTTTTCTTCTTTCCTCTGTAAGTTCTGGGAATACAAGTCTTATAACTTTTCCATCATTATTTGGATTTATCCCAATATCAGCCAAATTAATTGCTTTTTCAATCTCTTTTAAAACGCTCATATCCCATGGTTGAATAACTATCATTCTTGGCTCTGGGACTGATATTCCTGCCATTTGATTTATTGGAGTTGGAACTCCATAGTAATCAACAGTTATTTTATTTAGTATATTAGGATTAGCTCTTCCAGCTCTAACCTCTGATAAATTTTCTTCATATACGCTTATTGTTTTATTCATTTTTTCCGTAACATTATTAAAATCCATTTTTATTCACCTATATCCTTTTTATTATTTTCTTTCTGTAACAAGTGTTCCTACTTTTTCACCAGTTACTGCTTTTAATATATTTCCATATTCATTCATTTTAAATACTATTAATGGCATATCATTATCCCTGCAAAGAGATATCGCAGTTTGGTCCATTACTTTTAAATTCTTCTCCAAAACTTCTACATATGTTATTTCATCATATTTTACTGCATTTGAATTTATTTTTGGATCATCTGAATATACTCCATCAACTGTTTTTGCAACCAAAATCACTTCTGCATCTATTTCAGAAGCTCTAAGTGCTGCTGCTGTATCTGTAGAAAAATATGGATGTCCTGTGCCTCCTGCAAAAACTACTATTTTTCCATCTTTTAAATAATCCATTGTCTTTCTTCTTGTATATGGCTCTGCAATTTGTGTCATTTCTACTGATGTTTGAATTCTTGCTTTTAATCCTATTTTTTCAAGCTCATCTTGAAGAGCTAAAGCATTCATTATAGTTGCAAGCATTCCCATTGTATCTGTTGTTGTTCTTTCCATTTTTGTACTATATTTTCCTCTCCAAAAATTTCCTCCGCCAACAACGATACCAATTTCTACACCTAAATCATGCATCTCTTTTATTTGTTTGCATATTGTTGCCATAACTTCAGCATCTAACCCATTTTTTAATTCTCCTGCTAGAGCTTCTCCACTTAATTTTAATAGAACTCTCTTATACTTTGCTTTTGGCATAATATTTCTCCTATTCTTTTTTATTTTAATTTTATATAACTATAAAATTGCTTTTCATATTCTATCATAAATAATGTATAAATTATAGTACTTTTTAAAATTTTCCTCTTTATTTTTTAGAATTTAGACAAAAATATAATATATATAAATTTTACTATAAAAAGGAGCCTATATGTTAAATTTTAAAAAATTAAATAATAAAATTTATTATATATTATTTGTCACTTCAGTAATAATTATAATATCCTTAATCATATTTTTATTTTCTTATTTTACTAAACTAAGGCAAAAAGAAATTTCATCTAAAAATTTTTCAAGTACTCTTCAAATATTAAAATTATATTCGGAACATTCCAATTACAAAATTCAAACCTACTCATCCCCATTTGTAATAGGCATTATAAAAATTGATAAATTAAAATTAGATTATCCTATTTTATCAGAAGTATCAGACGAACTTTTAAAAATAGCTCCTTGTAAATTTGCAGGCCCCAACCCAAATGAAATCGGCAATTTCTGTATAGCTGGACACAATTATATAGATAATACATTTTTTGCCAAAATATCTACATTAAAAAACAATGATTCAATTTATATTTATGATTTATCTGGAAATTCAGTAGAATATCTCGTTTATAAGCAATATGAAGTTGAAAGTACAGATACATCAATTCTTTCTCAAGAAACAAATGGGAAAAGAAAATTAACTTTAATGACTTGTAACAGTTTAAAAGGTTCTCGAATAATTATTGAGGCATTTGAAGCTTAAAGCAAAAAAGAAGAGACTTAAAAAATCTCTTCTTTCATTTAGAATTATATATTATAATTGCGAATTTTTCTATATGCATATACTGCAGATATAACACATACTATTCCTAAAGCTCCAACGATATATACATCATTTTCACCTGTTTTAGGTAATGTAGTTGTTGTATTCGTAGTTGCATTATAAGTACCTGTTGTATTAACTGTTGGTGTTGTTGCTTCTGCATTATTTCCGCCAACTATAATTGTTCCGTTGTTAGCTGTGTTTGTTGTATCAGTAGCATTTGTAGTAGCATTATTTCCACCTATAATGATTGTTTCAGCAGCTTGAACATTACAGCTACTTAATATAACTATTATTCCAAGTATAATTATTCCCATAACTAATTTTAATTCTTTTTTCATCATATTTTTCTCCTTTTTATTTAATACTTATTATTATCTACATTTTTTATTTTACTATTCTTTTTTTATATAGTCAATATTTTTTATTTATCCTTTATATTAAAAAAATATTACAACTTTATTACTGTAGAATCATAATATGCTACTTTATATTAAATAATTACTCTTGAGTATATGGTAATACAGCAATTTGTCTTGCTCTCTTAACAGCTATTGTAATGTCTCTTTGATGTTTAGCACAAGCTCCTGTTGCTCTTCTTGGTAGAATTTTTCCTTTATCATTGATGAATTTCTTTAATTGATCAGCATTTTTAAAATCTAAAACAAGATTTTTGTTTGCACATAGTGGACAAACTTTTTTTCTCATTTTTCTGAATTTTGGGTTGTAATCTTCATCATTGTTGTTTCTTCTATTTTGTCTTTTATCTGCCATCTTCTTTTCCTCCCTATTCTATTTTTTTAAACTTAAAATGGTAGGTCGTCTCCTGATGATACTTCAAATTCAGAAGCTCCGCCTGCAGCTGGAATATCAGTTCCAAAGCTTGCTCCGAAATCATCTGCAGAACCAGCTCCATCTCTTCTGCTCTCTGCAAAATATGTTTCTTCTGCTACAACTTCTGTAATATAATGTTTTTGTCCTTTATCATCATCCCAAGTTCTTGTTTGTAGTCTTCCTACTACAGCTACTTGTTGGCCTTTTTTAAAGTATTTACTAACAAATTCACCTGTTTTGCTCCAAGCAACTACATTTATAAAATCTGCTTGTCTTTCTTCTCCTGGTCTTGCAAATCTTCTATTTACAGCAAGAGAAAAAGTTGCAACCATAGTATTATTTGTTTGTGTATATCTTACTTCTGGGTCTCTTGTAAGTCTGCCCATTAAAATTACTTTGTTCATATGTGGACCTCCATTTTTTATTTATTATTCTTCTACTTTGATTGTCATGAATTTTATAACATCATCAGTAATTCTATAATTTCTTTCAAGTTCTGAAATTATAGCTGGATTTGCTGTAAAATATAATACTACAGAATATCCTTCAGCATTTTTCTTTACTGGATAAGCAAGTTTTTTCTTTCCTAGTAAATCTGCTTTTTCTACATTTCCATCTTTATTAATCATCTCTGTAAATTTTTTAGAAAGTTCGTTTACTCTTTCTTCATCAACAGCTGGATTAATAATGATCATACTTTCGTATTTATTCATTATTTTCACCTCCCTTTGGATTATACAACCTATAGCTTTCGCTATAGGTAAGGATTTTAATTTGTAAAACCACAACACAAATTAAAAAGCAGTACATTTACGTACTGCTTTATTTTATCATAACTTTCCTTTATTTGCAAGAATTTTTTAACAAATTACTCTACTTTTCAAAATATACACCTTTTCCAAATGTTACAGAGGTTATTTCCTCTCCGCTTCTAGAATCTACACTATAATTATATATTCTAAACGTAATTTTAGATTTATCATTTAAGTTAGGTTCTGTTCCCAAAATTGTATAATTTGCAACACCTATGTTATTTTCCCATGTAATTTCTACATTGCTTCCAAGAATCTCTAACATTGGAAGTTTAGAAAATTCACTTGAGTTATAATTTGATAATATCTTTATTTGAATAGCATCTCCGTTTTTTTGCAATTTCTTTGTTTTCATTACTACTTTCCATAGTAACTACTGAAATAATAGGAAGACTTACTTTACTATAATATTCTTCAGTATGAGATCCACTTTTAAAGCTATCTTCCATCGTATAATATCTGTCACTTCCAAGTTCTATTCCTTCTAGATAATAAACTGTAAAACTTTTTTCATTAACTACATATACGTCTTTTTCTGTATTTTTATTCCCCTTATTTAGTTTTATATCAAGCAGTGTCCAGTCTATTGCATAGTAACTTCCAGAATCATTTGGATTTCTGTCTTTGTCAGGAATAAAAAATCTACTTCCAGAAGTTGTAACATCATATCCTACAGTTTTATCTACAGGCAAAGTACCATTTTTTAAGTAATATGCTTTAACTTCTTGAGATAAAGCTAAAACATCACTTTTAACCTCGTTGAATCTTTTTAATTCAGTAGTAGAATTTAAACTTGCTGTCAATGTTACTGTAAGTACTGTCATAACTAGAATAGTTATTGTGAGAGAAATTAACGTTATTCCTCTTTCCTCTTTTACTTTTTTCATCTGTTTCCTCCATATTTTACTGCTTTATATATTATCATCAAATTTATTTTTTTTCAATATTTTTTACTTTAATATGTATTGTTCCAAAATCTTATGTTTTATATTATATTCTTTATTTTCACATATTACAACAATCCACAAATATAAAATCACTGCAACTATTGCAATATTTTTGTATTTTAAAATTAGCAAACTCGCAAATAATGTTAAAGCAATTATTGTAACATTTGATATTTTATTTATTACTTCATATGCACTTTCAGCACCACAGAATAAATTTATTATTTCTTTTAGTATTCTTCCTCCATCTAAAGGATAGATTGGAAGCATATTAAAAATAAACAATAATAAATTTGCATATATTATTTCTTCAATACCAATACTAAAAAGTCCTAAATTTCCTGTTTTTAATACATATATTTTGCTTAATATTATTATAAACATATTTACAGCAGGTCCAGCAATAGTTACCAATATTTTCTTTATAGATACCTCTTTTGTATTTTCCAACCTGTTTAAATTTTCTTTAAACTTAACTGAAAATCCGACTTGAAAAAATTTCTATTTCTTCTGGTAAAATGCCTAATATAGCTCCTGTAATAATATGTCCTATTTCATGTAGAAGTGCAAAAAGCATTATAAATAAATATATTTTTACTTGTCTTGTTAGTATCAAAAGAAATAAGAATAACAGAATTTTTAAATTTATTTTTATTTTCATATTTTCACCTTTTATAATACCTTACTTGGATCTATAAATCTATCATCTCTTTTTATTTCAAAATGCAAATGTGGACCGTGTAGCTTTTCCAGTCTGCCCAACTTTTGCAATTTCTTCTCCTTTTGTTACTTGTGCACCTCTACTTACTAATAATTGACTGCAATGAGCATATAAAGTCTCAATGTCTCCATTTTCTATTTTTATATGTTTACCATAATCTCCATCTTCTGAAACAACAGTTACTTCTCCATCCATTGCAGCAATAATTATATCACCTTCGTTTCCTCCTATATCTAGTCCATGATGGTATGCACTGACAATGCTTGTTGCTTCTCTTGGTCCAAAATTAGAAGTAATTACACCATTTAATGGCCAAATTATATTTTTACTTTTTGCCTCTTCTATATCTAGTTCTTCTTGTGACTTTGGTGCCTCTATCTGGCTCACTTCATTTACCTCTAAATTTTGTTCTTCTTGCAAATTTTCATCTGTATTTACCACATTTTCTTCCTCATTTACTGTATTTCCTTCGATTACACTTGTCGGTTCTTCAGCATTTTCTTTAATAAACATACTGGCTTTTTCTTCTAACCATTTCTTTGCTGTTTCAATTTTATCTTTTAATATTTCAATATTTATATCCTGATTTACGTTTTCTTTGACTGCATCATATATATATTTCATGTTTTCTTGCCCATTTGCAAAGTACACTCCAAAATATATAATAAGACATACAATACTTTGAATGACAAGTTTTCTAGTCATACTCTTTTTTGCCTTTTTATATATTGGCTTTGTAGTTACATTATATTGAGAGCCAAAATCGTATTTTTTGTTTTGGTTTCTTCTTTTATAAATTTCTTCAGCTCTTCTTATTCTTTCTTCTTGTGATATCGTTCTATCCACTTTATCCTCCGTAAGACATAAACTTTATAAATTTATATTCACGTAAGGATTTTTTTATTCTACCTACTTAACAAATGCAACTATCAAACTCATAAAAGTTACAAGTGCTAAAAAATAGTTAATTATATTTAGCTTTCTATATTTTGCAGTCATTTTATCCATATTTTTAGACTTTCTTTTAGAATCTATTTCTTCTATGTATCCCTTTATAATAAGTTCTGCTTCTTTTACAACGTATTGTCTTTTTTCTCTTTTTATTTGTTCTATATTTCCAAGATCTTTTTCAGACATAAAGCTCTGCATTACTTTATATTCTGGATTTTTTACCTTTTTTCCATCTCGTACAACAACAATCGCTTCTTCAATAAAATTAGATGGTAAATTCTTTAACACAATAATACTTTTCATTTGCTCTTTGCTCAAAATAAAATCCTCCTAAATAATTATTTAAAAGGATTATTAACCAATATATTTTTTTCATACCAGAATTGGCAAAATTTCAATTATCTTATTCATCATACTCTTTAAGATTTTTTCGTCAACATTTTGTAATTCTTTTTTATTTTTTTCTATACATGTGTGGTTTGTTCCAACTACTCCTTTTATTATAAAATCAGCATCAAGTTTAATTCCTTTATTTACTCCATCGCCCACTATAAAACTTTTTTCTGAAATGTATATTTTGCCTATACTCATGCTATTTCCTAGAGCAGAGTCTATTATTATTTTTTTCTTTAACTTATTTGAATCAATATAGTTTTTCATTTGCTCTAATTTATTATAACTAAGTGGATTATTTGTTGTTCCAATTACAATAGCATCATATAAATTGTTATTTTCAAAAAACGACCCTAGCATTGGTCCTAAACTATCGCCTTTTACTTTACTATTTCCAACGCAGATTAGCATTACATCTTCTAATATTTTTTTCAAGTAGTATTACCTTCCAATTATAATTTCAACATTTTTATTTTTTAAATACTCATTGTTGATTTTTTGTGAGAAACCAGCAACTTCTTTTGATATTACAATTGTATTATAATTATTGCTAATCAATTCATCTATTTTATTATCAATTTTATCTAAATTATTTATTTTATAAACATCTAATCCAAAATTTTCAGCAAATTTAAAACTTTTGTTATCATTTTCTGCTTTTATCCATGAAATTTTCATAAAAAAACACCTCAATTTTATTTTGAGGTATTTTTTATTTTTTATTCAATTATATATTATAAAAATATGTAGTTTCTAAGTCAGCTTCATGTAAAAGCAATGCTGCTGGATACTTTTTGTAGGCTTCTCCTAAAGTTCCATATACTTCTTTAGGTTCTGTAAATCCCATATGCCAACGAATAGAATATTTTTCTTCATTTGTAAGCTTTATGTACTCAGTAATCATCATTACTGATTTTTCACCATGTCCATATGGAATTGTATCTTCAATTGTATAATAAGGTACTTTTTCCCAAACGCCTAAAGCATTTTTTGCATTTCTATAATCAATTTTATAAAAGTTAGTTTTACAAATATCATGTAGTAAAGCTGATATTATTACACTTTCTTCTGGTGTTTGAAGTCCGCTTTGTTTAATTTTTTCTTTAAATATTTCATATACTTTCATACTGTGTTCTAGAAGTCCACCTTCATAATTTCCATGGTATCTAGTACTAGCAGGTGCTGTATAAAAGTCTGATTTTTCCAAAAATTCTAATAATTTGTCCATTCCTTCTCTGTTTGTTGATTGTAATAGTCTTATAAATTCTTCTTTCATATATTCCTCCTTAAATAAATTCTTCCCATACAATATTTGCTAAATCTAATCCTCTATTTGTAAGTTTTACTTTATCTTTTTCTATTAGATTTTCTTTTCTTAGCTTTTTTAATTCTATTTCAAACTCTTCTTCTACATCTATCCCAAACTTATTATAAAAATCCTGATTCCTTATTCCTTCAATTTTTCTTAATCCTAGAAGCATGAATTCCTTCATTTGCATTTCTCTATCTTGAATTTCTTCTAATATTTCATTTTTTTCAGGCTCATTATTTTTGATATTCTTTATATATTCATTTATGTTTGGTACATTTGAAAACCTTTTGCTATCTACATATGAACTTGCATTTATTCCAAATCCTAAATACTGTTTTTGACTCCAACAATCAATGTTATGCTTTGATTCATAACCATTTTTAGCGAAGTTTGATATTTCATAATGGTTATATCCATTTTTTTCAAGACTCTTCTTCACATACCAATACATTTTTCTTTCTAGTTCATCATCTGGTAGATTTAATACACCATTTTCATATTTTTCATACATTTTTGTTTTTTCCTCTAATATAAGAGAATACACAGATATATGCTCTGGATTTAACTCTATTACCTTTTGAAGACTATCCTCCAAATCTTTTAAACTTTGATTAGGTAGTCCAAGCATTAAATCAACATTTATATTATCAAATACATTTCTTGCAATTTTATATGTATCTAAAAATTCTTTATACGTGTGAATTCTACCAATTTCTTTTAAAAGGATATCACTAGTAGTTTGAAGTCCAATGCTTATTCTATTTATTCCAGCTTTTTTATAACTCTCAATTTTTTCTTTTGTAACAGTCCCTGGATTTGCTTCAATAGTTATTTCAGCATCTAAGTTTACTTTAAAATTTTTAGATATATTTTCTAGTACTCTAGTAATATACTTACTTTCTATATAAGATGGTGTTCCTCCCCCAAAATATATAGTTTTAACATTTCTATCTTTAAATTGCTTAGCCTTATTTTCTATTTCATTTATTAAACATTGAATATATTGTTCAATTATTTCATCCATTCCACAAAACGACACAAAATCACAATAATCACATTTTTTCTTGCAAAATGGAATATGCACATATATTCCTAGTTCAGTATCTTGCATTATAAATATTCCTCTATTTTCTTAAATCTATGACTTACACTAGATTTTCCAATCGGATTTTTTAGCATTTTGCCTAATTCTTCTAGTGTTGCATTTGGATTTTTTTCCCTTAAAATTGCTATTTCTTTTAAATCTTCTGGAAGTTTTGCAAATTTTCCATCTTTTCTTATTTTACTGATAAGTTCAGTTTGTTTTACTGCAGTACTTATAGTCTTATTCATATTAGCAGTTTCACAATTTACAAGTCTGTTAACATTGTTCTTCATCTCTCTAACTACTCGTACTTCTTCAAATTTTATAACACTGCTATTTGCACCAATAAAGGCTAAAAATTTAGATATTTCTTCTCCATCTTTAAAATATATACTTTTTTCTAGTATTTTTGCAAAAATACTACTTTCTTCTAATATCTTTTTTGCAAATATAGAATAATCTTCATTTGAAAAAGTTATTTCTAAATGATACTTTTTCTCTGGATTATTAATAGACCCTGCTCCTAAAAAACTTCCTCTAATATAAGCTTTTTCTAGAGTTTCACTGCTTATTTTGCTTAAACTGTCTACAGTAAAATTATACTTAAATAATATAATATAAGTTTTGCCAACAACCTCAATCTTATAGTCATCTATTTTTAAATTACTTAATAATTTTGCAAACCTATTTATATTATACTCATTTTCGGTTGAAAACTTATACATATTGTTTGTCTTTATAGGGCTTATTGTCGAAAAATATCCTAAAAATTCAGCATATACTTCGTCTTTATTTTTCAAATTATTTATCTTACTTAATTCATTTTTTAGTTCACTTGAAAAAGACATATTGCTTACCTCCTTTCATTTTACTATTTTAGAAATTATACATCTATCATTATTTGATAAATCTTTTATGACTCTTATATCTTTATAATATTTATTTTTAATTAAAATTTCTTCTACTTCTTTTGCTTGATCATAACCGATTTCTAAACATAAGAAACCATTATTTTTTATATATATGTATGCTTCATTTGCTATTTTTTTATAAAATTCAAGTCCACTTTCCCCTCCGTCTAATGCAAGAATAGGTTCATTTTGAACTTGTTTTGAAAGAGTTTTTAATACTTCTTTTTTTATATATGGTGGATTTGAAACTATTATATCAAAATCTTTTTCTTGTATTTTATCAAAAAGATCTGACTCTATAAAATTTATTTCTGTTCCATTGATGTTTGCATTTTTTCTTGCAATATTTAATGCTTTTATGCTTACATCACTTGCAAACATTGTACTTTTTATTATTCTCTTCTTTAGAGATATAGCTATTGCCCCACTTCCAGTACACAAATCTAAAATTTTAGCATTACAATTATTATTTGCACAAATTTTTAGCACCTCTTCTACTAATATTTCTGTATCTGGTTGCGGAATTAGTACATTTTCATCCACATAATATTCTTCTGTCATAAACTCCTGTTTATTTGTTATATACTGAATTGGAATCCCAGATATTATTTTGTCTATTGCCTCTTTGGCATTTTTTTCTTCTTCAAGTTGAAGCTCTTTATCACCATTTATAACAAAATATTGTTGATCTTTATTTAATGTATAAGACAAAATTTGCTTTATTATTATTGTACTATCATCTATATTATTTAGCTTTAATCTTTTTGTTTCTAAAACTATAAATTCGTTTATTGTCATATTATTTCCTTTTAAATTTTCATTATAAATATTAAAACAACCCGCCTTGGCCGTACTAAAGGAGATTTTAAGAAACCTGCCTAAACAGGTGGGTGTCTTGTTGAATGCTAATGGGTTTCTCAAGGTAAAATATAAGCTCAAGCATACACGCCACATTCAAAGGCGGACTCCCTTTAATTCTTTGTTGGTTCTAAAATATCCTTTCTACGCACCACGCAGGATGTCTGATGTTTATCTTTTTAGATTGCTTTAATAATATCACATTTTTTTATATTTATCAATGGTAATAATGTATTATTTTTCTTTGTAATATTTTTGTAACACTATTATTTTTTAAAATCTCTAGACTTTTTGCACATTTTTGTGTATTATAGTATATATGTAAATTTTAATGAATGAGTGAGGAGATATAATTATGAAAAAATCTATTAAAATTTTATTTATATTATTAGTATTAACTTTTATAACAGGAAAATGTTTTGCTGTAAATATTGAAATGAACTTAAATAGTGTTCAAACTCCAAGCACAAATCAAACTGATTCTACAACTAATTCTTCAGCAAGTAATTCTGCCGTTCAAAATCCAGCACTAACAAATATTGATGCAAATACTCCTACTAGTGATTTAATTGGTTTAAATACAACATTAAGTAATTCAGATGAAAATGGTACTTCTACAGATACAACTACTGGAAATCAAGAGGCTTCAACAACAAACACTGTAAAAAATACAAGCACTAATGTAAGTAACCTTTCTTCTCTTCCAGAATCAGATCTTGGACTTACAAATATATTAAATATAATTCTTATAGCTATTGGATTTATTCTAATACTACTTGCAATAGCAATTTTAATTAGACTTTCAAATAAATAATTTAAATATACCTAAATTGTTAAGTTTTTAATGATTTAGGTATATTTTTTCCATTTTTTTGTCGAATATTTTAATATTATTGTTAAATAATATTATTGAATCTTTTTATATTTTTTTCTCAATTTTAATTTTCCATACATAAAATCAATAATTGATTTTATATTTTTTCAAAGGAGGATATCATGAACAAAAAACTTTTTTATTCTGTTACTATATTGTTAATACTTACATTATTTGCTTTTACAATTAGTTATGGCGCAGAGAATATGATAAATGATGCTGTAAATGATACCAAAGGCATTGTAAATGGTGCAATAAATGGAATTGAAGATGCAGCAGAAGTTGGTGGAAATTTTATTGGTGATGTTGGTAGAACTGCTGGCAATATTACTGAAAATGTAGTTTCTGGTGCAGGTAATTTAGTAGAAGATGGAAAAAATACTTTAGAATCTGGAATAGATAATATGGCAAACACTGCTACTACCCCAATGACAGATTTTGGTTCTACTTATACAGCTCAAAGAACTTCTACAACAACGCCTACTTTTCTTGGTATGAATGCCGATGCTTGGAGCTGGATAATTGTTGGAGTACTTGGTATTGCAATAATTGCTTTGGTCTGGATTTATGAAAAAGAACATTCAAGTTCTTATGACAATTACAATGAATAATTAAAAAAGAGAATGCCAGACTTTGCAAATGCAAGTTCTAGCATTCTTTTGTTGTTACTAACTGCAAAACCTTAGAGATATTTCCAATAAATAGTATATGATTTTTTCTATAATTATGATATAATCTAATAAATTTTTATAAAAGGATGTTATATTATGATTAAAAATATTGCCAAAAATCCAACTGCACTACATAACTATACTGTTATTGATAAAATAGAAGCAGGTCTTGTGCTTTATGGAACCGAAATAAAATCTATTAGAAATGGAAAAGTAAATTTAAAAGATAGTTATGCAACCTTAAATAAAGGAGAAATATTTGTATATTCTATGCATATTAGTCCATATGAACAAGGAAATATTTTCAATAAAGATCCTATGCGTCCTCGCAAATTACTTCTTCATAAAAAAGAAATATTTAAACTTACAGGTATGATTCAACAAAAAGGCTATACCTTGGTTCCTATTTCAATTTACTTTAAAGATAACAGAGTAAAACTAGAATTAGGAATATGCAAAGGAAAAAAACTTTTTGATAAAAGAGAGGATTTAAAGAAAAAAGAAGCAGATAGAAAAATTCAAATTGCTATGCGTGAAAAATACTAGTTGTATCAACTTACAACTAGTATTTTTACTATTTTGAGGTGTACTTAACCCCTCTTTTATTGTTTATATCTCTAATCTTGCTTTGACATTTGTTTATTGATAAGTCGCATCTCTTCTACGATATATTTATCAATTTTCTGACTCTGTTTTAAAATTGACTCATAGTCAGCTCCTTGAGTAATCATTGATTCTAGCTTGGCAATATTTTTAAGTTTTAATAGTGTTTTGCTTTTTTTCATATATCATCAACTCCTCCTCATAGATATGATAACATATTTTTGAAAAATAATTTGTCGAAACCTGTCGCCTAACTAAAATTTTTTATTTTAATTTATAATATTTTGAAATTCCTACACAAACTAGTATTCCTAAAGCAATTACTGCAAATATCATAAGTCCACTATTATCTCCAGTATTTGGAATTACATCTGGTGCAACTGTATTATCTATAACATTTTCAGGTTTTTCTTCTGGCTTTGGTTCTTCAGGAACTTTTCTTAGTATTACAGATGGTGAAACATCTGAAGTCTCCTTTTTTGTTTCTCCTTTTGGGTCCTTATATCCAGCATCTACTTTCTCATTTGTAGGTGTTTCTAAATCAATTATTTTTTCATTAAATTTTTCTTTTAATTTTAATGTATATGTGAAACCTGCTTTTTTTCCTGCTGGAAGTTTTTGAATTTTCCATGTTATTTTTTTGTTTGTAATATCTACTACAGGTTGTTCGGCAATAACTGTTGCACTACTTGCAGTAGTTTGAGTTACTTCTATATCATAATTTTCAATTATATTATCTGGAAAGTAATCTTCGATTGTTATGTTTGTTATTTCATTCTTTACTTTTTTTACAACATCAGCATAAACATTGCTTGTTATTGTTTTTGTTACATTTTCATCTGATACATAGTAGAATTTTCCATAGTTTGGTGCACTAGACTCTCCAAATATTTCTGTTGCTAAATCCTTATATGTTTTTCCTGCAGCATCAGCACATGTATTTCCATCCGCATCTGGCATATAACTTGAATTAACACCTGTCATAACTGTTACTATGTTTATTCCTTTATCAGCTACAGCTTTAAGACTTGCCTTTGTTTTTGTTGCAACTTCGCCAGAATATTGTAGGATAGGGCCTCCAACTGCTGTATTGGGTACACCGTCAGTCAATAGTATTAAATATTTATTTACATTTTGTTCCGTGCTAAAATTATTTAATGCTACTTTAAGTCCTGCATCAATGTCAGTTCTATCTCCACTCATAGTAATTCCATCTATTTTGCTTTTTATTTCTTCTATATTACTACTTGGTGTAAGTACAAGATTTGCATCCTCTAGAGTTCCTTGCTTTGAATCATCTAAATTTGTTGAAAATCTTACAACACCAATTTTAGTTGATGGTTGTTCTGTTAAAATTTCTTCTGCTAAAGCTTTTGCAGCATTAAACACAGCATCTTTTCTAGTTATAGTATCTGTTCCTACCTGTAATGAATTACTTGTCATACTTTTTGAATTATCTAATACTAAAAAGATTTCAGAAGGCTCTATTATTTCTTCTTCCTCTTTGTTATTTTCTACATTTACCTCAAGTGTAACTGTTTTAGTATCATTATCTACAGATACTAATTTTTTAGTTACATTTCCGTATCCACCAAGATCTATTTTACATACATCTTCTTTTACTTTATCTAAAGTGACATCTTCATTTGCAGCGTATGCAGAACTTGTAAGCATCATTATTACTAGCATTACAGCTACTACAAGTGATAAAATACTTTTTTTCATATTTTTTACCTCCGTTTTTTTCATAAGTACTCTATTTGTATTTTAATACTTAAACTTATAAATTGCAATATCAACTATTTATTTTTTGCCTCTTCTAATAATTTTTTTAAATCTTCCTTTGAGAAGTTATACTTCGTATTACAGAAATTGCATACTATTTCTATTTTCTCTTCTTCTTCAATCATTTTTTCAATTTCTTCTTTTCCAAGTGCAATTAAACTTTTTTCTGTCTTTTCTTTTGAACAATTACATTCATATTTAGGATATACTTCTGAAAGTATTTTTATACCTTCATCTCCAGTTACTAATTTTGCGATCTCTTCTAGTGAGATTTCTTCATCTAACATTTTACTAATTGGCTTTACTTCTTTTAATCTATTTTCTATTTTTTCAATCTCTTCTTCTGTTGCATCTGGCATTAAACTTAGTTTATAACCTCCAGCTGATTTTATTCCATTTTTGTCAACTAAAACGCCTAATGCTATTGCTGAAGGTGTTTGTTCAGATTTTGCAAAATAATTTGTAAAATCTTCTGCAATCTCTCCACTAACTAATGGAGTCATTCCTACATATGGTACTCCTACGCCTAAATCCTTTATAATGTACAACATTCCATTCTTTCCAACTGCTTCTCCCACATTTATTTTCCCATTTTCTTCATTTAATGGAAGTTCTACTTTACTATTTGCCACATATCCTTTTACATTTCCATTACTATATCCAACAGAAGTTAATATTCCAAGAGGTCCATCTGCTTTTAATTGATTTGTAATAGAACCATCTTCTTCTTTTATTTCATATCCCATTATACTTGTAATTGTAAGAAGTCTTCCTAATGCAGCAGAAGCTGTTGGTGTTAAATCATGCAACTTTCTCGCTTCTTCTACTATGTTTTTAGATGATATACATTTTATGCTAACTTTTCCATCATAAGCTAGGCAATCTATTATTCTGTCTTTCATATAAAATCTCCTTTTATTTTTTTATAAATTTTGCCACAAAAAATCCTTCCATATTTTTACTTGGTAAGATTCTAATTGCTTTATTTATCGATTTATCCATTTCGTCATTAAATGCAGGAATTGCATCTTTTATTTCTAAATCTATATTTACTAATTTTAGTCCAAGCTCTTTTATAGCCCAATCTAAAACTTTTTCATTTTCCTCTTTATTAAGCGTACATGTTGAATATACTAGAGTTCCACCTGTTTTTAATGCTATATATGCACTCTTTAATAACTTTTTTTGAAGCTTACTTAATTCTTGTACAGTTTTTGCAGACCATGTTTTATATGACTGCACATTATACATTGTAAATCTTCCTTCTCCACTACAAGGTGCATCTAATAAAACTCTATCAAATTCCCCTTCATGCTCATTTCCAATTTTCTCACCTCTACCACAATTTACATTTACAATTGAAGCTCCTTGAAGTTCCACGTTGTATTTTAATCTCTCACATCTTAGTTTATCTAATTCATTTGCAAGAATATAACCTTTATTCTCCATAAAACTTGCAATTTCTGTTGTTTTTCCCCCAGGTGCTGCAGTTAAGTCTAATACTTTTTCTCCTGGTTTTGGATCTAATACTAGTGGTGGTACCATACTTGGTAAACTTTGAAGATAAATTTTACCTTCTTTATACAACTCTAATTTTTGCAAATCTTTTTCAGTTGCATTTTTTATTACTAACGCATCTTTATACCATAAAACTCTTTCAAATTTAATATTTATTTCTTTAAAGTACCTCATTACTTCTTGAATATTTGTTTTTAATGTATTTACTCTAAGTGTAGTATATCTTTTTTCTAAAAATCCTCTTAATATTCCATCTACAACTCCGGGAGAAAACATTTCATATATATTTTCTACAAATTCTTTTGGTAATCTATTTTTTGTTTCTGTTATTGAAGCCATTTCTTCCTCTTTCTCAAATATTTGCTCAAATATTTTACCACATATTGATTAACTTTTAAAGGGTTTAGTAGTAATTTCTAGTTTTATATTGAAAATGAAATAAAAAAATAACTACACTAAGTATAGCTATTTTTTATTGCTTATATAGTTTAAATTAAGATTTACTCGCAGACTAACACTACTCGGTAGCTATAAGCGAAATCAGCGTTGCCACCACCGTCAACAAATGCAAAGGCTCCTGCTCCTGCACCATTCCAGAAATAACCTCCACGTAGGCAGAAAGCCTCAGTCAGGTTCGCCGTGTCTCCGTCTGCGTAGTCGTTGAACCAGCTCTTATTATTACCATTTCCGTTTGACGTTTCGTAGATTGCATCTCCATAGATATCTTTCCATTTTGCATAATGGAAATGGATTGATCCATCATTTCCTTCTACTGTTGTATCTATTGGATAAATTGTTACATACTTACTACTATTACTTGGTATTTGTGAATCTGCTACACTTGAACTATATTTTCCATTTGCCGTTTTTGCATATAATGAGTTTCCATTACCATTTGTATATTTACTATATAATACTGATGTATATTCCCAGCATCCTCCGCTTATATCATATACTCCGTATAGATTTCCGGTTGTACTGGCATTCATTCCATATTTTCCATCATATCTATTATCGTCTGCTATTGTTTCTTCTGTTGTTCTTCCTGTTCCGCTTGAACCATATCCTGTTACTTCATTATAGTATTTTGTTTCTCCCTCTTTTGTCTCTGGTCCATATGTGTTCATTCCTATTTCATGGCCGTTTCTTCCATATTGGCTATGTGTTAGATATGCTATTGCTCCCCATTCACTATTTTTCATTAAGTGTGAATTTGAACCAGTTAATTGCAATGTACTATAATTTAATGAATTGTCAAAACAATTACTTATATTTATATAATTCCATGAATAATTATTTGGCTTACTTACTACTCTTGTTGTATTACTAATCTGTGTATTTCCATTTTTTAATTTTATATTATTCCATGTGGCTCCATTGTCTGTTGTTTGCTCCATACTCATTTCGTATTTTGCAACCCAGACTCCTGATAGCTCTTTATCCCATCCTCCTAACTGTAAATTCGTTGTAAACGCTGGATGAATTTTGTAACCTTCATTAGTTGGCGTTGTTATGTTATTATTTATAAATTGTACATCTATTTTTCCTGCTGTCGATGTATGTTCTCCTATTAGAATTTTATATTCATACCTTGGTATCCATACGAAATAACTTCCGTCCACTACACTCTTTGCATTTGCCCACTTGCTTGTTTTACTATCTGTACTATTATCTCCTGCTACATAACTATACCAGTCATTCCAACTGAATTCTTTTTGGTCACTTGTTATTTCCATTTCAGTTGATGTTAGACTTGCTTTATATGTTCCATTATCATTTTTACTTCCGTCTGACCAGTACACTCCTACCATATTATTTCCTAGCTTTGGAGTACATATTCCCAATGTACTATTCCAATTTCCACCTTCGAATACACTTCTAGTATTACTTAATGCTGCAAGTTGTGTTGCTAAATCATCCATTCCTTGCATTTCTGACTCTGTTGCATTTTTAGTCTTTTGAGCTGCTTCTTTTGCTCTATTTATTAATCCATTCTGTCCTACTACTAAATTTATTGTAACCCCTGCTAGAATTAGAAGTACTACAATTGTTACTACTAGCGCAACTAATGTTATACCACTTTCTTTTCCTAAATTATTGGTGTGTGTATGTGTGCATACATCCTCAAGGCTTTCAAATTTCTTATTCATTTGTTTTTCCTCCGTTTTTTATTACTTTTATTTTTCTCTTATTTTGTTTGTTTTATTCTCTTTTACTATACTTATTTCAAAATAATTATATAGGTTATATAACCAATAGTCAATATTTTTTTATTTTTATCTTTAATTTTTTCTTTTCTTATGTTAAATTATTTACAGAAAGGACGTACAATATGAAATTTAATAAAAATATTATTTTAAAAATTACAATTATACTTGTTTTAATAATTTTGTTTATAGTTTTGATATTTTTAAATTATTCTGATATTAAGAGAAAAAATGCAGTAACAAATATTTTAGATGATGCTACAACTATAAATAATAATACTTCTTTTTGTATAAGTTCTACTTATCTATATAGTAGTGCAACAGCACAAAACGTGGTAACTTCAAACACTTCTTGGAATTTAGACTTATATCAATATACTGATATTGCTCTTTATATTTCTGCAACGCAAAACGTTTCTAGTATTTATATAGACAGCTTTTCTTGTAATAATTTAAGTTTAGGTTCCCCGTTCTTGTACTTCAAGAATTTAAACAATTTTGGAGTATTTGAAGAAACTTCTAAAACTGATAGAATTGATTTTGAAATTATCCCTACAACTCAAGAACTAGATTTTTCAAAACACCAAATTTATTCTGATCTTTCAAATCCTATAACTCTTGAATATGCTAATCTTATTTTTGAAAATCATGAAATAAATAACACTAACACTTTAACTTATAATGGTTCTCTTTTAAAATCTTCCGGAGTTACTCTTTCTTCTATATCTGCCACAATTTCTTTTAAGATTCATATCATCACAGATACAAATGAAGAACATACATATCCTATTTCTTTTGAAATTCCTCTTTCTGATAGTTCTTCATCCATATACAGTGGCTCTTTTACAAAAGTCATAGAAAATAGTGTTAGATTTTAAACATCTAACACTATATCTCTTTTTAAAGTATTGTCTTTTATTATTCCTGTTCCTATAAACTTGTTATTTATCAATACTCTATATACTCCATTTTCTTTGTCAGTTTTTATTTTAACGCCATTTAAGTAAAGCTTTAGTTTTTCTTCTTTTAGTTCTATGGTAGGAATATCCATAAGTATTTTTTCAACTGGTATTAAATTTAGTTTATTTCCACTTTCCATATCTTTTTTTAATTTTGTAATGGTTATAGAATCTTCTATTTTAAAACTACCTACTTGTATTCTTCGTAAGTTTTTCATATATCCAGCTGTTTCAAGTTTAGTTGCAATATCTTCGCATAAGCTTCTTATATATGTACCTTTTGAACACTTAACTTTAAAATTTATTGTTTCTTGATTTCTATCTACACTTAAAAGTTCTATTTTGTATATTTCTATATTTCGTGGCTCAATTTTTATTTCTTTTCCCTGCCTTGCATAGTCATAAAGCTTTTTTCCATTTACTTTTATTGCAGAATACATTGGTGGGATTTGTTTTTGCTTTCCTACAAAACTTTGTAGTATTCTTTCAAGTCTTTCTTTATCTTCAAAAATCCAATTCTGAACTTCTTTTTCTTCAATTATATCACCTTCTATATCTGCTGTAGTAGTCTTTTTACCTAATTGAAGCTCCACGATATACTCTTTATCATGGTTAATTAAATATTTAGATACTTTTGTGGCATCTCCTACTAAAAGTGGCAAAACCCCTGTTGCATTTGGATCTAACGTTCCAGTATGTCCTACTTTTGACTTAGTTATTTTTTTTACTATTGCAACTACATCATGTGAAGTATATTCTTTTTCCTTATCTATTAAAATAATTCCGTTCATATTTTTTTCCTTACTATAAAAGACCGATTTTACTCGGCCTTAATTTTATTTTAAACAAGCTCTTAGTCTATTTAATATTTGTGTTTTAGCATGATCAATAGAACCTTGTACAGTGCAAGCTGCAGCTTTTATATGTCCTCCACCACCAAATATTAATGCTACTTCTGCAACATTAACATAGTCCTTAGCGCGAAGTGAACACCTTGCCCCTTTAGGTGTATCTCTTATAAACATTGAAACTTCAACTCCATCTACATTTAGCCCTATGTTTACAAGTCCGTCATAATCACCACTTTTGCAACCAAGTCTTTCTTCGTCTTCACTTGATATATATGTAAAAGCAATCTTCCCATCTTCTAAGAATTCCATTCTATTGTAAGCAAGTTTTTGTAATTCAAATTGTACTTTGCTTTTATCACAAAATACTTTTTGATATATTTTAGACATGTTTATTCCTGTATCATATAGTTCTGCTGTTATTCTAAATGTTTCAGAAGTTACAGAATCATTTCTAAAACCATTTGTGTCTGTTATTATTCCTGCTAACAAGCATGTAGCAATTTCTTGATTAATTTCTACTTTAAAGTAATTAAATATCATTGCTAACAATTGAGCACAAGCCGGTGCATCTTGGTCAACAAAGTTATAATCTCCATACATTGTATTCATTCCATGATGGTCTATTACAACTTTTGTTTTAGCTTTTTCAAAATATTGATAAAAACTACTCATAAGTTTTGTTGTAGCACAATCTAAAGTTATTGCTAAATCATAACTTTCAACACCGCTTTCTTTTATAATTTCACCTGCACCAGGTAAAAATTCAAATCCTTTAGGATATTCTGGCATAATTAAATCTGCCTTTTTCCCCATTTTTTCTAGTGCAAGTTTCATTGCTAAACAAGAACCTACTGCGTCTCCATCAGGATTTTCATGCCCTAATAGAACTATTGAATCTGCTTTTTTTATTTCTTTTAATATATTGTCTAAAGTCATTTGTTAAAATTCTCCTTTTTATTTATTGTAGGCTTCTTATTTATTTTTTATCTTCTCATCTTGTTTTTTTATTTCTTGTAATAAGCTTTCAATTCTTTCTCCATGTTCTATTGAATCATCATATTCAAATACAATCTCTGGAGTTATTCTTAAATTTACTTTTTTAGCTAAGCTTGTTCGTATAAATCCAGCTGAAGCCTTTAAGCCTTCTAATGTTTTTTCATTGCTTTTTGAATTTAATATGCTAACATATACTTTTGCATATTTTAAATCAGGTGTTACTTTTACTTTTGTAACACTAATCATTCCTGTTACATTAGAATTTTTTACTTCGTAATCAATAATCTGGCTTAGAGCTTTTCTCAGTTCTTCATTTACTCTACCAAGTCTTGCTTCACTTTTACTATTACGCATTTTTTAATTCCTCTTTCTTAATCCACTTTTAGTGTTCTTTCACTTTAGATTTTCTCTGACGTTTTACTTCTTCCATAATGAATACTTCGATTATATCGCCTTCTTGTAAGTCATTGTAGTTTTCAATTTGAAGTCCACATTCAAAACCTTTTGCAACTTCTTTTGCGTCGTCTTTAAATCTTTTTAATGATGCTAGTTTTCCTTCATGTATTACTACATTGTCTCTGATTACTCTTACTCCAGCATTTCTTTCAACTTTACCATCTTTTACATAACCACCAGCAATAGTTCCAACACTTGAAATTTTGAATGTTTGACGAACTTCTACATTTCCTATTACTTTTTCTTCATATACAGGGTCTAGCATTCCATTCATTGCAGCTTCAACATCTTCTAATGCTTGGTATATTACAGAATATAGTTTTATTTCTACTTCTTGTTTTTCTGCAGCTTCTTTTGCCATTTGGTTAGGTCTTACGTTAAATCCTATAATTATTGCTTTTGCAGCTTTTGCTAAGGCAACATCTGATTCTGAAATTGCTCCTGCTGCAGCATGTATTACTTTTACTTGAACTTCTTCATCAGATAATTTTTCAAGAGATTGTTTTAATGCTTCTGCTGTGCCTTGAACATCTGTCTTAACAATTATATTTAATGTTTTTAAGTCTGCATTTGCCATTTGGTCAAATAAATTATCTAGAGTTACTTTGTTATATAAACTCATTGCTTGTTCACGAGCTTGGCGTTCACGTCTTTCGATTAAGTGTTTAGCCATTTTTTCGTCTTTTACTTCATAGAATGTATCTCCAGCTTCTGGAACCTTTGTAAGTCCCATGATTTCAACTGGTGTTGATGGTCCAGCAGATTTAACTTTCTTTCCTTTATCGTCCTTCATAGCTCTTATTCTACCTATTGAAGTTCCAACAACTATTGTATCTCCAACATCTAATTTTCCTCTTTGTACTAATACTGATGCAATTGGCCCTTTTGTTTTATCAAGTCTTGCTTCAATTACAACACCTTTAGCCTGTTTATGTGGGTTTACTTTTAGATCTTGCATATCAGATACTAATAGCACCATCTCAAGAAGTGCATCAATATTAATATTTTGCTTTGCAGATATTTCAACAAATACAGTATTTCCGCCCCATTCTTCTGGAACTAATTCATATTTCATTAATTCTTGTTTTACTTTTTCAGGATTTGCTCCTGGTACATCAATTTTGTTTATTGCAACTATAATCGGAATGTTTGCAGCTTTAGCATGGTTTATAGCTTCAACAGTTTGTGGCATAACACCATCATCAGCTGCAACAACTAATATTGCAACATCTGTAATTTGCGCACCTCTTGCACGCATACTTGTAAATGCTTCGTGTCCTGGTGTATCTAAGAAAGTTATTTCTCTACCATTTATTGTTACTTTATAAGCACCAATATGCTGAGTAATTCCTCCTGCTTCACCCTCTATTACATTTGTTTTACGAATTGCATCTAGAAGTGATGTTTTACCGTGGTCAACGTGTCCCATAACAACAACTACTGGCGGACGTTGTACTAAGTCTTCTTCCTTATCTTCTGATTCATCAAATAATATGTCTTCTTCTTTTACTTGCTCTTTCTTTACAGCTGTTACACCAAATTCACCAGCAACTAAGAAGGCTGTATCAAAGTCTAATTCCTGATTTATATTAGCCATAATTCCTAAACTCATAAGCTTTGTGATCACTTCGCTACTTGTCTTTTTAAGTTCTGTTGCTAAATCTTTTACAGATATATTTTCTGGTATTGTAATTTCAGTAAGCTTGAATATTTTTTGCTTATTTCTTTCTTCTTGATTTTTAACATTTTTACGCTTACCTTTTTTTCCTCTTTCAGTTGATAAGTCATAGTAATCAAGCATTCCGCCATCTTGCTCATTGAACATATTTGAAAGTTTGTCTACTTGTTTTAAGTTTTTGATTTTGCTTTCATCATATTCTTCTTCTTCACTATTTCTTCTTGATCTTACATTTTTATTTTGCTTCTGCTCATCAAACCTATTATTCTTTGCCTTGAAATTGACTTTGTTTGAATAGTCTCTTTGATTTTCCTTGGTTGCAACTTCAGTTTCTAAAATATCATTAATTTTTTTATCAATTTTTCTTTCATCCATTTGTCGAGAGTTATTTTTTGAGAATCCATTATTTCTAAAGTTTTGGTTATTATCATTTCTTCTGAAATTATTTCCTTTAAAATTTTGTTCCTTATTTGAATCATAGTTTTTACTAAAGTTATTTCTATTATAACCGTTTCCATCAGAGTTATTAGAAAACTTATTGTAGCCACCATTATTATTTCCTTGATTATTAAATCTATTATTTCTAAAGTTACCATCACGGTTTTGGAAATTATTACTATTTCTATTATTTCTAAAATTGTTATTTTGTTCTTTGTTTTCGTAGTTGTTTCTGCCATTAAATGAGTTATTTTTATTATAACGTCTATTATCTTGGAAATTATCATTATTTCTTTCTTGAACTTTATTTATAGGCTTTTTCTCTTCTACCTTAACAGTTTCTTTTTTTACTACTGGCTCTACTATTTTCTTTTCTGCACTCATATTTTGATCTTTATTTTCTTCCTTCTCTTTATTGTCAATTTCTTTTTTTACTTCTTCTTGCTTCTTTTCTACATTTACAGGTTTTTGTGCCTTTTCTTCTTTCTTTTTAGGTTCTTCCTTTTTATTTAATCCAAATAACTCACTAACAGTTAGAGGTTTATTTTGCTTATTTCTATATACAATATTAAATTCATTGTTATTTCTTCTTTTTACAAAACCGACATCTTTTCTCGTTTCTTCCTTCTTAGAAGTTTTTCCTTTTTCCTCTTCATTTTCTGTAAGTATTACTTCTCTTCTTATTATAACTGGAGTTTCTTTTTTGCTTACAGGCTTTTTAACATTATTTTTTGTTTTTGTTTCAGTTTGCTCACTTTTACCATACTTTTTTCTTATTTTCTCTGCAATACTGTCATCAACATTGCTTAAATGACTAGATATTTCCACTCCTAATTCTTTTGCTTTTGCAATTATTTCTTTGCTTTGTACTCCTAATTCTTTTGCAAGTTCATGTACTTTTAATTTACCCAAAATAAACTTCACCTCCTATTATTTTCTTTGAAAACTTCATAACTTCAATCTCTTTACTCTTCAACAATTACACCCCTTAAACTTTCATAAATTTCATTATCAATTTTTTGTTCAAAAGCTCTTTCTAATCTTTTTGATTTTATTGCTTTTTCCAAACATTCTATATTATTACAAATATATGCACCTCTACCGTTTGCTTTTCCTGTTTTATCAATAAAGATTTTTCCATCATTTTGTTTTACTATTCTTATTAAACTTTTTTTCTCTTTTTCTTCCATACAACCTATACAGGTTCTTTGTACTATTTTTTTCAAATTATCGCATCCTTTTTATTATTCTTGTGTTTCAGTATTTTCTTCATTTACTTCTTCACTTTCATTTTCTTCTTGTAATTTTGAAAGCATCTCTCTAAATTGAGATTCACTCTTAATATCAATTTTCCAATTTGTTAATTTAGCAGCAAGTCTTGCATTCTGTCCTGCTTTTCCTATTGCTAGTGATAATTGGTCATCTGGTACTATTACTTGGGCAAATTTTTCGTCCTCTTTTACATCTACTGCCATAACTTGAGCAGGAAGTAAGCTTTCTGCAATATAAGCAGATGGATCTTCATGCCACTCTATTACATCTATTTTTTCGCCATTTAATTCATTTATAATATTTTGAATACGTATTCCTTTTTGACCAACGCATGAGCCAACTGGATCTATGTTTTCGTTTTGGGAATATACTGCAACTTTGCATCTCTTTCCGGGATCTCTTGAAACACTCTTAATTTCAATTAAACCTTCATATATTTCTGGTATTTCTAATTCAAATAATTTCTTTACAAATTCTCCATTTGCTCTTGATACTATTATTTGAGTAGAACCTTTTGTTCCTTTTTCAACATCTGCTATACAAGCTCTTATTTTTTGATTTTGTTTATATACTTCTGTTGGTATTTGCTCTTTTACAGGCATTACACCTTCTGTTTTTCCTAAATCTATTACAACGATGTTTTTATCAACTTTTTGAATTATTCCTGAAACGATTTCACCTTTTCTTTGACTAAATTCATTATATAAAACATCTCTTGTTGCTTCTCTTATACGTTGTACTATTACTTGTTTTGCAGTTTGAGCAGCAATTCTTCCAAAGTTTTTTGGCATAAGTTCCGTTCTTACAACATCTCCTAAATTGTACTTAACATCAATTTTTCTAGCATCTTCTAAAGAAATTTGAGATTCATCTTCTGGCTCTTCTACAACTGTTTGTTCTTCATAAACATGAGTTTCTCCAGTTTCTTTGTCCATTACAATTTTTACATTATCAGTAGTTATATCAAAATTTCTTTTATAAGCAGTAACTAAGGCTGTTTCTATTGATTCAATAACATATTCTTTATTTATTCCTCTTTCTTTTTCTAGTTCATCTAATGCCATTATTAGTTCTGTTGCATCAATTCCTAAGTTTGGTGCTTTTTTAACATTCTTTTTCATTTTACTAAAATCCTTCCTTTATTTAAACTAATTCCATTTGAAAGCTCTTTTCATTGAGCTTATATTGTTTCTTTGAATTATAATATCATCATTATTTTCATTTTCTAGAGTTATTGTTTCATCATCAAATTTTTTTAGTATTCCCTCTAACTCTTTTTTCTTTTCAATTGCTTTAAATAATTTTAAATTTATTTCTTCATTTAGATTTAGTTGCAAATGCTTGTCAGTTCTTATATTTCGTTCAATTCCTGGAGAAGATATCTCCAAAAAATATTGATCTTTAATATAATTTGCACTGTCTAACATATCTGTTATTGCATCATTTACTTTTTCACAGTCATTTAAGCTAATTCCATCTTCATTATCAATAAATATTCTTAAATAATAGTCTTTGCCTTCTTTTACATACATAATATCATATATAGAATATCCTAAATCATTGATAGTTTTTGAAACTAAGCTCTCCACTTTTTCTTCTATCTTTGACACTTTTTCCTCCTTATACGTTTCAGAAGAGTGGATTTTGTTTCCACTCTTCTGTCTCTCTTGCTATGTCTTTATTATTGTACCCCATTTTCTGGAAAAAATCAATAGTTTTCATGATTTTTTCAGTAATTTTGTGTAAAATTTCTTCATAATTTTCTAAAGTTGACGTAATATCAAGCTTTGTGCTATAATGAATATTAAGATTTTATGTCTTTGTTGACAAGAAAGGAGTTATTTTTAGCACTTTGACAATTTAAAATGTTTTTAAAGAAAGGATGCACTTTGTATGATTCCATCTGTAAAAGTTCCGCGGATTCCTCTGTTTTTTTGCAAGCTTGGCAAATTTATTGTTGCTATTGCAAAAATAACTCTTATTATTTTAATAGCAGGTTATGATTTTCCTATGGGTACAGAATTTATGGAAAGGCAAAATATTTCCATCATTATTGGTGCTATTTCAATGGTTATTTTTATAATTCTGGATTTTCTGCATGTCATTTTTGACGAAGCAGCCAATGAGGAGGAACAAACACCAGTATCAAATATTATGTTTTTTATTAGTGCTGGTTGTTCGATTACAGCTTGTATAATGGTTGCAATAATGTGCGTTTTACCGGATATTATAACGATACCTGGCGATCCCATTGAGGTTACCAAACAAGTTTCAGGAAAAAACACGATTCAAACGAACTATATTTTTAAGTATGTAGAGGCTGAATCTGACAAGCCCTTATATCCTATTAATTTGGAACAAAGTGGCGTTGTTATTCTTAGTATGTCAAGTACTGATGAATTATTTGTTCGAGATTTTATTTCAAATAATACAGATTTATTGTCTTCTCACACATTGATGTTCAATAATGGTGTTTTAAATAAAATGCCTGAGACTCAAGACCTATATGCTTTGGAATTTTATGACATCCAAACCAGTATGACGGAGCTTCTTGAAAGTCAAAATATTACATTTGACGTTCTTTATGTTGGCTCTCCTAATTTAAGTAATTATAGTGGAGAACCTTTTAAACATAATACGCGTTTAATTGTAGTGACACAAGAAACAGTAACTGCCGAAGAAAAAGCTTTACTTAATAAAAGCTTTGCAACAGTAAAAGTCATCAGCATTAAAACTGTAAAGTAAGGAGTTTCTATTTTATGAGAAATGTAAAAAAATTCTGGAACATCATTTGGTTTATTATGAGCATTATAATGGTCTTTTGTGCATCAACACTTCTTGCATTTTCTGGAAATTACCTTTCCAAGGAAACCTACACAGTGCATGATGTCATTACTCATTATGAGGAGGGTGAACCCACTGTCACTGTTGAGACACAAGTTACGGAAATTCCACTTCAGAAGGACTTGGATATTCCAGGTCTGTTTGATTTGTCAAGTCCAGATACTTTAATTCTTTTTGACATTTCAGGCTCCATGCAAGAAAGTGTCACATCTTTCTATACGGAAAACTTGGAATTTTTCCAGTCTGGTCACGATATCTGGTATTTTAATACCGATATTCAAAAAGGCACCGATATAAATACAATTACGTTTGGTGGAGACACTAACGTTATAATGGCAATCAATACTGCCAGTTTAGCTGGATATAAAAACATTTTAATCTTTTCCGACATGGAACAGACTGTCAAAATCTGATGATAGTAACCTTAGTATTTACATCTTGTCGCCTAGCGAAATAACCAACCACAGTGTAATTGAACAACTTAAAGATTGCACTGGTATAGAGTCACTCAAGCTTTTAGAGATTGATTAAAAATCTTTGAACAATATTGTGCTCTAAAAAGTCGACCACTAGAAATGTGAAAAAACATTCTGGTGGCCGTCTTTTTTTATAATTCAATTCTTTCTTCTCTTAACTTTTGAACAGATGATTTTAACCTTTTGTTCTTTTCTAATTCTAGTTTAGAGTCTTCATCTTCTATATCCATAGCTACAACTTGTGCTAATTTTAATAATTTTATATCATCAAAAATATTTGCTATTTTAAACTCCGGAAGTCCATGTTGCTTTGTTCCAAAAAACTCTCCAGATCCACGTAATTCTAAGTCCTTTTCCGCGATTTTAAATCCATCATCTGTGTCAACCATAGTTTTCATACGTTGCTTTACAATGTTTGAATTACTATCATACTTTAGTATACAGTACGATTGAAATTCTCCTCTCCCTACTCTTCCTCTTAGCTGATGAAGTTGAGCCAAACCAAATCTTTCAGCATTTTCAATAACCATAATATTAGAGTTTGGTACATCTACACCAACTTCAATTACAGTTGTTGATATTAATATGCTTATTTTATTTTCTTTAAAATCCTGCATTACTTTTTCTTTTTCTTTAGGTTTCATTTTTCCATGAAGTATAGCGACATTGTAATCTTTGAAAACTTCTTCTTTATAACTTTTGGCAAGCTCTTCTACAGATTTTACCTCTTCCATTTCCTCGTTTTCATCAACAAACGGACATACAATATATGCTTGCCTTCCTTCATTAACATTTTTCTTTATAAACTCATTTATTCTATCTGTCATATTTTTTCTAACTGCTAAAGTTTCTATTTTTTTTCTATTGGGTGGTAGTTCATCAATTATAGATATATCCAAATCTCCATAAACTATAATTGCAAGAGTTCTTGGAATTGGAGTAGCAGTCATTACTAACACGTCTGGGTTGTTTCCTTTTGCTGCAATTTTACTTCTCTGCTTTACTCCAAATCTATGTTGTTCATCTGTTATAACGAGTCCAAGCTTGCTAAATTCAACGTTATCCTCTAGTAAAGAATGTGTTCCTATGAGAATATCTATTTCTCCATTTTTTAGTCTCTCTAATACATTTTCTTTTTGTTTTTTTGTTAAACTACTAATTAAAAGTTCACATCTAATTCCAAACTTCTCTAAAATTTTATTGAAATTTACCAAATGCTGACTTGCTAAAATAGTAGTTGGTGCCATTACAGCTACTTGATATCCAGACTTTACAGCTTTATATGCCGATATCATTGCAACAACTGTTTTTCCAGAACCAACATCTCCTTGAAGGAGTCTATTCATAGATTTTTCTGATTCCATATCTTTATCTATTTCTTCTAAAACTCTTAACTGTGCTTTTGTTAATCTAAATGGCAAGCTATTTATAACATCTGACATATGTACATCTTTGCTATATTTTATTCCTTTTATATCAGTATTATACTGGTTTCTTAGGCTAAGTAATGCAAGTTCAAATATCAAAAATTCTTCAAAAACAAGCCTATTTCTTGCTTTTTCTATGTCTTCCATGTTCTCTGGAAAATGTATCTTTCTTATTGCAGTATTACTATCTAACATTTTATATTTTTCTACTAAGTATTTAGGCAATGTTTCCTCTATTTTGCAATTTAATGTTAAAAATGCATTTTCTATTATCTGCCTTATATAATTTGTAGATAACTTTTTAGTAGTTGGATATATTGAAAATATCTTACCAGTATTTTTATTTTCATTTATAGCATCAACTAGAGGTGTATCCATCTCAATTTTGCCAGATTTTACATTTGCTTTTCCATAAAATTTATATGTTTTATTACTTTGTACTTTAGTACGTATATATTCTTGATTAAACCATGTAACTTGCATTCTTCCTGTTTCATCTTGAACTGTAGCTTTTGTTATTATCATATTTTTTCTAATTCTTGCAGTTGTAACATTAGACACAACAACTGCCTCTACTACACCACATTCACCATCTTGTAGTTCCGCAATCTTTTTAATCTTGCTTCTGTCTTCATATGCTCTTGGATAATAATTTATTAGGTCCTCTATAGTAAATATCCCTAAAGAGTTTAACAATTCAAGTCTACTTGGCCCAACTCCTTTTACAAATTGAACACTCTCTTTTAAATCCATAACTTTTCCCTTATTTTAATTTTCTTTACTATATCACAAACAATTGTTTTTGTCTAGTAAAAAAAATAAAATAACTACCATTTGATAGTTATTATTTTATATCTCTTATATAATTTAAATTAAGATTTACTCGCAGATTAACACTATGCGGTAGCTACAAGAGTAAGTAGCATAGCCATGACCGTCACCAAAGGCAAAGGCTCCTGCTCCTGCGCCAATCCAGAAATAACCTCCACGTACGCTGAAAGGTCCCTCAATAGCGTCCGTGTCTGGGTCTGCGTTATTATTGAACCAGCTCTTAGTATTACCGTTTCCGTTTGATGTTTCGTAGATTGCATCTCCATATATATCTTTCCATTTTGCGTAATGGAAATGGATTGATCCATCATTTCCTTCTACCGTTGTATCTATTGGATAAATTGTTACATATTTACTACTATTGCTTGGTATTTGGGAATCTGCTACACTTGAACTATATTTTCCATTTGCTGTTTTTGCATATAATGAGTTTCCATTATTATTTGTATATTTACTATATAATACTGATGTATATTCCCAACATCCTCCGCTTATATCATATACTCCGTATAGATTTCCAGTTGTACTGGCATTCATTCCATATTTTCCATTATATCTATTATCATCTGCTATATTTTCTTCTGTTGTTCTTCCTGTTCCGCTTGAACCATAACCTGTTACTTCATTATAGTATGTTGTTTCTCCCTCTTTTGTTTCTGGTCCATATGTGTTCATTCCTATTTCATTGCCATTTCTTCCATATTGGCTATGGGTTAGATATGCTATTGCTCCCCACTCACTATTTTTCATTAAGTGTGAATTTGCTCCTGTATTTTGCTTGCTACTATAATTTAATGAATTGTCAAAACAATTACTTATATTTATATAATTCCATGAATAATTGTTTGGCTTACTTGCTGCTCTTGTTGTGTTACTAAGTGATACATTTCCACTTTTTAATTTTATGTTATTCCATGTTTTTCCATTGTCTGTTGTCTGCTCCATACTCATTTCATATTTAGCAACCCAGATTCCTGATATTTCTTTATCCCAACCCCCAAGAGCTAAGTTTGTTGTAAATGCTAGATGAACTTTGTAGCCTTCTTTAGTGGCTGTTGTTATGTTATTATTTATAAATTGTACATCTATTTTTCCTGCTGTTGATGTATGTTCTCCGCTTAAAATTTTATATTCATATCTTGGTATCCATACAAAATAACTACCGTCTACTGTACTTTTGGCATTTGCCCATCTACTTTGCTTTGAATCTAGTTTTTCTGTTATTTCTGCTCTATAATTGTACCAATCATTCCAACTAAAGCCTTCTTGGTCACTTGTTATTTCAATTGCAGTTGATGTTAGACTTGCCTTATATGTTCCATTATCATTTTTACTTCCGTCTGACCAGTACACTCCTACCATATTGTTTCCTAGCTTGGGCGTACATATTCCCAATGTACTATTCCAATTTCCACCTTCAAATACACTTCTAGTGTTACTTAGTGCTGCAAGTTGTGTTGATAAATCATCCATTCCTTGCATTTCTGACTCTGTTGCATTTTTAGTCTTTTGAGCAGCTTCTTTTGCTCTATTTATTAATCCATTTTGTCCTACTACTAAATTTATTGTAACCCCTGCTAATATTAAAAGTACTACAATTGTTACTACTAGTGCAACTAATGTTATTCCTTTTTCTTTTCTTAAATCATTGGTGTGTGTGTGTGTGTGTGTGTGTGTGTGTGTACAGCCTCAAGGCTTTCATGTTCCTTATTCATTTGTTTTTCCTCCGTTTTTTTATTACTTTTATTTTTCTCCTATTTTTTCTCTTTTATTCTTTTTGCAAAAATAGTTTATCATAACAAATTTATTTTTGCAATATGTTTTATCTTGCATTTTTGTATTTCAAAAAATTCAAGCTATACTACACATACTATTTTTTAATAAATATTGAAACTTCCAATTTATTGTGATACATTTTTCTTGATATTTCATATTATATTTTAGGAGTGTGATTTTAAATGAAAAATTATAAACTTGCCATAGTTGGAGCAACTGGTGTTGTTGGCCGAATGATGTTAAAAGTATTAGAAGAAGAAAGGCTTCCAATATGCGAGTATAAATTATTTGCTTCAAAAAATTCTGCTGGTACTAAAATAAAATTTATGGGCTCAGAATATACAGTAAATGAATTAACAGAACATTCTTTTGACGAAGGTTTTGACTTTGCATTATTTTCAGCAGGAGCCGCAACCTCAAAAAAATTTTCACCAATAGCTGCATCAAATGGTTGCATAGTAATTGATAATAGTAGTGCTTTTAGAATGGATCCAGAAGTTCCTTTAGTAGTTCCTGAAGTTAATCCATATGATATTTCTAAAAATAATGGAATTATTGCTAATCCTAATTGTTCTACAATTCAAGCAGTCGTTCCATTAAAAGTTCTAGATGATAAATATTCTATAAAAAGAATTGTATATTCTACATATCAAGCTGTATCTGGCGCTGGAAAAAATGGTATTTTAGACCTAGAAAATGGTATTGAAAATTACAAGAAAAATAACAGCTTTGTGGGACATTTTGAAAAACAAAATTCCAATGACTACACACTAAGAAAATTTGAATACCCTATATTTAATAATTGCTTGCCTCATATAGATGTATTTTTAGACAATGGATATACTAAAGAAGAAGAAAAAATGATAAATGAAACAAGAAAAATTTTAGGAAAACCTAACTTAAATATAACTGCCACATGTGTGAGAGTTCCTGTTTTTAACTCTCATAGTGAAAGTATAAATATTGAGTTTGAAAACTCTTTTGATATTAATGAGGTTGTATCATTACTTGATAATACTCCAGGAATTATTTTGATGGATAATCCTAAAGAAAATATATTTCCATTAGCTCAGGATTCAACTAGTCACAATGAAGTTTTTGTTGGCAGAATTAGACGCGATTATAGCATCCCTAATGGACTAAATCTTTGGGTAGTCGCAGATAACATTAGAAAAGGTGCTGCAACTAATAGTATACAAATACTAGAAAAAATTTTAGAAACTAATAAATAATAAAAATACAGTTATAGTATCATAAAATGCTATAACTGTATTTTTATTATCTTTCTTCTAGTTCAGGTTCTTCAGTATCAGGAATATGACCTTCTGCTAAAACTCTTAATTCATCAGCAACAAGACCTTCTCCACGTTTTAATTTTCTCTCTAGAAACCTTACCCCATCAATTCCAATGAATCTTGCTAATTTTCTTTTTGCCTCATCATAATCTGGATTTTCTTTTTTCTTTGAATGTCCTGATGTTAATTTTTTTTCATATTCTTTCGTTAGTGTATTATATTCTTCGATAAATCTTGAAGCTTCTTCAGGTGATTCAAAACATTCTTTCCACCATGCCATAATTATAATTTTTCTCCTTATATTTTTTATTTATTTTACAATAAATTCCAACATAAGTCAACCTTTTATGTTATTCTTTGTGTATAATACCCTTTATGCAACTTTTTCTTTATAGTTCACAATAGTAATCTCTGTTGCTAATTGCTTTAATTGATTAACAATTTTTTCAATATTCTCTGCTGTCTCATCATCAAAATATTGTTCTCCACATTGAGTGCATACTTTCGCAGGAACACCTTTAATAATTATAATTGTATTTTCTAAATCAACTACATAATTTACAGTCTTTTTTTCTAAATTTCCTTTACACATAAAACAATTCATTATTTTTTCCTCCTTGTCTTCATATCTTCTTCCCATTTATCTGTATTTGGATAATATGCAGTTATTATATGAACTGTGTCATCACCAATTCCACATACTATATGTAACATTTTATTATTTATAGTATATCCCATTATTAAACAACTTGGATATGGATAATCATCATAATAATATTCTATTATCTTTCCATTGTTCAATGCCGCTTTTACATCAGATATTAGTATATCTCTTTGATTTAATCGATTCAAGCAGTGTTTTGTCCAATCTATTTTTCTTTTTGCTATATATTCTTTTATAATTTCAATATTTAATATGTCTTTGTTCAATCTATTTTCCTCCTTATCTATTTTAGCATAAAATAGATAATTTATGCAATTCATTTTATGATTTTTCTTACATTCGTTATTCTTTGCAACTAATATGTATATTTTCTATATCTTCCTCAAGTTCTCTCATTACAATATTTTGAATCTGTGCAATCTGCTCTTTTTCCAAATCTTTTGCTTTAATAACTACATTTACACTATTTCCATTTACAAATATAATAATATCTTCAAATCCTTTATTTTTTATCAAGTTTTCAGAAATCATTAAAGCATTTCTTATATCATTTATTTTTTTTACTTCTTGCTGAGCTATTTCTCTTTGTGTTTCCGATATTTGATTATTTTCTAATATTTTTTGATAACTCTCTAACATTTGAGAATACATTTTGTCTCTTTCTAACCTTGATTCTGTAAAATATGAAGAATTCTTTTCTTTTGCAACAGTGTCAAGTACTTCTACATTTTCATCAGAATTTACAATATTCATATTTTCATTTTCTTGAATATTTTCCATATTGTTGCTTACTGCTTCACTGCTTACAAGTTGAGCATCACCTAATCCTGCATATTCTTCTTCATCCATTAAAAGTGAGGTTTTCATAACATTTTCTTCATTAGTTGTATAACTCATGTAACCTGCTGCAATTAGCATAATTGCAATTACTGAAATAATTACTTGATTTTTCTTAAATATAGATTTCATATTCAAAATCCTTTCTTTTTAATCTTTTTTCATTTCAAATACTTGAATTTTATATGTAGCAAGTCCTGTAACCGCTTCTACCGCTTGAATTATATTTGTCTTTACTTCTGCATTTTGGGCACCTTCTGCTGTAACTATCGCTCCCTCAATTTTAGCACTTACAACGCTTTGAGTTATTGGACTTTTGCCATTTTCTTTTTCTTCATAGATTATATCTTTTTTACTAGAAATTTCATTTGTAATTCTAGTTCCTCCACTTGAATCAGTTTCTTCCGTTGTAGTCTGTGTTGAATCTTCATCATACATTGGAATTACTCTACTTGTTTGTGAATATGTTACTAACACTTTCACATTTCCGACACCATTTATTTTTGATAATATATTTTCTAATTTCATTTCTAAATCGTCACTTTTACTATTTTCTTCTTTATTTTCAGCAAGCTTTTTAGTTGAATCTTCAGTTACAATTTTATTTTCCTTTTTATTTCCATTCCATATATAATTTATTGCAACAACAGTTATAATTATTACTAAAACAAGCACCACTAAATTTTCAATTTTCTTTTTTTCCTCGCCATTTGACTCTTTATTAAACAATTTTTTTAACTTTCCATTCATCTTTTTTCTCCTTAGTTTTATGTTATCTCTATGTTTTCTTTAGAAACTCCATAATTTTGACTTATGTACTCTTTTACTTCATTTTGTTCACTTTCATTTAACTTATAATTATTTACTTTTTGTCCAACTGTAACCATATTTACTACTATTTTCTCATCTTTTTTACTTGAATTTGACATATATAAAGTTACCTTTTCTATTTCGTAACTATCATCATTCTTAATTTTTACAACTAAATTATCTATTTCATATCCCTTTCCACTAAGTTTTTCTTTTATATCTGCCTTTAAATTTGAAATATATATATCTTTTATCGTTCTATTACTATTATTTTCATTTTTTCTTTCAAAGTTTTCTTCTGCTATTTCCGCCTTTTTTTCATAATCACTTAAAATTTCATTTACATCCACTTTTCCTGTAATTTTTTTAGCAACTGGTGATATTATTACAAATAAAATATATATTCCTATCACTGATTTTACGTATTTTTTTGAACTTCCATTTGGAAGTATCATTTCAATTATAGTACTTACAACAACTGCTATTACTATTCCTCTTGCCCAGCTACTAAAAAGACTTATCATAACTTTTTACCCCACACTTGAAATTTTTATTACTATCGTTAGTCCAATAATTACCATTGCTAATATTGAACACATTATTGCTAAAAGTAACTTAAATGTCTCACCTATTTGTTCTAACAATTTAATTATTTTTTCGTCAGCAATTGGCTGGCATAATGCTGCACCTAAATAATAGACTCCCATTAGCGTTAAAAGTTTTATAATCGGAACCATACAAATACTTATTACAACAAATACCCCTACCATTCCAACAGCATTTTTTAAAATGTTTGTACAGCTTAGCACTGTATCTACTGCATCTCCTAAAATCTTGCCAACAATCGGAATTACATTTGATACAGTTGCTTTTGTAGTTTTTACTGTTAATGCATCTACTCCTTTTGTCATACTACTTTCCATTGATGAAACACTAACAAATATTGTTAAAGCTATTCCCAGTCCCCATATAATTGTTTTGTTCATAAACTTAGTAATTTTGTCAAGTTTTACTCTTTCAGAGATATTTGAAATTATACTAATTGCAACTGTTACTAGTGATAATGGAATAATTATACCGTTTATAAAATTTCCTATAAATGTTATCATAAACAAAATTATCGGTTGCAAAGTACTTGCAGTTGTTATATTTCCAGTTGTAATAAGTAATGTTATAAGAAGAGGAACTAATGAATTTATAAATGCAACTAAATTATCTATTGATGTCTTGCACATATTTATAATACTTGAAAAGTTCTGCATTATGACAGTTACAATTAAAATATATGTAACATAATGAGTAAGTACTGCTATTTCTTTATTTTCTAAGTCCTCTGTTATATTTTTCAAAATGCTTGAAATCACTATTATTACAATAACTATTCCAATAGACCTTATAGCATTTAGTATTTCACCTAGAAATTTATCTAGTATGTTTTGCAAAAACGTTTTATTACTAATTTTACCTTTTATAGCAGATTCAAAAATCTCATTTATATTTATTTCACTGTTTATGTATCCATCCGCTTCATCTAAAAAACTACTAATTCCGAAGCGATTCTTTTTGCATTTCTACTACATTTTCTTGAGCTAGCACTTCCTTATGAAAACTCATAATTATAAGTATTATAAAAAATATTTTTATTACATTTTTTTCTTTCGTTTTAACATTCTCCTTTCTATGGCAGAATATTTATAACTATTTGCACTAAACTAGAAAGTATTGGTACAGACATTGACATTATAATTACTTTTCCTCCCAAATCAATTTTGTTTGCAATAGCAAATTCGCCAGAATCTTTACAAATACTAACTGCAAACTCTGTTAAAATTGCAATTCCTGTTATTTTTAATAAAAGCAATATAAAGTCATAATTTACTGAAGTTTTGCTTGCAAAGTTTTTTAACACTTCAATTATTCCTGCGAGTTTTCCAGAAATTAAAGTAAAAATTATTACTCCTGCGCCAATTGAAATATATATTGCAAATTCTGGTCTATATTGTTTTATTATAATTATTAGAATTACAGAAATTAACCCCACTCCAATTATTTTTACAATATCCATTTTTATGATTTTCCTTTCATAAATTAAACATTGTTCTTACTGTATCAAATAATGTACTAATCTCTTTAATAATCATTGTAAGTACTATAATTAATCCTGCAAGAGTTGTCATCATTGCTTGATCTTCTCTTCCTGCTCTTACTAAAACTTGATATAATACAGCAACTAATATCCCAATGGCAGCAATTTTAAATAATAAGTCTATATTCATCTTTTGTTTTCTCCTTTATATTAAAATAATTGCAAGCGTAAGCCCTGCACTCGTACCTAGCACTCTATACAATTTTGCATTCTTTGCTTTTTCTATTTCAGCTTCTTTAATTTTATTTTCAATTAATTCTTCTGCAAGTATAATCTGATTTACTTGTCCTTCTACATCAGTTGTTCCTAAGACTTTTCCTATACTCAAAAGTATTTCTATATCTTCTTTACTTAAACTATTATCACTTTCTTTAATTTCTTTTTCCCAAGCCTCTTTTAAATCTATATCTTTCATATTATTTGAAATACTTTCAAAAATCTTGCCAATGTTATCATGATAATTACTTGCTATTTCATAAAAAATATCTTGTAATGGTTTATATGTAAATTTTATTTTTGTTTTAAGTTCATTTAAAATTTGCTTTATACTTTCCAATTCTTTAACTCTATTTATGTATTTTTTTGAATATATTTGCCCTATACGTGCGGAAATTATAACTATAAAAAAAATTAGAATATATTTTATAAAAAACATTATCTTGTCCTTTCTTTTATAAATATATTCTAACTTTTTTAATTTAGACCATTTTTCATATACTATTTTTCTCGCATATTATACTATTTCTTCTTTCAATTTTTATAATTCGCTCAAAAATTCCTTCTTTTACTAATTTATTTAATTCTGGATTTCTGCAAATTTCTTTTACATCTCTTGCATGCGCCGTAAATATCCCTTTTACTCCTGAACATAGTGCAAACTTTATAGCTTCTACATCTTCCTTACTTCCAATTTCATCCGCCACAATTATTTTAGGTGACATTGACCTTATTGCCATTCTCATTCCAATTGCTTTTGGTGTGTCATTTATAACATCTGTCCTTAACCCTAAATCGTTTTGACATATTCCTTTGTAGGTTGCAGAAATCTCTCCTCTTTCATCTATTACACATATTGCTTGTCCTTTAATTACTCCATCTATTCCATCACTCAAATTTTTGACTATATCCCTTAATAATGTTGTCTTTCCTTTTCCAGGCTCTGATACTATTAGCGTATTATAAATCATTCCTTCTTTTTCGTTTATAATCTCTGGCAGAATTTTATAACTACATCCCAATATTTGTCTGCTAATCCTAAAATTTAAACTTGATATATAATTAAAATTTATTATTTTTCCATCTTTTATTACGGCAGTTCCAACTAGTCCTACTCTATTTCCACCTTTAAGTGTTATAAATCCATTTACTATTTGATTTTGATATGTATAAACTGAATTCTCACAAATCTTTCCAAATATAAACTCCATTTCTTCTGGAACTACTATATATTCTAATATTTTTTCATCTTGTCCTAAATTTAATACTATTTTTTTACCCACTCTAATTCGTATTTCTTCTAATTTTTCTAACTCGGAATTTGTTATATTACTTAACATATATTCTCTTAATCTTATTGGAAAACATCTTAAAATATTATCTATATTACTCATAGTATAATAATATGCATAAATTGGAGTTTTTAGAATAATTTTCTTTAAACACCTACACAAAATTCAAATAATGTGGTAAAATAGTACAGTATAATAATTTAAAAAAGGAGAGTGAAAAACTATGTCAGGACATTCAAAATGGCACAATATACAAGCCAAAAAAGGAAAAGCTGATGCAGCAAGAGGAAAAGTATTTACTAAATTAGGAAGAGAATTGTTAATAGCAGTTAAGCAAGGTGGCCCTGACCCGGCTGGAAACTCTAAACTAAAAGATGTAATTGCTAAATGTAAAGCAGCAAACATGCCAAACGATACAATTAATAACGCCATAAAGAAAGCTTCTGGAGCTGGAAACAGTGAGTCATATGAAGAAATTACTTATGAAGGATATGGACCAAATGGTGTTGCTTTAATAGTTGAAGCAAGTACAGATAATAGAAATAGAACTGCAGCAGATGTTAGACATGTATTTGACAGAGCTGGCGGAAACCTTGGAACAACAGGTTGTGTATCTTATATGTTCAACAAAAAAGGAGTTATTGTAATTGATAAATCAACATGTAATCAATCTGAAGATGATTTAATGATGCTAGCCCTAGATGCTGGTGCAGAAGATTTTGAATCAGATGAAGAATGTTACACAGTAACAACTTCACCAGAAGACTTCTCTACAGTTCGTGAAGCATTAGAAAGTCAAGGAATAGAATTCTTAGAAGCTTCTATTCAAATGGTTCCTACAACTTATGTTGCTCTTGATGAAAAAGATCAAGAAAGAATGGAAAAATTACTTGATAATCTTGATGACTTAGATGATGTAATGAATGTATATCACAATAGCGAAAATAACTAATAAAAAAATAGTAATTGCTTTTTAAAGTAATTACTATTTTTTATTTTTGATTGATAAGTTCAAAAAAATCAATTTTACAATTACTTTTTCTAACTTATACGGTATTTTTAATTTATTCAAGTGTTATTTCAATTTCTATCGTTCCAGAACCTAAAGCTTCTTTTAGTCCTTCTATATCTTCTATATACCCAATTTTTGTATATGAATATTCTGTATCAAATGAATCATAAAATAACACTAAACAATTTGAAGTATACAACATTATTTCACCTGCATTTATTTTCTCTGGCTTTATTGATGTTGTAGGCAAGCTATAATCTAAATAACAATATTTTTCATTACCATTTAATTCATTCATTGTTAATGTTAGAGGTAGTTTTTCTTTAAGTTTATTAGTTGCAGAATTTTCATATAAAACAACATTAAAATTTTTCTCTCCTATTTTTAATTTTATTTTCATGTCGTCATTTTCTCCATTTTCACTTACAATCTTTACTCCATCAGTTTTAGTATATGTTGCTTTTAACACAATTTCTTCATCTTTTTCATTGCTACAAGTAATTTTTACAGTTGCTTCACTTCCAATTGCTTCTACTTTTAATATATTTCCGTCTGCTAACTCAATTAGAAAATTCGGATTTTTATTATACTTTATACTCCATGCAGATGCTGTAGATAATTGATAAGTAGCAATACTATTTTTTCTATTATCGTTTAACTTCCTGTTTATAAAAATTCCTATACATATTAGTACAACTATAACTATTAGGCTGCTTAAAATTATAAACATAACTTTTTTATTTTTTGCCATATTCTTATCTCCTTATAATTATTTATTATGAATGTCTACTTGCATATATGGTATTTCAATATTATTCTTATCTAGTTCTTCTTTTATTATTCTATTTGCCTTATATCTTACTTGAATTTTCAAATCTGCTTTTGTAAATACTTTTATAGTATAATTTATAGCTGATGAATCAAATTTACTTAATCCTTTATATTCTACTTCGCTAACATTTCCTACTATTTTTATTCTGTCTACAATTCCCTCCATTATGGTATCTACTCTTGCTATTTTTTCATCATATGATATCGGAATAGTTATAAAGAAATAATCCGGTTCAATTAAAGCTTGACTTATATTTCTGTTTGATATTGTAAGTAGATCTCCTGTATTTAAGTCTCTTAATTTTGTAGATTTTAATCCTAGCTCTATAATTTTTCCTTCAATATCTCCGATTTTTAAAACATCTCCTACTATAAAATATCCATCAACAATTATATTTACACCAGCAATTATATCTTTTACTGCATCTTGCAAAGCTAATGCAAATATTGCAGATGCAATTCCCAAACCTGTTATAATTGATGTTACGTTTATCCCATTAACTTGAAGGATTGCAACTACTGTCACAATAATTAATGCATATTTTAATATGTTATTAAATAATTTTATGTAAGTTCTACCCTTTTTAGTTGTTTTTTTACTTCTTTCCATTATTTTATTTACTATTCTTTTTGCAATAAAATATATAACTATTGCCATAAGAACAATAACTATTGAAATTATTATTTCTGTTGTTAATATACTAGTTTTTTCGTTCATTTTATTCTCCTAAAAAACTGCTAGTAATAAATACCAGCAGTTTTCACTTTCTATATTATAAGCCCATTTCTCTTTTCATTTTTTCAATCTCTTCATCTACTGAAGTGCTTACATTTGAATACTTTGCTTCTAAATCTTCTGCTTCATCTACATTACTATTTTCTAATTCAGCCATTGCATTTGCTTCATCTAGCATTTTATCTGCTTTTTGTTCCATCTTTTCAAATGCTTTCATTGAACTACTTGCAGTATCCATGGAACTAGCTACCTTATTTAGTTTTTCTTGAGTATGTGCTACTGCTATTTTTGATTTTACGTTTTGTCTACGTTGCTCTAATGTTTTTACATCATCAGTAAGCTTATCATGCATTTCTTTCATTCTTGAAGAATTTTCTTTTGCAATATCATAAGCTTTTTGTAATTCAGTACCATTTTTTACATATTCTTGTTTTTTAGCAAGGAACACTCTTGCGTCATCTTCGTTTCCAGCTGATAAAGCTTTTCTTGCTAGTGCATCATATTTTGTAATATTTTCTTCATTTTCTTCTACTAAACGTTTTGTTCTTTTTTCTTCAGCCATTACTCCAGCAGTTTCTACTTTTACCTCAGCAAGTTGTTCTGTTACTTGTCTCATATATTCATCAATCATTTTTGCTGGATCTTCACATTTGTCTAATAAGCTATTGATATTAGCAGACATTATATCCTTAAATCTTGTTAAAATTCCCATAATTCTTTCCTCCTAAAATTATATATATTTAATAAATTGCTATGCAATTTTATTAACGCAACTTTATTTTTTATCATTGTATTTGTTCTCTAAATCAGATGTATCTGCTCCAAATTTTTCAAGTGGAGTATTTAATATTCTTTCAGTATGCTCTTCTTTTTCTTTTGCTCTTTTATTTTGATTTTTTATTATCATATATACAATAAATATCACTGCTACAACTGCTATAACAATCAAAAGAGTTCTTCCAAAATCCCATCCATTTGTTGGTTTACTCATTATATTTTTTGCAGTTTCAGAAAAAGTTTTTGAAATCATTTCTTCTAAACTTAATGATGTGTTATAATAATTTTTCTGTAAGTATCCATTAAATATAGTTAGTGCTTCACTATCCATTATAGTATCTGCTGAATACCCGGCTAAATATCTAAACTCACCATCCATCTCTGATTTTGTATCATTTTGACATTCAAAATATGCAAATATAAAATGCCCCTCATCTGAAAATTTATTTTTATATACATCTTCTAGATAATTTGTAGCAGAATTTACATTTAAAGATGTACCATTCCAGTACTCTGCTGAATATGGAATAAGCATTACATAAGGTTGTACTCCTGTTTTGTTATAAAAATCCTCTAGGCCTGAAATTAAAGTATTTTTATTTGAAATCCAACCAATTTTATCTTCATACCAATCTGTTTTATTTACAACTCCTGATAATGCTGTTCTTTGTTTTGTATTATTCGGAATGTTAGTTTCATTATTTCCAGCACTATTTGCAGTTAAAATAATTACAAAAAATATTATTATTATAATTAACCACATGACAGCTGAACTAAATCCCGTTCTCACTCCATAATAAGGCTCTCTATAAAAAGGGCCTCCAAACCATATATGGTGATGATGCATTGGTCTTGGTCCTCTTGGTGGTGGGTTATATCCATGGAAGCCTCCACCTCCATAAGATGGTCTACTACTAAATCCACCTACGGAACTTCTTCCTCCACCAGAGAAACCTCCTGATGAATGTCCACCTGAAAATCCTCCTGATGAGTGACTTCCGCCACCGCCTCCACTTCTTCCCATAGCCTTTATTCTCCTTTGTATTAATTTTTTCAAAATTATTTTATCACATTTATTGATTAAAGTCTATTAAAATAATATAAAAAGCCACAAAAAGCAATTGCAGCGCTCTTGCTTTTTGTAGCTCCAATTTTGTTTCGAGAACCTCTCGAAATAGTTTAGAATTGCCAGTTAACTTCTTGATCTAGATCAATGATTTCCCAGTCGTAGCACATATAGTGTTCAACCATTTTTGCGGTGTCATTATCCAGGCAACCTCCCTTGAAAACAATTATTTTGCTGTTTCCATAGCGGTTACCAATCTTCAGGGCACCTTTTTCAATCAGGAAGTCCACCGGATCACCTTTAGGACATAGAAGCTCATACTCACTGCAAACTCTTTCAGCCACCTCCTTGTGACCTTCGTGGATATTTTCAGCTAAGAATTTCCGTCCACGAAAATAAATACCAACAATTCTTGTCAACTCAAATCCCTCCTTAGGAATTTTTCTGCTATTATTATAGCACAAAAACAGGATTATGTAAAATCCTGTTTTTTTATACTCTATAATTCTATTATTTTTTCCCAAGCAAGATTTTCTTTGCCAAAATGTCCATAATTTGTAGTTTGCTTGTAAATTGGTTTTTGTAAGTCTAAATAATTTATTATTCCTCTTGGAGATAAATCAAATTTTTCTTCTATCTTTTTTGCAATTTCTTCATCAGAAATTGTGCCTGTTCCAAAAGTATCTACAAAAATTGAAACTGGTTTTGCAACGCCAATGCTATATGCAAGCTGTATTTCACATTTTTTAGCATATCCATTTGCGACAATGTTTTTAGCAATATGTCTTGCCATATATGAAGCTGACCTATCAACTTTTGTTGGATCCTTTCCAGAAAAAGCTCCACCTCCGCTTCTTGAATATCCACCATAAGTATCAACTATTATTTTTCTTCCTGTTAAACCGCTATCTCCTAAAGGTCCACCTATTACAAATCTTCCAGTTGGATTTATAAAATATTTTGTATTTTCGTCTAATAATTCATTTGGAATTACCTCTTCTATTACTTTTTGCTTTACTTCTTTTCTTACAGTTTCAATGTCAACATCTGCATTATGCTGTGTTGAAACAACGACAGTATCAACTCTTACAGGCTTGTCTCCATAATATTCTACCGTTACCTGAGTTTTTCCATCTGGTCTTAAAAATGGAATTTCATTATTTTTTCTAACTAAAGTTAATCTTCTTGCAAGTTTATGAGCAAGAGAAATTGGAAGTGGCATTAATTCTTTTGTTTCATCACAGGCAAAACCAAACATCAAGCCTTGGTCGCCAGCACCTTCTGAAACAAGGTTTTCTCCTTCTTTTTGCTCTAAAGATTTATCTACACCTTGTGCAATATCAGGAGATTGCTTTGAAATATTTATTCTAACAGAGCAAGTTTTATAATCAATATCTAAGTCTGCTCTATCATAGCCTATTTCTTTTACTGTATCTCTTACGACTTTTTCAATATCAACATCTGCTTTTGAAGTAATTTCACCTGTTACATAAATTTCACCTTTTGATGCAACTGTTTCACATGCAACTCTTGAATTTTTATCTTGTTTTAAATATTCATCTAATATACTATCTGAAATATAATCACATAATTTATCTGGATGTCCTTCTGTTACGCTTTCTGATGTAAAAAATTTTCTCATATTATTTTTCCTCCACCTACAACTATATCATCAATATAAAATACCGCAGATTGACCTGGTGTCAATGCTCTTTGTGGCTCTTCAAATGTAATTTTAATTAAATTATTTTCTTGTCTTAATTTTGCTTTTGCAGATTTTGCAGAATATCTTGTTTTTACTTCAACATCTAAATCGTCCTCAATTTTGTCAAATAATAGTAAATTTACATCTGTAACTAATATTTTCTTTTTGTAAAGTTCTGATTCTTCGCCTACTATTACTTCATTTTTTGCTTTATTAAATCCAATTACAAATAGTGGAACTTTGTATGATATTCCAAGACCTTTTCTTTGGCCTATTGTATAATTATAAAGACCTGTGTGTTTTCCTAAAACTTCGCCTTTAGAATTTACAATATTACCTTGGAATGGCTTTATTGTAGAATTATTTTCTAGAAATTTTTTATAATTTCCGTCAGGTACAAAGCAAATATCTTCGCTATCTGGCTTATTGGCAACCTTTAGCTCATGTTCTGTTGCAATTTTTCTTATTTCGTCTTTGCTTTCAAAATCAGCAAGTGGAAATAATACAAACTCAATTAATTCTTTGGGAATATTCCATAAAACGTAGCTTTGATCTTTTTTGCCAGCATTAGATTTTTTTAGCACCCATCTGCCATATTTTTCACTATATTCAGTTTTAGCATAATGGCCTGTTGCAATATATTTACATCCCATTTCTTTTGCTTTTTCATACATAATTCCAAATTTCATATATTTATTACATTCTATACATGGATTTGGTGTTTTACAATTTGCATAACAGCTAATAAAGTCCTCAATTACATGGTTTTTAAATTCTTCTTTATAGTCAAAAGTAAAATGTGGCACCCCAATTTGTTTGCAAACATTTTTTGCATCAATATATGTATTTATATTACAGCAACTACTTCCTGCAAAAAGTTCCATCGTTGCACCTATTACATCATAACCTTTTTCCTTGAGTAGAACTGCTGATACAGAACTATCAACACCTCCACTCATTCCTAATAATACTTTTTTATTCTCTTCCATTTAACATTCCTTCTACTGTGTGCCATGCAAGAAGTGCACATTTTACTCTTGCTGGCATATTTGATACATTTTTAAAAGCTATAGCATCTTCTAGTTTTTTTAGCTCTTCGTCACTTTTTGTTTCTCTTTTTATCATCTCTATAAAAGTTTCAATAATTTCTTTTGCCTCTTTTATTGTTTTTCCTTTTAAAGTATCTATCATTATAGATGTAGATGCTTGAGAAATGGCACAGCCATGCCCAGTAAAAGCCATATCTTCAATTATATCTTTATTTTCTCCACCTAATTTTATTTGAATTTCTATTTCATCTCCACAATTTGGATTATGTCCTTTTTCGCAAAAATCACAACTGTCTAACTTCTTTTTGTTATAAGAATTCATGCTATGCTCCATTATTAGGTCATTATACATTTCATCTAATTCATTCATTTTGTTTTAACCTTTCTCAAAAATTTTGCAATGTATTGCATTATTTTCTATTTTTATTTTTATAGTATTTTTTAGCAGTGTATTACTTGTTTAAATATTTTTTAAACATACTATATGCCTTATCTAAAGCTTTTACTAGTTTATCCACATCTTCTTTTGTATTGTAAATATAGAAGCTTGCTCTACAAGTAGAATCTATTCCTAAACTTCTAAGTAGTGGTTGAGCACAATGATTTCCTGAACGCACACATACATTTTCAGAATCTAATATACTTGCAACATCATGTGGATGCACACCTTTTATATTAAAAGATATTACACTTGAATGATTTTCCTTATTTGGAGTCATATATAGTTCTAAATAATCTAATTTTGAAAGTTCTTTTCTTGCATATTCTACAACTTCATTTTCAATTTCGTCTATTTTATCATATCCAATTTGATTAATGTAGTCTATGGCAGCAGCAAGTCCTACAACGCCTTCTACATTTTGAGTTCCAGCTTCAAATTTATTTGGAAGTGGAGCAAAAGTTGTATCTTGTTCATAAACATATTCTATCATATCTCCACCCATTAAAAACGGAGTCATGCTATTTAGAATTTCTCTTTTTCCATAAAGCACACCTATTCCTAGTGGAGCAAACATTTTATGTCCTGAAAACACTAGAAAATCACAGTTTAAATCTTGTACATCAATCTTCATGTGTGGAATTGCTTGAGAAGCATCAACAACTACTTTTGCTCCTACTTTATGTGCTTTTTCAATTATCTTTTTAACATTATTTATTGTTCCTGTAACATTTGAAACATAAGTAATTCCTACTATCTTAGTTTTACTTGTAATCTTATTTTCTATTTCTTCATCAGAAATTTCAAATTCATCATTTATATACATATAGTTTAATTTTGCACCTGTCTGCTTTGCAACTTTTTGCCATGGCACTAAATTAGAATGATGTTCCATTATTGAAATTACAATTTCATCATCTTTTTTCAAGTTTTCTAAACCATAAGAATAAGCTATTAAGTTTAAACTTTCTGTTGCATTTTTTGAAAAAATTACTTCTTCTCTGTGTTTTGCATTTATAAAATTTGCAATTTTATCTCTTGCTTCTTCATAGGCTTGCGTAGCTTCAATGCTTAGTAAATAAGCTCCTCTATGAGGATTTGCATTTTCATTTTCGTAAAATTCTTCTATCTTTTTTATTACTTGTATAGGCTTTTGAGTTGTTGCTCCGCTATCTAAATAAACTATATCTTTATTATTAAATATTGGAAAGTCTTTTTTAAATTCATTTACCATTTAGCGTAAATCTCCTTTTTAATTTAATCCTTCATCTATTTTTGCAATAATTTCTGCTTTTAGCTCTTCATCTTCTATTTTTTCTAGTATATTGTTAAATTTAGCTCGTACTAATAATTTCATAGCTTCTACTTTTGAAAATCCTCTACTCATTATATAGAATAATTCTTTATTTCCAACTTTTCCAGCTGAACTTGAGTGATTTCCCTCAACCTCTTCTTCAGAACATAAAAGCATTGGAAGGGCTATAGACTTGGCTTTTTCAGATAAAAGCATACAATTTTCATTTTCATTTCCAGTCGCTTTTTTGCAACCTTTTTTGAAGTCGATTGTTCCTTTAAAATGCTTTTTAGCAGTATCTTTTAATGCTCCTTGAACATCTATATCGATATTTGATTTTTCACCATAAAGTTCGGCTATATAATTTAGGTCAAATACTTGATTATTTTTTCCTAAATATATTGTATTTAAGCTATTATTAGCATTTTTCCCTTCTATATTAGAATAGTAATTTGTTAGACTATTTTTTCCACCAAAGTCTACTATTACATATTCTACATTGGCATTTTCTTCAATATTGTTTTCAATGCTTAAGAAAATATTGCTATCCAAATTTGTGAAGTTTATAATATTTACTTTTACATTAGAATTCTTTTTTGCATGAACTCTTATTATGCCACTATGTAACACTTTTAAATTACTTTCAGCTTCATATTTTAATGTAATTTTTGAATTTGTATTTTCATTTGCTACTAATTCAATATTTTCCATTAAATCTACATTTTGATTAAATTTTATATTTAATTCATTTTCTTTTTCTGAAAGTTCAATATGCAATTTGGCATTTGAAATTTTATTTGAAAGATTTTCTAAATCTCTATCGATTCCATATTTTAAATTACTGTTTGAAATTTCATTGTTTATTTTAACACCTTCACTTTTAGAAAATTCAATATTTTTAAACTCTTCTAATTTTTCTGGAATTTCTATATTCTCAAGCTTTATATTGTTTATATTAAAATTTCTTGAAGTCCTTTTGGGAGTTTCATTTAGTTTTAAATTTTCCATTAACCAATTGCTCCTTCTAATTCTAAGTTAATTAAGTTATTCATTTCTACTGCATATTCTATTGGTAGTTCTTTTGAAATTGGATATGCAAAGCCTCTTACTATCATTGCTTTTGCATCTTCTTCTGAAAGTCCTCTACTCATTAAATAAAATATTGTTTTATCACTTATTTTTCCGATTTTTGCTTCATGAGAAAATTCTACTTCATCATTTCTTATATCATTTGTTGGAATTGTGTCTGATACAGATTTATCATCAAGCATTAATGATTCACATGATACAGAAGATTTTGAATTTACAGCATTTTCATTTATTCTTACTAAGCTTCTATATGTACATTTTCCACCATCTTTTGATATTGATTTTGAATTTACTACACTTGACGTATTTGGTGCATTATGGATAACTTTAAATCCTGTATCTAAGTCTTGTCCATGTCCTGCAAATGAAATTCCTGTATATTCAGTTTTTGCACCTTCTCCATTTAATATACTCATTGGATATAGCATTGATATTTTTGAGCCAAAAGATCCTGTTACCCAATCGATTTGAGCATTTTTTCCAACTATCGCTTTCTTTGTATTTAAGTTAAGCATATTTTTTGACCAGTTTTCTATCGTTGAATATCTTAAATATGCGTTGTCTTTTACATATAGTTCAACACAACCAGCATGAAGATTTACTTTATTGTATTTTGGAGCGCTACAGCCCTCTATGAAGTGAAGAGATGCACCTTCATCTACAATTATTAAAGTATGTTCAAACTGACCTGATTCTGGTGAATTTAATCTAAAATATGATTGAAGTGGTATTTCTACTTTTACTCCTTTTGGAACATACACAAAAGAACCTCCAGACCAAACAGCGCCATGAAGTGCTACAAATTTATGGTCTGTTACTGGCACACATTTCATGAAATGTTCTTTTACTAAATCAGGATAATCTCTTACAGCAGTTTCCATATCTGTATAAATTACGCCTTGCTTTATTAAATCTTCTCTCATGCTATGATATACAACTTCTGAATCATATTGAGCTCCAACACCAGCTAAAGATGTTTTTTCAGCATCTGGAATTCCAAGCTTATCAAATGTATTTTTTATATCTTCTGGCACATCATCCCAGTTTGAATTAAGCTTTGATTTTGGTCTTACATAAGTTGCAATGTCGTTCATGTTAAGTTCTGATATATCTGGTCCCCAAGTTGGAAGTTCTAGTTTTTCATAGACTTCTAAAGCTTTTAATCTAAACTCTTTCATCCATTCAGGGTCATTTTTTTGCTTAGATATTTCTTCTATAATTTCAGGAGTTAATCCTTTTTTTATTTTGAAATCATAATCATCTTTATTTTTTATATCATATATATTTCTATTTATATCCTCTACTTGAGTTTTCATTTATTTTAACTCCTTATATTTTGCATATCCATTTTCTTCAATTTCGCTTGCTAGCTCTTGTGTTCCTGTTTTTACAATTTTTCCATTTACAAGAATATGAACATAGTCAACTTTCAAGCTATGTAATATTTTTGTATTATGAGTGATTATTAAAACTGCATTATTTTCGTTTTTGAACATTTCAATACCTTTAGAAACAGTTTTTATTGCATCAACATCTAGTCCTGAATCTGTTTCATCAAGAATTGCAAGCTTTGGATTTAACACTAGCATTTGTAGAATTTCGTTTTTCTTCTTCTCTCCACCTGAAAATCCAACATTTAAGCTTCTTTCCATATTTTGTGGATTCATACTAAGCTCTTCCATATATTTTTTTAATTCATCTCTAAATTCAAATACTTTTACTGGTTTTCCAGTTATTTTATTTTTAGCATATTTTAAAAAGTTTGTAACAGACACTCCTGGTATTTCTTCTGGAAGTTGAAATGACATAAATATTCCTTTTCTTGCTATTTCATCAGTTTTTAAATTTGTTATATCTTCACCTTCAAATATAATATTTCCATTTACTTTTCTGTATTCTGGATTATTTAATATAGCATTTGCAGTAGTCGTTTTTCCAGAACCATTTGGTCCCATTATTACATGAATTTCACCTTTTTTTATATCTAAGTTTATTCCTTTTAAAATTTCTTTATCTTCTGCATTTACATATAAATCATTTATTTGTAATAAGCTATCCATTTACAACTTCTCCTTTATTTTTTATTCTTCGCTTGCAACATCTACAACGCTCTTTATTAATATCATAGTCGCAATCAAGATTACTTAAATCAAGTGTTTTATGAACATATTTTGCAAGTTTATTTAGAGTTTTATCCCCCAAATTCAATTTTAATTTTTCTGCTTCACTCTCAGCATCTTCTTCATTTAATTCTAAAACATCTTTCAAAAAAATATATACAATGTCATACGCTTCTAATATTTTTTTTGCTAAATTTTCGCCATCTTTTGTTAGTTCTATTGTGCCATAAGTTTCATAATTTACTAAACTATTTGCTTTTAAATTATTTAACGCTTTATTTACGCTTGGCTTTGTACAATTCATTTTTTTAGCAATATCAGTTACCCTAATATTGCCAGTTTGTTTTTTTAATATATACATATTTTTTATATATTCTTCTTGCGCCTTTGATACCATATTTATCCTCTCTTTTATTTTAAGTTAGTCATGGTTAACATTATATTACATATAGAAATGTTTGTCAAGGCTAACACCTCGTTTTTCTAGTTTTTAAGCAAAAAATTTGCTTTGAACTCTTTTCAAAATTCAAAGCTTAAATTTTACTATTTTCCTTCTTTTATAATATTTTCTATTTCAATAAATCTCTTTATTTTAGCAGTTGATGTTTTAACCATAGGTTCATCTGTTATAATTAATTTTTTCATGTGCTTATAATTCGTAAGTCCTGAATTTATTTGCTTTATATCTTCCCAGATTTTTTTATGAAGGTCTTCATTACTTATATCTCCAAAATTTGCTTGGACATAATCTTTGTTGTATACAATTTTTACAGATACAATTAAATCATCATCTTTAGGATATCCAAATACCATGCTTTCATCTACATAAGGTAATTTATTTATAATTTCTTCTATTTCTTCTGGATATATGTTTTTTCCATTTTTTAATACTATTACATTCTTTTGTCTGCCTGTAATAAAAAAGTAATTATCTTTATCTTTTTTGCCTAAATCTCCTGTGTAAAACCAGCCATCTTTTAAGACTTTATTTGTTGCCTCAGTATCTTCATAATAGCCAAGCATTACATTATCACCTTTTGCAATAATTTCGCCTATTCCTTCTTCATTTGGTTCAAAAATCTTTACATTTACTCCAGATAGCGGATGTCCTACAGATCCATAGCGAATATTCTTTGCATTTTCAGCGCAAAGAACAGGGGCAGTTTCCGTTAATCCATAGCCTTGTATTGTTAATATTCCAAAATCATTAAAACCTTTAGCAACCTTTTTGTCTATTGCAGAAGCTCCACTTATAATAAATCTTAAATTACCACCTAAACTATTTATTATATCTTTAAATAATTTTCTTCTAATATCAATTCCAACTTTTAATAAAACATTACTTATTTTTATTCCTTTTTCTACTACTTTTTGTTTTCCTTTTTTCTCTATTTCTCTATATATTTTTTTATACATAGCTTCTAACAAAAGTGGTACACATACAAATGTTGAAACTTTATATTCTTTTAAATTTTCTTGAATATGTCTTAGACCATCACAAAATACATTTGTAGCACCATGGCTTAAAAACATTATTATTCCAGTACTTCCAAATGTATGATGAAAAGGCAAAAATGCCATATTTACATCAGTTGGATATATTTTTTCACATTTTTTCATTGCACTAATGTTTGATGCAATATTTTTATGTGAAAGCATAACACCTTTTGAACTTGAAGTTGTTCCAGATGTAAAAACAAGCTCTGCTAACTCATCATTATTTATTTTGGCATTTATAAATGCTTTTTTACCTTTTTTTAATAATGTATTTCCGTTTTTTATAAGCTCTTTATAACTTGTTATTTGATTTCCAAACTTATCTTCTTCAGAATATTCTTTTTCAAATTCATCCATACATATAAATAATTCTAAGTTTGTAGTCTTATTTTTACATATTTTCAAGAATGTATCTATGTATTCTTTTGAAAATACTATAGCCTTTGCTCTGCTTCTTTTACATAAAAGTTCAATTTCCTCTTCTGGTAATCCTTTATCTAAAGGAACAGCAACACCAGTTCCATTCATTGCAGAGAAAAATGATATAGCCCATTCATATCTATTTTTTCCAATTATTGCAATTTTTTCATTTTTTAAACCTACATCTATAAAGCTTGTTCCTAATGCATTTATGTCTTTTTGCATTTCTAAATATGTTATATTTTTATATATTTTATTTCCTTTTTCATCTTTTTCTTTAATCTTAAAAGCAATATTATTAGGATATAGATTCACTGCTTCATTAATTATCTCTCTTACATCTCTATATTCTCTAGCCTTATAGAGCTCATTTATTTTTGCTTTATCCATCTTTCTTTATTAATACTAAAATAGCATCCTTTCTCTTATTTTATCTTAACTATATTATCATAGAAATTACTTTATTACTAGCAATTTGACCATTTATTCTAATCCTATTTCATTTCTTCAAATATTTCCATTTTATAGAGTAATGTTATGAATTGCTCTGATATTTCTAAATTTTACAAGACCTATATTTTTTTCTTTTGCATATTTCAAAAGGTGTTCTAATTCATTATTAGTTATTTTATCATATTCTATTTCAAATACATGCCCACCATTTGTAAATGTATGATATGATGCTTCGATATCCATCTTTTTTCTAATATCATTTACATTACAATGAAAAGAATTTGTATATTTTTCTTTATCTGTAACATTTTTTATAGTTCCATATATTGCTTTATCATTTGCCATAAATTTCATTGAAACATCATCTTCTTCAATTCCTATCAATCTAAAATTCAAGTTATACTTATTACAAAATTCATTTGCTTTATTGGCCATAAATTCTACAATGTTTAGCCCTAGTTTTTGAGCATTTTTACTTTCTTGCCTTTTTTCTCCAGTTAAAGCTGAAATACATTCTTCTAATCCAACAAAACCAATTCCAAGACTTCCATGTTTTATAACTTTACGAATTCTATCTTCTTCTTTTGCTCTGTCGCCATCTAGCCAGATTCCTTGACCTATCAAAAATGGAAATTCTCTTACTTGCTGAGATGCTTGTTTCTCAAATCTATCTAAAAGTTCGTCCTTAATGATATTTAATTTTTCTTCTAATTCATTATAAAAATCTTCATACTTTTTTTCTTGATAAATTTTTTGAGTATTAGTATCTAACTTCGTGTTAACTTCTTCCAATTTTAATATGTGACTATTTTTTATTCCAATTCTTGCAAGATTTATTGTGGCATAAGATATTACACCTCTTTGAGATGCAAATTGCTTGTCTTCATCAATTATATTCTCCATTACTCTCATACAACTTGAATTATATGCAACTTCACTTTCTGGATCATTTTTTATATAAAATTTCTTGTTAAATTCAGCATCTAGAAATGAAAACTCTGGATAATTTCTTCTTGTTGCTATATCTATTGCTTTTTTATATAAATCATAATTTTTATCTTCTTTATTAAAGTTTATTCCTTCTTTTACTTTGAATATAACTATAGGAGATAATACTTCATTTTCATTTTGTATTCCAAAATCGATACTATCTAATATTTTACTAGTTACCATTCTGCCTTCCATTGTTACATCTGTTCCTAAATTTATACATGGATATATCTTTTCTTTTCCCCTAGTATTCATTACATTTGTATCATGTATAAAAGCTTCCATTGCTTGAGATACAATTTTCCTCGTTTTGTCCATAGCAATTTCATATGACACTCTAAATGCTTTTTTTACCTGTTCTGCGTCTCTTGAGTACTTATCAAAAATTTCAATATCAAAATCAATATGTTCAATTTTTTCAATCTCTCTTTCAATTCCATTTGTTGCGACAAATTTATCTAGGTCAGTATAAATAAGTATATCATATAGTGTTTGTTTAAATTGCTTTCTAAATGTTTTTACAACTCCTGGTGCCATGTAATAGTCAAAAGCTGGTATTCCTTGGCATCCATGTTGTTCTTTTTGATTTAAATTTATAGCAAGTACAGCTAGAGCTGCATATGACATTATATCCTGTGGTTCCCTAATATGTAAGTTTTTAGTATTAAACCCTTCATCATATAGTTTTAAAAGATTTATCTGAGATGAAGTAGTTGTTCCAAGTGGCATAAAATTTAGGTCATGAACATGTATTTCTCCTGAATCATGTAAATCAGTAAATCTCTTTTTTAAATTATATGCTTTTGCAAATTCATGAGATACGGTAGAACCATAGTCTACCATCATTTCGTATGGACTAAGAATTCCTTTGCTCGTTATTTCTTTTTTTAAAGTTAAATCTTCCAAAGCCTTTAAAAATTTATGCTGTTTCTTCTCTTCAATAAACAAACTTCTAGCTTGCGCTCTTCTTTCTCTGTACTCAGAAAATGATTCATATACATCTAAGTACTTCTTTTCTTTTAGTTTTTCTTCTATTAAGTCCTGTATTTCTTCTATATTTATTTTCTCCGTGTTTTTTTTGTTTATCTCTTCAATGACTAAATTATAAATTTTATTTACATCAGTTTCATCATATTTGCAAATATCACTTTCAGTATTAACGCTATCAAAACTTTTTTTTATCGCAATTGCAATTTTTGTACCATCAAAATCAACTTTTTTTCCGTCTCTTTTTATTACTTTCAACGCTTATACTTCCTCTCGCTTTTTTCTCATTCTATATCATATAAGCCCTAAAATCAAGTGATTTCAATTAAATCTTTATATTAAATCAAAAACAAAACATATAAAATTATACATTTTATTATAATCTTTGCATATAAAACAAAGTTATATAATTTTATCCCAATTTTATTCATGTTTTTATATTTTTCTATTATTTCTTTTTCATTTCTACTATCTTTTTCTTTTAAATACTTTTCAGTTTCATATTCTGCACGTATCATTGCATCATTTTCTAAGAAGCTTCTTATTACATAACATATAAATTGTAATATAAAAAAACTCATAAATAATTTTAAACTTATCCTATTTATAATAGCTGTAATAATTAAAATTAAAAAATATATATTACTTATACTTGATAGCACATAATTTGCAATAAGCACTCTTCTATCTTGAATTGAATGAATACATTCATGTATTACAGTTTGTATTCTTGAAAATGAATCGCTTACATTTCCAATTATTATTTTGTTAGATATTGCAATATAGTAACTACTTTTTTCATCAGTTTTATTTTCAATTATTACTTTGCTATTATTAAATTTTTTTAGAATTTCTTTACAAATTTCAATATTATCAGGCACATCTCCTATCAATTTTAAATTTTCTTTACTTGCATTTGTCTTCTTTAATTCTTTTAAATCTTTTAATTTTATATTTAAACCGACTATTAATATTAGCAATGAAAAAGCCAAAACAATAATTTCCATTTTTTACCTCCATTATTATATTAACAGTAAAACATTTGTTTTGTCAATACTTATTTCTAAAAATATAAAAAAGAGAAAGATTTTACTCTTTCTCTTTAATTTTTATAAAACATCTTTTACCGCTTCTGCAATTATTTTATTAACATCTGTTAGCAATATATTAAATCGCATTTCAACATCAAAATATTCTTTTATTTTAGGTTCTTTTAGCATTTCTAAATACTTATTTTCTAGTTTTTCTTGTTCCTCTTTTGATATTTCTACTCCTTGCATTTGACTTACTTGCATTTGATATCTACTTTTTTCAAAATCTTCTATTTTGCTCTTAAAATCAATATTACTATTTACTTCTTCTTTGCATTTTTTGTATTTTTCATATTCTGGCGACGCTTTTATTTCTTGTGCAAGTTTATTAGCAGTATCATAAACATTCATTTTATCAGCTCCTTAAATGTTAAGCATAAGCATGCTTTTTTCTAAATGATAATAAATTTGTAATTTCTTTTTGTGTATTTTCTGCTTTTTGAGTCTTTTGTGCTTTTTCTTGTAACATTTGTCTCGCTTGTCTTTCAGCCATAGTTTGGCAAACAGCTTTCTCATATGTAAAGTGTGTATCTTGTGCAATTTTCTCCCAATTAAATTGTTCTTTTACTTTTTTAATAGCTCTTTTACTACAATTTGAAGCTAATTGATGATCATATAGAAGCGCTATAACAGAATCTGCTATTGAGTTTGGATTTCCGCAATAAGCTTTCATTCCATCAACACCATGTTCAATTATTTCGTCAAGACCACCTACATCTGAAACTACAGTAGGTACTCCTGAAAGCATTCCTTCTAATGCAACAATTCCAAATGGTTCATATGTACTTGGAAATACTGCTACATCAGCACATTTATACATTTTTTGCACACTCTTTGAATCTAAATATCCTGTAAAATATACTTTGTTATCTAGTCCAAGATTACTTGCTTCTTGTTTTAATTCATCCATCATACCACCACGTCCAGCTATTATAAGCTTAGAATCATGATAGTTTGCTAATATTTTAGGCATCGCTGCAATTAGATTCTGTACTCCCTTTTCATATACTAATCTTCCAACGTAAAGGATTATTTTTTCATTATCCATTGCATATTGGCGTCTAAAATCATAATCTCTTTCAACTCCTACAAAATTAGATATATTTACACCATTTGGTATAACATTTATTTTTTCATATGGTAGTCCAAATAATCTTTGAATTTCATTTTTCATGTAATTACTATTTACTATAACTTCGCTAGCTTCGTAAGTTAAAAGCCACTCTGTATCATTTATATATCTCTGAGTTTCATCATGAATTCCACTATTTCTACCAGCCTCTGTTGCGTGAATGGTTGCTACAATTGGAATATCATAAGCATTTTTTAGTGATTTTGCTGCATATGTTACAAGCCAATCATGTGCATGAATAACGTCAAAATCACCTTCTTTGTTTATTATTTCTGTTGCTTTAGATAACATATTAAAGTTTAATTGCATAATCCAATCTATAAAATTATTTGGATGTATCATATAATTATCAACTCTATATACGTTAACACCTTTGTCATTTTCGTAACTTGGCACATCTGTATTATCTCTATAAGTTACAACTGTAACTTCATGGCCATCTTTTATTAACCTTTTTGATAAATCATGTACTACTCTAGCTATTCCGCCTACTATTCTTGGTGGATATTCCCATGTTAGCATTAGTATTTTCATTAACTAAATCTCCCTTCACTTAGTTTTCTTTTGTTACTAAAATATTAACAGTTACATTGTATACAAAAAAATTACAAATGTAAACATTTTTTTCAAATTTTTTTATTATTTTTTTCTTGTTACTATTGAATTTATTTTTCTTTTGATATAGTATATACTAAGATTTTATATGAACAAAAGTAAATAGCAAACAAAGGAGGATAGAATATGCCATCAAAGGAAAAAAACGACCAATTAAAAAAAGAAAAATTAGTAAAAAAAACAAGCAAAAAAACAGCATCTTCTGATAAAATAGTAAAAAAATCTATTTCCAAAAAAGAGAAAAAAACAGATAAAAAATCAGCTACAGCCAAGAAAACAAAAAGAAATATAAAAGCAGAAAAAAATACTGCAAAAAACAATACTATATCTACTAAAACCACACAAATTTCTTTTGTAGAACATTATGACTTGCCTTATAGATACAATCAGACAGTCGTAAAAATTTTAGCTCAAACTCCAACTAAATTATTTGCATATTGGGATATGTCAGATGAAATAGTTGAAAAATTTAAAGAAACTTATGGAGAAGATTTCCTTACTAATACTAAACCTGTTCTCATAGTGAGAAATGATACTATGAATTATTCTTTTGAGGTTGATGTTGATGACTTTGCTCATGGTTGGTATATTGATGTAAAAGATGCTAATTGTAATTATTCTATTGAACTTGGTCGTAGAGCAAAATATTACAATTCTGATAGACATATTGATATTCCTAATAATTATATATATATTTCTTCATCAAATGAAATGTCTGCTCCAAATGATAGAATTTTATTTGATAAGAACCTTTCAACTGTGTATTTTAGAGATGTAAAAACAAATATTGTTACTCAAGAAAAAGTATCTTCAATTTCTTTTATAAGAAATATTAGAAAACTTTACAATTTAAATATTTCTGAAAAAGATCTAACATCAATGCATAAATATTTGAAATTAGATATTAAGAATCCATCTTCTGGAAATCCAAGTTCTACTTTTAAATAATGCTACATTTACTACTATTGAAAGGAACTATTAAGATATGAAAAATAATCCAAAGGGATATGTAAGTTTTGTACTTCATGCACATTTACCTTTTGTGCATCATCCGGAAAGTGAAGACTATTTAGAGGAACAATGGCTTTATGAAGCAATTTCAGAAACCTATATCCCTCTTCTTTTAAATTTTGATAAATTAGTAAATGAAGGTGTTGATTTTAGAATAACAATGTCTATGACTCCACCTTTATTAAATATGCTTGACAACAAATTGCTTCAAGAACGATATATAAAATATTTAAAAACACATATTGAGCTTGCAAAAAAGGAAATTATTCGTAATCAAGATAATTATAATCTAAAAAAATTAGCTCAATATTATGTTGAAAAATATTCAAATGATTTACATGTTTTTAGAGATGTATACAATTGTAATATAATTACAGGATTTAAGCATTTTCAAGACATTGGCGTATTAGAAATAATTACTTGTGGTGCAACACATGGTTATTTTCCAATTTTATATGTAAACGAAAAAACTGTACGTGCACAAATTGCAGTTGGCGTTCAAACTTATGAAAAATATTTTGGCAAAAAGCCTCGTGGTATTTGGCTTCCAGAATGCGGATATGTTCCAGAAGCAGATAAATACTTAAAAGAATTTGGAATTGAATATGTAATAACTGAAACTCATGGTATTTTATATGCTAACCCTACTCCTATATTCGGAACTCTTGCTCCTATTGTTTCTCCAGATGGAATTGTGGCATTTGGTCGTGACCAAGAATCTTCAAGACAAGTTTGGAGTTCAATAAACGGATATCCTGGAGATTACAATTATAGAGAGTGGTATCGTGATATTGGTTATGATGCTCCATATGATTATATAAAACCATATATTGCTAATAATGGTGCTAGAGTTCCTACAGGAATAAAATATTACAGAATAACAGGTAAAGATTGCGAAAAAGATTATTATAATATTGAGTGGGCTTGGGATTCTATAAATAAACAAGCAGGTCATTTCTTCGATTCAAGAGAAAAACAAATTACCGAAGCTGCTAATTTTACTAAAAATCCACCTATTGTTCTTTGTCCTTATGATGCAGAACTTTATGGTCATTGGTGGTACGAAGGTCCTGATTGGCTCTATACTTTATTTAAAAAAGTTTATTATGATAAATGTGATTTTGATTTAATAACTCCTAGCGAATATATTGACAAATATCCTCAAATGCAAGTTGCTACTCCTTGTCGTTCAAGTTGGGGAGCTAATGGATATAGTGAGGTTTGGTTAAATCAATCAAATGATTATGCCCATAGACATTTACATGTCGCTGGTGATAGAATGGTAGAACTTGCTAATATATTTGACAAAGAAAAGATGGATGCCCTTTCTCCTGCAGAAAAAAAATTATTTAAACGAGCTTTAAATCAGTGTGCACGAGAATTACTACTTGCTCAAAGTAGTGACTGGCTATTTATAATTACAAATGGAACAATGGTTGATTATGCTAAAAAACGTATAAAAGATCATATTGGAAGATTTACTAAATTGTATTATGAATTAAAAAATGAAAAAATTGATGAAAAATTTTTATCAAATATTGAAATTTTAGATTGTATTTTTCCAGAAGTTGATTATTCAATTTATAGATAATATATTAAAGGTCAAGTTTCCAATAATTTATTTTTAGAATAATATAGTATATGAAATATTTTTTAGTTAATACTAACTATATATTTTATATACTATTTTTATTTTAGGAGGCTTTTTATACATGCTTTCATTTTGTATAAAAACAAATAACCAATCAGATATTTTAAAATTAACAAATTATATTTCAGAAATACAATTAGACAACATTATGTTTTTAACAAAGAATTTCAGCAAATATACCAATATTATTGTTCATTATTTAGGTAATGATACAGAAATATTCTATGAATATTTTGCAAATACACTTTGTGATTTTATTATTGATAATTATGAATCAAATATATTAAATGATATTTTAGTTTCAAATTTCTTTTATTTTGACAAAACTGAACTATCAGAAATAAAAAGAATTTGTGACTCAATGTTAAATAATGTTCCACTTAATAAAATTCTTCCATTTCAACAGTTAAAAAGCGAAACTGCTAATGATGAAAAAATATCAATAAGTAGTAGAAAAGATTTACTAATTAATAATATTTTAAGTTATTTAAAAAGTTCAAAAAGCATGATTTTAAATGGCTTTTTAAGATTTCGAATATATGATTATATAAATTTCTTAAACGATCTTGTTGACTCTGCAGTTAATGAGTTCGTTATAAATAAAGAGTATTCTGAATTCATTGAACTTCTAAAATTATATATAGACTCAAAACCCCCACGTTCTGAATTAATTCATTTAATATATATAAACGAAGAATCAATATTATTGGACAAAAATAGAAATATTATATCTTTATCACATAATAATTTAGATATACCCTATCTATCTGATATATCATTTTCGTCAAATGATTATGCTTTAAATTCTCTTTTATCTCTTCTTCCTAAAAAGCTTATTATTCACACTTCTGACATAGAAGATGATTTTGTTAATACCTTAAAGTTAATTTTTAATTCAAAAGTTACTATTTGTAAACATTGTTCTATATGTGATACTTATAAATTAGTCGAATCCAAGAAAGAAAAGAATAGAAAGAGCTTAAACATTTAACAAAATGTCTAAGCTCTCTTTTAATAAAAAAATACTAAAATTTACATCTTAGCATCAAACGTATATACATTTCTATATCCATTTTGCAATAATATCTGCTTTGCCATTTCACTTCTTTGTCCTACTTTACAATATATTAGTATTATTTCATCTTTATCTTTTATAAGTTCATTAATCTTTTCTATATTATAAACTGGTACATTTATAGCATTCTTAAAATGTCTTTTATTATATTCTTCTGGAGTTCTTACATCAATTATAAAGACTCTCTCTCTATTGATAATTTCTACCGCTTCCTCATATGACAAATCAGATTTTATACTTCTAGAAAATATCTTTTTACATAATTGTCTAATTTTCATAATATTACTCTCCTTTCCATCATTTTTATCCATTTGTTATCTTAATCCATTCAAAAAACTTAAACGACAAAAAAGATATCGATAATATATTTTATTATCAATATCTTTTTTATGTTAATATTTATATTTTTATTTTGTTACTAATCTTTCCTTTTCTCTTTGAAAAGATAGCATACAACTTAATACCGTTAATATATACACCACAATTGAAACAATTGGTGTAATATTATTTACTGGTAATCTTACTATTGCATACACGCTCATTAAAATTGCTTGTGTTCCAACTAATGCTATAAGTAATCTATATAGCACTACCCACACTCCAATTTTTCTAAATACAAGCATTGCATATGCAATTATTATTATTGCACTTATTGCAACAGGAATAGCTATTTGTTTTACTAAATTTTTTAAGTCTACACCATCATTTTTAGTTACTTCTATACTTGATACTTCATTTTCAATCTCATATTTCTCATTTATTTTATTGTTTAATAATTCTATTTGCTCATCAGTTGCATCTTCAACAGTTATTTTTACCATATCTCTATATAATTCAATATATTGGACTATTACCCTTTGGTTTTCAAAAACTTCAGAAGCAATACTTTTTATATCTTTTATATCAAAATCTTTTCCTATATTCACTCCTAATTGAACATTATTTGAATATTTTAATCCAATATTAAATTTCAATGTAGCCATGCAAATTATTCCTATTATTATTATGAAAATTAGTATTATTTTAACTATCTTTTTCATTTTTTCATTCATCCTTCCATATTTTTTCTACTTTAGTATCTATCTAATCTTTTTTATTATCAATTGGATTAAACATTATTCCACCTAAAACTAGTATATTGTATATCGCCATTATCATTATTGACCAGAATATAATCATACCTATACTTGTGATTACACTATATGAAGAAAAAGCAAAAGTTATAGCAATTATTACTAAAGGAATAACTATAAGTATAGTCTTTTTTAATAATTCTATCATATTTTTTCTAACCATTTCTTTATTTAGTCCTTCTTTATATGCTTTTTGCATATAAAATACCATTACAGCTTCTATAATATTCATTAGTCCTACGGCAACTATTCCTGATATTGTTAATTCTACATTTCCAACTCTAATTGCAAGTAATAATATTGCACTAAATCCTAAAATTTCAATTATTCCTAATATACCTAATTTCTTATGTCTTATTATCATGTATATACCTGAAATTATTGCAATTATTGTACATATAATTGGTAATACTAATTGATTATTGAGCTCTGTATCTGAGTATACAAATCTATTAACATCTATCTTATACGAAATTGGCATAGACTCTGTATTTAATAATACTGCTATATTTGATGCTTGTTCAAGATAAGTTCTAATTGTTGAAGCATCTGAACTTGTCCCTAATGACATCTGAATTACACCATCTGTTATCTCTTCATCAAAATATGAAGATAGAATAGTTTCATCATCTATTTTCATATCAATTTTCTTTGTTGTATCATTTCCATCAGCATCTTGTGATTTTATATATGTCTTTGATATATTAGCTAACTTTTCAGTTCCTTCTTTGTTAAATTTTATAGTCAAATATACTGCTGTTCCATTTGATTCAGTATAATATCCAACTTTGGCTTCTTTAATGTCAGAATTTCCTATCAATTGCTCTTTTGTCTCTGCATCTGATATTGCAAAAACTCCTGGAGTAATACAATATTGTGCTACATAATCAGTAGTTGAATTTTCTGGCACTTCAAGACTTATTGTTCCATCATCTTTATTTAGTCTAATAGTATAATCTTCTACTCCCATATACTTCAATCTTTGTTCAATTATCTTTTTGGTTTTTAAATAATTTTCTAAAGATGTATTTTCTTCTTGTTTTATATTTGTCTCTTCATTATTTTCAGTTTCTTCATTTTCTTCTGAAGTAGTATTTTGTTCTTCACTATTACTTTGTTCGTTTTCATCATTATTAGTGTTTGAAGTGCTTTCAGAATCTTTATTAGAAACCTTTATTACAATATTTCTTGAACCATACAAATCATTTCCAAATTTGTAATCTTCAATTAAATTTTTAGTTTTGTTTCTATCTGCTACATAAATACCTCCAAAAGATATACAACAAATTAAAACCATCAATATTACTGTAAGTATTTTTCCAAGCAATGCTATAGATATCTTCTCTGTTTTCTTCACCTTTTTATCCTCCATAATTTTATTTCTTTAGCAATATTATTTTGAAAAGTTAACACCTATTATTCCTCCAATTATTCCCGTAATAATTGAAACAATAATCAATATTATGCTACTTAAATTTAATGAAAATTCTCTATTGATTAAGCTGGATAATACATATAATATAATTATATATATTCCTCCTACTAACCCACCATTTATAATTCCCTTACTAGATACTTTTTTGCCACACATCACGGCTCCAATAAGGATTGCTATTGCAGTAATTGTTGTAATTATTGGTATCATTGTATCCTCTGATAAATCAGTCTTAGCTAATACTATTGAGAATATCAATAATGCTATAATAGTTATTATCACTGCAATAATTATACTTTCACTTATATAAAATATATTTCCTCTATTTTTCTCTTTCATAAAAACATCCTTTCAATAACTTTTAAATTTATTTTCATTATATTATTGAATTTGTATTTTATGAAAAAGATTTTTCCTAATTAGAAATTTTTTCTATCATCAAGTCCTGCTATTGCCCATTTTTCAATTGATATTTCAATTTCATTAGGATTTGTCTTTAATATAACTCTATCTTCAAGAACTTTAGAAACACACCCAGACATTCCTGTATAAGTGACTATGTTATCACCTTCCTTAATTTCATTCTGCATCTTCTTAACTTCTTGTTCTTGTTTTCTTTTTAAATATTCTGAAAAACCAAATATGGCTAATATTATTATTGTTGTTATTATAAGTTGAATATATTCCATATTATTTCCTTTCACTGTGTTTATTTAGTAACATTTATTTCTACTTCTTTATTTGTACTTTCAATAGGCTTTATTCCTTGATTATTAGTTAAATAATCAATTACATTTAATATTTGTCCTTCATATATTTCATCATATGTTAAATAATATTCCTTCTTTCCTGAATTAGTTATTGAATACATATTTCTTACTCTTGCAGGAATCAAATTATCTCCAGATATATTAAATAATCCATAATACTTTCCACTTCTAACAACAATTGCCTTATATTCTGGTATTAGTAATAAATTATTTACTGATGAATTGTTTAATATACAACCAAGTCCATCATATTCTATTGGCAATATTACACTACCTTTTTTACTTAACAATCCCCATTTTCCATTTCTTTTAACAGGAATTCCTTCTCCATATAATAAATATTGATTATCTATATTATCTTCTGTAAATGAACTTGAATTATCAAGACCTATTTGATCATATTCTATATATACTATTATTTTTCCATTTCTATTTATAATACCATATTTATTATTACTTTTAACTAAATACAAACCGCCTTCTGTATCTCCATCAATTTGTTTTATACTATCATATTGTGGCTCTATCTCTGTTTTTCCATCACTTGATATAATTCCCACTTTATCATTATCTGTAGTTACAACAAATTCATTTGAGCTCTCAAGAAAAGAAATACTCTTATACTTTTCTCCAATTATTACTTGATTGGATAAATCTTTTACCCCATATTTAGATGTAGTTTCATCTTTTACAACCATAAGATTATATATTATAGCCTTAGCATTTGAATAGTCTATATCTTTTTCGGTTAAAGCAGAACCTTCAATTCTACTAGAATAATATGACACTAAATAAGGTAAAGTATATATTGTCATATTATTTTTATTTTCATCATAAGATATTACTACATTACAACCTTTACTTATTCCATCTACAGTAGTATATAATTTGTTATTTATTAGTTTTACTGGTTCGTCTATATCAAAATATTCATAATTAATATTATCAGTTCCTTCTAAAGCTTTATATAATGTATTTGATCCTAGGCTATATGAAGCAGCTTCTGCATTATTTGAAATAAAGCATTTAGTTGAATCCTCGGAATATTGATGTTTATATTCTCCATTTTTAAAAGTATATCCTACCATCTTAGCAAAATCTTCAATTGCTACATATATTTTGTCATCTGTCATCACAAATATATTTTCGTCAACATTTTTTCTTGAAGAATCAATATATACTTTAAATTGTGCATCATTTATTTGTTTTATACTAAATATTATTCCTATAATTCCAATCATCATAATAACAAGTGTTATACTTATTATTATCATTAATTTTTTACTTTTTTTTATTACTTGCTCTGATTCAAAATCCCTCTGATTACCAAAATCCATTTTATTTTCTCCTACTCTTTAGTATAACCATATTTTTTGTAAAATTCGTCTCTAAAATTTAATAAATTATCATTTTCTATTTCTATTCTTACTCTTTCCATAAGCTTAGTTAAGAAATATAAATTATGTATTGATAATAATCTAGTTCCTAATATCTCATTAGTATTTATTAAATGTCTTATATATGCTCTTGTATAATTTTTACAAGTATAACAATCACACTCTGGGTCTAAAGGTGTAAAATCTCTTGAATATGCTCCGTTTCTTACTACAACCTTTCCTCTCCATGTCATTGCAGTACCATTTCTTGCAATTCTTGTTGGAAGTACACAATCACACATATCTATTCCTGATATTGCAGCTTCAATTAAATAGTCTGGTGTTCCAACTCCCATCAAATATCTTGGTTTATTTTCTGGCATTAATGGTGTTGTATACCTTAGTATATCTAAAAATTCCTCTTTAGGTTCACCTACGCTTATACCTCCAATTGCATAACCAGGAAAGTCTAATTTTATTAAATCTTCTGCACTTTGTTTTCTTAAATCCTTATAAAATCCGCCTTGTATTATTCCAAATAAGCCTTGTTTCTCTTCAAAATCCTTATGTGCCTCTTTGCATCTTATAGCCCATCTTGTAGTTCTTTCCATTGAATTTTTAGTGTATTCATAAGTGGATGGATATGGACAACATTCATCAAATGACATTATAATGTCAGCACCTAGATCTTCTTCTATTTGCATAACTTTTTCTGGTGAAAAGAAATGCTTACTTCCATCTAAATGTGATTTAAATTCAACACCATCTTCACTTATTGTCCTTAAATCACTCAAACTAAATACTTGAAATCCTCCACAGTCTGTTAAAATTGGCTTATCCCAATTCATAAATTTATGAAGTCCACCTGCTTCTTTTACGAGCTTCTCTCCTGGTCTCAAATATAAATGATACGTATTAGATAATATTATTTGCGCTCCTAAATCCTTTAGTTCTTCTGGCGTCATTGATTTTACTGTCGCCTGAGTTCCAACTGGCATAAATACAGGAGTTTGTATGTCTCCATGTGGTGTATGTACAATTCCTCTTCTAGCTCCAGTTTTTCTGTCTTGATGTAATAATTCATATGTTATTGCTGGTTTCATTCTATTCCTCATTTCTTATTTTATAAACATTGCATCTCCAAAGCTAAAAAATTTATATTTTTCTTTTACAGCTTCTTCATAAGCATTCATTATATTTTCTTTTCCTGCTAATGCAGATACTAGCATTAATAATGTAGACTCTGGTAGATGAAAGTTAGTAATAAGTCCATCTAAACATTTAAATTTATATCCTGGATAAATATAAATTGATGTATCTCCTTCACATTCTTTCACATAACCATTTTCATCGGCTATTGTTTCTATAGTTCTGCAAGAAGTTGTTCCTACAGCTATAACTTTATGTCCTTCCCTTTTTGCTTTATTTATTTTTTCTGCATCTTCAGATTTTATATAATAATGTTCTGTATGCATATGGTGATCTTCTATATTTTTTTCTTTTACAGGTCTAAATGTTCCTATTCCAACATGTAGTGTAACATTACTTATTGAAATTCCTTTTTCTTCTATCTTTTTTAATAATTCTTCTGTAAAATGTAACCCTGCAGTTGGAGCTGCAGCAGATCCTTCATATTTTGCATATACAGTTTGATATCTATCATTATCTTTTAGACTTTCATGAATATATGGTGGTAATGGCATTAATCCTATCTGATCAAGAATTTCATTAAATATTCCATTATATGAAAATTTAACTTTTCTTGTTCCATCTTGCATTGTATCTAATATTTCAGCTGTTAAAAGTCCATCTCCAAATATTACTTTTGTGCCCACATGAAGTTTATTTCCAGGCCTTACCATAGCCTCCCATATATCACCTTCAATGTTTTTTAATAAAACAAATTCTACATTTGCTCCAGTTTCTTTTTTACCATATAGTCTTGCTGGAATTACTTTAGTATTATTTCTTACTAGGCAATCACCAGGTTCCAAGTAGTCTATTATATCTTTAAATATTTTATGCTCAATCTTGCCAGTATTTTTATCTAAAACCATAAGTCTAGATTCATCTCTTTTTTTAATCGGGGTTTGTGCGATTAGTTCTTCTGGTAAGTCATAATAAAACTCAGATAATTCCATAATTTTTTTCTCCTATTGCTACATATTTTATATTTTTATGCTGTTCCAGTTTTTTTAGCACTAGATGTCATTTCTCTTTTTACTTTTATATTTTTCTTTTCTTCTCTATTGTTGTTTATTACTATTTTAGGTGGTTCACCATTTGCTATAGTTTCTCGTGTTATTATACATTTTTCAACCTTAGGATTAGATGGAATTTCAAACATTATATCTTTCATTCTCTCTTCAATAATAGCTCTTAATCCTCTTGCACCAGTTTTTCTATCTAATGCTTTGTCGACTATTGCTTCTAATGCACCTTGCTCAAATTCCAATTCAACATCATCATACTCAAATAATTTCTTATATTGTTTTACAAGTGAATTCTTTGGCTCTGTTATTATTTTTATAAGGGCCTCTCTATCAAGTTCTTTTAATGTCGTTATTATAGGTAGTCTTCCAACAAATTCTGGAATTAAACCAAACTTTAATAAATCTTGAGGTAAAAGCGATGAAAACACTTCATATTTGCTAATATCTTTATTACTTGTTATAGTTGCTCCAAAACCGATTGTCTTTTTCTCAACTCTATCTTTTATAATTTTCTCTAATCCTTCAAAGGCTCCTCCACATATAAATAGTATATTTTGAGTATTTATCTGTATAAATTCCTGATGTGGATGTTTTCTACCACCTTGTGGTGGTACTGATGCAATTGTTCCTTCAACAATCTTTAATAAAGCTTGTTGAACTCCTTCACCACTTACATCTCTAGTTATTGATGGATTTTCTGATTTTCTTGATATTTTGTCAATTTCATCAATATATATGATTCCTTTTTCAGCTTTTTCGACATCATAATCTGCTGCTTGTATTAGTTTTAATAAAATATTTTCAACATCTTCTCCAACATATCCAGCTTCAGTCAAAGTCGTCGCATCTGCAATTGCAAATGGTACATTAAGTATTTTGGCTAGTGTCTGTGCAAGAAGTGTTTTCCCACATCCTGTTGGTCCTAATAACAAAATGTTACTTTTTTGTATTTCTACATCACTGTTATCTTTTTTCTTTTTATCATTTATTCTTTTATAATGATTATATACAGCTACTGCTAATGTCTTTTTTGCTTCATCTTGGCCAATTACATAATCATCTAAAATTTTCTTTATCTCCATTGGCTTTGGTAGTTCTTCATTATTATCTTGATCATATGTTAATTCACTATCTTCATATAAATCGTTTTCTATAATACTTGTGCAAACCTTTATACATTCGTCACATATATATACTCCTGGACCAGCTATGATTCTTTCAACTTCTTCTTGTTTTTTTCCACAAAAAGAACATTTTATAGTTTTATCTTTATCATTTTTTGGCATACTACTCTCCTATTAAACTCTTTTTTCCATAATTCCATCTATTAGTCCATATTCTAAAGCTTCTTGTGCTGTCATATAATGATCTCTTTCAGTATCTCTATTTATTACATCTATTGGTTGACCTGTTCTATCACTTAATAGTTTATTTAGTTTTTCTCTTGTCTTTATCATATGATCTGCATGTATTTTTATTTCAGTTGTTTGTCCTGAAATTCCTCCACCACCGATTAATGGTTGATGAATTAATATTTCTGAATTTGGAGTTGCAAATCTTTTTCCTTTTTCACCAGAAGCAAGTAATACAGAACCCATGCTTGCAGCCATGCCAACACATATTGTAGAAACAGGACACTTTATATAGTTCATTGTATCAACAATTGCCATTCCATCAGTGATTGATCCTCCTGGTGTATTTATATATAAATTTATTTCCTTATCTGGATCTTCTGATTCTAAGAATAATAATTGTGCTACTACAAGACCTGCTGAAGTTGCATTTACTTCTTCTCCTAAAAATATTATTCTATCTTTTAATAATCTTGAAAATATATCATATGACCTCTCTCCTCTAGCAGATTGTTCTACTACATAAGGTACTAGACTATCTTTTTCAAACATAATAAACCCTCCTAAATTTTTATTTTTATCTAACTGTAATTTTATAATAAAGTAAAATAGTTAGACAGAGCTAAATAATATACTATTATAAATCCCCCCTAACTATTCCATTTATTTATTTCTTTATTTTAGCATTTTTTACTACAAATTCTATTGCTTTTTCAGTTTTAATGCTATTTGCTATGTATTCTTTTAATGCTTCATTCTTATTTAATTCTTCTTCTTTTCTACCATAGCTCTTAGCCATTTCTTTAATTTTTTCTTCAATTTCTTTTTCGTCAGCTTCAACTTTTTCAGCTTTAATAATTTCTTCTAATACAAGTCTTGTTTTTACATTCTTTTCAGCTTGCTCTTTATAGCTATCTTCTAACTCTTTTCTTGTTTTATTGATAAAATGTAAATATTGCTCTAGGTTAAGTCCTTGATATGATAGTTGTTGTTCCATATCTCTTATCATAGAATCAATTTCACTTTCTATCATTCCAGATGGTATATCTACTGTTGTATCATTGCATACAGCTTCTATAGCAGCATCTTCTGTTTCATGTTTTGCTTTATGTTCATTTTCAGCTGTTTTCTTTTCTTTTATGCTATTTCTTAATTCTTCTAGTGTATTAAATTCTGATACATCTTTTGCAAATTCATCATCTAATTCAGGTAATTTCTTTTCCTTAATTTCATGTAATTTTACTTTAAATGTAGCATCTTTTCCAGCTAATTCTTTAGAGAAATATTCCTCTGGGAATTTTACTTTTATATCCTTTTCATCATTTACATTCATTCCTATAACTTGATCTTCAAAGCCTGGTATAAAAGTTTTGCTTCCTATTTCAAGCTCATGTTTTTCAGCTTTTCCGCCTTCAAATGCTTTTCCATCAACGAATCCTTCAAAATCAATAACAGCTATATCTTTATCTTTTACACTTCTTCCTTCTGCAGTTATTGTTCTAGCATTTTGATTTTGCATACGTTTGATTTCATTATCAATATCTTCTTCTGATACTGGATATTCAATCTTTTTTATTTCAACGCCTTTGTATTTTCCTAGTTTAACTTCTGGTTTTGTTTGTACTAGTGCAGTAAATACTAAGTCCTCTCCTTTTTTCATATTTACAATATGAATATCTGGCTTGCTTACTACTTCTAATTTATTTTCTTCAATTTCTTTTTCATATATTGATGGAACTACTTCATTAAAAGCATCTTCATAGAAAATTTCATCTCCGTACATTCTTTCTACTATATTGAAAGGTGCCTTTCCTTTTCTAAATCCTGGTACATTAAAGTATTTTGCACTTTTGCTATATACTTTAATTATAGCATCATCAAACTTTTTTGCTTCAATTGTAAATTCTAGTTTTAACTCGTTTTTATTTTCTGTTTTTTCTATTTTTATACTCATTTTAGTCTATATCCTTTCTCGTTTCATAAATAATGCTAGTTTATTATACCACAAATTCCACATATTGCAAGTATTTTTAATTTTATAATTGTATTATTTTAAATTTTGTATAATCACAACTAACTAATTTATATTCTATATTTTCAATTTTTCCTTCCACGGCATTTTCATGTGCCTTTCCATGCAAATGTCCATATATACATGTTTTTACATTATATTTCTGTAATACTCTTGTAAATTCATTATTAATGTTTTCTTTTTCAATTGGTGGATAATGCATACAAGCTATTATTTCCTTATCTTCTCCATACTTTTTTATTCCATCTAAGATAGAATACTCAAGTCTTGCTACTTCTCTCTTCTTTATCTTTTCGTCTTGTGGTGTTTTGCAATCCAATTCCCATCCTCTAGTTCCCACAATAATTTTATTTTCATACTCATAACTATTGTTATATAAAAAATCTATTTTTTTTAATTCATTTTTTTGCAAGAACTCTCTCATACTCTTCAAAGTTGTCCACCATAAGTCATGATTTCCTTTTAATAACAACTTTCTCCCTGGTAGCTCATTTATAAATTCAAAATCCTTATACGTATTTTCTAGTTTTATTTCCCATGAAAAATCTCCTGGTAACAAAACTAAATCATCTTCTTGTACTTTTTCTAACCAGTCTCTTTTTATTTTTTCCTCATAGTCAATCCACCCAAAAATATTCATAGGTTTATTTGTATTAAACGATAAATGTAAATCAGCTATTGCATATATTGACATTTCTTCATCTCTTTTCTTTATTCTATTTTTAAATTTGGTACAGCATTTAATTCAAGGCTATCTACCCTACCATTTATAAATTCATAATATCCTGCCGATGCAATCATTGCCGCATTATCTGTACACAATTTGAGTTCTGGATAATATATTTTTGTTTTTTCTTTTTGTGAAAACTCATCAAAAGCACTTCTAATATAACTATTAGCAGATACTCCTCCTGCTAAAACAACTTTTTTAATTTGAGTTTGTTTTACTGCTTTTCTTACATTTTCGATTAATATCTCAGCCACATCTTTTTCAAAACTTAATGCTAAATCAGCTTTATTTATATCAGGCTCTTTATGATGCAAATTTATTACAGCTGTTTTTATTCCACTAAAGCTAAAGTCTAAATTGTCTAGGTGAGTCTTTGGCAATTTTATATTAGCAGTTCCCTCTTTAGCAAGTTTATCAATCTTTGGTCCTCCTGGATATCCTAAACCTATAACTCTTGCTACTTTATCAAATGCTTCTCCTATTGCATCATCTCTTGTTTTTCCAAGTACTTTAAATTCTGTATAATCATTTACCAAAACAATTTGAGTATTTCCTCCTGACATCATCATACATAGAAATGGTGGCTCAAGTTCTGGATATGTTATATAATTAGCTGCAATATGACCTTTTAAATGATTCACCCCTACTAGTGGTCTATTTATACTATAACTTAAAGCTTTTGCATATGATACTCCAACAAGTAATGCTCCTACAAGTCCAGGGCCATATGTACAAGCAATTGCATCTACTTGTTCAAAACTTATTTTAGCCTCTTCTAAAGCCTTTTTTGTAACAACAGATATTGCTTCAACATGATTTCGTGATGCTATTTCTGGAACTACTCCTCCGAATTTCTCATGTATACTTATTTGTGTATCTATTACATTTGATAAGACTTCTCTTCCGTTTTTCACAATTGCAACTGATGTTTCATCGCAACTCGATTCTATTCCGCATTATTAGCTTATCCATTATATTTCCTCTTTCTACATAAATGCTTTAAATATTAATGACACTAGTCCATATATTCCAGATGATACAACGTTAATTACTGGTGATATAATATAACTTACTAAGTCTGTAATCCATAGTATCAAAAATACTATATAAAAAATATTTTGATGTTCTATAACCCAATTTTTAGCATTTGTTGGTAATATGTGCATTAATATCTTTGAGCCATCTAAAGGTGGTACTGGTATTAAATTAAATACTCCCAATCCTATATTTACACTAATAGCCATCTGAATTGCAATTACTAAAAACGAACCTGCTGTCGTGAATATAAATGTTCCTGAAAAAGTTGCAATTGCAAATAAGATTATAGTTAATATAAATGCTATTATTATATTCATTGCTGGTCCAGCTACAGCAACTAACGCTTCTTGTGCAGACATTGACATTTTTCTATTAAAATTTCTTGGATTTATTTCAACAGGCTTTCCCCATCCAAAATGTGCTACAATTAGCATAAAAAATCCTATTGGGTCAATGTGTGCTAAAGGATTTAATGTAACCCTTCCTTGTCTTCGTGGTGTATCATCCCCTAATTTATCAGCCACAAAAGCATGTGCAAATTCGTGAAATGTTATTGCTATAATAACACCAGGTAATGTTAACAATAATCCTATAAGTTGCATTGGACTTCTTAAATACATTGCAATAGTATATATTCCTAAAACAATTAAAAGTCCATATATAATCCTCTTATCTCTAAACATTATTTTCTCCTTTTACATAAATAATGTCTTTATTATATACCAGTTTTAAAAATCTGTAAACATTAAATTGTTTACAATTTGATTAACTTTACTTAATTTTATTAGTTTACATTAGGCAATATTCTTTTTTCTTAATTCTTTTGCATGAAGTAATGTTGTTTCAGTGATATTTCCTGAAGCAATTCTTGCAATTTCTTTAACAGTTTCATCTTCATTTAATAATTTTATATTTGTGCAAGTTTTTTCTCCAATTACTTCTTTATATATATAATAGTTATAGTCTCCTCTTGCTGCAATTGGTGCCAAATGAGTTATTATTAACACTTGATGCTTCTCTGAAATTTTACTTAGCTTTGAAGCAACAGCATTTGCTGCTTTTCCGCTTATTCCAGTATCAATTTCATCAAATATAAGTGTTGGAACCTCATCTATATCTGATAATACATTTTTAATAGCAAGCATGATTCTAGACATCTCTCCCCCAGATGCTGTTTGACTTAACTTATGCTTTTCTTCCCCTATATTTGTACTAATTAAAAATTCAACATGACATTTTCCGCTTCTAGAAAATTCATTATCATTTACAATTTCTGCAAAAAATTTAGCATTGTTCATTTCTAGGTCAATCAGTTCTCTGTTTATTTTCTCATTTAATATTTTTGCATGTTCTCTTCTTAATCTTTCTATTTCATTACAAAGCTTATTCATTTTAGTTTCAGTTTGTTTAATTTTATCCTTAAGGTTATTATTTTCTTCTTCTAAATTATTGATTCTATATATCTCTTGTTTTACTTCATCCTTATACTCTAAAATTTCTTCTATACTATTACCATATTTTCGCTTTAAAGTTTTAATAACCTCTAACCTTTCTTCTACTTCATCTATTTGACTGTCACTAAAATCAACATCCGAGTTCATCTCCTCAACGTCCCTTGCTAACTCTTGCACTTCGTAATATATATTTTTTAATTCTACTAGTTTATTTTCATATTTTTTGTCTACATTTTCTATTTTTTCTAAGGCTTTTATAGAACTATTTATTACTTCTACTGCTGTATTACTTAAGTTAACATTAACTGTATTTAAAGCTTCTGATACTTTTTGAGAATTTAACATTAAATTTCTTTTTTCTTCTAGCGTTTCCTCTTCTTTTGGATTTAGTTTAGCAGATTTTATTTCATTATATTGGTACTGTAATAAATCAAGTCTTCTCTGTCTTTCTCTATCATCTCCTAAATTTTCTTGTAGTTTTTTATTTAAATCCTTATATTCTTCATATAAACATAAATATTCCTCAAAATATTTAGCCATACTTTCCCCAATAAATTTGTCTAAATATTTTGTATGAAATTCTTCATCCATTAATGTTTGATTGTCAAACTGTCCATGAATATCAATTACATTTTTCATTATTTTCTTTAATTCATTAACAGTAACCATTCTACCATTAATTTTACACAAGTTTTTTCCATTTGTATTTATTTCTCTAGATACAATTATATTTCCATCTACTGAAAGTTCATTTTCTGGCATATATATACATGCCTCTATATAAGACATTTTTTCACCATTTCTAATCATTTCTTTTGAAAATCTTCCACCTGCAATTATTCCTAGTGAATCTACAATTAAGGTTTTTCCAGCTCCAGTCTCTCCTGTAAGTACATTTAGTCCCTTGTTGAAATCTATTGTAATGTCCCCTATTATTCCTATATTTTTTATATGCAATGTAGTTATCATATATACCTCCTGCAAATTTTTGTTCGCAGACTTATTCTACTCTGTAAGTTTGATTTTGTCAACACTTTTTAGCAAATTTTTGTTCGTTTCAATCGACAAAATAAACTATTTTTTGAGTATAAAAATATTACAGGAAATATTCTCCTGTAATATTTTATTTTTTACATTCTATCTGGTGCTTCAAATCCTAGCAATTCAATTCCATTTTCAAATATTTTCTTTAATAATTTTAGAGTTGTTATATTTGAATATAGTTTTTCACCATCACCTTGTAATATTTTTACTTTCTGATAGTATCCATTAAAGCTATTGGCAAGTTCAAATAAATATGTACATATTTTTGATGGTGCATTTTCCTCATAGCTTTCTCTTAATGCTACATTATATCTTGCTATTTCAAGTAATATTTGCTTTTCTATCTCTTCATCAGGTTTTAATATTTTCTCTTCAGGCAATTGATTTGCCTCGAAGAATTTATTTAAAATTGACTTTATTCTTACTAATGTATATAAAATATATGGACCAGTTTTTCCATCAAATGAAGTAAATTTGTCTACATCAAAAATATAGTCTTTTGAAATTTGGTTTGATAAATCTGCATACTTTAATGCAGCAAGGCCTACAATTTTTGAAATCTTTTCTTTTTCTGGTTCTTCCATATCCCTTGTTTCTTCTATTTTTTGATAAACTTTTTTGTTTATTTCATTAACAAGGTTTTCAAGTCTCATTACTCCGCCGTTTCTTGTCTTGAATGGTTTTCCATCTTTTCCATTCATAGTTCCAAATCCTAAAAATACAAGTTTAGCATCATTATCTATTATTTGTGCTTTTTTAGCACATCTAAATACTTGAACAAAGTGAAGTTCTTGCCTCTTATCAACAACATATATTATTTCATCTGGATCAAAGTCTATCTGTCTTTGCATTATAGTTGCCAAATCTGTAGTTTGGTAGCATGAAACACCTCCAGATTTTAATACCATACAAGGATTTATTTTTGTAGTATCTTCTGGACTATCAACATCAACTACCATAGCTCCATCACTTTCATATATAATCCCAAGCTCTTTCATTTTCTCAACCATTGGTTTTACATATTTTTGTGAATCACTTTCTCCTAGCCATAAGTCAAAATCCACATTTAATTTTTCATAATTTTTCTTTAAATCTGGTACTGATATTTCAACTATTTTTTTCCCTAAATCATAATATCCTCTTTTCCCTTTTTGAAAATATGCAGTATATAACCTTGCTTTTTCCTTATATTCATTTGCTTTTTTTATTTCTTCTTCTGAAGCTTCTTCTGTCACTTTAGTTTTTGCACTTGCACAAGGATAAATCTCTTCCAAGTCTGTTACTGTAAATAATGCTTCAGTTGGATATTCTCCTTTATAATTTTCATCAAAATATACCCAATCAGGATGTCTTACTTCAAGTTCTTCTATTACAAGTCCCATTTGAAGTCCCCAATCGCCCAAATGAACATCTCCAATTACTTTATTATTAAAGAATTTATGAATTCTTTTAACACTTTCACCTATTATTGCCGGTCTTAAATGACCTACATGTAAAGGTTTTGCTACATTTGGACCACCATAATCTACTACGACAGTTTTATTTTCATCCATTACACATCCGAATTTTTCGTCTTTTACTAGCTCATTACAATAGTCAGTCAAAAAATCGCTTGAAATATTTATATTTATAAATCCTGGTTTTACTACTTCAATTTTTTCAAATTCTCTATTATTTTTGCATTTTTCGACAACTTCATTAGCTATTATAAATGGTGCTTTCTTATATTCTTTTGCAGCCATTAAGGCTCCATCACATTGAAACTCACATAAATCCGGTCTATTAGAATTTATAACTCTTCCATATTTCTTATTATAGCCACAAGCTTCAAATGCTTCTTCGATTTTTTCTTGTAATACTAAAATTATCTCTTTCAAGTATAGCTCCCTCTCTTTTTTAATATATCAATAAAATAAAAATACACCAAAACACTTTCATATAAAGCGTTTGGTGCTAAAATATTGGTGCGGATGAGAGGACTCGAACCTCCACGTCGTTGACACTGGTTCCTAAGACCAGCGCGTCTGCCAGTTCCGCCACATCCGCATTACCTTGCTAAAGCATTATATCTTTAGCACTTCTATATATTAGCATAATTGTATGTTTATTGTCAAGTATTATTTTTAATTTTTTTGTAACTTTCGTTTATTATTTTTTCTAATTTTTATTGAAAATAAGTCTTTCATTTCCGTCTTATAACGCTTTCAAATGCAGATAAATTAAGACTTTTATCACTTTTTCTATTGCAAATTTGCAAAATTATTTATATTATTATTTAAACTTTATGAAGGGAGAAAACAAATGGCAAATTCTAACAATGTAACAAATCATGATTTATTAATTTACCAAAAATATTTAGAATTAATTTATTATACTACAAATCTTTTAGCAAAATTTCCAAGAAGTGAAAAATTTGCACTTTCTACAGAAATTCGCGATAATCTTTATAATGGCCTTAGCCACTTAATTCGTTCTATAAAATTATACAATAAACGTGAAAAGCTCGATAATCTATTTGAATTTGATGTTGCTTTAAGTATTTTAAAAGTTCAAATAAGACTAGCTAATAAGAATCATTATATTACTGAAAAAAATTACACCTTTTGGAGTCAAAGCGTCACAGATATAGGAAATATGCTAGGAGGTTGGATTTCATCATGCCAAAAAAGATAAAAAATCTTTTCTATCAAAATTTAACTTATTCAAAACTTCTTGCTGCTCACTATCGTGCTAAAAAGCATAAAACCTATAAAGGAGAGATTTTACGTTTTGAGTTAAATCTTGAAAATAACCTCATAAATTTGCTCAACGATTTAAAAAATAGACATTATCGAGTTGGGCAATATCGTGAATTTATGGTATATGAACCTAAACCTAGAGTAATAAAATCCCTTCCATATAGAGATAGAATTGTACATCAATGGGTAGTAGAAGAATTTATAAAACCTTACATTACTCCCAAATTAATAGATACAACTTTTGCTTGTATTGTAAATCGTGGAACTCATGCGTCTGCTGATCAAATGCAAAGATATATGAGACGACTTTATAATAAGCATATAGATTATTGGATTTTAAAATGTGATATTAGCAAATTTTTCTATTCTATTGATCCAAATATTTTGTATACAATCTTGCAAAAACATATTTACGATAAGGATCTTCTTTACCTAATAAAAATCATTTTATTTGATAACCGCGATTCTAATGAAAAAATAGGAATCCCAATAGGTAACTATACTTCACAATATTTTGCAAATATTTATTTAAATGAATTAGACCAATATGTAAAACGAATTTTAAAAGTAAAATATTATATTAGATATATGGATGATTTTATTCTTTTGCTACCAACAAAAAAAGATTGCATAGAATACAAGAAAATACTTGAAGAGTTTTTACACTCAAAATTACACTTAAATTTAAATGCAAAAACAAAATATTACCCTTCAAAGATGGGTGTTGACTTTTGTGGATATAGAATTTTTCCAACTCATAGGCTTCTTCGAAATTCTAATAAAACAAAAATTAAAAATAGCATTAAACATTGGAATATATTATATAGAAAAAAACAATTGGATTTAGATTATGCTTTACAATCATTTAACTCTTGGTATGGCCATGCTAGCCATTGCAACTCATTTCATTTAATAAGCAAAATGGTTAATCGTTGTGACTTTTTTGAAACACCAAAAAGCTTAACAGAAAATGAAAACTACTTAAATTCACTTATTGAAAACGAAATAGAAAAAAATACACTAGCCTAAATTTTAAGCTAGTGTATTCTTTGTTTCATCGGATTTTCATTTTTCATTACTCAAACAATGTCACATTTCATGTGTTTATGATACAAGAACTATCGCTTATACCAAAGGAATTAAACTTCTTTGACACAATATCTCTCGATTTAGTCCTTAAACTATTTCCCCTCAATCAGAAAATATAAGATTTTCCTTCGTGTCGAAGTGCTACTCGCAGACTAACACTAAGCGGTAGCTATAATTGTTATTAGCGTTGCCATTATTGTCACCAAAGGCAAAGGCTCCTGCTCCTGCACCATTCCAGAAATTACCTCCACGTAGGCAGAAAGCCTCAGTCAGGTTCGCCGTGTCTTCGTCTGCGTTACAGTTTAATCCCTACTTTTTCTATTTTATTTTGCGCCGAAGTGCTACTCGCAGACTAACACTAAGCGGTAGCTACAATCGTTATTAGCGTTACCATTATTGTCGCCAAAGGCAAAAGTTCCTGCTCCGTCTCCATACCTGAAAAAACCTCCACGTAAGCTGAAAGCCTCAGTCAGTTTCGCTGTGTCCTCGTCTGCGTTACAGTTTAATCCCTATTTTCTATTTTATTTGCGTCGAAGTGCTACTCGCAGACTAACACTACTCGGTAGCTATGATTGTTGTTAGCGTTGCCATCATTGTCAACAAATGCAAAGGCTCCTGCTCCAGTACCATTCCAAAAATGACCTCCACGTTGGCAGAAAGGTCCGTCGGTACCTCCTGTGTCCTCGTCTGCGTTACAGTCTAATCCCTATTTTTCTATTTTATTTGCGTCGAAGTGCTACTCGCAGACTAACACTACTCGGTAGCTATAATTGTTCCATGCATTGCCATTATTGTCTGCAAATGCAAAAGCTCCTGCATTAGTGCCATTCCAGAAATTACCTCCACGTATGCTGAAAGGTCCCTCAGTAGCGTCCGTGTCTGGGTCTGCGTTATAGTTTAATCCCTACATTCATATATAATTGAGGTCCTTAACGGACCTCATATTTTATTTTTATCTTATTTACAATTATACATTTGACTCCATCGAGCTTACAACCAAAAGTTTCTGCAAAACAAAGGTCTCAAGGTTCAAGGAATCTACAAAGTGCTACTCGCAGACTAACACTAAGCGGTAGCTAGAAAGGTGCCACGCACCGCCATTAGCGTCTGCAAATGCAAAAGCTCCTGCAGTAGTGCCAGTCCAGAAATGACCTCCACGTATGCTGAAAGGTCCGTCGGTACCTCCTGTGTCCTCGTCTGCGTAGTCGTTGAACCAACTTTTATTATTACCGTTTCCATTTGACGTTTCGTAGATTGCATCTCCATACATATCTTTCCATTTTGCGTAATGGAAATGGATTGATCCATCATTTCCTTCTACTGTTGTATCTATTGGATAAATTGTTACATATTTACTACTATTACTTGGTATTTGGGAATCTGCTACACTTGAACTATATTTTCCATTTGCTGTTTTTGCATATAATGAGTTTCCATTATTATTTGTATATTTACTATATAATACTGATGTATATTCCCAACATCCTCCGCTTATATCATATACTCCGTATAGATTTCCAGTTGTACTGGCATTCATTCCATATTTTCCATTATATCTATTATCATCTGCTATATTTTCTTCTGTTGTTCTTCCTGTTCCGCTTGAACCATAACCTGTTACTTCATTATAGTATGTTGTTTCTCCCTCTTTTGTTTCTGGTCCATATGTGTTCATTCCTATTTCATGGCCATTTCTTCCATATTGACTATGTGTTAGATATGCTATTGCTCCCCACTCACTATTTTTCATTAAATGTGAATTTGCTCCTGTATTTTGCTTGCTACTATAATTTAATGAGTTATCAAAACAATAACTTATATTTATATAATTCCATGAATAATTGTTTGGCTTACTTACTGCTCTTGTTGTGTTACTAAGTGATACATTTCCACTTTTTAATTTTATGTTATTCCAGGTTACTCCATTATCTGTTGTCTGCTCCATACTCATTTCGTATTTTGCAACCCAGACTCCTGATATTTCTTTATCCCATCCACCTAACTGTAGATTAGTTGTAAATGCTGGATGAATTTTATAATCTTTACTTGCTGTTGTCGTATTTTGATCTATAAATTTTACTGTTATTGTTCCTGCTTTATTTGTTCCAGTTCCGCCTATCTCTTTTCCTGTTAATTTATATTCATATCTTGGTATCCACACAAAATAACTTCCATCTACTGTACTTTTGGCATTTGCCCACTTGCTATTTTTACTATCTGTACTATTATCTCCTGCTACATAACTATACCAATCATTCCAACTGAATTCTTTTTGGTCACTTGTTATTTCCATTTCAGTTGATGTTAGACTTGCTTTATATGTTCCATTTGAATTTTTACTTCCATCTGACCAGTACACTCCTACCATGTTATTTCCTAGTTTTGGCGTACATATTCCCAATGTACTATTCCAATTTCCGCCTTCAAATACACTTCTAGTATTACTTAGTGCTGCGAGTTCTGTTGCCAATTGGTCCATTTGACTATTTTCAGCAGCTGCAGCATCTTTTGTTTTTTGTGCTGCTTCTTTTGCTCTATTTATTAAGCCATTTTGTCCTATAACAAGGTTTATTGTAACTCCTGCTAAAATTAAAAGTACAACTATTGTTACTACTAGAGCTACCAAAGTTATACCTTTTTGTCCTGTCATTTTTTTCTTCATGATATCCTCCTTTGTTTTGCCTATGAATTTAGTTCATATTTTATCTCTATTCAATATACAATAATATACTAGCATTACTTTCCAAAAAAATCAACAGATATTTTTAAATCTGTTAAAAATTTTTATAACAATTAAAAATATCTGTATTTTCTTATATTTTGTTTTATTTTTTGTAAATTATATTTTATATAATATCGTAAATATTGCAAAACTCATATCCATTATCTCTAAAATAACTAATAATATCTTTTAATACTTCATATGATAGTATTTTGTCTGCTGAATCATGCATAAGCACTACTACGCTATTTTTTCCTTCTGAAGTCTCTTTTACATTTTGAATTAGACTTTCAGTAGAATGTGCGCCTTCTGCATCTTTACTTAAACAGTTCCAGTCTAAATGCACAACTCCATTTTCTCTTAGTAATGCCTTTGATTCCTGTTTTAAATCATTATAGTATCCTCCATTTGAACCTCCAGGGAATCTAAATAAATTTGATCTATAGTTTGGATTTTCAAGAGCTTCTTTTATAGCATTTTCTGTATAATTATATTCATCAAGTGTCGCTTGCGTACAAGAATATATATCAGAATACTTATGTGTATATCCATGATTTGCGACATAGTGTCCTTCATAAAATTCTCTTTTTACTATCTCTGGATACCTTTTCACATTAGTTCCTAATGTGAAAAACGTTGCTTTTATATTTTCTTTTTTTAATTCATCTAATATTAAAGGAGTTACACTTTCAGAGGGGCCATCATCAAATGTCAAAAATACACGTTTTTTATCTGAACGATAAATATGAAGTATATTATTTTGTTGCTCTTCACTTAATGGCTTACTTGTTTTTTCAATATGGCTTTGTATTATTTCTTTTCTTTCTATTTCCTCTTGAATCTTTTTTTGATTTTCTTCATTTTCAATTTTTGAAACTATGCTTTCAAGTTCTGTTACATACTTTTTAGTGATTACTTTATTAGCATACTTTACACCAGCAATAATTCCAACAATTTCAACTACATAAACTAATATTACAGCCAATATTATCTTCTTTCTATTTACTCTTCTTCCCATTATTACATCATACATATTGTATCTAAATGGTCCTTTCTCTATTTCTAATCTTTTACTCCATTTATTTTTAATAACTTAAATAATTCTACTATTAAAATAGGAGCAAATATTAAAATTATTGTTTCTATAATATTTTCCATTGGTAATACCGGAATACTAAATATCATTCTTAATGCTGGTACTGCTATTACCACAATCATTAATAATGCTGCTATTCCAATTGCACCAAATAACATTTTATTTCCACCTATTCCAGTTTTAAATATTGATTTTTTATTGTTTCTTATATTAAATACATGAACAAGTTCTGAAAAGGCTAGGACAATAAATGCCATAGTTTGACCAATTTCAACTCTTACTTCTTCTGGAGTTAATCCTTCCACATATGGTGGATTTTTAGTAGATAATCCTATTACAAATGCAATTAATGTTAGTACTCCAATCATAATACCTTGATATATTATACGCCAAGTCATTCCTTTGGTAAATATTCCAGAATTTGCTTTTATCGGTTTTCTTTTCATAATATCAGAATCTGCTGGATCAAAAGCAAGAGCTAATGCTGGAAGCGAATCTGTTACAAGATTTATCCATAATATGTGTATTGGAAGTAATGGTTCAATTAAACTAACAGGTATATTGAATGCGCCTGCAAGTATCGGTGTAATAAGAATTGCTACAAACAAAACAATTACTTCGCCTACATTACTAGATAATAAAAATTGTATTGCTTTCAAAATATTATCATAGATTCTTCTTCCTTCTTCTACTGCAGATACAATAGTTGCAAAATTATCATCCGTCAAAATAACATCTGCCGCTTCTTTTGCGACATCTGTTCCTACAATTCCCATGCTACAACCTATATCTGCTGTTTTTAATGCAGGACTATCATTTACTCCATCCCCCGTCATTGCAACCACTTCATTATGTCTTTGAAATGACTTTACAATTCTTACTTTATGTTCTGGGGCAACTCTTGCATATACTTTTATTGTTTCAACTCTTTTATCTAATTCTTCATCAGACATTTTTTGCAAATCACTACCTGTTATTGCATCTTGTTCATTGTCTAATATTCCTAAATCCTTTGCAATTGCAACCGCTGTTGCCTTATGATCTCCTGTTATCATAACAGTTTTTATCCCTGCTTGTTTACATTTTTCAACTGCAACTTTTGCTTCTGGTCTAGGTGGATCTATCATTCCACAAATTCCTAAAAAGATTAAATTTTTTTCTAGTTCTTTCATTTCTTCATTACTAGGCTCATGATCTATCTCTTTATATGCCATTGCTAAAACTCTTAAAGCTTTACTTGCCATCTCATCATTTGCGCTTTCTATTTGAGGAATATATTCTTTTAGATTTTCTTTTACATTTCCTTCTATAGAGTATCTGTCACATACAGATAATACTTCATCAACTCCGCCTTTGCAATATACCATATATCTATATTCATTTACTTTATTTACTGTAGTCATTAGTTTTCTTTCAGAATCAAATGGAATTTCTTTTACTCTTGGTCTTTGATCAAATATATTAGGAGAAGCATCTAATTTAAAACTCATATCAACTAGTGCTGTTTCTGTTGGATCTCCAGATAATTTTCCATCAGAACTTACTCTTGTATCATTGCATAACATCGCTGTGTATATAAAATTTTCTAGTTCTATACTTTCTTTATTCGTATCTATTTCATTGATATTCTGCATCTTATTATTAAAGAATAGTTTTGTAACAGTCATTTTATTTTGTGTTAGTGTTCCTGTTTTATCGGAACAAATAACGCTACTACTGCCTAAAGTTTCAACAGCAGGTAGTTTTTTTACAATTGCATTTTTCTTTACCATTCTTTGTACACCTATTGCAAGTACTATAGTTGATATAGCTGCAAGGCCTTCTGGGATTACTGCAACTGCAAGACTTACAGCAGTCATAAACATATCTAAAATACTTTTTCCATATAAAAGTCCTATAAAAAATATTACTATACATATTACTATTGAAGCAAATCCTAATACTTTTCCAAGCTTATTTAATCTCTTTTGTAATGGTGTTTCATTTTTTTGTGTGGAGTTTAATATTCCAGCAATTTTACCAACTTCAGTTGTCATTCCAGTATTTGTTACAATTCCTGCCCCTCTGCCATAAGTTACTAAACTTGATGAAAACACCATGTTTGTTCTGTCTCCTAAGCCAACATCTTCACATTCTATCTTTGAAGTATTTTTTTCTACCGCTGCAGATTCTCCTGTTAATGAAGATTCTTGTACTTTTAGGTTTACCGCTTCTGTTAATCTTATATCTGCAGGAACATAATCGCCAGTTTCTAATATTACTAAATCTCCAGGAACAAGTTCAGTTGATGGAATAGTTTTTAACCTGCCATTTCGAATTACTTTTGCAGAATATTCACTCAATTTTTTTAAACTTTCTAATGATTTTTCAGCTTTGCTTTCTTGAACAACTCCAATTACTGCATTAACTATAACTACCACTAAAATTATTATTGAATCTGTTATACTTCCATCTTCAATATACCCTACTATCCCTGATATAATTGCAGCAATGATTAAAACGATTATCATAAAATCTTTAAATTGTTCTAAAAATTTAATAAAAATACTTTTCTTTTTTCCTTCTACTAATTTATTGAATCCATATTCTACTTGTCTTTTTTCTGCTTCTTGTTTATCAAGTCCTTCTTCTAGACTAGTTTTTAGTTCTTTTTCTACATCTTCAATTTGCTCATTGAACCAATTATTTTTCATATATTGTTCTCCTTTTCTTCTGCTTTTTTCCTTTGATTATTATATACTAAAAACTTTAAATTTAAAAGACATATTACTATTTTATTTGATTTTTACAAAATTTAATGTTATACTTATTTTATTATTGTGGGTATAATTTAGTGGCAGAATGTTGTGCTTCCGACCCAACAGCGCGGGTTCGATTCCCGCTACCCACTCCATTTTAAATCAACTTACGGACTTAAAATTCCGTAAGTTTTTATCTTATATAATGCTTAAAAAGTTCTATTATAAATCAGAAATGAATACTTTTTTATAAATCAGTTTAAAAAAAGAGGAAAAAATTATCAGAATAATTTAATCCTCTTTTTATTTTTTGGATATAGAAATAAAATCTATGTATAACCTTTATAAGAAATCCCAAAATATTTATTTAATAACTTTATTATTAACATTATATTTATACATAACTTCAGAACTCCTTTTATACACATTAGTAATTTTGGATAATTCAGAGGTAATAATATCCTCATCATTATTCTTTGTATAAAATAATTCATTTTTATTCGAAAAATGTACTGTTTCTTCAGATGTACAATTTGTAAATATACTTCCAACTACCACATCTTTTATCTTATACTGTTCAATATATTTTTTATAAAGTTCTAGGTCTTTGATTGTTATACCATTTAATACTGGTTTCATATATAAAACAGCAGGTATTTTTAAACTATTAAAAAGAGAAAAATTTTGAAATCTATCCGAAATAGATGTTGTATTTTTTTCAATCGTATCATGCTTAGATATAGTCGCTGAACTAACAAAAATAACTAATTGTCCAAAATATTTTATTAATGGTACTATCTCATCAAATTCTTCTAATATTATTTTCTTCTTTGTTGATAGTTGTATTTGATTTCCTTTTTTTAAAAAGTATTTAATTAAACTAATTGTCTCATTCTTATTATATTCATCCCAGCATTCTGAATAGCAACCAAGTGTTATCAATGTTTTTTGATTTATATCTAGTTTATTTTTTTCAATAAACTCAATTATAGTTTTTGCAGAAATAGTTCTATAATTTTCTGAAATATTACTATATCCAACTTTAGGCAAATAACAATATGAACATTGTCCAGCACAGCCTAAACTCGTATTTATAAATATTCTTTTATTGTCCCTAGCAAAAAGATAACCATTGTCAATCATTATTTTTCCCCCTTAAATCTTTCCTATAAACATTTCTGTATGAAAATCCAAACGCACAATGTCATCTTTTTCATATTTATTAAAAATAGAAATTATGCCATCCATAAAATCATTATAATATTCACTTTCTTCTTTAGGCGCATATGATAATGACTTAGATAATCCTATTAGCATATCTTTAGTATAGTTTTTAGAATGAATGAAAGTATAAGTATGATATTCTCTGTTTCTAAAAAAGTTTTTACGGTCGTCGACATTTTTGTGTTGGTATGTCTTACCAGTAATTTTAGTATTCCAATTGCTTATATATTTGAAATATTCTTTACTAAATTCATTATTATCATCTTCCCAATTATTCCAAACTATTGCAAAATCTCCATTGAGTTTTAAAATTCTACTTACTTCATCTTTTAATTTTTGTTTATCAAACCAATGAAAACTTTGAACTGCAAATACCATGTCTGCTGAACTTTCCGGCATTCCAGTTGATTCAGCACTTTTATTAATATAAATAATATTATTACAATTATTGCAATATTCTTTTCCTTTATTAATCATATCAATATTAGGTTCAACATAATAAATCTGTTTACAATAATCACTAGCTATTTTAGAAAACTTTCCAGTTCCTGCACCTAATTCAATTATAACTTTATTTTTCATATCATATTCCTTAGATAAGAAATCAAATAGTTCAATCGGATATTCCGGTCTATATTTTGAATAATCCTCTTGTTTTCCAAAATAAAAATTTTTACTATCTTTTTCTACATTATACTTCATATTATTCACCTTGATAAAATTATACTGCAAAATAATAAAATTTTCCACGATTTTATTGAAATTTCATAACAATTCATTGTAAATATGTATTGAAATTCGACAAAAAATGTGTTAATATGACATTCGGATTTAAAATCGTTGGAATTTTGTTCCTTGCAAGCTAATTAGTGGAAGGACTGTTCCTTTCACTTTTAGTCTTTATTCATACACACAAGTCTAAGAAAGGAGTTTAGCGTATGTCTGAAGCAAAGGTTTTGGTCTTTAATAACGAGCAACTTGATGAACGGTACCACTATTCTACTCAAAATAATAGAACAGCTCGGTTAGTCAAAGAGGCTTTAAGCCGTGATTACCAGATTGCTCTGGTTCACAAAGACGGTTTAAGCTCTGCCAAGTGGCTTACCTATGATGTTCAAATAGCTCTCGAGCTCAGTGTTGAGCGTAGTTCGACTGTCCACATTTGGACATATATCGAACCTCTGGATACGACGGATCCCAATAAGAAGGATCAGGTGGTCGTCGCCTTTAAAGAGCAAAAAGGTATGGCACGTGCTAATGCCACTAGCCCTGAACATCATCGTATCTCTGATGATCTGATTAACCGTAAGGAGTGATAGGTAAAGCCTGTAGCTTTTGCTACAGGCTGTTTTTATTGACTTATTTATAGAAAAATGTTACAATAAATATATTTCCTTTTGGAAATTTTGTAACTATACAACACAAAAGTTTAAATAACAAGGAGGAACAACATGAAACTGCGGTTAAAATTACTAAGAATGTCACTAAAAGCTCATATCAAGTATATACTTACTCTACTAAAGCATTATTTAAAATATCCTTTATACTTAATTAAAGATGCTATATTGGATACAAATTCATCACATATGGAGAATGTAAAAATTCAAAAGCTTCATGCATATTTAAATTTTTCAAAACGAATTACCATGTTTTGTTTAATTCTTTTGACTTACCGTACTTATGCTCGTGATGCAATGTCCAATCCAGATGAGTATGATATCTTGCATTATAAGTTTACTTTTATAAAAGAAAATGTTCAAGAATGTATTACTATCTTAGAGAATTTGAAAATAGCTATTCCGGAGGAATTTATTTCTATAATTAACAATTCAAAAGTAAATGCACTTGTTCATGATGATAGGCCTTTTGACTATCTTGTATATCTTCATTCATTGTGCAATAGCATTCAAGTAATTTAGCAATTTCAAAACAGCCCTTTAGGGCTGCTTTTTTATTTTAAAAAATAAAAGAGTAACTATTTCTAGTTACTCTTACTATTGGAGCAGGTAGCGGGAATCGAACCCGCATAGCCAGCTTGGAAGGCTGGAATTCTACCATTGAACTACACCTGCATTTTTTAATTATCTATTTCCTTACGACGATATTTATTATACAATCATATCTTTAATTTGTCAACACTTTTTTAAATATTTTTTTAATTTTTTTTACATATGTCATCAAAGTATTGATATAGCATAATTTTATCTAAAATATTTTTTGAGAAAGTTCTTAATATTAAGAACTTTCTCTTTACTATTCTTACATACTATGCTCTTGGATGAGCTTTTTTGTATTCATTTTTTATTCCAGAATCTTGAAATTGCATATATACTTGTGTTGATGAAATATCAGAATGTCCAAGCATTGTTTGAATTGCTTTTAAGTCTGCTCCATTTTGTAATAAGTGTGTTGCAAATGAATGTCTTAAAATGTGTGGTGTTATTTCTTTATTTATATGTGCTTGTTCTTTATAAAATTTTACTATTTTCCAAAATCCTTGACGTGTTAATCTTGTTCCATTTACATTAACAAATAATGCTTCTTCATCTTCACTTTTTATTAAATATGGTCTTGCTTCATCTATATATTCTTTTAAAGCTTTTAATGACATTGAACCTAAAGGAATATTTCTTGATTTATTTTTTCCTTTACAAACCACATACCCCTCATCTAGTCTAACATCATCTAAGTTTAAAGATATCATTTCAGTAACTCTCATTCCTGTTGCATAGGCAAATTCTAGCATTGCCTTATCTCTTGTTCCTTTTAAATCAACATCTTTAGGTTGATCAAGTAGTAGTTCAACTTCTTTTGAAGTTAATATACTAGGAACTCTTTTTTCAACTTTAGGAGATTCTATTGTCATTGTTGGATCTTTCTTTATTTTTTTACTTCTTATTAAGAATTGATAAAAAGATCTTGTAGAAGCCAAATTTCTTGAAATTGTAGACTCTTTTTTATTTTCTTCTCTTAAATAATCCATATATTGAATAATTGTTTCTTCTGTTGCTTTTAAGTAATTGATTTTATTATCATTTACATATTTTTCATATTGTTCAATATCTCTTCTGTATGATTGTAAAGTATTATCTGATAATTTCTTGTCATTTTTAAGAAAATCTAAAAAAAGTTTAATTTGCTTTTCCATTTGCGCTCCCCTATTCTGTATTTTAGTAAGTCACACAAAATTTACATAACTTACTTGTTAAAGTTATATCAAAATATTTAGTAATTGTAAAGACATTTTTACAAATTTCTACAACTTTTTCTTAAATATTTTTACTATATGTATCTTGACATAATTTCAATAATGCTCCCTGACACATAACTTTCTATTAAGGCTCCTAAAAAGATCACAATTAATAACATAAGTGAAAATATAGTATGTCTTAAAATATTTATCTTTATTTCTTCTTTTTTCCTTTCCAACATTATATCTTTATGTAAATTTATTCCACTTACTGCAATAGCAAAATATACTGGTATATAAATAATATTTTGTAGTAGTAAGGCTCCGATTACAAATAAAATTCCTTTTCCAGTTCCAACACTTGCAATTACTGCACTAATAGTATAACCAAGTGCAAAACCTTTATATATTATAAAACAATATATTAATGGAGTTCCTATAATCATACATCCTAATAACCATACAAATAAAAAACTTATTGTATTATTTTTTATTGCACTACATAAGATTTCATTTTTTGAAATTTTGTAATCTCCATGTATATTGTCTATAAAACTTCCAATTGAATCACTTATTCCTTTCTGAATATCTACCGTTGTATTGTTAATAAACATTATGCCTAACACTAACCCTATAAAAAATATAATGGTCAGTATTAGGTATATTTTAAAATTATGCTCTACATGTTCAATTATAATACTTTTGATTTTATTTTTTCTGTAAGTTCTTTTCAAAGCTCTAACCTCTCTTTTGAAACATTTTATACATAATGTCTATTCAATAATTTTTAGATTAGAACTTTAATTATCTATTCAGCTGATACTTTTCCGTATACTCCGCCACCACCAGCATGAATTTTTAAGTTTCCGCTTCTTGCTGCAATTATTTCATTTGCTATTTTCTCTCCTACAACTGATTCTATGTCATCTTTGCCCACCTTATGTAGAATCTCCATTTCTGTTCCAAAATGTGCAAGAAGTTTATCTATTGTTTTTCCTCCAAGCCCTGGAATAAACGTAAGTGGAACTTGATAAATATATTCTGGTCTATTTGCTGGGCTTTTGCTCTCTTTTTTATCCTTAATTAGCTCAATCCTGTCAAACACTCCAAATGTTACCTTTTTGCTTCCACAATAAGGACAATTTTCAACAGGTTCTTTTGTTTCAATTACTCTATTACAGTCATCGCAAAATGTTCTATGATATTTTCCAAGCTTTGGATCAATTCCGTAATTACATAAAACCTTTCTTCCATCCTCACCTTTTAAAGCTTTTACTACTTCTTTAAAGCTAATATCATTAACTAACATTTTATTATATTCTCTTGCAATTTTAGGTAATGAATGAGCATCTGAATTTGTTACAAAAGTTTTATCTTCTAATTCTGAAATCATATCTGCTAAATAAGTATCAGCACTTAAACCTAATTCTATTGCAAAAATTTTATCAAATTTTTCTTTAAAAATGTTCTTCATTCTATCTGTACAATTTCCATAATAGCTTTTAAAAGGTGTAAAACAGTGGGCTGGAATCAAAATTCCATTATATCTTTCTACCATATCTATTAAGTCATATCCTGATAAATCTGTTCTTTGAGTACTTAATGTAATATTTTTTAAATGATGACTTAATTCATTCGAGAATCCTTTTATATCATTTAAATGTGGGAAAAAGCAAACATTATGTGCAGCACCACATTTTCCATTTCTAGATACCTCTGATGTTTCTACTTCACTTCCAAGAAGTATGCATACTTTATCCTTATAAATAATTCCGCCATCTTCAATTTCATATGCATCTCCAGTTTTTAAGAAATTTTCTATATCTTCAATTACATATGGTGACGCACAATCTATAATTCCAACTACATTTATTCCTTTTCTGTCAGCACATTCTTTAGCAATGTTTGCAAAATTCAAACTTCTTGCAGCTGTTATTTTTATTGGTTTTCCATTTTCACTTCTTCCTATGTGTACATGTAAATCTGCAAATATTTCTTCCATTTTTTATTCCTTTCAATTGTTTTTGAACCAACTCTCATATACTGAACTTCTATTTTCACTACTTTTTTCTTCTGTTACTCTTTCTGCATCATTTGAAATTCTTTCATTACTTACAAGGTCTTGTAGTTTTATTCCATTAGCTCTTCCATTTACTATATTGTAAACTTTATCTGAATTTCTTATCAACTCTGCAAGTTGATTTTCCGCATTCAAATTGTTAGTTTCTCTTACGGCTGCAGAAATCAAACCAACTGTATTAGGAATAATTATATCATTTTCATTTATTAAACTCATACTTTTATAGCCTCCATTTTATTTACAAATTGTTTAAAAGTTTCTAAATATCTATTATTCTTACCTTTTAAATTTCTATACTCTAATAAAACTAAGGCTTCATCAACTTTATATCCAACTCTTTCTGGTCTGTCTAACAACATTCCACCAAATTGATCAATTATTTCTAATACATCTGCTTCAGGCTCTCTTGGAACTAATCCACTATATCTATTTATTTGTTCACAAACTCTGCAAAACTTTTTGTCAAAGCCTAGTGTCTGCAGATACTCGGCTCCTTCTTTTGCATATGTTTTAACTTTTTCCATATCTGTAAAGTTATCTACTTTTTTGCAGTTACAAAGTAAACTTGCTGTAAGCATAAAATTTTTGTCAAAATTCAAGTCTGAATTATCTAAAAATAACTTTAATAATTGAGTTTTAAACACAACAGAACTATCAAAAAAGATATCCTCTCTTTTGCTTAAATAATACATTATTTCCATTTTTCTTATCCAGTCTTTTTCAGATAAAATATAATCCGCAAAAGTTTGATTTTTCATATATTCCTCCAACAGCCCTTTTTGCTTTGATTATATTCTATAGAGAAAAAGTTTTCAATAAATGTACAAAAATGTAATCATTTTGTAACCTTATTGAAAACTTTTAATTAGTTATTATTAAATTATTAGTATAATCTAAATTTGCTTTTGATTCTTCCTTATATGCTTCTGTATACACATCAGTTGCATATTTATCTATATTAAGTAACATCTTCAATTGTTTGTTATTTTCCTCATCTTCAAACTTTTTAACAGAAGTAATTATTTTTAATTTTGGATTAATTTTTTTCATTTCAGATAGTAATGCTTTTCCTCTTTGAGTAAACCCTAAAACTCTTATATATGGTGTAATTTTTTTAGAAGTTTCCATTATTTGCTTATCTATTCCTAAAAGTGCATATAATAAAATTCGTTGTATTCTAGTTTGTGTATACCTTTTAGATTTTACCGAATTAATTAGTTCTTCTATTGAATTTGTATTACTTACAGCTTTTTTTATAGCATATTCTAATCCTTCTGCAACATCTGGCAAATTTGCTATTTGTTCTATACTCATTCTTCTCAAAATATAAATAATTTCTTTTTCATAACATTTTAAACCTAATACAGGGCCTAAATGATTATAGTCATTAGCAAGAATCTTATAACTGCTTCGTGGTATCACCTTTTGAATTTCCGAAAACTCCATATTCTCAAGTAGTTTTCTAACTCCTGTACTACTTGCAAATTCATCAACTATTTTCTCATCATTATAATATACTTTTTTTCTTTGAACCATTACTGGTTCAATATTACTTCTTATTTTCTTTATAGCTTTTAAGTATTCTATTGCTAAAATATTATTGGGTGAATTTAAAATATTAGCATATCTTTTTATATCATTCAAGTACATTAAAATTGCATTTTCTCTAGCTTTTGCATATGATATTCCTTTATCTAATTCATGTGCTAAAATTGTTAAATATTGCTTTGGCTCTTCGCAAAGTACATTTGCAATATTATTTAATGTTGAAAGTTCTCTTGCTTCAGCACCAAATGACACACTATCTACAATTTTCATGCTGTCTAAAATTTTCATAGCTCCGCTTGCGAAATTTTCAGCACTAGATATCGCATATACTGTTGGAAGTTCAATAACTAAATCCGCTCCCCCACAAATTGCCATATATGCTTTTGACCATTTATTTATTATTGAAGGCTCTCCTCTTTGAGTAAAATTGCCTGATATTACTGCAACTACACTATCATCACATGAAAGCTCTTTTGATTTTTGTATATGATAATAATGTCCATTATGAAATGGATTATATTCTGCTATAATACCAACTATTCCGCTCATTTTTTCACCTTCTTTCTACATATTCATTAGAATAATATCACAAAATCGCTTTATTTACAATAATTATTATGATATAATCGTAAAAAATACTTAAATTAGAAAGGTTTAGCAATTTAATTGCTATATAAATTTGCTATGGAAGAAATTATTTTATATACTGATGGAGCTTGTTCGGGAAATCCTGGTCCTGGCGGTTGGGGTTCTATTTTAATACTTGGAGATAATAAAAAGGAAATTTCCGGAGGTAGTCCTGCTACTACTAACAATATCATGGAACTTACTGCTGTTATTGAAGGACTAAAGATTTTAAAAAGGCCTTGCAAAGTTCAAGTTTATAGTGACAGTGCATACGTTGTTAATGGTTTTATTCAAAAATGGATTTACGGTTGGATGAAAAAAAATTGGAAGAACGCTAGTGGCGAACCTGTAAAAAATAAAGAACTTTGGCAAGAACTTTATAATCTTACTCAAATTCATGATGTTACATTTCATAAAGTAAAAGGTCACGCTGATAATGAGCTTAATAATAGATGTGATGAACTTGCAAGAATGGAACGCGATAAATTTTAAAAGCAGAGGGAACCAGCTTTTTAGGCTGGCCCCTCTGCTTTTTTGTAGCCGTTAGCTTAGGCTACCGATGACTAAAATTATTCGAATTCTTTCATTGCCTCCCATTTCGTTCTCAGAACCTTATCCATGATTTCTTCCCCGTTAGAAAGAGGAACGTAAAGAAAGTCCTCCATATAGCCTGCTTTCTTCAGTTTTTCCAGAAGTCCATATCCTTTTGCGACATAAGTTTTTCCATCTCTGTAAATAAACATTACCTTTCCATTGTTATAGGAATATCTCCCGATATACCTGATATTGATCCAGTTCATTACCTCCATGTCGGCCAGAGGATAGCAGGTGCTCTCATAAAACACGTTTTTCACTTTCATTCCAGTTCTAGGAATTTCAAAACAATTGTCAAGAACTTCCTCACTCAATTCTCCAAAACCGCGTTCGTCGCAGTACTGTTTGCAGTCCTCTGCAAATTCCTTCCTGCAATTTTCCCTTGCTTTTACTCTAAGAAGCTCCCATTTGGTTTTCTCGTACATGGGATAGTCCCAATTGCTGAATGGCACCATCAGATAGTCTTCCTTCAATCCGGCGCCTTTAAGAATCTCAACCGTCGTCCTCGTATAAGGCATAACAAAAATGCCTTCATTATACGAAAAAACAATCGTCGAATTGTTTATCGCATACACCCGGTCTTTTTCTGCCGGATTAACGTCCTTCAGAGAGATATAAGTTTGAGCAAACAATTGCGGCCTTACGACAACCATTCCTTCATAAAGCCTTACTGCCTGGTTCCGAATTTCGTCAATTGCTTTCATTTTAGTCATACATTCTCCTCCAATAAAAATAATTTTTTGGCGATTAATTCAGCATATTCCTTAAGGAATGTTAACCGAACTTATGTTATATTATATCACATTTACATAATTCTGTCAAAAATAGATATTTTCCCCATAATAATTAATTAGATTTATGTATGTTAACCTAGTTTTTGATGTTTATGGTTAAAGTGATACTATTTTTTATAATATTATTTATGTTATCTTTAACATTAAACGTTGCCTTAGCTGCAGGTCTTTATAGGAACTGAGTTAATAAGCAACTACATAAATAAAAAAAGCTCACATCTGTAAATTTGACGATTTAGATGTGAGTTTTTATATCTATTCGGCAAAACCACGTTTGTGGATTCGTCATTTTCTATATTTATTATACACAGATATTTAATAAAAGTCAAATACAATCTTACAATTAAATTATTGCAAAAAAACAGCCAGATTTTTTCTGACTGTTTTTATTTTTTCTTTTATTAGCTCAAGCCTAAAGCTTTTGGTGGAGATGAGGAGAGTTGAACTCCTGTCCAATATTCTTTCCACAAACGTTTCTCCGAGTGCAGTTTGTTATTTTAATATTCCCAAAAAATCACATTAACAAACAAACAAAATTTTTCGGTAGCTATTTTATTTACCCTATTAAGCAAATAGCATGCTTAAATTTGTTATCCTACTAAATTTACGCCCATATTATGACCGTAGGCCTTCACAAATACAGACGAGCCGCCAAAATTAGGCAGCGTATGCTAATTCTCTATTATCAGCGTTTATATTTATTTTTGCTTTTTTTAAGTGGCCAAAGCAACCATCCACTACTCGCTACATATGCTTCTGGAATACTGTCGAAAACCAATACATCCCCAAATACATACATTAATATTATATACTATTTTTTTTATAAAGTCCATTATTTTTTCATTAAATCTATTGCACTTTATATTTTTTTGTGTTATTATAATTAAGCAATTAGGGGTATAGTGTCAATGGTAGCACATCGGTCTCCAAAACCGCCTGTGTGGGTTCGAATCCTACTACCCCTGCCAAAGGTATTAGGCTAGAAGATAAATTTATATTTTCTAGCCTTTAATAATTTAATTAATGGAGCTACAAATGGAGAAAATAAAAGTATTGATAAAAAAAGTATGTACCAAGGAAGTTATATTATATATTGTCTTTGGAGTCCTTACAACAATTATAAACTTAGCAGTTTTTGCATTGCTTAACTCTGCTTTCAAAATTAATGAAAACCTTGCTAATGCTATTGCAATAATCATTGCTGTTTTAGTTGCATACTTTACAAATAAAGATATGGTCTTCCATTCAGAAGCAAATGATGTTAAAAGCAAACTTATAGAATTTTTCAAATTCATATTAGGACGTGCATTCACAATGCTAGTTGAGTATTTCGGAGGAATGTTACTTTTTAAGTACTTACCTATTCCTAATATAATCAGTAAATGTATTGTTACAGTTGTTGTAATAATATTAAATTTCTTTATTAGTAAATTCTTTGCTTTTAAACATGCTAAATAATTTTCTTTTTTCGCTAATAACACCTAAAAAAGACATAAAAAGTGAATCCCATGGTCTTCTTGGTGTTATTATATATAACTAGTCTAGTTAATCTCTTTTATGGAGGTTTCTATGACTAGTTTTTTTAAGTTACTTATTTATATTATTATTATCTTACTTACCTTTTCTTTAGTTTCATCATTTATTATATTAGAGTCTAATCACCTAAACTCTGATTCCTCTCTTAATGGATTTTTTATTTGGCCGCTTCCGAATAATCAATATATAAGTTCATACTTTGGCAAACGTAATTCTCCAACAGTTGGAGCTTCTTCTTATCACTCTGGAATTGATATTCCTGCAAATGAAGGAACTCCTATTTATTCAGTATGTTCTGGGACTATCACTTTTGCAAGTTGGGGTGCTGGCGGTGGCTATACTATTGTTGTAGAAACAAATGATTTTATTAAGCCTATTTCTGTATCTTATTGTCATGTCTCTCCACTATTCTTAGTTAGTCTTAATCAAAATGTTTATGCTCGGGCAAGTTATAGGTACTGTTGGTCCCAAAAACGTATATAATATTAAAAACAATCCTTATAAAGACGAAAATGGTAACCCCACAAACGGGGCTACCACAGGTTGTCATCTTCATTTAACAATAAAAGAAAATAAAATAGCTGTCGATCCACTTAATTATTTTAATTACATGTCATCATCATTATCATTATCTTCTTTATTTATTCCAAATTCTTCTTCATAATGTCCACAGCTTTGACAATGTCCAGAACATCCAGAGCTTTCTTCTTCATCATCATTCCAATCTAATTCAATTATATTATGACATTTTGGACATTCTACTTCTTCTCTTAATTCTGATTCAACATCAGCTACAAATTCATGATTACAATATGGACAAACAATCTCAAAATCGTAACTATCTTCTTCATATATGTCATTTTTTATTAAATTAACTGAATCTGCTAATTTTGAAATCTTTTTTTCTAATTTTCCTTGATAATCTTCAAGTTCTTCAACTCTTTTTGTTCCCATTTCACTTATTCTATCTATAACGTCTAAATAAAGAGCTGACATTTCACTAAACTTTTTAACAACATATTTTCTTTCTTCTTCATCTTTAATATTTTTATTTAAGTCCTCTAATATCTTTAAATATTCCTCACTAATTCTTGCCATTATATAAATTCTCCTTTATAACAAATTTGACTTAATAATTTATTAGAGTACACTATATACACCTTGCAAATTATTAAGCCATTTTAATTTTATAAATTAAACTCTTTCCATGTATTCGCCAGTTCTTGTATCAATTCTAACAACATCACCAATATTTACAAACATTGGAACAGTTAATTGATATCCATTTTCTAGTGTTGCTGGTTTTCCTGAAGTTGTTGTTGTGTTTCCTGCAAATCCAGGCTCTGTGTATGTAACTTCTAATTCTACAAACATTGGAGGTTCTACTGCAAATACATTTCCCTTGTATGATAACATTTTTACATTCATATTTTCTTTTAAGAATTTTAAAGCATCACCAATTTGTTCTTTATTTAAAGGTGTTTGCTCATATGTTTCGTTATCCATGAAATAATATAAATTCTCATCATTATATAGATATTGCATATCTTTCTTCTCAATTTCAGCTGCTGGGAATTTTTCTGATGGGTTGAATGTTTTTTCAATTACAGCTCCTGAAATAACATTTTTTAGTTTTGTTCTAACAAATGCTGAACCCTTTCCTGGTTTTACGTGTTGGAATTCAACAACTCTGAAAACATTTCCTTCCATTTCAAAAGTTGTTCCATTTCTAAAATCTCCTGCCATGTATACGCTTGCCATATTATTATTTCCCCTTTCCTATTTTTTATTATATTTTTATTTAATATACGTTAAAAAGTTTATTTTTTACTTTTTCATAATATACGACTATATTATAATACTACAAAACTAGCCAAAAATCAAGTATTATTTAGATTTTTTTATGTCCACTTTGTTTTCTATCCCACTACCACATAATCTTTAGGCGATTTTGTAAGTGGTGTAGCCATTCCTTTGTTTATCCAAACAGTATCTTCTATTCTTACACCAAATTTATTTGGAATATATATTCCTGGCTCATCAGTTACTACCATATTATTTTTTAGTAGTAAATCTACTCTTGTACTCATATATGGAAGTTCATGTATTTCCATTCCAACACCATGGCCCAAGGCATGAATTAAGTCATACCCGTGCAACTTAAAGTCATTTTGAACCATTCTACATATAATCTTTAGATTAGCTCCCTCTTTCATTTCCTCAATAGTCTGTCTTTGATTTTTTAGTACTAATTCATATATCTCTTTTATTTCATCTGGTACATATTTCACAAATATAGTTCTTGTCATATCTGAGCAATATCCATGATATTTACATCCCATATCAATTGTTATTGCATCGCCTTCTTCTACCTTCTTTTCTGTCGGAATAGCATGTGGCATAGATGAATTTTTACCACTAGCTACAATTGTTTCAAAAGCTATATCTTCTGCTCCATTTTCTATAAAAAAATCTTCTATTTCTTTTGCTATCTGTTTTTCTGTCATTCCTACTTTTATGAATTCTCTTAAATGATCAAAACACCTGTCTGTAATTTCACAAGCTTTTGATATTGCATAAATTTCTTCTGGATCTTTGATCATTCTTTGCTTTTCAATAATTCCTTCAGTTTCTTCTAAGCTATTTATTTTATATTTGTGCATATATTCTTTATACTTTGCATACGTTACATAGTTTTCTTCAAATCCTACCTTTTCGCAAAATATAAAGAAATTCTCATAATCATCTAAACTTAGATCTTTCATATCATACACAAAAATTTCATCACTAATTGTTAGCTTATTATTTACCGCTTCAACATACCTTCCATCTGTTATATATATGTTTTCTTTAGGAGTTATCAAAAATGTTCCTTCAGCATCTATGCCTGTTAAATACTTAATATTTAAAGGATTAGTAATTATTATTCCTTGTAAATCTAGCATTTTTATTTTGTCCCTTAACCAACGAATGTTATTATTCATAAAAGTTCTCCCCATTTTATAAATTTATTGTTCCTACTGTAAATATATTTAACATTATAATCATTAGTGTATTAAATGGTACATATAAGCCTACTAGAGTTGCAACTACTATGAATGGTCCAAATGGCATATAATCCATACCTTTTTTTCTATTTTTTATAATTAAAATAACACCTATAATAGCTCCTAGTAAGAATGCAATTAATGTTACCATTATAGTAAGCCTCCAGCCTAAAAATAGTCCTAGAGCCCCCATAAGCTTTACATCGCCAAAGCCCATTGCCTCTTTACCATACATTAGTCCTCCAATTAAGGCAATTATTAAAAATAAACCAGCACCTACAACCATTCCAAGTAACATATCAACCGCAACATTTATATTAGTTATTCCTTCTATAAATGTATAAACTAGTCCTACTTCAAAAATAGTTAGATTTAGTCTATTAGGTATAATTTTTAGCCTATAATCTATTATAAAAGCTATAATTAACATTGGTATTAGTACTATATAAGCTATCGTTTTTACTTGAAATTTGTACATATACAAAATTCCAATATATAATACTGCAGTTATAATCATGTACAAATATTTAGGTTTGGTATTTTTTATATATATTTGAAAGAAATCTTTTGTGAAAACTTTTTTATAATCTGGTAATCTTATAGTACACCAATCAATAAATTGCCCAACAAATAGTCCGATTATTCCTGCAAATACATAGTGTAATATGTTAATATCATTTATATACATTTGTTAATTCCTCTTTCTAAAAGTATTTAGCTTCTGTTCTTTAAATATCTTTCTAAAATTCTTTTTTCTATCATTCTGTTAAATCTCGTAATAAAAATATCTTTTTCTTCAAGTGGTTTTACTAAAATAGAATACATTTTACTTCTATTTGCTCCTAAGACATCTGTTAACATTTGATCTCCCACCACTGCAATATTTTCATTTTCTAAATTTAGTTTTTTCTTAGCCTTATTGAATCCAAACTTTAAAGGTTTTTTGGCAAAGTAAATATAATATTCTGCCTTTAATACTTCTGACATTTTTTTTGCTTTTTCTTTTTTATTTGTATTTGATAATATACAGAGTTTTATTTTTCCTTCTTCTCTAAGCTTTTTAGCCCATTCTTCAAGATTTTCTATTACTCTTCCATCTTTTGTTATTAAAGTATTGTCTATATCTATTAATAATCCTTTTATGTTTCTTTGCCTTAAAAATTCTAAATCTATATCTGTTACTTTATTTAAATATGCTTTAGGATAAAAAATCATTTATTTTCTCCTATCTATTTATTCTTCCCAATGGATACTATCAGCAAGAGTATTCATGTATTCTTCTAAACTATCTACATCATCTTGATTGTATGTTATAGCTGTAATATATGCAATTTTACTATCCTTTACTATATAATATACAAATTCTGTTTCTACATACTCTGTTGTTAAGAATTGAATTCTTGCTTTAACTAACATATAGCCATTTGCTGTTGTAGAATCTTCTATATAATATATATCAGGAGACAATTGATTCTTAAAATATGTGTCCATTCTTTCTTTTACTTCGTCTACACTATTTACTGCTTCTATGTCTGTATCATAGTAAATTTGAATTACTGCTGGATAGTCAGTTTTACTTTCTGGTTCTGATTTTTCTGCTGATTCTTCATTGCTTATAAATTTATAATATGACCAACCACTTTCTCTGTTATATGAATCAAGTACATACCAATCTGTTGGTACATCAAATCTAATGTTTTCGTCCCAAGCAATAACTGTATCTCCAACCACAATCTGTGTAAAAGATATGATAATGGCAGCTATAATAATTGCAACAACTGTAACTAATACAGCACTTATACTTCTCTTATTTGTTTTTTCATTTTTCTCATTTTCAATATTATAGTAATATTTACTTTTATTTTTTCTAATAATCTTTAAGTCTTTTAAATATGAAAAATATTGGCTCGACTTTTTGTCCTTTGCTTCAGCTAGTACCTCATCTTTTAATATTGAGTTTTCCTTGTCCATAGCATTATATTTTTCAAATATTGGTTTTAATATTCTTATTGACTCTTGTTTTAATTCACTTAAAGGCTTTTCTTCTAATAAGCTAATTTTATAATCTTTTCTATTTCTAAAGTCTATAAATTGATACTGCAATTTTATACTAATTAAAATGCTTCCTAAAATTGCAAATACTTCTGATAGCATATAATTTCTAAATAAAACTAATTTAAACTCATTATAAGTATATAATTGCTTTATTGTATTAAAAGTTATTGGATATTCAGCTTCTTTTAATGTTAACATTGGAATAACAATAAGTACTGCTATTGAAATTATAAAAATTGTAACTAATAAATTTATTAGTCCTGCTTTTTTATTTATTTTTCCTCTAAATAGTGAATAACCATACATTGCTCCAATAGGAACTAAAATTGTAAGTAATGATAAAAATGTTGTTTTATAAATATACATATATATTAGTGGAATTGCTGCCACTGCGCCTATTATAATTGCTCCTATTATTCCTGTTAAATATCTTCTTTTTACTTCTTTATTCATATTTCTCCCTCTTAACTTTGTGTAGTACTGTTTATTAAGTTTTCTTGTATTTCTAATGCACTATCCATCTCATTTTGATACATTTCTTTTACTACAAGTTGACTTTTTATTTGTGATTTTCTTATACCTGACATAACAGTAAATGCTGCAGATAGTATCATCACAAAAAATACAATTGTTACAGTAACTATTGTAGATACTGAACCATTATTTTTTTTCAGATACTTAGTTAATCTTATCATTAGTTGCCTCCTCGTATAATTTAGTTCATAATACCATTTTTTAGTGTTATTTTCAATTATTTTTGTAAATTTTTATATTATTATTTAAATATTCTAACTTATATTGTATAATAACATTATGAGAACGATAGAAATAACATTAAAATATGATAATAAAAAATTAAATACAGTAATTCAGAAAGAATTCCCTAACCTTAATATAAATATGCTATACAAGGCTCTTAGAAAGAAAGATATAAAAGTTAATGATAGCAGGGTTTCTGATAATGTAACAGTTCACTTAGGTGACATTGTAAAAGTTTATATAATTGATGATTTTTTACTTGGAACTTCTAATAATTTTGAAGTAGTTTTTGAAGACAATAATATTCTTGTAGTTAATAAACCAGCAGATATTGAAGTAACTGGCGACAGCTCATCTCTTACTTTCCAACTTTCAAAGGCTTTAAATTATGAAGTTTTTCCTTGTCATAGATTAGATAGAAATACTAAAGGTCTTGTTCTTTTTGCTAAAGATAAAAAATCACAAGAAATTCTATTTGATAAATTTAAAAATCATGAAATAGAAAAACATTATCTTGCTTTAGTTTATGGGATACCTAAACAAAAACATCAACTTTTAACAGCTTATTTATTTAAAGATACAAAAAAATCTTTGGTATATATTTCTGATGAACCTAAAAAAGGATATCAAAAGATTATAACAGAATATTATTTAATAAAATCTGATAAAAAATTAAATACTTCCACATTAGAAGTAATTTTACATACCGGAAAAACTCATCAGATTCGTGCTCACCTTGCACACATTGGTTATCCTATTATAGGTGATGGAAAATATGGAAAAAATGAAATAAATAAAACATTTCATAAAAAAACTCAAGAACTTACCAGTTATTACTTAAAATTTAACTTTAAATCTACAAGTGGAAAGCTTGAATATTTAAATGGTAAAGAGATAAAATTAGCGCTATAATTTTTATAGCGCCATATTTATTCCCTTTGATACAATTTTACTCATATTTTCAATTAACTCATCTATTTCTTTGGGTGTTACTATCATATTATAGTCTTTTGGAATTAGTGCCTCTTTTATTTCATTGTAGTTATCCTTTTCTTTTAGCTCATTTAAATATGAATTAGACATTGCTTTTTCCTGCAGGCTTTCAATAAATAAATCGATACACTCATTTGTTATTGAGGCTAAGTCTACTACTGTTGGAATTCCAATTGCTATAACTGGAATTCCTAAAGTATTTTTGCTTATTTCTTTTCTTGTATTATTTACTCCCGCTCCTGGTACAATGCCTGTATCTGCAATCTGAATACTACTGCTTATTCTTTCTATGCTTCTAGATGCTAACGCATCTATTACAATTAGCATTTTAGGTTTTATATTATCTACTATTCCTTTTAATATTTCCATTGTTTCAATGCCAGTTATTCCAAGTACCCCAGGCGATATTGCAGACACTGGCCTTGTATCTTTTGGCATAGCACTCGGCATATACTCTAAAATATGTCTGGTTACTTCAATCTCCGGAATTACTTTAGGTCCTAAAGCATCTGGCGTAACATATCTATTTCCAAGTCCTACAACTAAAATCGAATCACACTCTTTTACATGCTTAATAATTATACTTCTAAGCTCTTCTGAAAGAACTTCTGCAACTTCTTGAATTTTTTCATCATCTAATAGCTTTATTTTCTTCACATCCAATGTTATATAATTTCCCATAGGCTTTGCCAGTGCTTTTGAGCCATTCTCATTTATTATTTTAACTCTAGATATTTCTATGTTTTCTTTACTTTCACTTTCAACTTCTACACCATCAATATTGCTTGCTATATTATTTTTATTTTTGTAAATTTCATTTCTTTCAAGTGCTAAATCTGTTCTAAAATTGTACACAAAAAAATTCCTCCTAAACCAAATCTTTTATTATTTTGTTTAGAAAGAATTTTTTTATTCACTATTTATAAATTATTCTAATGTGTCTACAATGCTAACATCTGTTATTGTTGAATCAGCATCAATACTTATTGTTTTTCCTGAATGACTATGATATTTATAATTGTCTCCTATCCAATAAATACTGTCAATTTTCTGAACTGAATCCCATGTTAATCCATCAGAATAAAGTTTTACTTTATTTGCTTTACAATTGTTAATATTTACATTAACAGATCCCATTCCAAATAAAGCTCCTGATGTAGCATTTGTTCCTCCTACAAATGTATTTGAAACAGAGCAATTGTCAAATGTTATATCTTCTCCTGAAAATCCAACTAATCCACCACATTGCCAGCTATTTAATACCTTTGAATTAGATACATTTACATTTTCAAGTTTTAATTTAGCATCAGTATGACCAACTACCACACCTGCATAATGTTGTGAATAATTAGAGCCTGTTCCACCGTTTGCATCAATTACTTGTGCTCCATCAAATGTTAAATTTTTAATAGTTAAACTTCCATTTAAGTCTCCAATAAATCCAATTCCATATTGTGTTGCTTCTGATCTTCCATCATTTGTAGCTGGATTTCTAGAAACTTTCATTCCTGTTATTTTATGTTCTTTTCCATCAATTATAGTATTTGAAAAAATATTATTATTTTGTCCAGCATATATTGATGTCCAATTTTCATTGCTTAAATCAATATCAGTATCAATGTTTATTACTGCGTTTTTGAATGTTACTCCACTTCTCATATCTACAACTAATTTGTCAAATCCTGCTTTTGAAGTTACATTAACATTTCTTGTTCCATTTGTTACAATTGATGTTACTAATATATTGGCTACTTTTGTAGCACCTTTTAGATCTGATACAGTAATATCTTCACCTAAATATTCTGTATTTTCTGTATAAACTCTATACATTGCTTTTTTACTGCTATCAGTATACTCCCAACCACTGTTTAATTTTATTTTTTTATTTGCAGTTATAGTTACTGTTACTTCTCCATTTACACTTGTATCATAAGAAATTCCATCAAAGTCAAGAGTTGTATTATCTTCTACATAAACTAGTCTAGTTACTTTTTGTTTATTTCCTGCTCTATCAGTTGCAATATAGTCAATATTATATCTTCCTTCGATATCTTTATTTACTTGACCAACTTCACTGCTATCTCCTGTTAAGCTGTACCATGTAATCTTTGTTACTGTGTTAATTTGAGATGCCTCATCACGATTGTCTGATACAGTAAATCCAGCATCTGTATATTCGCTTCCTAGGCTTATATGTTCTTCGCTGTTACCATTTATTATTATTTCTGGTTTTGTTGTATCTTGTAGTGTTACAATTCTATGAGTTTCAGCTAAATTTCCAGCTTTATCTCTTATATAATAATAAATATAGTAATCTCCTAATTCTCTATTTTTTAGAGTTGTATTCCATTCAAAGTTTGCAACAGGTTCGCCCTTGCTTCCATCGGCGTTTGCTTTAAACCATTGTATATTTAGTTTGCTTACAGAAATTGCTTTATCACTTTCATCATATATTGTGATGTTTTCTGGATATGTGTATACATCTACTCCGACTTCAAAAGTTGATTTTGTATTTGATAAATCAATTACTGGTGCAACTTTATCGATTCTTTTTACTTCATAATTTATAGTTGTTTTATTTCCAGCTTTATCTTCAATTTCTACTGAATGTTTTCCATTTTCTCCATATACTTTTGTAAATGTTTTTGAATCTACTTTAGTCCATCCTTCAATATCTTTAATATCTTCACTTGCTGTTAATGTTACTGTTACATCTTGATTTGTCATTGCATTTCCATTGTCATTTGAATATGTTACTACTGCAGTTGGGCTTGTTATATCATAAATAAATGTTCTTGTTGTCTCATTTCCAGCTATATCTACTAATGTTATTGTATTTTCACCTTCTACTAAAAGATTCTTTATATTGCCATAGTTTGCATCACTATAATTATTTGGTGTACATGTTCTTTCTGTTCCATTTAAAATATATTTTACTACAGCATTGTTATCATATAAACTAAAACTAATTCTACTGTAATATGGATCTGTTCCTACTGACTCGTCTTTTACAGTTAGTACTGGTGCTGTTCTATCATATACAAATGTTCTTGTTACTTCGTTTCCAGCTATATCCACTAATGTTATTGTGTTTTCACCTTCTACTAAAAGATTCTTTATATTGCCATAGTTTGCATCACTATAATTATTTGGTGTACATGTTTTTTCTGTTCCATTTAAAATATATTTTACTACTGCATTGTTATCATATAAACTAAAACTAATTTTACTATAATATGGATCTGTTCCGATTGACTCGTCTTTTACAGTTAATACTGGTGCTGTTCTATCTACAATTACTTTTGAAAATTCACTTCTGTTAATATCTCCATTAACTAAAGTTTTTCCAACATTTCCTGCTGCATCAGCATATCCATTTACTGAGAATTTAATTTCTCCTTCTGGAATTTCAGTTGTTACATCAATATCTGCCATGTAGAAGAATACGTTATTTGATTCATCTGAACTTAATGGACGATATGTTGCTAAATATTCAGCTTCTCCAATTTTTATTGTTGGCTCTACTGCTAATTTTTCAGCAAATGATATTAATATACGTACACTATCACCATCTTTTGCATAGGCTTGATTTCTTGTATCATTTTCAGTTTTATTTCTTACAATTCCAAGAGTTGTATAGACAGGAGCTGTTGTATCATAAATAAATGTTCTTGTTGTCTCATTTCCAGCTATATCTACTAATGTTATTGTATTTTCACCTTCTACTAAAAGATTATTTATATTGCCATAGTTTGCATCACTATAATTATTTGGTGTACATGTTCTTTCTGTTCCATTTAAAATGTATTTTACTACTGCATTATTATCATATAATTTAAAACTAATTTTGCTGTAATAAGGGTCTGTTCCCACTGACTCATCTTTTACAGTTAGTACTGGTGCTGTTCTATCTACTACTAATGTATAAGTTACTTCATTTCCTGCTTTATCTGTTAATTTTACTGAATATGTTCCTTCTGCTAAATCAATTGCATCTGTAACTTCATTTTCGTCAACATATATTTTATCTGCATTCTTATCTACGTTTTCAAACTCATAGTTCTCTGCATTTAAATATATTTTTTCTGTAGAATCGGCATATTCTGTTCCATTTATTTTTAATTTTGGCATAGTTTTATCTATAACTACTGTAAATATTGCTTCATTTCCTGCCATATCTACAACTTTTATTGTGTATTTAGATTCTCCTGAAGCACTCCATCCATTTTTTCTTTCATGGTTGTTTGAATATACTTTTGATATTCCGTTTTCATCTGAAGCATTTACTGTAAATCTTCCATTTGTGTATATTGTTTCTGCTCCATCTTCATATACATTTCCATTCCATGTAATTGTTGGTTTTGTTGTATCATAAATAAATGTTTTTGTTGTTTCATTTCCAGCTATATCTACTAATGTTATTGTATTTTCACCTTCTACTAAAAGATTATTTATATTGCCATAGTTTGCATCACTATAATTATTTGGTGTACATGTTCTTTCTGTTCCATTTAAAATGTATTTTACTACTGCATTATTATCATATAATTTAAAACTAATTTTGCTGTAATAAGGGTCTGTTCCCACTGACTCATCTTTTACAGTTAGTACTGGTGCTGTTCTATCTACTACTAATGTATAAGTTACTTCATTTCCTGCTTTATCTGTTAATTTTACTGAATATGTTCCTTCTGCTAAATCAATTGCATCTGTAACTTCATTTTCGTCAACATATATTTTATCTGCATTCTTATCTACGTTTTCAAACTCATAGTTTTCTGCATTTAAATATATTTTTTCTGTAGAATCTGCATATTCTGTTCCGTTTATTTTTAATTTTGGCATAGTTTTATCAATAACTACTGTAAATATTGCTTCGTTTCCTGCCATATCTACAACTTTTATTGTGTATTTAGATTCTCCTGAAGCACTCCATCCATTTCTTCTTTCATGGTTATTTGAATATACTTTTGATATTCCGTTCTCATCTGAAGCATTTACTGTGAATCTTCCATTTGTGTATATTGTTTCTGCTCCATCTTCGTATACATTTCCATTCCATGTAATTGTTGGTTTTGTTGTGTCATAGATAAATGTTTTTGTTGTTTCATTTCCAGCTATATCTACTAATGTTATTGTATTTTCGCCTTCTACTAAAAGACTCTTTATATTATCATAGTTTGCATCGCTATAATTATTTGGTGTACATGTTCTTTCTGTTCCATTTAAAATATATTTTACTATTGCGTTATTATCATATAATTTAAAACTAATTTTGCTATAATATGGATCTGTTCCTACTGACTCATCTTTTACAGTTAATACTGGTGCTGTTCTATCTACTGTTACTGAAGCATAGTCCATATTAATATCAGTATTTGAAAGTGTAGTTCCAACATTTCCTGCAACATCTGCATATCCTTCTATAGAAAATTCAATTTTTCCTTCTGGAATTTCTTCTGTTACATCAATATCTGCCATATAGTAGAATACATTTTCAGCTTCATTTGAGCTTAATGGACGATATGTTGCAACATATTCCTTATCTCCGACCTTTACTGTTGGCTCTACTGCTAATTTTTCAGCAAAAGCTACTAACACACGTACGCTATCACCATCTTTTGCATAAGATGTATCTCTTGTATCATTTTGTGTTTTATTTCTTATTATTCCTAAATTTGTATAAACTGGTGCTGTTTTGTCAATTTCAAAGCTAATTTCTACTTTATTTCCAGCTTCATCTTCAGCTGTAATTGTATAAATTCCTTCTTCTACTAAAGTTGTTCCTTCTTCAAGGTCGTTTTCCTCACCATCATTTAATTTGTATGTTACTTTCTTTAAATTTTTGTCTGATATAACTGGTGTAACATCTACGTTATAGATTTTTCCGTTTTCTACTCCAGTAATTTCAGGCGCATTTTTGTCTATTGTAAAACTAATTTCTGTTTTATTTCCTGATTTATCTGTTACTATTAGTATATATTTTCCACTTTCAGTAAATTCTTTTCCTGATGAAAATTCGTATTCTGACTCAGTTCCATCTTCTGCTACAAATTTGCAAATAGCTTTTTCTAAATCATCTGCATTTATTGTTGCAGTTACATTTTCTGCATATACTTTTCCATCTTCAATTCCTGTAATTTCAGGTGCTGTTGTATCTGCTGGTTCTTCATTACCATTTTGATTATCATTACTTGGGTTGTTATTTGAGTTATTAGTGTTTTGATTGTTGTTTGAATTGTCATTTTCATTATCATTTCCATTGTTAGTACCACTATTTGCATTAGTACTTCCATTGTTTTCTCTTCTTGTGTTCGTTGTTACTGCTTGCAATGTTTCAGTTGTATTCGTTACAGTATTATTTTCTGTATTTGTTGTACTGCTAACTTCATTGTTTTGAGCTTCATTATTGCCATTTTCTTCTGCGATTCCAGCTTGTTCAGCTGCACTTGCATTTAATCTTCCTCTAATAAAGAAGAATGAACCTAAAAATGCTAATAACAATAATAATATAATTAAAATTATTATCGCTTTTTTTCTTTTGTCATTGTAACTAGTTTGCTCTTTCATTTTTCTCCCCCTAAATCATATTTTTTTTGGAAAATATACCCAAATCGATACAGTAATAGTTATATCATATAATTACTCTTATTACTTATCTTACATAATTTATTATGTATGTATATTTTGCATTTGACTTTTTTCTATGCTATGCTATAATATTCTTAAAATATAACTAAGGATGGATTTATTTATGGATGAAAATTTAGCTAATGATAACCTTGAAAATCAAGATTTAACTAAAGAAATTTCTTCTAATCCAGAATTTAATTTAGAAGAAACAAAAAAAACAGAGCAATTTATAGCTACGACAAATCCTGAAGAACCAACAGTAAATTGTTTAGCTCTTACAGTTCAAAAAGACTATAAACTTTCTATTGCAAAAAATGTATTTTTTAAATCAATTAGAAGTACTTTTAAAATTGCATTTTCTGTATTTGCATTAAATTTATTAAAATTATTCTTATAAAAAATTAGCCAGATCCTAACATTATAGTTCTAGCTAATTTTTTATTTATCTTCCAACTTTCTTCTTTTAAAAAAATTTGCAATTTTACTAAAAGCTCTATGAATTGCATTTTTATATAGTACTGGTAAACTATTTCTTGATGTCTTTCTACTTATTTCTACATATTCCTTTAAAAGCTTACTTTCTGTTCTATTTTTAAAATCTATAAATTTATTATTTCTTTCATCTTCACCTAAAATTTTTCCTATAAATTCCTCATACTTTTCTAACTTTTCAACTTGCTCGTCTACATCTTTAGTTGAAGTAAAGTATTTTACAACTTTATTAAAATACACCGAATAAATAAGCTCTTGTGTTTCAAAATATAAATCTACTATTTTTTCTTCATTATTTTCTTCTAATATATCATCAAACTTTTTTAGTATTTTTTCTGTCTGCTCTTCATACGTGTTATATAATTTTTCTATAAATTCTTCGTCAGATTTAATGGCACTACTAATTGCTTCATTCTCACCAACAAAATACATTACTTGGTAAACAAGACTTGTTAAATACTTGTAATATGTAGGACTATTTGTATAAATTGAGATATTTCCTACATTTATTCTTTGTAATTCATTTCCTAAGGCTTTAGCAGTTATATATTGAACAATTGCTTCATTTATCCCTAAAGCTAGAATTTTATAATCTTCAAATCTACATAACCCAATTTTTTTTGCTTTATTTCCAAGCTTGCTAAAATTTTGAATATAATGTATCATTTCATGCATAAAATAATCATCAACTTGCTTTTCTCTTGATATATATATTGAATTATTTTTATAATAATAAAATACACCATTAAATTGAGTTGAAATTTCAGCATAGTATAAGTCACAGTTATAAATACGCATATATATTTCATTATATAGCTCACTTAACTGCTCACAATTTTTACATAGCTTTTCTGCTATACTCTTTGCTATCTCGTTTTTCTTATCTATTTTCACTTTTTCTTCTGGAAAAATTCCAATCTGCTCTAGCTTTTTTTCAAAGTTCATTAGTTCTCCTCTTATCATTTATGAACAATATCTACAAAGTATTGATTCTAATCCAACATTTATATCCATCATTCCATTTTTTACTTTATAATCTAAGTCAATAAATTCTTTTAAAAGTTTTTTTAGTTCCGCTTCTTTAAAATATCCTGATTGCATGCGATATTTACCTGCTAAAAAGGTCTGATTAGCCTTCAAGTTTAAACTTTCTGCTAAGTTTAATTTTTCATTTACTGCAATTTTAGTTATATATAATTTCTTGAAATGATTATACAAAGTTATAAAAATTTTCTGTATAGGTTCCTTTGCATATATTAAATTTTTTAATACTTTTAGTGATTCTTCTATATTCTTTTTTCCTAAATTATCTGTTAAATCAAATATTATACTTTCAAACTGCTTTATTCCTAAAAGATCAATTGTTTCTTTTGTAATTGTTCCGTTCTCGCCAACATATTCAATTTGTTTTCTAATTTCATTTATTAGATCTGCAAGGGATGTTCCACACGATTCAATAAAATAGCTTATGGTTTGGCCATCAATATTCACCTTATAAGCATTACAAATAGCCTTTATCCTTTTAGCAAGTTCTGCTGGCTTTTGTTTTTCAAAATTACATACAATTCCTAACTCATCAATTGCTTTATATAATGCATTTTTATCTGCATCTTGCTCTACAAAAAGAAGTATTACTCCATCCTGTATTGTACTTATATTTTCTTTTATATAATCTGCAAGTTTTTTTTCAAATTTATTTTCATCTTTTTTTGGCGTTTCTTCTACTTTTTTATTTTTTCTTGTAGATTTTTGAAATAAACCAGTGTCTTTTGCAATAATTAATTTAGTTGGATAACCAAAGGCTGGAGTTTCAATATCAGAAATGATTTCTTGAATATTATTTGAATCTATTTGTATATAGTTAATTCCATTTATCATTTCACCAAATATTTTTTTTATCTTTTTTACACAGTTATCTAATAAAAAACGTTCCTCACCATATAATAAATATATATTTTCTAGTTTGCCTTGTTTTAAACTGTTTTCTAAAGAACTGATCTCCACCTTTTGCCTCCTCTTATTTATTTGATATTATTCTTAGCACTTCTGCCACACTCCAAGCTTGTGCAAATGCTCCTTTTGCTTCATAAGGAAATCTTGAATCATATATTTCACTTATTGTACCAATACTTGCATTTATTTTCATTTCCTTTTCAAATGTGTCTTGCGTTCTTTCTATAAGTTCTTTTATCTCTTTTTCTGTTTCATCTTTTTCCTTTTTGTCAATCTTTGCATAATTCTTTAAGGCATCATAGTAAAGTCCAAGTAACCATACCCAAGTTATTCCTTGATGATAACTTGAATCTCTTTGTGAAGGTCCACCTTCATACATATCTACATATCCTTCTTCGTCTTGTGCTAAAGTTTTTAAACCATAATCATTAAGCAATTTATTTTTTACAACATTTAATATGTCTTTTGCAATTTTTTTATCTTCTACTATTGGATGAGATACTGAAAGTGCAAATAATTGGTTTGGTCTTACTTTTCCATCACCTAATACATCATATAGACATTTCTTTTCATCATTATAAAATTTAGTTATAAAAGATGCTCTTGTAGTTTCTGCCATAGTTAGATACTGTCTACATTTTTCCTTATTTCCAAATCTTTCAGCAAGTCTTGCCATTATTTTTAGTGCATTAAACCATAGTGCATTTAGCTCAACTGTTTTTCCATTTCGTGGTGTTACAGCTTTTCCATCAGCTTTGGCATCCATCCAAGTTATTTGTGTATTTTCATTTCCAGCAGACAATAGTCCATCATCATCTAGATAAATATTATTTCCATCTAAGTTGGTTCCTTTTATATATGCATCCATAATTTTTTCAAGTGCCGGATACATTTTTTCCTCTACAAAACTAAAATCATTCGTATATTTTAAATATTTGTATACTTGTTCTATTAATAGCAAAGCACTGTCTGCGCTATTATATAAAGGTCTGTTGTCACCTTCTGCATAACCATTTGGAACAATACCAAATTTTAAATCTCTAATATTAGTTAATAATACTTCTCTTGCAATATCATATCTTTTTGTAATTAGTAATAATCCCTCAAAAGATATTAGTGAATCTCTTCCCCAATCTAAAAACCATGGATATCCTGCAATTATGGTATGCAAGCCAAAGGCAGGTCTATTTACTACAAAATTATCAGCTGCCATAATTAAGTTTTTAATTGTATCTACATTTCTATCATTTATGTTTCTACTTTGAATAAGCTCTGTATCATATATAAGCTCACTTAGTCTTATTACTTCATTATTTACAGCATTTATTCCATCAATTTCTTCAATATTTTCTTCTAGTGAGCATACAAAAGTAACAACTTTTTCTTCATTAGGCTCAATTCTTATATTATATACACCTGGCACATAGTGATTTTCTTCTGCGTCAAATCCACGTTCTTTTTCTATTGGATAATACATATTCCAAAACATGTCATCAGAATGTTTTAAATATTTTCCTTCTGAACAATACATGTAAATTGGAGTATTTACATTTCCATCTAAAACTACTTCTAGCTTATTTCCAGTATGGGTTTGCTTTGCAATAAAATGATGATTGCTATTTAAACTATGAAAATCTCTAAAATTAACAATTGGCGCTAACGTAAAAATAGATTCTTTATCATGATTCTGAATTCTATATAAAATTACAACTGTATTTTTTCCATATTCCATACTTATAAATTTTTTTACATTTATGTTTTCAACTCTGTATGAATAAATAGGAATGTACTCTTTCTTAAATTCAGTTAGATATTTATATCCTTCTGTTATTTCACCATTTGCGATATTAGTAAATAAATTATATTTTTTTCCGTCCGTTTCAATAGACTCATCTAACTTTGAAAGTATCAGCTGTCTTCTAGCTGGTGGATTTAATGGTGCTACAAGCAATCCATGGTATCTTCTAGTGTTACAACCAAGTTCACTTTGCGAGCAATATCCACCTAATCCATTTGTTATTATCCAATCTCTTTTTAAACTCTTTTTTACGCTTTCATTTAAATCACTATATCTCATTCTTTAGTTTCCTCTTTTTACTTTTTTTCTTTAGAATTTAATTTAAAGTTAACATTCTTTATCTCAAATTCTCCATTATTTGTACTATTATTATTTACATTCTCCTTGTTTTCAGGAGATTTTTTCTTTATTTCTTTTTGCTTTTTGGGCTTTCCACTACTTTGAATAGATTCTATTCTATCATTGTACTTTTCAAAGAACTTACTAGATGACTTTTTGTTCTTTGTCTTTTTAATTTTTTGTGGCTTATTCTTCTTAATTTTCTTTTTAGTATCTTTTAATTTATTTTCTAGCATTATATATCTAGTATCATTTTGCATATCCTTAAATTTTAGATCTTCGCAAATAAGTTCCATTATGCTAGTTGCAACCACATCAGAATTGTGTCTTATTCTGCCATTTTCAATTGTTGATAAGTTTCTTTGAATTAGTTTTATACCTTCATCTTTAACTTTTCCAACATCTTGCTCAATTAATTCACTGCCCTCTTTATTATATTTTCTAATATATTCTGGTACAATTTCTCCAGTATCGTAAATACAATAGTCAAATATTCCTTTTCCTACATGGTCAATAATTGCTTTTATATGGTCATATAATGTGTAATTATCTGTTTGGCCATATTCTGTCATTATATTTCCTACATATATTTTGAAACATTTTGTTTCTCTTATTGCTTTTGCAACACCTGGTATTAAAAGATTAGGAATTACATTTGTATATAAACTTCCTGGTCCTATTATAATACTATCAGCTTCTTTTATTGCTTCTATGACACCTGGTGCAACTCTTGTATTTGTTGGCGATATATATACTCTTGATATTTTACTTATTTTATTTGAAATTTCACTTTTAATTTTTTCTTTGCTATCTATTACAGTTCCATCATCTAATTCTACACATATTTTTACTCTGTCTAAAGTAGCTGGTAACACTTTTCCTGTGATATTTAGTATATCACTACTTTTTAATACAGCTTTTGAAAGATCCCCTTCATTTTTTTTCATCGTAGATAAGTATACATCTCCAAAGCAAACCTTTTCATCAGCAGTTTTGCTCATTTCTGCATTTAGAAGTTTTCTCATTTCTTCTTCATTATTTGCAAGTGCAATTAGACTTCCCTCAATATCTTCATATTCTTTTACACCCATATCATTTTTGGCACCATAATCAGATACTGTAACTATTGCAGTAATGTTATCTGTATAATTTTTAAGACCTCTTAGCACTGTATTTAATCCGCTTCCGCCACCAATTACAACAACTTTAGGACCTTGATTATAAACTTTCTTATTAAAAATAAGTGAATTTACTTTTTGTTCATCTGTTCTTGTATCAGTATCTTCTACAAGTATTTCTAAAGTTCTTCTATGTATTTGTATTATTCCAACAATAGCAAATAAAAATCCTATTACGAATGTTCCAATTATTATTGCTAAATTTTTAAATTCTAATTCGTTTGTTACTAAAACTTTTGCCATTCCATAGCAAACAAGCACAATTCCTATAAGTATTAGTAATATCCATCTTTTTATTTTAGTCTTTTGTTTGAACCATGAAAAAAATCCATTCATTATTATTCTCCTAACACTTCTACTTCAAGTTCTATTTCTTTTCTAAATTTTTCATATACAGTTTTCTTTATGATATCACATAACTCTAGTACGTCTTTTGCAGTAGCGCCACCTAAATTTACAACAAAACCTGCATGTTTTTCTGATATTGCAGCCCCGCCAATCTTATAACCTTTTAGTCCACATTCATCAATAAGCTTTGCTGTAATAAAATCGCTTCCTCTTTTAAATGTACTTCCTGCACTTGGTTTATCTATTGGTTGCTTTTCTTTTCTTTGCATTAAGTTATCATTCATTTTATTTTGAATCTCTTCTTTGCTACCTTTAGTAAATTTTAATACTGCACTTAATATTGCTTTATTTCCATCTGAAAAGATACTTTTTCTATATGAAAACTGTTGCTCACTATTTTTTAATTCTTTTACTTCCAAGTCATCTAAATCTATGTACTTAGTTGATTTAACTATATCCTGCATTTGTCCACCATAGGCTCCAGCATTCATCCTTATTGCTCCACCTATAGTTCCTGGAATTCCACTTGCAAATTCAAAGCCAGTAAGTTCTTTTTCTTGAAGAATTCTTGCAAGTTTTGCATTTAACATTCCTGAGCTTACTTCAATTTCTGTATCACTTATCATTTTATAACTTTCATCACAAATTCTAATTACTAGACCTCTAATTCCATTATCTTTTACTAAAATATTAGTTCCATTTCCAAGAATTGTTATAGGAATATTTTTTTCTTTTACAATTTTTAAGATTTTAGATATATTTTCTATACTTTTTAACTTAGCATACACATCTGCTGGCCCACCTATTTTTATTGAAGTATGCTTACTCATTGGCTCATCTATAAAAATATCATCTTTACAAATATATTTTTCTGATTCCTTAGCTAAATTCTTCTTTTCTAAATCGTTCAAAAAATTCACCTCTATATTAAATTTTCTTATACAGATTCCGGGTTTATTTTATCATTTATATTATGATTTTACAAGCTACTATTAGACTTTTTATTAAGATTTTTCTTTACTTGTATAAAAATATGCTAAACCTAAATATTTAAGTTTAGCATTATATATTTTCTATTATTTATTCGTTTATCATTTTTTCTTTTTATTATTCTTTTTTGTCCATCCAATCTTTACCATCAACAATTCTTGCTGTTAACATTGACGTTGCAGTATCTCCTACAACATTTAATACCGTTGCGGGTGCGTCAATTATTGTTGCAATCATTGTAAGTATTGGAAGTGCAGCTACAGGGTATCCCATAAGTGATAATATCATCATTTCTGATATTGTTCCTCCTCCAATTGGAACTGCTGTTATTAGTAAGTTTGCTACCAAAGCAACTAATATTATTTGTATCAAGCTTGGATTTGTTGCAAATAAGCATACTAAAAACATTATTTTAAATACCGAACCTATTGCAGAACCATCTTTATGAAATGAAGTTCCAAGTGGTATTACAGTATTTGCTATATCATCTGATACACCTATTTTTTTTGCAGTTTGCATATTAACTGGAATAGATGCTCCTGATGAACATGTGGCTAAAGCTGTTACAGTAGTTGGAATTACATTTTTCCAAAATGCTACAACACCTTTCTTGCCTCCAGCAATAAATGCATATATCGTATAAAATACAAAGTAATACAATACTGCTACAACTAAATATATAACAAATGTTTTTGCATAGCCAATTGCGATTGAACTTCCAAAAGTTCCAACCAAAGCTGCAAAATAACATCCTAATCCTATTGGTGCATAGTAGTTTATTATATGTATAAACTTTAATATTATTTCATAAGCAGAATTTAGGAAATTTTCTACAGGTTCTGCTTTCTCTCCTGCCATTCTCATAGCAAATCCAAATAATATTGAAAATACCACTAACGCAATTATATTATTTTTAGATAGAAGTCCTGTAAAATCTGTAACAGTTATTGCTTGAACAGTTCTTTCTAATATAGTTACTTCTTCTGAAGTTTCTTCTTCCTCTGTTTCAGAATCCAGTGAAGCCTTTATTTGTTCACCATTTTCTGTATCTACTAATTTTACAACATTTGTAGCAAATACGCCTACTAATGCCGCAATAATTGTAGTTATTGCAAATAGTGCAATAATGGTTACCAGAATTTTTCCTAATCTCTTAGGCTGTTTTATTCTGCTAATTGATGTTGTTATACTCAAAAATACTAATGGGACAATTGTAACGAATAATAAATTTAAGAAAATATCCCCAAAAGGGCTTAAGACAGCTGCTTTTTCTCCAAATGCTATTCCAACGATAGCGCCAATTATTATCGCAGCTAAAAGTATAATAACTGACTTGTAAGTTTTAAAAAAGTTTTTCATAATACTTTCTCCTTATAAAAAAGAAGCGTTATTGAGAAATATAGTTATATCACTCTCATTCGTAAAAAATTATAACATAGTATACTTCATTTGGCAATATCTACCTAGTAAATTATACTATAATTTATAATATGATACAAAAATCCAAAGCGTTAAAAAAAGAATTTGCCTAAACAAATTCTTTCCATACTAATACTTCGTTCGTTTCCTACCAGAGTTTTACTAGTATTATATTTATTTTTACCACAAATAGGAAGGAATAAACCTCTTTAATATCTAATAACTTTATTGGCAAAAATCCGTAAATTTTATACATCGAAAATGATATTAGAGTGGCTCGAAACCCATAATTGCTATTGCTATTCCCTGCATTATTGTCAAAGCGGTTACCGGCTGGATTGTTATTGTTGTTGTAGTTCCCACCGCGCAACACGACTGGCTCACCCGTTAGGTACAGAGCATATGATTTATCCCTGATATTATTATATAATATCCTCTTTTTTTAAATCCTCATCTAAAGTCAAATATCTTCTTTTTAGATTATATGTATTTGCTATATAAAAGTATCCTAAATGTCCAGTTAAATATATCCTTGCTTCTTTAGATGAAATCTCTCCTCTTTTTATTTTGTTATTTAACATTCTTATCTTCTTTTTAAATCTCTTTTTTCCTTTGCTTCTTACTTTTATTCTATCTTCATTTATTTTATATCCACAAAAATTTACACCTTGTTTAGATTTAAATATATTAGTTTTATCATTTAACTCTAATTCTAAATTTTGCTTCAAAAAGATTTGTATTTTTTCTAAGATTTCTTTTGCTTCTTCTTTTGTTTTTGTAAGTATTACTGTATCATCCATATATCTGTAATAGTATTTAATTTTAAGCTTTCTTACAGCATATTGGTCTACTTCATTTAAATATATATTTGCAAAGGTTTGGGAAGTATAATTTCCTATCTCTATCCCTTTTTGTCTTTTTTGCACTGTTAGAATTTGTTTTATAAGCCATAATAGTTTCTTATCTTTAATCCTTTTTTTCAAAATATTATATAATATTTTTTTATCAATACTATTAAAATATTTTCGTACATCCATTTTTAATATATAATATTCTCTATATGACTTTTTCATTTTTCTCATACCAGCTTGCAAATCTAAAGTTGCATTGTGCATTCCGTCTTCCACCAATACAAGCATATGTAGTTTTAATAAAACTTGGAACATAATACGGAGTTAAAAAATTATCCACAATCCATCTATGCACTACTCTATCTATGTAAGCTGCCTTTTCTATCATTCTCTCTTTAGGTTCTCTTACTTTAAACATAGTATATTTTCCATGCACATATGTTCCGTTTTTTAATTTTTCATATAAATATCTTATATATTCTTCTTCTTTTAAAGAAAATAATATTACTTCTCTTCTTAATCCTTTTCCCTTTTTTGATTTTAAATGAGCTTTCATTAAATTTTCGTATGTTAAATTTTTATCATACGCATTTCTTATCCATTTTGCCATACTCTAAGCTTTCTTTATCTATATTTTCAATATAATCAACTATAACTATTAAATCATTTATAGTCTTTTTCAAATGACCTTCTATTAATATATTTTGATTTTCTTTTAACTGTGTAAATGCAAAATCTGCAAGTTCATTTTCAAAAACAATTGAAGCTAGTGCCTTCTCTGTTTTTAACTTTGAAAAAGCTATTGCACATATTTTGCCTTTATCTACTAAATTAAAGTCAATTTTGCCTATTTTTCCGCTAATTATAACATTATTCATCATATATTTTTTATATTTGGATTCGCTTTTAATAATCCACCTATTATTTTTCCAAGTTCTGCAAGCTTTGTTATACACGTTTCAAAATTTTTATGAGATATTGATCTTTCATCATCTAAGATTCTTATCATTGATCTATTATAACTTATTAACGCATCAATTTTATTTAAATAAGAATAGGCATTCTGCCTATCCTTATTTACAAAATGCGCATATTCTAACATTCTTAGTGTTGATACTTTTATTTCTGAACCAATATTAAACTTCTCTACTCTTGGTATTTTCTCAAGAATTTGAAATGTATATTTTATGTATTCCTCTATCTTTGGAATCAATATTAAAGTTCCAGAAGTTTTGTATTTTTCCATCATGTTTTCTACTTGCATATATTTATTCTCTTTCAACTTCCTAGTTTATTTTTATTTGTTTGACGATTATTTCTTTGTGTTTTACCTTATGTTAACAGTGGTCAGAGTTACTTTAGGAACAAAGTGGCTCGAAACCCATAAAAGCTACCGCTACTCCCTGCAAGACCGTCAAAGCGGTAACCGGCCGGACTGATATTGTAGTTGTAGATCCCACCGCGCAACACGACTGGCTCACCCGTACCTGGATTTATTTCTGTTGTGAATTCTGTAACATTTCCTCCCATGTCAAAAATATTACTCTTTGCTGTTGTTTGTCCTGTTGTTAATCTTTGTGCTGTATCTTTTGCTTTTATTTCTTTTCCTGTACTATCTACTACTTGTTTATCTTTCCAGTTTTCATTGAAATTTTCTCTAGCTGTTGCGTAATTTTTTGTTCCATTATTCATTATAAAGTTTACTGCTGTATCCCACGCATAACTTGAACAAAGATATGTTGTTGCACCGTTTCCTGCTCCTATTCCTTTTGCTAAGTTATATGCTTCTGTCCATCTTGTTGGATTTGTATTTACTGTTCCTGCATATGGTTCTTTATTTGCTTGCACTACTGCCTTATAATTATCTCCTATACCTGTTTCATATCTACCTATGTAATATCCACCATACTTCTTTACACTTGCAAATTCACTATTTATTTGATTTACTATTTCTTTTGATACTTCTTTGCTCATTCCAATATCAGAACTTGTATATTGTACACTACTGTCTGTTAGAGTTAGTTCGTCCTTCCAAGCATCTGTTCCATTATCAGGTTCAACACCCCATCTTGTTCTTTGATATTGTAACTTATCACTTCCATCTATTGCGCATGGTATCCATACGTATTCATTTCCAGTTGAATTCTCTTTTATTACTAGCCCCTTATCTACTAAGTTTTCTCCTTCTACTGTTGATACTGTGAAGCCTGTTGGCACTGGTGCTTTTTTGCCTTTTTCATCTGTATAAACCGTACAATCGGTTGTATCGTTTTCATTCATTGTACCACTATATAGTTCAGAAATTTTTATTTCATAATTTCCATATTCGCTTTTTGATTTTAAAGATGTATCATCTTTTAGCATATAACTTTCTGGCACATTATCAAAATATTGGTCCAATATATTTTTTAAGCTTGCTGGTGCAACTTCTGCTCCTGCACTTTGTATTTGTGCCGCTGCAATTTCAGTTTGCACTTCGTCTATTAAACCTGCAAGAGTTGTCTTTTTAGCAGCATCTTTTGCTCTATTTATTAACCCATTTTGTCCTATTACTAAATTTATTGTTACTCCTGCTAGTATTAAAAGTACTACTATTGTTACCACTAAAGCAACTAGAGTAATACCTTTATTGTTTTCTTTTTTCATCGCACTAATAAATTTCTTCATGTTTACTTTCCTCTCTTTTGTTTCTTTTCTAAATAAACTTCGAAATTATTATATGCTATATTTTTTTATTTTTCAACACATTTTATTTATGTAACAAAAATGTTATACATTTGAAATCTTTTTGTTACATATCAAAATAATTTATTTCAAGAATAATGTTACTCGGAAGCCATAATTGTTACTGCTGTACCTTGCAGAAACGTCAAAACGGCAACCGGCTGGATTCTTATAGCCATTGTAGTCCCCACTACGTGATACAAGTGATTCGTCTGTACCTGGATTTATTTCTGTTGTAAATTCTGTAACATTTCCTCCCATGTCAAATAAGTTGCTCTTTGCTGTTGTTTTTCCTGTTGGTAATCTTTTGGCTGTATCTTTTGCTTTTATTTCTTTTCCTGTACTATCTACAACTTGTCTATCTATCCAATTTTCATTGAAGTTATCTCTACTCGTTGCATAATTTGTCATTCCATTATTCATTATAAAGTTCACAGCTGTATCCCATGCATAACTTGAACAAAGATATGTTGTTGCACCGGTTCCTGCTCCTATTCCTTTTGCTAAATTGTAAGCTTCTGTCCATCTTGTTGTATTTCCATTTACTGTTCCTGCGTATGGTTCTTTATTTGCTTGCACTACTGCCTTGTAATTTTTTCCTATACCTGTTTCATATCTTCCTATATAGTAGCCACCATATTTTTTTACACTTGTAAACTCGCTGTTTATTTGATTTACTATCTCCTTTGATACTTCTTCAGTTATTCCATTATCTATATCTGTTTTTAAATATGTTACATTGCTATCTGTTAGTGTTAATTCATCCTTCCAAGCATCTGTTCCATTATCGTTTTCAACATCCCATCTTGTTCTTTGATACTGTAATTTATCACTTCCATCCATTGAGCATGGTATCCATACATATTCATTTCCTGTTGAATCATCTTTTATTACTAGTCCCTTATCAACTAAGTTCTCTCCTTCTACTGTTGACACGGTAAAGCCTCTTGGCACTGGTGCTTTATTTCCATTTCTATCTATATATGTTGTGCAATCTGTTGTTTCATTTTCACTAAAATCTTGACTACATATTTCTGATAATTTTATTTCATAATTTCCATACTCGGCTTTTGTTTTCAAAACTGTATCTGATTTCAAGTAATAACTTTCTGGAACATTTTCAAAGTATCTATCTAATACATCTTTTAAGTTTGTATTTAAAAGTTCCATAGTCTTTACTTTCATTTGCTCTGCTGCAATTTCTGTTTGCACTTCATCTATTAAACTTGCTAACGTTGTATTCTTCGCTGCTTCTTTTGCTCTATTTATTAATCCATTTTGTCCTATTACTAAATTTATCGATACACCTGCTAAAATTAAAAGTACTACTATTGTTACTACTAAAGCAACTAATGTTATACCGTGATTTTCTTTAAGATATTGGTGTGTGTGTGTGTGTGTGTGTGTGTGTGTGTACAGCCTCAAGGCTTTCATAGCATTTCATTATTATTTTTCTCCTTTTGTTTTTCTTATATTATTCCTAGGTTTTGCTTTTTTATTCTTCTTCTATTTTTATAATCAGTACAGTTTTAAATACTCTAGTTATATATATACTAGTATTTTATATTTATTATTTTTAAATGTCAATACCAAATAAATAAAAATACAGTATGAGTAATTTTTTTCTCATACTGTTTACTTTTTATTTTTTTATTTTTCTAATAATTGGTCTAATTATTCCTTTAATAAATGCTTTGTTAGTATAAATGCAAAAAGCTAAATCAATTATAAATATCAGAACGCAAACAATTGTATTTTTATAGTAATATGCAATTGTTGTTATCGTTAGTAATGCATAATATAAAATATTTATTCTTGACTTTAAATTTATATAATTTTTTAATTTATATCTTCTATATGCATAAACTACAATGTTTGAAATCAATGTTGAAAAACTTGCAGCATATATTCCAAACATTGGAATAAAGATTAAATTTATTACTATATTTAATACCGCTGCTACAATAGTAGTAGAACCCATTATTTTTGTATCTTTATATGCAGTAAAAATTCCACCATAGAAATTCGACATATTTGTATAATATATTGCTATAGTTAAAATTGGAATATACATATATGCATCATTATAACTTTCATTTATAAATATTGAAAAAGCAAATGGCATTATTGCTATAAGTCCTAAAACTACCGCATGCAAAAAGTTTCTTACATCTCTATAAATTCCATTATAATACTTTTCTTTATTATCTTGTTGCAAAATCCTTGCAGCAGATTCTTTCCACGCTGTAGAAAAGAACCCATAACAAGTATATACAATGTTTGGAAATTTGTTTGCAATTGAATACAATCCGTTCGCTTCAGTTCCATTCATTAAATTAAGCATAATTCTATCTGATAAACTAATTATTATCCAAGATAAATTATTTGGAACTAATGGAATAGAATATCTTATCATCTCGGACAAGGTATTTTTATTTAGATACTTTCTGCTAACATATTTCTTTAGATTAAGCATTGCAAATATTGCAATAGCAGTCAATGAGTTTGCAACTGTATTTGCCCAAAGTAAGCCAACTGCTCCAAGCTTAAATACTACAATAAATAATATATTCAAAATTATTGTAGAAACGCCTAAAATAAAATTGCTTAATGAATATAATTTTACTTTTCCATTTCCTCTTGCAATTGCATTACTTAAACCTATTAAAATATTTGAAATTATAAATAACAAAAAGGCTACAGCATATTCATAATGCATTATTGCCATTACAATCAAAGCTATTACTGAAAATAAAATTGTTCCCCAAGTAGTGTAAAATACTGTTGCTGTAATTATTCTCTTTTTATCTCTTTGAGTATTTGCATCAATTAAGAATCTAAACATTGATTCTTCCATCATTAAAGTTATAATTGGAAGCAAAAATGTAGAAAGTGTTATCCAGAAATCGTATGTTCCATATTCAGCTGGAGTTAATGCATTTGTATATAATGGTAGCAAAATAAAAGATATAATTTGTGTTCCTAATTTTCCTATTGCTATGATTATTGTATTAAGTAAAAGTTGTTTCTTTTGATCCATATATTCCTCTCTTTATATATATTAACTTTTATAATTTTACTCTAAAATCAAAAAAATATCAACATGAATCAATATTATATTAAAATTGTATAATGCCTAAATGCTCTAATAATATTTTTATTCCTAATAAAATTAAAATAGCTCCTCCTAATATTTGAGCTTTTGTTTTAAATTTATTTCCAAATTTTTTGCCTATAGCAACTCCAATAAATGACAAAACAAATGTAATAATTCCAATTGTGATACTTGGCATGGCAATTTTTATACTTAAACATGCAAAAGTAATTCCACAAGCTAGTGCATCAATACTTGTAGCAAGAGCCAAAGGCACCATCGTTTTAAAACTCACATCATCATTGTAACTTTCTTCCTTTTGAAAAACTTCTCGTATCATATTAATTCCAATGCATACAAGCAAGACAAAAGCCACCCAGTGGTCAATATTTTTTATAAATTCTTCAAATGAATTTCCAAGCAAATCACCTATTAATACCATTCCTGCTTGGAATACTCCAAAGTATAGCCCCACAATTTCAGCCTTTTTATAATTTATTTTTTTCATTGAAAGTCCTTTACAAATAGACACTGCAAAAGCATCCATTGCAAGACCTATACCTATAAAAAAAATTTCTATAAAGCTCATAAAAACTCTCCTACTTTATATTTTTATTCGCACAATTTGTTTATTATAACATATCTATTTTATAAAATCATTAATTTTTAAACACTCTCAATAAATTATCTAAAACGCTTAATTTAGTAAATAAAAAAGAGTATAATGAATATACTAATATTAATAAATTAATTTATCAAATAAACTAGGTTAACACAAACCTTTGATTAACTTCATAAACAAGTGTGATTTAAACATTAGGTTAGATATGAGTCTTTAGAATGTAAATTCTATAAACGAGTTTTCAGAAAAATTATGGGGTACTAAAAAGTATCCCTATTTTTTTGTGTGGAGGTGCATGTGAAAAACAATAAAAAATTAAAAATCGGAAAATTAAATTTTTATATTATTGATGACAACTATATAGAATATCTAAGTCAGTTTGATAAACATATTGCTTATAATAAAAATGAACCTTATATTGTGATTCTTCTCATAGTAGAGAATCATTACTATTTTGCACCGTTATTTTCTCCTAAACAAAAACAGTACTTGTTCAAAGTACCGCTTTATTATTTAACAATTTTCATAACATATACTAATCAATTAAATTATTTTTCAAGCAGTATGGCACCACTTCATTTTTTAATGTATTTGATAATATATCATTTCCTTGGTCTGATGTATACCACATAAACTTTTCAATTTCATCAGAAGTTGTAAGCGTTCCTTCTAATTTACCATTATATATAAATACATAAAAATGAATAGGTGTTTTTCCATCACTTGTTGCAATTTCATCAAATTCCATTACAAGATTTAATTTATCTTCATCAAATACAGCTTTATTTCCTAATTCCTCATGACATTCTCTTATAGCAGCCTCCAATGGTGTTTCATCTTTTTCAACTTTACCACCAATCATTTGATATGTGCTTCTCTTTCTTGGTTTATCAATTAATAATTTCTTATCTTTAAAAAACATTGTTCCTACTACATCCATATTAAACCTCCTAAATTTCGTTTTTATAGCCAATTTCACTATGAATTTCTTTATGACAATTTGAACAAACTAAGATACATTTAGCCAATTCTCTTTTATACTCTTGCCAAGACATTGTATTTCCCGAACCTAATTTAAACTCTTTTTCAGCGGGATTAACATGATGAAATTCAAGTGCATCAACACATCTATCATATCCACATCTCGAACACTTTCCTCCTAGCATTTTTATCCCTTGAAGTTTCATACTTCTTCTTAAGATAGTTTTTTGATGTTTTCTGGTTTCATATTTACTTCTTGTAGAATCTCCACTACATTCATAGCAATAAATTCTAGTAGCACTTTGTGTATCAAATTCAGAACCACAAATTTCACATAACTTTTTCATTAAGATAACCTCTTCCTTTATTTTTCAATTTTCAATAAGTATATCATATTTTTACTGTATTTAAAAGAAAAAAATAACCTAAAGTCTATTACTAAACTTCAGGTTACTCTTTATTGGCTCCTCGTGTCCGACTTGAACGGACGACCTATCGGTTACTGCACTACATTAATTTTCATTAACATTATAATATTTATAATTTGTAGTCTGGACTTTCTCTTTACCATATCGTTGACTTAGGTAGGTGGTGTAAAGTCTCTACACATAGCTTACGCCTTGCTCGGTATTGTCTTCAGCATTATCTGTTAAGAGTTTCACCGACTTAGCCACCTTTTTCATCTAAGGATTTCTCCATAGAGCTGCTAACTTTTGATTGCAAATTATTTTAAACAATCTGCTTTACAGCCGAGCGCTCTACCGACTGAGCTAACGAGGAATATATAAAAACTGGCGAAAACTTATCTTCCAGGCAAGGTAACTCGCGAGTATTGTCAGCATTTGAGGGCTTGACTTCTGTGTTCGGAATGGGAACAGGTATTTCCCCTCAAATTATAATCACCAGAAAATTATTAGTATGTTTTGTATTATACAACTTATATAAACTTTTGTAAATAGTTTTTATTAAAATTTATATAATTTTTTACTTTAGTTTATATTGTAATACAAGCACACTCAAAAATACATAGAAGAACTTTTCTTCAGCAAACTTTTTAGTGGTTAAGCCCTCGATTTATTAGTATTGGTCAGCTCAATGTATTGCTACACTTACACCTCCAACCTATCA
>CAKPAI010000004.1 GCA_934133005.1 uncultured Clostridia bacterium
ATTTATTTTATTTATTTTATTTATTTTATTTATTTTATTTATTTTATTTATTTTATTTATTTTATTTATTTTATTTATTTTTTTAATTACAAATAATTAAAAAAATAAATCTCTTAGTTAAGAGACTTACTATTACTATATAATTCATTCACAAAATCCACTATATCACTGTTTACTTTCATTATTCTTTCATTTCTTCTTAGTTCTTCCGCAGACATCCAGCAAAATTGATTATCATTAATTTTAAATTCTTTATTACTATTTATATCATTTATATTTAATTTAACTTCAAAAAAATAATGATTATATTCTTTTTCTTTTTTTGCACTTTCAGAATATTTTTTATGTATTTTATTTCCTAGAAATTTAATTCTTTCTATTTTATTTCTTTTCAATTTTTCTTCTAGTAATTTTTTTATATTATTTTCATTTTCCTTATCATCAAATAATTTACAATTTAAAAATAAAAAACTCTCCCATATATTATCATAATATTGTAAGTATTCATTATTATTATTTTTTATAATAATAATCGCATGTTTTCCCATAATTATTCTCCTCATTTTAATTTGTTCATTTGTTTAATATTATTTAAATTATTTCTAATTTATAATAAGTATACTATATCCTAATTTCTTTTACAACTTAATCTTTCTATAAAAACTTTTTAAATAAAAAAAGACATAAAGATTTTTCTTCTTTATATCTTCTCTTGGCGGAAGCGAGAGGATTTGAACCTCCGCGGCCCTTACGAACCCTAGCAGTTTAGCAAACTGCCCCCTTCAGCCACTTGGGTACGCCTCCATATACTTATTTTTCATAAAAAAAATGGCGGAGAGGGTGGGATTCGAACCCACGGTAGGCTACAAACCTACGCCAATTTTCAAGACTGGTGCCATAAACCAACTCGACCACCTCTCCATGTGTCATCTATTGACAAGTTATATATTACCACATTTTACTTCAAATTGTCAATAGTAGAAATGTTATTTTTTTATATTTATTTAGTTTATCCAAGGTATTTTATATTATTCCTAAAATAAACCTCTTAAAATTAATTTTAAGAGGTTTATTTTTATTTACTTTTGAGTTGCTTTATTTATAGCTTCTTCTTCTTCCTTTGATAAAACATATTCAGATTTTCCATTTTTAATTGGTTTTGCATATATATTTGAATTGTCTCTTGCATATATTCCATTTAGTACAAAGCCATCATTGTGATTATCCAAAACAGCTAAAGCAAAACTTAAATTACTTCCAGTATCTTTATATGCATTATACCTTACCAATCCTATCTTTTTTAGATAATCATTAGATTTTGTATCTAGTTTTTGATAATATTCTATTATTTCTTTATTCTCGCTTTTTATCTCATCTACTTTTTCCACATAATCTTTTAACATTTCATTTATATTGTCACCTTTACCTAATTTTGTCATAAAAGTAGCATAGTTTTTTCTAAGCTTGTTCAATTTTATACAATTTAAAATATATAAAACTAATAGCATTATATTTATAACAAGTATTATTATTTCAAAAATGTTGATTTCTAATTTAAAATTCATAGCTATAATCTTCCTTTTCTTGCCTTTATATTCTGCTCTTTAGTTATTTTATCAATCCTAAAATTCTTTCTAAATCATCATTTGAATTATATTCAATTACTATTTTTCCTTTTTTAGCTCCTGCTTGCAATTTTACTTTTGTTCCAAAAAATCCTTGAAAAGAATCTTCTATGTCTCTATATATTGCTCTATATTTTTCTTGTGTTTTCTTTTTTCTTTTCTCAGCAGCAATTTTTTCATTATTGATTATTCTATCCAAATCATCAGAATTATTACCTTCTACAACAATTTTTTCAGCAAGTTTTAATTGTTTCTCTGGATCTTCCATTCTCATTAGAGCTCTACATTGTCTTTCACTAAAATTATGTTCTAATACTAAATCAATAACTCTTGGATCTAAATTTAAGATTCTAATATGATTTGTTATTCCACTTCTACTAACTCCTAGTCTATCAGCCAATTGTTGTTGTGTTAAACCATAATCATCTAATAATTGTTTTAACCCTCTTGCTCTTTCTATTACGTTAAGATTCTCTCTTTGCATATTTTCTATTAATGCAATTTCTCTATTTTCTTGCTCTGTTTTTGTTCTTACTAAACAAGGCATTTCAGTAAGTCCAGCCTTTTTAGAAGCTCTCCATCGTCTTTCTCCAGCAATAATTTGATAATATCCATCTTTAGGAGTTACAATTATAGGTTGAATTACTCCGTAATTTTTTATTGATTCAGCAAGTTCTTCAAGTTTATCTTCATCAAATTTTTTTCTAGGTTGATTTCTATTAGGTTCAATTTCTGTTATTTTTAGTTGTTGAACTAACTCACCATTCACTTCTGTTACAGGTGTTTGTGGTATTTCTTCAACTTTTAAATTATCACTAAATAATGCGTCTAGCCCTTTTCCTAGTCCTGACTTCTTTACCATATCTAATCCCTCCTATTTCATATGTTTAGCAGATTTTTGTTCTTCATCGTTCATCTTTATAAATTCTTTTGCAAATTTTTCGTAAGCCTTTGCTCCTTTTGACCTTGGATCGTATAAACTTATTGGCATACCATAACTTGGAGCTTCGCTTAATCTTACATTTCTTGGTATGACATTTTTATATACTCTATCTCCAAAATATTTTTTAACTTCATTTACAACTTGATTTGATAAATTAGTTCTTGCATCATACATCGTTAATAAAGCACCTTCTACCTTCAGATCTTTATTCATATGTGTTTTAACTAATTCTATTGTATTTAACAATTGTCCTAATCCCTCTAAAGCATAATATTCACATTGTATTGGGATAAGTACGCTATCTGATGCTGTAAAAGCATTCAATGTTACTAACCCTAATGATGGTGGACAATCTATTATAATATAATCATAATCATCTTTAATATTCTCTAATTTACTTTTTAGTCTAAACTCTCTATTTTCAGCTCCAACTAATTGAACTTCTGCCCCTGCTAAATTTATATTAGATGGACAAAGATCTAAATTTTTAACTTGTGTTGTTTGTAACGTATTTTCAACTTCAATATCTTCTATTAAAACATCATATACTGAAAACTGCTGTTCTTTTTCTATTCCAAGTCCACTTGTAGCATTTCCCTGTGGATCTGCATCTATAAGCAAAACTTTTTTTCCTTTTTTAGCAAGGAGCGTACTTAAATTTATTGAGGTTGTAGTCTTTCCTACTCCTCCTTTTTGATTTGCTACTGAAACTATCTTTCCCAAAGTTATTCCTCCGTTCTTTATAAGTTTACATAACTTTCATTATATAAATAAAATTTTGACATACTAATAATATACGAATATCACTAATATGTCAACAAATTTTTAATAATTTTAAAATTTTACTTAATTGGCTCTTTTGTAGGTATACCAGCCTTTCTAGGATATTTGCTTGGTGTATTTTTAATTTTATTTATTATAATTATTTTTCTTGCCAACTCTTCTCTTCCTAATTTTATATCTATCATTTTATCAAGCTTGCCACCTAATATTTCTATTCCTCTATCTAATTGTCCTAGTTCTTCTTCTGCTTTAGGGCCTTTCATACATATTATTTTTCCTCCAACTTTTACATATGGAAGTAAATATTCTATAAGTACATTCATTGGTGCAACAGCCCTTGAAACAGCAACATCAAATTTTTCACGGTACTTTTTATCCTTTGCAAGGTCTTCTGCTCTGCCATGTTCTAGTTCAACATTTTTTAAATCAATTTTTTCTTTTACTTGATTTAAAAAATTTATTCGTTTATTTAATGAATCTACTAAAGTAAATTTTGCATTACTACAAATTGCAAGAGGGATTCCCGGAAATCCTGCACCAGTTCCAACATCAATAACATTATCTTCATTATTTATTTGCTCTAGTATTGTAAGAGAATCAATAAAATGCTTTTCTATTACTTCTTCTGGCTGTGTTATTGCTGTTAAATTAATTTTTTCATTCCATTCCAATAATAAATCCATATAATTGTAAAATTTTTCTACTTGCTCATCAGTTACCATATTATTTCTATTTTTAAATTCAACTTTAAACTCTTCTAAATTCATATTTTATTTCCTTCTCTTCTATTTTGTTCCAAGTATATTAAAAGTACTGATATATCAGCTGGCGATACCCCTGATATTCTCGAAGCTTGGCCTACAGACTCTGGTTTTATTTTATTTAATTTTTGTCTTGCTTCTAGTCTTAATCCTAAAATTTGTGAGTAATCAATATCTTCACTTAGCTTCTTTTCTTCTAATTTTTTGAATTTTTCTACTTGTTGTTCTTCTAATTTTAAATATCCTTCATATTTTACTTGAATTTCAACTTCCTTTTCTTCTTCTCTTGATAAAACTGGTGATTCGTCATCAATCTCACGAATATTTTTATATTTTAGTTCTGTTCTTTTTAATAAATCAGCCATTTTAACACCAGCATTTATCTCAGATGAGTTGCATTTTCTAAGCATTTCATTTACTTTTTCTGTTGGTTTTGCAGTTTTTTTCTTTAGTCTTTCAATTTCATTAAAGATATTTTCTTTTTTCTTTAAAAATCTATTATATCTTTCATCTGAAATTAATCCATTTTCATGTCCTATTTCTAATAATCTTAGATCTGCATTATCTTGTCTTAAAAGTAGTCTGTACTCGGCTCTTGAAGTCATCATTCTATATGGTTCGTTGGTTCCTTTTGTTACAATATCGTCAATTAGTACACCTATATATGCTTGTGATCTATCTAATACTAATGGCTCTTTTCCTTTTATTTTTCTTGCAGCATTTATTCCGGCTATAATTCCTTGGCTTGCAGCCTCTTCATATCCAGAAGTTCCATTAATTTGGCCTGCAAAAAACATTCCAGAAATGTCTTTATATTCAAGTGAACGTTTTAATTTAGACGGATTTATACAATCATATTCTATAGCATATGCTGGTCTTGTAAATTCCGCGTTTTCTAAACCTGGTAGTGTTCTATACATTGCTATTTGTACATCTTCTGGGAGCGATGAACTCATTCCTTGAATATACATTTCTTCTGTATCTTCTCCTAAAGGCTCTACAAAAACTTGATGTCTTTCTTTATCTGCAAATCTTACTACTTTATCTTCTATCGAAGGACAATATCTTGGTCCTGTTCCTTTAATTTCTCCTGCATATAGCGGTGACCTATATAAATTTTTTCTAATTATTTCATGAGTTTTGGCATTTGTATATGTTAAATAGCATGGTAGTTGCTCTTTATTTGGATCAATTCTGTCCTCAAATGAAAAAGCTTCAATATCCTTATCTCCTTCTTGTATCTCCATTTTAGAAAAATCAATAGTTCTTCTATTTATTCTTGCAGGAGTCCCTGTTTTAAATCTTACTAAATCAATATTTAGGCTTTTTAATACTTCAGATAGCTTATTTGCAGCAGCAACACCATCAGGGCCACCCTCATACGAAGTTTCTCCTATAAATATTTTTCCTTTTAAATATGTTCCTGTACATAAAATTACCGCTTTTACTTTGTATATTGCTCCTATGTTAGTCTCTACACTTTCAACTTTTCCATCTTTTACTTCTATATTTACTATTTCAGCTTGCTTTAAATATAAATTTTCCTGTCTTTCTAAAGTATGTTTCATTTCCATTTGGTATTTTTTTCTGTCAGCCTGTGCTCTTAAAGAATAAACAGCAGGACCTTTTGAAGTATTAAGCATTCTCATCTGAAGGTATGTTTTATCAATATTTCTTCCCATCTCACCTCCTAAGCAATCAATTTCTCTTACAAGATGTCCTTTAGAACTTCCTCCTATATGAGGATTACATGGCATATTTGCAACAGCTTCTAGGCTTATTGAAAAAATCAAGGTTTTTAATCCCATTCTACTACATGCTAGTGCAGCTTCACAGCCAGCATGTCCAGCACCAATTACTGCAACATCAAATTCTCCAGCATCATATTTCATATTTTTTACTTCCTTTCATTTTTAATTTTTATCTTCTAGCGGAAACATTTTTTGAGTCAAGGCGGAAACATTTAGTTTTGTTTGTAAAACATTTGTTTATATTGTCACTCATGTTTCTTTACTCCCACCAGCTTTACAGTCATTATTTTTTCTCAATGTGTTCGCTATTATTTTTTCGACATTTTTCGACATTCTCTCTTCTTTTCATCAATTTTTACGCATATATAAGTAAATTTATCTCCACAATATAAAACTTATAAGTTAATTTTCTTCCAATCATTTTACATAACAACAAAAATGGTTCCAATTTTTCTATTTTCCTAAACAAAACTTTTTAAAAATTTCGTTTATTATGTTTTCAGATACATTCTCCCCAGTAATACTTAGCAAATTTTCTAGTATCTCTTTTATACATACTGTTGTTATATCTAGTGGCATATTATTGCTTATCGCCTCTTGAGCTTCTTTAGTTGCATTTCTTGCCTTAATTATATATTCCTTCTGCCTTTGGCTAGTAACAATTTCACTATCATCTAATTCTATTTGTTTTGCATCAAATAATTCTAATATTTTATTTTGTAAAACATCAAAACCTATATCATCAACTGTTGAAAAATCTATTTTTATATTTTTTAATTCTTTTATAATCGAATTATTTTTTATATAGCCATTTCTTAAATCTACTTTATTTATTACAATAATTGCTTTCTTTCCTTCTATTAATTTAACAATTTCTTTATCTTCATCATCAAACGCACGAGAATCGTCAAATACAGCAATTATCAAATCAGCATTATTCATTATGTCTTTGCTCTTTTTTACGCCTATTTTTTCAATTTCGTCATTTGTTTTTCTTATTCCTGCCGTATCTATAAGTTTAAGAGGAATTCCTTTTATATTTACATATTCTTCTATGGTATCCCTCGTTGTTCCTTCTATATTACTAACAATTGCACGTTCCTCTCCTAATATTAAATTTAGCAAAGATGATTTTCCAACATTTGGTTTTCCAATAATAGAAGTTTTAATTCCGTCTTTTAAAATTTTTCCTATAGAAAAACTTGATTCTAATTTTTTTAGTTTTTCATTTACATCTTCTAAAACGTCTTTTATCTTTTTATTAGTTGTTTCTTCAATATCATATTCTGGATAATCAATCGAAGCTTCAATATCAGACATTAAATCTAATAAAATATCTTTAATCTCATTTATTTTATTAGAAAGTTTTCCATCTAAATGTCTTTGAGCAACTTCCATTTCTTTTTCTGTTTTTGAATTTATAATGTCTATTATTGCCTCTGCTTGAGATAAATCAATTCTTCCATTTAAGAATGCTCTTTTAGTGAACTCTCCCGGTTCCGCAAGTGTTGCACCGTTTCTTATACATTCTTCTAATATTAGCTTTTCTACTATCATACCTCCATGAGAATTTATCTCACACATATTTTCCTTTGTATAACTTTTAGGAGATACAAAATATGATACTAAAACTTCATCAATAATTTCTTTAGTTTTATTATTGATAATATTTCCATATTTCATTGTATATCCCTTTATCTCACCATCATTTTTTGGTATAAATATTTTTTTTAAAATTTCAAAACAATCTTCTCCACTCATTCTTATTATTCCTATTCCCGCATTTCCTGGGGCCGTAGAAATTGCCGCTATTGTACTCATTTTACCTCCTTATATTCAAAAAAATAAGTCAAAGCAAGATTATAGTATAACTAAAATCCGAACTTTGACTTCCGATTTAATATTTAATTATTTTCTTTCAATTACAACTCTTCTTTTGTCACCTTCACCAATGCTGTGTGTTTTTACTTTTGAACTTTCTTGCAATTTTGTATGAATTATCTTTCTTTCATATGCAGTCATTGGCTCTAGTGTTATAGATTTTCCAGTTCTCGCTACTGTTCTTTCTATCTTAGTTGCTAAATCCTCTAATGTTTTCTTTCTTACATCTTTGTAATTAGCAATATCTACAATAACTTTTACTTTATCATTTATATTTTTACAAGCAATATTTGTTATAATTGTTTGTAAAGCATTTAATGCTTCACCTCTATATCCTATTAAGTTAGTAGAATCTTCTCCTTTTATTGTAACACTTATTACACCAGCATCCGTAGAAATTTCATAGATTATTTCTTTTGAAAGTTTTTCTAAAAATTCATTTAAGAAAGTTTCAACATTAGCTCTTGCTTTTTCTAATTCTTCTTCACTTGCTTCTTTTTCTATTTTCTCTTTATGAATTTCTTCTCTCTTTTCCTTTAAAGTAATTTCAACTTTTACAATATGTGGATCCAATATACTAAAAAAACTTTTTTTCTTTTCTTCTATTACTTTTATTTCTACTTGATTTTTTGAAACACCTAATTGCTTTAATCCATTATCAATTGCTTCTTGCGTAGTTTTACCTTCTGAAATAATACTATTAAGCATTTTCCTTTTTCTCCTTATCTTTATTAAAAAATTTATCAATTATTAGTCTTTCTATAATCATTACTAAGTTACTAACAAACCAATATAAGGCAAGTCCTAATGGTGCAATAAAAGCTATTGAAATTGACATTATAGGAACCATATAATTCATAGACTTAGTCATCTGTTCCATTGACTCCATTGTCTCATCAGCATCACTTTTAGCTTTTTCTCCGTTTTCTAATATTTCTACTTCATTCTTCTTTTTAGTTTGAGTAGTATTAGTTAATTTTATTGATAAAATTGATGTTAATACATACAAAATAGGAATAATATAAACTTTAGGATCTTTTAAATTTTGTCCCGGTACTTTGCTTAAATCTAGTCCTAAGAAATCCATATTTATATATACATTTTCATCTTCATTTGCTTTTCTTTGAATTATTGCTATTTCTGGATAGGTAACATTTGTACCTTCTTCTTTCATTTCTTGTGTATATGTATTTATTAAATCAGCATCAACTTTTTTCATATATGTAAGTGGTTTACTTACTACCCAAAATACTGATAATATTATTACTATTTGTAATATTGAAACTAAACATCCCGTAAAAGGATTTAATTTTTCGCTTTTATATAAATCAATTGTTTCTTGATTTAACTTCTCTGGGTTATTTTTATACTTTCTTTCTATTTCACGCATTTTTTCTTGCATTCTAGTATTCGCTTTAGTTGATTTTTGTTGAATTATTGTTATTGGAATCAATATTACTCTAAGTAATATAGTAAAAAGAATAATTGCAATTCCATAATTATTCACTAAGTTATACAAGAAATTTAGCACATATCCAAATAAACTTGATATTGCTCCCACTTTTTATACCTCCATTTTATTTTAAAGGGTCATACCCTCCTTTTGAAAAAGGATTACATCTTAAAATTCTTTTTAATCCTTTAAATATTCCAACAAAACAACCATATTTTTCAATTGCTTGTTTTGTATATTCTGAGCAAGTCGGATAGTATTTACAATTTATTCCACGCTTAGATATTATTGGAGATAAAAATTTTTGATATTTATCTATCAAACATATAAATAATTTTTTCATATTATTTTTTTTCTAACAATTGTGCTTCTTCAAAACAATCTCTGATTTCTTGTTTTATATTAAAAAAACAGTCATATTTTATTTTGGACTTTTTATTCCATAGAAACACAATATCATACCCTTTTTTTAGTTCATTTTTTACAGAATAAAATCCTTCTCTTATTAGTCTTTTTATTCTATTTCTTCCAACAGCATTACACAAATGAGTATTTATTGCAATTCCTATTACATTATCACTTTTGCCATTTTCTTTTATATATATAATAACATGTTTTTTTATATAATATTTTCCTTGTTTTAGCACATTATTAAATTCATAGTTTTTTTTGAGTGTTTTAATTCTTCGCATCTTTAACTCTTTTTCTATAATAAATTTACGTGTAATAAAAAAGACCACTAAATGCATTTAGCGGCTTCCTTCTTTAAGTAATTACGCACTAAGTTTTTTTCTGCCTTTTGCACGTCTAGCTTTTATTATATTTCTTCCAGCTCTTGTACTCATTCTTTTCATAAAACCATGTTCTTTTTGTCTTTGTATTTTTTTAGGTTGATAAGTTCTCTTCATTGTTAGCACCTCCTATTTAAATATATTAAATATTTTTTTAATTTTCTTTCATAAGTAGTTGTTATTATATACCTATTTTTGCCTTTATGTCAATAGTTTTAACCAAATTTAAAAATATTTATTTTTCTTTTGTTTTATATTGACTAATGGACTGTATATTTGATATTATATACAAAAATGATAAGTACGGTAAAAACTTTTTATGTTTTTTTGCTTACGCATATACGAAAAAACTTATGATAACAATAGTTTACAAGTTATCCACAATCTGTGGATAACTATGTGGATAACTATGTGAATAAAATTTATATTCTTGTTTTTTTCTAAAGATTTGGAAGGATGTACACAATGCAGAACGAAATAAACGAATTATTAACCAAAGCAAAAGAACTTTTAAAAGAAGAAGTCACAACAATTTCATATGAAACCTGGATTAAGGGAATAGAGATTCAAAGTGTAGATAATGAGAAGATCAATTTGCTTGTAACAAATAATTTCACAAGAGATTTTTTAATGTCTAAATATTCTAGTCTATTAACAAATACCTTTAATTATTTAACAAACAAAGAATGTGTGGTAACAATTTATTCTAGAGAAGAATTAAATGCAGCTGCAGAAAACGGTGATTCTAACGGACCTATAAAAATTGAAGCTCCTATTAATTATGCTTCTGCAAATTTAAATCCAAAATATACTTTTGCATCATTTGTAGTTGGAAATAATAATAGATTTGCTCATGCTGCAGCTTTAGCTGTTGCTGAAGCACCTGCAGCATCTTATAATCCACTTTTTATATATGGAGGAGTTGGTCTTGGAAAAACTCACTTGATGCATGCTATAGGTAATGAAATTCTAAAAAACAACAGAAATTCTAGAATTTTATATATAACATCAGAAGCATTCACAAATGAGCTTATTAATGCTATAAAAGATAATACTGGTGATCAATTTAGAAATAAATACAGAAGTATTGATGTATTATTAATAGACGATATTCAATTTATAGCAGGAAAAGATAGAGTGCAGGAAGAATTTTTCCACACATTTAATACTTTATATGAAAGTGGCAAACAAGTTATTCTATCTAGTGATAAACCACCAAAAGATATTCCACTATTAGAGGATAGACTAAAATCAAGATTTGAATGGGGAATAATTGCAGATATTTCTAATCCAGATTATGAAACTCGTCTTGCAATACTTAGAAAAAAGGCTCAAATAGACAATATTATTGTAGATGATGAAATTCTTTCTACAATAGCAACTAGGATAGACTCAAACATTAGAGAGTTAGAAGGTGCTTTAAATAAATTAACAGCAAAAGCATCTTTAGTAAAGACACCAATAACTATGGAAATGGCAGAAAAAGCAATTAATGATATTGTTGCTGCACAAGAAAAAGTAATTTCTGCTGAGTTCATTCAAGATGTTGTAGCAAAATACTTTAGTGTTAGTTCAAAAGATTTAAAAGGTTCAAAGCGTTCAAATGATATAACTTTTCCAAGGCAAATTGCTATGTACATGTGTAGAAATGTAGCAAATATGTCTCTACCACAGATAGGACGAGCTTTTGGAAAGAGAGACCATACCACAGTAATGCATGCTTGTAATAAAGTTGAACAAGACATGAAAGAAAACTCAAACACAAAACTAATTGTGGAAAGTGTGAAAAACTTAATCTTAAACGACAAATAATTGATATTTAGCCAAAAATCGACAAAATTTGAAATGATTGTTTGTAAAAATAATGTTTTGTAGAAAGTTGCAGAGTTATTCCTACGGAAAAGCTAAAGAGTTTTCCACAGGGGGTATGTGGAAAACGTGTGGACAAAATGTGGAAAACTCAGTTATCCACAACATGTGAATTTATCTGTGGATAACTTCTCTAATTTTCCACAGAATTATCCACATCAATTTACTTAGGGCTGCAATGCTTTACCCTAGTTTTCCACACAATCCACAGCACCTACTACTACTACTACTAAATATATTTATATTATATAATAAAGGAGACGAAGACAAAAATGAAACTACTTTGTGAAAAGGATAAAATCCTTAAAGCATTAAATTCCGTAACTAAAGCTGTTGCTGTTAGAACAACAATGCCTATACTAGAAGGAATTTTAATACAAACTAATGATAATGAAATAAAATTAACAACATACGACTTAGAAATAGGTATAGAATATGTCATTAATGATTGTAAAGTAGAAGAACAAGGAGCTACTGTAGTAAATGCTATAATGTTTACTGAAATTATTAGAAGATTACCTGATACAGAAATTAGTATAACTGTAAATGATAAAAATTTACTTGTTATAGAATGTGAAGGTTCTTTATATAAACTTGCAACAATGAATCCTGATGAATTTCCTGAACTTCCAAAAATAAGTGTAGAAAATTCAATAGAAATTGAACAATCAGCATTAAAAGATATGATTAGAAAAACAATATTTGCTGTAAGTACTGAAGAAAATAGACCAATATTTACAGGATGTTTATTTGAAATAGCAAATAATAAATTAAATGTAGTAGCTGTTGATGGATTTAGACTTGCATGGAAGAGCAAATTTTTACAAAACAAAGTAAATAACTTTTCTGCTGTAATACCAGGAAGAACATTAAATGAAATGAATAAAATATTAGTTGATTCTTTTGATAATGTAAAAATTGGTGTTGCCAAAAATCAAGTTTTATTTGAAATGGAAAACTGTAAAATAGTAACAAGATTATTAGATGGAGAATTCTTAAATTATTCAAGTGTTATTCCTGAAAATTGGGAAACAAGAATAAGAGCAAATAGAAATATTCTTCAAGATTGCTTTGAAAGAATTAGTTTAATTTCTGCATCAAGTATTGAAAAAGAAAAGAAATATCCTGTTAAAGTTTCAATAGATGTTGGAAAAGTAACAATTTCTTGTACAAACCAAACTGGTGATGCAAAAGAAGAAATAATGGTAAATACTGAAGGAAAAAATCTTGAAGTTGGATTTAACCCTAAATATTTCTTAGATGTTTTAAGAAACATTGATGATGAGGAAGTTTTTGTTGACTTCGGTTCAAGTATATCACCATGTATAATAAGACCTGTTGAAGAAGATGGAGATTATACATATATGATATTACCTATAAAATTAAAAGATTAAAAATGGAGAAGAGTAATCCACTGTTTGAGCACAAAATGTGGATTACTACCGCGATAAAAAAGAATGAAAAAATTTGCGGAACACTTTTCCACAATTGGGGCACAAAATGTGGATTACTAGTTTAGAAATGCAAAATTTCAGAAATTACGAAAGTCAAAAAATAGAGTTTAGTGAAAATATTAATGTTTTTTATGGAGATAATGCTCAAGGAAAAACAAATATTATAGAGGCAATATTTATGTGCTCTATAGGAAAATCTTTCAGGACAAGCAAAGAAAAAGAAACTATAAAACATAATGAAGAATTTTCAAATATCGTTTTAAACTATAAGAATAAAGATAGAGATGGAAATATAAAAGTTCAAATATCTAATAAAAAAACTATTTTTGTAAATGGTGTAAAAGTAAAAAAATTAAGTGAGTTACTTGGAAAAGTTAATATAGTGCTATTTACACCAGATGATATCAACATTTTAAAAAATGGACCTGACCAAAGAAGAAAATTTTTGAACATGATGATTGGACAAATTAGACCAAACTATGTTAATATATTAAATACATATACAAAAGTAATGGAACAAAGAAATAATTATCTAAAACAAATAAGAGATTTAGATAACAAAAATAAAATAAACTATGAATTACTAGATATATGGGATGAAAAATTAGCAAGCTTATCATATAAAATTTGTTTGTATAGAACAGAGTTTATTAATAAAATTTCTGAAAAAATAAAAGATATTCATAAAAATATTACTGAAAATAAAGAAGAAATAAAAATTGAATATATTACCGAAAGTAGTGATGAGAAGAAATTATTAGAGCTTATAAAACAAAGAAGAAAGCTTGATATAATTAAAGGATACACTACAAAAGGTGCTCATAGAGATGATTTTAACATTTATATAGATGGTGATTTAGTAAATGTTTATGGTTCGCAAGGCCAGCACAGAACTGCTGTGTTATCATTAAAAATGAGTGAATTAGAAATTATAAAAGAAGAAACTGGGGAAAGTCCAATATTGCTATTAGATGATTTTATGTCTGAACTTGATAGTAAGAGAAGAAAAAATTTATTAAGTAATATTGGGGATACTCAAGTTATAATAACTTGCACAGATGAAATGGAAAATAACTTTTTAGGAAATATATACAAAGTAAAAGAAGGAAAAGTTATAAAATAAAACGAAAGGAAGTTTAAACTTAATGGAAAAATTTGAACATGAGTATAATGCAGAGCAAATCCAAGTTCTAGAAGGATTAGAAGCTGTAAGAAAAAGACCTGGTATGTATATAGGAAGTGTTTCAATTAGAGGATTACATCATTTGGTATATGAAATTGTAGATAACTGCGTTGACGAAGCATTAGCTGGTTACTGCACTCATATTCATATTATAATAGAAAAAGGAAACATAATATCAGTAGAAGATGACGGAAGAGGAATTCCTGTTGATATACATCCAAAAACAAAAATATCTGCAGCAGAAACTGTTTATACAGTATTGCATGCTGGTGGAAAATTTGGTGGAGATAGCGGATACAAGGTATCCGGAGGGCTTCACGGTGTTGGTGCATCTGTTGTAAATGCCTTATCTGAATGGTGTGAAGTATTCATTCAAAGAGATGGCGGAATTTATGAAATGAAATTCCAAAGAGGAAAAACTACTGAGAGTTTAAAAAGAACTGGAGATTCAAAAAAGACTGGAACAAAAGTTAGATTTTTAGCAGATGACACAATTTTTGAAACTTTAGATTATGATTTTGCAACATTAGAAGAAAGATTTAGAGAAATTGCATTTTTAAATAAAGGGTTACATATTACAATTGAAGACCAAAGAGACGATGAAAATTTAAAAAAATCAGAATTTTGTTTTGAAGGTGGATTAAGTTCTTTTGTAGAATTTTTAGATAATGGAAAAGAGAAAATTCATCCAAAGCCAATTTATGTTGAAAAGAATGGAGAAGTTCCTGTTGAAATAGCACTTCAATATACAACTGCATATTCTGAAAATATTTTTACTTTTGTTAATAATATTAACACTATTGAAGGTGGAACTCATTTAGAAGGATTTAAAAGAGGTCTTACAAAAGTATTTAATGATTATGCAAGAAACCATAATATAATAAAAGAAAAAGATAGTAATTTATTAGGTGAAGATATAAGAGAAGGCTTAACTGCTGTAGTTTCTGTAAAAGTAAAAGAGCCTCAATTTGAAGGACAAACAAAAACTAAACTTGGAAACAGTAATGTTACATTTATAGTTCAATCTATGGTAATAGATGCCTTAACTCCATTCTTAGAGGAAAATCCTCAAATTGCAAAAGCTATACTTGATAAATGTATTAGTGCATCAAGAGCAAGAGAAGCAGCAAGAAAAGCAAGAGAACTTGTTAGAAGAAAAAATTCTTTGGAAAGTACAACTCTTCCTGGAAAGCTTGCGGATTGCAGTGAAAAGGATGCTTCACAATGTGAAGTATATATAGTTGAGGGAGATTCTGCAGGTGGTTCTGCAAAGCAGGGAAGAGATAGAAGATATCAAGCAATTCTTCCACTTTGGGGAAAAATGTTAAATGTAGAAAAAGCTCGTGCTGATAAAATTTATGGAAATGATAAATTAAATCCAGTGATTTTAGCAGTTGGAGCTGGAATTGGACCTGATTTTGATATAAACAAAATTAGATATGGAAAAGTAATTATAATGGCCGATGCCGATGTTGATGGCGCACACATTAGAACATTGCTTTTAACATTCTTCTTTAGATATATGAGACCGCTTATAGAAAATGGAAATGTGTATTTAGCACAACCACCACTATATAAATTATCTAAAAAAGGAATGAAAGACATTTATTGCTATACTGATGAAGACTTAGCAAAAGCTTATAAAGATCTAGAGGAAAAAGGTATTGCAAGAGAAAGCTTAGGACTTCAAAGATATAAAGGTCTAGGAGAAATGAACCCAGAACAATTATGGGAAACAACAATGAATCCTCAAACTAGAATAATGGTAAAAGTTACAATGGATGATGCAATAAAAGCTGATCAAATATTTACATTATTAATGGGTGATGAGATTGAACCTAGAAGAGAGTTTATAAAATCAAATGCAAAATATGTAACAAATCTAGATATTTAAAAAATTAATAACCTGTAAGATATTTCTTACAGGTTATTATCATAAAGCCAATATCAATCTTCGTTAAAACTAATATACCTATCGTTATCACCTGATATATATTGCTATATAAACAAGCAGTAAAAACAAATATAAAAGTCAGTCACTAGAATATAAATCCACCAATAATAGCTATATTCATCCAAAGCTAAGGGACTAATAACAACCACTAAGAAATAGAGATATACTCATAACATAGAACATATAATACATCATTTGACCATATACGAAATAAAATACAGCCTGCAAACGAACGATATGCTCATGTCGCCGACATATACAAATCTAAAATATTAAACTTGTATATATCTTTGCTCAAGATAAGATAAACCCATAAGATCCATCATATCTCTTAGTTCAATTAATATCAACCTTGTAATAGTATTATGTTCAGAATTAAAAATAATATACAGAAAAATTAAAAAAATTTTTTTGTCGATATATAAGAAAAAATGAAGAACGAATTTAATTGACAAGCTCAAAAAAATAAAATAGAATTATAAAAAAGAATTGGAGGAAGTTATGAGAAATTCCATATTAAAACTATTACCGATTGATGACATATATAATAATGGAATTATAAAATTAAAAAATAATTTTTTTATAAAAATTATAGAAGTGAAACCAATAAATTATAATTTAAAATCATACCGAGAAAAAGAATTAATATTAAATTCATATAAATTATTTCTTAAAAATTGTGACTTTAATTTTCAAATAATAATTCAGAGTTCAAAAAAAGATTTAAATAATTATTTCTTAGAAGTTAAAGAAAAATCCCAAAAAGAAGAAGAGATAATAAAAAGTATTTCAAGGCAATATATTAAAAATATCGAAAGAATAAACTTGGAAAATAAATCATCTATAAAAAATTTTTATTTTATAATAAATGAGAAAAAAGAAAAAAATAATGAAGAAATTATTATTAATAAATTAAATGAAAGATATTTTAAAATAAAAGAATTTATTTTTAGATGTGGAAATAATGTTTATGAAATAGATGACAAAAATGAAATAATAGCAATATTAAAAAAAGCAATTTATTTAATATAAAAAGTGATTAGAAAGGAGAGCAAAATAGAAAATAAAAAAATAAAATTAAAAAATACAAATTTAATGGAAATAAGTCCATCATATATAAATTTTAAAAATCCACAATATATAGAAATTGAAAATAAATATTCAACAGGTATTTTAATTGTAGATTATTATCGAGAACAAAATGATTTAATTCTAAAAAACTTAATTGATTCTAATGTTAACATAAATGTTTCAATCTTTGTAGAAAAACAAAATCCCGAAAAAATAATAAAAGATTTAACTTATAATATAGGAAATACATCAGTGAGTCTAAATGAGAAAAATAAAAATAGACAAGATTTTGATATTATTGCATTTACATATGACGATGCTAAATACATAAGAAAACAAATTCAAATAGAGGATGAAGAATTTTACTTTTTGTATATTTATGTAAATGTAATTGCTGATACCACGGAAGAATTAAAAACAAATGTGAATAAAGTGCGAAGTATTCTAGAAAGTACAGGAATAAAAACAAGACTGGGATATTTTAGGCAAGAACAGATTTATATATCTGTAATGCCATTAATGATGAATATGCCAGAAATAAAAAATGCTACAAGAAAAAATGTTTTAACATCCGGTTTAGTTTCAACATATCCGTTTATATCAAATTCGATATTCGACAAAGACGGAATTTTTATTGGAAGAAATATATACAATAATTCTTTAGTTTTTATAGATAGATATGATGAAAATAAATACAAAAATGCAAATATGTGCGTGTTTGGGACAAGTGGAGCAGGAAAATCATATTATGTAAAATTAAATATAATAAGATTAAGATTATTAGGAATAAATCAATATATAATTGATCCAGAAAGAGAATATATAAATTTATGTAATAATTTGGGAGGAACTTTAATAAAAATGGGTCCGCATTCAAATACATATGTAAATGTTTTTGATATAACAAAAGAATCTGTTGAAGATGGAGAAAAAGGATATTTAGCGAGTAAAATAATTAAACTTATAGGATTTTTTAGACTTATTTTTGGAGATATAAATGAAGAAGAAAAGGGGTTAATAGAAGAAAAAATAATAAATATATATAATGCTAAAGGGATAAATTTTGATGATAAATCTTTATATAAAGGAAATAAATTTAAAAAATCAGAAGATATGCCAATATTAGAAGATTTATTTTTTGAATTTTCAAAAGATAAGAGAACTGAAAAATTTAAATTAAAACTACTTCCTTTTATAAAAGGTTCTTTAAGTTTTTTTAATAAATATACTAACATAGAGATGAAAGATAAATTAATTGTTGCAGATGTTTATGATTTAGGAGAAGAAAACTTAAAATATGCAATGTATATTTTTATGGAAATTTTTTGGAATTACATAAAAAAAGATAGAAAGATAAAAAAGGCAATATATATAGATGAAATATGGAGATTAATAGGAATTACTTCGAATAGAGAGGTTGCAAGTTTTGTTTATAATATCTTTAAGACGATAAGAAAATATGGAGGAAGTGCAGTTGCTATAACTCAAGATATAGCTGACTTATTTAGTTTAGATAATGGAAATTTTGGAAGGAGTATATTAAATAATTCAAGTATTAAAAATTTTTTTGCTTTAGAAGAAGAAAACGTTGAAGTTTTAAAAAAGTATGGCAATATTTCTGAAAAGGAAGAAAATAATATAAAGACCCTGATGAGAGGTGAAACTCTTATGTTTGTAGGAAAAGAACATATTTTAGTAAAAGTAGAAAAATTTGATTATGAGGACAAAATAATAAATGATATAGAATATAAAAAAGAGCTGGAAGGTAAACAAAATGGAAATTGAAAATAATATAAGTAATGAATTAAATAATAATATTGATATAGAAGTAAAGCAAAATAATTTTTTGGAAACTACAATAGGAAAAGCAATAAACACAGGTTTAAATATAGGAGTAAGATATTTATTACCGGATTTAATTGAAGATGAAGTTATACAAATAAAAGATAGTATATTAAATAATGGAATAAAAGAGGGATTAAGAACAGCTATAGAATCAGCTACAAAGCTAGGGAAAAGTGCGTTAGGAATAGTAACTGGAAAGTTTGAAAATGTAAACCAAATGCAGACAGCAGTAAAAAGTGGTGGAATAGTAGATAGTGTGCAAAATCTAATAAATACGGCAGTTAATAAATTTGTGGATTCTGGAAAAATAAATTTTTCTGTAGGAAATACAATAAAAAAAGGAACGGATGTACTGTTAAGTAATGTAACAAAAAATATTGAAAATGAGTTTGAAAACCAAGTAAATAATATGGAATACTTAAACAAATATATAAATAATTGGAAGGAATATTTTAATGCAAAAGATTTTGAAGGCATGCAAAAAGAATATTATAAAATTAATGAAAAAATAAAAGAAGTTGCACCAATTGAAAAGACAATAAAAATTGCAAGAAATGTACAAAATTTACATCAACTTATAAAAAATAATGGTAAAAATTTTGATTTAAGTAATGAGGAAATAGCTCTTGCAAAACTGTTATAAAAGTGAGAAAAATAAAGCTTTTTACTTGCAAAAATAGGAAGGTTTTAGTATAATACAGAATAGGAAAACAAAATGAAAAGAGGTAAAAAAATGGCAGGCAAGGACATACAAGAACCAGAAGATAGAAATGGAAAAATAATAGAAAAAGATGTTGAAAAAGAGATGAAAGATGCATATATGGCATACGCAATGAGTGTTATTGTCTCTAGAGCTTTACCAGATGTAAGAGATGGTTTAAAACCAGTTCATAGAAGAATTTTATATACAATGTTTGAAGATGGATTAACATCGGACAAACCATATAGAAAAGCAGCAACAACAGTTGGAGATGTTTTAGGTAGATACCATCCACATGGAGATGCTTCAGTTTATGATGCTATGGTAAGAATGGCTCAAACATTTTCATTAAGATATCCTTTAATAGATGGTCATGGTAATTTTGGTTCAATAGATGGTGATCCAGCAGCTGCTTACCGTTATACAGAAGCTAGAATGTCTAAAATTTCTGAACTTATGTTAACGGACATAGAAAAAAATACTGTTGATTTTATGCCAAATTTTGATGATAGATTACAAGAACCAACAGTACTACCATCAAGAATACCAACATTACTTATAAATGGTTCATCGGGTATTGCCGTAGGTATGGCAACAAATATACCACCACATAATTTAACAGAAGTAATCAATGGAATAATAAAAATTATTGATGATGATAATGTAACTGATGAACAATTGATGCAAATTATAAAGGGACCAGATTTTCCAACAGGTGGTTTAATATTAGGAAGAGAAGCAATAAAACAAGCATATACAACAGGTAGAGGAAAAATCACAATGAGAGCAGAAGCTGAAATTGAAGAGTCAAGTAATGGCAGACAAAAAATACTTGTAACTTCACTTCCATACCAAGTAAATAAAGCAAAATTAATAGAAAATATTGCTGATTTAGTAAAAGAAAAGAGAATAGATGGAATTTCTGAACTTCGTGATGAATCTGATAGAGAAAATGCTGTTAGAATTCATATAGGTTTAAAGAAAGATGCAAATGCAAGAGTTGTATTAAACCAATTATATAAAAATACTCAAATGCAAGATACATTTGGTGTAATAATGCTTGCATTAGTTGATGGAGAACCTAAAATATTAACTCTAAGACAATGTTTAGATTATTATATAGACCACAGAAAAAATGTTATACTTCGTAGAACAAAATTCGAATTAGACAAGGCATTAGCAAGAGCTCATATATTAGAGGGATTAAGAATTGCGATTGATAATATTGATGAAGTAATAAGAATTATCAGGGAATCATATGATGATGCAAAAGAACAATTAATGGCAAGATTTGGACTATCTGATATTCAAGCTCAAGCAATACTAGATATGAGATTAAAAACTTTATCTGGATTACAAAGAGAAAAAATAGAAGAAGAATATCAAGAACTATTAAAATTAATTGCTCATTTAAGAGAAATCCTTTCAAGTGAAAAATTAGTATTTGACATAATTAAGGAAGAGCTAACTGAAATTAAGCAAAAATATGGTGATGAAAGATTAACTAAAATTGTTGCTGCCGAAGGAGAATTTAACGAAGAAGATTTAATTAAAAATGAAGAAACAGTAGTTGCTTTAACTCACTTTGGATATATAAAAAGAATGCCAATAGATACTTATAGAAGCCAAAAGAGGGGCGGAAAAGGTATTAGTGGAATATCTACTAGAGAAGAGGACTTTGTTAAGCAAATATTTATAGCTAATACTCATGATACTGTATTATTCTTTACTAATAAAGGTAAACTTTACAGATTAAGAGGCTTTGAAATTCCAGAAGCTGGAAGAACAGCAAAAGGAACTGCCATAGTAAATTTATTAAGCTTAGATCCAGGAGAAAAAGTTTCTGCAGTAATACCAGTAAAAACATTTAAAGATGCTAAATTCTTAATAATGGGAACAAAATCAGGATTAATTAAGAAAACACCTCTTGAAGAATATGATTCAAATAGAAAAACTGGACTTCTTGCTATAAATTTAAAAGATGATGACGAACTAATTGATGTAAGATTAACAGATGGTGAAAATAACATAGTTTTAGTTACAACAAAAGGTATGTGCATAACATTTGATGAAAAAGATGTAAGACCAGTAGGTAGATCTGCCCAAGGTGTTATAGGAATTAAATTAGATGATGATGATTTTGTTATAGGAATGGAATCAATAATAGCATCAAATAGACAAGCAACATTACTTGCAATTACTGAAAACGGATTTGGCAAGAGAACAGAACTTGAAGAATATAGAGTTCAAAATAGAGGAGGAAAAGGTGTAATAACATACAAAATAACTCCTAAGACTGGTGATATAGTTGGAATAAAAATTGTTGAAGAAAATGAAGATGTAATGTTAATTACAAATTCAGGAACAATAATTAGATTTAAAGTTAAAGATGTAAGTGTACTTGGAAGATCTACACAAGGTGTTACTCTAATGAGAACAAGTGGAGATGAAAGAGTAGTAAGCATTGAAACTGTTGAACCAGAAGCTGAATAATAAACAAAAAATAACAAGGAAAATTCATTTTTCCTTGTTTTTTATTATTTTTTTATAATTTCTTTTAATTCAGAAATTTCATTTTTTAAGTTTTCACTTTCAGTATGTAATGATTCAGATTGTTCCTTTTTCAAGTTATCTTTAGCAACTGCCATAAGAAGTTTTATTCTATTTGTTTGATTTGCTTCGCTTGCACCAGGATCATAATCAATAGGAGAAATATTAGCCATAGGGTATTTATCTCTAATTGTTTTTATTACTCCTTTTCCAACAACATGATTTGGTAAGCAGGCAAAAGGTTGCACACAAACTATATTAGGAATACCATGCTCTATATATTCTACCATTTCAGCTGTTAAAAACCAACCTTCACCAGTTTGATTTCCAATAGATAGAATATCTTTTACTTTATCTTCTAATTCCCAGATATCGCATGGTTGCATGTATCCCTTTTTAGATTTAGCAAGAGCAATTCTCTCATCCTTTTCTAAAATATCTATTAAATGAATTGCAAATTTAAAAATTTTAGAAGTAAATTTATTAGTTTTTATAAGCTTATTGAAAGTTATTTTATGAGTTGCTATAAACTTTATAAATCCCATAAAATCTGGAAGGATAACTTCTGCGCCTTCTTCTTCTAATTTATCTGCTACAAAATTATTTCCAAATGGATGGTATTTTATTAGAACTTCACCAACAATTCCAACTTTTGGCTTTTGAACAGATGTATCTAGTTCTATTTTTTCAAAAGCTTCTACAATCTCATAAATACTTTTTTTAAATTCTGATAGAGAAGAATGTGTAACTAGTTTTTTACATTTCTCTATCCATTCATCAAAAAGTCTTTGAGTTTCACCTTTGTGTACTTCGTAAGCTCTATTTTTAGTAAGCATTTTCTGCAATATATCGCCATAAATTACCACCTTTAATAGCTTTTCTGCAAGAGATGGTGTTAGTTTGAAACCAGGCATTTTTTCCATACCAACAACATTAAATGAAATAACTGGAACTTGGCTAAATCCTGCATCTTTCAAAGCTTTTCTTATAAATCCGATGTAATTTGTAGCTCGGCAACCGCCACCTGTTTGTGACATAATTAAAGCTGTTTTATTTACATCATATTTTCCCGATTCTAGAGCTTCAATCATTTGACCTGTTGTAAGTATTGATGGATAACAAGCATCATTATTTACATATTTTAAACCAGTTTCAACAGTGTGGTCTGTACATTCTCTAAGTAATACAAAATTATATCCACAAGATTTTAGTGCAGCTTCAATAAGTTCAAAATGAATAGGAATCATTTGAGGACATAAAATAGTATAGTTTTCCTTCATTTCTTTAGTAAAGATAACTTTATTTGGAGTATAATCTCCATTTTCATTTGCTGTAACTTTATCTTTTTCACGTTTTTTCATTGAAGCAAGAAGCGAACGAATACGAATTCTAACAGCACCGAGGTTGTTTACTTCATCTATTTTTATTAATGTGTACATTTTATTAAAACTTTTTAAAATTTCTTCTACTTGGTCAGTTGTAACTGCATCAACACCACAACCAAAGGAATTTAGTTGAACAAGTTCTAAATTATCATGATGCCCTACAAAGTCGGCTGCTGCGTAAAGACGAGCGTGATATACCCATTGATTCACCACTCTTAAAGAATGAGTTGGGTGAACCTGATTTGCAATACTGTCACCAGTAATTACAGCAAGACCAAGACTTGTAATTAAAGTGTCTATACCATGATTTATTTCAGGATCAATATGATATGGACGACCAGCAAGGACGATACCTTTTAGGTTATTTTCTTCCAAATATTTTACAGCACGCATACCTTCTTCGTGAATATCAGATCTACATCGTTGATATTCAATTTCAGCAGCTTTTCCTGCTTCTAAAAGTTCTTTTTTAGTAAAATTGTATTTTGTAAATTCAGGTAAATTCATTATGGTTTCTGCTAAATGTTTTGCATCAAAAGGTAGAAATGGATTTAAGAATGTTATTTTATCATCTTTTAACTCTTCAATGTTATTTTTTAGAACCTCTGAATATGAAATAACAATAGGACAATTATATTTATTATCTGCTTTTTCAAATTCTTTTCTAGAGTAAGGTATACAAGGATAAAAAATTGTAGTTATTCCTTGTTTTATTAAACTGATAATATGGCCATGAGAAAGTTTTGCAGGATAGCAAACTGACTCTGAAGGCATTGATTCCATTCCTTTTTCATAAGTTTTTCGATTACTCTTTTCGGAAATTATTACTCTAAAACCTAACTTAGTTAAGAAAGTAAACCAGAAAGGGTAATCTTCATACATATTTAAAACTCTAGGGATTCCAATAGTTCCTCGAGGAGCATCTTTTTCATCTAAAGGTTTGTAATTGAAAATTCTTTTATATTTATACTTTACAAGGTTTGGTAAGTTTTTATTCTCAGAGACGATACCAGCACCTTTTTCACACCTATTACCAGAGATATGTTTGCTTCCGTTGCTAAATTTGTTTATTGTAAGTAGACAATGATTTTCACAACCATTACAACGAATATGTGAAGTTTCAATTTTTAGATTGTCAATTTCAGAATTTGTAGCAATAGTTGATTTATATTCCATATCTAAATTTGCTTCATATTGTTCTAAACTTAGAAGAGCAACTCCATAAGCCCCCATAAGTCCAGCGATATCTGGCCTTATAACATTTTTTCCAACAATTAACTCAAAGGCACGGAGAATGGCATCATTATAAAATGTTCCACCTTGGACTACAATATTATTACCTAAAACATTCATATCCCTAATTTTCATTACTTTTTGAATTGCATTTTTTATTACAGAATATGAAAGTCCTGCAGAAATATCTCCAACTGAATAACCTTCTTTTTGAGCTTGTTTTATCTTTGAATTCATAAATACAGTACATCTAGAACCTAAATCTACTGGATTACGGGCACTAATAGCTGCATCAACAAATTCAGATATAGATAATCCTAAACTTTTAGCAAATGTTTCAATAAAAGAACCACAACCTGAAGAACATGCTTCATTAAGCATAATATTATCAATAGAGTTGTTTTTCATTTTGATATATTTCATATCTTGACCACCAATATCAACGATGCTTGTAACATTAGGTTCAAATTTTTTTGCAGCTGTATAATGAGCGATAGTTTCAATTTCATTTAAATCGACGTTTAAAGCTGTTTTAATTAAGTTTTCGCCATAGCCAGTTACACCACTATATCTAATTGTAACTTCTTTTGGCAATTCAGAATAAAGCTTTTTTAGCATATTCATTACGCTTTTTAAAGGATTACCTTCATTACTTTCATAAAGAGAATAAAGAAGTGAACCATCTCTATCTATCAAGACTAATTTGGTTGTTGTAGAACCAGCATCTATTCCTATAAAAGCATCGCCTTTATAACTCTTTAAATCAGATTTTTTTACAATGTCTTTATTATGGCGCTTTTTAAACTCTTCATATTCAGAATCTGTTATAAATAATGGTTTTAATGGATTGGTAGTAGTATCTTTTGAAACTTTTAGCATTTGAATTTTTGCTTTTAATTTTTCATTAGATATAGGTTCCATATTTAATGAATCCAATGCTGCACCACGTGCAACAAGTAAATGAGCCTCTTCTGGAATAATTATTTGAGAATCAGTCAAATGTAAAGTTTCAATAAACCTATTTCTAAGTTCAGAAAGATAATTTAAAGGACCACCCAAAAATGCAATATTGCCTCGAATTGGCCTTCCGCAAGCAAGACCACTTATTGTTTGATTAACAACTGCTTGAAAGATTGAAGTTGCAATATCTTTCTTTGCGGCGCCTTCATTGATTAGAGGTTGAATATCTGTTTTTGCAAATACTCCACATCTTGAAGCAATTGGATAAATAATCTTATGATTTTTTGCAAGTTCATTTAAACCAGAGGCATCAGTATTTAAAAGAGAAGCCATTTGGTCAATAAAAGCTCCTGTTCCACCAGCGCAAGTACCATTCATACGCTGTTCAATCGATTTACCAAAGTATATAATCTTTGCATCTTCGCCACCAAGTTCAATAACAACATCTGTTTGAGGAATGTATTTTTCTACTGAACGCTTACAAGCAACGACTTCTTGAATGAAAGGTACATTTAAAAAATTAGCAGCTGACATTGCCCCAGATCCAGTTAAAGCAATTGTAAAAGTAAAATCAGGATATTTCAAAACTAAATCATCTAAAACATTACATACGGTATTTTTGGTATCTGAGTAATGACGAGTGTAGTTGGTATAAATTGTTTCTAATTGTTCATTCATAACAACAATTTTTACTGTAGTTGAACCAACATCTAAACCAACATGTAATAATTTATTCATATATAAACTCCTTTTTAATCCCCATTTAGTACTCTAATTTTATACGGAAAATAGCATTTTGTCAATTGAAAAAGACTTGTAGTTAGACAGTTTTTTGAAATTGTAGTTCTAATAGTAAATAAATAAGAATAGACATACTATCAAGATAAGAAATAGAGAAAGGTGATATAATATGAAAATAAATTTTAAGAAGATTATAATAATATTACTATGCATTTTAACTGTAATTTTAACAGTATTTTTCATTAGAAAAACCAAAAATGAAAAATCTAATTATGAAGAAATTGAACCAGAACAAGAGATTTTGGAAAAACAAGAAAGGCAGACTATTGTATCTTTATATTTTATAAACAAAAATACAAGAAGTTTAGAGCCAGAAGCAAGGCTAATTGATGTAAAAGACTTAGTTGAAAATCCATATGGAGAACTAATAAATTTATTGTTAGGTGAATCAAAAAATGATAATCTAGAAAGTGCAATTCCAAGTGGAACAATATTATTAGGAGCAGAAATGTCTGGAAACACATTAGTAATAAATTTTTCTGAAGAATTTATAAACAACCATAGAGGAGGAAAAGAAGAAGAAGAAAAAACAATCGAAAGTTTAGTAAATACTTTAACGGAGCTTACTGAAGTAAATGAAATAAAAATATTAATAAATGGTGAAGAAAATAGAGAGTTTAAAGATAAAGGCGTAAATTTCCAAAATGTATTTTTAAGAAACGATTAAAAAATATAAAACCTCAAAATTAGTTAAACAGAGTATTGTTTATATACTAATGTGAGGTATTTTTTTAATTTTGTTTTCTCTTTATAAAACATAAAAAATTATATATATTACATGTATCTTGATAACTACATAAAAAATGTTCAACACAAAATAAAGAGTTCAAAATATTATTTTGTGGTAATGGATATCCACAGTTGAAACATTTTTTATTTTTTAAATTACATAAATTTTTATTCATAGATTCCTCCTGGTATTTACATAATTTTAAATTTAATATATAATATTAAAAGTTAATAAAACTTGATAATGTTCGAATTTAGGAGTAAAGAATGTTAAAAGAAAATGAAAGAATAGATGACTTACAATTAAAAGGGTTAAAAATTATACAAAATAGTGAAGGTTTTTGTTTTGGAATAGATAGTGTAATTTTATCAGAGTTTGCCAAAAATATAAAAAATAAATCAAATGTTGTTGATTTAGGAACAGGAACAGGGATACTTGGTTTTTTATTGTTGGGAAAAACGAATATAAATACTGTTACAGGTGTTGAAATTCAGGAAGATGTTGCAGAAATGGCAGAACGTAGTATAAGATTAAATAATTTAGAGGATAAATTTAAAATAGTAAATTCAAACATAACAGATATATTTTCAAACAGTTTATTAGAGAAAAATAAGTATGATGTAGTAATAACTAATCCGCCATATAAAGAACTTGGAACAGGAATAATAAATATAGAAGAAAAAAAGCTAATTTCAAGACATGAAATAAAAGCAACTTTGTTTGATTTTATAAAAATAGCTTCACTTTTACTAAAAGATAAAGGTGAAATTTATATGGTACATAAACCAGAAAGAATTTGTGATATTATAGAATTTTTCAGAATGAATAAAATTGAGCCTAAAGAATTAAGAATAGTTTATAGTCATGAAGAGGAAGAAGCAACATTAATATTAATAAAAGGTGTGAAAGGTGGAAAGAAATTTTTAAAAATAGATAGTCCATTATATATTTATAATAAAGACGGAAGTTACACAGACGAAATAAAAGGTATATATAAATAATAGAAATGTATAAATTTAAATAAATGGTTTATGGGTAAAGCCAATTTAAAAACCCAAATATATTATACAAGGAATAATTAATATAAAATATGGAAGGAAAATTATATTTAATAGCAACACCTATTGGAAATTTAGGAGATATAACGTATAGAGCAGTAGAAATTTTAAAAGATGTTGATATAATAGCAGCAGAGGATACAAGGCACACTTTAAAATTATTAAACTATTTAGAAATATCAAAGCCAATGATTAGCTATCATAGACATAATGAAGATGTAAAAAGTGTAGAGTTAATCAGATTATTAAAAGAAGGAAAGAATATTGGACTTGTTACTGATGCTGGAACGCCAGGAATATCAGATCCAGGAGAAGAAATTGTAAGGGAGGCAATTGTAAATAATATTAACATAATTCCAATTCCGGGAGCATGTGCACTTATAAATGCATTAATTGCATCAGGTTTAAATACTAGGGAATTTGCTTTTTACGGTTTTTTACCATTAGATAAAAAGTTAAGAAAAGAAAAAATTGAAGATATGCAAATGCAGAATAAAACAATTATCTTTTGTGAGGCACCTCATAGAATTTTAAAAACTTTGGTAGAATTAAATAAAATATTTGGAAATATAAATATTGTCCTTGCAAAAGAAATTACAAAAATACATGAGGAATTTATCAGAAATAATATAGAGCAAATAATAAAAGATTTTAGTGAAAAAGAAATAAAAGGAGAATATATAATTTTATTTGAAAATCATTCAAAGACAAAAAAAGAATTAGAAATAGAAAAAATAAATAAATTAGATTTAGAAGAACAATATAATTATTTTGAAAAAGAAGGATTAAATAAAAAAGAAATAATTAAAAAAATTGCAAAAAATAATAATGTACCTAAAGATGAAATTTATAAAAAATTTTTAAATAAATAATAAAAAAATAAAAGTTAAAATTTTTATTTTAGCTTTTATTTTTTTTTATTTAATTTTTTTCTGCTAATTGAAAAATATTTTCTGAACATTTTTGACAAACTAATTTATCCTTAAATGGAACTAAATTTTTTGAGCTACCACAAAATACGCAAGTATCTTCATGTCTTTTTAACACTATTGTATTACCATCACTATATATTTCAACAGGGTCTTTTATAGCTATTTTTAAATTATTTCTTAGTTCAATAGGAATAACAATTCTGCCTAATTCATCTACTCTTCTAATAATGCCAGTTGATTTCATATTATAACCTCCTAAAAACAACAAAATTCGACAATTTACTTAATATATTACCATAGAAATTATTAAAAAACAAGTAAAATTTACCTTTTTGAAAATATAATTTTGAATAAATATTGTAAATAATATTTTTAAGAATAAAAATTAAAGTTAAATAATAAAATTTATAAAAATAAAATAAAGGAAAAAATATGTTAAATAAAATTTGGCCATTTTTTATAATTATTTCTTTTATATTTTCAATAATTACAAATAATATTGAAAATTTTAATAATTCAATTTTTAATTCATGTAATGAAGCTGTAAATTTAAGTATTGTTTTATTAGGAACAATGTGTTTATGGAACGGACTTATGAAAATTGTAAAAGAAACTTCTTTAATTACTAAACTTAGCAATTTTTTATATCCATTAATTCATTTTTTATTTCCGAATTTAAGAAAAGAAGATAGAGAATATAAAGAAATATCAATTAACATAATTGCAAATTTGCTAGGGATAGGAAATGCTGCAACGCCTTCGGGATTGCAAGCTATGAAGACAATGCAAGAAAAAAATAATAATAAAGAAGTTCTTACAGATAATATGGCAATGTTTATTATTCTAAATACTGCATCTATTCAATTAATACCAACAACAGTAATTGCAATTAGAATGTCACTAAATTCAGAAAATCCGACAAAAATAATTTTTCCGATTTGGATTGTTACAATACTAGCAGATGTTGCAGGAATAATTGCAAGTAAAATATTAAGAAAAAAATATTAATAAAAATATTTGGAGAAAAGACTATGAATATAATAAATTATATTTCAACGATGGCTGTGCCAACGATTATTGTTGTAATAATTATATATGGAATAATTGATAAAAAAAATATATATGATATTTTTTTAGAGGGTGCAAGAGAAGGAATGGAAACTGTAATAAAAATATTTCCAACTTTAATAGGTATATTTTTGGCAGTTGGATGTTTAAGAAGCTCAGGAATACTAAATGTAATTGGTAAAAACCTAGAATTTGTAACAAAACTTATAGGCTTTCCGAGTGAAGTATTACCACTTGCACTTTTAAGACCAATATCAGGAAGTGCTTCATTGGGGATTGCAACAGATATTATGAAAAATTATGGAGTTGATAGTAGAATAGGATTAATTGCAGCAACAATTATGGGCTCAACAGAAACTACTTTTTATACGATTGCTTTATATACAAGTAGTATTGGAGTAAAGAAGATACGCTATGTATTAGCGGCTGCATTAGTTGCTGATTTTGTGGGGATGATAGCCTCTGCAATTATATGGAATATAATATAAAATACTGCCTGAAATAGTGGCAGTATTTATTTATGATAAGTTTCATTATTTAAAATTTTAAAAGATCTATAAATTTGTTCTAGTAAAAATATTCTAATTAACTGATGGGGAAAAGTCATTTTTGAAAAGCAAATAGATTCAGTACATAAATCTAATAAATGGTTAGAAAGACCTAAACTACCACCAATAATAAAGTTTAATGTACTATGAGTCATAGATAAATCTTCTAACTTTTTAGAAAATTGAATAGAATCATATTGTTTGCCTTTCAAGTCTAAAGCTATATTATAGCAAGGTTGCTTCAAATTAGCAATTATTTTTAAGCATTCCTTTTCTTTTATCTGTTCTTCTACTGAATAAGAACAATTGTCAGGAATTTTTTCATCAGGAACTTCAATTATATTACAATTGCAAAATCTAGAAAGTCTTTTTGAATATTCTAGAATAGCATCTCTAAAAAATACTTCTTTAATTTTTCCAACACAAATAATATTTATTTTTAACAATTTTTTCTCCAATCTTAAGCAATATTTATAATTGTAGGTGCACCAGTTCTTTTGGCAACTCCAAGAGATATATCAGAATCATTGTTAAGCTTAGGTAAAACTTCCTCTGCAACTGTTTTGTAAGCAAGCTCGGGGAAGTTATTTTCTTTACTTAAATGTCCAAGAAGTACATTAGATAATCCTGTTGGAATAAGTTTAGAAACAACTTTTCCACAAGTTTCATTAGATAAATGACCTTCAGGACCAGAGATTCTGAGTTTTAAAGGATAAGGATACCTTGAACATTTTAAAATATTAGGATCATAATTTGCTTCTAATAAAATAAATTTGCTTCTCGATAAATTATCCATGATTTCAGGTGTTATGTGACCTAAATCAGTAGCGATACTTGCCTTTTTTCCATCATGAAAAAAACTAAAACCACAAGGATTAGCTGCATCATGTGGAATAGAAAAAGATTTTAACAAAACATCTTTTATTTCAAATTCTGTATTTACTATAAATGTTTTTTGATTTTCTTCTAATATTTTTAACTTTTGTTCAGGCATAGAATTCCAAGTTTCAATATTTGCATAAACTGGAATGTTGTACTTCTTTGAAATAGTACCTAAACTTTGGATATGATCAATATGTTCATGAGTAACAATTATTGCATCAATAGAAGAAATATCAACATTAACAGATGAAAGTGCCTCGGTTATTCTTTTGGCACTTCCACCTGCATCTATAAGTATTTTTGAATTATCTGTTTGAAGTAGCGAGCTATTACCACTGCTACCACTACATAAATTATAAAAATTAAACATATATATTGCTCTATATCTTAGTATAAACTAAAAGTCTTTCTAATTTATTATTCTGAAACTCTAGTGATTTTTGCACCAAGTTTTCTAAATTTTTCTTCAATGTTTTCATATCCACGGTCAATATGACTTAAATTGTATAGTTCTGTTTTTCCATTTGCAATTATTCCAGCTATTATAAGTGCAGCACCAGCTCGCAAATCTGTAGCATAAACAGGTGCTGCAGAAAGAGTTTCTACTCCTTGAAATACAGCGGTTTTTCCTTGTGCCGTAATATTTGCTCCCATTTTATTTAATTCATAAGTATATTGGAATCTATTTTCCCAAATACTTTCATTTATTATGCTAGTACCATCACTAACAGACAAAACAACTCCAATTTGAGGTTGTAAATCTGTTGGAAAACCAGGATATGGTAAAGTTTTAATAGTAGCTTTTGAAGGCCTTTTATCACACCAAACATGTATAGAATCGTCATTTATTTCAACGTGACCGCCAATTTCTTCAATTTTTGCAGTTAGGCAATCTAGATGCTCAGGAACACAATTATGAATATTTATATCACCTTGAGAAGCTATTGCTGCAAGCATAAATGTTCCAGCTTCTATCTGGTCAGGTACCACAGAATAAGTTTTATTTCCATTTAATTTTTCAACACCATTTATTTTTATCATATCAGTTCCGGCACCATGTATGTCGGCACCCATAGTATTTAAAAAGTTTGCAACATCTACTATATGAGGCTCTTTTGCAGCATTATCAATAGTTGTGACTCCTTTTGCAAGAACAGCAGCAAGCATTACATTGATAGTTGCACCTACAGAAACAGTATCCATATAAATAGATGTACCGATTAATCCCTCAGTTGTTGCAATAATTTTTCCTTGACCAACATTAACAGTAGCACCTAAAGCCTCAAAACCTTTTATATGTTGATCTATTGGTCGAGCTCCTAAATTGCAACCACCAGGAAGACCTACTTCTGCATGGCCGATTCTACTTAGAAGAGCACCAATAAGATAATATGATGCTCTAAATTTACTTGTCATATCTAAAGGAGCTGCTCCAGATACTATATTTTTAGTATTTATTTTTACCTTATTATTTTCTAACCAATCAACTTTTGCACCGAGTGTTTCTAATATAGAAAGTGAATTTTTTACATCGCTAATATTAGGAAGATTTTCTAAAATACATTCTCCATCAATTAGTAAAGTAGCTGGAATTATAGCAACTGCTGCATTTTTTGCTCCACTTATAGTAACATCTCCGAACTAACCTTGTTGGTCCATTTATAACTAATTTTTCCAAAATAAATTCCCCCTAAATTGCATTATACTTATTTGCTAACTATATATATAACATAAAAGAGAAATATTTACAACATATTTTTTATTTTAAAGCTGTTTTGAACTTTATATTTTGAAAAAATTCTACTAGTTTAAATTTCAAATTTATATCGGTTTTTTGATTATTAGAAGTTATTAAATTATAAGATTCACTTTCCATTGAATTATTTAAAATTTCTTTAGACTCATTAGGAACAACTCCTGAAGATACATCTACAAAACAAAGAGGAGGAAACATAACACACCACCAATTATGGCCAGAGGCTGATCCTATTTTTACATTTAAAGCTTCATAAGTACCAGCTGGTAGAGTTATGTCGCCATAGCTTTTGGTTGGAAAAGTTGTATCTTCAATTACTACAGCTACATCATAATCAAATCCATTTTGCAAAACTACATTTTGAGCTAGAGATTCAAAGTCAGATAAATGAGCTTTTGCAATATTTATAGCTTCTTCTTTTGAAGTCGTTATGCTACAAAGAGAATTCATATAACTTAAAAGAGAATCTCGAACATTATATTTTAAAGCTTGGTCATCTGAAGAATCACTATTAGCAATAACATGGAGTCTAAAAACACTGTTACTTATATTTGTAGAAACCATTTTAGCATATGAAAATGCTGAGACTGAAATAAAACAGGCAAATAATAAAAAAATAATAAGTATTTTAAAGATAATATGTTTCATAAAATAAATCCTTTCACTAAATTTATGAAAAGTATTTACTAAAAATAGAAAAATATACAATAATGGTAAAAAATAAATATTACAAAATGTAACAAAAATGTAAAAATAAAAAAGATAAAAATAATAAAAAACTGAAAATAAACGCGAAAAACTGCTAAGTGTCGAATTTTGAGATACGATTATAATTGTAATAATATTGACACAAAACTTTAAAACTGTTAAAATTTACCATAAGAAAGAGAGGTAAAGTTGTATGATAAATAACCAAAACATTAAGAGAGTATGTAGTTTTTATGTGAGTGATTGGCATTTTGTAACGATGTTATTACCACATATAAATGAAGAAGTTAATGAAAAAGTTAAAATTGCAACAATACTACAAACAGAGGAACAAACATATATGGAGACATTATTAGAAAAGTTAAAAATAGATAACAGACAAAAAATATTAAATATAGATTGGAAATCAAAGAGATTGGATGATGTAAATTTAGATTATGAAAAAGGTACAGAGTTAGAAATAATTATAAAAGGAAACTTAGAATACATGGAAAGAGCTAATAAAATGGTAGAAAATATAATCAAAGATAAATATGAAAATGTAACTATAATAAATTGTTACAATGTAGAAGATAGTAAAGCAAGTATAGCTGATATTATTTGTAAAAATGATATGATACTAAATACATCTGGTATGAAGAATAAAAATGAATATATAACAAATATAAAAATAGCAAATGAATAGAAAAACATATCTTTTATTAGGGAAGGTATAATTTGAAAAAAAGTAATTGACTATTTAATTTGGTTGGTATAATATAGGAATACAAATAATAAAATAATTTATAGCAACTGAAAGGAGAAAAAATGGAAGAAAAATACGAAGCTGCTAAAAAAATATTAGAAAAATATGGTCAGGAGCAACTACTAAGTAATTATGAAAGATTAACAGAGGATAAAAAGAAACAATTATTAGATGAAATATTAACTTTAAATTTCAATCAAATAAACGAATTGTATAAAAAAATAAATGTTACAGTAGATTTTAAAGGCTCTAAAATAGAACCAATGAGCTACACAGATAAATCTGCATTATCAGAAGAAGAATTAAAAAAATATGAAGAAATAGGAACAAATGCAATAAAAGCAGGAAAACTTGCAGCTGTAACAATGGCTGGAGGTCAAGGAACAAGACTTGGACATAGTGGACCAAAAGGAACATATGATTTAGGATTAGATAGTCATAAATCAATATTCGAAATACTTTGTGATACACTAAAAAAATCTCAAGAAAAATTTGGAATATACTGCAATTGGTATATTATGACAAGTAACGAAAACAACAAAGCAACAACAGAATTTTTTGAGAAAAATAATTATTTTGGATATCCAAAAGAAAAAATTATGTTTTTTAAACAAGGAGAACTTCCAATGATTGATACAGAAGGAAAAGTTCTACTTGATGAAAATGGGCTTGTAAAAAAGGCTGCTGATGGTCATGGTGGAATATTCTTATCAATGAAGAAAAATGGTGTCATTTATGATATGAAAACTAGAGGCATTGAATGGGCATTTATTGGTGGTGTTGATAATGTTTTAGTAAATATGATAGATCCTGTTATATTAGGATTAGCTATTAGCAAAAATGTTCAAGCCGCAGGAAAAAGTGTTGTAAAAGCAAATCCTCATGAAAAAGTTGGAGTATTCTGTAAGAGAGATGGAAAACCAAGCGTTGTTGAATACAGCGAAATATCGGATGAAATGGCAGAAGCTACAAATGAGAAAGGTGAACTTGTTTTTGGAGAATCACATATACTATGTAATCTATTCAGCGTAGATGCTATAGAAAAAATAAGCCAAAATGAATTACCATACCATAGTGCTTTTAAAAAAGCCAAATATATGGATAAAAATGGAGAAATTGTAACTTCAGATAAACCAAATGCATATAAATTTGAAGCCTTCTTATTTGATGCTTTTGAATCATTAGATAATATGGCAATATTAAGAGTAAAGAGGGAAGAAGAATTTGCTCCAGTTAAAAATGCAGAAGGTGTAGATAGCCCAGAAACTGCAAGAGCATTATATAAAGCATTTCATGGAATTAAATAATAAATCATTTTAAAGGAATTAAAATTATGGAATATTTAGAAAAGTATGAAAATTGGTTAAATGATAGCGCAATAGATGAGAAAACAAAAGAAGAATTAAGAAGTATAAAAGGAAATGATGCTGAAATACAAGATAGATTTTATAAAGATCTAGAGTTCGGAACAGCTGGATTAAGAGGAGTAATTGGAAATGGAAGTAACCGTATGAATAAATATACAGTTACAAAAGCAACACAAGGTTTAGCAAATTATATAATAAAATGTGGAAAACAAGCTCAAGGTGTAGCAATTTCATATGATTCAAGACACATGTCAAAAGAATTTAGTGAATATACAGCACTATGTTTAAATGCAAATGGAATAAAAACTTATGTGTTTGAAAATTTAAGACCAGTTCCAGAATTATCATTTGCAGTAAGACAGTTAAAATGTTGTGCTGGTGTAATGATTACAGCAAGCCATAATCCACCTAAATATAATGGCTATAAAGTATATTGGGAAGATGGAGCTCAAATAGTACCACCTCATGACAAAGGAATAATAACAGAAGTAAATGCTATAGTAGACTTTGGAAAAATAAAAACAATGGATAAAACAGAAGCTATAGAAAAAGGTCTTTATAATGTTATTGGTAAAGAAATGGATGATAAATACATAGAAACATTAAAAAATCTAGTATTAAATCCAGAAATAATAAAAGAAATGCAAGATGATATAACTATAGTATATACACCTTTACATGGTGCTGGAAATGTACCTGTTCAAAGAATTCTAAAAGAAATAGGATTTACACATGTATATGTTGTTCCAGAACAAGAACAACCAAATGGTGATTTCCCTACAGTTAGCTATCCAAATCCTGAAGATGCAAAAGCATTTAAGCTAGCTTTAGAGCTTGCTGAAAAGGTTAATGCTGATATTGTTTTAGCAAATGATCCTGATGCAGATAGACTTGGAATTTATGCAAAAGATTCAGCAACAGGAGAATATAAAACCTTTACAGGAAATATGTCTGGATTATTAATTGCTGAATATGAGTTATCTCAAAAGAAACTTCAAAATAAAATACCTGCAAATGGAGCTTTAGTAAAAACTATAGTATCATCAAATTTAGCAGATAGCATTGCTAAAGAGTATGATTTAAAATTAATAGAAGTATTAACAGGATTCAAATATATAGGAGAGCAAATTAAAAACTTTGAAGAAACTGGGGCAAATACATATATGTTTGGATTTGAAGAAAGCTATGGTTGCTTAATTGGAACTTATGCAAGAGATAAAGATGGAATATCTGCGGTAATGGCACTTTGCGAAGCAGCAGCATTCTATAAAAAGCAAGGATACACTTTATGTGATCAAATGCAAAATATATACAAAAAATATGGATTCTTTAAAGAAAGTCAAATTTCAATTACAAAAGAAGGTGCAAATGGAGCTGAAGAAATAAAGAATCTAATGGAAAAAATGCGTGAAAATATTCCAGAAAGCATTGGAAAATATAAAGTATTAGAATACAGAGATTATAAAAAAGATGTAAAGAGAAATATGATAACAAATGAAGAAAGTAAAACAGGACTACCAAATTCAAATGTTTTATATTATGTGTTAGAAAATGATGCTTGGTGCTGCGTAAGACCATCTGGAACAGAGCCAAAAATAAAATTCTATGTAGGAGTTAAAGCAAATTCTGAAGAAGAAGCTATAAATGACTTAAAAGAATTAGAGAAAGCTGTTAAAGATAAAAGTAACAGTTAGAATTAAGAAAAATTACTAGTAAAACTCTACTAGTAATTTTTTCTTGACAGTTATATGTTTGAATGGTATGATAATAATCAAAATAAATGTGTCTATAGCTCAGTTGGATAGAGCGTTCCCCTCCTAAGGGAAAGGCCATTGGTTCGATTCCAATTAGGCACACCAAATAAATGTTAAAAAATACACTGAAAAAGGAAAAATATTTTGTACGTAATTACTTAATATTTTTCTTTTTTATTCGAAGTTTTTTAAAAAATTCTTGAATAATATTTTTACACTCATCTTCTAAAACTCCATGTTCGATATTTAGTGTATGGTTAAATTTATAATCTTTTGATAAATTGAGTACTGAACCACAGGCTCCAGTTTTTTCGTCCATAGTGCCAATAACTACTTTATCTATTCTACTTAAAATCAAGGCACCAGTACACATAGAACAAGGTTCTAAGGTTACGTATATAGTACAACCAGTTAAACGCCAAGAATTTAGTTTTTTACAGGCTTTTTTTATGGCTAATATCTCTGCATGGTTAGTACAATCATGTTTTGTTTCTTTTAAATTATGAGCTCTAGAAATTATAATATCGTCTTTAACGATGACTGCCCCAACAGGAATTTCCTCTTTTTTTAATGATTTTTTAGCTTCTTTTAAAGCTTCTTGCATAAATTTTTTATTTTCTTCCATAATTTATCCTTTAAATTTATTTGTTTATTGCATCTTTTGAGTCAATTATAATGGTTACAGGACCGTCGTTTAGAAGTTCCACTTTCATATCGGCACCAAATATTCCAGTTTCAACAGTTGGAATAAATTTTCTACATTCAGAAATAAAATATTCATATAGGGGAATGGCTATTTCCGGTTTAGCAGCTTCTACAAAACTTGGCCTATTTCCATGTGAACAATCAGCATATAATGTAAATTGAGAGATAATTAGTAAAGAACCATTGACAGTAGATAAATTTAAATTCATTTTATCATTTTCATCTGTAAAAACTCGTAAGTTACAAACTTTTTTTACTAAATAATCCACATCTTTTGTAGAATCTGTGGATGTAATTCCGAGTAAAACTAAAAATCCATTATTAATTTTTCCATGAATAATACCATTTATACTGACACTAGCGCGTGAAACACGTTGAACAACAACTTTCATTTATAATACTCCTTAATATGATATTATATTAAAGGAAAATTAAATAAAAGTCAAGAATGCAGTTAGGTCATACAACTTGAAATACAGAAAGTAGAGTGATATAATAAACGGTGAAAAAGCTTCATGTGAGGCAAAAGAAAGGATAACTGATATATGGATATGAAAGAATTTCGGTTCCAATGGACTGATTTAAGGGATGTTCTAAATGCTGAAGAGCCCGGACGATATAATAATGCAGCTGTTAAGATTATGACACTTACACTTAATATGACTAAAAATACGCATTCTATTCAGGATGCCGTAAAAGCTATGTTCGAAGATTTATACAAAGGAGAATTTCTACCTATTGGATATGATTTTGAAAGAAATAATTGTAGAGTAAGAAGATGGACAAAATTAATGATTAAAGTGGAGAATGGTGTAACGAAGGTTCTGCCTGATCCTGCAAGACGCTTAATGTTACAGGAAGGAAATATTGAAATTTTGCTTCCGAATAAACGTACGAAAGTATTTCATGTTCTGGTAGCTAAGGAGGGCTACATCGAAAGAATTACTACAAGGCTAATGGAGATTGCTACAAAGAAAGAAGAAGAAAATGGGACAGCAGATAATAAGTAAAATATCCAAGTGTGGATGGTAAAGCACACTATGATTGGGGATTCAGAGACTTCTGAATCCCCACGGTTTTTATATAAATAAAATGAATTCTAAAAATAAAAGTATACATAATTAGTAGAAAACTTGAAAAAATATAAAAAAGATGATATAATTAGGCTCTAAAAAGCCTCATAAGAGGCAAATGGAAAGGATGTATTTATATGTATGAAGAGGTTATTCGGCAGGTAATTATGTTGGGTGTAGCAATTCTGTTTACCTTTCTGATTACGAGATTGATTACAGTTCGGTCTTTTAGCAAGAAAATAACTAAAATCCGCAAGGAGAGAGACTCTCTAAGAGAAAAAAATGAAAAGGCAAATGAGGAGATAAAACGACTAAGAGAGGAACAAGGACAAATGGAAGGAGTTCAAGCAAAACTTGTTGATGGCCCCTTCGAGATAGAAGAAGGGGGAAAGATAAGATCTGATAATGCCTTTATTTCACGGTATGATGGCAAGTGGATAGTTTATCCTAAAGAGAGCATTACTCGAACAGAAAACGATACCATTGTTATTTCATATGAAGAAGGAAAGTTGAGAAGAATGAAATTATACAAATACGTGGGTTCATTCAATGGGATGAACTTAAATCCAAAAAAGCAATGAATTGAATGCTAAAGCGAGCGGACTGGTGCGGTAGCACCGGCTCGCTTGCTTTATGTTATATGTCAAAAGTATAGTAGTTGAAATAAAAGTAATTTTGTGGTATAATATAATGTAAGCTTGCATTAGCATGCAAAAGAAAGGGGCAGATTTTATGATCAACATGAATGACCTCTGGTTCCGGTGGTCGGACCTGGAAGAAGCATTGGCTGAAGAATCCCCAGGGAGATACAGCAAAAGTGAAGTGAAGCTTATGACGATAACTATTAATTTTGTTAAGGCTTCTAAGGGCTATGAAGAAGCTGTGAAAGCAGCTTTGGAAGACCATTATCAAGTAGCTTTTCTTCCGGAGAGGTTTGAAGTCAAAGGCTTCAATATACGTAAAGGAAAAAACGTAACAATCATAAAAGAGGAAGATGGCATTACGAAAGTTTTCCCAAACCCTGAAGAGGGATGCAAAGTCCAAGAGGGTATGGTAGAAGTACTGATGCCCAATCATCGGACAAAGGTTTACCGCGTTCTAGTGGCCGAGGAGGGTTATATTGAAAGGCTCACTCAGAAACTGCTGGAAGTAGCAGCAAAGAGAGAGGAAAAAGAAGAACAGGAACTGGCTGCTGAAAAGGCAGCAAAGCAGGAAAGTGCTAAAAAACGTTCGGAGGCGTGGAAAAAGATCGTAAAAAAAGCAACTAAGTGTGGCTGATAGGCTACACGACCTGGGGCCCAGATTTTTCTGGGCCCCATACTTTTGGGTTATAATTATAAAAAGTTTGACATTTGAAATGAATTTGATATAATATAAAGCATATAATTAAGGAGATGTATCGAAGTGGTCATAACGAGGCTGTCTCGAAAACAGTTAGCCAAGTAAAATTGGCCCGTGGGTTCGAATCCCACCGTCTCCGCCATAAAACGAATGAACAAATATTTTTGTTGGAGGAAATAGTGAGAAATATAAGTGAAAAAACAAAGGATAAGTTAAAATTAAGCTTTGCATTAGGTTCTCTTTTAATTATTCTAATATTTGTATGTATAATAATTATAAATTACCAAGTACAAGGTGAGAAAAATATGCCATATAGATTATCAAAAATAACGGTAATAAGTACAGCTGAAGGTGTACAGAATGAAGATGCAGAAGAAAATGCAAAATGGAATTTGAATGTATATCAAAATAATGATATATATTTCTTTATAGATAAAGCGAATGAAGATGTAACTGAAACAATAGAAAGAGTAACAATATCAAATATAAAAGTTATAGCATTCCCTGAAGTTGGAGAGATAGAAAAGTATATGCCTAGCAGTGAAGATGGAAGAACTTTTCAGACTAAGTCAGAATATTTAGTTGGAGATAGTTTAACATATGAAGGTGGTGCTAGTAGTTCTAGCAAAGAATTAACCATCGGAAATAAAGGTGGTTCAATGGTATTTAGATTATCAAATACTAAAATAGGAAGATATGTATCTGCTGAAGGTGATGAAATTAAACATGATGGAAGCTTAATAACTAAATTGGGATATACAGAGAAAAATATTGCATTTGACGTTAATTTTGATTTAGTGATAGAAATTGAAGGAATAAAATATAAAACTAATATTAGTTTAAGTTTGCCATGTGATGGATTGTGCGAATATGGAACGTCAAGTAAAGAAATAACTAATACGGGTGATATAATTTTTAAAAGAACCAGATAAATATTTACTAAATATCTTGTAAAACTTAATAAAATAATATATAATGCAAAAGGTATGAGACATTTTAACTTTTGTATGGAGAGCACTCCGATAGAAAACTATGAACCTTGTCAGGTCCGGAAGGAAGCAGCAATAAGTAGAAAATTTTTATGTGGAGTACTTTCCATAGAAAAGTTAAAATGTTTTAATTTTACATAAAAGTAAAACTGACTTCCAAGGGGGGAGAAAATTGGAATACACAGCTTTATACAGAAGATTTAGACCAACAAGATTTGATGAGGTTGTTGGTCAGGAACATATAGTTAAAACTTTAAAAAATGAAATTATAAATGACAGAATAGGGCATGCATATTTATTTAATGGAGGAAGAGGAACAGGAAAAACTTCTTGTGCAAAAATCCTTGCGAGGGCTGTAAATTGTTTAAATCCTAAAGATGGAGAACCATGTAATGAATGTGAAATTTGTAAAGCAGCTTTAGATGGCTCTCTTACTGATGTTGTAGAAATGGATGCTGCATCTAACAATAGTGTTGATGATATTAGGGCTATTAGAGATGAAGTAAACTTTTTACCAACACTTGCAAAGTACAGAGTATATATAATTGATGAGGTACATATGCTATCAACAGGAGCATTTAATGCTTTGTTAAAAACATTAGAAGAGCCACCAGCACATGTTAAGTTCATTTTAGCAACAACTGAACCTCAAAAATTGCCAACTACTATCTTATCAAGATGTCAAAGATTTGACTTTAAAAAGATTTCTGCAAACAATATAGAAAAAAGATTAGATTTTGTTTGTGAAGAAAGTAAAATAGATATTACGAAAGAGGCTAAAAAATTAATTGCAATACTTGCGGAAGGTGCAATGAGAGATGCATTAAGCATTCTTGAAAGATGTATGCAAGAAGATGGAAAAATAACTGAAGACCTAGTAAAAGATTTGGTTGGAATACCAAAAACAGAAAGTATAAATAAATTAACTGAAGATATAATAGAACAAAATACAATTGAGGCTATGAAATGTATAGATGAAGTTGTTGAGCAAGGAAAAGATATATCAAATTATCTATGGGAAATAATCAAGTATATAAAAGATATTCTAATATATAAGACAGGTACTAAGTTAGAAATTTATTCAGAGAATGAAATTGCACAAATAAAAGAATTAGCAGATAAAACAACCAAGGAAAGACTAATAAATATCATTTATGAATTATCAAATTTACAAAACGATATGAAATGGTCATCTCAAAAACTTATAATGTTTCAAGTTGGAATTATAAAACTTTGTACAAGTGTTATAAATAATACATCTTTTACAAGCATGGAAAATATTCAAACATCAACATTAAATAATAAAGAAATAGAAACCTTAAATTATAAAATAAATAGACTAGAAAAACAATTAACAAATATGCAAAATGGAGTCGCCTTTTCCACATCTTCTGCACAAAAAGTGGATAACTTAAATGAAAAAACAAATATTCCTGTGCCTAAAGCAGAGGTAAAAAAAGCAGAAACAGTTAAACTTGGGGAGGAAGTTCCCAATTGGTCTAATATAGTAGAGGGACTTAAGAATGATGGAAAGATTAGTTTGTATACAAATTTGCTAAATTCGCAAGCACATACGATAAATGACATGACTGTTGGAATTAAATTTAAAAAAGGACTCACAACATTTGGAAAGAAGATAATAGAAATGCCAGAAAACATGAGTGAGATAACAAAACAAGTGTCTTTGGAAATGGGAAAACGAATGAGAGTTGTTTTAATAGATAATAATGATGAAATTGCAAAAGGTAATGATAATTTTGCAGATTTGACAAAAGGTATAGATATGCCAATAAACATAATTGATTAAGGAGGAAAATAAAATGTCAAAAAGAGGCGGATTTCCAGGAATGGGAGGATTTGGAGGAATGAATCTAAATCAACTTATGAAGGAAGCAAAAAAAATGCAAGCAGATATGGAAAAATCTCAAGAAGAACTAGGGGAGAAAGAGTTTATAGCATCTGCTGGAGGGGAAGCAATTGTTGTTAAAGTTTCTGGAAAAAAAGAGATAAAAGAACTAAAAATAAAGAAAGATGTTGTAGATCCAGAAGATGTAGAAATGTTAGAAGATTTAATAACTACTTGCATAAATAATGCACTAAAACAAGTAGATGAGGCACAAGCACAATCTTTAGGAAAGTATAATATTCCTGGACTAATGTAGTAAATAAAAAACTTAGTATTTAAGATACTAAGTTTTTATAAAATAGGAGAAATGTATGTCATATTATTCACCATCAATAGAAAAACTAATAGAAAGTTTTGAAAAGTTACCAAGTATAGGAAATAAAACAGCGGCAAGACTTGCTTTTTATATCCTAAATGCTTCAGAACAAGAAACAAATGAATTTATTTCAAGTATACAAAATGCTAAAAAAAATCTGAAATATTGTTCAAAGTGTTTTAATATTACTGATACAGATCCTTGTCCTATTTGTTCGAATTCTACAAGAGATCAATCTGTTATTTGTGTAGTAGAAGATGTAAGAGATGTTGTTGCAATGGAAAAAACACATGAATTTAAAGGTGTTTATCATGTACTTCATGGCTCGATTTCACCAATGAATGGAATTGGCCCGGATAATATAAAGATTAAAGAATTACTCGCAAGACTTATGGACGGAAGTGTTAAAGAAGTAATTTTAGCGACTAATCCAAGAGTTGAAGGAGAAGCTACAGCAATGTATTTGTCAAAAATAATAAAACCTTTGGGAATAAAAGTTACGAGAATAGCACATGGAATTCCTGTAGGAGGAGACTTGGAATATACAGATGAAGTAACATTAAGTAGAGCTCTAGAGGGAAGGGTTCAATTATAAAATGGAGAAATAGACATTGTATAACCTACAATGTCTATTTCTCCACTTAATCAAGATTTGTATTGTCTAAAAATTTTATCCAAATCACTTTCTGTAAGCGTATGCTTTTTAATCAGTTCTTGAGCAACAATGTTTACTAATTCTTCATTTTGAGATAGAGTTTTTTCAGCTATGCTTAAAGCTTCTTTTAAAATCCTTTGAATTTCTGAACTTGCTTGATTTGCAAGCTCATCGCCAAGCAAGAAAATATCGACGCCTCCATCTGAATCTGTGAATGATATGGGACCAATTTTGTCTGACATCCCATAGAGCAAAACTAAATTTTGTGCTTTAGATGAAGCATGTGCTAAATCGACACGACAACCACTAGAAGGAGATCCAAATTTTTGTTTTTCGATTACATAGCCACCAAAATCACAAGCTATGTTATTCCGAATTTCATTCAAATCATCATCTTGGGATATTCTTCGAAAATGAGTTAACCCAAGAGCTGAAGTACGATCAGTATCACAAATTTCAACTTTTGAAACGATTTGATTTTTTAGCAGAAGTCTTCCTACTACTGTGTGACCTGCTTCATGAAAAGCAGTATTTTCAATGTCTTTTTGAGATAAATTCTTTTTATGAAATATAATCTTTGGCATTCCTCCATCAGAAATCTTTTTTGCTATAATTACTCCTAATGCACAACTAAATGAAATTAAGAAAGTAAGACTTGCAACCAATAATACAGAATTAAACAAAACATATAAGCTCATATTTGCCTCCTAGTTATTACTCAGAGACAAATCAATGCCTCTGAAAAGTGTTTCAAGGCATTAATATTTTTAATGCAAATAAATTATAACATAATATAGGCTTAAAATCAATCTATGCCAGTATTATGTTACAAATATCAGCTGTAGAATTTTTCTTAGCGAGTAATTTTGTATTTACTTTCATTTCATGTAATTTTTTATCATCGAGTAGTAAATTTTTTATAATAGTTAAATAATCATCATTTTTCTTAATCCAAACAGCTACTCCAGCATTTTCTAAAAATTGTGCGTTTTCTTCTTCTTGACCTGGAATTGGGTTTATTGCAATGATTGGAAGTCCAGAGGCTAAACTTTCTGTAGTAGTCAAACCACCAGGTTTTGTAACTACCAAATCAGAAATACTCATAAGTTCAGGAACTTGGTTAGTAAAACCAAGAACTAATACTTTATCTTCTGCTTTTTCTTCTTTTACTAAAATTTCAAATTCATCTTTCATTTTCTCATTTTTTCCTGCTATTGCAACAATTTGATAAAGAGTTCCTAAGTTTTGAATGAAAGCTTTTAAAATCTTTAAAGTTTTTTCTCTACCTAATCCAAATTCACCACCGCCAAAAAAGATAATAACTTTTTTTTCTGGATTAAGTAAAAAATTTTCCATAATAGTTTTCTTATTATAATGCTTTAAAAATCTATTTGAAAGAGGAATACCCGTAGCAAATATTTTAGATTCTGGAATATTATTGCTAATTGATATTTCTTGTTTCATCTTTTCGTGAGAAACGAATATATAGTCTGTATATTCATTGCCAACGAGCCATTGTTCATGAGGAGCAAAATCAGTCATGATAGTAGCAAGCTTGCAAGAGGTAAGATTTTTTTGTTTTAAATAGCTTACCATTTGACTTCCAAATGGATGAGTAGAAATTACAATATCAGGATGGTATTCATTTAATAAACATAAAAGTTTTTTAGCCATAAGTTTATTAGAGGCATTACTTATATGTGCGAGAGGCCCCTTCTGTGAATGACTATATACTTCACCCCAAGCCCAAGGAAATTTTTTTGCCATTTCTTTATAGGCAGTAGTTGAAATTTTATTTATTGGTTTATTAACATATAACATGCAATCAACTAATTTTGTTTCATAGTCAGTATAGTTTTCATCAATATATTGCTTTATGGAATTAGCAGCAGATAAATGCCCACCACCATAAGATGCATAAAATATTAAAATCTTTTTCATATATTTCTCCAAAATAATTTTTTTTTCTACATTTTAACATATAAAAAACAAAATTAAAAGATAAAAACTTATTTGTATAAAATTTAGAAAAAGATTTCATAATAATAGAAAAATAGAAATAAATTGAAAGGGCTAAAAGGATTAGCATAAGGTAAAAAAGATGAGAAAAAGCTATAATTTTTCACTAAAAACATCAAGAATGATTATTCTTATTATATTGGTGGTAAGTGTAGTAGGTGGACTTGCATATTATGCGTACAAAGAAACAAGAACTTATCAGACTGCTATGGAAAATAAATATAATAAGGCATTTTACGAATTAATTGAATATTCACAAAATGTGGAAACGTATCTTGCAAAATCATTAATTACTACAAGTAGTGAACATGGTGCTAAAACATTAACACACCTATGGAGGGAATCGAGCATGGCCCAGAGCTACTTAACTAGCTTACCGATATCGAGTAATGAGTTAGCAAATACCTCGAAGTTTTTTAATCAAGTAAGTGACTTTGCATATTCTCTTTCTAGAAAAAATATTACTGGGGAAGACCTGTCTAAGGAAGATTTAGATACATTAAAAGAACTTCATACTTATAGTGTAGAAGTAGAAAATGTTTTAAATCAATTAAATACAGATTTGATTGAAGGTAGGATAAAATGGAATAATTTAGAAGACTCTGGAATGTCAAATATGTTTTCAACAGAAGTATCATCAATTACATTTGATAGTTTCTCAAGTTTGGAAGAAAATTTTCACGAGTATTCAGGACTAATTTATGATGGAGCTTTTTCAGAGCATTTAACATCAAGCGAGAAAAAAGGACTAGTTGGAGACGAAATAGATGAAGAACAGGCAAAAGTAAAAATAGAAGAATTTTATGGTAAAGATAATATAGAAGAGATAATATCAAATGGATATTCAGAGAATGCTCAAATACCATGTTATTATTTCAATATAAAAATGAAGAATATAGAAAATCTTTTTTCAATATCAGTTTCTAAAAAAGGTGGACATATAGTTTTTTCTAATTTTAATAGAGACGTGTTAACTGAAAATATATCTCAAGAACAAGCAGATGAGATAGGAAAGAATTTCTTAAATGAACATGGATATAAAAACATGAAAGAAACGTACTATTTAAAGCAAAATGGGGTTGTTACTATAAACTATGCATATTCACAAGAAACATCAGATGGAAAATTGGTTGTTATGTATCCAGATCTAATAAAATTAAAAGTTGCTTTAGATAATGGAGAAGTCTTAGGAATAGAAACGACAGGATATTTGAATTCACATTATGAAAGAATAATTGAAGAAAATGTAATCTCTGAGGACGAAGCAAAACAAAAAATAAACTCTCAGGTACAAATAGAAAGTTCAAATTTAGCAATTATTCCTACGGAATGGCAGACAGAAGTACTTTGTTGGGAATTTAAAGGAAAAGTAGAAGAAAATGAATTTTTAATATATATAAATGCAGTAACTGGAAAGGAAGAAGATACATTAGTAATTGTAAATACTCCAAATGGAACGTTAACTCATTAATAAAAAGTCTCAAATGTTTATTAACATTTGGGACTTTTTTATATTCGAATAGGCATAAAATATTGCAAAAGAAGAACCTTTAGAATATAATATAAAAAAATGTGGAGGAATAAAGTGAATAAATTAAGAGTAAAAGATATATTAAAAGTAACTAATGGAATGTTACTATGTGGTAACGAAGAAGAAGAATGTATAAATTTTTGCAAAGATACAAGAACTATTGAAAAAGATGATATTTATGTAGGTTTTAAAGGTGAAAAATTTGATGGTTCGGCCTTTTATAGAGAAGCATTATTAAAAGGTGCAAAAGGATGCATAATAAATGAATTTGAGAATATTGAGAAAGTAGAAGACAAATTTATAATAGTAGTAAAAGATACGGTACAAGCAATTGGAAAAATAGCAGAGCTAAAAAGAAGTATGTATGACATACCTGTTGTCGCAATAACTGGTAGTGTGGGAAAAACTAGTACCAAAGATATGATTTATAGTGTAGTTTCTCAAAAGTTTAAAACATTAAAAACTCAAGGAAATATGAATAACGAAATAGGTCTGCCATTTACAATACTTGGATTAAAAGATGAAGAAGCCTTAGTAGTAGAAATGGGAATGAATCATTTTGGAGAACTATCAAGATTAACAAATATTGCAAAACCTAATATAGCAGTAATAACAAATGTTGGAACGGCTCATATTGGAAATCTAGGTTCTAGAGAAAACATTTTAAAGGCAAAACTAGAAATACTAGAAGGATTGCAAAAAGAAGGAAGAGTTGTAATAAATAATGATAATGACTTATTGCATAAATGGAATGAAGAGCAAAATAAATATAAAGTTGAAACATTTGGTATAAAAAATAAAAGTAAAAATATGGCGGAAAACATTCAGTATAGAGAGAATGGAAGTAGTTATATTTTTGAAAACGAAGAAATAGAAGTACCTGTTGGCGGAGAAGCTTTTGTATATAATAGTTTAGCTGCTATTTCTGTCGGAAAAATATTAAAAATAGATATAGAAAAAATAAAAAGAGGAATAGAAACATTTGAACTTTCAAAAATGAGGTTGGATGTTATAAAAAGCAAGAATGGCTATACAATAATTAATGATTGCTATAATGCCAATTACGATTCAATGAAATCAGCTCTTGAATACTTAGGAAAAATAGCAGATAAAAGAAAAATTGCAGTGCTTGGAGATATGTTAGAGCTAGGAGAATTTTCAAATACATTGCATGAAAAAGTAGGAGAAGAAGTAATAAAAAATAATGTTGATGTGCTTATAACCGTAGGAAAAGAAGCGAGAAACATTGCAAATGTTGCCAAAAATAAAAAAATAGAAATATATGAATTTGAAAGTAATCAAGATGCAATAAGCAAGCTAAAGAAAATTATAAAAAAAGAAGATACAATTTTAGTAAAAGCATCTAATTCTATGAATTTTAAAGAAATAGTAAATGCTTTTAAAGATATGGAGGTATAGTATGGAAAAAACAAAAATTGCTGTTATATTTGGTGGAAAATCAACAGAACACGAAGTTTCCAATATATCAGGAACGGCTGTAATAAAGAACTTAAATAAAGAAAAATATGAAATATATCCTATTTATATAAATAAAAAAGGAGAATGGTTTTCATACAATGAAGAGGTAAGAAATATAGATGTATTTAAAATGGGAGAAGAGCCAACAAAAATTCAAAGAATTGAAAGTATAAATAATTATTTAAGTAAAATGGACGTTATTTTTCCTGTTTTACATGGGTTATATGGCGAAGATGGAACAATACAAGGAATGCTCGAAATGTTAAAAATTCCATATGTTGGTTGTAAGGTTTTAGCCTCTAGTGTTTGTATGGATAAAGTATATAGCAAGATTGTATTTGAAAAAGCAAAAATTAAACAAGCACAATATGTACTTATAAAAGTAGAAAATGATAATTACATATATGTAGATGATGAATTAAATGAAAAAGAGATGGGAATAAGCAAGATTATTGAAAAAATAGAAGCAAAGATAGAATATCCTATGTTTGTAAAACCATCAAATTCAGGTTCATCAGTTGGAGTAATGAAAGCTGAAAACAAGGAAGAATTAGTAAAGGCTATTGAAAATGCTAAAGAATTTGATAAAGAAGTACTAGTAGAACAAGGAATAAATGGCAAAGAAGTAGAATGTGCAGTACTTGAAAATGGAGGAGATGTTAAAGCTTCTTGCATAGGTCAAATTTTATCTGCAGAAGAGTTTTATAGTTATTCATCAAAATATACTAATGTTCAATCAAAAACGTTAATACCAGCTGATATTAGTAAGGAAAAACAAGAAGAAGTTAGAAAATTAGCAATAAAAGCATTTAAGGCTGTTGGAGCAAGAGGAATTTCAAGAGTAGATTTCTTTGTAGAAAAAAATACAGATGAAGTATACATAAATGAAATAAACACAATGCCGGGGTTTACTCAAATAAGTATGTATCCACAATTGTGGGAAGCTTGTGGATTAAGTTATACAGAATTACTAGATAAGCTAATTGAAAATGCATTAGAAAAATAGGGGAAAAATTATGGAAAAATTAGAACAAATAAAAGAAGATTTGAAAGAAATTTTATCTGAAAAAAGGTATATACATTCAATTGGTGTTATGGAGATGTGTGAGCATTTAGCTAAAATATATAATGAAGATGTAGAAGAAGCTAAGCTTGCAGGTCTTCTTCATGACATTGCAAAAGAAATGTCAGAAGAAGAAATGTTAAATTATTTAGAAAAAAATAATATTGAGGTAACAGAAGTTGAAAGAATCAATACAAAGATATTGCATGGGAAAATTGGAGCAGACATAGCAAAGAAAAAGTACAATGTAAGTAAAAAAGTAGCTGATGCAATCAAGTATCATACTACTACTAGTGTAGAAATGGACATGCTTGCAAAAATTGTTTTTGTATCAGATAAAATAGAATTAAATAGGCCTTCAACAATGTATAATGTTGAATATAAAAGATTTGTTGCAGAAAAAGATATAAATAAAGCCATGTTACTTATAATAAATGATAATATAGTAAAACTTGTAAGCAAGGGAATTTTAATAAATAAAGAAAGCATAGATACAAGAAATAAGATTCTTATTGAAAATTTAAAATAAATATTTGAAATGCTAAAAATATATGCTATAATTAGCCTAGTAATTTGGAGGAAGACAAATGATATTTAAGGACTACTATAAGATATTAGGCTTAGAGTCTAATAAGGTTAGCACAAATGATATAAAAGTAGCCTATAGGGAACAAGCAAAAAAATACCATCCAGATGTAAATATAGGAAATAGAAGTACAGAAGATAGATTTAAAGATATAAATGAAGCATACAAAACTTTATCAAATCCTAGTTCTAGAAGAAAATATGATAGAAGCTGGAATGCAAGAATAGGAAAGAAGAAAGCTCAAGTAGCAGGAGAAAAGAGTAAACTTGGAACAGTAGAGTTTTTAAAGAAGCTATTTGGAATACAATCTTTAAAAAAGGAAAGTAAAGAAAAAGAAAAGAAGGTTGCAAGCCAAGGCGAAAATGTAGAAACTGAAATAGATATATCTATAATAGAAGGTTTTTTTGGTTTGAAAAAGGAAATTTCTTTAAGAACAGTGAATGGAACATTAAAGAAATTTGAAATAAATATTCCAGCAGGAATACGAAATGGAGAAAGAATCAGACTTATAGGACAAGGAAGACCTGGAAAAAATGGCGGGAGAAACGGAGATTTACTAATAAAAATAAACATAAAAGAAGATAAAAAATATAAATTAGTTGAATCTGATATATATACAACTGTTAATGTAATGCCTTGGGAAGCAGTTTTAGGTACAAAATTAAGCATAGATGCTATTGATGAACCAATAACTATTTATATACCAAAAAGAAGCAATGTAGATGATATAATAAAAATTGAAAATAAAGGATATAAAGATGGTAGACGGAGGAAGAGGAGCATTTATTATTAATGTAAAGATTGCTTTGCCAAAAAATATTAGTAAAGAAGAAGAAAAACTTTATAAACAGTTGGAAAAACAAGCAAGCAATAAAGATTTACATAAATAAAAGGTTGACATATTCTGCCATATAAGGTATAATAAAAGAGTATGCGGAAGAAGAGGTGTAAAATGGAATTTTTATCAGGAAAACATTTTAGTATAATGGATCCACAAAATGTAAATACAGTAATTTATCAAATAAATGAAGAAGAAAAAGAACTTGATGATAATTCACCAAGATTTACATTGGAGCGTTTAAAATGTAGAGAACAACTTATTGGGTCAAATAAGAAAAAAACATTCTTCGTAGATGAAGTACAAGGAGATTCAAAACAATTAGTAATCTTGTCTTTTGGAAAAGATAAAGTTGTAGTAAACAATGGAGTTTTAGATAAAGATAATGTAAAAATTTCTAGAAAGCCTATGCCCGTGAAATTTGATACTTTATATTCTGAACAAGAATCTGAATATCAAGATATTAAATATACACCAAATTTAAAAAGACCAATAACAATTATAGACCCAGAAACAGCAGAAGAAGTAAAGCCAGTATTATATATTGACGAAAAAACAAATGAAGTAAAAGGAAAGTGTAAACTAAAACCATATAAATCATATTTTGCCTTTGAGATTAGGCAAAATGATAATTAGGAGGAACTTTAATGGGAAACAAAAAATCAATAACATATTCAATAAGTATGTCTCAACTTGGTGTTAATAAGGAAAATGTTATACAAAAATACAGGGCTTTAGGTAGTAAAAGTCTTGAGATTGAAAATCCAATGGTTATAAATTATGATCAAGAGCAAGAAAAGGAAATAACTGACTAACCAAAAGAAAAAGGTGATTAATTATGAATTATAAAATTGAAAAAGCATTGAAAAAAAGCAAAACTACACTAATAGTATTTCTAGTATTGTGGACAGTACTAGAAATACTATTAATTGCGCCTTGGGCAGTAGCAATAAAAGATAGTACATTAAATGGACAATTTAATTTATCAACCTTTATAGAGCGATTTACAGCAGAAATAACAAGTTTTAAGTCAATTACTAAATTAGGAGAAAGTGGAGTAATTCCTATCTTTGGAAAGTGGACATTGTACCTTACAATAGTTCTATTAATAGGACTTGTTGTATCAATAATAAAAGCAAAGCCAAAGAATGAATATGAAAATATTGAAAACGGCTCAAGTGATTGGTGCGAAGGTGGGGAACAATATAGAATTTTAAATAAAAATAAAGGTATAATCCTTGCAGAAAAGAACTACTTACCAGTTGATAAAATAGGAAATGTTAACGTTTTAATTGTCGGTGGTTCTGGTTCTGGTAAATCATCAACTTATTCAATTCCTAATGCACACCAAATGCTTGGTTCGTATGTTTTTACAGATCCTAAGGGAGAATTGTATGATAAAACTGCAGGATATTTAAAACAACATGGATACAATATAAAAGTTTTAAATTTAGTAAATCCACAAAATAGTGATGGATATAATCCATTATTGCATATAACAAATGACATTGACGTTGACGTAATTGCACATACAATTGTAAAGGGGCAAGAGGGCGAAGGAAAATCTTCGGATCCATTCTGGGATGATTCGGCCGAAACTTTACTAAAAGCTTTAATTTATTATTTAATGTATACAAGAGATCCTGAAGAGCAAAATTTAGCTTCATGTGCAGAACTTGTAAGAGCAGCAAATAGCAATAATGGAAGTAGTTTACTTACAGAGCTTATGCATGAGCTTCCAGAAGGAAACCAAGCAAGAACAAATTATAAATCTATAGAAATTGCAACAGAAAAAACATTTAGTTCAATACTAAGTACATTACAAGCGAAATTATCAAAATTTGACTCAAGAGATATTGCAGAAGTAACATCTACTAATACAATAGATTTTGAAGAAATTGCAAGAAATAAAACAGCTTTATATGTAATATCGTCAGATACACATACAGCTTATAACTTTATTTTGACAATATTTTTCTCTCAATTAATACAACAATTATATAATATTGCTGATGAAATGCCAGGAGGAAGGTTGCCAGTTCCGTTATATTTCATACTAGATGAGTTTGCGAATATTGGACAAATACCGGATTTTGATAAAAAAATATCTACAAGTAGAAGTAGAGGAATATCATTTAGCGTAATATTGCAGAATTTAGACCAATTAGAAGCAATATATGAAAAGTCATATGAAACAATAATAGGAAACTGCGATACTCACGTATTTTTAGGAAGTAACTCATTTAAAACAGCAGAATACTTCTCAAAACAATTAGGTGAGAAAACAATATCTAGAGATAGTAAGTCTGTAAGTAGAGATAAAGAACATCATAAATCAGGATATAGTAGTTCAGATCAAATAATGGGAAGAGCGTTAATGACACCAGATGAACTTAGAAGAATGGATAATAATCAATGTATAATCTTTGAAAAAGGATTAAAACCAATCAAGGCAGATAAATTCTGGTATTATAAAAAGCCAATGGCAACGGATTTAAGGCAAGCAGCAATTAGCCATAATGATTTTGATGCAGGAATGAGAGGCGAGTGGAGAAAGTTTAATCCAGCAAATCCATATAAAAAAGAAGAGAGTAATAAAGAAGTACCAGACATAAAAGTCGAGTCATTAGATGATTTATTTAGCGATGAAGATAAACCAAAAAAAGAAGAAAGAAAGATTGAAGAGGTAAAACAAGAGGAGAACATTCCGACATTACCAATGGAACCTAACACAGAGGAAGATGAAAGATTTTCAAAAGACTTAGAAGATCAATTAGAATCTGTATTTGATGAATTGTTTGGACCAATAGACGAAAATAAAAAGTAAAAGAATTTAGATTGTTAAGTTTTTTAACAATCTAAGTTCTTTTTTATACAATGTAGAACTTTGTCTATTTTTAGGGAAAAAAGAAAAATTATAGGATATAAATAAAAACAAATGTTCTTTAAAATGTTGACTTTAAAAAAGATATATGATATAAAAATTAAAGAAATAAAACGAAAGAAGTGAAATTTATGAAATTTATACATACAGCCGATTTGCATCTAGATAGTCCAGCCGTAACTTTAGCTGAAATTCCAAATGCAACAAGTGCGAGAAGAATAGAACAAAGAATGGTAATGAAGGAAATGGTAGAATATATTATAAAAAATAATATACCATATTTCTTTATCTGTGGCGATTTATATGAGCAAGAATATATAAGGCAATCAACTATTGAATATATAAATGGATTATTTAAAATGATACCAGATACAAAGATATTTATTATACCTGGAAATCATGATCCATATATAAATAATTCATTTTACAAAACTTTCAAGTGGAGTAGCAATGTTCATATTTTTACTAGTAAGCTAGAAAAAGTAGAATGTGATAACGTAGATATTTATGGATATGGATTTAATGATTTTTATATGAATAATAATTATCCACAAATAGAGGGACAAAATGTGGATAAAATAAATATTTTATTAACGCATGGGGATTTAGATGCAAGTGAAAATGAAGTAAGAAAATATAATCCGATGAGTAGTAGAATTTTAAAAGATAGCGAGTTTGATTATATTGGATTAGGACACATTCATAAAAAAAGTTTTGAAGACTATCAAGGGCAAAAGATAGTGTATCCTGGCTCTCCAATATCTATGGGATTTGATGAACTGGGAGAAAGAGGATTTATTGTTGGAAATATAGATGATGAAAGTAAAAAATTAAGTTTAGAGTTTGTAAAAACAAGTGCAAAAACATTTGAGGAATATTATCTAGATATGACTAATGCAAACTTGGAGGAAGATTTAGTTCAAATGATAAATAATATAAAATTTGACAATAATAAATATTACAAAATAATTCTCACAGGCAAGCATAATTTTGAAGTTGACACAAAGAAAATATTGGCATTATTAAATTTGCAAAACATTATAAAAATTAAAGATGAGAGCAAAATGAGCTATGATATTTCAGAGATTGCAAAGCAAGTTAGCCTAAAAGGATTACTTGCTAAAAATATATTAAATAAACTAAAAATGGTAAATACAGATGAAGAAAAAGAAGAACTATTACAGGCATTTGAAGTAGGAATGGATGCGTTTAATAAGTAGTAAAGTTAGAGGGTGAAAACTTGAGAATAGATAAAATTAAAATAAATGAATATGGTGTAATAAAGAATAAAGAAATTGAACTAAAAGATGGAATAAATATAATACATGGTAAAAATGAAAGTGGAAAGTCTACTCTTTTAAGTTACATAAATAATATCTTATATGGAATAAGCAAAAATAAAGATGGCAAAGATATATCAGATTATGAAAAATATAAACCTTGGAATAGTAATGAATTTTCGGGAAAAATTAGTTATTATTTAGATAATGGTGAAAAATATGAAATATTCAGAGATTTTTGTAAGAAAAATCCTCAAATATATAACGAAAATTTTGAAGATATATCAAATAAATTTAGTATAGATAAAAAGGATGGAAATCAATTTTTTATTGAACAAACTGGAATTAGCAAGCAAATGTATTTATCAACAGTTGTATCAATGCAACAAGAAGTTAGGTTAGAAGAAAAAGACCAAAATGCATTGATACAGAAGATCGCAAATATTGCTGGTACTGGAGAAGATAATGTTTCATATAAAAAATCTATGGAAAAATTGCAAAATAAATTAAGGGATGAAATTGGCACTAGTAATACAAAGCAAAAACCAATAAATATTATCCAAAGTGAATTGGGAAAAATAAATGAAGAAATAAGTAAAATTCTACCATATAAAGATAGAAAGTATGAAATAGAAAATGAAAAAGATAAAATACAAAACGAAATAAAAGAAATAGAAAAACAAAGAGAAATAGCTGAAGAAATACAAAAAAGTCTGACAAAACAAAATGAAATAAAACAAAGACTAGAAATAAACAAAAAAGAAATAGAAGAAAATAATATAAAAATTAAAAATTTGGATAATGAAAATGATGGATATCAAATAAAAATAGAAGCAATGGCAAAAGAAATAGAACAATTAGAAAGAAATAAAGAAACATTAAATAATCAATATATTGATATAAAAAATAAAGCCAATAATATAGAAGTGGAAGCTAATTTAATTGATGAAAAAAAACCAAATTTAATAATATTTTCTATATTAAGTATTATTTTTATAATGCTAATAGTAGTAGGATTTATATTGAATAAAAATAATATACTTATGATTATCGGATTTGCAGGAACTTTAATAAGTATTGTAAGTTATCTATTTACAAAAAGTAAAAATAAAAGAATGTATTTAAAAAATATAGAAGAAACAAAATTGAAAAATGAAAAAGAAAAATCTCTACTATTAGAACAAGCAAATAATATAGAACGAGAAATAGATAAAATAACAAAAGAGATAATTGACAAAAATGAAATGAAAAATAATGAAACATATCAAGCCTCAATGTCTAAAGGGCAAATAATGCTATTAGAAAGCAAAAATAATAGCATGAGTAAAGAAAATAAAGATATCCTGTCAGAGATTGAATATAAAAATGAAAATGTAATTAGTGAAATTAGAAAGAAATATAATATTGAAGAAATAGAGCTACAAGAAATAATAAATTCGGAAGATATATCTGAGAAGTTAAGGAAAATTGATAACAGATTAAATGAAAGTAAGGTAAAATTAAGTTCAATAACTTTAGAAGAGAATACTATAATTCCACAGGTAGAAAAGTTAGTAGAATTAGAGGAGAGAAATACCGTATATAAAAATGAATTTACAGAACTAATAAAAAAGGCTAATATAATAAGATTAGCAATGGAGAATTTAGAAGAAGCATATGTAGAAATGAAAAAAAATATAACTCCTAAATTTACAGAAAATTTATCTGAAACTATTAAGAAAATATCAAGTAATAAATATTCTAAAGTAATAGTGAATGATGAAAAGGGAATAGTTGTTGAAACAGATAGAGGTGAATATATAGATGCAGGAAAGCTAAGTTGTGGAACGATAGATCAATTATATTTGGCTTTAAGATTATCTATGATAGATGAACTTGCAACTGAAAAAATGCCAATTATGCTAGATGAAACTTTTGCATATTTTGATGATACAAGAATGGAAAAAGTATTAGAATACTTAGTAAATAATCTAAATAAACATCAGGCAATTATTTTTACATGTTCTAATAGAGAAATAGAAATATTGAATAAACTAAACATAAAGTATAATAATGTTGAACTATAAAGTAGCTAAAAGCCTTGAAATGTTTGGAAAATTAGTATATAATAAACAATAGTTAAATTTATAAATAAAGAGGAGAAAACTGTATGTTTCAAAAATTAGAGGCAGTAGAAAAGAGATATGAAGAGCTAAATGCTAAAATTGCTGACCCAGCAATAATAGCAAATCCATCTGAATGGACTACATATATGAAAGAACATGCGGAAATAGAAGAAGTTGTTCTTAAATATAAAGAGTATAAAAAAACAAAACAAGCATTAGAAGAAGCAGAAGAAATGCTAAATGACCCAGAGATGAAAGACTTAGCAGAAGAAGAAATATATGAAAATAAAGAAAAAATACCAAAATTAGAAGAAGAACTAAAAATATTGCTAATTCCAAAAGACCCAGATGATGACAAAAATATAATCTGTGAAATTAGAGGCGGAGCTGGTGGTGAGGAAGCTGCTTTATTTGCAGGAACATTATTTAGAATGTATTCAATGTATGCAGAGAGAAAGCATTGGAAAATAGAAGTTTTAAATGAGAATGAAACTGGACTTGGAGGATATAAAGAAATATCATTTATGGTTACAGGAAAAGGAGCTTATAGTAGGCTTAAATTTGAAAGTGGTGTACATAGAGTTCAAAGAGTTCCTGAAACAGAAGCAAGTGGAAGAATACATACATCAACAGCAACTGTTGCTGTTCTTCCAGTTGTTGAAGATGTTCAAATTGACATAAACCCATCAGATATAAAATTAGAAGTTTTCAGAGCTTCTGGTGCTGGAGGACAACATGTAAACAAAACATCATCTGCCGTAAGACTAATACATGTTCCAACAGGGATTGTAGCAGAATGTCAAACTGAGCGTTCTCAAACTCAAAATAGAGAATATGCAATGAAGCTATTAAAATCAAGATTATATGAAATTGAAAAACAAAAACGTGACTCTGAACTTGCAAGTGAACGTAAGAGCCAAGTTGGTAGTGGAGATAGAAGCGAGAAAATACGTACATATAATTATCCACAAGGAAGAATAACTGATCATAGAATTGGATTTAGTATATATCAAATGGAAGATTTCTTAAATGGAAACCTAGATGAAATGATAGATAACTTAATTGCTGCAGATAGAGCAGAACGTTTAAAAGGTTCAGACGAGTAATAATTTTGTAAGACTAATTAAAATAATAAAGCATGTGTGCTTAAATATTTTATTAGTCTTATTTTATATTAGGTGGTAATAATGAAATATAAAGATGGAAAAAGTAGATGTAAATGGTGTAATCCTGAAAATAGATTATATATAGCATATCATGATGAAGAGTGGGGAAGATTAAGAACGGATGATAAATATCTGTTTGAAATGTTAATATTAGAATCTTTTCAAGCAGGACTTTCTTGGGAATGTATCTTAAATAAACGAGAAGCTTTTAGAAAAGCTTTTGATAATTTTGATATAGATAAGATTTGTAATTATAATGAAAATAAAGTAAATGAACTTATGAATAACAAAGATATAGTAAGAAATAAATTAAAAATAAATGCTACTATAAGTAATGCTAAAATATTTAAAAAGATACAGTTAGAATATGGTTCTTTTTATAATTATATCAAAAAATTTACAGACGGAAAAATTATTTTTGAAAATAATAAAGTAACATCAGAACTATCAGATGCAATTTCAAAAGATTTAAAAAAACAGGGAATGAAGTTTGTAGGAAGTACTATAATATATTCATATTTACAAGCTGTAGGAATAATAAATTCACATGAAAATGAGTGTTTTTTATATAAAAATAATAAAAAAGCAAAAAAGCGGCATCATTTAAATGATGCTGCTTTTTGCTGAGAATTAACTTATCAGCATTATGAATGCAGGAATAGCGTTAATAATACGATTAGAATAAATAGTAGCACCTTCAAGAGGAACTTTACCATCAGAAGATATGATGTCAAGAGACATATAGCCATTCCAACTGGAAGAGGCATTTACAGTGACTTCCATGCCACCCCATCCTTTGGCATCAACCATGACTTGAAGAGTACTAGGGTTACTATTTAATGTTTTTGAACCAGAACCATTAATAGAACTGCGAGCCGAGGTAGTGGAAATGTCATAAATCATAAAAGTAAGTATGTAACAAAAATAAAGAAAAGAAGTCTATATGTATAGAAGGTGAAAAAATGGAAGAAATTTATAAAGAATATGCCCAAAAAGTTTATAGCTACTTATTAAATTTAACTAATAATAAAGACATAGCAGAAGAACTCTTACAAGAAACTTTTTATAGTGCGGTTAAAAATATTAACAAATTTAAATATGAGTCTAGTATTAAAACTTGGTTATACGTAATTGCGAAAAATAAATGGAATGATTATTATAAAAAACATAAAAAAATGAATGAAATTTCATTGGAAGAAGATCTTAACTACCAAGGTATTGTAAGTGAAGAAGATTTCTTTAATAAAGAGGAGTTATTGGATGTATATAAAAAAATACATCAATTAGACGAAAAATCAAAAGAAATTGTTTATTTAAGGATAGGAACAAATTTTAGTTTTAAAGAAATTGCCAATATTACAGGAAACACAGAAGAAAATGCAAGAATTATTTTCTATAGAGCAAAAACTAAATTAAAGGGGGATTTTAAAAATGAATAAAAAAGAAGAATGCGAAATTGTAAGGGATTTATCACAGAAATTTATGGAAAAGTCAATAAGTGAAGAAAGCGAAAAGTTTGTAAAAAATCATTTAAAATCTTGTGGAAACTGTAAAGAATATTATTTAAATCAAGAAAAAAAATTAAATAATGACGAAGATGAAATAATGATTAATCAATTTAAAAAAATAAATAGACATATATTTATATTAAAAGCTAGTATAATATTTATATTAGTAGTGATAATAAGTATATTTATTATATTTTGCTTAAAAGTATATAAGACAAGAAAAATACTTAATGATGTATATAAGAAAGTTGAAGAAACAGAGCAAATAAATAATTACAAGTTAGAAGTTAAGACAATAGATAGAAATTTGAAAACGGGAGAGGTAAATGAATATAATAAGATATATTATTATAAAGATGGAAAATATAAAATAGAAGATGATGATAGTGTGAGATTTTATCAAGATAATAGTTGTGAAAAAATATTAGTATACTATAAATTAAAACAAATTGAATATTATAATCAGGATTTTATTGAAATAACAAAAGGTAAACCTATTAGAATATTTAATGAAATTATAAATTATAGAGATATATCAAATAGTATTTATTGTGTTGGTATTTCGATTAGAGAAGAAAGATATAATGGAAGAGATTGTTATGTAATAAGAAACGGAACTAATAAAGAATATAGAGATATATGTATAGATAAGGAAAAACTTATAACAGTAAGAGTTGTTAATGAGGACAGCAAAAATTTTTATAGGGAAGTAGAGTACAATTTTGAAGAAAATACTGTAATAGATGAAGAGGTTGATAGTGAAATAATTAATTCCAGTGAATTTAACGAATATACTAAAAAGAATATAGAGAATAATTATACAAAAGAACTAGATTTATATTATAAATTATATAATAAATAATAGTCTAAAAATAAACCTTTCAAAATATAAATAGTACAAAATCTTTAATTGAAATGGAGAGAAAAATGTATGATTTATTAAAAACTACTTTGATAGGTTTATTTTTTGGCACATTTGGAACAACATTAGGTGGTTTGATAGGTGTGTTTTTTAAAAGACCATCAAGTAAATTTTTAAGTTTTATTCTATCTTTTGCTGCGGGGTTAATGACTTCAATATTAAGTTTTGATTTAATTCCAGAAGCATTAAATATATCAAAAATACAAAACGTAATATTTGGAATTTTATTTGGTATTATTAGTATGTTTATATGCAATTATATTGTAGATAGAAAATTTGAAAAAGAAAGTAATATAAATAAAAATGATAAAGCAGACTTATTAAGAGCAGGGATAATAACAAGTATAGGATTAGCAATACATAATTTTCCGGAAGGTTTAGCAATTGGTTCTGGATTTGGAGCATCAATTACATTAGGATATTCGCTAGCTTTAGCTATTTGTATACATGACATACCAGAAGGAATTGCAATGGCTGTACCAATGAAAAATGGGGGAATGAAAGCAAGTAAGGTAATTTTCTACGTTATACTTTCAGGAGTAACAACAGGAATTGGAGCATTTGCTGGAAAGATAATTGGAGAAATATCAGATAGTATTATTTCAGTATGTCTTTCTTTTGCGGCAGGAGCAATGCTATATATTGTGTCATGCGAGTTAATTCCAGAATCTAATCAAATGTATAAGGGAAAATTTGGAACATTTGGAACTATATTAGGTTTTGTGTTGGGGCTAATTGCGGTAAGTTTGTGAAAAATTTATAGATTGACTTTCAAAAATTAATGATATATTATAATATAAACACAGAAAGGAATGAAGTCTAATATGGATAAAATAAAAAACATAATGTTTATATGTACAGGAAATACATGTAGAAGTGCAATGGCAGAAGGACTAATGAAAAAAATGCTTGAAGATAGAAATATTACAGGAATAAATGTGTGTTCTGCAGGACTTCACGCATCAACAGGAGAATATTCAACAGATGAAGCAATTAAAGTCATGAAAGAAGATTATGATGTAAATATATTAAACCATCAATCTGTTAATGTGAAAAATACAAATATTAAAGATATGGATTTAATACTATGTGCGACTCATGCTCACTTAACAACACTAGAATATATGTATCCAGAAATAAAGCATAAAATATTTACAATAAAAGAATTTGCATATGGTCCAGAAGTGGAAGATAAAGATATAGAAGATCCATGGGGATACCCAATACCAGTATATAGAGAATGTGCAAAAGAGATATATGAATCACTAGAAAAAATAATTGAAAAAATTCAATAGATAAAAACAAATGTTTCTAAAGGCGTTGACTTTTAGAAACATTTATTATAATATATGAAAAAATGAATTTAACAAAATGATAGGTGAAAAATGAATAAAGAAGAATTAATAGAAGGATTAAATGATAAACAAAAGGAAGCTGTGCTTCAAATAGATGGACCATGCCTTGTAATTGCAGGAGCAGGAAGTGGAAAAACAAAAGTATTAACTCATAAAATTGCATATGATATAGCAAATGGAGTAAAACCATGGAATATACTAGCAATAACATTTACTAATAAAGCTGCAAATGAGATGAAGGAAAGAGTTGAAAAGCTAATTGGCGAAGCTGCAAATGATTTATGGATGGGAACATTCCATTCTATTTGTGTAAGAATTTTAAGAAAGTTTATTGATAGAATTGACTTTGGAACAGATTTTGTAATATTTGATAGTTCTGATCAAAAAACACTGGTAAAAGAATGTTTAAAAACATTAAAAATAGATGATAAAACTTTTTCTGATAGAAGTGTACTTGCTGAAATTAGTAATGCAAAAAATGAAATGTTAGAGCCAAAAGCTTACGGAGTGAAATATTCTGGAGATTACAGAAAAGAAAAAATAGCAGAAATATATGGCTTATACCAAAAAAGGTTAAAAGAAAATAATGCTATTGATTTTGATGATATAATAAATTTTACAATAAAAATTCTTTCGGATAATCCAGATATATTAGAGTATTATACAGAAAAATTTAAGTATGTATTAGTTGATGAGTATCAGGATACAAATAAAGCACAATTTATGCTTGTGTCAATACTTGCATCAAGATATGGAAATATTACTGCAGTAGGAGATAATGACCAAGGAATATACAGCTTTAGAGGAGCTGATATAAGCAATATATTAAACTTTGAAAAAGATTTTCCTGGAACTACGATTATCAAGTTAGAGCAAAATTATAGATGTACAGGAAATATTTTAAAAGCTGCAAATGCCGTAATTAAACACAATGAAAATAAATATGAAAAGAAATTATGGACTCAAAATGAAGAAGGAGAACTTCCTTGTATTTATTCTGGAGATGACGAATATGATGAAGCAAGATATATAGTAGAGCAAATTAATCATCTAAAGAGAGAGGAGTTCTTTAAATATCAAGATTTTACAATTCTTTATAGAATGAATGCTCAATCAAGAGCTATAGAAGATATTTTAATGAGAGAACAAATTCCTTACAAAGTAATTGGAGGATTAAAGTTCTATGAAAGAAAAGAAATAAAAGATACAATTGCTTATTTAAGATTAATTCATAATACAGCAGATAATCTTTCTTTAAAGAGAATTATAAATGAACCAAAGCGTGGAATAGGCAAAACTAGTCTTGACAAAATACAAGATATTTCTGATAGAGAAGGAATAGTAATGTATGAAATAATAAAAAATGCTCAAAATTATGATTTGTCAAGAGTTGCAACAAATGCGAAAGAATTTATTGAACAAATAGAAAGTTTAAGAGCTAAAAAAGATGAATTAAAAATATCTGATTTAATAAAACAAATGTTAAATGTTACAGGTTATACAAAAGCATTAGAACTTGAAAATACGATTGAAGCTCAAACTAGAATTGAAAACATAGAAGAATTTTTAACTGTTGCAATAGAGTTTGAAGAACAATCTGCTGATAATAGTTTGGCTGAATTTTTGGAAAGTATTACTTTATCAAGTGATATAGATGGAATGCAAGATCAAGATGATTCGGTTACACTTATGACACTTCATTCTGCAAAGGGACTAGAATTTCCAGTAGTATTCTTAGTTGGAATGGAGGAAGGACTATTCCCTGGTTATAGGTCTATGGGAGAACCTAAGGAACTAGAAGAAGAAAGAAGATTATTCTATGTAGGAATTACTAGAGCTAAAAGATATTTGTATTTAACCTGTGCTAAACATAGAACTATATTTGGTTCAACAAGCTATAACCAAGTATCAAGATTTGTAAAGGAAATTCCAGATGAACTACTAGAAGGTTATGCAGAAGTTGTAAATGGTGGAAATAAACAAGAGGAAGAATTTAAAGATTTTGGATACAGATGGAGTTACGGAAAAGGTCAATCTGTTAAGACTTATAAAATGGATGACGATGATAAACAAGCAACAAACAAAGTTGTTGCAGCAGCACAAAGCGGAGGTTCAAATGGATTTGCATTTAGAACAGCCGAAAATTTCTTAAATTCATTAAAAAATAAAAACACAAGTGATGTAGATTTATCAAAATATCAAGTAGGACAAAGAGTTTATCATAAAAAATTTGGTGAAGGAACTATCATGAAACTAGAAGAAGAAGGAAATGATATAAAAGTTGATTTAAATTTTGATAAAGTAGGACATAAAAGATTGATGGCAAAATTTGCTGGATTAGAAATATTAAATTAACAAAAGGCAAGACATGAAAAAATGTCTTGCTTTTTGTTTTGAATAAAAATAAAAACAATTGGTATAATAATTAAAAAGTTTTAGGAGGTAAAAAATATACAAATGGCAAATTTTAGTCAAAAAGAATTACAAGACTTAAAGGAAATTATAATACTTCAAGAAACTTCATATCAGAAGTTAAATGCATATTCTGCTCAAGCAGTTGATCCGCAAATAAAACAAATATTTACAAAATATGCACAAGATAGCTTAAATACAAAACAAAAATTACTTACTTTTTTAAATAACTGATAAGGAGTGTGAGAATAATGGATGAAAAGACAATGGTAAATGATGTTTTAGATTCATGTAAGTTAAGTCTTAATCTATATGAAAATGCAATAGTAAATATAAAAGATATGTCGCTAAGACAAACAATTCAGCAGATAAGAAATAATGAAGAAAGTTTTCAGTATGAAATGTTTAAAATAGCACAAGTGAAAGGATACTATATTCCTACGGGTGAGGCAACTGTAGAGGAAATAAATGAATTAAAAAAAGAATTACAATAAAATGTAAAGACCAATAATTTCTATATATTACTTGATAAATTTGTAATAGTATTGTAAAATATCATTGATAAATTGAAATGATAGGAGTTGTTGGATATAAATATTTTTAAAAGAAGCATGACACACATGCGAAGAATTGTAAGAATATCTTCACTAATAATAATTGCACTAGCAATTATTTGTGGAATAACAATCTATTTTTTTAAACCGACATATAGTGTAAGCTTAAATGGCGAATTTTTGGGATATACTCAAAATAAAAGTGAACTACAGTCAAGAATAAATGAGGCTTTGCAAAAAGGAAATGGTGGTACACTTGCTTTTGTACAAATAGATAATATGCCAGAATACAGTTTATGTATGCTAAAACGTAATGTTGAGACAAATGATGATGAAATATATGATAAAATTGTCAGCCAAGGTACTAATTATTATAGATATTTTGCTGTATTAGAGGGTGAAGAAGAAAAATATTATATTTCAAATTTTGATGATGCAGAAAGCATAATAGATACTCTAAAAGAAAAAGAAAGCACAAATGCAGATGATATTAGTGTAGTAGAAACATATAGCACTAGTGAACCAGAATATTCAGATGCAGATACATGTGTAGAGGAGTTATATAAAGCTAAACCAGTTGTAAAAAAATATAGTACAAGCAGTGGTGTAGGTGCTACTGGAATGAATAATTCTGGAAATGTTGTATCCTTAGGAATAAATTTAATAAGACCGATATCAGGAGGAACTCTAACATCAAGATTTGGATGGCGTAGTAGAGATAATCACAAAGGAATTGACATTGGAGCAAGTTATGGTACGAACATATACGCGGCAGCAGCTGGAGTAGTAGAGATTTCTGAATATGGCTATAATGGTGGATATGGAAATTATGTAATTCTAGGACATGGAAATGGAGTAGAAACAGTTTATGGACATTGTAGTTCTTTATGTGTATCACAAGGAGAATATGTTGAACAGGGGCAACTTATTGCAAAGGTTGGTTCAACAGGACTATCAACTGGAAACCATTTACATTTAGAAGTAAGAGTAAATGGAATTGCACAAGATCCTCAAAACTATGTATACTAAAAAAATAAACCTAAATTTTACTTTTTAAAAGTAAAGTTTAGGTTATTTTTTAATCTTTTATAAAGTATTTTTCACAAGTTTTAATTGCATTAGATTTTATAACAACTGTTCCAGATTCAGCGATTTTTTGAGCAAGGCCGATTACAGGAGTTACATATTTGCCGAATTCTGTAATAGAAGAATATATAATTTTGGTATGAGAATATTTTGAGTTAATATTATTTAGTATTAGGTAATAAGAATTATTTAAGCTGTATAGAGAAGATTTTTTTGCAAATTTATTAAAGTTTGGGAGGTTACTTGAATGAATGAAATCTACAAAACTGCAAAAGTCTTCAAAGTTTGAAAAATTATATATTAAAGTTGTATAATCCATGTTAGGAATATCTTGTTTTTTGGAAACCTTTACTTTTTTTCTTGAAGCAGGGGTATCTTTAATTCTTGTTATAGTAAATATAAATGTTCCTGTTTCAGTAGCAATAGTTTCTACTTTTAATTTATAATTATCAGTTGAAAAACCATAATCTCTTTCAGCTTTATCTAGAACAGAAAGAAAAAGAGACTGAGTTTCTTCCGAATTAGACATAAAAGAATGCATATCTATATCATTTGCTTCTAAATCTGCTTTACTTAGAGTTACTTTAATTTTATCATTATTAACTTTTTCAAACTTCATATTGTAAAACCTCCGAACATCTATTAAATATAAAAGTAAGAATCACTTTAAATAAATTATACTACTAAATTTAAGTTAAATAAAGAGACAATAAATGGAAATCTAACTTCTATATATTATATTAAATTTTTCTTAAAATGTAATAATAAATATACCATAAAAATACTGAAAAATAAAGCGAAATTTGTCGAAAAGAAAAAATATATTGGCCTTTTAAATATAATTTTAATTTGCTATTGAAAAAAAAGCTAATTCAATATATAATACAAGCGATAGTGAGCAAAAATAATAAGATAAAAATAGATAAAATAAACGGAGGAAAAAATGAAGAGTAAGAGTTCTTGGATATGTATATTATTTATATTAGCTGGTTTAGTTATAGGCAGTTTAATAGGTAGTTTAGCGTCTAGTGTTGACTTTCTATGGTGGTTATCATTTGGACAAGAGTTTGGACTATCAGAGCCTTTAATATTAGATTTACAAGTTGTAAAACTAACATTTGCAGTAACTTTTAAAATAAATATAGCGAGTATAATTGGTGTAATTATATCAATGTTTATATATAGAAAAGCATTATAACAAGGGCCCAAGCTCACGATTTGCAGAAAAATGGAAAGGATGAGTAGAAAATGAGCCTATTTTCGTTAGTTTCAAAAGACCTAGGGATGGACTTAGGAACATCTAATATTTTAATAACAATTAAAGGTAAAGGAATAGTTCTAAATGAACCATCTGTTGTTGCAATTGATAGAAGAAAAGGAGAAATTGTTGCAACAGGACATGAAGCAAAAGAGATGCTTGGGAGGACACCTGAGCAAATAAATGCAGTAAAACCAATGAAAGATGGCGTAATTGCAGATTTAACAGCAACTAGTTTGCTAGTTAAAAATATAATGGCAAAAGTTTGTAAAAGATATAACTGTGGAAGACCAAGAGTTGTTGTAGGAGTACCATCAGGAATTACAGAAGTCGAAGAACGAGCTGTTCAAGAAGCCGTAGCAAGTGCAGGTGCTAGAGAAGTTTATTTAATAGAAGAGCCTATGGCTGCTGCCATTGGAGCTGGATTAGATGTAGCGGAACCAACTGGTAATATGGTAATAGATATAGGTGGAGGAACAACAGAAATTGCAGTAATTTCACTTGGTGGAATTGTTGTTAGTGATTCAATAAAAGTAGCTGGAGATGAACTAGATCAAGAAGTAATAGCATACGTAAAAAATAATCTAAATTTAGCAATTGGAGCAACGATTGCAGAGCAAGTAAAAATTGAACTAGGATGCGCAACAAAACCAGTAGAAGATAGGACTATGGAAATAAGTGGAAGAGACTTAACAACAGGACTTCCAGATAACAGAATAATATCCTCAAAAGAAGTATGTGAAGCTATGGCTCCATCAATGGAAAAGATTGTAGATTTAGTAAAATCAACTTTAGAAAAAACACCACCAGAACTTGTTTCAGATATAGTTGAAAGAGGTATAACAATAACAGGTGGAGGAGCACTTATCAAGAATTTAGATGTGCTAATTTCACAAAGAATAGAAGTACCAGTGTATGTTGCAGAAAGACCTCTAGAATGTGTTGTAAATGGAACGAGTAAAACAATACAAGAGATAGATAAATTACGAACAGTTTTAATAAATGCAAAAAAGAGATAAATATTTTTAGGAGAATCTAATGCGAAGAAATAAAAAGACTGGAATTATAGGAATAATAATAACAATAATAATCTTGATTATTATTGTTATTATATCTAATGTGAAAATAGAAAATTTCTCAAATATAGGTGGAATGCTTGGTAGCCTAGTTATGCCAGTACAAAATGGAATAACATATTTGAAAAATAAAATTAGTGGTAATGAAGAGTTTTTCTCAGATGTTACTAAACTTAGAACGGAAAATGATAAGTTAAAGACGGAAAATGATGAACTTGAAAAACAATTAAGAGAGCTAGAAATCATAAAAGCAGAAAATGAAACATTAAAAGAGTATGTTAATTTAAAGGATAAATATACAGAATATAAAACTGTTCCAGGATATGTTATAAATAGGGACAGTAGCAATTATAGCAATATAATTGTTATAAATGTTGGAGAAAATGATGGAATACAGGTTAATATGCCGGTAATTTCAAATAATGGTTTGGTAGGACATGTAATATCAGTAACTAAAACAACAGCAAAGGTTCAAACATTATTAGATACGGCTAGTGCAATTAGTGGTGTAGTTGGAAGCTCTAGGGATGCAGTGATATTAAAAGGAAATCTTCAAGACTCTAAGTTATTAAAGGCAAGCTATATTCAAACTACAGCAACGATACTAGAAGGAGATAAAGTTGAGACGTCTGGACTAGGTGGTATATATCCAAAAGGAATTACAATTGGAACTGTAAAGCAAGTAGTAAATACTAAAAATTTAACTAATAGGTATGCACTAATAGAACCAGCTGTGGATATAAATAAAATAGAGACAGTACTTGTAATAACAAATTAAAAATAAGAGGGAGGTAAAAGCTAAAATGAAAAAGACAATTTCAATAATTTGTTTAGCTCTAACTTTTTTTCTTATTTATTTTTTACAATCGAACTTTTTTACTTGGTTTAATATAGCTGGAATAATGCCTAATTTATATGTAATATTTATATTATTTATAAGTTTATTTGTGAAGAGAAAATTTGGTATTATTTTTGGAATATGTTCAGGTACTTATATTGATATTGTATTAGGTGGAAGCGTAGGAATTTCTGCTCTAGGACTAGGAATAGTAGGTGTTTTAGGAGAATATTTAAGTAAAAACTTTTCTAAAGATAGTAGGTTTATAATTATATTAATGGTATGCATAACGACAGTAGTATATGAAACATTGACCTATATACTATCTATGCTTAGATTATCAGGAGATATAGAAATTTTAGCGTTTTTAAAAATACTGATTATAGAGATAATTTTTAATAGTTTAATAACAATAATTATATATCCACTTATAAAAAAGACTGGCTATTATTTGGAAAATTTATTTGATGATAAAATAATGATGACAAGATATTTCTAGGTAAAGAGGGTGATAGATATTATAAACAATCAAGAAAAAAATGATAGAATTAGATATAATTTTGTTACGATATTAGTATACATAATTGGAATAATACTTTTGATGCAACTATTTAATCTTCAAATTATACATGGTGCAGAGTACAGAGAAACTTCTAATACAAGATTAACAAGGGAAAGTGTATTGGAGGCTGATAGAGGTAACATTTCAGATAGTTCAGGAACTGTGCTTGCAGGAGTAAAATCACAATATTCGGTAGTATTATATAAAACAAGTGTAAATACGGAGACTTTAAATAATACAATCCTTAGTTTAATAAATATACTAAATACTAATGGAGATACTTATGAAGATGAGTTTATGATAAATATAAATCCATTTAGCTTCAAGTTAGAAGAAGAGTCAAGTCAAAAAGCATGGAAAAAAGCAAATAATATAAATGAGGATTTCTCGGCAGAAGAAGTATTTAATTACTATAAAAATAAATATGAAATAAAAACAGATAACATAGAAGATGCAAGAAAAATAATTGCTATTAGATATTTAATATCATATAAAGGGTACAGCAATACGAAATCACTAGAGATTGCAGAAAACATAAGTGAAGCAAGTTTGCATCAAATAAAAGAGCAGAATGAAAATCTATCAGGAGTAGAAATAAAAGAAAGCTCAATAAGGACATATCCATACGGAAATCTAGCATCTCATGTTTTAGGAAGAATTGGACAAATAGAAGAAAATGAGTTAAAAGGTAACGAAGATAAATATGATCAAAATGATATCATTGGAAAATCAGGAATAGAGTCAGTTTTTGAAAAATATTTAAAAGGCACTAATGGTGTTAAGCAAATAGATATGAATGTTGATGGAACTACTACCAATGAATATATTTCTAAAGAAGCTATATCTGGAAGCAATGTTGTATTAACAATAGATGCAAAATTACAGGCTGTAACAGAAGAAGCCTTAAAGAATAATATAAATAAAATAGCAAGTGGAGGATTTGGAAAGGCTTATGGGGCTGATGCTGGCGCTGCTGTGGTGCTAAATATAAAAAGTGGAGAAGTGCTCGCAATGGCAAGTTATCCAGACTATAATCCATCAGATTTCATAAATGGAATAAACTCTAGCACATGGAATTATTATATAAATGGAAATACAAAACCTTTGGAAAATAAAGCGATATCAGCAATGTACTCACCTGGTTCTACATATAAAATGGCGACAGCAATAGCTGGACTTGAAACAGGAGCGATAACTCCAACAGAGAGAATAAACGATACTGGTGTATATAAAAAATATAATAGTGAATGGAAGTGCTGGATATATTCAAGTTATGGTTATGGACATGGAAGATTCAATGTATCACAAGCAATTCAACATTCATGTAACTATTTCTTCTACGAAGTGGGAGACAGAATAGGAATAGATACTTTAGCAAAATATTCTTATTATTTAGGATTAGGACATAAAACAGGTGTTGAACTAACTGGAGAGATTTCAGGAGTGCTTGCAAGTACAAAAATTGCAGAGCAAGAGCATAGAGTTTGGAATCCAGGAGAAACAATTTCAGCAGCAATTGGACAAAGTTACAATACATTTACACCACTTCAAATGGCAAAATATGTTGCAATGATAGCAAATAGAGGAAAAAAACTAGATGTAACAGTTGTTAAATCAATAATAAATTCTGATGGTAGTGAAGTGCCTAGGGATGAATATGAAGCATATGTAAATGAGAAACTAGGAATAACTGAGGATGATGGTGAAGACTTAACTTTCAATCCAGATAATATAAATGCTATTTTAGAAGGAATGAGAGGTGTTACTTCAGAATCAGGAGGAACAGCATATTCTACATTTGCAAATTTTGATATTGAAGTAGGAGGAAAAACTGGTTCTGCACAAACAGGAATAGAAGGACATACAAATGCTTGGTTTGTTGGATTTGCACCATTTGATGATCCAGAAATTGCCGTAGTTGTATTTGTAAGAAATGGAGAACATGGTAGCTATACAGCAGAAGTTGCAAGAGATATAATGGCACAATATTTTGGAATGAATGTAAATCAAGTTACTGAAGATGTAAGTGCACTTCCGAGTACACAAATAATAAATTAAACAAAAGATAAAAAGTCAATAATTAGTAATTACATATTAGTTATTGACTTATTATATTTAAAAAAGAAGGGAGAATCGCATGATTTATGCGGTAAGTAAAAGTAATGAGCTGTATAATGGTTAATACCAAAAAAGATAATATAGTAATAAGAATAAAAGACGATGCAAAACAAGCAGAAGTCTTAGAAGAGTTAAAGAAAAGAATGATAGGATTAAAAAAACTCTACAAAGATGAAAAGTTACCGATTTATATATCTGGAAAGGTATTAAGAAATAAAGAAATAGACGAGATACAAGCTATGATAAATAAATATTTAGATGTTAAAGTTGAGTTTGAAAGCCCAAGAACATTAGGACTTCATGGAATAACGAAAACATATAACAAAAATGTAGCTACATCTGAAACTAAATATCACCGTGGCTCGTTAAGGTCGGGGCAGAAAATTGAATTTGAAGGAAGTCTAGTAATATTAGGAGATGTAAATGATGGAGCTGAAGTAATTGCTGGTGAAAATATTGTCGTTTTAGGTGCTTTAAGAGGTCTTGCACATGCTGGAGCAAAAGGAAATAAGGATGCAATAATTGCGTCGTCATCAATAGAGGCAATGCAACTTAGAATTGCAAATGTGGTAAATGAAAGAGAAAAAGAAGAGGTATATTCAAATGAAAGAAGAATGTACGCGTATTTAGATGAAGAAGGAAAGATGGTAATTGAATAAGAAAAAGGTTCTAATAGAGATAGAAACTATTAGAGCCTTTTTAATCCATAAGTAATAAGAACAAAATCAAAATTAAAAAATAGTCATTAACTTTTTCGCTAAACAAAAAGAAGATTAGACATAAAATAAGTAAATCATCAAAATATAAATTTAGTCCTAAAATGTTAAAGATAGGTGAATCTCTTGAAACATTGGACGAATGTGAAAACTGGGGCTGATTTGAAAATTTAGCAGTATTTTTAGAATATGGAGAAGAGGAAGTATAATTTGGCGTTACAGGTTTTGATGTGTATGAAGGTGGATTATGTATATAAGGCTGATTAAATGCAGGAGAAGAATTCTTAAAATAATTCATGTAATTTGGAAGTCCATAATAAGGATAATTAGGAATCATTTTTTGAATCACCACCTAAATTGTTCATAACATTTATAACTTTTTCTATATTTAATAACTGAATATATTCATCTACTTTTTTTTGTCTTGTGTGATTTAAGTATGGTTTTAAACTTAGGAGTAAATTAGCACTATTGCTATTTTGATTAGACTGCATAGCAGATAATATTTGACTTATTTTCATCATTGTAGAAATATCAATATTAGGTATTTCAAAGTTTGACGAATTTTCAGTTTTTTTATTTTCGTCTTGAGGATTGTTAGAAGAGGAAATATTCTTGCTAAAATTTTTAAAAAATTCATTAAAATCAACTTGAGAAGAGGAATCTTCTTGACTTACTTTATCATCTTCTAAATTTTGAGTTTTATTATTTTCAGAAGAGTTAGAACTCATCATCTGAGCAAAATTTTTTATAAAATCTGACATGTCAGCCATCAAGATACCTCCTATAACTTAAAATATCTAGAACTGCTTAGGCTTATTATTGGATAGTTTATTCATCATTGCTTGAGGTCCACCATTAGCATTTATAAAAGCTTGAGCTTGATTCATTTTTTCTTGAAGTTCTTTTTTATCCATATGAGCAATCATATTCATCATATCATTGAAATTCATATTATTCATAATTAAATCCTAATATAACACACTAAAAGATAGCATGTTATAAATTCCTTTCTCTTTAAAAGATACTATATAATATTCGGATAACAAAAATATGTTACTAAGATTTAAAAAATTTTATTTTAAAAATATATTGAAGAATGCTGAAAAAACAAAAAAGAATGTAGAATATGTAGAATTTATAGAAAATGATAATCTTTTTGACGAACGAATAAGTTAAAAATAACAGCAAAATGCTTGAAAATGCTATAAACAGATGCTATTATATATTTAGTTTTATAAAACATTAAATTTATTTATTCATAAAATAATATCGATATTAAGTATTTGTAAACGAGAATCTCGTATCTATGCAATTTTAAATTATTTCGTACGTAATGAAACACACCCCAAAGAAGAGAAGTTAAAAAACGAAAGAAAGATTATATCATTCGACTCCCCAAACAGAATATATAATATAAATCATCCAATGTTATTTTTCAGGAGGTGGTAAATTTTCTATTAAAGTAAATGTATTTAGAATTAAAAAGTTATAAATTAAATAAACACACATTCCCCTTATTTTATTTAATAAAATTTAAAATAGATTAACTATATTAGTTTAAGATTAGGCAGTATGAAAATACTGCCTTAAAATAATGTAAAAATACATACTTTAATATTGTATTTTATAGCAAAATAATATAAAATAAACAAAGTATTTTCATCATAAGATAAAAATAATAAGAACTAACAGATAAAAATAATAAAAAATATCACAATAAGTAGAAAACTTTTTTGATTTTTGTACCTAAAACGACAAATAAATTAAATTGTTTGTATTACAATATAAACAATTCAAAAGAGGCAGGTTTATTAAATAATATTAGGCGAAATAGTAAATTATGCGAAATTTGAAAATCTACAAAAATCTTATGAGGTGGTAACATGATTCAACATATATTTAACAACACGAATGATGAAATAGTAAATGAAAGTAATGTAATTAGGGAATTTTTTAAAGATAATTTTAAAATTAAAAATATAATAGTGTATATTTTATCTTTTATGATGTCTTTAATAGGTGGACAAGATGGAAGTATATTTTCACAAATAGCTCCATTTGGACTAGCTATGTTTGCAGCATGCGTAGGAAGTGGAGTTCCTATTGCTATAGTTGCAATAACAACACTAGCAGGATACACTATAAAATTAGGTGTAGGTGGATTTACTACAGTATTATTAACAATATTAGTGTTCTTAGCTTGTATTTTAATAAAAAGACCTGATGAAGATGAAGAAAAGAATGAACATTTAAAGGTAGGAATGCAAATAACATTTAGTGTATTTGTTGTTCAGCTAATAAAAAGCTTATTTAAAGGAATATTATTATATGATATTTTATATAACATTATGCTTAGCATAGTAATTTATATGTTATATAAAATATTTGTTAATGGTTTAGCAGTAATCCAAGGCTATAAAGAAAAAGAAGTATTTAGCTTAGAAGAAGTAATGAGTGCAGGAATGTTACTTGCAATAGCTATAAACTGTTTTGGAAATTTTAGCATTTTTGGATATTCTGTAAGAAATATACTAAGCATATTAATTGTCCTAGTACTAGGTTGGAATAATGGAATGTTGGTAGGAGCTACTGCTGGAATTTCAATAGGAACGATATTGGGATTATTAAATGGCCAAGAACCAATAATGCTTGCTGCATATGGAATATCAGGATTAGTAGCAGGAATTTTGAACAAATTTGGAAAATTTGGTGTAATTTTAGGATTTATATTAGGAAATATTATATTATCTTATCTTGCCAATGGAAACAAAATTGAAGTTATAAAATTTCAAGAGGTACTTATTGCAGCATTAGGATTACTTGCAGTTCCTAAAAAGTATAAAATAAATATTAGTGACATTGTATCAGAACCAAAACTATTACCTGAAACGACAACAAGAACATTAGAGGAAAATAAAGAAACCGTAAGTAAATTAGAAACAATGTCTGATACTATAAAGCAAATAGCAAATGAGTATAATGATGTTGCAGCTAGTGTTGTAACAGACGAAGAAGTAGAAGAACAAGAAAAACAAAATGAAGAATTATTTACAGAAGAGTTAATGAATAACTTAGAAGATAAAGAAGAAAATTTGTTGTATGAAGAAATATATAATAATAATGAAAACATCATTAATGATATTTTTGAAGAACTAATAAAAAATGACGTGATTACAAGGACAAGTATTATTGATATTTTTAAAAAGCATAATAATTACATATTAGGATTTAGCAGAGAAGATAAAGAAAGCAATATAACTGCTAAAAATGATATTGACGAAATGTTAAAAGTTATAAATTATTCATATAGAATTAGTAAAATAAATTTTGTATGGAAAAAGAAGTTAGATAGTAATAAAAAACAAGTTTCAAATCAATTAGAAAACGTGTCAGAAGCAATCTCAAACCTAGCAATGCAAATAACAAAAGATGAAATTGATGAATTTGCCAAAGAAAAAGAGCAAATGAGAAAAATTTTAAAAGATATAAACATAAAAGAGATTGCAATTTCTAAAGAAGATGATGGCAAATATCAAGTAAATATCTATACTGGAATATGTAGTAATGAAGATGGATCAGAATGTTTTATAAAAAAGATTGACAAGGCTTTAGAAAAAGTAGTTCAAGAAAAAATGGTCTTACAAAAACAAAAATGCGGGCTAAGAGCTAGTATAGAAACTTGCGTGTTTACATATACATCAGAAGATAAATTTACAAGTCAAATAGGAATTGCAAAATCAAAAAAATATGATTCAATAATATCAGGAGATACAACAATACAAACAAAACTAGATGATGGTAAAATGTTAATTGCAATAAGTGACGGTATGGGATCAGGACCTGAAGCTAGAAAGTCAAGCAAAATAGCAATAAAGATGTTAGAAAGACTTTTAAGTTCAGGATTTAATAAAGATACAGCATTAAAATTAATAAACAATACAATTTCTGCAAATACTGATGATGATATGTATGCAACATTAGATGTGAGCATATTAGATTTATATAATGGAAGCATGGAATTTATAAAAAATGGGGCATGTCCAACTTTTGTAAAGAGAGATGGAAAAGTGGAAATATTAAAATCAGTAGCTTTGCCAACAGGTATTTTAAATAATATTGACTTAATTGAATATAATTATAATTTAGAAGATGGTGACATAGTTGTAATGTGTAGTGATGGAATACTAGATTCAAACAAAGAATATGCAAGTAAAGAACTATGGGTACAAGAAGTATTAGAAGACATAGAAACTGATGACGCACAGAGAATAGCAGACATACTTTTATGCGAAGCAAGAGATAATGACTTTGGAAAAGAAAAAGATGATATGACGGTTATTGTATTTAAAGTAACAAAAAAATAGAAATAAAAATTATAGCACTTTTTTGAAAAAGGCTATAATTTTTTTATCAAATTTGCTTAGGGATTTTTACATTTATATTGTAATTATACTGAATTTTGTGATATAGTATAAACGTAAAAATATAATTGAGAGGAACAAAAATGGGAAGAGGAAGAAGATACAATAATGATGAACCAAAGCTAAATAAAAAAAAAGTAGTTGCAGTGATTATTACGATTTTAGTTATAATAATGTTTGTTATTTTAATTAGAAAATTTGCAACAACAGATACAAAAAATTCAACAGAAAAGAAAACTGCAAATACATATTATACAATGTATGATAATGATAAGTGGGGAATTATAAACTCTCAAGGCGAAACTGTAATATCTCCAATGTATGATGAGATGGTAATTGTTCCAAACTATGAAAAATCGGTATTTGTAGTAACATACAATGTTAACTATGAAAATGAAACATATTCTTCAAAAGCTGTAAATGATAAAAATGAACAATTATTTACCAATTATGATAAAGTAGAAGTAATAGAAAATTATGATAAACAAAATAATTTATGGTATGAAAAATCTTGCTTAAAAGTACAAAAAGACGGAAAATATGGATTAATAGATTTATCAGGAAAAACTTTACTATCTTGTGAATATGATAGCATAGAGCCAATTATAGGAGAGAGTAATAGCTTAATTACAATAAAAGAAAATAAAAAAGGTTTAGTAAGTACAACTGGTTCTATTATAGTAGATAATTTGTATTCAGATATAGAGGCATTAACAAGTAAATATGAGGATGGATATATAGTTAAAGACGAAAATGGAAAAGTTGGTGTAATAGGAACTAATAAAAAAATATTATTACCAATAGAATATGAAGATATAAAACATGTTTATTCAGATAATACTTATGTAGCAAAATTAAATGGAAAATGGCAAATAGTCAATGCTCAAAACAATGAAAGTACAGAGTTTAATTACGATGAGGCAACTCAAATAAACAATGGTTATATAGTTGTTAGAAAAAATAATAAATATGGAATTATTACAACAAAAGGAGAAGAGACAGTTAGCCCAGAATATGATAGCCTAAGTTATATATTTTTAAATTCATATATAGCATCAAAAGATGGAAAATTCGGAGTAATTGATGTTACAGGAGCTACAAAACTAAATTTTACATATAATAATTTGACATATATAAAAGAAGCTGACATTTTAGAAGGAGAAAATGATACTGCAAATACTGATTTATTAGATAGAAATTTTGAGGTAAAATTGTCAGGAATTGTTTCTCAAATAAATACAGAAATTGGATATTTAAGACTTAGAATTTCTTCAGAATATAAATACTTTAATTTTAAATTTGAAGAAAAAAAGAGCAAAGATGTACTAACAACAAATACATTATTCCTAGATAAAAAGAATGGAAAATATGGATTTGTAGATAAAAATGGAATTGTCGTTATTGATTACATTTATGATGATGCAACAGAGCAAAATGAAACAGGATATGTAGCAGTAAAAAAGGATGGAAAATGGGGAGCTATTGATTCAAAAGGAAAAACAATAGTAGAGCCTAAATATGATTTAAATGATAATCCAGTAATCAATTTTATTGGAGCATGGCATCTAGCTCAAGACTTAAATGCAAATTATTACGTTAAATAATTTTATTTAAAGAACGAAAGGAAAATAATAAATGAACTTAAAGACGAAATATCAATATTCTTATTTTATATACCCATTTGTTGTAGAAGATAATAAATATGAAAAATATATTTTAAAATTATTAAAAAATGCAAAATGTAAAATAAAAGTATTTGAAAGAGAAAAAGATGCTGATTTATATTCATACTTTTTACCTAAAATTAGAAGTACTCTATTTTGGACAATGGATATGAATAAAGAGAAAATAGAAAAATTAAATAAGCTTGATGTGAATATGCAAGCAAAGGTAGTAGCTTCATATCCATGTACAATGTTTGAATATGATATTGAGAATGATATTCAAGGAAAAGTAAGTACTAAAGATATTATCTATTTTAGCATAAGCAAAATTGAAGTGATTTGTTTTAATACTGGAGTTTGTTTCTTGTTAATAAAAACAATTTTAGATGAAGGAGCTATGTTTGAAGACCTACTAAATTTTAACTATAAATTTAGAGAAGTAAACTCATCTGCATATGATTTGAAAAAATATGAAAATATCAAGATTCAAGAAAGTCGATTAGAAGACATTAAAAGTATAAAAACAATTATTAAAGAAATTGTTGGAGAGAATAAAACTGCCAAAGATATAAATATTGAGGAAGAAAGATTTATAACATATTCTTATGCATGTGTAGGACAAGAATATTGGCAAGATGAAAAAACTTTAAAACTATTAGAAAAAGAGTTTTATAAATTTGCTGGAGTGTATAATGAAAAGCATAAGGCTGATTTTGAAAATCTAGTTACGGGTACTATGAAAATATATGAAAAAACTAAAAGTGAAATCTATGGTTTTACTAGAATAGGCACGGTTTTACTAACTTCAGATATTGGTACTGAAAATTATACTACGTTACCACATCAATTTGAAAGACAGTTTTTTTATACATACATATTAGAATTATATAAAAAGATATTGCTAAATAAAATAAATAGTGAATTTAGCAAGTTAGATAAATTCACAAAAGCACAGGAAAATTATATAAAATTTGCTAAAGATTTATGGATTGAAGAAATAACTAATAATAATACGGGAATAATGCTTACTAAAAATTGGAGAGAACTTGCTAAATCAGATGAAATATTTATAAAATTAAAAAATAAGTATGATGTAATTTACAAAAACTCAACGTTAGTAAAATCAGAAAAACAAGTTAATTGGATTTTAGCAATTTTAGTTGTTATGTTGATTGTTAATGTGATTGGAATTTTAATAAAAAATAAGATGTAAGGATTTCATAATGGAGATAAAAACAGGTGTTGATATAATAGAAGTCGAACGAATAAAAAAATCGATAGAAAACCAAGGAGAAAATTTTATAAATAAAGTATTTACTCAAAATGAGATAGATTATTGCAAAAATACTAAGAAAATGATGTACCAGCACTATGCAGCAAGATTTGCAGTAAAAGAGGCTACATTTAAAGCAATATCGGATTTGTTGAAAGATAAATATTGCATAAATTGGCAAAATGTGGAGACAATAGTTAAGGAAAACGGAAAACCTAAAATAAATTTTATTGATTTAAATATGGAAGTACAAAGAGAACTAGAAAAAATTAAGAGTATAGATGTTAGTATTTCACATATAGAAAAATTAGCAATAGCAAATGTCACAATACTAATTTAATTAAAATAAGGGATTATATATTATGGAATTTTTTGATTCGCATGCACACTATAATGATGAAAAATTTAATGAAGATAGAGAAAGTATAATAAAAAATGTATATGAAGAAGGCATAACTAAATTTATTTGTGCAGGTTATAGCTTAGAATCTTCTATTCAAGCTTTAAAAATAGCAAATAAACACGACTTTATTTATACAACATTAGGTGTATCACCAAATGATGTAAAAGAAAGTATTGAAGAGACGGAAAAAGATATTGAAGAGATTAAGAAAATAATATTGGAAGATAGGAAAAATAATTCAAAACCAAAAATAGTAGGAATTGGAGAAATTGGTTTAGATTATTATTGGAACAAAGAAAACAAAGATGTACAGAGGTGGGCTTTTATAAAGCAAATAGAGCTTGCAAATGAATTAAAACTTCCAATAGTAATACATACTAGAGATGCAGTTGCAGAGACTATTTCAATTTTAAAAGAATATAATGTAATAAAACATGGAGTTTTCCATTGTTGCCCACAGAATATAGAACTAGTAAAGGAAGGATTAAAACTAGGTTTCTACATTTCATGTGCAGGGCCATATACATTTAAAAGTGCAAAAAATTCTGAAGATATAATAAAATTAATTCCAGATGATAAAATTTTAATAGAGACAGATAGCCCATATCTAGCTCCAGAGCCTAAAAGAGGAACTAGAAATGATTCAAGAAATGTAAAATATATAGCTGAAAAAATTGCCAAAGCAAAAGAAAAAGACTTGGAAACAGTGGCACAGATGACTTATAAAAATGCATGCCAAATTTTTGAAATTTGACAATGATAGAAAAAAATGGTATAATAAATGTGTTGTTTCAAAAGGAGGAACGAAATTTATATGAAGAAAAACAAAAAAGCACAATTACCAATAAGAAAAATAATTGGCATATGCTTAATAGTATTATTCATAATGGGAATTGGCGTACTTGCTGGTAATGCAAAACTTAGCAATGTAAAAATCATACTTTCAAATGGATATATAATGGAAGTAACAACAACTAAGGAAAACATTGGAGATATACTTGACGAAAATCATATAATATTATTACCAGAAGAAAGTGTATATCCAAGTAAGGAAAGCAAATTATCAGATAATAATACAATCAGAATATCAAAAGAGAAGATTGAAGAACCTGTTGTAGCTACAGAAACTGTTAGTTCAGAAGATGTAACAGTAGAAAATCTTCTTGCATCATATGATTCAATAGTCGAAAAAATAGAAGTTGTACAAGAAACAATACCATATGAAACAATAACGAAAGATGTTTCAAATAGTAGTTCAACTACAAGAGAAAAAGTAGTACAAAATGGAAAAGATGGATTAAAAGAAGTTACATATAAAGTAAAATATCAAAATGATGTTGAAATAGAAAGAACAGAAATTGCTTCAAACATAATTGAAGAACCAGTAGATAAAATAATAGAAGTTAGAAAAGTTACAAACAGAAGTGAAAATTCAAGAAGTACATCTGTAACATATAGTAATGGTGTATGGTCATATTCAGACGAAGAATTTGATTTATTATGTGCAATAACAGCACAAGAATGTAGTAGAAGTTATGAAGGTGCATTAGCAGTTATAACTACAGCATGTAACAGAGCTGAAAGTGCTAGATGGGCTAAAAATGGTTCAGACCCATTAAGTCAATATAAGGCTCCAAATCAATTCTGTTATTCAATAGATAATTACTGGAAAAAATATTTAAATGGTAATTATTCAGATACAGTTGCACAAGCTGTAAGAGATGCTCTAAATGGAAAAAGAAATCATAGTTATTTATCATTTAGATCAGCGGGATATGCATCAGGAGAATATATTGGTGGAAATGTTTATTTCTAAAATATAAATAAAACCTTAGAGTGGTAGAAATATCATTTCTAAGGTTCTTTTTATTGAAAAATATAGAGTTTTATGCTATCATATGAGTTATAGAAAAGAGGAAAATATGAAATTAATTTCGTGGAATGTTAATGGAATAAGAGCTGCAATGACAAAAGGTTTTGAAGAGTTTTTTGATAGTATATCTGCAGATATTTTTTGCGTGCAAGAGACAAAATTACAGCCAGAACAAATTAAGTTTGAAAAAGAAGGATATAAGCAATATTGGAATAGCGCAGTAAAAAAAGGATATTCTGGAACAGCAGTATTTTCAAAAATTGAACCAATAAGTGTAAAATATGGAATTGGAATAGAAGAACATGATCAAGAAGGAAGAGTAATTACATTAGAATTTGAAAAATTTTTCCTAGTAAATTGTTATACACCAAACTCAAAAAGAGAACTTGAGCGTTTAGAATATAGACAAGTCTGGGAAGATGAATTTAGAAAGTACTTAGTAAATTTAGATAATAAAAAACCAGTTATTTTATGTGGAGATTTAAATGTTGCACATAAAGAAATAGATTTAAAAAATCCAAGTTCAAATCATCATAATGCAGGATTTACTGATGAAGAAAGAGAAAAAATGACAAAACTTTTAGAAGCAGGGTTTACAGATTCTTTTAGGTATATGTATCCTGATAAAGAAGGCGAGTACTCATGGTGGTCATATATGTTTCATGCAAGGGAAAAGAATGCTGGATGGAGAATAGATTATTTTATAGTTTCAAATAAAATTAAAGATAAGATACAAGATGCTAAAATTCACCAAGAAATATTTGGAAGTGACCATTGTCCAGTTGAATTAGATATTGAATTATAGAGAGGTAAAATTATGAAAAAAGAGAATGCAGTAAAAAAATGGCTGTTTTGGTTTGGCCTTGCAGTAGCGATAATTGTGGTATATAACGTGCTTGGAAATTTTACGAAAGTAACAGATTGGATAAGTGGATTATTAAAAACCTTAATGCCGTTTATAATAGGAATCTTAATTGCTTATTTATTATATATACCTTGTAGAAAAGTGGAATCACTATGCAAAAAAACTAAAAAACGAAATTTTATCAATAAACATGCAAGAGGAATTTCAATTACAATTGTATATATAATTTCTGCTATTGTAGTGGTTATTTTAATTAATGTAATTATGCCGTCAGTAGTGGAGAGTTTTTCTGAACTGATTACTAATATTCCCAATTATTATAATAGTATGGTCGAAAAGATAAATGAGCTACCAGAAGACAACATTTTAAGAACAGAGCAAGCACAAAATGTTATAAATAATATTAAAAATATTGATTGGAATTCACTTATAAATTTACAAAGATTACAACAATATTTACAAAGTGCAATGACAGCGGTACGTACAGTTATGGATGTATGTATAGCATTTATAGTATCTATATATATTTTAGCTCAAAGAAAAGAAATTGTAGGATTTTTAGCCAAATTTACACATGCAATATTTAATGAAGAAACATATTATAAAATTAAAAAATGTTTTAATAATGGAAATGAAGTATTCTTTAAGTTTTTAACAAGTCAAATTATTGATGCGATGATAGTTGGAATACTTGTTGCTATTGGATTATCAATATTAAATGTAAAATATGCTGTTTTATTAGGTTTTATAATAGGCCTATTCAATTTAATACCATACTTTGGTGCAATAATTGGTGTTGGCATATCTATATTAATAACAATATTTACTGGAGGAATAACAAAAGCAGCGATTATGGCAGTAACCATTATAATATTACAGCAAATTGACGCAAATGTTATAAATCCAAAGATTATAGGAGATTCATTAAATATAAGTCCATTGCTTGTAATATTTGCAGTTACAATTGGTGGTGCATATTTTGGAATGCTGGGAATGTTTTTAGGCGTACCTGTGGTGACCATAATAAAAATGTTGCTAGAAGAATTTATTGAAGAAAAAGAACTAGAAAAAGCTACGGAAAATAAAAATACAGTGGATTTTGAAGAGAAAAATATACTAAAATAGTAATAAATTTAATAAAAATGAAATAAATACTAGCAAGTTAGCTTCCGTAGGGAGTTAGCTTGTATTTTTTTATTTGCCAAAAACTACCTCTTGAATAGAAAATAAATATAATTTATCATAAAAATATAAAAAATAAGAGAGGGGTTTTCTGCTGTGAAGTCAAAAGAACTAAAGAAACGTAAAATTATAATGATTTTAGTAAGCTTAATTGTGCTATGTGTAATAGCAACAGCTGTCACAATAGGGTTAACTTACAACAAAGTAAATAGCTTTTTTACTGCAGAAGGATATTCTAGTGCAGATTCAACAACGGTCAAAGGAACATTTCAGTTAAATACAAGTGTTAATGCAAGCGCAGCTAATGGTAAAGGTGGAACTAACTTGAGTTGGAGCAGTGTAGGAGAAAATGTAGTATATAAGGCTTATCAAAAGAAAGATGGTGCTAATGAGTGGACACCAATATCAATGATGGACTTTTATGAAAAAATGGATACTGTTAAAGTATTAAATGTTTATCCACATAAGCGCTCAGATATTGATACTGTGACATTTACATATCTAGATGGAACTACAAAGACATTGCCTAAGTCTGCTGCATTAAAGGTATGGATGGAAGGTGGAACCATGAATGAAAATGGAACCATAACAACTTTTGATGCGTATGGAAAGAACCCATATACTGGCCAACAACTTTTATATGTAACACCAGTTACTTCAACAGAGTTTAATAATAATCCTAGTATGATTTGGAATTATGATGTCGTAATGTTTGGAACTTGGGACACAAATGGAAATTATGAGGACCAACCAAACCAAGAAGCATTAAATGTAATTGAAAGTTATATTCAATCAGGATATGGTGTTTTATGTGGACATGATACGATTGGATACAACTGGAATGATTGGGGACTTAGCAAGTTAAGAAAATACTTTAATATTGAAGTTGGAAAATGGGGAAGCGATTATAGAACAGCTACAGGCATTGATTATCAAGATTCATGGGGATATTTATCAACAAAAGTAATTGTGGATAAACAAGGATTACTAACAAACTTTCCATGGGAACTTCCTTTAGGAGCAACTTTAACAATTCCTGCTGCACATACTTGCGCTAATGCTGCAAAAGGTGAAACTTGGATGGATTTTGATAAAAATCAAGGAAGCTATTTTAATGGTGGTGGAACAGATTCAAGTACAAATTACTATAGCTATGGAAAAGGAGATGCATATTATTATCTAACAACTTATAATAATACTGCAATGATTCAAACTGGACATAGTAACTGTAATTCAACAGAAGATGAAAGAAAGGTTTTAGCAAATACACTATTTTATTTAAAACAATTAACATCAACGACTTCTATAACAGACAACTCTTCACAAGATTTAGCTGCACCAAATGTGCCAATAGCAAAATTTATCAGAAAAGAACAAAAATATATAAGTTTTTCAGCAACAGATAACGGAACGCCATATTCATTTTATGTTGAAGCATATAACAAATCAGACTATAAAAATGTAATAAGTACTTCAAATATAAGCACAGAGTCAGTTGCAACAGGAATAAAAGGATATTATTATGTAATTGATGATAATGAAGTAAATGATTTTGCTATAGAAAATGCACAATTCACAACAGAAAAAGTTGAAATCGATAACAGCTATATAGGAAAATATGTTCATGTAAGAGCAATAGATAATGCTGGAAATATTGGACCTGTAGGACATGAACAAATTGAAGGACAAGTAACTTTAGATAAAACAGCTAAATGGGTAGATGCTCAAAATGCAATTGCAGAAATAACATTAGATGTAAATGTAAAAGAGGATGAGCAAAACAAACCATTAGATGTTATTATAGTACAAGACGTTTCTGGCTCAATGTCTGGATCAAGAATGACATTAAGTAAAGGAGCATTAACAGATTTTTCAAATAAATTGTATGAAGCAGCACCAGATAGTAGAATAGCATTAGTGTCATTTGAAAGTAGTGGTCATATTGTATGTGGTTTTACAAATGCGAATAATAAAAGTTCTTTAATAAGTGGAATAAATTCTTTAAGGGCGTCAGGAGGAACTGATTATTCTGCTGGACTTCAAAAAGCAATTGATTTAATAAATAATAGTGGAAATAAAAAGAGAGATACATATATACTATTTGTAAGTGATGGTGAACCAAATAGTAATGGTTCTGGAAGTGCCGAAGCAAGAAAATTAAAAGCAATGGGCAATGTTACAACTTATGGAATAGGAATACAAATTTCTTCGGGAACACAAATTAAAAATATTTGTGGAAATGAAAACTACTACTCAATAAATTCAGATTCCGATTATCAAAAAGTATATACAAATATATTTAAAGATATTGTAAGTTACACAAATGAAAATATTACATGTGTAGATACTATTTCAAAATACTTTAAGGTTGCAGATGGACAAAATTTAGGAAGCAATGTAACTGTAAATAATAATGAAGTAGTATGGAATATTGGTTCAATGAGAAGTGGAAACAATTCTCTAAAAATAAAAGTTCAACTTAAAGATGAGTATAGATATAGTGAGAAAGATATAAACGCATGGTATGAAACAAATGATAAAGCAGAATTAACATACATGGAACATGAGCTTATGACAGACTATAAAGAATGGCATAAGATTACTACAAAGACTCCAATACTAAATTATATTTATACGCCAGAAATAATAAATATAAAGGTTGAGGAAAACAATGCTTCGCATGGTATAGAATATTTTGGATTATTTACAGACGAAAATAGTACAAAAACAAATATAATAAGAAGCATAAACTATGCAGAAGCAAATAATACAACATTTTCAGTATTACCAAGAGATAATTATTATTTATACATGGTAGATAGCGAAGGAAATAAATTAAAAGATAGTCATTTATGGTATTATGAAATTACTTCTTTAGAAGGAAATATTATTCAGGTAAAAAACGGATTTAGAATTACAAATACTCCAATATGTACAATAACGCAAAGTTCTCCAAAGAAACCAAATGTAACAAATGACATATTAACTGTAAAAAATAGTAAAAATTCAATAAATCTAAAGAGAATCTGGTTAACTATTGCAGGAAATGTATGGAATGACAAAAATAAGGATGGAAGAAATGGCGGAAGTACTGATGAGGCAATGGAGAATATAATTGTTGTTCTACATTCACAAACTGAATCTGGAGATAAAACTTTATCTACAAAAACTGATAATAAAGGTGATTACAAATTTGAACAAGTAGATATTGCATATCCAAACTATGTGGAATTTAAGTACAACGGTGCATATTATATGCCAACTATATACAAAGCAAGTGGAGTAAATTGGAACAATTCTTCTAAAGTAGTAGAGAACATAAATGACAGAAGAAATTTCAATAATAAATTTGGAATAATTACAAATAAGACTAACTCTTATACTAGGAATGAACTTGTAAGTAAGGGTGTAATAGATAGATTTGGTAATGTAATGAAGAATAATTACAGTGACGAAACGGGTTATGCAAATGAATGTATAATCTCAGCATATACAGGACACAACCAAAATGATATCTTTTATCAAGATTTATATGTTACAGAAAATACAAGAGCTGATTTAGGATTTAATAATTATGACTTTACACAATATATAAATCTAGGATTAATAGATAGACAAGAAGCTGATATTGCTATAACAGAAGATATATTCTCGGTAACAGCAACTATTAATGGAAAGAGAGAAGATTATTCATATAACAACAAATGGAGTTACAAAACAACAAGCATATATGAAATTGATGAAAGAGTATCAAGAGGATATTATACAAATAATTATACAAGGGAAATATATAAATCTGACTATGATTATACAGGACAAAATCCTTTGGACATATATGTTACATACCAACTTGCAGTAAAAAATCAATCTGATGAAATTGCAATAGTTGCAAATGAAATAGTAAACTATTATGATGAAGATTATAGTTTCTATGATATTTACCTAGGATATGATAACGGAAATAGAGTTAATGTAGATAACCTATTTGAAGTTGGAGAAACAAGTAAATACAGTGAAACAAAAAATATACCAGGTTATAAGAATCTATATATAAGAAATGAAGAAAACAAAATAAAAATAACTGCTGGTGGAGAATGCTATATTTATGTAACATTTAAAGTTGACAGAGATGAACATCTAAAAATAGAGCATGCAAAAGCAAGTGTTGTAGAGCTAAATGCATATTCAACATATTACTATGTAGATAATGCACCAAACAAAAATAATCCTAATACACAAAAAGATTATGAAGTTGGAGAGATTGCAGGAATAATAGATATTGACTCTGTACCAGGAAGTGTTAATACATCTAAAATTAGTACAACTAATAAAGAAACTATGCTTTCAGGAAAAAGCAGTAATGAACTAAAGAATGAATATAAAATGGAAGATGATACTGATTTTGCACCAAGTTTAAAAATTGCATATGAATTCCAAGGTCAAATATTAGAAAGAAAAGTACAAGGAACAGTATGGGAAGAAAACAGAGACAAAACAGTAGATTATTCTCAAATTGGAAATGGTACACTTGATGAAAATGAAAATAAAATAGAAGGTGTAACTGTTGAATTAGTAAAAGTTAGCAACAACGAAGTTGTAAATAGTTGTAAATCGGACGAAAATGGAGCATATGTAATTAATGGCTTCATACCAGATGAATATTATGTAAGATTTGTATACGGTAAAGATGGCGGAAAATATAATGGACAAGATTATAAATCTACAATATATCATCAAGATGGATTTGATATTCAAAATCCAGATACCAATAATAGATACAATCTAAAGGAAGCAAATGATACTACATTAAGAGAATCTGATGCAAGAGATTTAAATGGCGATACAGGAATTATTGGAACAAGACAATATGTAAATAATTATTGTAATAACCAAGGAAATGGTGTTACAAATAAACTTGCAACAATGCTTAGTGAAGAAACAAGTGAAGAGTTTAAAAATAATGTTTATATGACGGCAAAATCTGGCTTAATAGATATACAAGTGGAATATGATAGAACAGAAAGTAAAACTTCAACGATTGGATCAAATAATATAGGAAACGGAAATTATGATTTATCAGGTTTCTACAAATTAGAAAATCTAGATTTTGGATTGGTTGAAAGACCAAAGAGCCAGTTAGAATTAACAGTAGAACTTGCAAATGTAAAAGTTATTTTATCAAATGGTCAAATTCTATTTGATGCATCTGGACAAGCAACAAATGTTATGTGGATAGCAAAAGACAAAAATACAAGTTACTATGAAGGAAACTTTATGAAAATACCAACTGTAAGGACCTACAATAATGGTCAAATTGTAGTAACTATGGATAAAGAAATCATGCATGGTGCAACAGTTCAACTAACTTACAAATTTGAAATAAAGAATATTGGTGAAGTAGATTATTATGACACTAAATTCTACTACTTAGGTGTTGAGGATAGACCATATACATCAAGTACAGTAAATATAGCTGATACTAATATTGTTACAACGAGTGCTAATACTGTAATAAGTTATGTTGGAACACAACTTACAGATGACGGAAATGCAACAAGAAATAACCTTCAATTCATGAAAGACTCAAATGAAGAATGGGATGTTATATCAATGAATGAAATAATGAGGGAAAACCTAATTGATGAAAGAAATTGGGAAGATGCAAAAAAATATGCAACTATAATAAAAACAGATAAGCTAAACCCTAAATTAATTCCAATCTTAGTAAATGAAGAAAAAGGAACAACAACAAGCAAAGTAATGCTAGTTGAAACTATAACACCACAAACTTCAGATGATGACAGAACATACAATTGTATGGCTGAGATTATAAAAACAAATAATGATGTAGGTAGAAAAATGGCATACTCAGTTGTGGGTAACCAAAGCCCAGTAAAACAACCACAAGAAGTTGATGCAGATTCTGCAGAAAACATGGTAATATTACCTCCATTTGGACAAAATACAATGTATTATGTATTAGGAACGATTGTAGGAATTATACTAATAATAGGAGTGGTAGGTGTAATCTTAGTGATTAAGCGTAAATAAAACTAGAAGTTGGGGAGCTAAAGGCTCTCCAATTCTTAAAAAAATCCAAAAGTAGTATTGACAAAGAAGGTTACGGTGGTTTATAATAGTAAACGTGTAAAAACTTACACATAGAAGGATAATAATTCCAGACGAATGCAATAGATGCACCGGAAGGAGGGGAATATAGATGTCAGAAGTTAAAGTAAATAATGGAAATATAGAAGATGCCTTAAAAAGATTTAAAAGACAATGCGCTAGAAATGGAGTATTACAAGAGGTACGTAAAAGAGAACATTATGAAAAACCTAGTGTAAAAAGAAAGAAAAAGTCAGAGGCAGCTAGAAAGAGAAAATTTTAATTTAAAATAAAAGAAAAGAGGCGTTTTTTAAAATATTTATATTTTATTAAAACGTCTCTAAGTTTTTTTGAAGGGAGAAAGAATATGTTAAAAGAAAAATTATTAGAAGATTTAAAATCAGCAATGAAGGAGAAAAATGTAAATAAGAAAAATGCTGTACAAATGGTAAGAACAGCAATCTTACAAACAGAAAAAGATAATGGAGTAGAAGTAACTGATGAACAAATAATAGATATCATGGCAAAAGAGGTAAAAAAGAGAAAAGATAGCATTGCAGATTTTGAAAAAGCACAAAGACAAGACTTAATAGATCAAATTAATGATGAAATAGCAGCATTAGAAGTATATTTACCAAAGCAGTTAACAGATGATGAATTAGAAACAAAAATAAAGGCAATAATAGAAAAAGTAGATGCTAAGGATATAAAAGACTTAGGAAAAGTAATGAAAGAAGCAAAAACAGAAATTGGTGCACAAGCAGATGGAAGAAGAATAAATGAAACTGTAAGAAAGCTACTTTCATAAAAGTTATAAACAAAAGGAGGACAATGTGTGGATAAGCTAACTGAATTTGAATTAAAAGAAGGAATTAAGCTACATTGTATAAATACAGAAAATAAATTTAAAACAAACTTAATATCAGTGTTTTTAACAAGCGATTTATCAAAAGAATCAATAACTAAAAAAGCATTATTACTTTCAGTGCTAAGAAGAGGCGATAATGTATTAAAAAGTCAGAATGAAATAAACAAAAAATTAGAGGATTTATATGGCGCAGAACTAGACTGTGGTGTTGATAAAAACGGAGATAATCATGTATCAAAATTTTATATGGAAACATTAAACGATAAATATACATTAAATACTACAAATGTACTTAAAGAAAGCATTGATGTATTATTTGATATAATATTAAATCCAATTATAGAAAACGGGAAATTTAAAGAAGAATATTTTTGGGGCGAAAAAGAAAATCTAAAGCAAATAATAGAGGCTAGAAAAGACAATAAAAGAGCATACAGTACAATAAGATGTATAGAAGAAATGTATAAAGATGAGCCATATGGACTATATAAATATGGTTATATAGAAGATTTAGAAAAAATAACTAATGAAGATTTATATAAAACTTATAATGAACTTATAAATAATGCTAAAATAGATATATTTGTATCTGGAAATATTGATGAAGAAGTAGTAAAAGAATTAATAAGTAAAAAAATAGATAAACTAAATGCAAGAAATTATAAAATAAAAAAATCTAGCAATAATGTTGAACAAACTAAGACTAAAACAATAATTGAAAGAACAAATGTAGCTCAAGGAAATCTTAATATCGGAATGAAATTTAATTCAAAGTCACAAAAAGATAATATAAATGCAGCAGTGTATAATGCTGTGCTTGGCGGTGGTGCAAATTCAAAATTATTCCAAAATGTAAGAGAAAAAGCAAGTTTGGCATATTCAGCAGGATCAATGTATATAAAAACAAAAGATGCAATGATAATAAAGTGTGGAATAGATCCTGAAAACTATGAAAAAACACTAGATATTGTAAAAAAACAGTTAGAAGATATGCAAGATGGAAAATTTACTTTAGAAGATATTGAAAAAGCAGTTGAATTAATTGTGGCAAGTTATAAATCAATGCAGGACGAGCAAGACTCAGAGATAACATATTACTTTACAAAAGAGTTAAATCAAGATAATATGTCTGTAAATGATTATATTGAAACTATTAAAAAAGTTAGTAAGGAAGATATAATAGGTATTGCTAAAAAAATAAAAATTAGCACAATTTACTTTTTAACAAAGGAGGAAAATGCTAATGAATAAAATTGAAAATGCAAAAATAAAAGAAGTATGTTATGAAGAGGTATTACCTAATGGACTTAGAGTAATGATAGTTCCTAAAAAAGGAATAGAAAAGAAATATATAATTTGGGCCACAAGGTTTGGTTCGATAGACAATACATTTATAGATCAAGAAAGTGGAGAAAAAGTAAATGTGCCAGATGGAATAGCTCATTTCCTAGAGCATAAAATGTTTGAACAAAAAAATGGAGTAGATAGTTTATATAAACTTATGGCACTTGGAATTGATGCAAATGCTTATACTACAAATGACCATACAGCATATTTATTTGAGTGTAGTGATCATTTCTATGAAGGTTTGGATGAACTTATGGACTATGTTCAAAATCCATACTATACAGATCAAAATGTTGAAAAGGAAAAAGGAATAATTGGTCAAGAAATAAGAATGTATGATGATGATCCATCATGGCAATTATATATAAATACTATGGATTGTTTATATAAAAATAACCCGATAAAAATTGATATAGCAGGAACACAGGAAACAATTGCTCCAATAAACCCACAAATGTTATATACTTGCTACAACAATTTTTACCATCCAAGTAATATGGTACTTGTTGTAGTTGGTGATTTTGAACCAAAAGAATTATTAGAAGAGATAAAAAAGAGACTTATACCAAAAGAAAAAAGAGCTGAAATTAAAAGAATTTATCCAGAAGAACCAAGTATGATAAATAAAAAAGAAAAAGAGGTTTCTATGGATGTAAGTCAGCCTTTGTTTATGATAGGAGTAAAAGTAGATAGCAATATAGAATCTAAAGAAAAAGTAAAGGAACATATAGCCATAGAAATTATATTAAATATGTTACTTGGAAAAAGTTCAAAATTATTTGATGAACTTTATGAGAAAAATTTATTACTAGATGAACCTTCTATGGAATTTGAATTCTCAAAAGAATATGCACATATTTTAATATGTGCACAGTCTAAAAATCCCAAAGAAGTGTATAATAAAATTTTGGATGAAATCAAAAAATTAAAAGAATCGGGAATAAATGAAGCTGATTTTGAAAGAATAAAGAAAAAAATATATGGAGATTATGTTATTGAATATAACAATGTCGGTAGCATTGGAAGGATGTTTGTATCAGATTCAATAAAAGGAATAAATAGTTTTGACTATATAAATGAATTTGATGATGTTGATGAAGAATACACAAAGAAAATTTTAGAAAATGTATTTGATGAAAGCAAAACAGTTATATCTATAGTCAATCCAGTTTAAATAAACTAATAGTCTAATGTCTAAAAAGGACATTAGATTTTTTATATAAGAATAAAAAGATTAATATGAAATTTTTGCTGTCGAAAAATGTAGAAAAGTTAAGCATAAGGAATAAAAATATAAAAAATACCAAAATATAGTAAAAAAAATTTACTTTATGACATACGAAAATACGCTAAAAAGCTTGATAAATAAAGAAAAAACGTTGACGAAAAAGAAAGAATATGGTAATCTATCTATAGAAAAAAGAAACAAAAAGAGGAAAGTTTTTAGAAAGGGGAAACAGCGAAAGCTGAGAAAAATATGTTAGATAACGAAATATGTAAATTAAGAGAAAAATTAAATAATAGCATATTAAATGGGGACGATTATTCAATAACATATAAACTAAGTGTAGAACTAGATGAATTAATTGCACAGTATTATAGAGAAAGCAAAGCTTAAAATTGGACATGGAGTATAAATTTTCAAAAAAATATTGACTTATTTTTTGATATTATTTATAATTAAAGTATTAGAGAAAATGTCGAAAAGTAGGTGATTATATGAAAAAATTAAAGATAACAGTTTTACTTATAAATTTAATATTACTAACAATAAACTGTATAGCACTTACTTCATATGCAGCTGGAACAGGTATAATAGATCCAGACAAAGTTGTAAATAACCTAAATATTGAAACTCCAGCAGAACTTACTACAAAAGTAAATAATGTTTTAGGAACAATACAAGTAATTGGTACAGTAATTTCTGTAGTTGCGATAATAGTAATAGGAATTAAGTACATGACAGGAAGTGTTGAATCTAAGGCATCATATAAAAAGGTTATGATACCATACATCGTAGGAGCATTTTTAATATTTGGAATAAGTAATATAGTACCGGTATTATATAATATATTTAAAGGACTAGAATAAACAACAATATAGGGAAAACTTGAAAAAAAATAATATATGTTGTATAATAAAAAGGGGTAGTTATATGAAAAAATACATAAAGAAGATATTTAGTATAATTATGTTATTTCTAATAGTTATATTATTAAATACTCCACAAACATATGCAGGACCTTCATTAGATGATGTTATAAAACAGGGAGATGATTTCCTATCTGGAGGTAATACTAGTGGAACAGTTAGTGATGATGATATATTAGAAACATCAGATTTTATATATGGTGTGTTAATGTTCATAGGAATTGCTGTAGCATTTATATGGGGAGTTATTTTAGGAATAAGGTTTGTAACAGGAGCAATGGCAGAAAAAGCGGATGTAAAACAAGAAATTATGGTATACATATTCGGTTGTGCTATATTATTCTTAGCACCAACTATTTGGAAGCTAGTGCTAGGTGTTACACAAGGAATTCAATAATTATAATGTTATTAATATTCTCATACACAGAGTAGGAGATATATAAATAAAAGCAAAAAAATAAGGAGGAAATAAATTATGAAAAAAACAGTTAAAGTTATGTCAATAATATTATTAGCTGTAATGTTTTTAACTGTAGCCGCAACAATGGTTAATGCTGTTGATATTGCAGGAACAATAAGCAATGTTGGAAATGGTACTTATAGTGGAAATGAAGTTACAAATACTGGTAAGAAAATTGTTGGTATAGTTCAAGTTGTTGGTGTAGTTGTTGCAGTTGTTGTTATACTAGTAATTGGTATAAAATATTTAGTTGGTAGTGCTGAACAAAAAGCTGAATACAAGAAAACAATGATACCTTACATAGTTGGTGCTGTACTTGTATTTGCAGGTTCAACAATAGTAAATGTTATTTACAATGTAACAGTTAGCATGACAAACGGAAGTAACTAGTATTACATAGAAGTTACGAAAAAATTACAAAAAAATTAAAAGTGCATTTAAATGCACTTTTTTTGCGTTTTTTGTTACATTTTAGATTACTATATGATATAATTATAAATGGATAAAAATAATTTTTACGCAAGAGGAAAGGAGATATGCTTTTTTAGCATAGAAAATCTTTATTATGGGAACTTATAATGTACCAAGAAATGTTAAAGGGGAAGGTAGAATACTTTTTATATTCACCCCAAAAAGTTTAGTTTATACAGTGATTGGAGCAGGTGTTGGAATATTATTTTATATTATATTTTCAATGCTTAAATTAAAGATAGTAGGAGTAATATTTGTATTATTATTTGCCTTAATTGGGTTTTCAATAGGAACATTAAAAGTACCAAGTATAGGAATATTAAAATCAACAAAAGTAGTTGCTGGAGAAAATATAGATGACGTAATTAAAAGAGCAATTGCATTTAAAAGAAAAGCAAATAAAATTTACATCTATGATGATAAGGAGGTAAAAACAAATGACAAATAGTACTGATGCACTTACAATGCTATTATATATAATGGTTGCTATAATGGTATGCTTACTTATGGTTTTAGCATTTGTATATATAAACATGAAATTAAAAACAAATAAGAAAGATAATGATCAAATAGAAATGAAGAAAAGTGAGCAGAGAAAAAATACAAAGGTAAAAAATTATACAATAAGTTCAGTTTTTGATTTTATGGAATTTGATAAAATAGAAGATAATATGATTATCCAAAAAAACGGAAACAGATATGTAATGGTTATTGACTGTCAAGGAATAAATTATGACCTTATGTCACAAGCAGAGAAAGTTTCAGTAGAAGAAGGATTTGTACAGTTTTTAAATACTTTAACACATCCTGTACAAATATATACACAAACAAGAAAAATAAATCTAGAAAGTAGTCTTCAAACATACAAAGAAGAAGTAAACAAAGTTGAACAACAATTTGAAAAAGCACAGTATAAATATAAGCAAGTAATGGAATCTCCAAATTCAACAGAAAAGCAAATTAAACAAGCTTTATATGATTATACTAAAGCAAAAAACCTTTATGAATATGGAAAAGATATTATATATAATACAGAAAGAATGAGCTTAAATAAAAATATATTAAATAAAAAATACTATGTAGTAATTTCTTATTATTCAGAAGAAGCTGGAAACGAAAACTTAGCAAAAGAAGAAATTAGAGAACTTGCTTTTTCAGAGTTATATACAAGAGCACAAGCGATAATAAGAGCGTTAGCTGTTTCAGGAGTAAATGGAAAAGTGATGTCATCAACAGAACTTGCAGACTTATTATATGTAGCTTACAACAGAGAAGATTCAGATTCATATGGAATTGATAAGGCAATAAAAGCAGGATATAACGAGATGTATTCGACAGGTCAAGATTACATGGAGAAAAAGATGCAATTGCTAGATGAAGATATTGCAAGACAAGCAATGGAATTAGCTAATAATAAAGTAATTGAAGTTCAAAGTGAAAAACAAAATGAATATTTAAGCAAAGTAGAAACAAAAGAGGATATAATAAATAACTTAGCACAATTAATCATTGAAGAAAATGAAGCTATGCTTGGAAAAGATGTAGCTGAAAGAGCAAAAGATAAAGTTAGAAAGGAGAAAGCAGAGAATGGCAAAGAAGAATAAGAAAAATGATTTTGAATTACAACGTAATGATTATTCATCAAGTGAAGAAGTGCCAATTTTGCATAAAAAAACAATAAAAGAATTAATTGCTCCATCTGGAATTGATGCAAGTAATATTGACCATTTGGAAATAGCTTCTAATGTTAAAAGATATGCAAGGTCATTCTTTGTATCAGCACTTCCTAGAATGTGTACTTTCCCTGAAATATTCAGAGATATGTATATGTTTGGAGACATAAACACATCAGTATATATAAATCCTATTGCTGAATCTAGATCTCAAAATGAATTAAACAGAACAATTAACGAAATTGAAACAGAAAGAATTGTTGCAGCAGACAGAGGAAATATCAATAGAGAATCAAATTTGGCACAAAAAAGATTTGAAGCAGAAGAATTAAGAGATCAAATTGCAGCAGGATATAACAAATTATATGAAGCATCAGTAATTTCTACACTATTTGCATATAGCTTGGAAGATTTAGATAGATTTACAAAAATGCTTTCATCAGAAATGTCTAAATCATTGGTTGGAATAAAAAGTGCATGGGGAATGCAAGAGGAAGCATTTAAATCAAATCTTCCTTTTGTAGATAACAAAATAAAGAAAACTCACACATTTGACCGTAGATCAATGGCTACAGTATTCCCATTTACAACATCAGAAGTTGGACATTCGACAGGAATTCCTTTAGGATTTAATAAACAAACTGGAGTACCAATTTTATTTGATAATTTCCATAGCTCACTTACAAATTATAATATGGTTATATTTGCAAAATCTGGTGCTGGTAAATCTGTTACAATGAAAACTTTAATTTCAAGGTCAGCAGTACTTATGGGAATCCAAAGTTTAGCACTAGATGCAGAAGGTGAGTATAGTGTAGTTGCAGAAAGCTTGGGTGGAATAAATGTAGTAATAAGCCCAAATTCAAAGACTGTAATCAACGTTTTTGATATAGAAACAGAAACTGTAAAAGATGAAATAACAGGAAGAGATAAAACTGTATTAAATGTAGAAAATAAAGTTGAAGACGTAACTCAAGCTATTTTAACAATGTCAAGAGGTAGTACAAGAAGTACAGAGGTAAACGAAGTAACAAAACAAATAATTGCAGAAAATGTAGCACAAGAATATGCAGCATATGGAATAACAAGTGATCCTGCAAGTTTATATGAGTCAGGAACAAACTACAATGGCGAAATACTAGGAAGAGCTAAGAAAAAAATGCCAACAATAGGTTCTTGGTATAAAAGACTTCAAAGAAATGCGGAAAATAATACAAACCAAGACTATAGACAACATTACAGCTACTTATTAAAAGTTATGAAACAATATATTAGAGAATATGATGGACAAATGGCATATTTTGATGGACAATCCACATTTGACTTATTGGATGGAACATTATTCATAAATCTAGATATATCACAGCTAGAGGAAAGATTTGCAAGACCTCTTGCACAACAAATACTACTTTCTTGGATTTGGGAAAAATATGTTAAGAAAAATAGTGAGGATAGAAGAAAAGCTGCTAAAAAGAGAGTACTAGTTGATGAAGCATGGATGCTTTTACCATATCCAGAAGCTGTAGACTTCTTAAATACTATGGCAAGACGTGCGAGAAAAAGAAACGTATCGCTTGCAATCATTTCTCAAAGATTCCAAGATTTCTATGAGAAACCTGAAGTACAAGCTGTTTTAACATCTTCAGATACTAAATTACTTTTAGCACAAGATAAGTCAGAAATAGCATATTTAAAAGAGGTGTTTAAATTAAGTGAAGGTGAAGCAGGATTCTTAGTAACTTGTGGTAGAGGTGAAGGCTTATTAAAGGTTGGAGCAGATACTGCAATACTACAAATAACTCCTACAACAAAAGAATTTGAGTTTGTTGAGACAAACCTAAATAAACTAGTGGAAAAAACTCAAAGCAATAAATAATAAAGGAGGATAATATGAATATAAAAAATAGACTACAAAAGATAACGATAATATTAGCAATATTTTTAATATTATTCAACTTTATGGGTTCTACTATGGTATATGCAACAATAACTATTTCAGATGATGTTATAACATGGATAAAAAGCAACTGTGATAGTATAGTGGCAGATGGTGCGGCAACTGATGTTGCTAAAGCATTTGATGTGGATGGAGTTACAGGAATTGTTATAGATAATGGAAATTTTGTTGTCCAATATAGTGGAAATAATTGGGAAAAGACTCAAGAAACTATTACTAATAATTTAAAGAAGACTTATATGGGAAATGATGCAGCAATATTTTTTACAAAAGGAAATGTTTCCCATACTTCCAATAGTAATAATAGTGCAAATACTAATAATAGCAATAAAAATAAAGATACAAGTGACGATTCAGTTGTAAATTGGATATTAAACAAATATAACGTAAGTCTTTCTGCACCAACAGCAGCACAAGCTGTAAAAAATGCGATTTTAGGTACAGACGGAGTAACAGGAATAAGCATAAAAAATGAAAAATTGCATGTTGAATATAATGGACAATGGAATACGATTAAAGGAAATATTGAAAGTAAGCTCAGAAATACATATTTAAGTCAGAGCGATATAGATATATTTTTCAATGCTGATAGATTCGAGTATAGTGGAACTGAAAAAGAAGTGACTGATGATGAGTATAATAATATGTCTGAAAAAGAACAATTCTTTTATTATATTGGTAAAAATATGGATGGAATTGATGATGCAGTAAAAGAACAATACTATTCTTGGTATACAAGTGGACAAGAAAACAATATGGGACAAAAATCTATCGAGGTAACTAAAGATGAAAATGGAAATATTACAAATATAACTGTAAATCTTGACCAAGATCAAGCTAACGCTACTAATAATAGTAACGTTATAGCAGGCAGTAATAAAAGAGATAAATTCTGGGACTCTGAAGCAGAGGAGACACTAGGCCTTTCAAGTTTGCTTATAGTTCCAACTGTAGGAATTGTAGTTACTGTGATAGATGGAATATATAAAGTTTTTCAAAATTTTATAATTGGAGACAGTACATTAAGTCCAAGTATTTCGTCTATAGCAGGGTCAATAAAAGATGCTTTGCCTTGGTTTGGAAATCATATTGTAGTTGATAAAGATAGTACTGAAGCTAGTTCCTTAATTGAGCAAGGAAGTCAGGCAAGTGCAGAAGAAAAATCAAATGCTATACATATACAATATGATGAAATATATCATTTACCAACAATGGTGCTTACACCAGCTGCGATATTTGAGGGAAAAGTTGCTGCTTTAAATGGAAACTTTTTTGATACATCAGATGCAAGTAGTGAACTTGGTGGCGAGAGTATGTCAACTGTATCACAATTAAAATCTGTTGTAAGTGGTTGGTATGTTACTTTAAGAAATATTGCTGTAGTTGGATTACTATCGGTATTAATATATATAGGAATAAGAATAATTATAGCAAGTAGTAATAATGATAAAGCAAAATATAAGCAATTCTTTATGGATTGGATAGTTGCACTTTGTTTAATATTCTTTATGCATTATATAATGTCATTCTTAATGACTATAACAGATTCTATAACAGAAATGCTTGCAAAAAGTGGAACTTCAAGTTCGGGTTCATATGTTTCGAATGAGGTATTAGTATCTTTTGGAGAAAACGCAACAAGTAATGGAAAATATATGTATACCTCTTTTGCAGGAGTTGCAAGAATGAGATTACAATATGATGGTAATGCTACAAAATTAGGATACGCAGCATTGTATATATGTTTTGTAGGATATACAGTATATTTCTCATTTGTATATCTAAAAAGAATTTTATATTTGTCATTCTTTACAATGATTGCGCCACTGGTTGCACTAACTTATCCAATTGATAAAATGAAAGATGGAAAGGCTCAAGCATTTAATTATTGGTTTAAGGAATATGTATTTTATTCAATGTTACAACCATTACATTTGTTTTTATATACAGTATTTGTAAAGACTGCAATTTCACTTGCATCTAAGAATATGATATATGCAATAGTTGCAATGGCATTTATTATACCAGCTGAAAAGATAGTTAAGAGCATGTTTGGTATTCAAGGTAAAACAGAAGGAGCTCTTGGAGGATTTGTTGGAGCAACAGTTGCTTCACATATGTTTGGAGCAATGAAGCAAAGACAAAAACCACCAAAGCCACCAAAAGAGGGAGTACCTTCTGGTGCACAAAAACCAAGAATTGCATCAAACCCAAGTGCTGTAAAGGAAATGGATGCATTTGACTATTCAGATGTACAAAATGCTGGTGCTAGTACAATTAGAACTGAAGACAATAATGCAGAGTTACAATCTGGAGGAGCGACAGCAACATTAAATACACCTCAAGGTGCAAATGTTACTGGTGATAATAATCTTCCTGAAGAAAATAATCCAAATAGTACTCAAGGAGCAAACGGAGCTGTACCAACAGCAAACTTAACTCAAGAACAAAGAGAGGCACTTAATACCCAAGCGAGTGCATCAACTACTAGAGCAAATGATGGAAATAATAATTCTGGAACAACAAGAAAAAGAGCAATTAGAGATTCAAGTTTTGGAAGAGCGGTTGGTAGAAGATGGACTGCTGCTGGAGGACTTGGAGGTATAGCTGCAGGAGCTGCTAAAAGTGCTGGAAAAGGAATTGTCAAAGGATATGCTAGAGCTGCAGGAACAGTAGGACTTGCAACAGTTGGACTTGGACTTGGAATGGTCGGCGGTGATTTGAATAATTCATGGCAAGGTTTAGCTGCTGGAGCTGGTGTTGGTGCATACTTAGGTGGAAATATAGGTCAAAAAGCTACAAATGCAATATCAGATACATTGAATGGTAATAATGAAATTTCAAGATTTGTTTCTGAAGTGTATAATGGAAGTCCTGAAGAGAGTGCTAGAGAACATGCAAAAAGAGAATATAGGAATGATAGAAGAAATCTTGAAAGGATTTTACAAGATCACCAAAACGAAGACGGAGGAAAAGGTTGGACAATAAAACAAGCAAGAAATTATGCAGAGCAAGAGTATGATATGATGTATAACTCAAAAACACAAGATGTTGATTTAGCAGATAAGGCAATTGCATTAAAAGATCATTATGTAAATGATTTACATATGAGTGAGGATAATGCTAAGAAGAAAGCAGCAGGAATACTAAATGCAACTAAGTATTATGATAGATCTACATTTACAAGTAGTAAGAAATTGGCAGAAGCTAAGAAGGCAATGACATCAAGAGTACAAGAACAAAAAGGTTTAAATGCAGCACAAGCAAAAGTTGCTGTAGATGCTCACTTTAGTGATATTGCTAAACTTCATGGAATAGAAAAAATGCCAAAAAATACAAGAAACCAAACTACAACCCAACAAAATGAGACTCAAAACACAAGTAGAGACAACGGAAATAGTAGACAACGAAACACTCAAAACAATAATCAATAAAAGTAATAGCAAGTATATAATTAAATACTTGCTATTTACTATTTTTAGTAAGTTTGACAAAACTTCTAGAAAATAATATAATTATATTAACATAATCTTAGGAGGTTTGTTGAAATGAAAGCACCAATGTACCATGATGGTAAGCGTTTAGCATATGAGGAGACATTTCGTTCTCCTTTTGCAAGACCTACAGAAGTCTCGGCTCAGGAGGTTCTAAAATCTATTAGAAGCGAACACAGCTCTGCATATGGTTGGGTTGAGTTGAAAGGATGGATTGAGAAAACTCCAGAGGGATTTGTCGCAGTGCGACATCATGCGCAGTACAGATAAGGACTAAAAAACGATTCTTGGGAATATTGCCGATTGGCATAGCTCAAGAATCGTTTTTTTGTATTTAATAAAATTTTAATAAACTATGGCATGTTAAGGGTAAATATGATATTATATAATTATGTAATTTACTAGTAGGAGGTATTTATGAATAAGTTAATTTCTTTATGGAATAGAAATAGGAAAGCAATAATGACAGTAGTAGGAGTTCTTTTAGCAGTATTTATTTTAATACAACTATTAAACCAAATGGCTAAAAATGAATTAAAAAAGCAAAATGATACAAATACAATAATTACTAGTGGTACTAATACAATAGTAGATAAATCAGCAAATACAGTGCAAACAGAAAGTGTATTAGATGACTCAAAAATATCTGCAAATAAAGCTGAAAGTAATCAAGATATTATTAATAAGTTTATTGAATATTGTAATAATGGAAAAGTTACAGATGCTTATTCATTAATATCTGATGACTGCAAATCAAATGTGCTAAAAACAGAAGAAGATTTTAAAAGTAGATATATAGATATTGTTTTTACTAATCAAAAACAATACAATATTCAAAATCTATATAGTTCAGAGTTAGGAACAACTTATAGAATAACATATATAAATGATGCTTTATCTACTGGAGTTGTGGGTACAAACATTGAAGATTATCTAACTGTAAAGAATGGAAAAATTAGTTTATATAGATATATAGGACATGTTGATGTAAATCAAAAAAATGATAATGGAATTTTAAGCGTAGTAGTTAAAGATAGAAATATATATGATGAATATGAAGAATATAATCTTGAAATATCAAATTTAAGTAATAATCCGATAATGATAAATAGGCATGAAGATAATGGTGGAATTTATGCTATATATGATAATAGTCAAGCATATAAAGCAATTATAAGTGAAACGTATTCTGGAAATTTAGCATTGGAAGCTGGTCAAACGAAGTATATAAAAATAAAGATGAATAAAATGTACAATGGAGATTATAAAGTAAAAAGTTTGAATTTAACTGACATTATAAATAATAAGCAGATTTTTGACAGTGTACAAAATAAATCAGAGTACACGGATATATCAAAACTAGAAATAATATTATAGGAGAAATTATATGAATAGTACAAATGGTGGTGAAAACAATACAGACAATGTACAAGAAGAAAAAGAACTAGTTGAGCAAAATGAAGAACTTGAAGAAGAAGAAAACGACGAGCAAGAAGAAAAAGCAAGGGCTGGAGCACAAGCTGTGGCAAATGCTAGTAAGAAAAAAGAAGAATTCAAGTTTGGACTAAAAGCGACAATAAAAAGAATTATACGAAAAGTAATAATTGGTGCAATTATATTTGTGTTATTGGCTGGGTTTGCATGGGCCGTAATATCAGGAATATTAAATTCTATAAGTGATGCAATAAAGAATATAGGAAATTTATTTACACCAACTTCGGCAGAAGAATTAGTTGATTTATCGGAAGGTATAAATATAACAGATGATAAGCTAGAAGGAATACTTGCGGTAATTAAAGAAAATGGGTTAACATTAGATGATTTATTTTTAAGTGGAGATACATTAGGATTAGATGAAGATTCAGAAGAATATAAAAATGAGCTTATGAAATATCTTAGACAATTCTTATTAGCTCAAGTATGTACAGAATATCCGGATTTTGGAATTGAAGAAGATGAGACACATTTTAACGGAATAATTAAAGTTAGAAGAGCAGCAAGTACAGCAGATAGTGTTGATGAAGCAAGAGATATGACATATGTAAGAAAAGATATATTTGAGGCAATGGTTAAAGCAATAAATCAAAATACTTTAAATATAGGAGAAGGTTCAGAATTACTTGTTGGATATACATTAGAGTCACTAAAAGCTATGATAAAAACTTATTATTCAATAGATAATAATGGAAATCTTTTCTTTGCAAATGATGTGAAGACAACTATAATAATTGAAGGAATGGTAGTTAGTGTAACTTATGAGGTATCAATACAATCTATAAATTATAAGACTGTTGTTGAGAAATACTCGATGCCAATGCAAGCAATATTATCATTGTGTGAAATTACTCAAAATCCACAATATGTATATGAATTTATTGAAGATTTTATTTTAGCAGGACATATTGATATTACCATTTTGGATAACTTTTATACAGATACTTATGATAGTTGGTATGACTATCAAATAACAAAGGTGGTTAATACTTATACAAGAACATATGACGAGATGGATGGATGGTCTAGTTGGATACATTCTTCAACTCAAACAACATATCCAGAGTTTTTAGATAGACATCATTATACTAAAATAGTTGAAAGAACAGAAGGTACAGCTAAGGTAACTGATGTAGATACTTGGATGGTAAAGGTAAACTTTACATATAGTAACAAAAAAGATAATATTGAATATCCTCTAGGACAAGAAAAGGTTGTTGAAGATTGTGATTTACCAGACCCTTTACCAGAAAATACAACAACTTCATCAGATACTGTAAAAGTAGAAACTAAATATTCTTTTGGTGGTGGAAACTACTCACACTTTGTTCAAACTGAAACTTTAGTATATAATTTGTGGAATAAGGACAAGCAAGAAGTTGACGAAGTTGCAATTGAACAAAAGGCTAAAAACATAGTTGCACAGTGGGATGAGTACTTTAAACTTCCAAATGATAACAAAAAAACTCAAGCAGGTCCAATGATTGTAAGTGGACAAGAAATGTTTTTGGAATTATTAAATAGAGAAGAAACACAAAATCAAAGAGAAATATATAAATATCTATTATATATTTATACAAATGGACTATATGGTGAATCAAGTTTTGATAAAAGTCTTTATGAAGAAAATGAATTTATGACATATACTGTTGGATCTGAGGATATAATAGTACATACAGGCAAGTGTGATGCTAGTATGGTTTTGACTAAAGATGAGATAGAAAAGGCAATTAAAGCTTGCTATTCTGGGCAAATTAGATCGAATTTATTAAGTGCTGTAGATGCTTTTTACAGTATACAAAATAAATATAATGTAAATGCAACTTTTGCAATTGCAATGACGATTGCAGAGTCCTCAGGTGGAACAAATTGGAATCTAATATCTTCTGAAACACATAACTGGTATAGTATAAAAGGTTCTTACAGAGGTTCATCTTATACAGATAAAAATGGAACAAAATGGAGAAAATATTCAAGTTTTTCAGTAGCAACAGATGATTTTGCAGATTTAATAGCAAATGGAAAACATTATTTTAGAGCTGGAAATTATACAGTAAGAACTATTATGCAAAAATATAATAATGGAAATGAAGCAGAAATAAGTAATTTATTAACAGTAATGAGAAGATTGTATTCATCTCTAGGAAAAGAAGTATCAACTGTTGGTGGAACTGGCGATGGAAGCGAAAATTCGATGACTTATGATAGTGAAACTGTTGCAAAAGTTATGGAAGAAGCTAAAAAACATATTGGAAAGCCATATGTATTTGGTGCAAAAGGTCCTAATTCTTTTGATTGTTCAGGGTTCGTAAGTTATGCACTTAAAAAAGCAGGAGTACTAAAAGCAGGATATTCAGCTCAAGGATTATATAATGTAAGCACAAAAATATCTGCAAGTGAAGCTAAAGTTGGAGATTTAATATTCTTCACTAAAACTTATAATACAAGCTCAACAGTAACTCACGTAGGATTTTACTGCGGAAATGGAAAAATGCTTGACGCTAGTGGAAATAGTGTAGGATACCATGACTTAACAAAATCATATTGGAAAACACATCTTTATGGTTATGGAAGAGTTATAAAATAGGAGGGATTATGAAAAAAGAAAAAGTTGTAATATGCTTTATTGGTATAATTGTAGTTATAATAATAGTATTAAGTGTTCTAATTTTGAAAATGAAAAGCGACAAAAATAGTTATATTCCTGCCAATAATGAGGTGGATACTAATGAACAGTATGATATAGATGACGTTGATGAGGAAAACAATAATGTTCAAAAAGAAGTAAGACCTAATGCATGGAGTAGTGTAGATGATTACTTAAAACAATTTTTCGATAATATAAATAGTAATGAATATCTAGAAAATGTTACAGATATAAATAAGGAGGCTTCAATAATAAGTCAGTGTAGACAAATTGCAGGAACAAATAATATTTTAGATTATTTTGCTGAAGAAGTTTATACACTAGAAACAGATGAAGAAACTTTTTTCTGGACAAAAGGTTCTTTATTTAATGAAACACAACGATATGAAATTTATATGAAGCTAGTAGTTGAAAATGGAAAGTATGAAATATTTAGCATTGATAATGACAGTTATAAAAATGAAATAAATAATCTTTCAAAAGATAATTATACCAAAGTAGAAGTTTTATCAAATGACAATAATACTTTTAATATGGAAAATTCAATTAAAGATGAAGAACTTTTAAATAAATATTTTAATTACTTCATTAGATGTGCACAGACAGACCCAGAAAAAGCATATGAACTGTTGGATGATGAATATAAAGCTGAAAGATTCAAGTCGATTGATGATTTTAGAAAGTATTTGAGTCAAGTTGCAAATAGATTTGAAGATTTTCAAATTATTTCATATATGGTAAATGCAGGGGAAAAAGTAAGTTACTTAGTTCAAGATGCAAAACAAAATAAATATCTGCTATTATATAATAGTGTAACAGATTTTAAATTTAGATTAGATGATTATACAATAGAAGATGTCGATTTTTCTGATAATTATAAGAATGCAAGTGATGAAACAAAAGTAAAAACAAATATTGCAAAATTTATGAAGATGATAAATAATTATGATTATGAAAAAGCATATAATTTACTAGATGCAACATATAGAGCAAATAATTTCAAAACTCAAGAAAGCTATGAAGCATTTATAAAACAAAATTTTTATGCTAATAATTACTATTCAATAGATAGTATTGTAGCACAAGGTGAAAATTATATAATACAAGTTACTTCTATAGAAGAAGCAAGAGTAGCATCTGACTATAAAGTAAATACGATAATTATGAGATTAGGAACTGGAACAGATTTTAAGATGTCAATATCATTATAAAATTAAGACTTAAATTAGTGATAATTTACTAATTTGAGTCTTTTTTTATGTAGTTAAGAATAATATAAATATTATATTAAAAGGTTGAAGGTACAAAGATGAGAATAGAAAAAATAATATTTATATGCTTAATTATTTTAGTACTATTAGTATCCACAGTTTGTGCAGATGATGTGGAAAATGAAGTAGAAAATGATATAGAAAATCAAATAGTAGAAGCGTCAGCTAAGGTTCAAGATTTTCCAAATATTAATTCAAGAAGATATGTTGTTTTTGATAGAACATCAAAGCAAGTATTGTTTGGAAAAAATGAAAATGTAAAAGGCGCGATGGCATCTACAACAAAAATAATGACTGCAATTGTAGTATTAGAAAATGCTAATTTAGATGAAGAAATACAAGTAAGTGCAAAATCTGCTGGGACAGGAGGCTCAAGACTAGGACTAAAAACAGGAGATAAAATTACAATTAATAATTTACTTTATGGATTAATGCTAAGGTCTGGAAATGATGCTGCAGTAGCTCTTGCTGAAAGTGTAGGAGGTAGTGTTTCAGAATTTGCAGATATGATGAATGAAAAAGCAAAAGAACTACATCTTACTTCAACTCATTTTGTAACACCTCATGGATTAGATAATAGCGAGCATTATACAACGGCAGTTGAGCTTGCAAAAATAGCAGACTATGCAATGGAAAATGAAATGTTTTGCAAGATTGTTGGTACAAAAATTGCAACAATTTATATAAACGGATACGAAAAGCAAATTGCAAATACTAATGAATTACTAGGAAATTTGAATGGTGTTGTTGGTATAAAAACAGGTTTTACAAATAATGCAGGAAGATGTTTGGTAACTGAAACTAGAAGAGACAACATGGATATAATTGTGGTTGTTCTTGGTGCTGACACAAAAAAGTTCAGAACACAAGACAGTGTAAAATTGATAGAATATACTTATTCAAATTATGAAATGGTGGATGTTGAAAATTTAATAAAAAACGAATTTGAAAATTGGAAAAATATAAATTTACAAAGAATAAAAATAATAAAAGGAAAATCTAATGTTATAAATTTAAGACTATCTGAAATTGAAATCAAGCAAATGGCAATGAATAAAAGTGATATAGATAAAATTAAATTTGAAACAAATTGTATGACAACATTAGATGCTCCAATTAATGAAAATACTAAAATTGGAACAATGCAAATATCATTAGATGGAAAGATAATTGAATCAGTAGACCTTTTAACAAATGAGGAAATAACTAAAAAAGAGTGGAAAGACTATTTTGCAGAACTGCTAAAAATATTTAAAACACAGGTAGAATATTTTGAAAGAATGTAGATAATATCTTATAATGGTATGAAAATTAATAAAGTATGTTGCATAGTGTAAAAAAATTATATTAGGATATACTCTTAATAAAATAAATAGAAAGGATGAGCATATATGGAAATATTTAATAATGATGATTATAAATTTATCAGCAACTTTATTGAACAAAAAATTCCTATTTTAAAAGAAAATAAAAATTTTAAAGAAAGCTATTTTGAACTTAATGATGCAATAGAAGAATTTGAGAAAATTTTACCGGAACAGCAAAAAGAGAAATTTGATGAAATTGTACAATTATTTTATAAAACAGAAGAATACTATTTTGCTTTTAGCTATTCACTTGGAGTAAAGTATGGGAAAGATTTAAATAAAATATAATAAAAAAACTTATAAATTAGCAGTTGCTAAATTTATAAGTTCTTATTTTATTCTGATAAATAATAATCAATAAAGTGTAATATACAATTTTTGTCTCTTTTAGTTAATCTCTTAAATTTTTCATCATAAATTGAAACTGATTTTTTAACATCATCGTCTAATAAATCATATAAAATAATATCTGGTGTGATTTTATATACATTACATAATTTTATTAAGGTGTCTATACTTCCTTTTGATAATCCCCTTTCAATCTGACTAATATGTCTTGGTTCTAATCCTGTTAATTCAGCTACTTGGTTTTGGGTTAAATTATTCCTTTGTCTATATTGCTGGCATACTTTGCCAATATGTTTACTAATATTACTATTATTCATACTTATTCCTACCTTCTTTGTTTATAATATAATATTTTATAACATTTTTGAGAATGACTTTATAAATGATAAAAATCAAAAATAAAATCATATTTTGATTAAAATGTATTTACAATATTTTTTTATTTTGGTAAAATTACAATTGATAAATATCGCTTTTTAGTTCCATAAAAGATTATATAAAACTAAGAAAAAGGATATACTATAACAAGATAGTAAATAGAAAAACACAGATGAAAGGATTTGATAAAATGAATGTTTTTAATAAAAATAAGGGGATTACATTAGTTACACTTGTGGTTACAATAGTTGTTCTACTCATTCTAGCAGGAGTATCAATAAATTTAGTAATAGGACAAAATGGGCTAATAACAAAGGCAAAGGAAGCAAAGGAGAAAACAGAACATGCAGCGAAAGATGAAGAAAGAATGTTTAATGAAATAGAACAAAGTATGACCAAATATTTAGAACCATGGAGTGGAAATATAGCTAGTAGTTTTGCTTCAGGAGATGGAACAGAGGCAAACCCATATATAATAGAAAATGGAGAGCAATTAGCATATTTAGCAAGTAAAGTAAATGCAGGAGAAAAGTATAGCGGAAAATATATAAGCATAACACAATCAATAAATTTAGGTGGAAAAGAATTTACACCGATTGGAAGAAATATAGAAGAAACAGATGTGAATAATTTACAAACATATTTTGATGGAACATTAGATGGAAAAGAAAATACAATAACAGGAGTAAAAATAACTCAAACAGATGTAGATGGAATAGGAATAGTAGGAGTACTAGGAGAGAATGGAACAATAAAAAACTTAAACACTTATGAAGGGACTGTCATGGGAAAACGTTTTGTAGGGGGAATTGTTGGATTAAATTATGGTAAAATTGAAAATTGTAGCAATAATTTAAAAATAACTGCAAAAAACGATTGCGGAGGAATAGTTGGATACCAAGTAGCTGGAACAATAACAAAATGCAGTAATAGAGGAGAAGTAACTACAAATAATTATCAAGCCGGAGGGATAGTTGGACGAAAATATGCAGGAACAGTAGCAGAATGTAGTAATAGTGGAATTATAACTGCAGATAAAGGAAATGCAGGAGGGATATCCGGAGACCAAGAAAATGGAACAATAACAGGATGCAGTAATAGTGGAGAGATAATTACGAAAGGAAGTCAAGCTGGAGGAATAGCTGGAACATTAGGTGCTGGAACAATAGAAAACTGTAGCAATAATGGAACAATAACTGCTAATGAACAAATGGCAGGAGGAATAGCTGGAAATCAAATAGCTGAAACAATAGAAAACTGTAGCAATAATGGAACAATAACTGCTAATACACAAATGGCAGGAGGAATAGCTGGATATCAAGAAGCTGGAACAATAGAAAACTGTAGCAATAATGGAACAATAACTGCTAATATACAAAAGGCAGGAGGAATAGCTGGAGCATTAGGTGCTGGAACAATAGAAAACTGTAGCAATAATGGCACAATAACTGCTAATACACAAACAGCAGGAGGAATAGCTGGATATCAAGTAGCTGGAACAATAAAAAATTGTGCTAATGCATCTTCTATAATAGCCAAAGCAGAAATAGGTAGAGGAATAGCAGGTGGCATAGTAGGCCTTCAATCAGGAGGAGAAACATATAATGTATATAACTCAGGAAATGTAACAACAGCAAACTTTTCAGATAGCACAGTAGATGCAGTAGGAGGAATAGTTGGATATCAAAAAGCTGGAACTATAAGCAAAGCATATAATAAAGGTGAACTGACTGGTGGAGAAGCAACAGGTGGAATAATCGGTCAAAAGAACTTAGCACCAGAAGTAAATGAAACTTACTATTACACAAGTCAAGACATAAAAGGAATAGGAAGTGAAACAGATACAAATACAGAAGTAACAGCTGTAGAAGATGTACAAGGAAAAACAGAAAAGACAAGTAAAAACATAGAATCGTTGCAAAGCTTTTTAACAGCGACAATGCCATAATAGATTTCAAATAGAAATTTAAAGAAAAGAAAAATATTATTTAAAGGTAATATTCTAAAAATAACCTCATATACTAATAAAAATAGTGTATGAGGCTTTTTATACAATTAAATAAAAAATAATAAAAATTAAATAAATCTAAAACTCAAATTGTTAGAGAATTTCTAATAATTTGAAATTATTTCTAGATTATAATTTGTGAATATGTACAAATAATTAAAATTAAAAAATTAGGTGAAAAATAAAATTGATAAATGTTGATAAATGCGTTGACTTTAGGCAAAATGCATGATAAAATATAGAGGCTAATAAAATAGGCTCTATATTTTTGAGCTTTATAAAATTAGTAATTTATTTTAGGAGGTGAAATTTAAGTGCCAACAATTAATCAATTAGTAAGAAAAGGAAGAAAAACAACTACAACAAAATCTACATCACCAGCTCTTCAACATGGATACAATTCTATGAAGAAAAAGCAAACTGATAAAAGATCTCCACAAAAAAGAGGAGTATGTACAGTAGTTAAAACTGTTACACCTAAGAAGCCAAACTCAGCTTTAAGAAAAGTAGCCAGAGTTAAGTTATCAAACGGATACGAAGTAACATCTTATATTCCAGGAATTGGACACAACTTACAAGAGCACAGCGTTGTTCTAATAAGAGGTGGAAGAGTAAAAGACCTTCCAGGTGTTAGATACCACATTATAAGAGGAACTCTTGATACTGCAGGTGTTAAAGACAGAATGCAAGCTAGATCTAAGTATGGAGCTAAACGCCCTAAGAAATAAAATTTGAACTTATAAACATCGTCTTGCGTCGTTAGTCATCACTTAAAAAATGCTCAATGTACCAAGCGTACATTTCCGCTTTTTTAGTTCGACTGCCTTGCAATACTTGTTTCTAAATTCAAATTCGGTTAGTATAAATTAACCAAATTCAATAACTTAGATTACACAAAAAGAGTGCATATAGCTTACTAGTTTGAGTTGAAACTTAAATTTAAGATATATAGCACTAAACGAAAGAGTTTGAGAATAATAGTATTAAACTTTTTAGAGTACCGTTAGATACTTTGGCAAAAAATAAAGTATCAAATTTAATAAGGAGGGAAGAATAGTGCCAAGAAAAGGATATATAGCAAAAAGAGAAGTATTACCAGATCCAATTTACAATAGCAAAGTTGTTACAAAATTAATAAACAACGTAATGCTTGATGGTAAGAAAACAGTTGCTCAAAAAATAGTTTATGATGCATTTGATATCATAAAAGAAAAAGAGCAAAAAAATCCACTAGAAGTATTTGAAGAAGCACTTAATAACGTAATGCCAGTTCTAGAAGTTAAAGCTAGAAGAATTGGTGGTGCTACATACCAAGTACCATTAGAAATAAGACCAGAAAGAAGACAAACATTAGGACTAAGATGGTTAGTTACATACGCTAGAAATAGACATGAAAAAACTATGGCTGAAAAACTAGCTGGAGAAATAATGGATGCAGTTGCTGGAAACGGTGGAGCTTTCAAGAAGAAAGAAGATATGCATAAGATGGCTGAAGCTAATAAAGCTTTTGCTCATTACAAATTCTAATTATAAGCTACGTCTAACATCGTTAACCTTCATCTAAAAATTTCCTCAACGTACACTAGTACGTTTCCGGAATTTTTGATTTGGTTGCCTTGTTATACTTGCTTCTAATCAAAATTTGTAAATAAATTAAATTTAGAAAGGGAGAAAAAAGTATGGCCCAAAATGGAAGAGAGTTTCCTTTAGAGAAAACAAGAAATATAGGAATAATGGCCCATATAGATGCAGGAAAAACAACTACAACTGAGAGAATACTTTTTTACACAGGAAGAACACACAAAATAGGTGAGGTTCATGATGGTGCTGCTACAATGGACTGGATGGTTCAAGAGCAAGAAAGAGGTATAACAATTACATCTGCTGCTACAACATGTCACTGGTTAGGTAATAGAATAAACATTATCGATACTCCAGGACACGTTGACTTTACAGTAGAAGTTGAAAGATCTCTAAGAGTATTAGATGGTGCAGTTTTAGTATTAGCTGCGAAAGGTGGAGTTCAACCACAATCTGAAACTGTTTGGAGACAAGCAGATAAGTACCAAGTACCAAGAATGGCATATGTAAACAAAATGGATATTACAGGTGCTGATTTCTATGGATGTGTTGAACAAATTAAATCAAGATTAGGTGCTAATCCAGTTCCAGTTCAATTACCAATTGGAGCAGAAGATAACTTCCAAGGAATAGTTGACTTAATTAAGATGAGAGCTTTCATTCATAAAGACGATTTAGGAAAAGACATTGAAGAATGTGATATTCCTGAAGATATGAAAGCAGATGCTGAAAAGTATAGATCAGAAATGATTGAAGCTGCAGCAGAACAAGATGATGAATTAATGATGAAATACTTAGATGGTGAAGAACTAACAGCTGATGAAATTAAAGCTGGTCTAAGAAAAGGAACAATAGCTAACACTTTAGTTCCAGTAACATGTGGTTCATCATACAAGAACAAAGGTGTTCAAGAATTATTAAATGCTATAGTTGATTACATGCCATCACCACTTGATATACCAGCTATAAAAGGTGTTGATGAAGACGGTAATGAGGTAGAAAGCAAGACAGATGATAATGAACCATTTGCTGCTTTAGCATTCAAGATAATGACAGACCCATATGTTGGAAAACTATGTTTCTTCAGAGTTTATTCAGGAACTTGCGATACAGGTACAACAATATTAAATGCAACAAAGAATAAGAAAGATAGAATAGGAAGAATCCTATTAATGCATGCTAACCATAGACAAGATATAGATAAGGTTTACGCTGGAGATATAGCTGCAGCTGTTGGACTAAAAGATGTTTCAACAGGTGATACATTATGTGATCCAGATCACCCAGTAATACTTGAATCTATGGAATTCCCAGAGCCAGTTATCGATATAGCTATAGAGCCAAAAGATAAGGCTAATGGAGAAAAAATGGGAATAGCTTTAGCAAAACTTGCTGAAGAAGATCCAACATTCAAAACATGGACAGATCAAGAATCTGGACAAACAATTATAGCAGGTATGGGTGAGCTTCACCTAGATATAATCGTTGACAGATTAAAGAGAGAGTTCAAAGTTGAATGTACAGTAGGTAAACCACAAGTTTCTTATAAAGAAACAATCAGAAATAAAGTAAGAGTTCAAGGTAAATTCGTTCGTCAATCTGGTGGACATGGACAATACGGTGATGTTTGGTTTGAAATGGAACCATTAGAACCAGGTTCAGGTGTTCAATTCGAAAGCAAGATTGTCGGAGGATCTGTTCCAAAAGAATTTATCAAGCCAGTTGAAGAAGGTATGAGAGAAGCTGCAATGAGTGGTATCTTAGCTGGTTACCCAGTTATAGACTTCAAAGCAACTTTAGTAGATGGTTCATACCACGAAGTTGACTCATCAGAAATGGCCTTCAAGATTGCTGCATCAATGGCATTCAAAGAGGGATGTAAACAAGCTAAATCTGTTATACTAGAGCCTATCATGAGAGTTGAAATAACAGTTCCAGAAGAATACATGGGAGATGTTATTGGAGACATAAATGCTAGACGTGGTAGAATGGAAGGAATGGAAGCAAGAAGTGGTAACCAAATAATAAGAGGATTTATTCCACTTTCAGAAATGTTTGGTTATGCAACAGACTTACGTTCAAAGACACAAGGAAGAGGAACATACTCAATGGAACCAAGCCATTACGAAGAAGTTCCAAAATCAGTATTTGAGCAAATCGTTGCTTCAAGAGCTAAAAAATCTGAGTAAAAACATCATATTTGCAAGAAACTCTTGCAAAAAATGAAAAAATATTATAAAATGCAAGAAAATAATAACTAAGTTTATTAAATTAAAAAATATAAGAAGAAAAGGCTTAAGTAAAACTTAAGCCCTCAACTTCAAAATTTAAGGAGGAATTAAAAAATGGCAAAGGAAAAATTTGTTAGATCAAAGCCACACGTTAACATTGGTACAATCGGACACGTTGACCATGGTAAAACAACAACAACAGCAGCTATTACAAAATACCTAAGTTTATTAGGACAAGCTAAATATGAAGCATACGATCAAATCGATGGTGCTCCAGAAGAAAAAGCAAGAGGAATCACAATTAACACAGCTCACGTTGAATATGAAACAGCAAACAGACATTATGCTCACGTTGACTGCCCAGGACACGCAGATTACGTAAAGAACATGATAACAGGTGCTGCTCAAATGGATGGTGCTATATTAGTTGTTTCTGCAGCTGATGGACCAATGCCTCAAACAAGAGAGCATATACTACTTGCAAGACAAGTTGGTGTTAAATATATCGTTGTTTACTTAAATAAATGCGATATGGTTGACGATCCAGAATTATTAGAATTAGTTGAAATGGAAGTTAGAGACTTATTAACAGAATATGGTTTCCCAGGAGACGAAATTCCAGTTATAAAAGGATCTTCATTAAAAGTACTAGAAAGTACATCAACAGATCCAAACGCACCAGAATATCAATGCATGAAAGAATTAATGGATGCAGTTGATAGCTATATCCCAACACCAGAAAGACCAGTAGACCAACCATTCTTAATGCCTATTGAAGACGTTATGACAATAACAGGTCGTGGTACAGTTGTTACAGGAAGAGTAGAAAGAGGAGAAGTTAAACTACAAGACGAAGTTGAAATAGTTGGTATCAAACCTTCTACAAAAACTGTTGTAACAGGTGTTGAAATGTTCAGAAAACTTCTTGACCAAGCAGAAGCTGGTGATAACATCGGTGTTCTATTAAGAGGTGTTCAAAGAACAGACGTAGAAAGAGGACAAGTTCTTGCAAAACCAGGATCAATACATCCTCATACAAAATTCAAATCACAAGTATACGTTCTAACTAAAGAAGAAGGTGGACGTCATACACCATTCTTCAATGGTTACAGACCACAATTCTACTTTAGAACAACAGACGTTACAGGTGTTATTGAATTAGACGCTGGAACAGAAATGGTTATGCCAGGAGATAACGTTAACATGACAATCGAATTAATCACACCAATCGCTATCGAAAAAGGACTAAGATTCGCTATCCGTGAAGGTGGTAGAACAGTTGGTTCAGGTGTTGTTTCTGATATAATTGAATAATTATTAAATGAAATATAAAAATAGGGGGTTACAAGTAATTGTAATGCCCTGTTTTTTTCTGCGAAATTTATTGACATTTATTCGGGTTCATTATATACTTTAACTGCTAATAAACTAAAGAACTAAACAAAGTTTATAGGAGAAATACATGAAAAGAAAATTAATATTAGTAAACATTATAATAGCTGGTGCAATTTTACTTCTTACAACTAAGGTAAATGCAGCAACTGCAACAGTAACAACAGAAACACTAAATTTAAGAGAAAAAGCAGATACTTCATCTAATGTATTAGAACTTTTAAATGCAGATGAAAAGCTAGAAATAATTTCAGAAGAAGGTTCATGGTACAAGGTAAAGCATGGAAATAATACAGGATATGTAAGTAAGGACTATGTTAAAGTATCTGGAACAGTTGATAGTAACACAAAAAATAATGATGATACAACAACGACAACTGAAACAAATAAAGATTCTAACAATACTACACAAACATCTGATTTTTCAAATGCTAATGTAGGTGATAAAATAACAATAAAAGCAAATGCAAAAGTAAGAATATTACCATTAATAAATTCTCAAATACTTACAACACTTACAAGTGATACTGAGGCAGAGGTAATATCAACAACCAATAATTGGATTTTTGTATCATTAAATACAATTACAGGTTGGATTCCAAAGACTAGTGGAATATCAACTGCCAAAAGTGAAGAAACTACAAACAATGAACCAATTACAGAAACTACTACAAAACAAGAAGAAATAAAGCAAGAAACAACAACTCAAACAAATACAACTAGTTATTCAGAAACAAAAACAAAATATATAAATGTTAATTCTGCATATGTGAGAAGTGAAGCCTCTACTTCAGGTTCTATTGTAACAACATTAATAAAAGATACTGACGTAAAAGTTACAGGTGAAAGTGGTGATTGGTATAAAGTAGAATATGGCACATATTCTGGATATATATATAAAGATTTATTATCTGATAATAAATCTGAAACGACAAACAGAAGTGGCGAAGCACTTACTAGAAATATAGAAGAAAATAATGATACTGAAAGCGGAAATAATAACGTAGAAACTACAAGTTCAAAGGGAGAAGAAATTGTAGCTTATGCAAATCAGTATTTAGGTTGTAGTTATGTATATGGGGGTTCAGGACCAAGTACATTTGATTGTTCTGGGTTTACAATGTATGTATACAAACATTTTGGATATTCACTTTCACACTCTGCAACAGCACAATCATATGAGGGAACAGCAATATCTAAGGAGAATTTGCAAGTTGGGGATTTAGTATTTTTTTCCGACTATCAAACATTAGAAGGAATTGGACATTGTGGAATTTATATAGGTAATGGAGAATTTATACATGCTTCTTCAGGAAGTGGGTATTGTGTAAAAGTTTCAAATTTATTATCAGGAAGTTATAATACAAGATATGTAACAGCAAGAAGACTAATATAGAAACTAAATAATAAAATAAGGCGAATAGAAAGAGGTAAAATGAAAAGACCATTTCTACTTGTTGCAATAAGCCTGATAGTAGGCATTATAATAGGGGAATACTTGAGTAAAAGTATTCTTTTTATTTTTGCTATTCTAATAGTAACACTATATGGAATAATAAAAAAGAAAATAGAATATAAAGCTATATTAGTAAGTATTACAATAATATTATTAGCAATTTTATATACAAGAAACTTAAATAATAGATATGAAAATTTATATAGACAATATGATAAAACTGAAATTACTGTAATTGGCATAATTGAAAGTGAGGTAAAAGAAACTGATTATTACTATAATGTTCAATTAAAGGTAAAGCAAAGAGATAAATTATATAATACTAAATTAAACGTTTATATAAAGAAAAATTTAATAAAGGATAAGAATGCATTAAAGTATGGAAACAAAATAAAAATATTAGGAGAATATAAAGAACCAGAGAAAGCTAGAAACTATAAAGGTTTTGATTATAAAAAGAGCCTTAAAACTAAAAAAATATATGGAAATATTATTGTTGATAAAGAAATGTTAGTAATATCAAAGAATAATGGAAATAGCATAGTAAAAAGTATTAGAGATTTTTCTGTTAAATTAAAAGAAAATTTGAGCAGATTGTTAAATGAAGAAGAACAGGGGATAGTACAAGGAATCGTATTAGGAGACATATCAAAATTAAGCGAAGATATAAAAGAAAATTTTACAAATAGCAGTCTTGCACATATGCTTGCTGTATCTGGGGCACATGTAACATATGTAATTATGGCTGTAAATTCATTAGTTCCAAGCAAAAAAGTTGGAATAAAAATTTCAAAAGGCATAACAATTATAGTTTTAATATTTTTTATGATAATAACAAATATGTCGCCATCAGTGACAAGAGCAGTAATTTGTGTGATTATAAATATTTGTGCAAAATTAATATATAGAAAACCAGATACAATAAATGCATTAGCAATTAGTATAGTTTTTATATTAACTTTGAATCCTTTTAGTATATTTAATATAGGATTTGAACTTTCATATGCTGGTACAATTGGAATTATTTGTTTTAGTAAAATATTTGAAAATAAAGCAAAGAGTAAAATCAAAAAGTATATTTTAGATAGTATAATAGTAAGTACAAGTGCAAATTTAGTATCTTTTCCTCTTATGGCATACTATTTTAATACGATTTCATTAAATTTTATTATATCAAATTTAATTGTTTCTCCTATATTAGGGTTAATTATTATTTTAGGAATATTTACATTATTAGTTTCAACATTTTCAATAAAATTAGCTAAAATTATATCTATTCCATTAAAAATAGGCATAGATTTAATAATAAAGATGACGGAAATTATTTCAAATTTACCAATAAAAAATATATTAGTGATAACACCACCAATAATAGTGATTGTAATATTTTATATATTCTTATTTTATACAAGATTTAATTTTAAGAAAGTGAGTAAAAACTGGAAAAAGCTTTTAAGTATAGCAGTTTGTATTAGTTTAGTAGTAAATATTTTTAATTTTAAATCTAGAAAATTTGTACTTTATTTTGTAGATGTAGGTCAAGGAGATTGTACTTTAATTATAACTGAAGAAAATAAGAAAATTTTAATAGATGGAGGAGGAAATAGCAATTCAGATGTAGGAAAAAACATTTTGGTTCCATATTTATTGGATAGAGGAATTATGAAATTAGATTATATAATAGTTTCTCATTTTGACTATGACCACGCAACAGGAGTTGCCCAAATATTAGGAAAGATAGATGTATCAAGCATTATACTAACTAGACAACTTGAAGAAAATGATATTTATAGGCATATTTTATCTATTGCAAAAGAAAAAAAGATAAAACTAATTTATGTGAAAGAAGGTGATGTATTAAAAATTGGTGGTATAAAAATATCAATTATACACCCAGAAAACAAACTAATGATAAATAATCCAATGAATAATAATTCAATAGTGTGTAAGGTAGAATATAATTCTTTTTCAATGCTATTAACAGGAGACATTGAAATGGAAGCTGAAGAACTTATATTAAGAAAAAATATAAACTTAAAAGCAGATGTATTAAAAGTAGCACATCACGGCTCTAAAACTTCTACTACTGGAGAATTTTTAAAAGCAATAAATCCTAAAGTTGCTTTGATAGGAGTTGGAAAAAATAATAATTTTGGACATCCAAGCAATGAAGTAATACAAAGGCTAAAAGAGAATGGAACAAGAATATACAGAACAGATGAAAATGGGGAGATAAGCATTACAGTAAATAAAAAAGGCAGAATAATAAAAATACAGAGATGTATTACATAGAACAGAGCGAATTGATTAGAAATAATTAGTTCGCTATATTTTTATGCCAAAATTTAAAAGGAGGAAATGAAAATGAATGTAAATGTAAAATTTGTAACAGATGATAAATGCTGTGCTTATAGCAAGTACGGAATAAAGATTATTGATAATGAAAAATTTATAAAACCTGTAAAGGGAGCAAGGAAAGAAAAAATTGACCTAGTAAAATATATAGACAATGAAATGCTGGATATATTAAATATTGGTAAGAAAGTGTATTTTAAAGAGAAAATAAATGACAGAGAGATATTAGATTATGCAGACAAATATGGAATGTTTGGACTTATATTAGAACAAATACTAGAAGATACAAAACCAAATTCAAAGTTTGATGTAAGAGGAATGACAATATTTTCAAAGGAATATGTAGAATCATTTGAACTAATACGATTATATGCAGGAAAGCTATATGAATTCTTATATAATATTGATAAAAAAAGCGATAGAATAAGAGTTCCTGCAATTCTAACAGATAGGAATACAGAGATAAACTTTGTATTCAACATCGAGAATGATGTGACAGTAAAGGTTATAAGTTTGAAACAAGCGATAGACCTATATTTTACACTTCAAATTTCAAAGCCTGTAAGAACATTGAAAATATGCAAGTATTGTAATAAAGCTTTCTTTGCAAATAATATAAAAGCAAATTATTGCTGTCATAGTTGTAAGAATAAAGCCAATGTTTACAAATGCAGAGCAAAAGCAAGAAATGGAGGTGTAGAATAATGAACACATCTGAAAGCATAGAATTTTTAAATAATATGAAAAAAGGACAATTTTGCACAGTGTATATTCCACTAATAAATGAAGAAACTATACCTATAACAGTAATGTATATGGGAAAAGATAGAGAAGGTAGATATAGATTTATGGACACTGGAAAATTTGTATTGCCACAAAAACTTATAGAACAGAAAGCAATAAAGGTAGATAAAGAATATAATGAGAATATAGCAAAGAAAATATATTATAAGTTTAAAAAATTACAGCAATTAAGAAAACAACAAGAAAGATAATTTCATATTTGCAATTTTTAAACATATCTGCTACAATACAATAAATAAGTGAAAGGAGATGCTTTCAATGAAAAGAAGAGTATTTAAAAAGGTAAAACTTACCCAGAAAGAATCTAACTTATTATTAAAAATTGTATTAGAAGAAAGAAATAGACTACTAAAAAATGGAGAATATACGGACATCGCAGATGATTTTATAATAAAAAATTATAAAAAATAATATTAAAAGAACTGTTTTATATATCAGTTCTTTTTTTTTACATCGCTATTTCATTACTGAAGTAGCAATTTTTTGTAGAATGGAGGTGAAGAAAAATGTCAAAATGTAAAGTAATTGCAATTGCTAATCAAAAAGGTGGAGTAGGTAAAACTACAACTGCACTTAATTTGGGTGCAGGATTAGTAAGAGAAGGAAAAAGAGTATTGCTTATTGATTGTGATCCACAAGGAGATTTGACAGCATCATCAGGTTGGCAAACACAAGATGAATTAAAAAATACACTTGCAAATGCACTAGATAAAGAGATAAGAAATGAAGATATAGAGCAACTAGGAATATTAGAACATAAAGAAGGCTTTGATATTTTACCATCTAATATTGAACTAGAATCTATTGAATTATCATTAGTCAATGTAATGAGCAGAGAGTATGTTTTAGATAATTTACTAGGTAAAGTAAAAGATAACTATGATTATATTATTATTGATTGCCGACCAAGTTTAGGTATGCTAACAATGAATGCTTTAACTGCATCAAATAGCGTAATAATTCCTGTTCAAGCACAATATCTCCCTGTAAAGGGAATGACACAATTATTAGAAACGATTAACAAGATAAAGTTTAGAATAAATCCTAAACTTAAAATTGATGGAATACTGCTGAATATTGTAGATAGAAATACCAACTTAACAAGGAATGTTATACAAAGCATACACGATAATTATGGAGAACATATCAAAATTTTTAATACAGTTATTCCAAAAGGAACAAAAGTTGCAGAAGAAAGCATATACGGAAAAAGTATTTTTGATTATGATAAGAAATCAAAACAAGCAATAGCTTATGAAAATTTAGCAAAGGAGGTAATTGAAATTGAAGCAAGACACAAAATTAGAGATGGGACTGAAAAGCTACGATGACATTTTTAAATTAAACACAGGAAAAGATGGAAAAGCAGAAATGGTTGTAGTATTATCAATAGATGATATTGATGACTTTAAAAATCACCCATTTAAAATTAAGAATGATGAAAAAATGCAAGAAATGGTTGAAAGTGTAAAACAAAATGGTATTTTATTGCCAGTGCTTGTTAGACCAAAAGGCGAAAGAGGATATGAAATGATTTCAGGACATAGAAGAAAATTCGCTTGTAATCTCGCAGGAAAAAAAGAAATACCAGCCATAGTTAGAGAATTAACTGATGATGAAGCAACAATTCTTATGGTAGATAGTAATATGCAAAGAGAAGAAATATTGCCAAGTGAAAGAGCATTTGCATATAAAATGAAACTAGAAGCGATGAAACATCAAGGAAAAGATATAAATGAAACTTGTGACCCAATGGAACACAAGTTAAAATCAAGAGAAGTTTTAGCAAATGAAGTTGGAGATAGTGCAAGTAATGTGCAAAGATATATTCGCTTGACTTATTTAATACCAGAACTATTAGAATTAGTTGATGAAAAAAGAATTGCATTTAGACCAGCAGTTGAATTGTCTTTCTTAAAATTAGAAGAACAAGAAGTTGTATTGGATTGCATAAAATGCTTGGATTGTACTCCATCATTAGCACAAGCAATAGATATGAAAAAGAGAAGCCAAGAAAATTCATTAACAGCAGATAAAATAGATGAAATAATGTCTATTGAAAAAGCAAATCAAATTCCAAAACTAAAACTTAATGAAGAACGATTTGAAAAAGTAATACCAAGTAAATATGTAACAACACAACAAAAAGAAGATTATTTGTATATGTGTGCCGAATATGTGCAGAAAAGGGAAAGAATGAAGCAACAACAATTATCAAGATGAAATTGTTTAACATTTTATTTTCCCCCTTTACAATACCCCCTTTATACTAGCTATATACTAGCTGAAAAGAGATATTATAAATATAAAAATAATAAATATATAATTTGCACATTTGCAAAAAATGTAAAACGGTTTTAAAGTATAGTTAAGGAGGAGATGTGAAATGAAAGGAAAAATGATTTTTATAATAATTGCATTTGCTTTAATAATAATTGTGAGTATAGGTTATTTTGTTTATGGCAATAAAAATACAAGCTCAAAAATTGAAAATATAGCAACAAAGGAAGAAAACATAGTAAAAGATATTATCGTAACAAATGAAACAACTCAAAATACTATTACAGAGATTATAGAACAAGAAAAAACAGAAATAGAAATACCAGAGCAAATAGAAATACAAGAAAAAATAGAAAAGCAAGAAGAAATCATTGCTGAAAATGAAAAAGTAATAGAAAAACCTATACAAAACAATAATGCTCCTAGAAAACAGGAAAAAGAAGTAAAACAAACAGAAATACAACCAAAAGAAAATATACAAATAACAAATAAAACAATACCTATTCAAGAAAAAACGAACAATGATAGTTCTATAACTGAAACCCAAAAATCAGTAGAAATAGAATTAGATACAAGTACAAAATTTGATATTGATGATGGTGGTTATGCTGAATGGGGACAGCTAACAGAAGAACAGATGAAAGCATTAGGCTTTTAGAAATAAATAAAATAAATTTTGAGAAAGGCAAGTTATTAGGACTTGTCTTTTTTTGCGAGGAGGAAAAGAAAGAATATGAAAAAGAAATTAAGTATAGTTTTAATAATAATATTATCGCTGATTGCTGTCTTTTCATTATTGAATAAGGTTTATGCAGCAACAGTTACAAATTTATCATCTTCAGGAGTGACTTGGAGTGGAACAAAAGTAGGATATTTTGAAATAGATGGAAGACAAGCATTTTGTATTGACCACGATAAATCAACTCCACTTTCTCTTATTTTTTCTTTAAATTTTTCCATTTCTGCTTTTAATTTTTTTATTAATTCTTCTTTCATAAATTCTCCTTTCTTCCCATTTTTAGGCACAAAAAAAGCAGAGATTATATTTCAAATCCCTGCATATTTTTTTATATTATTGAATTATAGATTTTATTAAATCCACAAATTCATTCTCTGTTAATTTAGTAGATTCAATAAAGAATTTATATCCTTTATATTCAAAAAATGCTTGTTTTCCTAAATCATTATTACTTTTGAATAAATATATATCTTTTCCATTTATAGTTGAAATTGGAAGATTTTCTGTTTTAAGTGTATTACACGCAAGTATATAATCTTCCTTCGTAAATACAATGTTAATATTTTTTTCAATTTCACTATCGTTTGAATTACTTGCTAAATAATGCAATTCATATTGCCATAATTTTTTATATTCTGTATCATTTGTATTTTCTCCTTTGTATAATGATAATTGTTCTTTCAACTCATATTCTTTAGGAATACTTAAATTTTCAAGAAATTCAAAGTCTGATATTACATTCATCTTTACAGATTTTGCTTTTATAGCTACAGATGAACGCATATTATTATTGCTAAATGTTATATTATCTTCTTTTGCAATTTGTATTTGATTATCTTCAAATTTATTATCTTCATTTGATTCATTATTCATTGGTGTTTCTATTGTTTCATTATCTTTGGCTATTTCTAATCCTGTTTTATTGTCGTAATTATTTATCATTACAATACCTGTTAATACAATTGAGAAAGCAATAGCTGGAGTTAAAACATATTTTAATTTTACATTCCTCATCTCATTCATCCTTTCTTTAAAAGATATTCTATATCTTTTTTTTAAATTAGGCTGATATTCTTCTGTTAAAAACTTTTCGTCAATGTCATTAAGCATTTTTAGTAATTCAACATTTTTCATATTAAATCAACCCCTTTCAAATATTCTTTTAAGTCTTTTCTAGTTCTTGATAATATCATTTTGACATTACCTTTTTTTAACTGATATTTATTGCTTATATTTTCTATTGAATTCAAAGACCAATACCTATCTCTAAAAATAACTCTCTTTTCTTGTGATAAATTATCTAAAAATATATTTATATTTTTAAGTATTTCTGAATATTCAATTTCATTATCAATACTTACATTTGAAGTACATTCTGATAATTCATCTAAAATATCTTCCATTACAGATTTATGTTTATTTTTACGATATATATCAATGGCTAAATTTCTTGTAATCTTTGCTATAAATAGCTTAAATACTTTTGGTCTTTGTGGTGGAATTGAATTCCAAGTTTTCAAATATGTTTCATTAATACATTCTTTTGCATCTTCTGAATTTTGCAATATATTATAAGCAATATAATTGCAATACTTACCATATTTTTTATCAGTTTCTGAAATAGCTTTTTCATTTCTATTCCAGTAGAGCTCTATTATCTGATTATCTTCCATATTCAACTCCTTTCATATAATAAGACGAAATAATATTTAAAAGGTAACAATTTTTTTATATTATATCATTATTTTTTTACAAAGAAGCAGAGATTATGTTTCAAATCCCTGCAATTTCATTAAGATAAGTTTCCCTCTTTAATGCCAAGTCTTACACCTTCTTTAAATCTAATTTCATCTATCTCATTTATAATCTGCATTAGTTCAAATATTTTATAAACTTCTTTTGGTGTAATATTCTCTATTTTGCCATTATCTAAAAAATCTTCAATTCGTGGGTTTTCCATTAGAAAATCACAATATTTTTTATTTGCAATTTTATATTCTTCGCATTGTTTCAAAATTTCATCTTCTATAATGCAAAGAATATCACTTGTGTAATTATCATATAAAGTTCTATAAATGCTTTCATTTTTACTCTTTTCTCTATATTTTTGCATTGTTCTTAAAAGATTAAGTCCAGCTATTCCACCCATTTTGTAATTTACTTCCGTCCAATATGTTGAGTCCTTTGAATATGCTCCTTCTAGCTCTAAAAAGTTCGTTCTTAACTCTTCAATGAACTCATCATCTGATATTTTAGTTTTTATTTTATCAATAATGCTTTGTTCCTTACTTCTAATAAATTCTTCAATTTCTTTCTCTTTGTTTAAATCTCTAAATTCTATTGGATCTTCCAATACTGTATTTGCTTCAAATAATTCTTCAAATACTTGCACATAATTATTGCTCATAACTTTTTCCGCCTAAAATATCATTTAACTTGTTTCTGTTTTTAAATCCATCTACTACACCTAATTTATAATAATCTGAAACTGTTTGTTCCCACTCTTTCGCATAAGCCATCGTTAAATCTCTTACCCTACATTGCATTTTTTTAGAAATATCTTTATTATTAATATGCTGTTCTATACTCTTATACAATATTCCTGCACATTCAAGAGTATCTTCTGCATACTGTTCCCATTTTTTATCATTTTCTGCAATCAGTTCTTCATACTTTCCTTTCTTCTTATTATACATCTCCTCAATAAATGGATTGTTTATTTCAGCTAATCCACCTTATGGATATTTGAGAGATGAGAAAGACAAAGAACATTTAGTTATAGACAATGAAGCCGCAGAAGTTATTAGAAGAATTTATAAGGAGTATTTAGATGGAGTAAATTGTCATTGCATAGCAAGAAAGTTAAATGAAGATTTAATTCCAACTAGAATAGAACATATGAAGAAAGTAGGAGTTAATATTGGAAAGAGTAAAGCTCCTAGAATTATAAATTACAAAACTGAAAAAGGTGATACATTAAAAAGTATTGCAGAAAAATATAATTTATTTCCAATAGAAATAATGGAAACAAATAATATTATGGAACATTTAGATATGTCTATAATGAAAAAAGAAATATCAGAACAAGAACTTATAGAAGGACATATTTTAAAAATACCAAAAAAGATAATATGGGATGACGGAATGATACGAGAAATATTAAGAAATGAGATATACACAGGTTGTTTAGTTTATGGTAAAACTGTAAATAAAAGCTACAAAGATAGAACTAAAATAAGAATATCAAGACAGGAATGGAATAAAGTTTTGAACTGTCATGAAGCGATTATAGAAAGAGATGTGTGGGAAAAAGTAAGAGACAAGCTATTGAGCAATACAAATAATACAAGAACAACAGGAAAAAATTTATTTGCAAAGAAACTATATTGCTCTTGCTGTGGTAGAGGAATGCAAAAATCAAAAGATACAAGAAATGGACAAGGGGATTATTACATAAGTTGCAGAACAGTTAATAAGGTAGGAAGATTTTGCGATAACAGAAAACAAATTGCTAAAAGTGTTCTAGAAAAAATTATATTAGATAAGATAAATGAACAATTAGATAAATATTATGATAAGAAAATAGTAGAAGATAAATATAATGATATAAAATATGGTAATATTGCTAATCAAATTGAAAAACTAAAAATGCAATATAATAATCTAGAATATACATTAACAGAAAAAACTAATAGATTAAGTATTTTATATGAAGACAGGGTAAATGGTACATTAACATTAGAAGAATTTAAAACATTAAAACAAAACATAGATAATGAAATTCTAAAATATAGTAATGAAAGAAACAATATAGATTTGCAGATTAAGGAATTAGAAGAACAAAGACTGAAAAATGACTTTGAACAAAATGAGTTATTTGAAAAGTATAGAAGAATTGAAGCATTGACACCAGAGATTTTAAATGAATTTGTAGAGAAGATATATTTAGGAAAATACAACGAAGCAAGTAATAGCCGAGAGATAAAGATTATATGGAATATAGATAAAAAAGAGGAAATAGTTTAAAAGCTATTTCTTCTTTTATGTCTATATTATTTTGGGCATTAAAGGTTGAATATATCATTCAACAAAATATGCCTTATATTTTTTGGGCATCAATGGTTGAAACAGATCATGTTCGGAGGAATATTATATTTATTAAAGAAACTAAAAGTAGATAATATTTTAATTGGAAAACAGTTTGAAAAAAACACTAATTATATGGAATTTTTGAATATTACTAAAGGCAAAAATGTAAAAGTTCTAATTGCTGGAGAAAAAATAAATTTAACAAATACTGTAAGAATAACTGTATTATGGCCGGACAAAAGTAGTAAAATAACTGAAAATTCAATCAATAATAATGCTCTAGTATTTAAATTAGAAACATTGAAAAAAACAATTTTATTTACAGGTGATATTGAAGAAGAAACAGAGAATGTTCTGGTTCAAAAATATAAAAATACTAAAAGTCTGAAATCAGATATATTAAAAGTTGCTCATCATGGTTCAAAGAGTTCATCAATTCAGGAATTCTTGGATTTAGTACAACCTCAAATTGCATTAATTGGAGTAGGAAAAGATAATAAATATGGACATCCAGATAATAACACTATAGAAAAACTTGAAAAAATGAACTGTAAAATTTATAGAACAGATGAAATGGGAGAGATTGTGCTTTTTCCTTTTTGTTGACTAAATTTGATTTTTATAGTATTATATAAAAGTACAAAAGTAGAATTTTGAAATTTATACAAGATAGGAGAAATGAACAAGAATATGTTATGTTCAATTTGTAACGAGAACCCAGCAGTAATCTTTGTTAATAAAAAGGACGAAAAAGGTGAAAGTAAAACTGTTGGATATTGCATGAAATGCGCTAAAGAACAGGGAATAAATCCGATTGAAAATATAAAGAAAAATACTAATTTAACGGACGAAGAGTTAAAAGACGTTGCTAGCAAATTAGATCAAATGTTAAAAGGATTGGCTATAAATATAAAAGCTATTGATGAAGAAGAACTAAATAATCTTATGAACCAAGAAAATATAGACACCAATAATGAAGATGGAATAAATGCGCTTGGCTCAATATTTGATAATATGTTTGAAAATAGTGAAAGTAATGAAGAAAATGAAGGCGGAAGTAAAAAAACAAAAACAAAGCCAAAAACTTCAAAAAAGAAAAAAGCATTAGATGCATATGGAACTAATTTAACATTAAAGGCAAAAAATAACCAATTAGATAGAGTTATTGGCAGAGATCAAGAAATAGAAAGAATGATTCAAATATTAAATAGACGTTCTAAAAACAATCCATGTTTGATAGGAGAACCTGGAGTTGGAAAAACAGCGATAGCACAAGCGCTAGCGATTAGAATTGCAGAAGGAAATGTACCTGCCAAGCTATTAAATAAAGAGGTATATTTATTAGATATGACTTCTGTTGTAGCTGGAACTCAATTTAGAGGTCAATTTGAAGCTAGAATGAAAAGCATCATAGAAGAATGTAAGCTATTTGGTAATATAATTTTAGTAATTGATGAAATTCATTCTATAATTGGTGCTGGAGATGCAGAACATGGAACAAGTGCTGCAAATATATTAAAGCCTGCGTTAACAAATGGTGAAATTCAATTAATTGGAACAACGACACTAAGTGAGTACAGAAAGTATATAGAAAAAGACGCAGCACTAGAACGTAGATTTCAACCAGTAAAGGTAGAAGAGCCAAGTGAAAGTGATACTATTGAAATAATAAAAGGAATAAAGCAGTACTATGAAAATTACCATCATGTAAAAATATCTAATGAAGTAATTGAAAAGACTGTTAGCATGTCTGAAAAGTATATTCACGATAGATTTTTACCAGATAAAGCAATTGATATTTTAGATGAAGCATGTTCAAAGATAAATTTAAATGATAAGGATTTATATAATTTAGAAGTACTAAATACTAAGTTAAAAGAGATTCAAAGCCAAAAAGAAGAAGCTGCAGGTGCAGATTCTACAGAAGATTATCAAAGAGCTGCCGAACTAAAAACACAAGAATGTAATTTATTAGAGCAAATTGAAAATCTAAAGGCTAGAATGAAACCTACTGAAGTTACGGTTCAAGATATTGCAAATGTAATAGAGAGCTGGACTAAAATCCCGGTAAATAAAATAACTGAAGAAGAAACTAAGAAACTACTAAACTTAGAAAATAATTTGCATAACAGAGTAATTGGACAAAATGAAGCAGTAGAAGCTGTATCAAGAGCAATTAGAAGATCAAGAGCAGGATTAAAAAGTACAAAGCGCCCACCATCATTCATATTTGTAGGACCAACCGGAGTTGGAAAAACTGAACTTGCGAAAGCAGTTGCTTATGAAATATTTGGTAGTGAAAAGTCAATTATTAGGTTTGACATGTCTGAATATATGGAGAGTAATTCAGTTGCAAAATTAATTGGAGCACCTCCAGGATATGTTGGATATGATGAAGCAGGACAGTTAACTGATAAAGTAAAAAGAAATCCGTATTCAATTGTTTTATTTGATGAAATTGAAAAAGCAAATAGTGATGTATTTAATATTTTATTACAAATATTAGATGATGGAAGATTAACTGATTCACAAGGAAATACAGTAAGCTTTGAAAATACTATTATAATAATGACATCAAATGCAGGCTCTAATATAAATACAAATTCAATTGGGTTTGGTGCAACATCTGAAGCTAATAAAAATAGAACACTTTCAGCATTAAAAGATATTTTTAGACCAGAATTTTTGAACAGAATTGATGAAATAGTTGTTTTTGATAGTCTAACATCTGAACAATTAATGAAAATTGTAGAGCTAATGTTATTTGATACTCAAAAAGTTTTAAATGACAGAAATATTAAATTATTAGTAGATACAGATGTGAAAAATTATTTACTAGAAAAAGGTACAGATGTAAAATATGGAGCAAGACCATTAAGAAGGGCAGTTCAAAGATATATAGAAGATGAACTTGTAGATATGATTTTGAGAGGGGATCTTCAAAATGGTGAGCAAGTAGAAGCTACAATGGATAAAGAAAAAAATAAAGTGAAATTTACAGTTATATAGAAATATATGGAGGAAGAAAAGAGTGTTTAAACAAATACCAAATATTCTAACAATGTGTAGATTTGCACTAATACCATTTGTGTTTGGTGCAATTTTGCAACGTGATTATGTAGCAGCATTTGTATTTTTAACAATATCAGGAATAACAGATGTGTTAGATGGAGTGATTGCAAGAAAGTTTAATTTTGTAACAAATTTTGGAAAATTGATAGACCCACTTGCCGATAAGGCAACTCAAATAGCAACATTAATAGCATTAACTTATATAGGAATAATTCCTACGTGGATACTAGTAATAGTATTTTTAAAAGAACTAGTAATGGTTGCGGGAGCATCATTTTTGTATGGAAAAAAATTAGTCGTATCAAGTAGATGGTATGGCAAACTTGCAACTGTAACATTCTATATTGCAGTAGTGGCATCACTTATAGTAAATGAGTTTAATTTGCCAGTACATGCAGATATATATATTTACTATGTAGCTCTTGTACTAACAATTTTTGCATTAATTATGTATTTCATAGAATTTTATAAAAAAGGCTATGTAAATAAAGAAGAACTTAGTGCTAAGGATAAAGAAATAATTGGAAAATAGAAAAAGACGGATAAAGTATTTTGAAAAGCAAAATATTTTATCCGTTTATTTTATTCAAAATCTTCTAAGAATGAATTAAGATTATCCTTGCCAAAAATAGTAACACCGCTGGATAAATTTTTTCTATCTCCTTCAGTAAGATATTTAGTTAAAATTTCAGTCTTTTTTAGCATATTTGAATTATTTAAAGGGTCAATCGAATATATAGCAATATAACCATCTAAATCTTTAGCAAGGTAATGTTCTCCACAATAATCTGAAATATTTTTTGAAAGTTCTACATCTGCTGAGGTAAATTTTGAAATTGTCCAATCACTATATAATTTTGAGAAATCTTCTAAAGTTAAATTTACTAAATCATTAGAAATTCTTTCTGTATCTTTTATATTATGCCCGCATGTTGTGTAGTGCTTTGTAAAAGTAATTTTACAATTTGGTGACAATTTTATATTTGATGAGTTTACTGAAATTATAGTATTTTCATAATTATTAGTAAATTCATTAGTAATGAGATTATTATTTAATGTATTTTCTTGTTCTGTATTTGAAACAGTGTTAGGTTTATTTATTAAAATAATAATGCTAATTAAAGCAATAAATAAAATAGTAAATAATATAATCGAAATATAGATAGATTTTTTCATAACTTATACCATAACTACAAAAGTAGCCTTTCTTATATTTGGTAATAGTATTTACTAAAAAATAGAAAATATACAAAATAACGCATGAAGATTAGCATCAAATAATTGAAATTTAAACGGTTGAGTGATATAATTAACCCAAAATGAATAAAGGTGATAAAAAATGGAACAAACACAAAGAAAAATAATGTATATAGCAATATCTGTATTTTGCATATTTGCTGTTTTAGCAGCAGTAGTCGAACAAGTAAGTTTATCTAGTGTTGGAAAAAATAACACAGTAAAGAATGAGGAAGTAGCTCAAGTAACGCAAGAAGATTTAAAAAAAGACTTTAACTCTATGTTTGATAATGAGATACATTACAATAATTATGATACAAGTAGTATTGCTAAGCAAATTGAAAGTGAAGAAATTGTGTATTCAGCATATGACATAGAAGAAAGTAAACAAGATTGCTATGAAGTAGATATACACTTACCAGTGGTAAATATAAATAATAATGTAGCAGCAGGATTTAATCAGATTACACAAGAAGTATTTGCTAATAAAGCAACAGAAGTTCTAAATAATGAGACAAATTCAACTATAATATACAGTGTAAACTATACAGGATTTGTAAGTGGAGATGTACTATCTGTAATATTAAAATCAACACTTAAAGAGCCTAATAATGCACAAAGAGTAATTGTAAAAACTTATAATTATAATTTAAAAACATCAGAGGAAGTATCTATTTTTGATGCTATGAGTATAAAAGGAATATCTCAAGATGATGTAAAAGCAAAAATAAGAGTACAAATTGTAAATGCAATAAAAGAAGCAAAAGCAATTGAAGCATCAGGTTATGGAACATATACAAGAAATGCGGATGATAGCATTTATGATGTAAAAAATATATCAGAGTTTTTCTTTAGAGAAGATGGTACATTATATATTGTGTATGCTTATGGAAATAATAATTATACATCAGAATTAGATATAATACAAATATAAAATTAGCAGAGCTGTAGGAGGAGTTATGTCAAAACATTTACTAATAACAGAAAAACCGTCTGTAGCTACTGAATTTGCAAAAGTACTAAAGTTAAATGGACCAAGAAATGATGGATACATAGAAGCAGGAGACTGGGTTGTTACTTGGTGTTATGGTCATTTAGTTACAATGTCTTATCCAGAAAAGTATGATGAAAAACTAAAATTTTGGAGACTAGATACATTACCATTTATCCCTGAAGAGTACAAATATGAAGTAATTCCAAATGCACAAAAACAATTTAATATTGTTTCTAATCTATTAAAAAGAGAAGATATTGACTGTATTTATGTTGCAACTGACTCTGGACGAGAAGGAGAATATATATATAGATTAGTTGAACAGATGTCTGGTGGAAAGCAGAAGGATAGAAAAAGAGTATGGATAGATTCTCAAACTGAAGAAGAAATTAAAAGAGGGATAACAGAGGCAAAAGAACTAGAGGAATATGATAGCTTGTCAGATGCTGCCTATTTAAGAGCAAAAGAAGACTATCTTATTGGGATAAACTTTTCTAGAATGTTATCTATAATTTATGGAAGAAGAGTAGCTAAACAATTAAACGAAGAGAAAATCTCTATTTCGGTAGGCAGAGTAATGACTTGTGTTTTAGGAATGGTTGTATCAAGAGAAAGAGAAATACGAAATTTTGTTAAAATACCATACTATAAAATTGTAGGCGAATTTGGCAAAGATGATGGAAAAAGTTTTAAAGCAGAATGGAAAGTAACAGAAAATTCTTCAAAAAAGGATTCGATAAAATTATACAACGAAAATGGTTTCAAAAAAGAGGCTGATGCAAAAGAATTCATATTGGAGTTAAAGGATAAAAAAGCAGTAGTAAAAGAAATAAAAAAGTCTAAGCAAAAAGAAAATGCACCATTATTGTTTAATTTAGCAGAAATTCAAAATGAATGTAGTAAAAGATTTAAAATAAAACCGGATGAAACTTTAGATGTTATTCAAAATCTTTATGAAAAAAAGTTAGTTACATATCCTAGAACTGATGCAAGAGTAATATCAACTGCTGTTGCAAAAGTAATAAATCAAAATTTAAATGGCCTTGCAAAAGGATTCAAAGATGATGAAATTCAAGGTTATTTAAAAAAGATGCAAGAAGAAAAGTATTCAACTAACTTGCTAAAAACAAAATATGTAAATGATAGTAAAATAACTGATCATTATGCACTAATACCGACAGGACAGGGATTTGAAAATTATCAAGGACTACAAGAGCTAGAAAAAAATGTGTATAAGCTAATTGTAAAAAGATTTATTGCAATATTTTATCCACCAGCGGAATATAGTAAAGTAAATGCAACTATTGAAGTACAAAATGAAAAATTTAGCGAAGAATTTGGAACAAGTGGAAAAGTATGTTTAAATCAAGGATATTTAGAAGTACTAAGAGGAAAACAATCCACAATTTCTGCACAAAATGTGGAAAATAGTGTAGAAGATGAAGAATCAAGTGATAATTTAACAATCTTAGCAGAGTTAAAAAAAGGACAAGAAATACAAGTAAAAAATTACGAAATAAAAGAAGCTCAAACAAATCCTCCTACAAGATATAATTCGGGTTCAATAGTTTTAGCAATGGAAAATGCAGGAAAGTTGATAGAGGATGAGGAATTAAGGGAACAAATAAAAGGAGCTGGGATTGGAACAAGCGCTACAAGAGCTGAAATTATAAAAAAATTAGAAAAAATAGGACATATTCAAATTAATTCTAAAACACAAATAATAACGCCTACTCAAAAGGGAGAAGTTATATATGATATTATAAATATGTCTATGCCAGATATGCTAAATCCTAAATTAACTGCAAGTTGGGAGAAGGGGCTTGATATGGTAGCAAAAAAAGAAATAAATTCAACAGAATTTATGGAAAAGTTAGAAAAATATATTCATGCAAAGTTTAATAAATTAGTTGTAAAATATTAAGGAATAGAGGTAATGCTTATGAAAATTGGCTTAGCTTTAGCCGGTGGAGGTGTAAAAGGCGCCGGACATATAGGAGTAATAAAAGCTCTAGAAGAAAATGGAATAGAAGTTGGATATATAGGAGGAACTAGCATAGGAAGTATTGTAGCCAGCCTTTATGCAATGGGATATACAACTGATGAAATGTTAAAGTTATTTAAGTATTTTGCAAGAGATATAATGAAGGTAGACTTCAAAAGTTATTTTTCATCAGTGCGTGAAAGTAAAAAAATTATAAGTTATGGTTTCATATCTGGTGAAAATATTGAGCTTGCAATAGAAGAATGTGCTAGGTTAAAAAATATAAAAAAACTTCAAGATTTAAAATATCCAATTGTAATGCCTACAGTTGATATAAAAGAGAATAAGAAATATGTATCCACAAACCACGAAAATGATGAAAAATTTCCAAGTGATACATACTTAAATGAAATAAGTATTGGAAAAGCTGTGCGTGCAAGTGCAAGTTATCCTGGTGTATTTGCTCCAACAATATACAAAGGACATAAATTTGTAGATGGAGGAATAATTGACAATTTGCCAGCACATGAAGTAAGAAAACTTGGTGCTGAAAAAGTATTATCAGTTAGATTTAGTTCTAAAAATACAACTGACCCTAAAAACTTAATTGAAGTTGGATTTAAGGCAGTAGATTTATTATTTGATCAAAGAACTGCTGCAGAGGTTGAAAATTCAGATTTAACTTTAACATTGGACTTAGAAGAAGCAAGTGTATTTAATATAAAGAAGATAGATTATTGTTATAATCAAGGTTATGCATGTGCAATGGAGAATATGGTAAAGATAAAAGAAATATTTAAAGATGAAAAATAATATATTTATAAAAGAAAACCCCGGAGATAAGTTTTATCTCCGGGGCGCTGTGGTATTTTGGCTTAGCCTTAGGCGATAAGAGCCCTCAGGTTAGCCGTCTTGATATGCTTGTTACCCTTGGATACCTTTCCTTTGGGGCCGCAGGGCACCTGGTTATCAACCAGGTAGCAGTAAAGCTTGATAACGTAAGAGTAGCGAGAGAGCTCCTTTCCTTTCAGTCTCCGAGACTTTATATCCAGGAGAACCTTCTCGAGCTGTGCCGTGTCAATCGCTGTAGAGACGAAGAAGTAGTTGGGAGGGATGATCCCGAGTTCGAAACCAAACTTCCGAAGAAGTTTTTCTTCCGAGATAGCATGGGAATCGTACCCAAGCCAGATATCTTCTGCGCCGCTTACGATGACATCCTGAAGCAACTGATTGGACAGATCATCTTCCTTTTCGATGTAGTGATGAGCGAGCGCAAACTTTTTTGCAATATCAAAAGGATCTTTCTTCCTTTCGATACCAAGAGAAGCTTCAAACTCCTCAGAGATATTGCACATAGCCTTAAGCTCAGTGCTGGAAATAGTACCAGCTTCAAAAAGCTTAAGGTTATCCTCAAAAGCCGGAACTTGCATGAATGCAAAGTAACGCTTGAGGTCATCTTCGGACTCTTTGGCAATATAGCCTTCGGCTTTTGCAAAGTCGAGATATGCCAGAAAATCACGGACATCGACAGTGGCGTCAGTGCCATCTTCCAACTTAGTGGGAAGATGGATGTCATTTGCAGCGCAGTAGTCGATAAGTTCTAGAACTCTGTTTGCTTCAGCTTCACCGCCGACATAAGAGTCCTTAAAGAGCTTGTAAAATTGGAACTTTTTATCAACGACATTTGCACCTACGCAATAGGCGCTTGCAACCTCTTCAATCTCGAATTCTTCAAGAGCGTGAGACTGCAGGAGTTTGTACATCTTATACATTACTGCAAAATCACAAGCATCTTTGTCGGTAATGAGGTCGCTGCAGAAGAAGAAATCCATCTCCTGTGCATTGGGCTTCTCAAAAAGCCGATACTTAATAGTGCGAATCTGACCAAAAGTATAGCTTCTAGTCGGAGCAGGAATGGAAACTAAAGTCCCGTTTTCCACTTTGAGCTCTGCAAAGTCAAGCAGAACTTTGAGATCACGTTTCTGGAGCTTATCAAGCTCAGCTTTGATCTTGTCGTAGAAAATGCTGCCATTGGAATAGGCAAGCAATGTTACCCGGTAGAGGTAACCTAACTCCTCAGGGAGAATTACTTGCTTATTGTTTTGTGCCATCAACTGGCGCGAGAGTACAATGCCTTTTAGATGCTCATTGTACGGATAGTCTTCAAGGAAAAAATGCAGACTCTTAAAAATGAAAATATAGAGCCTAAGAATTTTTGCCTTAGTGATATAATCCATGTCATCAGGACAATGGCAAAGGCGAAGGGCGATGTCTTCAAGCATCTCTCTATACCCATGCAGGTAGTACTGAGCGTTTTCGATGGAACGCAGTTTAGATAGCATTAAAGAAATATCGGCAAACTGAAGGCCTTTGCAAGCCTTGCTTTCGCCAATGCCATAGAACTTTTTGACTTTCCGCCAATCGGAGGAGCCTAAAATTTCTTCAAATTTAGGAAAGCCTTCCGTAATAATGAGTGGAAGGTCAATGATTCCTGAAACTGACGGAGCTAAGTCCTTAAAGAACTTAATTACTTTATCCTCCTCTCTGGGGGAAATTTCTTCATAATAATGAAGTACTTTTGCGTTGGATGCGAGCATTGTTTTTTCCATACAGTGTCCTTTCTTTTTTACATTATCAATTGTCAATGTGCGAACCATACGACATACCACAACTAAAAGATATATCATACTATTATAGTATACCATATTATGTAAATGAAATCAACACAATATGGATTTTTTAACATTTTATGTAGAAAAAACATACTATATAACATAATTAATTAAAATAAAGAAAGGTATTTTAAAGATGAGTTGTTATATAATAGAAGGTGGAAAGAAAATTAGTGGAGAAGTTACAATTTCTGGTTCGAAAAATGCTTCATTACCAATAATGGCTGCAACTATATTAAATTTAGGACAATCAAAGCTATATAATTTACCAGATATTCATGATACTCAAATAACACAAAAAATATTAAAGTATTTAGGTTGTAAAGTAAAGAAAACAAGTGATAAATTAGAAATTGAAACAAAGTACATAAATAAAACTGATATACCGGAATACTTAATGCGTGAAATGAGGTCAACTGTAATTTTGGCCGGAGCTTTACTAGGAAGATTTAAAAAAGTTACTTTTTCATATCCTGGCGGATGTGATATTGGGGCAAGACCAATTGATTTGCATTTAAAAGCATTTAAAAAATTAGGAATAAATATTGATGAAGAATATGGACTTATTAGATGTAGTTGTGATAAAATAACAGGGGCAGATATAGATTTAGATTTTCCAAGTGTTGGAGCAACTGAAAATATAATTCTTGCTACAGTACTTTCAGAAGGTAAAACTACAATTACAAATGCAGCTAAAGAACCAGAAATAGTAGACTTAGTAAGATTCCTAAGAAAATTAGGAGCAAAAATTTCTGGAGAAGGTACTGGGGAAATTCATATTGAGGGAGTTCAAAAACTAAATAAAAATGTAAGCTACAGAATAATGCCAGACAGAATTGAGGCAGGAACTTTTCTATGTATAGGAGCAGTTTCTGGAAATAAAATAAGTGTTTCAAATGTTATACCAGAACATATAAATCCAATTATATCTAAACTAAAGGAAGCTGGTTGTAAAATATCAATTGAAAAAAATAAGGTTATACTGGAGGCTCCCAAGAGATTAAAAGCAATAGAAATCAAAACAATGCCATATCCAGGCTTTCCTACTGATATGCAATCTATATTTGGATCAACTTTTTGTACAGCTAAAGGTACTACAATAATAACAGAAAATATTTTTGAAAGTAGATATAAATATTTAGCAGAATTAAAAAGGATGGGGGCAAAAGTAAAACAAGAAGGCAATGTAGCTATAATAACGGGAACAAGAAAGTTATATGGAACTACTGTCAAGAGTACTGATTTAAGAGGTGGAGCTGCAATTGTAGTTGCAAGTTTAGTTGCTAAAGGAACAACAAGAATTGAAAATATAGAATATATACTAAGAGGGTATGAAAATTTTGATAAAAAATTACGTAAATTAGGAGTAAACATTCAAATTGAAGAAGGTGATTGAAAAGATGCCAAAAACGAAGAAAAAAGAAAAAGTTTTATATGATTTTGATTATGCTGAAGAGGAAGAAAATAAAAAGAAAAAAAAGATAGACAAAAAGAAAAAAACTGCAACTAAGAAAAAACGAAAAAATGAAAATCCTGAGGCAAGCAAAAAGTATGAAGATGAAATAATAATTGGAGTAACTAAAATTCCTGAAAAAGAGGAAAAAATAAAAAAGAATAAAAATCACCGCCAAAAGAAAAAAGAAAGCAAAAGAGTAAATGAAAATAAGAGAGATGCTCTTAGAAATCCAATATATAATTACGATATAGATTATGTTAAAGAAGAAGAAAAATTTCAAAAGAAGGAAAAGATAAAAAGAAGATTAAAAATAGTGCTAAAATGGCTTGGAGCTATTGCCATTTTAGCAGGCATTATATGTTTTGCATTATTATCACCAATATTCAATATACAAAATATTGAGGTAATGGGCAATTCTAAATTGACTAAAGAAGAGATAGTAAGTTTATCTAAAATATCTAAAAATGAAAATATATTCAAAATACTTACATTAAAGGCAGAAGAACAGATAAAACAAAATGCCTATGTAGAAAGTGTTAATATAAATAAAAAATTTCCAAATACTATAGAAATATCTATAAAAGAAAGAATACCTAAATTTTTACTAGAGTTTGGTAATAGCTATGTTTATTTAAATAGTCAAGGATATATGTTAGAAATATCAAGCAAAAAATTAAATTTACCAATTATAATTGGAACAAAAACAACAGAAGAACAATATATTACAGGAAATAGACTTGCACAAAATGATCTTGAAAAGTTGGGAACAGCAATAAAAATAATGGATGTAGCTACAAATAATGGAATAGAAAATTTAGTAACAAGTATAGATATATCAAACGAAAATAATTACAAAATTTATTTTGAAACTGAGAAGAAAACTGCATATTTAGGAGATTGTTCAAATTTAGAGACAAGAATGTTATATGTAGTAGCAATTATAAAAAATGAGAAAAACATAGAGGGAGAGATTTTTGTTGATATGAATTTAAACTCTGAAAATGCTTTTTTTAGAGAAAATGTATAAAATTTTACGTGAGGATGATGAATTTTGAATAAAAAACAAATAGCAATAACATTAGGAATAATGTGTTTAATTCTTACGATGTCGATTATGATACAAGTAAGAACAATAAATAATACTAACAAAACAGCGTCGCAAAGTTTAACAAATAATGACTTAAGAGACCAAGTATTAAAATGGAAAGAAAAATATGATCAAGAATATGAAGAACTACAAAATGCAAATAAAAAACTTGAAAGGGTCAGAACTGCTGCAAGTAAAAATACTGAAGGTTCAGAAGAAAATGAAGCAGAATTATTGAAAAATAATATGATAATTGGTTTAACTGATGTTGAAGGGGAAGGAGTTATAGTTACACTAAAAGATGACACTAGTATTACATCTGATAGCTTAGCAATAACTGATAGCATGAGTAACCATTTGGTTCATGATAGCGATTTAATTAGTATAGTAAATGAGTTAAAAAATGCTGGGGCAGAAGCAATCTCAATAAATGATCAAAGAGTAGTAATTAGCACATCTATAACTTGTGAGGGAAATGTTATAAGTGTAAATGGAGCAAAAGTTGGCTCACCATTTGTAATAAAAGCAATAGGACATGCTTCATATATGGAGAGTGCGTTAACGAGACCGGGTGGCCCTATAAAAAACTTTACTGGATATATAGGAGCAAGTGTAAAAACAAGTGATAATATACAAATACCAAAGTTTACAGGAGTAATAAGCACAAAGTTTATAAAGAATGCAAATTAAAGAGGTGAAATTATTTGAAAATAAATTTTAATAAAGCAAATGTAACAATGTCTGTGAGCATATTCATAGTAAGTATCATTTTAGTATCAGTGTTTTTTATACAAGTAAAAACTGTTAATCAAGTAAATGAAACTGATATAGAAAATTTAAGAGAAAGCGAACTTTCAGAACAGTTATCTACGTGGAAAAGCAAATATACAGAAATTAGCACAGAACTTGCAGATACAAATGCAAAAATATTAGAGTATGCAACTAAAATTGAAGATAATGAGGAAGCTTCTGAATTATTAGAAGCTGAATTAGAGCGTTCAAGATTACTTTTAGGAAAGACAGATGTTACAGGTGATGGAATAATAATAACTTTAACAGATGGAGAAAATCAAGTTAGAGCTACAGATTTAATCGAATTAATAAATAATCTTTGGTTTGCAGGAGCAGAAGCGATATCTGTTAATGGAGTAAGAATTATAAATATGACAGAATTTGTTGATGTTGCTGGATACATTATAGTAAAACCAAGTCAAAGAATAGTATCTCCGTATATTGTTAAAGTAATAGGTGATCAGACTTATTTAACAAGTACACTAAGTTTAAAAAATAGTGGCTTTATTGATGTTCAAAATAGTAATGGAAAGAAAGTTACTATGGAACAACAAAGAAACATAAAAATCTCAGCATATTCAGAAGATATTGAAACAAAGTATATGAAGGAGGTAAATAAAGAATGATAGGAGTTGCAATAGTATTAGGATGTATAATTGGTGCAGTGTTAGGACTAGTTATGCCAATGGTCTCATATACATATTCAGGATATTTAGCAATTGCAATAATTGCTGCACTAGATTCTGTATTTGGAGGAATTCTAGCAACGATAAAAAAGAACTTTAATTTAACAATTTTCATAACAGGATTCTTTGGAAATGCAATACTCGCAATACTTTTGACTTTGTTAGGACAAAAGCTTAATATAGATATATATTTAGCTGCAATATTTGTTTTTGTTGGAAGAATATTTACAAATCTTGCAATAATAAGAAGGTATTACGTGGATAAAATTATGAAGAAAATAGAGGACAAAAAATCACAAAAAGACGAGGAAAAATAACAAGAAAAACTGTTACAAAAATATTACAAAAATGTGACAAAACTATTGACTTTTTTCTTAAAATATAATATTCTTAGTCTTGAATTTGACAGTACGAATTGGAGGAGTTATTTTGGCAGTCGGAGATATAATTGTAGGAATAGACATAGGATCCTCAAAAGTTAGCTTAGTTGTAGGAGAAGTGAACAATTTTAACCAAGTAGAAGTTGTATTTACAACACAGCAAAAATGCAGAGGAATAAAAAAGAGTAAGATAATAGATGAAGATGAAATTGCAAATGCGATTTCAAAGGCTGTAGAAGATGCAGAAAAAGAAGCAGAGATAAAAATAAATTCAGCATATATGACAATAGCTGGAAAATACGTCACAATAGTACAAAATAGTGTAACCAAAACAATAAAAGACAAATTTGCCGGAATATCTAGTAGAGACGTAGCTGCAGCTTTAATGCAAGTAAAAGACATTGATATACCAGATGGAATGAATATAATAGATATAGTTACAGGAAAATTCATTTTAGAAGATGGAAGAATGGTTGATGATCCTGTAGGAAATTTAGTTAGTTCATTCACTGTAAATGGACAAGTAATTCTTGGGGATAGAGATTACATAAGAGAGCTATCTAATATTAGTAGAAAAGCTGGAATAGATATAGATGGAATTATACCAATTACTTTAGCAGAAAGAAATTTAGTATTAGATGTAAATGAACTTTCTGATAATGTAATGATTATTGATATTGGTGCTGGAAATACAGAAATAGGTGTATTTGAAGGCAACAATTTTCAATATACAAATACAATACCATTAGGTGGAGACAACATTACTAAAGATATTCAAATGGTACTAAATATTCAAGAAGAAGAAGCGGAAAAGCTTAAAAGACAATATGGTTTAGCAATGAGATCATATATAGATAATGATAATGAAATTTTATTAAATACAGCGGAAGATCCAAATAATAAAATAATAAAAAGCTCTGAGCTAATAGAAATAATAGAAGCCAGAATAGAAGAAATATTCTCTTTAATAAATAAAGATATAGTAAATCAAGGCGTAAAGCCAAAAATAAATAATGTTATCCTAACAGGGCAAGGAATTACAAGTATTAGCAAAAGTGATGTTGCTGGAAAAGTAATATTGAATATACCTATGAAATTTGCAACAGGAAGGTATATAAGCCAAGTAAGACCAGAATATAGAACAGCGTATTCTTTAGTAAGATATATTGCAGCAAGACCATTTGCAAAAAGTGTGTCAAGTAGTATAGATTCAAATACAAATGAAAACTTTTTCAGTAAAATAATAGATAGGATAAAAGAATTTTTTTACTCGTAATAAAAAGATAAACTATTAAAGAACAGAAGAGAGCGATAAACAAGTAAAATAGGGAGGAATTAACTTTATGATGATGGATAATAGTGTGGATGAAAATACTATGATGGATGGCACTGCTACAATAAAAGTAATAGGAGTTGGTGGAGCTGGAACAAATGCTGTAAATAGAATGGTTGACTCTGGAATAAGAGGGGTAGAATTTATTGCAGTAAATACAGATAGACAAGCATTACTTTTATCAAAAGCAGCATCAAAAATTCAAATAGGAGAAAAAATAACAAGAGGATTAGGAGCTGGAGCAAATCCTGATATTGGTGCGCAAGCAGCAGAGGAAAGCAAAGCGGAAATAACAGAAGCATTACGCGGAGCAGATATGGTATTTGTTACTGCCGGAATGGGTGGTGGAACAGGTACAGGAGCTGCACCAATAGTTGCATCTTGTGCAAAGGAAATGGGAATATTAACAATAGGTGTTGTTACAAAACCATTTACTTTTGAAGGAAAGAAGAGATTAACTCAAGCAGATAGAGGAATTGAAAGTCTAAAGGGTAAGGTTGATACACTAGTTGTTATACCAAATGATAAACTTTTACAAATAATTGATAGAAAAACGTCAATAGTAGAAGCTTTTAAAATGGCAGATGATGTATTAAGACAAGGTGTTCAAGGTATTTCTGATTTAATTGCAATACCAGGACTTGTAAACTTAGACTTTGCAGATGTAAAGACAATAATGTTAAATACAGGTATGGCACACATGGGAATAGGAAGAGCATCTGGAGAAAATAGAGCAGAAGATGCAGCAAAACAAGCTATCCAAAGTCCATTACTAGAAACATCAATAGAAGGTGCAAGAGGAGTAATTATCAATATTACTGGTGGAAGCAATCTAGGATTACATGAAGTAAATACTGCTGCTGAACTAGTACAAAGAAGTGTTGATCCAGAAGCAAATATCATATTTGGTGCAGTTATAGATGAAAGTTTAGATGAAGATATTGTTATAACTGTTATAGCAACTGGATTTGAAAAGTTTGATGATCCAATTTCAAATATAGGAATAAAAGATGTTACAAGTAAGCCATGGAATACAAAGCCATCTGTAACTACTGTACAAGATACAAATAGTACATCAGGAGACTTAGATATACCAACTTTTTTAAGAAAAAATAAAAAATAGAATATTATATAAAAGAAATAATCTAAATTTGTAGATTATTTCTTTTTTTCGCCACTAAGATATGACACCTTTTTGAAAAAACAAGTTGTATAATATATGAATAAAATAAGAAAGAAGAAATTTAATTGATTGTTTATTTAGATATTATATTTTTGGAAAATATTTTAATGAATTATATAATACTAGCTGCAACTGAAGTTGTAACTAATACTAATATAAAACATAGACAAGCAAGATTAATATTTTCTAGTTTTATAGGAAGTATATATGCTGTTGTTGTATATATAAAAATATTTAAGATATATGAAAGCTTAGTAGCAAAGGTGATTTTATCAATTATCATGGTATATATTGCTTTTAAACCTGGCTCTGCAAAAGATTTTGCAAAGAAGTTAATAATCTTTTATATGACATCATTTGTATTTGGAGGATGTACTATTGCTTTAATGTACATTGCAAAACCAGAAAATGTAAAACTAAAGAATGGCGTATTTGTAGGAACGTACCCAATAAAAATTGCTGTAGTTGCTGGAATTATAGCATTTATAATAATAGAAGTTGCATTTAGAATGAATAAGGCAAAAATTACTACAAAAGATATGATATGTAAAATGCAAATAATTTTTGAGGGAAAAATGGTAGAAACAAAAGCATTTATAGATACTGGCAATTTATTAAAAGAACCTATAACTGGAGCACCAGTAGTTATTGTAGAAGAAAAAGTTATGAAAGAAATACTGCCAACAAGATTATTGCAATATATGAAGAATAATTTAGGAGGTGATGATGAAAAGAAGATCCAAGAATATAAAAATAAAATTAGAGCAATCCCGTTCATGTCATTAGGAAAAGAAAATGGAATGCTGATTGGAATAAAAGTTGATAAAATAATTATCTCTGAATATGTAGAAGAAAAAATAATAAAAAATGTAATAGTTGGAATATATAATAAAAAACTATCAAAAAATTATAATGCATTAATAGGATTGAATTTGCTTGAAAAGGAGAATGAACAAGAAGATGAACCTATTACAAATTTTTAAAGAGAAAGCCAGTGTTATATATGCTAAATATATAATGAATGATTCTGCAAATGAGGAAATTATTGAAAATTTACCGATATTTTATATAGGCGGAAGCCAGACCTTGCCACCACCATTGCTTCCAGAAGAAGAAGAATGTGAAATTAAAAAGCTTGAAAAAGGAGATTCTGAAGCTAAAAAAACATTAGTAGAAAGAAATTTAAGATTAGTAGTATATATTGCTAAAAAATTTGAGAATACAGGAAACGGAATAGAAGATTTAATATCAATAGGAACAATAGGTCTTATGAAAGCAATAAATACATATGATGCTAAAAAGAATATAAAACTTGCAACATATGCTTCAAGATGTATTGAAAATGAAATTTTAATGTATTTAAGAAGGAGTAATAAACTTAAAAGTGAAATATCGATTGATGAACCACTAAATCAAGATGGTGATGGAAATGAACTTTTATTGTCAGATATATTAGGAAGTGATGCTGATATTGTATCTAAAGGACTAGAAGATGAAGTTGATAAAAAACTATTAAAAATGGCTATTTCAAAACTTACAACAAGAGAAAAAAATATTATGGAACTTCGATTTGGTTTTATAACAGGAAATGAAAAAACTCAAAAAGAAGTGGCAGATATGATGGGAATATCACAAAGCTACATTTCGAGATTAGAAAAGAAAATTATAAGTAAAATGAAAAAAGAAATTTTAAGTAAAACTAGTTAATGAATAGAATAAAAATAAACCTTTTGGAAATAATTATAAAAACACAGAGAGAATAAATACTTAGGTGTTTTTTACAAAATTCTGAAAGGAGAATTATTTTGATAAATAAGGTTGAAATTTGTGGAGTAAATACTGCAAAATTGCCTGTACTATCAAACGAAGAACAACATGAATTATTAAATAGAATGAAAAATGGAGATGAAGAAGCACGAGATAAAATGATAAATGGAAATTTGAGATTAGTACTTAGCATAATAAAAAGATTTTATGGAAGAGGGGAAAATTTAGATGACTTATTTCAAATTGGATGTATAGGCTTAATAAAATCTGTAGACAATTTTGATCTATCTCAAAATGTTCAATTTTCCACTTATGCAGTGCCGATGGTTATAGGAGAGATAAGAAGATATTTAAGAGACAATAATATGGTAAGAGTAAGCAGATCAGTTAGAGATTTAGCATATAAGGTTTTAGCAATAAAAGAAAAATATAGGAAAGAAGAGCAAAAAGAGGTGACTATAGAAGAAATAGCTAAAGAGTTGAATGTGGAAAAAGAAGAAATTGCATTCTGCTTAGATGCAATACAAGATCCAATATCTTTGCAGGAACCAGTTTATGGCGATGAAACAGAAAATATATATGTAATGGATCAAATAAAAGATAAGAAAAATAGTGATGATAATTGGGCCGAAAATATAACAATAACAGAAGCGTTGGAAAAATTAAGGGGAAAGGAAAAGGAAATTATAAATAAAAGGTTTTTTGAAGGACGAACTCAAATGGAAGTTGCAGAAGAAATAGGCATATCACAAGCACAAGTATCGAGACTTGAAAAAAATGCCATAAGCCACATAAGAAGAATGTATAAATAAAGTACTAATAGAATATTATAAAATAGAGGTTTGATGTATACAAACTTCTATTTTATAGTGTGGGAGGAAAATGATGGCAGAAAAGGGATTAGATTTTAAACATAAAGAAGTAATAAACATCTCAAATGCAAAAAGACTGGGCTTTGTTCAAGATGTATGTGCTGATTTAAGAAGCGGAACAATAACTTCTATAATAGTTCCTGGAGAAGGAAAATTAAAAGGAATATTTAATACAGGAAATAGCATAGAAATTCCATGGGATAAAGTAAAAATGATAGGAGATGACATTATATTAGTAGAAATATAGTTATTTTTAGTAAAATAAGCAATAAAAAAGACTTTGAAAGCCAGCAGTAATGCAGAAAAATGAAAAATATAAAAAATAATTGAAAAAAATTAAAAAAAGTGTTGACTTTTTGAAGAACAGATGGTATTATATATGAGTACCGAGCAGAAGGACAAAAAACATATAAAAATAAACGTATGAATTAGTAAAAAA
>CAKPAI010000005.1 GCA_934133005.1 uncultured Clostridia bacterium
GGAACTACATCTAAGTCTAAAGTAGTAGCACTTTCACACGAGAATATTTGCACAAATTTAATGGATATTGGAAGTGTTTTAGACGTAAATCAAGAAGATGTTTTTCTTTCTATTTTACCAATACATCATGTATTTGAATGTACAGTAGGATTTCTATTTTCGCTATATAAAGGAGCAGAAACAGTATTTTGTGATGGATTAAGACACATAGTAGAAAATCTAAATGAATATCATGTGACAATTATGGCATGTGTACCAGGCATATATGAACGAATTTTCATGATGATTAGGAAAAAACTAGAAAAACAAGGAAAACTTGAGGAAATATTAAAAAATGAAGAGAAATATAAAAATTGTTCTATGAAAGAAAGGAAAGAAGCATTTAAAGAAATACATGATATGCTTGGTGGAAAAATAAAACTATTTATAAGTGGTGCTGCATCCTTAGATAATACAATAGAAGAAAGGTATAGATTATTAGGAATAAACTTAGTGCAAGGGTATGGCTTAACTGAAACTTCTCCTGTTGTGGCGATTGGAACAAATAAAAATTACAGATTAGGTTCAATTGGAAAAACAGTTCCAAGTGTAGAAGCAAAACTTGTAGATGTAAATGAAGAAGGAATTGGAGAGTTAGTAGTTAGAGGACCAAGCATAATGCTAGGATATTATGAGAACGAAGAAGCAAATAAAGAATCATTAAAAGAAGGTTGGTTTTATACAGGAGATTTAGCAAAAATTGACGAAGAAGGATATATATTTATATGTGGAAGAAAGAAAAGTGTAATAGTATTAAAAAATGGTAAAAACATATTCCCAGAGGAATTAGAAAACTTGGTAAACAAAATAGAAGGCGTAAAAGAAGCATTTATCTTTGGAAAAGCACAATCAGATGATGAGAATAATATAAAAATAAATGTAAAGATAGTTTTTGATAGAGATGTTATAAAAGATGTTTATAAAGTTGAAAAAAATGAAGAGATATATACAGTTTTGGCAAAGAAAATTAAAGAAATCAATCAAACAATGCCATCTTATAAAGCAATAAGGGGAATAATGCTAACAGAAGAGCCACTTATTAGAACAACAACAAACAAGATAAAAAGACAGGAGAATTTAGATGCAATTAGAAAATGTGAAAACTAAATTTTTAGGGAAAAATAGTATTTTTTATAATCATATAGATTCAACGCAAAATGAAATTTGGAGACTAATAGAAAGTAAAAATACTCCAAATGGAACCTTGGTATTTGCAGACATTCAAGATAAAGGAATAGGAACTCATGGAAGAGTCTGGCATACAGATGAAGCAAACAATATAGCATTTTCATTTTTTATAAGAACAAATTGCAATGTTCAAAAATTAGAAGGAATTACGATAGAAATCGCAAAGATAATTGTTGATATTTTAAAAAAAGAGTATGAAATTAACTTAAATATTAAAGAGCCAAATGATATTACATTTAATAATAAAAAAATAGGTGGAATTTTAACTCAGACTAAAGTTGTTAATGAAAAAGTCAAATACTTAGTAGTTGGAATTGGAATTAATACTAATAAGGAAAAATTTACAGATGATATAAAGTATTTAGCGACATCTATAAAAAAAGAATTTGAAATAGATGTAGATACTAAAAGATTTATAGCAGAATTTTGTAATCAATTTGAAAAAGAAATAGAAAAGAGAGGAGTTATTTAAAAAATGAATATTGGATTTTTATTTCCTGGTCAAGGATCTCAAAGCGTAGGAATGGGAAAAGATATATATGATGAATACGAAGAGGCAAGAAAAATATATGAAAAAGTAAAAGATATAACAGGAATAGACATTGCAAAAATATCATTTGAAGGACCAGAAGAAATATTAAATGAAACAAAATATACACAACTTGCAATTCTTACAGAGAGCTTGGCTATATTAGAAATTTTAAAAAACAACAATATAACAGCTAATATGTCAGCAGGATTAAGCTTAGGCGAATATACAGCACTAATTAATAGTAAAGCACTTATGTTTGAAGAAGGAATAAAAGTTGTCCAAAAGCGAGGAGAATATATGCAAAAATTTCTTCCTAGCGGAGAATGGCAAATGGCAGCAATTATAGGATTAAAGGATTGCCAAGTAGAAGATGTTTGCAAAAAAGTAAAATCAGGATTTGTAGTTCCTGCAAATTATAATTCGATAGGTCAAGTTGTAATTTCTGGAGAAAAAGAAGCAATTACTGAAGCTGAAAAAATTGCAAAAGAGATAGGTGCTAAAAAAGTAAGAATTTTAAAAACAGCAGGACCATTCCATACTGAAAAAATGATAGAAAGTTCAAATGCTTTTAGAAAAGACCTTGAAAATATTACTGTTCATAAGTTTGAAACAAAAGTGATTAAAAATATAGATGGCGAAATTTACAAAGAGACAGACGATGTAAAAGATATTTTGGCCCGTCACATTATAAATCCAGTTAAATTTTCAAAAACAATTGAAAATATGCTAAATAAGGGAATAGATACATTTATAGAAATAGGTCCTCGGAAAAACATTATCAGGATTTGTAAAAAGAACGCCAACAAATAAAGAAATAAAAATATTAAATATTGATAATGTTTGTAGTTTACAAGCAGTATTAAAAGAATATGGAGGAAAAAATGAATAAAATAGCCTTAATTACAGGAGGAACAAGAGGAATTGGAAAACAAATAGCTTTAACATTTGCAAAAGAAGGATATAATATTGCTTTAAATTACAGAACGGAAAATGAAGACTTAAAAAATACTAAAAAAGAGATAGAAGCAAATAATGTAAAATGTTTTGCAGTTCAAGGAGATGTAACTAATTTTAAAGACTGTGAACAATTTGTAAAACAAATTGTTGAAGAATTTGGAAATATAGATGTATTAGTCAATAATGCAGGAATTACAAGAGATACATTGCTAATGAGAATGAAAGAAGAGGATTTTAAACAAGTTATAGATACAAATCTAATAGGCACATTTAATGTAACTAAAAATGTAATTGGAAATATGATAAAAGCAAGAAACGGAAGAATAATAAATATATCATCAGTTGTGGGAATATCAGGAAATGCGGGGCAAACAAATTATTCAGCATCAAAAGCAGGAATTATAGGATTTACTAAAAGTTTAGCAAAAGAAGTTGCCTCAAGAAATATTACTGTTAATGCAGTAGCACCAGGATTTATTGAAACACAAATGACAGATGTCTTAAAAGAAGATATTAAAGAAGAAATTGCAAAAAAAATTCCTCTAAAAAGAATGGGAACTCCACAAGATGTTGCAAATGTTGTCAAATTTTTAGCATCTAATGACAGTTCATATATTACAGGACAAGTAATTAATATTGATGGTGGAATGTTAATGTAAGGAGAAAATAAAAAATGGAAAAAAGAGTAGTTATAACAGGACTTGGAGCAATCACTCCAATAGGAAATAATGTAGATGAAACATGGAAAGGAATAGAAAATAAAGAATGTGGAATTGATAAAATTTCACTATTTGATAGTAGTAATTTTAAAACGAGTTTATGTGCGGAAGTGAAAAATTATAATCCTTTAGATTATTTTGAACCAAAACAAGCAAAAAGATTAGACAGATCTTCACAATTTGCACTAATAGCAGCAAGAGAAGCAGTAAAAAATAGTGGAATAACTTCAGAAAATACAGATTTTAAAAAAGTTGGTATTTTTGTAAGTACAGGAATTGGAGGTTTAATAACAATTCAAAATCAATGTGAGATAAACTATGAAAAAGGAAATAATAGGGTATCTCCGATGTTTATACCAATGGCAATAGCAAATATGCCAGCTGGAAACATTTCAATAGAATTTGGATTTAAAGGTGAATCTATGGCAATTGTTACAGCTTGTAGTTCTTCAACACATGCAATAGGAGAAGGCTACAAAACAATAAAACATGGATATGAGGATGTTGTAGTAGCAGGAGGCACAGAAGCTTCTATTTGTTCTATTGGAATAGCAGGTTTTGAAAACATGAAAGCACTATGTACATCTACAGATAAAAATAGAGCAAGTATTCCATTTGATAAAGAAAGAAGTGGCTTTGTTATGGGTGAAGGAAGTGGAATACTGGTTTTAGAAGAATTGGAACATGCTAAAAAAAGAAATGCTAAAATATATGCAGAAGTTATTGGATTTGGTTCAACTTCAGATGCTTACCATATAACATCTCCATGTCCTGATGGAGAAGGTGGCGCAAATGCAATGATAAGAGCAATGAAAGATGCAAAGATAAAACCAGAAAATATAGATTATATAAATGCACATGGAACGTCAACACATTTAAATGATTTGACAGAAACAATGGCTATAAAAACAGCATTAGGAAAAGCAAGTAAAACAGTAATGATAAGTTCTACAAAGGGAAATATAGGACATCTTTTGGGAGCTGCAGGAGCAGTAGAAGCAATTTTGAGTGTAAAAGCAATGGAAAATGAGTTAGTACCACCAACGATAAATTATAAAGAAAAAGATGAAGAATGTGATTTAGATATTGTTCCAAATGAGCCAAGAAAAGCTAAATTAAATATTGTTATGTCAAATTCACTTGGATTTGGAGGACATAATTCTAGTATTATCCTAAAAAAGTGGGAGGAAAAATAAATGGAATATGAAAAAATTAAACAGCTAATAGAGGAGATGGGAAATTCGAAACTAACAGAAGTTGATATTGAATTTCCAGATGGTACTAAAATTAGTATGAAAAAAGATAATGTTAAGGAAAGAGTAATTCAAGAAATTCAAGATACAACAGCAATAAAAAATAGTGATAATATTACTAAAGAAACAAAAAAAGAAGAAAAAGGAAATATAGTAAAGTCACCAATGGTTGGAACTTTTTATTTAAAATCTTCTCCTACGGCAGAACCTTATGTTGAAATTGGAAAAGAAGTAAAAAAAGGTGACGTTCTTTGCATTGTTGAAGCTATGAAGTTAATGAACGAAATTGAGTCAGAATATACTGGAAAAGTTACAGAAATCTTAGTAAAAGATGGTGAAACAGTAGAATATGGAACACCATTATTTAGAATAGAAGGTGAAAATTAATGTTAAATAAAGAAGAAATTAAAAACATTATTCCACAAAGAGATCCATTTTTAATGATTGATGAAGTAGAAGAGTATGTGCCAGGAGAATCAGCAATAGCATATAAAAATGTAAATGCACAAGAATGGTATTTTAAAGGTCATTTTCCAGGAAATCCAATTATGCCTGGAGTGCTAATTGCAGAAAGTTTAGCTCAAACAGGAGCAGTTGCAATTCTCTCAATGAATGAGAATAAAGGAAAAAATGCTCTGTTTGGTGGAATAGATAAAATGAAATTCAAGAAAATGGTTGTACCAGGAGACAGATTAAAACTAGAAGTAAGAATTATAAAAAGAAAAGGACCAATTGGTGTAGGAGAAGCAATAGCAACAGTTAATGAAAAAATTGTAGCTAAAGGTGAATTAACATTTGCATTGGTTTAAGGTTATTAAGAATTAAAAAGTTGAAAGAGGTAGAAATAAATGAATAAAATATTAATTGCAAATCGTGGCGAAATTGCAGTTCGTATTATAAGAGCATGCAAAGAAATGAATATAAAAACTGTTGCAGTTTATTCAGAAATAGATAAAGATGCTTTGCATACCCGTTTAGCAGATGAGGCTATTTGCATTGGCCCAGCTCAAGCTAATAAAAGTTATTTAAACATAAAAAATATTATACAGGCAGCTTATATAACAAAAGCAGATAGTATTCATCCTGGTTTTGGATTTTTATCTGAAAATTCAAAATTTGCTCAAATATGTGAAGAATCAAACATAAAATTTATTGGACCAAAGTCAGAAATTATTGAATTATTAGGAAATAAATCTAATGCAAAAGAGATGATGAAAAAAGCTGGAGTTCCTGTTATACCAGGTTCAGATGGAAGTGTAAAAGGATTAAAAGACGCATTAGAGATAGCAGAAAAAATAGGTTATCCTGTTATGTTAAAAGCCGCAGCAGGTGGCGGTGGCAAAGGCATTAGAGTTGCAAATACTGCAGAAGAATTAGAAAAAGAGTATGAAATAGTAAAACAAGAAGCAAAGAACTCTTTTAATGATGATGAAATATATATAGAAAAGTTTATTTCAAATCCAAGGCATGTTGAAATTCAGATATTAGCAGATGAACATGGAAATGTAATTCATTTAGGAGAAAGAGATTGTACTATTCAAAGAAATCATCAAAAAGTAATAGAAGAAACGCCATCTACTGCTATTGATGAAAAGACAAGAAACAAAATGGGAAATGCGGCCATAAAAGCAGCTAAAACAGCTGGATATACAAGTCTTGGAACAGTAGAATTTTTAGTAGATAAAGACAACAACTTTTATTTTATGGAGATGAATACAAGAATTCAAGTAGAACATCCAATTACTGAGATGAGAACAGGAATAGATTTAGTAAAGACACAAATAAAAATTGCAACAGGTGAAGAGCTTAAAATAAAACAAAAAGATGTAGAATTTAAAGGACATTCTATAGAATGTAGACTAAATGCTGAAAATCCAAGTAAAAAATTTATGCCATGTCCAGGACTAATAAAAGGTCTGCATTTTCCAGGAGGAAATGGAGTAAGAATAGATAGTGCAATTTATGAAGGATATACAATTCCAGCAAACTATGATTCGATGATTGCAAAGCTTATTACTTTTGGAACAAATAGAAATGAAGCAATTAGTAAGATGAAAAGAGTATTAGAGGAATTAGTTGTAGAAGGAATACAAACGAATCAAGATTTTTTATTTGAAATAATTAAAAATCCTAATTTTATTAGGGGAAATTTTGATACCTCATTTATAGAAAAAGAGATATTAAAAAAGGAGAATGGTAAATGATCGTAGACAAAATAAAGAAAAGACAAGTACCAACAAATCATAAAACTTCCAATATAGACATACCAGTAGGAAAATGGATAAAATGTGAAGAGTGTAAAGAAATACTATATAAAGAAAATGTTAGAAATAATTTAAACATTTGCCCCAATTGTGGACATTATTTTAGAATGCATATAGATAGAAGGCTAGAATTAATATTAGATAAAAATACATATAAAAAGTTTGATTTAAATATAGAAACAACTAATCCTTTGGAACTAGAAGATTACCCTAAAAAATTAAAAATATTAAGAGAAAAAACAGGTTTACCAGAAGCTGTTTCCTGTCGGAATTGGTAAAATTAAAGGTGAAGATGTTGTTATATGTATTATGGATAGTGGCTTTCTAATGGGAAGCATGGGTATTGTTGTAGGTGAAAAAATAACATATGCTATTGAGCAAGCAATAGAAAAAAGATTACCACTTATTATATTTTCTACCTCAGGCGGGGCTAGAATGCAAGAAGGAATTATATCTTTAATGCAAATGGCTAAAACTACAGCTGCACTTACAAAATTAGATAAAGCAGGGTTATTATATATAGCAGTTCTAACAGATCCAACATATGGAGGGGTTACAGCTTCATTTGCAAGCCTAGGAGACATTGTTTTAGCAGAACCACATGCCATGATAGGATTTGCTGGTCAAAGAGTAATAAAACAAACAATAGGAGAAGAATTGCCAGAAGGTTTTCAAACAGCTGAATTTCTATTAGAACATGGTTTTATAGATAAGATAGTTGAAAGAAGAGATTTAAAAGATACTATTTATAAATTAATTATGTTTCATAAAGGAGGCAAAAATTAATGGAAAATACAAAAATATCAGCTTGGGAAAAAGTAGAAATAGCAAGAGATCCTAAAAGGAAAACTTCACTTGATTATGTAGAGGAAATATTTGATGATTTTATAGAATTACATGGAGATAGAAATGCTAAAGATGATAAAGCCATAGTATGTGGATTGGCCCAAATAGAAAAACAGAATTTTACAATTATAGCAGAGCAAAAAGGAAGGACGACAAAAGAAAATATAGAAAGAAACTTTGGAATGCCAAATCCTGAAAGTTATAGAAAAGCAATAAGATTTATGAAACAGGCTGAAAAATTTAAAAGACCTGTAATTACTTTTATTGATACAAAAGGAGCATATCCAGGAATAGAAGCAGAAGAAAAAGGTCAAGGAGAAGCCATTGCTAGATCTATGTTTGAAATGGCAAAGCTCAAAGTACCAATTATATCAATTGTAATTGGAGAAGGTTCAAGCGGAGGAGCTTTAGCAATTGGAGTTGCAAATAAGGTTTTTATGCTAGAAAATGCTATTTATTCAATTCTTTCACCAGAAGGTTATAGCAGTATTTTATGGAAAGACGCATCTAGGTTTAAAGAAGCTGCAGAAAAAATGAAATTAACTGCAAATGACTTATTTGAACTAAAAGTAATAGATAAAATTATAAAAGAGCCCCAAGAAAATAGTGAAGAAAATTTTAAAAAAGTTTCCTATAATTTAAAAAAAGAAATACAAAAAGAGATAAAACAAATGCAAAGTTTAAATGAAGAGGAAATTGTAGAAAATAGATATGCAAAATTTAGAAATATGGGTGAGTTTAAGGAGATACAAGATGTTATTAAAAGATAAAAAAATATTAATAATGGGAATTAGAAACAAATGGAGTATTGCTTATGGCATTGCGAAATCAGCTTATGAAAATGGAGCAAAATTAATTTTTACTTATATGAGAGAGGAAAATAAAGAAAAAATAGAAGAGTTAATTAGCGAATTCAAAGGTAGTAAAGCTTATATATTAAATGGTGCGTCAGAAGATGAATTAGTTAAAGAAGTATTTACAAAAATAAAAGAAGAAAATGGCAAATTAGATGGAATTGTACATGCCATTGCACATGCAAATACTGAAGATCTAAGAAATGACTTTATTTTTACAAGCAAAGAAGGATATTCTCATGCAGTAGATGTTAGCAGCTATTCTTTTGTATTAGTTGCACGAATGGCTAAAGAACTAGATATGCTAAATGAAAATGCAACTTTAGTTACTTTAACATATCATGGTTCTACTAAAGTTCTTGATGGTTATAATGTTATGGGAGTTGCCAAAGCAGCACTAGAAGCTAGTGTTAGATATTTAGCAAACAACTTAGGAAAAGATGGAATAAGAGTAAATGCAATATCAGCAGGTCCAATAAAGACATTATCAGCTAAAGGAATTAAGGACTTTAGTTCAATATTAACTATTGTTGAAGAAAAAGCACCACTACACAGAAATGTAACAACCGAGCAAGTTGGAAATGTAGCAACATTTTTATTAAGTAATATGTCAGATTCAATAACAGGGCAAGTTATATATGCCGATAGTGGCTATAATATTATGGGAGTTTAATTTTAAAGGGAAAGGATAGCTATGGAAGGAATAAAAATAGGAAATAAAAAGTCAAAATATCCTATCATTCAAGGTGGAATGGGAGTAGGAGTTTCTATGCATAATCTAGCAGGAAATGTAAGTAAAGAAGGTGGCATTGGAGTAATTTCAACAGCAGATATCGGATATCAAGAAGCAGATTTTAGTACAAATCCATTGAAAGCAAATTTAAGGGCAATAGGAAAAGAAATAAAAAAAGCAAGAGAAATTGCAGGAGAAGATAAAATAATTGGTGTAAATATAATGGTAGCTTTAAAAGATTATGCAGAAATAGTAAAAGAATGTGTAAAACAAAAAATTGATTTAATTATATCTGGTGCAGGTATTCCAAAGGAATTGCCTGAATATGTTAATGGGTCTACAACAAAGATTGCTCCAATAGTATCATCATTAAGATGTTGTAAATTGATAGTTAAACACTGGATAAAAAAATATAATTATGTTCCAGACATGATAGTTATTGAAGGACCAGAAGCTGGTGGACATTTAGGATATAAAAGAGAAGAATTAGAAGAAGAAACTAAACCAAAATTAGAAAACATAACTAAAGAAATTGTTGACTACATAAATGGGATTGAAAAAGAAACAGGAAAAGATATTCCAGTAATTGCAGCAGGCGGAATATGGGATTCTGCAGATATTAAAAAATATTTAAATTTAGGAGCAAGTGGAGTACAGATGGCAACAAGGTTTGTTGCAACAAATGAGTGTGACGCTTCAATGGAATTTAAAGAGGCTTATGTTAATGCTAAAGAAGAAGACATAAAGATAATCAATAGTCCTGTAGGAATGCCAGGAAGAGCTATATGCAATAACTTTATAAAAAAAGTAGAAAAAGAAAAATGCAAAATAGATAAATGTTATAATTGCATTAAAACTTGCAATATAATAAATAGCCCATACTGCATTACAAAAGCATTAATAAATTCTGTAAAGGGACAAACAGAAGATGGATTAATTTTTTGTGGCAGTAACGTTAGCAGAATAAAAGAAATTGTTTCTGTCAAAGATTTAATGCAGGAATTGGTTTGCGAACTATAGCATTGTGACAAGCAAAATCAGATACAAATATAAAAGATATAAAAGAATATGCCTTGACAAAAATGTAAAAGTAAATAATAATTATAAATATAAAATGAAAAGGGGGGATTTTATGAACACAAAGTATATTTTTGTAACAGGAGGAGTAGTTTCAGGATTAGGAAAAGGAATAACTGCAGCATCACTTCGGAAGATTACTAAAAAACAGAGGATACAAAGTAACAATTCAAAAATTAGATCCATATATAAATGTAGATCCAGGAACAATGAATCCTTGTGAACATGGAGAAGTATTTGTAACTGAGGATGGAGCTGAGACTGATCTTGATTTAGGACATTATGAAAGATTTATTGACGAAAATCTAACAAAAAATTCAAGCATAACTACAGGCAGAATTTACTCAAATGTTATTGAAAAAGAGAGAAGGGGAGACTATCTAGGAAAAACAGTTCAAATAATCCCACATATTACAAATGAAATAAAAGACCATATTTACAGTTTTGAAAAACATGATATAGATATAGTAATTACTGAAATAGGTGGAACAGTGGGAGATATTGAAAGCTTACCATTTATTGAAGCAATACGTCAAATTGGAGTTGAAAAAAATCCGGAAGATGTTTTATATATACATGTAACATTACTTCCATATATAAAGTGTTCAAATGAGTTAAAATCTAAACCAACACAACATTCAGTAAAAGAATTACAGAGTTTAGGAATAAAACCTCAAATATTAGTATGTAGAAGTGAAGTTGAAATTTTAGATGGTATGAAAGAAAAAATTTCATTATTTTGTAATGTTCGAAAAAGTAGTGTTATACAAAATAAAACTGTTGATTGCTTATATTCAGTTCCTTTAATGTTAGAAGAAGAAGGTCTAGCAAGAGAAGTTTGCAACTACTTAAAATTAGATAGATATGTACCAGATAACAGACAATGGGAAAAAATGATTGAAAATATTAGAAAAATTAACAAGGAAGTAAGAGTTGCAATAGTCGGAAAATATGTAAGTCTAGCTGATTCATACTTATCAGTTATAGAAAGCTTGACACATGCAGGCTTTGAAAATGATGTAAAAGTAAAAATTGATCTAATAGATTCTGAAAAAATAAATAGTGGTAATGTAAATGAAATTCTAGGAAAATATAAAGCAGTGGTTGTTCCAGGCGGATTTGGAACAAGAGGAATTGAAGGAAAAATAGAAACTATTAAATGGGTAAGAGAAAATAATATTCCATTTTTAGGAATATGCTTGGGAATGCAGATGGCGGTAATAGAATTTGCAAAAAATGTATTGAAGATAAAAGACGCCAATTCTACAGAGATAGATGCTAATACTGCAAATCCAGTAATACACATAATGGAAGAGCAAAAAGATGTGAATGAAAAAGGTGGAACTATGAGGCTAGGAAGCTATCCTTGCATATTAAAAGAGGGAAGTTTGGCAAAAAAATTATATAAAGAAGAGCAAATTGCCGAAAGACATAGACATAGATATGAGTTTAATAATGATTATAGAGAAAGATTAGAAAATGCAGGATTAGTATGTTCAGGAACTTCTCCTGATGGAAAATTAGTTGAGATAATAGAAATTAAAAATCATCCATATTTTATTGCAAGTCAATTTCACCCAGAATTAAAATCAAGGCCTAATAGACCAGCTCCATTATTTGTAGGATTAATAAAGGCCGCTACTCAAATATAAAAACATGAAGAGAGTTGCTAAAAAATAGCAAAATCTCTTTATGTTTTTTTATTGCAAATTGTATCAAGATATAATATAATTTATTTAATGATAAAAGAAAATAATGAGGAATTTAAGTATGAACAAAAGAATAATTATGCTAATACTAATTTTAACAATAACAGTAATAATAACAATCCCAACAGTTTCAAATGCAAATACATCGGACAAAAATGAAGAAAATTTTGCAAATGTTGTATTTTTTGCATATTTTAAAGGAGATATAGAAGGAAAAGAATACTTAGTAAATAATTTTGATAATTTTAAGGAAATGTATGATGGGAGTGGTGAACTTTCAGTAAAAGGATACTTAAATAAAGTCTCTTATGGAAAATTTAATCTAATAAATATTTTTCCACAATATAATGGAAAGACTTTGGTACCAATAGAATTACCATGTACAAGTGAAGGATTAGAAAATACGAACGAAGATTATACAATAATACAAAGTATCATATCTGCAATACCTAATAGTCAAGAACTTCTTGATTATAATAATGATGGATATATAGATAATTTTTCTATAATATTAAAAGGTGGTTCTGAAAATGCAAGTTCAAATTCTACACTTGTGAGCCATAAAAGTGATTATGCAGGAAACGAAAAGTGGTCTAATAAGCAACTAGGAAGTTATAATATGCTAAATACATATACAATAGGTACTAATAAAGCGGGAGTAATAACTCATGAATTTATGCATTCTTTAGGTTATCCAGATTTATATAACTATGATGAAACATATCCTGTATATACATGGGATATTATGGGTGCCGTTAATGAAAAAATGTCATATCCGCTAGCATATTTGAGAATGAAATTTTCAAATTGGCTAACAATAGATACAATAACTAGTAGTACAACTTTAACACTAGATACTCAATATAATGTAAATGGAAATAAAGCTTACATTCTAAAATCACCGTTAAATGAATATGAATTGTTTGTAGTTGAATTTAGAAAGAAGGCTAAAGATTTGGATCATATAGATAGGCTTATGTATGATTCAGGAATAATTGTATATAGAGTAAATACGAAAGTCGAAGGGTTGAGCAATAATAGGGGAGAAACAGGAGTATATGTATTTAGAGATGAAAGTGCAAACTCATCCCAAAGAGTATCTGCATATATGGCATCATTTTCAAAAGAACAAGGAAAGACTACTATTGGAAATAAAGATTTAAGTATTACAAAAGGAGCATTAACTTTCAGTGACGGTTCAAACTCTGGAATAGTAATAAGTAATATCTCAAGTAATAGTGGAGAACAAATGACACTAGATGTATATATACCAGAGCAAGAAAAATATGACACATGGAAAGAAATTAATTTTACGGATGAAATTGGTAATAATACGAATAAAAAAGCAAGTATTTTATCTTACAACAATAAAATATATTCAGTATCTATAGGAAATAATAAAATATATACTAAAACATATGATACAAAGTGGCATACAGTTAGCATTAATGAATTTGCAGATACAAGTAATATTACTAATATAGATTTAATTGAAGTTAAAGGAAACTTATATCTATTAGAATCACAATATGAAAAAATTGCTGTATACCAATTTTATGATAATAATTGGAAAGAAATAACTAAATTAAGTGATACAAATGGAGTAAGTGGTTATAAAAAATACAATGATGAATTGTATTTAACTAATATTGATAAAAGTGGAAAAAATATAGAAATATTTAAACTAGAAAATGATATATGGAAAAGCATTAAAAAGTATAATTGCAATAATGAATTTGTTGGAGATCCAAAAATAGAAATAGTAAATGACATTTTATATTCAATAAATAGAACTGCTGATGGTACAATAAAGATGTATCAATTAAAAGATGGGATGTTTAGTGAAATAAAGACTACAATGAATTCAAATCAATATGATGTGATTTCAAAAGATAATAAAATATATTTTATTTTGGGTTGTGATTATAATAAAAACAAAATGAGGGTTGTAATATTTGATGGGAAAAACTTTGAAACAGTAAATACAAATGTAGAACTTGGCTTCCCACAAGTAACAATAGCTCAAGGGTATATATATATATTAGCGATGGATCAAAAAGCTTCAGGACAAACTAGCATATATATTTATGATGAAAAAGATAAAACTTTAAAACAAGTAGGATTAAATGTAGACAATGGTGCGGATTTTAATAATATAAGTTTTACGTCGTTAAATAATAAAATTTATGTTATGTTGAAAAGAATTACTGATGGAGCTTTTATAGTCAAAGAAAAAGAATTAGAAACAAAAAAAGATAATAAAACATTAGAACAATATTTAATAGAGGCAGGTTATAAAGTTGAAGGAGAGTATGTAAGAGGATTCAACTTAAATGAAAGTATAATAGAAATAAGAGCTAAATTAAACAATTCAGAAATAAATATACAACATAATAAGGATGTAATTTCAACAGGAGTAAAATTTAGTTACAAAGGTGAAGAAATTACAGGAATTGTATGTGGAGATATAGATGGTGACGGAAGAATAAATTCACTAGATCTGCTAAAAATGAGACAACATCTAATAAAGAAGATTGAATTGACTGGAGCTAATAAAAAAGCAGCTTCAATAGCAAATAATGCACAGATAAATTCATTAGATTTATTAAAGCTAAGAAGGCACTTAATAAAAATTGAGATAATAAAACAATAGAAAAAATAGGAGTTTGATAATGATAAAAAAGTATAGAAAATTATTAATAATTACCATTATAATGTTTACTATTCTAATAATAACTAAGAATACTATGGCAAAAGGAGTAGCATCTATATCTGGGCCTAGCTCTGTGGAAAGTGGTCAAAGTGTCACGGTTACAGTTAATTTGAACAATATTGCTTCTTGGAATATTGCAATTTCTGTTTCAGGTGCTGCAAGTGGAGATACTAAAAGATTTGCTGATGCAACAGAAGATGCATCAAACACAAATAAGAGTTTTAGTTTTACATGTAAGAGTGTTGGAGAAGGAACAATAGTAATAAAGGTTGAAGGTGATATGTCAACTGAAGAAGGTGAAAATACAGAAGTTAATGTAACAAAAACAATAACAGTTACAAAAAAACAAGAAGAAGTAGTTGAAAAGCCAATAATACCAGTTCAACCGAATCCTACTCCAGAAGAAAAACAAGAAACTAGTCCAAAAGAAGAACTAAATAGTAGTAATAATATAAACAATTCAAATAATAAAAAAGAGGAAACAAAGGCCGACAATATAAGCAATAAAATAGACGATGAAAAACAAGAAGAAAATAAGAAGAAACAAGAAGAACTTTCAAACAATAATTTATCAAGTCTTAGTGTAAGCAATTATAATCTAAAACCAGATTTTAATGAAAATATAACAGAATATGAGTTAGAATTACCAATTACAGAACAAAAAATTGAGATAAATGCTATTGCAAAATCAGAGTTAGCTGTAGTGGAAGGAATTGGAGAACTTTTTGTAAATGAAGGAGATAACATTTTTGAAATCTGCGTAATATCTGGAAATGGAGAAAAGAAAACTTATAAAATAAATGCAAAAGTTATAGATAATAATCCAATAAAAATATTTATAAATGAAAAAGAATATACAATAGTTAAAAGAAAGAATGTTTTGGAAAATCCAGATGAAGAAAGTTTATCCGATTCTGAAATAAAAATAAACAATGAGATTATACCAGTTTTTAAAAATGATACAAATGGCGAGATAGTTATTGGAGTAAAAGATACAAATAACAATATAGAATATTTTGAATTAAAAGATATCAAATTAAAAGCAAATAAACTTAATACTAAAGAAGAAAACAAAAATAGTAATATACTAATGATAGTAAGTATTGTGTTAGGAATATATTTTGTAATATCAGTAATAATAATTATTATTTTAGTAAAGAGAATAAGGAAAAATATTACATAAATATTTTTATAAAAACTATTGCTAATAATTAATATTGTATGATATTATGAATGTGAAAATATGAAAAGGAGAAAAAATTATGAAAAAACAGACGATGGCAATTATAATTATCGCGATTGTAGTTGCAATAATTGCAGTAGCGATAGCATTTGTTACCTTTACTAATAAGGAGGATATCAAAAGTAATGTAAAGCTTGAAAGTGCACAAGACATTACAAAAATGTTTTCATCTATTTATGCAAGCTTAAAAGACAGTTTACCAGACTTAGAAACAGAGACTATAGATATTTCTGATGATATGATGGTTGAAGGATATACTGGACTTAAATCAGCTGAAAATATTGAATTACTAGTTGTATCAGAACCACTTATGAGTTCGCAAGCATATTCAGCAGTTGCTATAAAAGTGAAAAATGGAACTGATATAGAAGCAATGAAGCAAGAAATATTAAATAATATCGATATGGGGAAATGGATATGTGTTTCTGCAGAAAAAATCTATATAACGAATCATGATAATGTTATATTCTTTGTTATGTCTGATGAAGATTGGGCAAAGTCAGTATATGAAAACTTTAAGAAATTCGTAAGTAATGAAGTAGGCAAGGAATTAGAAAAAACAGGAGAAGAAGATGGAAATATAGAGCTTCCACCAGAAATGATGGTAACAGTACAATAATAAATGAAACTTCCAATTTGACTATTGGAAGTTTTTTGTATAATTTTCTAACAGGAAAGGGAATGTAAAAATGTTATTTACAAGCATTAGTTTTTTGTATTATTTTTTGCCAGTAGTTATAATTTTATATTTTGCAATGCCTAAAAAAGCTAAAAATGTAATTTTACTTATAGCATCGCTTATATTTTATTTTTATGGAGAACCTAAATATATTTTTCTTATGCTGGCAGAAATAATAATTGCATACTTTGGGGCTATTCTAATAGATAAATATAAAAGTAAAAAACTACTAATTTTGATACTTACTATTCATTTAGGCTTACTCGGAATTTTTAAGTACGCAGATTTTACAATAAAAAATATAAATTTCTTATTTAAAAGCCAAATTCCACTATTAAAATTAGCTTTACCAATAGGAATTTCGTTTTTTACTTTTCAAATTATAAGTTACATAGTAGACGTATATAATGGAAAAGTAAAAGTACAAAAAAGTTTTATTAAACTTGCAACATATGTATCACTGTTTCCTCAGTTAATAGCAGGACCAATAGTTAGATATGAAACTATAGAAAATGAATTAGAAAATAGAACACATAGTTTTGAAAATTTTGCTTATGGAGTTAGAAGATTCATTTTAGGTCTTTCAAAGAAAGTTCTAATTGCAAATATGCTAGGCGAATTATGCAGTAATTTTATGTCTGTGACAGAAAAAAGTGTAGTGCTTTATTGGATGTTTGGAATAAGTTATATGTTACAAATATATTTTGACTTTTCTGCTTATTCTGATATGGCAATAGGACTTGGAAGAATGTTTGGATTCCATTTTTTAGAGAATTTCAATTATCCATATATATCTAAAAGCATAACTGAGTTTTGGAGAAGGTGGCACATATCACTTAGTTCATGGTTTAAAGATTATGTATATATTCCATTAGGTGGCAACAGAAAAGGAACTAAAATATTAATAAGAAATATTTTAATTGTGTGGACGTTAACAGGAATATGGCATGGAGCAAGTTGGAATTTTGTTATATGGGGACTTTTATTTGGAATAATTTTAATTATCGAAAAATTATGGCTTGGAAAATTTATAGAAAAACTTCCAACTATAATTAGAAGAATATATGTATTGTTTATTGTTATGATAAGTTTTATTATATTTAATGGAAATAGTTTGCAAGATATATGGAATAATATCATAGGACTTTTTGGAGTAAATAATTTGCCAGTAAGTAATAGTTATACAATATATTATTTAAGAAATTATATAATCGTAATAATTATCGCCCTAATAGGAGCAACTCCAATTTTGAAAAACACAATCGAAAAATTAAAGCAGAATGATAAAATAGAAAGAATTATTAATATTTTAGAACCAATATTGTTAATAATCTTACTATTAGTAATAACTGCATATCTAGTTGATAATTCATACAATCCATTTTTATATTTTAGATTTTAAGGAGGAAGCAAGATGTCAAATAAAATTAAAAATATTGTAGTAACTATAGCTTTTTTAATACTAATAATAAGCTTCTTTTTAGTAAATCTAATAAAAAAAGATCAGAGTATTTCAATTTCAGAAAGAAGAAAACTTGCAAATTTCCCAAAAGCTACAGTAAATAATATATTTGATGGTACATTTTTTAAAAAGTTTGATGAATATGTAACAGATCAATTTGTAGAAAGAGAAGAATTTAGAAAAATAAAAGTAAATACAGAACTTAATATCTTAGGCAAAAAGAATTATAACAACTTATATGAATATGATGGATATATAATTGAAATGATAAACCCATTAAATGAAAAATCTGTTAAAAATACTGTAAATAAAATAAATCAAATAAAAGAAATGTATTTAAAACCCGAAAATAATGTGTACTTTACTATTGTGCCGGATAAAAATTACTTTGTAGATAATGGAAATTTAAAATTAGATTACAACAAATTAACTGAAATAATGAAAGACAATTTAAATTTTGCAAAATATATTGATATTAAATCAGATTTAGAGTTAAGTGATTACTATAAAACGGATTCCCATTGGAAGCAAGAAAATCTAAAAAAGATAGCAGAAAAAATAACAAAAGAGATGGATGCAGAAAATACAGTAAATTATAATGAGGTAGAAATAGCCGATTTTCAAGGAACATATGCAGGAAGACTTCCAGTAAATAATCAGAATGATAAAATAAAGATATTAACTAATAATATTTTAGAAAATGCAAAAGTATTTAACTATGATATAAATAAGGAAGAAAAAATATATAATATGAATAAAATAAATTCATTAGATAAATATGATATATATTTATCTGGAGGTGTTTCACTTTTAGAAATTACAAACCAAGAAGCAAGTACAGAAAAAGAACTTATCGTATTTAGAGATTCATATGGAAGTAGCATAGTGCCATTACTAGTACCATCATATAAAAAAATTACTATGGTAGATACAAGATATATCTCACCTAAACTATTAAAAAATTATATAGAATTTAGTGATCAAGATGTATTATTTATTTATAGTACCTTACTAATAAACAGTAGTGGAACATTGAAATAACATGAAGAATGTGATATAGTATGGTGAAAACAAAAATATATGAAGGAAGAGTAAAATGTTAAATCAATTTTCAAGAACAGAATTATTAATAGGAAAAGAAGCAATAGAAAAATTAAATAATGCAACAGTTGCAGTTTTTGGTATAGGTGGAGTTGGATCTTTTGTAGTAGAGGGTTTAGTTCGTGCAGGAGTTGGCCACTTTATATTAGTTGACGATGACAAAATTTGTTTAACAAATTTAAATAGACAAATAATTGCTACTAGAAAAACAATTGGAAAATACAAAGTAGATGTAATGAAAGAAAGAATTTTAGAAATAAATCCTAATGCAACAGTTGAAACATATCAAGAATTCTTTATGCCAGAGTCTAAAGTTGAAATTCTAAATAAGGATTTATCATATGTTGCAGATTGTATAGATACAGTTACTGCAAAGATTGAATTAGTAGAGAGATGTTCTGAATTAAATATACCTATAATTTCTGCGATGGGAACAGGAAATAAACTAGACCCATCTAGATTTGAAATAACAGATATCTATAAAACAAGTATTTGTCCACTTGCAAAAGTTATGAGAAAAGAATTAAGAAAAAGAAATATAGATAGTTTAAAAGTTGTTTATTCAAAAGAAGAACCGATAAAACCAGATGAATCACTTGGATGTAGTTGTAAAACAAATTGTATATGTCCTCCTGGAACTAAAAGAAAATGCACGCAAAGAAATCAAGTCCCAGGAAGTATATCTTTTGTACCATCAGTTGCAGGTCTAATGGTAGCAGGAGAAATAATAAAAGATATTATAAAATAATAAATAGAGGGGAAGGTATAATAAAAGTAGACTTTCTCTTTTTTATTTTTAAAGTAAAATATTTAAGAATTTTTATAGAAATATAACTGATGTTGTGATATAGTATGCTAAGAAAAATATTAGAAATTTAAGGGGAATAACAAAAGTGAAAAAAATAGTATATTATTTTGGAATTTTATTTGTATTAGTAGTAATTCTTGTGAATTTATTATTTACAGCAAGACTAGACACATCAGAACATGTAGAAATAAATTTTAATGAATTTTTTTATATAGTAGTAGTTATAATATTAAGTATTGCACTACTTTGTATTACATATATTTTTAACAAGTATTTAACAGGCGAAGATGAGAAGATAAAGAAAAAAAGAAAGATAATGTTTATTATAAGTATAACTCTATATATAGTTGCAAACATTACTTGGGTTATCTTTATAAGACCTGCAATAGTAGGAGATCAAATACATGCTTGTAACATGGCACAAACATTTTACAGAAATAACTTAGAAGAATTCTTGCCAAATTTAACATATGCAGGTATCCCACTTAGTGAATATATGCAAGCGTATCATCAACAAATATCTCTAGCTTTTGTATTTAGTTTATTTTTTAGAATTATTCATTTTGATGGAATTGGAGTATTAAGAGTTTTAAATGTTATTGGAAATATAGCAGTTGTATTTGCTTTATATAAAATAACTGTACAAATATCAAAAAAGTATAAAACTAATAAAGTGAGAATGTTTACAATGATATTAACGTTCTTCTCACTTATAATGGCATCAACTTTTATATATGGAGATATACCAGGACTTGCTTTATGCTTATGGGCTACATACTTTATGATGAAATATAGTGAAACTAAGAAAATAAACTATCCGATTATTGCTTCAATTTTTACGATGATAGCTTATATGATGAGAATGAATAATCTTATATTTATAATAGCTACAGTAATTTATTTGTTCTTAAATTTATTTAATGAAATAAAAAGTAAAAGTGTAAAAGAGAAACTTATAAATGTAGGAGTAATTGCAATGTATATAATAGTGTCAATTATTCCTGCAGGAATAGTAAAAAACTATTATTTAGATAAATATAATATGGATAAAACAAAAGAGTATCCTAATATAAGTTATTTTTATATGGCAATGGAAGAGTCTTGGAGAGGTAATGGATGGTATAATGAAGATATTGGAGAACCAGCATTAAGAAATCCAGAAGAAAAAAAGGTAGAATATAAAGAAAAGATAAAGGAAAGGTTACAATACTTTGGAAGTCACCCAGGCTATACTATTGATTTTTATACAAAAAAGATAGCCTCTATGTGGGCAGAAACTACATATTCTCAAATAAGAAATAATATGGTTGGAGAAGATTTTTGGCTTGAAAAGATGACTGAACCATTAGAGTTTTATCAAAAAGCATTAGTGCTTTTAATGTTTGGTTGCACACTAGTAGTGCTGATACAAAATAGAAAAAATCTATCGATAGATGTAATTTTTCTACTTACGATTTTTGCTGGTGGTTTTGCATTTCATATATTATGGGAAGCAAAATCAAGATATATAATGCCATATTTAATTTCGTTAATACCAATTGCTAGTATTGAAATAGAAAAATTTAAAATATGCAGATTAAAGGAGAAAAAATAGATGAGTTCAAATAGACTACTTATAATTGATGGAAATAGCATAATGAACAGGGCTTTTTATGGAACTATGCATGCTAAGACTATGATGAGCGTAGATGGAAAATATACAAACGCGTTATATGGTTTTTTATCAATACTTTTTAAAGAATTAGAAGAATTAGACCCTGAATATATTGCTGTTGCTTTCGACTTAAAAGCCCCCACACATAGACATAAAATGTATGATGGCTATAAAGGAACAAGACATGCTATGCCAGAAGAACTAGCTCAGCAAATGCCAGTAATAAAAGAAATATTAAAAGACATGAATATAGCTGTAATAGAAAAGGAAGGCTATGAAGCGGATGACATAATAGGAACTATGTCAAAAGAAGCGGAAAAAGAAGGTCACCTTGTAACAATTCTATCTGGAGACAGAGATACATTCCAACTTGTAAGCAAAAATATTACAGTACGAATACCTAGAACAAAAATGGGAAAAACAGAAGTTGATGATTATACAGAAGAAAAAATTGAAGAAGAATATGGACTAATTCCCAAAGCTCTAATAGAAGTAAAAGGGTTAATGGGAGATACATCTGATAATATTCCAGGAGTACCAGGGGTAGGAGAAAAAACTGCAATAAAATTAGTAAAAGATTTTGGTACAGTGGAAAATTTATATGAAAAAGTAGAAAGTGGAGAATCAGGATTAAAAGGAGCATTAAAAGAAAAAATAGAAAATAATAAAGATTTAGCGATGTTGTCTAAAACATTAGGAACTATTTTATTAGATGCTAGACTTGACACAAAAGTAGATGAATTGAAGTTAAAAGAGTGGAATAAAGAAGAAGTTTTAAAGAAATTTAAAGAGTTAAGATTTAATAGATTCATTGATAGATTTTCACTATCGGATAGTGAAAATAAAAGTGGTGAAACAAGTATAAAAAAATTATTTGAAATAGAAGAAATTGATATTAATGATAAAGATTTTTCAAGTAAAGTAGAAAACACAATAGAAAAAATTAAGCAAAGTAAAGAAATAATATATTACTTTGAAAAGAAAAATATAAATATAGCAGATGAAAATAAATTTAAAATAGTGGACGAAGAATTGCAAAGTGTTGCTATTTACAATGAAGAGGAAAATAAAATAATTTATATCAAAAATTTTGTTTTAGATAATAATACAAAAGAAAATGCCAATGCTAAAATGATTTTAGACTTATTTGAAGATGAAGAAATAAGCAAAGTATCATATAAGGCTAAACATGACTATATCATATTGAAAGAAGTAGGAATAGACTACAAAAATCTAAAATATGATGCTGAAATTGCGGGATATAATTTAAATCCAACTGATAAAAATACAATTGAATCAATGGCAAATAAATATTTAAATATTGATTTTGAAGAGTACTTAGAAAATGGTAATAAAGAAGATTTAAAGCAGATGAATCTATTCGACATGCAACTTTCAATTGATAAGAAAAGTTCTGAAATTCAAGAAAAAGAAAAAATGAAATCTTGTATGATTTGTTATACTATTGCAAAGTTAAAAGATATAACAATAAAGAAATTAGAAGAAGAAAGAAGTCTAGCTTTATTTAATAATATAGAAATTCCATTAGTGTTAGTACTTGCGCAGATGCAATATAGTGGAATGTATGTAAATGATAAAGAATTAAAAGACTTTGGGGAAGAGCTAAAAGAAAGCGTTGAAAAACTAACAAGTGATATATATGGATTAGCAGGAGAAGAATTTAATATAAATTCACACCAACAACTCGGAAAAATATTATTTGAAAAATTAAAACTTCCTGCTCCTAAGAAAACAAAAACTGGATACTCAACAGATGTGGATGTATTAGAAAAACTTATAAATGAGCATGAAATTATAGAAAAAATATTAAGCTATAGAAAAATTGCAAAATTAAATTCAACATATATTGAGGGACTAATTCCATGTATAAATAAATATACACATAAAATACATTCAAAATTTCATCAAACAATAACTGCAACAGGAAGAATTAGTTCTACTGATCCAAATCTTCAAAATATACCAACTAGAGAAGAAATTGGAAAGCAAATAAGAAAAGCGTTTTTGCCAGAAGAAGGAAATATTTATATAGATGCGGATTATTCTCAAATAGAACTTAGAGTATTAGCACATATCTCTAAAGACGAGAATATGATATATGCATTTAATCATGGAGAGGACATTCATAGGCAAGCTGCATCAAAAGTATTTAATATACCAATTGATGAAGTAACTAAAGAGCAAAGAAGTTCAGCAAAAGCTGTTAATTTTGGAATAGTTTATGGAATAAGTGATTTCGGTCTTGCAAATCAAATAAAGGTTTCAAATAAAAAGGCAAAACAATATATAAATGATTACTTGGAAAAATACAGTGGAATAAAGAACTTTATGGATAACATAATTGAAGATGCAAAAGAAAAAGGTTATGTAGAAACTTTATTTGGAAGAAGAAGGTATATTCCAGAACTAAAATCAAATAACTATATGGTGAGAAAATTTGGAGATAGAGTAGCAATGAATACTCCAATTCAAGGAACAGCAGCAGACATTATGAAAATTGCTATGATAAATGTGAATAAAGAATTGAAAGAAAAGAAAATTGATGGTAAAATAGTATTGCAAATTCATGACGAACTTTTACTAGAAGTAAAAGAAGAACAAAAAGAAATAGCAAAAGAAATATTAAAAAGAAATATGGAAAATGCCATGAAACTAGACGTACCACTAGAAGTAGAACTATCAGAAGGAAAAAACTGGTATGAAGTAAAATAACAAAAATGTTATATTTATACAAGACTTGCAAATAATAAATAATAAAACTTATACAAAAGAAGGGAGATAATTTTGAGAGATAAGCTTAAAATTATATGTACGGTAGTTTTAATATTACTCATAATAGGTATAGGAATTTATAATGTATTTGATATAAATAATATAATATTAAAAAAGATATATCCAATAAAATATGAAAATTATGTAGAAAAATATGCTAAGCAATGTAATGTGGATCCACTACTGGTTTACTCTATAATAAAGGCAGAAAGCAACTTTAAAAGCAGTGCAAAATCTTCTAGTGGAGCACAAGGATTAATGCAAATAATGGAGGATACTGCCAAAGAATTAAGTGAAAAATTAGAAAACGATTCAGATATAGAAATTGATTTATATGATGAAGAAAAAAATATAATGTATGGAACAGAGTATTATTCATATTTGTTAAGTCATTATAATGAAACTATAAATCTCGCACTTGCAGCATATAACGCAGGAATAGGAAATGTTGATAGATGGATAAAAGATGGAATAATAAAAGAAGATGGAAGCAATATAGAAAATATTCCATATAAAGAAACTAATATGTATGTTAGAAAGATTTTAAATAACTATACTATGTATAAAAAAATATATTTGAAACAGTAATTTTAAAATTCATATGAGTTTTAGAAGGAGTATATATGAAAACTAAAAAAATAACAGTTAGTATTTTTCAAATTTTGATATTTGTACTAATAGTTTGTATTATTAGCATAATAGCAATAGTGGTTGTTATGAATCAAAAAAAAGAGATAACTGTGAATGAAAAATTAGGTGAAAAAAGTGAAATTTTTAATGGTATGGGAACTGTAAATGAGCCATATGAAATTAAGAATGTAGAAGATTTAATAAAATTATCTGAAAGTGTAAATAATGGTAAAGATTATGCAGGGCTAATATTTAAGTTAGAAGATAATATTGATTTTAGCAGTGTTCAGAATTTCTTGCCTATTGGGAATAATCCTAATAACAGTGAAGGAAAAGCTACATTTGCAGGAACTTTTGATGGAAATGCGAAGTCTATTATAGGAATTACAAAAAATGTATCACAAGATAGTGAAAATAAGAATTTTGCATTATTTGGAGATAATACTGGTACTATAAAAAATTTAAGAATAACTGCTCAAATAGATATTGAAAAGGCAATAAGTGATGAGATAAAAGTAGCAGTTTTAACCTTAAATAATTCTGGTAGCATAGAAAACTGCAAAGTAGAAGGAGAAATTACTGCTAGTTTAGATAGTTATGAAAATAATTCAGAAGTGTCTGGGATAACAATTCAAAACACTGGAAATATAATTGATAGTTCTAGCTTAGTTAATATAACTTCAAACTTAAAGAAAGCTGGGATTTGTATTGAAAATGAAGGGGTAATAACTAATACTACAAATTCTGGAATTGTAAAAGAAGAAGAAGCTTCTACTAATTACACGGTAGGAAATGTATATGAAAATAAGGGAACAATGACAAATTGTAACAATACAGGGCTTATTCAAGGGTATTTAGCAGTAGGAGTTGTGGGAAAATCAAGTGGAACGTTGATTTCTTGCCAAAATACTGGTGAAATATCCAATATATATGATGAAAGCAATACAATTGAGGCAGAGTCTGTATGTGCAGGTGTTATAATTGAACTTGATTCTAATGCAACTTTAGAAAATAGTAGAAATTCTGGTGAAATTGTAGGAAATGAGCAAATAGCTGGAATTTGTATAATCAATAATGGTAAAATCACAAATTGTACTAATGAAGCTAAAATTTCTAAAAAAGAGAATTCAACAGAGAAAAATATTGACATATCAGGAATTTGTGCTATAAATAAAGAAGGAAGTTTACAGAATTGTAAGAATATAGCTGATATTTTGGCAATAAATGTAGGAAAACAAAAAATAAAACTAGGAACGGTATGTGCAAGTGTTTATGCAAGTTCAATTATTGAAAATTGCGAGAACACTGGAAATATACAAACAGAAGGAAAAGATGTTAATGTATCAGAAGATAATATTTTAAATGTGACAAACTGCGTAAATTCAGGAACAGGTGCCATTGCACCAGTGTCACAAGGAAATATATTTGTTGGAATGATATATGGAAAATTAGAGGAGGAATAAAAATATGGCAATTTTAGTTACAGGTGGAGCTGGATTTATAGGAAGTCATACAGCAGTAGAATTATTAAATGCAGGTAAGGAAATAGTAATTATTGATAATTTTTCAAATAGTAAACCTAAGGCTTTAGATTCTATAAGAAAGATTACGGGAAAAGATTTCAAATTCTATGAAATAGATTATCTAAATCAAAAAGACTTAGAAAAAGTTTTTGAGGAAAATAATATTGAAGCAGTAATGAATTTTGCAGGTTACAAAGCAGTTGGCGAATCTGTAAAAAAACCATTAGAGTATTATAAGAATAATATTTCTGGTTGCATAACATTACTTGAAACTATGAGAAAGTATAATGTAAAGAAGTTTGTATTTAGTTCTTCTGCAACTGTATATGGTGAACCAGAAAGAATACCAATAACAGAGGATTGTAAAACAGGTGGAACAACTAACCCATATGGGACAACAAAATTATATATAGAACAAATTCTAAAAGATTTATATGCTTCTGATAATACATGGGATATATGTATATTAAGATATTTTAACCCAGTTGGAGCTCATGAAAGCGGATTAATTGGTGAAGAACCTCAAGGAATACCAAATAATTTAATGCCATATGTTGTAAGAGTAGCATCTGGCGAACTTAAAGAATTATCAGTTTTCGGAAATGATTATAATACTCCGGATGGAACAGGTGTAAGAGATTATATACATGTTGTAGATCTAGCTAAAGGACACTTAGCTGCATTAAATAAGCTAGATAAAGAGGGAAACGGATTATATATATATAATTTAGGAACAGGGACAGGCGTAAGCGTTCTAGACATGGTAAAATCATTTGAAGAAATAACTGGAAATAAAGTAAATTACAAAATTGCTCCTCGTAGAGCAGGTGATATAGCAACATGTTATTCAAACCCAGAAAAGGCAAAAAATGAACTAGGTTGGACTGCAAAAAAAGGAATAAAAGAAATGTGTGAAGATTCATGGAATTTCATTCAAAAAAATAAATAAATTATAATAAGGAAAATAAAATGACGATATTAGAAATATTTATATTATTGATGTGTGCAATAGGGATAACTGCAATTTTTGATTCAAGAACAATTGTTGAAAAATTTTTTAGTTCAAATGATAAAATAACAACTATAAAGGTTGTAAAATTGTCAGGAGCAATTTTAACTTTAACAGGAATATTAATACTATATTTTATAAAATAATAAAAGAAAGAAGAATAATAATGAATCATAATTTAGAAGGAAAATTTACTCCTCAGGAATTTGAAGATGAATTATATACTGAGTGGGAAGAAAATGGTTACTTCAAACCAAGTATGGATAAAACTAAAGAATCATACTGTATTGTAATGCCACCTCCAAATGTAACAGGAAAATTACACATGGGGCATGCATTAGATGCAAGTATTCAAGATTTGTTAATAAGATATAAAAGAATGAGAGGCTACAATACTCTTTGGGTACCAGGAACAGACCATGCAGCTCTTTCAACAGAAGCAAAAATTGTTGAGGCTCTAAAAAAGGAAGGAAAGAAAAAGTCTGATCTAACAAGAGAGCAATTCTTAGATAGGGCATGGGACTGGACAAAATTATATGGTGGTACAATAGTTGCTCAGCAAAGAAAATTAGGAGCATCATGTGATTGGTCAAGAAGTAGATTTACTATGGATAAAGGTTTATCTGATGCTGTAATGGAAGCATTCAAAAGACTTTATGATAAAGGATATATTTATAAAGGAAAAAGAATGATAAACTACTGCACAGGTTGCAAAACTTCAATATCTGATGCAGAAATTGAATATAAAGAGGAAAGTACACATCTATGGTACATAAAATATCAAGTTACGGGAACTGATAGATATTTAACTGTTGCAACAACAAGACCAGAAACAATGCTTGGAGATACAGCAGTTGCAGTAAACCCAAATGATGATAGATACAAAGATTTAATTGGAAAAACATGTATACTTCCAATTATGAACAAAGAAATACCAATAATAGGAGATAGATTTGTTGAAACAGAATTTGGAACAGGTGCTGTAAAGGTAACTCCTGCACATGATATGAACGACTATCAAGCAGGAATAAACAACAATTTACCAATTATTGAAGTATTTAATGAAGATTTAATAATGAATGATTTGTGTCCTGAATTTGCTGGAATGAACATCTATGATGCAAGAGAAAAAATTGTCGAAAAATTAAAAGAATTAGGTAATTTAGTAAAAATAGAAGATTATACTCATTCTGTTGCAAAATGTGATAGATGCCATACAACAATAGAACCAAGAATTTCAGACCAATGGTTTGTAAAAATGAGTGAGCTTGCAAAGCCTGCAATAGAAGCTGTAAAAAATGGTGATGTAAAATTCATTCCTGAAAGATATAGTAAAACATATTTTAATTGGATGGAGAATTTGAAGGACTGGTGTATATCAAGACAAATTTGGTGGGGACATCAAATTCCAGTATATTATTGTGATAAATGTGGACACATTGAAGTTGAATCACATACTCCTGAAAAATGCACTAAATGTGGAAATACTACATTTACAAGAGATACAGACACTTTAGATACATGGTTTAGTTCTGCACTATGGCCATTTTCAACACTTGGCTGGCCAAATGCCGAAGCAGAAGATTTAAAAACATTCTATCCAACAAATACATTAGTAACAGGATATGATATAATTCAAAGCTGGGTATCAAGAATGATTTTCTCTGGCTTAGAATACATGGGAGAAAAACCATTTGATAATGTATTCATTCATGGAATTGTTCGTGATAGTCAAGGAAGAAAAATGTCTAAGAGTTTAGGTAATGGAATTGATCCACTAGAAATTATTGAAAAATATGGAACAGATGCTTTAAGATTTTCATTAATTTTAGGAATAACTCCAGGAAATGATATAAGATACATGCCTGCAAAATTGGAATCTGCCTCAAATTTTGCAAATAAATTATGGAACGCTGCAAAATTTGCATTAATGAATATTGATAGTAATGAGATTTTAAAAGACGTAGAAGATATTTCAAGATTTGATTATAATAATTTAGAAAATCTTAACCTTGCATGGGAAGATAAATGGATATTGTCAAAATTAAATAAACTAATAAAAGAGGTTGGCACAAATATTGATAATTTTGATTTAGGAGTATATGCTCAAAAAGTATATGACTTTACATGGAATGAATTTTGTGATTGGTACATAGAAATAATAAAATCAAGATTATATGATAAAGAAAATCCAACGCAAAAAGATATTATGTCGAAAAAATCTGCTCAAAGAGTACTAAATAAAGTATTATGTGATATATTAAAATTATTACATCCAATGATGCCTTTTGTTACAGAGAAAATTTATAAATCGCTATATAATGATGGAAAGAGCATAATGATGTCTTCTTGGCCAGAATATGATGAGAAATTAAATTTTGACAAAGAAGAAAAGATGATAGAAGAGATAAAAAGTATAATAACACAAATAAGAAATGTTAGAAATAATATGAATATAGTACCTTCAAAAAAGGCTGAAGTAATATTTATGACAGAAAATAGTGATTTTATTACATTACTTACTGATTCAAGAGTATGGGTTCAAAAATTAACATTTGCAAGTGAAATAAAACTACAAATAAATGATAGAGAGATGCCAGTAAATGCAGTTTCTGCTATAGCCAATGGAATAAGAGCATTTATTCCTATGGGAGATTTAATTGATGTAGAAGAAGAAAAGAAAAAGCTAGAGCAAGAAAAAGTTAAGCTTGAAGCAGAAGTTGAAAGATGTGAAAAAATGCTTTCAAATCCAGGGTTCATAAATAAAGCTCCTGAGAAGAAAATAGAAGAAGAAAAAGAAAAATTAAAGCAATATAAAATGCAATTGTCAGATACAATAAAAAGAATAGAACAATTATAAATAGTTAAAAGAGAACATAAAGAGAAGTAAATTTTGAACTTCAATAAAAGTTCTCTTTTCATTATTGTTTCTTTGAAAAAATTTTAATCAGTAATGTTCTAGCACTTATGCAATATAAGTGCCAAAAAAAATTAAAATTCACAAAATGGGCACAAAACTATGTTATAAAATATACGCTAACAAAAATAATATAAAGAAAGGAAGAAAAATGTTTAAATTATTAAAAAATTTAGGAAAAAAAGAATGGCTTTTAGCATTAATTTGTCTAGTTTTAATAGTTGGACAAGTTTGGCTTGAATTAAAAATGCCAGATTATATGTCTAAAATAACTGTTTTAGTACAAACAGAAGGAAGCCAAATGAGCGAAATTGTACAAAATGGTGCATATATGCTTGCTTGTGCATTAGGAAGCTTGCTATCTAGCATTATTGTAGGATATTTTATATCAAAAATTGCGGCAACTTTCTCAATGAATACTAGAAAGAAATTATTTACTAAAGTAGAAGATTTAGCAATGAATGAAGTTAAAAAGTTTTCTACAAGTAGTTTAATTACAAGAACAACAAATGATATAACTCAAATTCAAATGTTTGTTGCAATGGGATTGCAACTTATGGTAAAATCTCCAATTACAGCTGTATGGGCAATTACCAAAATATTAAATAAAAGCTGGCAATGGAGCGCAATTACAGCAGTTGCAGTAGTGATACTATTAGGTGTTATTGGAGCCTTAATGGCAATAGTATTACCAAGATTTAAAATAGTACAAAAATTAATTGATAAAATTAATGGTGTAACTCGTGAAAATCTTACAGGAATAAGAGTTGTAAGAGCTTTTAATGCCGAAAAATATCAAGAAGATAAATTTGAAAATGCAAATGATAAACTTACAAAACAACAATTATTTAACCAAAAAACATTTTCTGTTTTATCACCAGTAATGTATTTGGTAATGTACTTTTTAACACTTTCAATTTATTTTGTAGGAGCATATTTAATAAAAGATGCAGGAATGGGAGACAAAATAACGCTATTTGGAGATATGGTTGTATTTAGTTCTTATGCAATGCAAGTTATAATGTCATTCTTAATGCTTGCAATGATATTTATGATGTTGCCTCGTGCGCAAGTTTCAGCAAGCCGTATAAATGAAGTTTTAGATACTGATATAACAGTAAAAGACGGAAAAGTAAATAAAAATACTACAAACGAAGTTGGAACAGTTGAGTTTAAAAATGTTTCATTTAAATATCCAGATGGAGATGAGTACTTATTAAAAGATATTTCATTTAAAGCAAATAAAGGCGAAACAGTTGCTTTTATTGGTTCAACAGGAAGTGGTAAATCAAGCTTAGTAAACTTAATTCCAAGATTTTATGATGCAACAGAAGGAGAAGTCTTAGTAGATGGACTAAATGTAAAAGAATATACTCAAGAATTTTTACATGACAAAATCGGCTATGTATCACAAAGAGCAGTAATGTTTAATGATTCAGTAAACAACAATGTTTCTTATGGTGATAATGGAAAAGGAAAAATAAGCGAAGAAAAAATAAAAGAAGCTGTTGAAGTAGCTCAAGGAAAAGATTTTGTTGAAAAAATGGATGATGGCTATGAAACTAACATTTCACAAGGTGGAACAAATTTATCAGGAGGCCAAAAACAAAGAATTTCTATTGCAAGAGCTATTGCAAGAGATCCTGAAATATACATTTTTGACGATAGTTTTTCAGCTTTGGACTATAAAACAGATAGCGTGCTAAGAAAGAAAATTAAGGAATATACAAAAGGCGAAGCAACAATTCTTATCGTAGCACAAAGAATTGGAACTATAATGAATGCTGATAAGATTATAGTTTTAGATGAAGGAAAAATAGCAGGAATGGGAACTCATAAGGAATTACTTGAAAACTGCGAAGTTTATAAGCAAATTGCTTTATCACAATTATCAAAGGAGGAATTAGAAAATGGAAGAGAATAATACTACATCAAGACCTCCTAGAAGGGGACCTATGGGACATGGACCAGGAATGGGGGGCCCTGCTGAAAAAGCAAAAGATTTTAAAGGTGCAATAAAAAGACTATTTAAAGAATTAAAACCTTTTATGGTACTTATTGTAATAGCTTTAATTCTAGCTATTGCAGGAGCAATCTTATCAATTAGTGCTCCAAATAGACTTTCAAAATTAACTGATGAAATTTCAAAAGGATTAGTAGTAAATACTAATAATTCAAAAGAATTATCAGAAAAAATGACAGAAAACTTTGCAGAAGGACATATTCCAACTGAAATTGAAGTAGCTGGACAAAAAATAAGTGTAGAAGATCAAGCAGAAGCTCTAAAGGTAATGAGCAGTGTAAGCGAAGATATGGATAAGTCACAAATATACACACAAATAGATAAAATGCCTGAAAGTATAAAAGAAATACTAGAGCCAACAATGGATATGGATGCAGTTAAAGGTATTGCAATAGGCCTTGCAATTACATATATTGCTAGTGCTTTATTTACATTTATCCAATCTATAGCAATGACAGATGTTGCAAATAAATTTGCTAAGAAGTTAAGAACAAGCATATCTAAAAAGATAAATAAGCTACCATTAAAATACTTTGATAGAAACTCAACAGGTGATATTTTATCAAGAGTAACAAATGATGTTGACACAATAGCTCAGAGCATGAACCAGTCACTTGCAACACTTGTAAGTAGTGTCACATTATTTGTCGGAACAATTATAATGATGTTCTATACTAATGGAATAATGGCAATTACAGCTATTTTATCAAGTTTAATAGGATTTATATTCATGTTCTTAATTCTTGGAAAATCACAAAAATATTTTGTTGCAAGACAAGAAGAATTAGGAAACTTGAATGGTCATATAGAAGAAATCTATTCAGGACTAAATGTTGTAAAAGTTTATAATGGCAAAAAACAAGCTGATGAAAAGTTTGATAAATTAAATAAAAGAGTTTATGAAGCAAATAGAAAAAGTCAATTCTTATCAGGCTTAATGCAACCAATAATGAACTTTATAGGAAACTTTGGATATGTTGCAGTTTGTATAGTTGGAGCTCTTTTAACAATGAATGGCCAAATTTCATTTGGTGTAATTGTAGCATTTATAACTTATGTAAGACTATTTACATCACCTTTATCACAAATTGCGCAAGCAATGACATCTCTTCAATCAACTGCAGCTGCAGCAGAAAGAGTATTCGAATTTGTAGATGAAGAAGAAATGAAAGATGAAAGCAAACTTACAAAAAGACTTGAAAGAAAAGATGCTAAGGGAAATATTGAATTTAAAAACATTGTATTCCAATATGATAACAATGATAAACCAACAATAAATAACTTTAGTGCAGAAGCAAAAGCTGGTCAAAAAATAGCAATAGTTGGACCAACAGGAGCTGGAAAAACTACACTAGTAAACTTACTTATGAAATTCTATGATATAAATTCAGGAGACATTTTAATTGATGGGATTTCTACAAAAGAGCTTACAAGAGAGAATATTCATAGTTTATTTACTATGGTATTACAAGATACTTGGTTATTTAGTGGAACAATAAAAGAAAATATCATATACAATAATCAAAATATAACTGATGAACAAGTTGAAAAAGTATGCAAAGTAGTAGGACTAGAACACTTCATAAAAACACTTCCAAAGGGAATAAATACTGAACTTTCTGAAAGTGATGAAGTATCTGCAGGTCAAAAGCAGTTATTAACAATAGCAAGAGGAATGTTACAAGATACTCCATTTTTAATATTAGATGAAGCAACATCTAATGTTGATACAAGAACAGAGGAATTAGTACAACAAGCAATGGATAAGTTGACAGAAGGAAGAACTTCATTTATAATAGCACATAGACTTTCAACAATCAGAAACGCTGATTTAATATTAGTTATAAGAGATGGAAATATAGTTGAAAAAGGAAATCATGATGAATTAATGGCTCAAAATGGTTTCTATGCAGAATTATATAATAGTCAATTTGAATTATAATAAACAATACTTTGGAACGCATAAGATGAAAATTAAACAAAAATCTTCTTGTGTTCCATTTTTTGTAGTATAATATTTATTAGTTTGTATTTGGAAAGAATAAAAACTATAATAAATTCTAGAGGGGAAATGTTTTGGAAAGATATCAAGAAATAGAAAGAACAATAACAAAAAATTATAGAAAAAAGATCTGGGCAAAATTTATCAAAGGAATAACTGAATTTAAAATGGTAAATGATGGAGATAAAATTGCAGTTTGTATCTCTGGTGGTAAAGATTCTATGCTTATGGCAAAATGCTTGCAAGAATTACAAAAATATAGCAAGACAAATTTTGAACTAGAATATATAGTAATGAATCCAGGATATAGTAAGCAAAATATGCAAAAAATAATTGATAATGCAAAGACATTAAATATTCCAATTAAAGTTTTTGAAACACCAATTTTTGATTCAGTAGAAAGAATTGATGACCATCCTTGCTATGTCTGCGCAAGAATGAGAAGAGGTTATTTATATAAATATGCACAAAGCCTAGGTTGCAATAAAATAGCACTTGGACATCACTTTGATGATGTAATTGAAACAATTTTAATGGGGATGTTATATGGTGCCCAAATGCAAACAATGATGCCAAAACTACATAGTAAGTCACATCCAGGCATGGAACTTATAAGACCAATGTATTATTTACGAGAAGATGACATAATTTCATGGGCTCACTATAATAATTTAGAATTTATCAAATGTGCTTGCAAAATAACTGAAAAAAATGCAAGTAAAAATAAGGATGAATTTGGTTCAAAAAGAGCTGAAGTAAAAAGTCTTATAAAAGAACTAAAAAATAAATATGACAAAATTGACAAAAACATATTTATGAGTGTTCAAAATGTATGTTTAGATACACTAATTTCATATCAAAAAGATGGAAAAACGCATCATTTTTTAGATGAATATGATGACTGATATAAAAGAAGGATTAAAGCTTTTCAAAGCTTTAATCCTTTTGTGCATTATAAAATTCAGCAACTTGTGAGTCGATTTCATGTTGCATAACTTGTAATTCATCAGATGTAGGAAAATTTTTTCTGATGTCTCTTGAAAAGACTTTTCTAGTAGAACTATTGTTATTTCCAATTTCGCAGCCTGTAATGTAACTGTTATATATTTTTTTGCTATCTTGAATAATATTTTCTTCATAAAAAGTTAGTTTATATGGTTTAGAAGACGTCACAATCTTTTGAATCATTCCATCATTATCTATGTAGTATCCTTCTGATAAAACCCAAAGGTACATGACTAATTGACTATTTTCAATATTTTGAGCAGAGAGCAATTTATAAGACTGAAATAATTTAAAGTCATTATAATTATCTTTATAGTATCCATACAAAGAATCTATAAAATCTAGTGAATTAGAAATATTTTCTTCTGTTACAAGTGATACACTACCTGGAACATGACTTGACATATAATATAAATATCCTAATACTATTGATGAAATGATAATTAAAAATATAATTACATACAGTATAATTTTCTTCATAATGAAAACCTCCGATTACTATTTTATGTTATAAAACTCAGCAGCTTGCAAATCGATTTCATTTTGCATTGCCTGTAACTCATCTAATGTAGGAAAATTTTTTTTAGCATCTTCCGAGAAAATTCTTTCACAAGAATTATTATCGTTTGCAATTTCACAGTCTACAATATAGTTGTGAAAAATGTGATGAATAGAAATTTGATAGTATGTTAATTTATAAGGAAGAGAAGAAGTCACAATTTTTTGAGGAGTTCCAGTATTATCTATGTAATATCCTTCTGACAAAACCCATATATATAAAATTGTTTTTGACTGATTCTCACCAGCAGAAACAGACAAAATTTTATATGATTGGAATAATTTGAAATTATTATAATTTTTACTATATGATGAATATAAAGAAGAAATATAAGTTAATCCGATTGTTTGATCAGGGTAAAGTATAGAATAGCCAATAGCTTTGCTTGCCTTATAATATAAATATCCACAAACAGATAAAGAAACAATAATTAAAACTATAACTATATAAAGAATAATTTTTTTCATAAAAACCCCCAATTACTTTTCAATTTATAAACATTATATAATATGAAAAACTTTTGTACAATAAAAATTGTAAAAATATGGAGAATTTCATAAAAATGTTATATTATTTAGAAAAATACAAAGGAAAGTGAGGATATATATGTTAAATATATTAATTGCTGAAAGTAATATGAAATATTCAATAAGTTTAATGAATTATATGTGAAATATTTTAACATTAAAATACTTTAGTTAAAAATTGAGAAACAAAATCCTAAAATAAGCAAAAATCTTTGAATTTTGCTTGAAACAGACAAGCCTTTGTGATAAAATAAGCATTAGCTTAAAACAATTTCATTAAGTATTAGAATTTATTAGGAGGTAATAACAATGAAAGAATATTTAGAAATTGATAACATTGAAGCTTTAGAAATATTAGATTCTAGAGGAAATCCAACAGTACAAGTAGAAGTTACAACAGTAGACGGATTTAGCGGAGTAGCAATGGTTCCATCTGGTGCTTCAACAGGAAGTTTTGAAGCTGTTGAATTAAGAGATGGTGACAAATCAAGATATATGGGAAAAGGAGTTTTAAAAGCTGTTGAAAATGTAAACAAAATAATCGCTCCAGCACTTTGCGGAATGAATGTATATGATCAACCAGCAATAGATAAAGCTCTTATCGATTTAGACGGAACAGAAAACAAAGGTAAATTAGGAGCAAATGCAACTTTAGGTGTATCTTTAGCAGTAGCAAAAGCAGCAGCAGCTTCTTTAGGCCTTGAATTATATCAATATATTGGTGGAGTAAACAGCAAAACATTACCAGTTCCAATGATGAACATCATGAACGGTGGTAAACATGCTGATTCTACACTAAGTGTACAAGAATTTATGATTATGCCAGTAGGAGCAAAATCATTCAGCGAATGCTTAAGAATGTGTGCTGAAATATATCATACATTAAAGAATGTATTAAAGAAAAAAGGTCTTGGAACAGGTGTTGGTGACGAAGGTGGATTTGCACCAATGGTTAAAGACGAAGACGAAGCTTTACAATTATTAGTTGAAGCAATCAAAGAAGCTGGATACAAACCAGGAGAAGAAGTTTGCATAGCTCTAGACTTAGCTGCAACAGAAATGTATGACGAAGCTAAGAAAATAGGAAAAGAAGGACAATATCATTTCTGGAAAATAGGTGTTACAAAAACATGTGACGAAATGATAGACTTTATAGCAGACATCTGTGAAAGATATCCAATAATCTCAGTAGAAGACGGTTTAGCTGAAGAAGACTGGGAAGGATGGAAAAAACTAACAGAAAGATTAGGAAACAAAGTTCAATTAGTTGGTGATGACTTATTTGTTACAAACATCAAGAGATTACAAAAAGGAATCGACATGGGAGTTACAAACAGTATATTAATCAAACTAAACCAAATTGGAACATTAACAGAAACATTAGATGCTATAGAACTTGCAAAGAAGAACGGATACACAGCAGTTGTTTCTCACAGAAGTGGTGAAACAGAAGATACAACACTTGCTGATGTTGCAGTTGCTACAAATGCAGGACAAATCAAAACAGGTGCTCCTTGCAGAACAGATAGAGTTGCTAAATATAACAGACTATTAAACATCGAACATCAATTAGGTGATATAGCTGTTTATGAAGGAAGAAAAGCTTTAAAGAAATAATTTTAAATAATAATAAAAGGCAGAATGTACTTTTAAGGTATATTCTGTTTTTTTATAGAATTAGTTGACAAATTATGTTAAGTAATATATAATATAAATGTCCGAAAAACAATTGAAAGCCTTTAGGAGGGCAAACTATGAAGAAATGTAATCTGGACGGAAATTTGCTTGATGCTGTGGCAATGGCTAGCGAAATACTTGGCCATGACATCGGAGAAAATGTTGTTCTTGTTGTTGACTCCGCTGATGCGGATGAGACTGGTGACGAAACTTCTGCTTTCGAAGATGAATTAGAAGAGGATCAGAAGGCAATCGCCGAGTTCTACGATTTCTCTGATGATGATGAAGTTGAGGAAGATGATACTGGCGATGATACTGACGATGATGTCATGTACATCATTGTGACGAGAAAGAGTCGCCGAGCAAATACTCGGGCAGGCAAAGCTCGTGAAAAGCGTGCGGTTGCGAAAAACGCACGCATCGCATCTCTGAACACCAAAAAGCGTGAGGAGAAAGACAAGCAAAATCATACGGATGGTCAGAATACGCGTGTACTTGTGGTGCACAAGCTCGAAAAGCGGGCTGAAACGGTCACTGGAGCAAAGAAACATAAGTAAGCTCCATAGCAATCCATAAAAGGCAATAGTACGGAATAGTACTTAAAGTAGCAGGGCGAGGGAAAGTTCCTTCGGCCTGCTATTTTTTCATAAAATAAGTTTTTTATGAAAAAATAAAAATAGTCTTGATAAAATCATTTTTTTATACTAGAATATAAAAAGATTTAAACTAAAGGAGGAAAAAAGATGGCACAAAGATTTGTTTTAAATGAAACATCATACTTTGGCAGAGGCTGTAGAGAGGTACTACCAGAAGAAATTAAAAGTAGAGGTTATAAAAAAATATTAGTTGTAACAGATAAAGCACTATTCAATTGTGGAGTTACAGCAAAAGTTACAGATGTATTAGATGGAGCTAAAATCAAATACACTGTATATTCAGAAGTAAAACCAAATCCAAGTATCAAAAATGTACTAGATGGATTAAAAGAATGTAAGAAATTCGGTGCAGATGCAATAATTGCTGTAGGTGGTGGTTCTGCAATAGACACAGCAAAAGGAATTTCAATATTAATGACAAACCCAGATAGAGAAGATGTAGTTTCTTTAAATGGATTATCAAACACAAAACATAAAGGATTACCACTTATAGCTCTTCCAACAACACATGGAACAGCTGCAGAAGTAACAATAAATTATGTAATAACAGATGAAGAAAGACAGGTAAAAATGGTATGTGTTGATCCACATGATATACCACTTCTAGCTGTAGTAGATTCAGAACTTATGGAATCATTACCAAAGGGAACAGCTGCTGCAACAGGAATGGATGCATTAACACATGCAGTAGAAGGATATATTTGCAAAGCACATAACACAATGTCAGATATGTTCCACATGAGAGCAATCGAACTTATATTTGCAAATTTACCAGCAGCAGTAAACGATAAAAATCCAGAAGCTATAGAAAACATGGCTCTTGCTCAATATATAGCAGGAATGGGATTCTCAAATGTAGGACTAGGAATAGTTCACTCAATGGCACACCAATTAGGAGCAGTTTATGATACTCCTCATGGTTTAGCAAATGCAATATTATTACCAACAGTAATGAGATTTAATGGCGTTGTTTGTGCTCAAAGATTTAGAGAAATTCTATGCCATATAGGTAGACCAGATGCTGCTCATCTAAATGACCAAGATGTTATAAACACATTTGTATGGATGATATCAGAACTTGCTAAATCAGTAGGAATTACTCAAACTGTAAAAGATACAGGTTGCAAAGAAGAAGACTTAGAAATGCTTGCTGAAAAAGCAATGCAAGATCCTTGCAAACCAGGAAATCCAAGAGAAGTTACAAAAGAGGATTTCATAGAATTATACAGACAAGCAATGTAATCTAAATAAAGTAACATATAAAAGCAAGTAATTAGTTTTATTACTTGCTTTTTTCTAAAATTTTAAGTATCAAAGGAAATAAAAATGATAGACGTAGAAAATATAAAGCAAAAATTTAAAGAATATGTATCAAATTATGATCCAAAAAATGAAAGAATAAGTTTAAAAATTGAACATATAGAAAATGTAGCTAAAAACTGTGAAATGCTTGCTAAAAAGCTAAACTTTAATGAAGATGACACAAATCTAGCAATAGCAATTGGCTATTTTCATGATATAGGAAGATTTGAACAAGTAAGAATTGCTGATACTTTTAGCGATAAAGAAAGCAAAATAAATCATGCTGAAAAAGGCGTTGAAGTACTAGAGAATAATAATTTTATAAGAGAATTTATAAAAGATGATAAATATGATAATATAATAAAAAGGGCTGTGTTAAATCACAATAAGGCAAGCAAAAATATTGATAAAGATTTAACTCCAAAGGAATTATTATTTGCAAAAATTATAAGAGATGCAGATAAAATTGATATTTTTAGAATTATTGCAGATGAGAAATATTCTATGGAATCAATATTTTGGTATAACACTTGGAATACAAAAGAAATAAATAAAAAAATTCTAGATGAATTTTATGAAGGACATGAATTAGATTATTCTATGATAAAAAATAATGCAGATGTACTTGTAACATTTTATGCATACATGAATGATTTAAATTTTGAATATTCTAAAGATATTGTAATAAAGAACAAATATTTAGAGAAGTTTACAAAAAGAGCAACAGAAAAATTTGAATCTGAAAATGTAAAGGAATGTGCACGAAACATGCTAAAAGAAATTCATAATTAAGTGGTGAAAAAATGAAAGATAAAAAAGATATTAAAGAAAAGATGTTAGAACTGTATAGTACAGAAAGTAGTATGGAAAGAGAAAAAGTTCAGGATATAATATTCTTGGATAATTTAAAATTTAAGCCTTATAATGCGATGGCAGAATTTAGTCAGGCAGATTTATTTATAGTTAAAAAGCAAGAACCAGATGAAAAAGAAAATGGAAAATATATAGAAATAATGGAACTTTATATTCAAAATGAGCAAGTATATTTAAAAGTAGGAGATTTAATTAACGGCAAGATTATATTTACAGAAGAATACTTAGAGTATGTTGCATCAATAAATGCTCTAATTGCAGATGTTGTGAAAAAACAAAACGGGCATGATTTGCCAGTTCAAGAACAAACCCATGAAGATGCTATACAACTAGATAAGGATGATCTTGAACATCAATATACATTAAAAAGGCTTGAGAAAACGGAAGAAAAAAGGGCAGAACCTCAGACGGAGCAAGAACAAGAAAAGCAAGCAATTACAAAGATTGCTGAGAAATCTGGAATGTCAGAAGGAGATTTAAGTTCATGTTCAGAAATATCTCCAACTCAAAAGATAACAAATGAAAAGTCTTTTGAAGATATTACTAATATGAAAGATAAGTATATTAAAGTATTTGTTGTAAATTCTGACTCAAATTCAAGAGGTACATCTAGATTTGCGTTCTGGGGCTTAAGAAAAGATGGTGAAGTTGAACAAATTCCAGGTCTAGAAGAAAGAGATGGAGTAAATACAGGTAAGGAAATATGTGCTATAAATAGAGATGGTTCGGAAGTTACTAAAAAACAAACTACTGCGTTATTTTCACTTGAAGGTAAAGAAGAAGGTTTTGCATTAACTATAGGACAATACGGAATTCTTGAAACTGATTATGTGAGAAGAGCTCCTGAACAAGGAGATAAGCCTTTATCAATTCCTGTCGAAACTTCAACACAAATTTATCCGACTACAATGCAGGTAAGAAAATTTATGAATGATAAATATATGAATAAAGCTGATTTAAAAAAGACAACACAAGCTGCAAACCATCAATTAGATAGTCATGGAGATGAGAAAGCAGAAGTAGAAACAACAAACTTATCACAAATTTCCGAAAGAATAAAAGACAAAGCAATAAATATAAATGAAGAAGTTACATTGCATAATGGTAGAATAACAACAATTGCTAAAGAAGCAGTAAGATTGGAAATGTCAATAACTGAATATACAAATAGATTTGAACAGTTAGAAGGCGACTGTATTGCAGACAAAATAGAACTAATTGCACAAGAAAAACAAATGGAACATGTAAGGCAAGAAGAAAGAGCAAGAGAGGAAAGAATGACTCCAGAAGAAGAAGCAGAAGAAAGAAGATTAAGAGAACAAATGAAGAAAATGATGTAAAAAATATATAATCCCCCTAATTATAAAATTAGGGGGATTTATTATATTCTAAATTCAGGTTTGTAAATTTCAAGCCACATATTAACCTGACACAAATATGCCATAAGTTGAGGACCAGTCATTAGCTGACCGAACCAAGGTCTTGAAAAAGCTTTACCGTCAGTCTCTAGAATCTGAAGAATATATTTTCTATTTAATAATTTATTTATTGGAGCATCTTCATCTTTCATTATTTCTGAAAGTAATTTTTTTACAGCACTAAGATATGTCGGATTCCAAGTTTTTGGATAAGGACTCTTTTTTCTTTCAACAATTTCATCAGGTAAAAGTCCTTTCATAATATGACGAAGGAGTCCTTTTTCTCTACCATTTAAAGCTTTCATATCCCAAGGAATATTCCAAACATATTCTGCAAGTCTATAATCACAAAATGGAACTCTAAGTTCTAAGCCATTAAACATTGCCATTCTATCAGAACGGTCCAAAAGAGTCTGCATAAACCAATTTAACGTTAAATAAGAAATCTTTCGCATTTGGGCAGTCTCGTGAGAATCAGACGGTAATATTTTTACGTTTGCTAAGCTTTCGTTATATCTAAAGTCAATGTAAGATTTTAAATCTACTTTAGAAGAAATTGCTGGATTTAATAATTCTTGCCTTTCCTGGAGTGCAATTGACCATGGGAAGGTATTTGAATTTAATGCGTCTTCTCTAAAGAACCATGGATATCCACAAAATATTTCATCTGCACATTCACCAGTTAAAGCTACAGTTGAAGTAGGCTTAACATTTTTACAAAATAGAAGAAGGGAAGAGTCAACATCTGCCATTCCTGGCATATCTCGTGCAATCATAGCTTCTTTTAAGTAACTTGCAAGCTCTGGAGTATCTAACATAACTGTTTTATGGTTAGTATGATATTTTTCCTTCATAATATTTATATAGTAATTATCTGAATTGGGCTGAAAATCAGTCTTTTTAAAGTTTTTATCATTATCTATATAGTCAACTGAATAGGTATCTAATGTTCCAAGACCATGTTTTTTATAATAATTTGAGGCATACATAGTAATTATACTAGAGTCTAAACCGCCAGATAAAAATGTACATAGTGGAACATCTGAAACTAGTTGTCTTTCAATTGAATCTTCTAATAAATTTTTTACCTTATCACAAGTAGTATTAAAGTCATCATTATGTGGTGCGCTTTCTAATCTCCAGTACTTTCCACCATGAAAACCAGAGGCATTAAAAATTCCAAAACTTGCAGGTTTTAATTCATAAATTTCTTTAAAAATAGTAGTGCCAGGAGTATGTGCAGGACCAATACCAAAAAGTTCTGAAATTCCTTGAGAATCTAAAACAGGGTATATTCCAGGGTATTCAAGTAGAGCTTTTATTTCTGAAGCAAATATAAAAGTGTTATCTATAATTGAATAAAATAGAGGTTTTACTCCAAAATGATCTCTTGCTACAAATAACTCTTTTTTATTCTCATTCCAAATGGCAAAAGCAAAAATTCCATTTAGTTTATTTACTACATCATTACCAAAATGAATATAAGCTTTTAAAAGGACTTCTGTATCACAATGTCCAAAGAAGGTAAATCCATTATCAGACAATTCCTTTTTTAGTTCATTTGTATTATAAATTTGACCATTATAAGTAATTATGTAAGAATTACCTTGATATGTACACTTCATCGGTTGAGCGCCATTAGCTGGGTCAATAACAATTAGTCTACTGTGCCCAAGAGATACATTTTTTGAAATATAACTACCTGATTCATCTGGGCCACGTCTTAACAAAGTTTTTTTCATCTTTTCAATAATTTCAACTTTTTCATCTTTTGTAAAAATATTATTATCTAAATCACAAAATCCTACAATTCCACACATAAATCCTCCTAAAAAAGTAAAAAAAATTAACTAATTATATTATATGCGTGAAAATTAAAAAAAGTCCTTCAAAAGAAGAACTTTAAAAATGACATTGATATTTATAATCATTAATAGAAAGAAAACTTTCTGTTTTATCAGCAATGCTATTTATACTATTTATTATTTTAGTTTTAGTGTTTTTTGGTTTTGAGAAATTTATAGTTTTGTATTTGCCACTTGCAAGCTTACTATAACATTCTCTACAAACTGGAATGTACTCAGCGTCTCCAACCATAATATCACTATCTTTATGCCCCTTATAATATGAAAATACAGCTTCTTCACATTTACAAACCTCACAAATTGATGTCATAATTTCAATGTTGTCAGCAATACACATTAAGTCTCCCATTTTTCCAAAAACTTTCTTTTCAGAAGTAAGGTTAAGACCTGCTATATAAAATTTTTTTCCTTCAGAAGCTAGCTTATCAATAGTAGAAACATCCCCAGTTAGGAATTGAAATTCGTCAATAAAATATGAATCTGCATCAAATTTAGAAATTTCTGAAATGTCATGAATATTTATTGCTTGAACGGTATTTCCAGCACGAGTAGCAATAATATTTTCGCCACATCTATCATCTAAAGTTGGTTTAAAGACTTTTATATTTTTTCCAGCGATAAGTTGTCTTTTTAACTCATTAAAAATTTTTTGACTTTTGCCACATTTCATTGGTCCAGTGTAAACATTTATATATCCCATAATATTTTCTCCATTCAAAAAATTGCTACCTAGTAATATACAAGTAAAATTATTATTTGGCAATACCTTTTATAAATATTAAACACTAATGAAATAATTGTAATAAAATGTAACATTTTGAATAAATATGATGAAATTTTGAAAAGACTATGATAGTATAATAAAAAATAGAAGGAGGAATAATAAAATGAATGGAAGAACTAAAGGAGAATATTTAGGATGGGATGAATATTTTATGGCAATTGCAAAACTTTCTGCAATGAGAAGCAAAGATCCCTCAACTCAAGTTGGGGCTTGTATTGTAAGTGATGATAACAGAATTTTATCAATAGGATATAATGGAGCACCAAATGGATTTTGCGATGAACATTTTCCATGGGATAGAGAAGGAAAAAACTTAGAAACTAAATATCCATATGTATGTCATGCAGAAATGAATGCAATACTAAATTATAGAGGTTCAAGAAAAGAATTAGAAAATGCAAAAATATATGTAGACTTATTTCCATGCAACGAATGTGCTAAGCTTATAATTCAAGCAGGAATAAAAGAAGTAATATTCTTATCAGATAAATATGCAAATTCAGAAAATAATATAGCATCAAGAAAGTTATTTGATGAGTGCAAAGTAAAATATACAAAATTAGAATTGAATGAAAATTATAAAGATATTGAAATAAAATTGCAATAATACTTGATTTACGAACAAACATTTGATATAATAAGTCTACTTTAAATCAAGGGGAGATTTATATGAATGATAATATTATTATAAAAGGTGCAAAAGAACATAATTTAAAAGATATAAATTTAACAATACCAAGAAACAAGTTAGTAGTATTAACAGGGCTTTCGGGCTCTGGAAAATCTTCACTTGCTTTTGATACATTATATGCAGAAGGTCAAAGAAGATATGTAGAGAGTTTGTCTTCATATGCAAGGCAATTCTTGGGAATGATGGAAAAACCAGATGTTGAATCAATTGAAGGATTATCTCCAGCAATTTCAATTGACCAAAAAACTACTTCAAAAAATCCACGTTCTACAGTAGGAACAGTAACTGAAATTTATGACTATTTACGTTTGCTATATGCAAGAGTAGGTGTTCCTTATTGTCCAAATTGTGGTAAAAAAATTGAAAAACAAACAATAGATCAAATTATAGATAGTATTCTGACATTAGAAGAGGGAACAAGAATTCAAGTTTTAGCTCCAGTTGTAAGAGGAAGAAAAGGCGAGTTTATAAAGCAACTAGAGGACTATCAAAAATCAGGATTTGTAAGAGTAAGAATAGATGGACAAATTTATGAAATTGGTGAAGACGAGATTTTACTAGATAAAAAGAAAAAACATAATGTAGACTTAATTGTAGATAGACTTGTGATAAAAGAAGGAATACGTGCAAGACTTACTGAATCAGTAGAAACAGCTATGAAATATGCTAATAATATAGTTGTAATAGATATTCCGGGAAAAGAAGAAAAAATATATAGTCAAAATTATGCCTGTGTTGACTGTGGAATAAGCTTTGAAGAACTTACACCTAGAATGTTTTCATTTAATAATCCATTTGGAGCATGTCCAGAGTGTACAGGAATTGGCTATTTAATGCGAATAGATGAAGATTTAATAATTCCGGATAAGGATAAAACTTTATATGATGGAGTAAAAGCTTTTGGTGCAAGTACCATGAAAAAAGGTGATACTATGGCAAAAATGTATTTTGAGAGTATTGCTAAACATTATGGCGTAGAAATAAAAGGGGTACCTATTAAAAAATTACCAAGAGAATTCTTAGAAAAAATCCTTTATGGAACAGGAACAGAGGCAATTAATTTTGAATATACAACAGTTGCTGGAACAAGAAAATTTACGGCTCCATTTGAAGGTGTTATTCCAACTTTAGAAAGACGTCATAATGAAACTAAGTCAAATGGAATGAGAAGTTTTTATGAAATGTATATGAGTGAGGCTCCATGTCTTGCTTGTAATGGAACAAGACTTAGAAAAGAAAGTTTGGCTGTAAAATTGGGTGGGCTAAATATATTCGAACTAACAAATTTATCAATAGATAAAATAAAAGAATATATAAATTCAGTAGAATTAAATAAAACACAGCAAATGATTGCAGGACAAATAATTGATGAACTAAATAAAAGATTACAATTCCTAATAGATGTAGGTTTAGATTATCTAACTTTAGCAAGACCTGCAGGTTCTTTATCTGGTGGCGAAGCACAGCGTATCAGGCTTGCAACACAAATTGGAGCAGGTCTAACAGGAGTATTGTATATTTTGGATGAACCAAGTATAGGACTTCATCAAAGAGATAACGATAAGCTAATTGCAACATTAAAAAAATTAAGGGATTTAGGAAATTCAGTAATAGTTGTAGAGCATGATGAGGATACTATGTATGCTGCAGATCAAGTAATAGATATAGGTCCTGGTGCCGGTGTACATGGTGGAAATGTTATGGCACAAGGAACTGCCGAAGAAATAAAACTTGTAGAAGGGTCTATTACAGGTGATTATTTAAGCGGAAGAAAACAAATAAAAGTTCCTACAAAGCGCAGAAAGTCAAATGGAAAATCTATTGAAATAGTTGGAGCCACAGAACATAATTTAAAAAATATTACTGTAAAATTTCCGCTAGGTCAATTTGTCTGTGTAACAGGAGTATCAGGTTCTGGAAAATCCACTCTTGTAAATGATATATTATATAAAACAGTAGCAAGAGATTTAAATGGTTCAAATGAAAAGCCAGGAAAGTGTAAGAAGGTAAAAGGATTAGAAAATATAGATAAAATAGTAAATATTGATCAATCTCCAATAGGAAGAACGCCTCGTTCAAATCCAGCAACATATACTGGTGTGTTTGATATGATAAGAGATTTATTTGCAGAAACAAATGATGCCAAAATGAGGGGATATGATAAAGGCAGATTTAGTTTTAATGTTCCAGGTGGCAGATGTGAAGCTTGTTCTGGAGATGGAGTATTAAAAATAGAAATGCACTTTTTATCAGACATTTATGTTCCATGTGAAGTATGCCATGGAAAAAGATATAATAGTGAAACTCTGCAAGTTCATTATAAAGGAAAAACAATTTCAGATGTACTTGACATGACTGTTGAAGAAGCTTTAACATTTTTTGAAAATATTCCAAGGATAAAAAACAAAATTCAAACTTTATTTGATGTAGGACTTGGTTATATAAAACTTGGACAGCCATCTACAACACTATCTGGTGGAGAAGCACAGCGTGTTAAACTTGCAACAGAACTTTCTAAAAAAGCAACTGGAAAAACTCTGTATATATTAGATGAACCTACAACAGGACTTCACATTGCTGATGTTCATAGATTAGTTGATATATTGCAAAGATTAGTAGATACAGGCAATTCTATAATTGTAATAGAGCATAACTTGGATTTAATAAAAACTTGTGATCATATAATAGATTTAGGACCAGAAGGTGGAGATAAAGGAGGAAATGTAGTATGCATTGGAACTCCTGAGCAAATAGTGAAAAATGAGCAAAGTTACACTGGTAAGTTTTTAAAGAAATATCTTTCAAAATAAATAAATATGATATATAATAACATTTACTATTAAAAAAAGAAATGAGGGATATACTTGAAAAATATAGTAATAGGAGTAGAAGGAGAAGTTGGAGCTGGAAAGACTTCTCTTTGCAGAGAACTACTAAATATAATACCTAATAGTATGATATTACATGGAGGTAATTTATACAGAGGGATTGTATATGCAGTAAAACAATCTAAATTCACAATGCTACAAATGTTAATAGCATTAAAATTTAACAAAAAAATTGACATAAAAGAAATGATGGATAAATTAAAAGTAGAAATTAAATTAGAAAACAGAGAAAGCGTTGTATATGTAAATGGCAAAAAAATTGATGAGGAAAAGCTTCAAGATTCTGGAAATTCTATGGCGGTATCAAAAGTCGCAAAAAAAGCTGATAATTCCAAACTTTATGAGTTTGGAAAAAATATAATAAGTGAATATTTGAAAGAATATAATGTTATTGTCTCTGGGAGAGATTTACTTAAAATATATCCAGAGTTAGATTACCATTTCTTTATAACGGCTGATTTATCAACAAGAGTAGAAAGAAAGAAAAATCAATATAAAGATGAAAACATTACTGAAGTAGAACTAAAAGAGCAAATATCTAGAAGAGACGAACTACAAAGGCAATCAGGATTTTACAATAAATCAGATAAAACAATTGTTGTTGATGTTACTGAATGTAAGTCAGCAATGGAGTCAGCAAATAAAGTTGCGCAATATATAAAAAGTGTAAACATTATTTAACTGGTGGTAAGTAATAAGAATAATATTTTTAAAGAAAGGAATTTCAATAAAAATGGAATATAGTAATAAAAAATTAGAAGAATTTAATAAAAGTCTAGATGAAAAACAAGTTGCAATAATTGGAATGGGAGTAAGCAACATTCCATTATTAGATTACTTTTATGACAAAAATGCAAAAGTTACAATTTTTAGCAACAGAGTATTATCAGATGAAATAATGGAAAAAATAAACAAATATAGATACCAAGTGGAAATTGGAACAGATAATTTAACTATGTTAAAAGGCTTTGATTACATATTTAGATCGCCAAGTGCATTACCAACTACGGATGAATTTATAAGAGAGGTTCGAGCTCGGAGCAATTTTAACATCCGAAATAGAAAAAGTATTAGAACTTGCTCCATGTAAAATTATAGGAGTAACTGGTACTGAAGGGAAAACAACAACAACATCTATAATATATGAAATATGTGAAAAAGCTGGCTATAAATGCTTTTTAGGTGGAAACATAGGAAAGCCAATTTTTACACAAATTGCTGAAATGAAACCAGAAGATATAGTTATATTAGAGTTAAGTAGTTTTCAGCTTATGGGAATGAAAGTAAGCCCTAATATTTCAGTAATTACTAACATGTTCCCAGACCACTTAAATGTACACTCATCTTATGAAGAATATCAAAATGCTAAAAAAGAAATTTACAAACATCAAAATAATGAAGATATATTAGTATTAAATGATGACAATGAAATAACAAATAAATTTAAAAATGAAATTCTTAAAGAAAATCCAGCTAAAAATATAAAATTATTTAGTAGCTTAAAAGAATTAAGTAATGGATATATTTATGATAGAAAAGATAATTTTATAAAATTTATAAAAGATGGAAAAGAAGAAAAAATTTTGTATAAAGATGATATAAAACTAAGAGGAATACATAACTATGAAAATATATGTGCTGCACTTGCTGCAACAGATGTATTAGTAAGTAGAGAAAGACAAGTTCAGGCTATAAAAGAGTTTAACGGTGTTGAACATAGACTTGAATTTGTGAGAGAATTAGATGGCGTAAAATATTATAATGATTCAATTGGAACAAGTCCAGCAAGTACTATAGCAGGATTGAATTCATTTGATGAAAATATTATATTACTTGCTGGAGGTTCTGACAAAGGTCTAGATTACACAGAAATAGGTAAAAAAATTTCAGAAAAAGTCGGAACTTTGATTTTAACTGGTCCAACTGCACCAATAATAGAAAAAGCTACATTAAATGCAATTGCAGAAAATGGAAATAGTGTAAATATAATTCATTGCAACGATTTGGAAGAAGCTGTGAAAAAGGCACAAAGAGTAGCAAAAATTGGAGACGTGGTACTACTTTCACCAGCAAGTGCAAGTTTTGACGCTTTCAAAAACTTTATGGAGCGAGGCAAAAAATTTAAAGAGTTGGTAAATAAATTAAATTAAAAATTTTTAGGTATATAATAAAAAGTAGATATTTGATTTAAATATTTACTTTTTATTTTTGGCAAAAATTTTATTCATATACAATCAATTTTAGAACATAATAATATTATAATTTTTTTGAAAGGAAGTTTTTTTATGAAAGTTAAAGATTGTATGTGTAATGAAGTGAACTGTGTAAAACCAGAAACATCAGTTAAAGATTGTGCAAAGCTTATGTGCGATTGCCATATAGGATGCGCTCCTGTTTGTGATAACAGTAATAATCTAGTGGGAATAGTAACTGATAGAGACATAATATTAAGATCAGTTTGTTGTGACAAAGATGCTTCGAAAACCAAGATTTCAGATATAATGACAACTAATGTAAAAAGTTGTAATTGTAATGATGAAGTAGAAAGAGTAGAAAATATAATGTCAGAGGAACAAATAAGAAGAGTTCCTGTTATTGATAATAATAAAAAAGTAATAGGAATTTTAACTTTGGGAGATTTAGCAACAAATGAGTCAATTGATGAAAGTAACTTATGCGATACAATAGAAGGAATATGTGGCACTGGCAATAAAAATTGCTATTAAAAGAATAATAACCAAACAAATGTTGCTAAATTTAGCTAAATGTGTTATAATATCTTATAGATAGACCAATTTTCAAACACTTATACAAAAGAAAAAAGGAGGCAACGAAAAATGTTTGAAATTATGGGGATGACTATTATAGTTATGATTACAGGTAGTGTAATTGCCGCTATATTGGAGGCAGTTACAAAAGACAAAATGTTTCGTGCTTTAGTGGACGAGACGAGGCACACAATGGCGGCGGTAGCTGGAGCAACCATTGGATGGTTTGAGTTTGAACGGGCAAACCCGTTTATTCAAACACCATTCTTGGCACTTATGCTCCTGGTGCTTGCAACATCAATTATGGTGTTCTTCTCTAACTTGTTGTATGCATTACTGAAAGAAATGAGGAGAAGATTACGGTAAAAGGATAGGCGGTAGAACAGTTGGTTTTGCCGCTTATCCTTTTTTCGTTAAAATAAAAAGTATATAACTGAAAAAATTTAATACAATAATAGAAAGGAGAAGAATAAATGGTAATTGATATGAATTATTGGACAAAGGTATTAAAAAAATTTTTAATATTCATATTTACAGTTATAATATTATATTTGTGTTTTAAATTAGCTATTTTTTATATGCCATTTTTAGTAGCTTTTATTATATCGCTGTTACTAGAACCTATAATTAGATTCTTAATGAAAAAGTGTAAAACAACAAGAAAAGTTAGTTCTATTATAACTATATCAATAATACTACTCATCATTATTGGCTTGTTAACATGGGGAATTACAACTATTGTTACAGAAGGTTATGGTTTTTTGGAAAATATAGGGACATATATGAACACAGCAAATGAATTATTACAAAAATTCATAGATTCAGAAAATTTCAAAAAAATAAATGTTTCAGAAGATATTACTAATATAATTCAAAATATTTTTTCGAATACGCTTAGTAATGTAACACAGGAAATAAATACTGTTTTAACAGGATTTTTAAATTGGATAACTCAAATTCCAACAATTGGAGTGTATTTAATGGTTACATTTTTGTCATTGTACTTAATTTGTAGTGATAAAGTATATATATTAGACCAAGTGGAACATCATTTACCAGAGAAATGGTCACGCAAGTTATTTAAACACATGAAAGAAATTGTAAAATCTTTAGGAGCATATTTAAAAGCAGAACTTTCGTTAGTAATAATTTCATTTGTTATTTCCGTAATTGGATTGTATATATTAAAAATTGCTGGATTTAATATAGGGTATCCATTGCTTTATGCAGTTGGAATAGGATTTGTTGATGCACTTCCAATATTTGGTTCTCGGAACGGTAATGTTACCATGGGCAATAATTTCAGCATTTAATGGAGATATAACATTAGCAATCGGAGTTTTTGTACTATGGATAATAATGTCAATTGTCAGACAATTTTTGGAGCCAAAGATAGTTAGCTCAAATCTAGGCGTTCATCCAATATTTACATTAATTGCAATGTATACTGGATTTAGATTTTCAGGAATACTTGGTTTATTTTTAGGACCTATTTTGCTAATCATTCTAAAGAATATATTTTCTGGAATGATAGATAAGGGAGTAATGAAATCGTTTTTTTTAAGAGAATATGAATAATTGCAGTCTCTGCTTCATAGTATTGTATAAATAAAATACTGGAGGCAGAGATGTTTATTTTTAATTGTAAGATAAATAAAAATTTACTTTTTAAAATAATATTTGTCATATTATTTGTAATAGTTTTAATGATTTCACTTGTAGGAGTTGTAAAAATATTTAAAACAAGAGAAAATTCTCAATGTGTTTCAAAAAGTAGAATAAATGTAATCTCAAGTTCTAACTATACTGACGTACTTCAAACTGTTCATAATAATTTAAGTCAGTATGAAGGAATGAAAGTTAAAATGATTGGGTATGTTTACAGATTATATGATTTTGAAAATGATAAATTTGTAATTGCAAGACAAATGATAATTTCTTCAGATATGCAGGCTGTAGTTGTTGGTTTTCTATGTAAATTGGATGGTGCAGAAAACTATAAAGATGGAACATGGGTTCAAATAGAAGGAACAATAAAAAGAGGAGAATACCATGGGGAAATTCCAATGATAGAAGTAGAAAAGATTGAAGAAACTAAAATACCAACTGATGAATATGTCTATCCACCAAAAAGTACATATATTCCAAATGAACAAGGACTATAAAAAATAAAAAAGAGCGCGGGAGCGCCCCAAGGTAGGTGCGCCCCCGCAAAGACTGAGGTTAGACTGTAGCCGAAACTACCTCGAAGTTCGAGATAGTATTTTCAAAAATGCTGATGGAACCAAGATTGTTCTGAGTATAATACTCGCTAGCTTTCTTTTCGATGGAGGCAAATATCTTTTTCCGGACATTCGCAGTTGTGTACATCGGTGTAAAGGCCAGAATGGAATAGTTCGGCTTTTCGATACGGCACGATACAATGCCATTAGCCTTGGCTCCTGCCGTCAGAGCGTTCAAAGCTTCTTTGGTGTCAACAGGGCCACTCCAAGGACCTAAGACAACAAATGCATTGTTGTCTTTCTCAACTGTCTGAACAATTTTGTAAGCTTCTTCTTTCAAAAAATCGTCAAATTGCATACCTGGTACCTCATTCTTTTTTGTATTTTTTTTTCAGTCATATCATAAGACATAACTAATACAATAATATTATATCACTTTGCGAATATTATGTCAAATTATGCAAATAGATTAAGCAAATATTTTATAAAATTTACTTGCTAAATGACTATATTAGTAATATAATAGCGATATAATTGTATACAAATGTCAAATAGATTGTTGACAGTAATATTTGAAAGGAAGATATCTAATGGGACTATTTAAAACATATAGCGAAAAAGAAGTAAAAAGAGTAATGCCACTAGTTAATAAAATAAATTCACTAGAAGCAGAAATGGAAAAATTAACAGATAGCGAACTTACAGGAAAAACCAACGAGTTTAAAGATAGATTAAAGAATGGCGAGACACTTGATGAATTACTACCAGAAGCATTTGCTGTTGTACGTGAAGCTTCTAAAAGAGTTTTAGGAATGCGTCATTTTGATGTGCAACTAATTGGTGGAATTATACTTCATCAAGGAAGAATTGCTGAGATGAAAACTGGTGAAGGAAAAACACTTGTTGCAACACTTCCAGTTTACTTAAATGCACTTACAGGTGAGGGAGTTCATGTTATAACAGTAAATGATTACTTAGCAAAGCGTGATAGCGAATGGATGGGAAATCTTTATAGATTTTTAGGTTTATCAGTTGGACTAGTTATAGCTGGAATGAAACCTGCTGAAAAACAAGCTGCTTATGCCTGTGATGTAACTTATGGAACAAACAATGAATTTGGATTTGACTATTTAAGAGATAACATGGTTATATATAAAAATCAATTAGTTCAAAGAAAATTAAAATATGCTATCGTGGACGAAATTGATAGTATTTTAATAGATGAAGCAAGAACACCTCTTATAATTTCTGGAAGAGGAACTCAATCTTCAAATTTATACCAAAAGGCAGATCAATTTGTAAAGAAATTACAAGCTAAAGTTATAATTGAAGAAGATGTTAAGGACTTTGAACAAGAAGAAGATAACGAAAAATATGATTACATAGTTGACCTAAAAGCAAAATCTGCGACACTTACACAAAAAGGAATAAAAAAGGCAGAAGAATTCTTTGGACTTGAAAACTTCAATGATCTAGAAAATTCTGAATTAGTACATGATGTAAATCAAGCTCTTCATGCAAATGGTATAATGAAGAAAGATAAAGATTATATCGTAAAAGATGGACAAGTTCTAATTGTAGATGAATTCACAGGAAGAATCATGTATGGAAGAAGATATAATAATGGACTTCATCAAGCAATAGAAGCAAAGGAAAGAGTAAAAGTTAATGATGAGTCAAAAACATTAGCTACAATAACATTCCAAAATTATTTCAGAATGTACGAAAAATTATCTGGTATGACTGGTACTGCAATGACTGAAGAATCAGAATTTGAAGAAATATACAAATTAGATGTTGTTGAAATTCCAACCAATAAGCCAATGATTAGAAAAGATTTACCAGATATAATTTACAAAAATGAAAATGTAAAATTTAAAGCTGTTATAGATGATGTTGCTAAAGCTCATGCAAAAGGACAACCAGTATTAATTGGTACAGTTTCTATTGATAAATCAGAAAAATTAAGCAAGATGCTTGATAAGGTAGGACTAAAACACGAAGTGTTGAATGCAAAATACCATGAAAAAGAAGCGCAAATTATAGCTCAAGCAGGAAAATATGGAGCTATCACAATTGCTACAAACATGGCAGGACGTGGTACTGATATCATGCTTGGAGGAAATAGTGAATATTTAGCAAAAGAAGAAATGAGAAAGCTAAAGTATTCAGATGAAGAAATTGAAGAAGCTGCAGCTCATAATGAAACTACAAATAAAGACGTACTAGCGGCAAGAGAAAAATTCAATGAATTAGAGAAAAAATATTTAGCTCAAATAAAAGATGAAAAACAAAAAGTTATTGATGCAGGTGGTCTAAAAATAATAGGAACACAACGTCATGAATCAAGAAGAATTGATAATCAGCTTCGTGGAAGAAGTGGTCGTCAAGGTGACCCAGGAGAGTCAAGATTCTATATTGGTTTAGATGATGATTTAATGAAAATCTTCGGTGGAGATATAATAACTAAAGTATATAATACTCTAGGAGCTGCAGAAGATATGCCAATTGAATCAAGAGCAATTTCAAGAGCAGTTGAAGGTGCTCAAAAGAAAGTCGAAGGAAGAAACTTTAGCATAAGAAAGAACGTTCTTCAATATGATGATGTAATGAATGTTCAAAGAACAGTTATTTATGCACAAAGAAGAGATGTTTTAGATGGAAAAGATCTAAAAGAAAACATCCTAAAAATGATAGATTCAGCTATTGAAATAGTTGTAGACTCACATATTGTTGATGATGGAGAAGTAAATAGAGAGGTTCTAGCTCAAGATTTACAAACAACTTTCGGATTAACAAATATAGATTCACTAAAAGCTGAAAAATTTGACAAAGATATTGTAATTGATGAACTTATAGCAAAAGCTCACGAAATATATGAAGCAAAAGAGCAAGAAATCGGTTCGGATAACATAAGAGAACTAGAAAGAATAGTAATGCTTAAAGTTGTTGACCAAAAATGGATGGATCATATCGACAACATGGACGAATTAAAGAAAGGTATTGGATTACAAGGATATGGACAAAAAGATCCAGTTGTTCAATACAGACTTGAGGGAACAGAAATGTTTGACGAAATGATTGAAGATATTAGAACTGATGTTGCAAAAATCATGTTAAACTTACGTAAACAAGAAGGTCCTGTTCAAAGAACAGAGGTAACTAGAGTAACTGGTGCTGGACTAGAAGATACAGCTATCAACTTAGTTGATGGAAAAATATCAGAAAAAGAAGGCGGAATGAACAAGACAGTTGTAAATGATGAACCAAAAATCGGTAGAAATGATCCTTGCCCTTGTGGTTCGGGTAAAAAGTATAAGAACTGTTGCGGAAAGTAGCATAAAATAAGGAAAAAGTTGAAATAAAAAAGGTAACAAATTTATTGTTTGTCAACCAATAAATAAAAATGTGGACAAAATCCATTGAAATTCAAGGATGTCAGCAAAATAAAATTTGTTGACATCCTTTTAGTTGTTAATTAAAGGAGTGAATGTTAATGAAAATGCTGGAAGTTCTAAAAGCTAATTCTCAAATACTAAATGCAAAGCTGGAATCTAGTAGATTATATGAACATAATGGTTTGAAAGGAACTTGTAGAGAGGAAGACTTGATTAATGTAATTAGAGATTGTATTCCAGAATGTTATGGTATGAAATCTGGACAAATTTTTAGTGATAATGATAAAATGAGTAAACAAATTTATGTTGTAATATACGATAATGTTTTTTCAAATTATTTTAAAAAAGATTCATCATCCTATTTATTTCCATGTGAGTCAGTATATGGTAGTATTGAGGTAAAAACAATTTTAGACGAAAAGAGTTTTAAAGAAGCTATTGAAAACATAAAATCAGTAAGAGAACTCAAAAGAGAAAAATCAACTTGTTTGGATATAACTCCATTAAGGCATTTAGATTTAAGTAAAAGTACTTTTAGATATAATGAAACTCGAACTAATGAATATCTAAATATCATTTTTGCATACGATTCAGTTAGTGAAAAGACTTTAACTGAATATATTCAAAAATTGGAAGGTGATTATGACTTATTGCCTACTTTTATATATGTTCATAAAAAAGGAATTATATTTACTAAAGTTAATGTTGAAAATGATATATCATATTTAGGAATGAATCATTCAATAAATAATAATTATACATTATCCAAATATGGAGAAGATGGATTAACAGCATTTTTTATATTATTAAATGCAATGTTAGAACAAATACAGTTGAAATCAATTGATTATTCTTGTTTATGCAATAATAAGCTTGACGAAATAAAAAAAGATAATGATATTTTAATAAAGTGATATTTCAAGGTGGCTAGAATGCTACCTTTTTTATATTGTAAAATAATAATGCTCAATAAGAAAGGAAGATGATAAAATGATCAGTATAAGAAAAAGGGGCAAAGTATATCAATATTGTTTTGAAGCAGGGAAGGTAAATGGAAAGAGAAAGCAAATAACCAAAAGTGGTTTTAAAACAAAAAATGAAGCATATATAGCGGGACAAAAAGAATACGATGAATACATAAATGGAGTAACTAATATAGAGTGTAACATGTTGTATGGAGATTATTTAGATTATTGGATGAAAGAATATTTTGAAATAAACTATAAATATTCTACGGCAAAGAGATATAAAGAAGCTTTTAGTAATATTAAAAAGGAATTAGGTAATTACAAGTTATCAGTTTTAACACCATATATTCTAAATCAGGCGTTATTAAAGTTATATCAAACATCTGGTACAAGGGATGCATTAAAAAATTATCAAAAGGTTATTAAGAGTTCGTTGAGGGATGCAACTTACTATTTCGGATTTATTAAGAATAATCCAGCAGGTGATTTGGAGATACCTAGAGTATTATCATTTGAATTAAAAAAAACAATATAGGTCACATCTATACTAAAGAAGAAATAGAAATAATTTTAGACAGGTTTAAGAATAACAAAGTTTTTGTATGTGCGTTTTTAACTGCTTGCTATACGGGAATGAGAACTGGTGAAGTATTTGCTTTAACTTGGGATGATATTGATTTAGAAAATAGAATAATAAAAATTAATAAGACGGTTTATGCAAAAGATAAAGAAGAAAATGGCAGATGGTATTTAGGTACTGCTAAAACAATAGGTAGTCATAGGGAAGTTTATATTTGTGATACCTTATATTCATTTTTATTGAAATATAAAGTATTACAAAATAATTATAAGAAAGAATTTGATAAAAATTATAAATACTATACTTTAAAAGAAGTTAAAAATAAGTATGGTAAGTTAGTAGAATATAAAATTATAAAAGATAATTCTAAACGCAATAGAGTAGAAATGGTGTTTACTAGAAAAGATGGAACTTATTCAGGAACTGATATTATTAGATATCCATTTAGAATAATTCATCATGAATTAGGATTTCAATGTAGATTTTATGATTTAAGAGGGAGCTTTGCTACTATTAGTTTAAGAGGCGGGTGTGAAATAAAAAATATTGCAGAGGTGTTAGGGCATAAAAGAATAGAAACTACCGAAAAATATTATATTTCAAGTACAAGCGAAGATAAGAAAGAAGTTGAAGAAATATTTGAAATGAACATTAAATTAGAAAATAAAATGATATAATAATAAATAATAAAGGAGGAAAAAATAATGGATTTAAACTATAACGTTTTTGTTAATAAAACAAAAATAATGTTGAAAACTATAAAAAAGGAATATGAAATAATAATTCAAAATTATAGTGAAGAGAAAATTATCAAAAAATCATATTCAATTAAATCTAGAGATTCCTTAAATAATAAAGAAAAAGAGTATGCTGATTCAATATTAGAACAATTTTTTGAACCATCGTTAAAACAAATATCAATATTAATCGATAGTGGAATAATATCATGGGATAGTGCTATCGAACCAATAAGTTTAAATGATATAAATAAGGATATTAAGGATTTTAAACACCTTATATATGAAAGTTGGGAAAAATTATATGTATATAAACATATTAAATATGATTTGATTATGAGTTTTATAATTCAAATATATTTATTTACCGAAAAGGAAATAGCAATGTTTTTAAACCAAAAATACAAAAGTGAAAATTTAAATACAATGTTTTCATGTATAAATGTGATTGAAAAAGAAGGAAAATACATAGACAAAGATATTAAAACTAAAATAGATATGTACAGAAACATTATCAATGTTTATAAACATGGAAAAGGTAAAAGCTTTGATGAGTTAAAAGAGAAAAATTGTTATGTTTTAAATTCTTGTTATGACTCGAACGATTTATCATTTGTATTTAATTTAAAATTTGTTTCATTTGAAGAACTGTATAATACTCTAATTAATTTTATTAATGAGTTGTAATTAATATTTAATCTAATTATATGTTTGATGATATATCAAATTATGATATAATATCATTGTGAACGGATGTGGACAATGTCCACAATATGTACACGTTAGAGAAATACTTATAGTACAGGTAATATCATAAATACAAATAATATAGATGTTACCTAGTCTGATAAACAAGGAAATACGAATAATACTATAAGTATAAATAATACTGATAATATGGGAGTATCCACTACATGTGGTTCGGGAAAAAAGTATAAGAACTGCTGTGGAAAGAATGCATAAGATAAGAGAAAGCTAAAAAATTGTCTAAAGAGGAGAAAGGCTAGGTGGTTATATGAAAAAAATAATAATTATACTAGCAATTATAATAGTTGCAGTAGTTGGAACAATGTATTTGATTGACTCCATTAAGATGAAAAATGGTGAGAAAGTGGTATTTGGAACTTGGGGTAAAAAATATTTAGCAATAGTAAAGACAAACCAAAATGAAAATGTAATAAAAGAAGAAAGATATTCTAAAACAATTGAAAATACTACAATAGAACTAGATATTCCAAGTGAGTGGAATTATAAAGAAATGAAAGTATCAGAAAACGATAATTATAACTATGCTTTAAAACTTTATAAAGACGACGAAGAACAGTATGCAATGATATATTTTTACAAAGAAAAATTTGGAGTTTGTGGTACCGAAAGAACATCAAAAAATATAACTTTGAATAATGGAAACGAAGTTGTTGTTGGATATCATTCAGGTGATGAAACATGGAAAGACATTATTATAGGTACAAACAAGAACATTGTAGTAATTAATCAAAATCTACAAAAAAATACGGCAGATGAAGCATTAGAATTAATAAAAAATATAAACATAATAGAATCAGAAGCTTAAAATAATAAAGACATCCCCCGGAGTCAAACGACTCCGGGGGATTGGACTCTTACATGAGTGTTAAATGTCGTAATGTTTTACGCCGCTGTGTGCCAGTTCCAGTTGCTGTAGTCATCAAAATAACATGGGAACTGTGTCTGCTGAGACTGTTGCGATTGCAGGTACGGCGAGGTAAAGTTCAGAAGATACATTATCTGCTGAATACCAACAGGTCCGACTTCAACGTCAAAACCCGTTTCATTACCGCTGTAAGTTCTTACAACAGTGCTGATGCCGCCAAGTACTTGATTGGGCATATACGATTGGTCATACTGTTTTCCCTTAATGGAAAAATTGAAGTACAAACCTTCTTTTATATTGCCGTGAATCCGTACTTTCGATCCCTGAGCAAACCCGTATTTCTCCCAGCCATTGCTGTCAAGAGGAACCGTGTAGTCGACTTGGTCGACATTGTTTTGGTACCAATTGACGTTTCCGCCAAGCATGTACATCATTTGTAACATCTGGGTTATGTTAGGTGTAGACTGTTGCACCGGCTGAGTGGAACCGGTAGTGATACCGGCAGTGCCCCCTCCCAAGATGGTAGACACCACGTTGAAGAGAAGCGAGATTACGACGACGATCATGTTCATATCCATATAAATGAACCTCCATTGCTAATGGGTGATGCAAGACAAACGTCTTGCTCGTACAATTTAATTATACCAGAATTTTGTAAATAAGTCAATTTTGTAAAATTCAGATAATATATGTGTAGTAGATTTTGCCGTTTACTGTATTACAATATTTCGAATATTCCTACTTGTAATATTTCTAGACACATGATATAGTAAAATAAGAGGGTAATTTAGTAAAAAAAGAAAGAGGTTTTACATGAAAAAATTTGCTCAAAAAATGAAACAAAAGTATAAAAAAACAAATAAAAAAGCAATATTAGTATATCTAATACTTAGATTGCTAGTAATTTTTGCAATGGTTTCACAAATATTACTTGGGAATATTGGAAATGCTGCATTATGTATATTGGCACTAATATTATTTACCTTACCAACAATTATTTCAGAAAAATTTAACATTGGAATTCCTGGAGTATTAGAGGCAATAATATATCTTTTTATATTTGCAACCTCAATATTAGGAGAAATAAATAACTTCTATGGAATAATTCCATTCTGGGATACAATGCTTCATACATTAAACGGATTTCTATGTGCAGGGATAGGTTTTTCATTAGTTGATTTATTGAATCAAAATAATAAAAATATAAATTTATCACCATTGTATGTAGCAATAGTTGCATTTTGTTTTTCAATGACAATAGGAATACTTTGGGAGTTTTATGAATATTCAGCAGATCATTTATTTAGACTAGACATGCAGAAAGATACAATAGTACAAAATATATCATCCGTAGAATTGAATCCCAATAAGGAAAATATTCCAATAAAGGTGGATAATATAGAAAAAACGCAAATATATTCTTCAGATGGAACTATTACAACAATTGAAGGTGGCTATTTAGACCTTGGACTTACTGATACAATAAAAGACCTATTTGTAAATTTTATAGGTGCAGTAGTCTTTAGTACGTTTGGATACTTATATATTAAAAATAGAGATAAATATACATTTGTTAAAAACTTCATTCCGGTTAAAGAGGAATAAAAGATAAAGTTGCACATATTAAAAATGTGTAGCTTTTTTAGTATCATTGGTCAGTTTTATTTACTATAATAAGAATTTTATGGTATTCTAAGTAAATAAAAGGAGGAAAGAATGGAAAACCAAAAGAAGGAAAGAAAACTACTAAAAATTGTATTAGGAATTATTATTCTGATTATAGTATTAATAATTGCTCTAACAGAAGGGATAGGAAATTATTTTGTAAATTATGCCATAGCAAGAAGTGGTAAAGGTGGTAATAGAAATATATCAGAAGATTCAAAAATAGAATTGCTTGGAGAAGACGAGAAAATAATTGAAGAAAATAGAAAAAAAGAAAATGAATTAGCAATGTCTTGGAGTGAAAACGTGGTTAAAAATAAAGTAGAAGTAGAAACTCAAGATGGAATAACTCTAAGAGGCACACAGTATATGCAAAATGAAGAAAATAATAACTGGGTAATAGTTCTTCACGGATATAGATCAACACCCAATAGTGTATTATCAATAGGCAAACATTTTTTTGATGAAGGCTATAATGTACTTATTCCAAGTATGAGAGCTTGTGAAGAAAGCGATGGAGAGTATCTTGGAATGGGATGGCTTGATAAAGATGACCTAAAATGCTGGATAAATTTAATTGTGAAGCAAAATGTTAATGCTAGTATTGTGTTACATGGTTCATCAATGGGAGCAGCAACTGTACTTATGTCATCAGGAGATGAACTTCCAGGTAATGTAAAATCAATAATCGCAGATAGTGCATATACTTCTGTTTGGGATATATTTGCATCAGAGGCTAAATCTAGGTTTAATCTGCCAGAATTTCCAGTTTTATATATGTTTGAAATAGTTGCAAATAGAAGAGCTAAGTATGATATAAAAGAAGCTTCAGCTCTGGAACAAGTAAAGCTAAGTAAGATACCAATACTATTTATTCATGGTGATAAAGATGATTTTGTTCCAGAATATATGTGTGAAAAATTATTTAATGTTGCAAATAGTAAGAAACAAAAACTTATTATAGAAGGTGCTGGGCATACAGATGGAAAATATAAAGATCCAGAAAAATATTATAATACTATATTTGAATGGCTAAAAAATATTAATTAAATATTAAATGAAAACGCTTGAAATTTCAGGCGTTTTTTCTATATACCCCCGTATTTACAATATACCCCAAAGAGTATATAATAGATGCATAAAAATAAAAAGGAGGTTTAAATATTTTGGATAAATGCCAAAAAAAGACTTGTCGAAGTGATGAAGAAAAGAAAGCAATTACAAATAGAATAAACAGAATAGAAGGCCAATTGCATGGCATTAAAAAGATGATTCAAAATGATACATATTGTAATGATGTGTTAGTACAACTATCTGCAATAGAAAAATCAGTGAAAAGTTTATCTAATCATGTATTAGAAAATCATTTATATTCTTGCGTATATAATGATTTAGAAAAGGGGAATTTATCTATAGTTGATGAATTGGTAGATTTATTTAAAAGATTTAATAAATAAGGAGGAAAATAAAATGAAAGAATTGAAATTTAAAATAGAAGGCATGATGTGTGAAGGATGTGAAAACAGAGTAAAAAATGCTTTAATGGAAGTTATAGGCGTAACAAAAGTTAATGCTGACCATGTAACAGGAGAATTAATTGTTGAAACTAACTGTGATAATAAGAAACAAATAGAAGAAGTAATACAAGATTTAGGATATGAAATAGTGGGGGAATAATGCATGAAAAATATTATTCTTTCAATAGATGGTATGACATGTAGTGCTTGTTCTAACGGACTAGAAAAGTATTTATCAAAGCAAAATGGAATAATTGATGCAAAAGTTAATCTTGTAATGTCAAATGCTAGCATTTCATATGATGAAAAAATACTAAATCAAGAAAAAATCGAGAAATTTATAAAACAAGCAGGATTTAAAAGCTTAGGAATATTTAAAGAAATTAAACTTGAGAAGAAAACGAAAAAAGAAAAAATAAAATTTATAATATTTACTATTTTAGCAATTATTTTATTATATATTTCTATGGGCGAGATGATAGGTTTTCCATCACTTATAAAAAGTATGGAAAAACCGATTTTATATGCGAGTATAGAATGTTTTTTAACTATACTATTTTTAATATATGGTTTTGATATTTTAAAAAATGGTTACAAAAATTTGATTCATAGAATCCCTAATATGGATACATTAGTAGCAATTGGTGTACTAAGTAGTTTTACTTATAGTGTATATGAGATGCTAATGATAATTAATGGGCATACTCATTTTGTAATGAGCTTATATTTTGAATCTGCTGCGATAGTGATATACTTTGTAAAATTCGGCAGATATTTAGATGGTATAAGCAAAGATAAAACTAAAGAAGCAATTCAGAAATTAGTTGAAATAACACCAGATAAAGCAACTGTAGAAATAAATGGAAAAGAAAAAGAAGTGACTTTGGACGAAATAAAAAAAGGCAGCATTGTTATTGCAAAACCTGGTGATAAAATTGCAGTAGATGGAGAAATTATAGATGGGAAAGCACATTTAGATGAATCTTTTATAACAGGTGAGAGTAAACCAAGACAAAAGGAAGTTGGAGACAAGGTTGTTGCAGGAAGCTTAAATTATGATGGATATATAAAATATAAAGCTGAAAAAATAGGAAAAGAATCGACTGTATCAGAAATAGTAAGACTTGTGATAGAGGCAAGTAATACAAAAGCTCCTATTGCAAGAATTGCTGATAAAATTTCAGGATATTTTGTACCAATTGTAATTGTTATAGCTATATTATCATGTATAACATACCTAATTTTAAATTACGAATTTTCGTTTGCTTTAGAAACATTTGTTACAGTACTAGTGGTAGCATGTCCTTGTAGTTTGGGACTTGCAACTCCGCTTGCAATTGTAGTAAGTGAAGGACTATGTGCCGGGAAACGGAATATTAGTTAAAAAAAGCGAGATCTTAGAAAATGCTTCAAAAGTAAATACTATAATATTTGATAAAACAGGAACTCTTACTTATGGAAAACTAAAGGTATCAAAAATCTACAATTATTCTAATTTTACAGATGAAGAAATATTTTCCATTGCAAGAAGTATAGAAGCAAAATCATCTCATCCTATTGGAAAAGCATTTACAGATTATATTTACGAACATAAACTTGAACAAAAAGAAGTGTCTGAATTTGAGAATATCACTGGATATGGTATAGTAGGTAAGATAGCTGAAAATACAATAATTTTAGGAAATAGAAAAATTGTTCAAAAGTATAATATAGAAAATAGGCATGTAGCAGATGAAGAAAAACTTTCAGAAGCGGGCAATAGTGTTGTATATGTAATAATAAATAATAAAATAGTATCTATAATAGGTGTAAATGATATTATTAGAGAAAATGCAAAAGAAGTAATATCAAAATTAAATAGCCTAAATATTAAAACAATTATGCTAACAGGAGATAATGAGAAAACAGCAAAAAACATTGCAACAGAATTAGAAATTACAAATGTTATCTCAAATGTTTTACCTTCGCAAAAAGCTGATATTGTTAAAAATCTAAGAAATGAAGGAAATATAGTAATGATGTGTGGAGATGGAATAAATGATAGTCCAGCACTTGCAAACGCCAATATTGGTGTAAGTGTAAAAAGTGGTACAGATATTGCAATGGATGCTTCAGATGTAATATTAACTAATAATAACCTAGATTCAATATTAAATCTTATAAATATAAGTGAAAAAACACTAAAAATTATAAAACAAAACTTGTTTTGGGCATTTTTCTATAATTTATTAATGATTCCAATTGCTATGGGAGTGCTTAGAAAATTAGGATTTACTATAAATCCAGTAATAGCAAGTATGGCAATGGTATTTAGTAGTTTAACTGTTATATTAAACACATTAAGACTAAAAAAAATATCAAGGTAACATTTTATTTTTTGTTACCTCTTTTTTTTATTTATAAATTATGATATTATAAATAAAAAATAAAGGAGGATGTTTTATATGAAACACAAAAGTGTTTTTATAATCTGTATGATTATATTGGTAATACTATTTTTAGGAGCAACAATGTTTTCAATTTATAAATTTTCAGTAATAAATCCAATTGCATCTTGCACAAGCATGTTAAAAATACTATATACCGATGCAGGGTACATTGAAGTTCAAAATTTTCCTAAAAAAGTAATATTCGCTAAACCAGAAAATACTATGCAGAATTTACTGTTATACATGAGGAGCAGAGGTTTTGAAGAATCAACAAGCAATCAAGCTTTAGGCGGAGATGTAATATTTACAAATGGAAAGCAGAATGAAGAAATAAGTATTTCAACTAATAAATATTATTCTAAATGGATTTGGCAAAATACTTGGGAAAATGAAAATCTTTTAACAGGAGTAATTGTAAAAGTTACTGAAAATACTATTTTTGTAATGGACAGCAAACATTCATTATATACAATAAAAAATAATTATAGCAATGAATTTAAAGTAAACCAAGAGATTGAAATTAAGTTTGATGGTACGGTATTAGAGACATTTCCAGCACAATTGGGAAGCGTAGAGTCTATTGATGTTATTTCAGAAAATAGCAAAATAGAAATTCCTAATTCAATATTAACATATTGTTATAGTAGTAAAGATAATGTAACAGTAAATGTAACTAGTTTATCAACTGATGGAATAACTTTAGAAATAACAGATTCTAATGAGATTAAATATAACTATGCCTCTAGTTATACATTAAGTAAATATGTAAAAAATGAAAGCTATAAAGAAATGGTAAATAACATTCCGGAAGTTTCTGCTACTACTAATTCTACTCCTAGTTTTGAAGGAACAGGAGCAGAATATGAATGGAAAGAATTACTAAGGATAGTTAGTACAAATGAAGATGAAGCTTATACAGAAAATGGAGTAATAATTAGAAAATTTAGATTCACCAATGCCTATCCAAACCTTTCAGAAGGTGAATATCTATTAACTATGTCTGGAAATGACACTGCCAGAATAAATGTATATTTTAATATAAATGCCAATGGAAAAGCAGAATTTATAAAAAGTTCTATTAATGATTAAATTTAATTGACAATTTTTATCGAAGCGTGGTACTATTATAATGTATCCGCGCTTTTTTAAGTGCAAAATTTACACATTTTTGAAATGGAGGATTGGATTTTATGGGTAGAAAAGATGATTTCTATGTAGATATCATGTCTATGCACCCAGGTGTTACAGGTTCTTGCAATCTGGTAATTGTAAAATTACCGAACAAAGAAACTTTGCGGTTTGTAGTAGATTGTGGCTTGTTTCAAGAACGTGAAAATGATAAACTAAATAAAAGTTTTCCGTTCAATGCACAAGATATTCAGTTTGTGCTAATTACGCACAACCATGTGGACCACATTGGAAGACTTCCTCTGTTGGTTCATGAAGGATTCTGGAATAGTATTTATACTTCTGAAATTACGTCTCATCTTTTGCCTCTTGCATTAGGAGATTCGTACCGAGTTTTAAGTGATATTTCTAAGAGAAAACATCAATCGTGCCTGTATTCGGCAGATGATGTCTCACGGACCATGCAGCTTGTAAAACCAGTTAACTTTGAAGAGACGTTCTCAATTGGGGAGTATATCAAAGTAACTTTCTTAGGATGCAATGGGCATTTGTTGGGTGCAGCATGTATTCTTGTACAACTGTCTTATCCAGAACATGAAGATATCAATTTGCTCTTTACTGGCGATTACACTAATGAGAATATTTTTCTGGATCTACATCCTATACCAGAATGGATTTTGGATCTTCCACTTACTGTAATTCAGGAGTCTACGTATGGCAACATGGATTCTTCTGAAATTGTTCCTTGTTTTAGAAAGAATGTAGTTGAATGTATTTCTAAAGGAGGGACTGTAGTATGTCCGGTATTTTCTCTAGGAAGAGCCCAAGAAGCACTGTATGAAATAAAATGCATGCAGGATGAAGGACTTATCGACATTGACGTTCCGGTTTTTCTTGATGGTAAGCTTGCTATTAAATATACTGGATTGTACCCTAAACTTAATATTAATGATCAGATAAAGGAACATTTTTTGCCTAGCAACTTAACCTATGTTGATAAAACTAGTAGAGACGAGGTGCTACAAAGCAATCAATGTAAAATTATTTTGACAACTTCGGGTATGGGGTCTTATGGTCCTGCACAGGTCTATATTCCCGAATACCTTTCGAGACCCAAAGCATTAATACAGTTTATGGGCTACACAGCTGAAGGAACGCTTGGACGCAAGATGCAAACTGCTCAAGATGGAGACTTTGTTGAAATTGGCGGAACCATTATAAAAAAGGCGGCAAGAGTTGAATACACAGCTGAGTTTTCAGCACACGGCAAAGCCGACGAGATGATTGCTTTCTTGAACAAATTTAACAACTTGAAGCTTGTTTTGGTTAACCACGGCGAGCCTGACGTAAAAGGAATCTTTGCCGAGCGGATAGCAAAGGAGGTAAACACTAAGCGTGTTGGAATTCTTGGAAGAGAATACTTCTTCCGTGTAACCCGTTGTGGACTTGTAAAAAGTTTATCTACAAAGTTTGAATAATTCTCCAGCCGGGGCAACGTATAGAATTGCGTTGCCCCGGCTTTTATACTTGAAATAATTATGACATATGATATAATATGGTTTGCACGAGTAAATATCATTTTGATAATTTTGAAAGAAGGTAACAAACTTGGATAAAAAAACGAAATTAAAAATACTAAAGATAACTTTAATAATTGTAGCATTAGTAATGTTAATTGGTGCAACGGTATATTTATTTCCAATAATAACAAAATTAGCTACTCTAGAAGGACAGAAAGATTTTAAGGAAAGTGTTGGAAATTCCGGTTTTATTGGAGTCTTAGCATTATTTGGTTTGCAATTTGCACAAATATTTTTACCAATATTACCTGGTGAACCAATTGAACTTTTAGCAGGAATGTGCTATGGTTGGTTTTGGGGAATGATGTTTTTATTTGCATCAACTTTTATAATATCTACCTTTATTTTTATGTTAGTAAAAAAGTTTGGAAAAAAATTTGTATGCTTATTTTGTAGCGAAGAAAAAATAAATAAAATTGAAAACAGTAAGCTTTTTAAGAACCCTAAGAAAATTGAAAAGATAATGCTTATATTATTTTTGATACCAGGAATTCCAAAAGATATTTTGGTTTATATAGGAGGTCTTTTGCCAATAAAGCCAATAAGATTTCTTCTAATTGCTACATTTGCAAGATTTCCCTCAATAATATCTTCTACACTAGCAGGAGATAAACTTATAGTTGGTAATTGGAAAATGAGCTTAATTATGTATGCTATTGTGTTTTTGATAACTGGAATAGTATTATTTTTTATAGACAAATTTGATAAAAATAAAATAACAAAAGATGCTATAAATGTCATGAAATAGTTGATAAATCAGTGCTTTTATGATAATATAAATTTAAAAATATACTTTGAGGGAAATTATGGCAAAAACATATAAAGAACCAAATAAATGTGAGACAGAAACAACAATAAATGTATTATATGGAGAAAAGATACTATCTATATATACCAATAATGTGAAACTTCAAAAACAATTAAATAGAATTTTAGGTAAACCTGCAAAAGAATATAAAATAAAAAGAAGCATTTCAGGAAGCTCTTGGAATATATCATTAGAGGATAAAATAAAAATTCAAAAATTAATTGTAAAAGCTAATATATATGATTTATAGGAGAAATAATTGAAACTAAATATAGCAGACATAGATTGCGAAGTAGTGTATAAAAATATTAAAAATAGTTATATACAAATAAAAGATAATAGAGTAATTGTAAAAGTTCCTATAAAAGCTACTAGAAAATATATAAATGAATTAGTTTCTAGTAAAAAAGATTGGATTGAAAAAAATCTGCAACAGCAAAAAAATAAGTCTTTAAACAAAAATATTATAAAAGTTTTGGGAAAAGCATATACATTACAAGTAATAGAAAACAAACCTCAAAACAAAGTTTATTTAAAAGACAATTATATTTATTTTGAAGTAAAAGAAAATAATAATGAAGTTATTCAAAAACTTTTAGATAAGTTTTATAAGGAAATTGCTAAAGATGAAGTTTATGCAGCAATGGAATATATTAAAAGTATTACAGGGTTATCTCCTAAAGAAATTAGAATAAAAAAATTAAAATCAGCATGGGGGATATGTTCATCTAAGCAGTATATTTCTATAAATCAAAATTTAATGACATATAGCAGGCATGCTATAGAATATGTATGTCTGCATGAAGTATGTCATTTAAAACATATGAACCATTCAAAAGATTTTTGGAAAATGGTTGAAAAGTATATGCCTGACTATAAAACGGCAAAATTAGAATTAAAAAATGCGTAGGAGAAAATATGATTAATTTAGAAGAGTATTCAAAAAATACAGATGAATTATGCAAAAGATTGAATGTTATAGGAGGTTCTCTTTGACATTTCAAAGTTAGAACAAGATTTAAAACAGCTTGAAACGAAAACAATGAATAATGATTTCTGGAATGATAGTGTAAATTCTGGTAAGATTTTAAAACAAATAAACATTTTAAAAAGTAAAACAGAAGGATATAAAAAAATAAAACAGGATTATGAATATGTATCTGAATTATTGGAGCTTGTTATTGAAGAAGTAGTTTCATTGAAGTCTGACTTAAGTAATGTTGATGAGCAAAATTTACCAAATGATATACAAGATGAACTAAAAGAACTTTCAGATTTACTAAAACAAATAGATAAAGATTTAGAAAATTTAGAAATAGAGACTTTACTTTCTGGAAAATATGACAGTAATAATGCAATTTTAACTTTACATCCTGGAGCAGGGGGAACTGAAGCTCAAGATTGGGTACAAATGCTTTACAGAATGTATTCAAGATGGGCTAATGCCAATGGCTATAAATTAGATGAAATTGATTATTTAGAAGGGGAAGAGGCTGGCATAAAAAGTGTTACTTTTGTAATTGGAGGAAAATATGCTTATGGAAAATTAAAAGGGGAGATGGGAGTACATAGATTAGTAAGAATTTCTCCTTTTGACGCAGGAGGCAGAAGACATACTTCTTTTGCTTCATTAGAAGTATTGCCTGAAATATCAGAAGATATTCAAATAGATATAAATCCAGATGATTTGAGAATTGACACTTATCGTTCATCTGGTGCTGGTGGTCAACATATAAATAAAACTTCATCTGCAATAAGAATAACTCATATTCCTACAGGTATAGTTGTAAGCTGTCAGACTCAGCGTTCTCAAACACAAAATAAAGAAACTGCTATGAAAATGTTAAAGTCTAAGTTATTAAATTTAAAGGAAAAAGAACATAAAGACAAAATTGAAGATTTAAAAGGAACTCAAATGGATATTGCATGGGGAAGCCAAATTCGTTCATATGTATTTTGTCCATATACACTAGTAAAAGATCATAGAACAAATTACGAAGTAGGTAATGTTCAAGCTGTTATGGATGGAGACTTAAATGGTTTTATTGATAGTTACTTAAAATGGAGTAAAACTAATAAAATAGAAAATTAGAACGAGTTGTACAAAAATTTAATATAATATACTAGTAACCAGTATATAAATATATTCAGGTTAGTACCTTTTAGAAAGAATGAGATTTAAAATATGAATACAGTAGTGTTAAAATTTGGAGGAAGTAGCGTAGCAGATAATTCAAAATTAAATGTGGTAGCTAATAAAATTTTAGAATTTAGGGAAAAATTTGAATCAATAGTGGTCGTAGTATCTGCTCAAGGAAAAACAACAGATAAATTAGTAAAAGAAAGTGAAGAACTTTCAAAAAAACCCAATAAAAGAGAATATGATGCTTTAATAAGTATAGGAGAACAAATTTCAGCTGCAAAACTTGCAATTTTATTAGAAGAAAGAGGTTATAATGCAATTTCTTTAACTGGATGGCAAGCTGGAATAAAAACATCTTCTAATCATTCTAAAGCTATTATTGAAAGTATAGATACTTCTAGAATAGAAGAAGAACTAAAGAAGAAAAAAATTGTAATAGTCACAGGTTTTCAAGGCATTGATGAAAAAGGAGATATTACTACTCTTGGTAGAGGTGGCTCGGATACATCAGCAGTAGCTCTTGCAGCAGCATTAGGAGCCTGTGAATGTAATATATTTTCGGATGTAGAAGGAATTTATTCAGCAGATCCTAATAAAATATCAGATGCAAAAAAGTTAGATAAAATTTCGTACGATGAAATGCTTGAATTATCTTATGAAGGAGCAAAAGTACTTCATACTAGGTGTGTTGAAATAGGAAAAAACTTTAATGTTCCAATTTTAGCAAAGTCAACATTTAATAAAAATGAAGGTACAATAATAAATAGTGCACAAAATAGAATAGAATCTAGTACAGTAAAAAGCATGGTTAACAATAATAACATATTTTTAGTAACGATATTTACGCAAGATTTAGAAAAAGTACTTAAAATTTTAATTGAAAATGATATTTCATTTGATAATTTAGTAAGTTCAAGTGAAATTAGTTTTACAATAAACAAAAAAGATTTAAGTTTATTACAAGATATTTTAAATGATTTTAAAGTCACGTATAAAAACATATCAAAACTTTCTCTTATTGGAACTGGGATATCAGGTACATCTAAAACATTACAAGAAGTCTTTTATGCTTTAGATGAAAGTATATCAAAAATATATAAAATTGAAATGAATCAAACTAAAATAGTTATAGTTTTTAAAGAATTAATTGAAGAAGAAATTATAAAAAAAATACATCAGAAATTGATTTAAAATAGGAGAATTTTGTTCTCCTATTTTTAGTTCTAAAAATTAGTTAAGCAGAATATAATAAAATTATGAAATACATATGAAGAGGGGAGAAGAGCTGTGATAGAAGATAGAAAAAATTCTATGCAATCTCAAAATATCATACAAAATTTAATTTTAGAAAATAGAGAAAAACTAACTATAACAGGAGTAATTGATGTATTAAGTTTTGATGATCAAATTGTGATTATAGAGACAGAATTAGGATTGCTTACAATAAAAGGAGAAGATTTGAGAATAAATAAGTTAAGTATTGATAGTTCCGAAGTTATGATTGAAGGTAAAATTTTCAATTTGGGATATAGTGAGAATGCTGTATCTGGTAAAGGCGGAAATAGTCTGTTTTCTAAAATATTTAAGTGAAATTGGAAAGGCTTCAGAATGTTATGAGAAATGACATATTTTTGCAACTTACAAACTCAGGAATATATATATTATGTGGTCTGGCAATAGGAATATTTTTTGATATATTTAGAATATTACGAAAAACATTTAAAACGTCAAATTTTATGACATATATAGAAGATACTATATTTCGGAGTTATAACAGGTCTTTTTCTTATTTTTATGTTATTTATAGTTAGCAATGGTGAATTAAGATTTTACATATTTTTCTCATTATTTTTAGGTATGACTTTGTATTTTATTTTAATTAGTAAATACTTTATAAAAATAAATGTATTTATCTTAACTAGCATAAAATGCACTGTCAGAATAATTATAAAAACATTACTATTTCCATTTAAGAAAATCGCAATATGCTTAGTGATAAAACCATTTCATATACTAAAAAATAAGCTAAAAAAGAACTTTAAAAAAGTTAATTTCTCATTTTTTGACAAAAAATCGGAGCTAAAAAAAGGATTTCTCAAAAAAATGTAGAATATATAATATAGAAATAAAATTTTGGAGATAATCATATGAAAAAAATTTATAGAAATATAGTAATAGCTGTTTTTGCAATCTATTTTTTAGTAACATTAATTTCACAACAAAAAAAAATAGATCAATATAAATCGGAAGCTCAAACTTATACAGTGCAATTACAAGAGGCACAAGAAAAAAATGATAAATTACAAGAAACTAAATCAAGCGCAAATTCTACTGAATATATTGAGGAAGTTGCACGTGAAAAATTAGATATGTATTTACCTAATGAAAGAGTTTATATAGATAGTTCCAAATAAGATTAAAATAGTTCTAAAACCATATGTTTTAGGCTATTTTTTTATATATCAATAGAAAATATTGTTAATTTCTATTGATTTTCCAAATGGAGAGATGATATAATACAAAAAAGAATTTAATCAAAGTAAAATAATATTATAATCTAAAATATAATTCCACATAAATACAATAATATAATAATGGAGGATAATACATGGATTTATCAAACTGTACTCTTGTTGAGCTTAGACAAATGGCTAAAGAACAAGGGATTAAAAATGTCACAAAATTAAAAAAGGATGAACTAATTGAATTACTTTCTAATAATAATTCAGTAAGTGAAAGTGAAGAAGCAGAACCCAAAGTACGTACCGTAAAATATGAAGTTGATAGTGGTGCAAAAGATGATTCTGACTTAACTTACAAATTAACTGCAGAAACTGATTTTATTGCTGAAGGTGTACTTGAAGTTTTACCTGACGGCTATGGATTTTTAAGAGGTGAAAATTATCTTTCTACTCCTAAAGATGTTTATATTTCGCCAGTTCAAATCAGAAGATTTAAACTTGACAATGGCGATAAAATCAAAGGAATTGCAAGATTACCAAAAGAGGGTGAAAAATTTCCTGCTTTAATATTTGTCGGTGAAGTTAATGGAGATGCACCAGAAATGGCATATAGAAGAAAAAAATTCGATGACCTTATTCCTATATATCCAGAAGAAAAAATCACACTTGAAACTATTCCAACAGAGTATTCTATGAGAATGATTGACTTAATTTGTCCAATTGGAAAAGGGCAAAGAGGAATGATTGTTGCTCCACCTAAAGTTGGAAAAACAACTTTATTAAAGAAGATAGCAAATAGTATTACGACAAATAATCCTGAAATTACTTTAATTGTTCTTCTTATTGATGAGCGTCCAGAAGAAGTTACTGATATGAAAAGATCTATCAAAGGTGATGTTATATATTCTACTTTTGATGAGCTTCCAGAGCATCATGTAAAGGTAGCTGAAATGGTCCTAGAAAGAGCCAAAAGACTAATCGAGCAAGGAAAGGATGTGGTAATACTGTTAGATAGTATTACTAGACTTGCAAGAGCTTACAATTTAGTAATTCCAGCTTCTGGAAGAACACTTTCTGGAGGTTTAGATCCAGCAGCACTGCATAAACCAAAGAAATTCTTTGGAGCAGCAAGAAATATTGAAAATGGAGGAAGTTTAACAATTCTTGCTACAGCTTTAGTTGATACAGGAAGCAGAATGGATGAAGTTATATTCGAAGAGTTCAAAGGTACTGGAAATATGGAAGTTCACTTAGATCGTTCATTATCAGAAAAGAGAATTTTCCCAGCAATAGATATAAATAAATCAGGTACAAGGCGCGAAGAAAAACTATTAACTGAAGACGAACTAAGTACAGTATTTGCACTAAGGAAAGCTATGTCAAGTATGCCTGTTGCAGAAGTTACAGAACAGATTATAAATCAAATGATACTAACTAAAAACAACCAAGAGTTTGTTGAAAGAATGAAAAAGATAATTCCAACATTAAAATAATTGTTCCATATGTCGTATTATATGCGAGTTCTAGAATAAAAAATGTCGAAATTTATCCTACGATTACATAATTTTCTTGTTAATTTATATTGACACTGTCTAATATTCATGTTAAAAATATAAGTGTAAGTTTAATTGCACTTATATTTTTTCTTATAATTTTTTTCTAAAATTAACTTCCCAATATATGATATTAAAATGGTATTTCTAAAATATTAGCTAGCATTTTTTAGAACATATTGTTTTATATATAAATTATTATTAACAGAAAGGAGTTTTCATGAAAGCTAAGAAAACAATATCTTTAATCTTATTAATCTTAATTATTGCAATGTGCGGAGGTATTTTATATACTAACTCCAAGTATGCGTCTTCAAAAACTGGAACGTTAACTACTGATGTAGCCAAATATGTTTTTAATATTTCTGGTAAAGATTCTTTTGATGAAGAACATACAATTGATAATCTAGTTCTTGCCCAAACCTGCGACACAAATTCACTTGCTAATGGTAAGATAGCTCCTGGTACATCAGGTTCATTTGAAATTGTATTGGATGCAACTGGCTCAGATGTAGCAATAAATTATTTAGTAACATTCAAAAATAATTCTGCACATGAATTACCAACAAATATTAAATTTCAATTAGATGGACAAGCCTGGAACTTTAATGACGGAATTTCAGATACAATCTATTTAAATGCTGAATCAAGAAAAGTCACACATACTATCACATGGCAATGGGCATATGAAACAAAAGATGAGTATGATAATGTTACTGAAGGCGATATTGCAGATACAGCTGATGGAATAAATGGATTTGATTATTCATTTACAGTAACAGCAATTGGAACACAAGTAAATCCTATTCAATAGTAGTACAGGAGAAATTATATGAAAATTAAACAGTTAATAATTTTATCATTAGACATAATATTTATAATAGCAATTATATATTTTCTTATGAATTATAAGTTATATATTGTATCTTCTGGAAGTATGGAACCATATTTAAAAACTAATGAACTTATTTTAGTAAAAAGACATCTAAATAGTTATTCAGTTGGAGATATAATTTGCTATAATGATGAATCTATGAAATTCCCAATAACTCACAGAATTATAAATATTGAAAATGATAACTATTATACTAAAGGTGATTACAATAATATAGCAGACTTTTACCCAACAAATATTGATAATATCATAGGAAAAGTAATCTGGCATTCTTACTATTTCGGAATGTTATACAAAAATTTTAGATTCCAGTTATTATTTTTATTAATTCTAATGTTTATTATTATAAACGTATTTAATTCCCAAACTAAATTTTTTCATATTCTTCAATTTAGAGAAGGTAAAATTTAATGAAATTCATAAAAATTTTTTCAATAATTTTTGTTCTAACATTTTCAATTTATTTCTCAGTTTCAAAGTACCATAGAAGTTTCATTGGAAATATTAATATATCAATTGCTAAGCCAATATTAGAAGTACAAATTCTAGAATCAAATAAGATTATTGCAAATTCTACGAAGCAAGTATTATTCAAAGTTTCAAATTTCACTAAATCTAATACAATTTCAGATGTTAAATTAAAGTATAATATGATGATTTATATTTCTTGTTTATCTGATATAAAATCAATAAAATTATACAAATATTATGGTAGTACATTAAATTGCATTCCAATAACAAAAGAAGAATTATTTATAAAGTTAGAAGAAGATCAAATACTTAAAGCAGATACCTCTAATGAAGATATTTATTCTTTAGATATAGATTTATCTGATTTCAGTTACTCACAAAATTTAGACATAACTATAGATGTAATTGCCTCCCAAATAATATGAAAAGGACTTAAATAACTATGAACAAATATTTACTAATTTTTATACTTATTACATTAACTTTTATATTTATTATTCCTAATGTATTAGGAAAATATATAATATGTGCAAGTGACTCTATAAGTTATTCTATAAATATTGATAATTTATATCCAGTACTTACAATTACTGATATAAATAATAGTATTATAAATGACGGAGATATAGCAATTACAAGTGTTATGGTAAGTTTTAGTTCGAATATTTCAAATTCTTATTATGAATATAGTATAAATGCAGATTTTAGTAGTTCTCCAAAATATAACTTAGAAAACACTTCTACTTTATCCAAATCAGGAAATTATAGGGTTACTATAATTGATAGAAATGGAAATACTACTCAGGTTTCATTTGAATTAAGAAAAGGAGTTTGTAAAGATGAATTAGATAGATATTATTTAAGCCTTTCAGATGCATTAAAATTAAAAAATAATTGTAAGTCAGAGATAACACTTTTAGCAAATATTTCAGAGGATTCTTCGATATTTTCAAATATGAGTATTAGTATTAATGTCAATAGTTATAAATTATATGGTTCTTTTAATGTAAGCCGGTGATTCAACATTAACTATAGGGCGGAGGTAGAGTACGTGGTTCATATTCAAAACCTACATTTAATGTTGAAGGAACACTTAACATACTAGACCGGAACATATAGAGGAAATAGTAGTAATATAATAACTATACAAAATAATGGTATTTGTAATATTTATAATGGTAATTTTTTAAATTCTTCGTCTGATTATTGTATAAATGTTAATTCAGGAACTTTAAATATATTAGGTGGTAATTTAGAAAATACAAGTGCTTATTCTGTTATAAATGTATCAAAAGGTGATGCGTATATATCTAATGCAACTATTACACAAAGTTCTGAAGGATTTACTAAAGCTATAACTTTTGCAAAAGGCAAATTGGAGATAAACAATAATACCATAATATCTTCGAAAAATTCTATTTTAGAAGCTTTAAATGGCTCTGAAGTAATTTTAAAATCTGGAGTTTTTTATGGAATACTTACCGTATTAGGAGGTAAGTCTAGTTTAAAAATCGAAAAAAATGCAAAAATAATTAGTGAAACTTCAGCAACTACAATTACAGCTTATAATAAAGTTGATATAGAGGGAGGAGAGGTTGAACAAAAAGGCTCAGGTAAAGCTATTCAAATTTCAAATGGACTATGCAATATTTATGATAATGCGAAAATTTCCAGTAATGGAGAATATACAATATATTCGGCATATATAAATTCTGTGTTAAATGTTGAAAATTCTACAATTATAAATAATGCATCAAATGGCTATGCAATATATAAATATTCTGGAACTATAAATGTCAAAAATGCAAATATAATTGGAAATGTACAATATTAAAGATAAAAATAAAGATATTGAAGATGTTATAAAAATTTTCAATGTCTTTATTTGACTTTCAAGTTATTAATTAAATAATATTTAATATTGACTTTCAAATATTTTTATGTTATATAATTATCTTAATGAAGAGATTAAAAAAATAAATTAAAAAACATTGCATACTTTATAATTTTTTTTAATACAAAGTAGGGGAAGAACCTTGATATTACTGATATTTATTATAAAGAATATATAAAACATTGCACAAAATCAATCTTTTGTGTAAAAAGGAGTAGGCGCAAAATATAAAACCATACATATATGGTCCTACCCGCAAAATCTTGCTACTCCTTGCTATTACTAGTATTTAAGCTATTTATTCTAACAACAAGTTATATGTCTAAAAAATAAAAACGCCTTAAAATCGATTCTCGTGCGTCGCTTTTTTAGCCTTTTTTGAGCATTTTTAATAAATGCCTAAAAATCAGCATTTTACTAAAATTTATATAATAAACACTGGATTTATAAATTAGCATATCTAATCATAAACATATAACTTTGTTTAATTAAATATAAAAATGTCTTAAAATCGATTTTAGTGCGTTATAATTATAAAACTATATTATGGATTTGTAATCTAAAATTATATAATATTTATAAGAAAATTTATTAAATTATTTTATTAAATTATAATGTAAAATTATTTACAATCATTATTAACAAATGTTCGTTAATAAAAAATTATATGAAAAATTTAACTTTACACAAAATTTTAAATTCTAAAATTTCTAAATCTTAATTACTAAATTTTTTTACTTTAAATTTTAAATTTCTTTTTTATACTTTTTATACATTTCTAAAAATAGCCTATTCCCCTATTCCCTACTTAATATTTTTTTCGCATTATTATATGAAATCATAATATGACTTGGTGCAAAAACAATTGAAGCTATAATGAGCAAAATTGATCTATTTATAATTCCACTAAATTCATTATTATAGTTCCTTTCTATCATAGATCTTATAAGAGATTCTATATGATTGTAATACATTAGTCCTTTTTTCCTTTCTTTATTTTTAATTTTCAAAATATGTTATCATTTTTTAGCCAATTTCTATTTTCTTCTTTTATTTTAACACTACCATTATTTTCTTCAAAAGTTATGTTTGAATTATTGGTTTCAACTTTAAAATCATCTCCTGTTTTTATATCTAAAATTCCTTCAATATAATTATTATTTACACCCAAAAAGCCTACAATTTGTTCATCTAAAACATAAACATATATATTTGCTTTTGGTAGAATATATTTTACATATTAATAATTATCTTTTCAATATTTTTTTGCAATGAAATTATGAGTTCTTATATTTTCATTTTTCCATATTTCCATTACAGCATTTAGATCTTTCTTTTCAAATTTTCTTATCATATTTCTATCACCTTTTATTTTAAGCTTTTTATTTGATTTTTTACTATACAATTAAATTCCCTATATTTTCTCTTATAAATCCTTGCATTAGAAATATTGCTATTAAACATTCAATTTACACCAGTTAAATTTGACTCTTCATCTTTAATTCTATATAAATTTTCTATTTTTATTTTAATAAGTATTTCTCCTTTATTTTACTAAAAATAATTTTATCATAAATTCTTATCTTTAACAATGCCTTATAAAAAACTGTGGACAGCAGAGAGTATTATTCTCTCTGTTGTCCACAGTTTTATTAAAATTCTAAGTATAATAATTATTATAACATTTTGAGTTTTTCTATAAATCTTTCTCTCTCTTCTGGTGTTAGTGTTCTGTATTCAACATTGCTTCTAATCATTGGAAGAGCTGCGAAAGGACGTGCTGCATCGTATTTTTGTTCCAGGTAATCAAACGAAGGAAACGCTGATCTAATATTTCCATCTAGAATATAAATATACCAGCCGCGTTCAAAAAGATCATCTAAAGAATCATCTAGTTGATATGACATTAAAATCATCTCCATTCAATTTTCAAAAGTCTTTCTACAATTTTAGCGCTAACTTCCATTATCACAGAAAAAGATATGCATAGTATTCTCCTTAGCAAGACTATCTTTGTTTAATTCGCGATAGTTACGAATATTTTATGCATTCATTATAGTATATTGGGTTTGATATGTCAACAAACACAAATAGCAACTGTTCATTATTGTATTTTTACCTTACTAGTATTTATAGCAATAAATTATTTTTCCAATTTCATATAAAAAGCGTAGACACACACCTACAGGTTGCATCTACGCTTTAATTTGTAGGCTACATCCTACAATTCCACTATGTCATTTCGTTTTTTCTACAAACCACTTGGCTGTATCAGGGACATACAAAGTTCGAATGCCTCCATCTTCGCCGAAGCAATGGTCATAACGGTAGTTGCCCATTGGTCGATTTGCAAGCTCAGCTTGCAAGCATCTAATTTCTGACTGTAAGTCTCTAATGTACTCTGCTTGATGTCTATAGACTTCGCTATTTGATAAAGACATACTTTATCCTCCTTTTAACGTTAGACATTATGTTGTATTGCGAACAAAAAACTAAAATATATTATAGTGCAAAATTTATTTCATATCAAGCTTTTGTATTAGAAATATTATTAAATATTTAAATTAAACGCAAATTATTAATTTCAAATGGTGATTTTCCCAAGAATTAATTGAATCCTCAATAATTTCGTGCTATAATAAGTTCATTGTTCGTTAGAAATCACTTGATTTATTCCGAAAATAAAATGGGGGTATCTTTATGAAAATTTATAACCCAGCTTTTCGTAGAGTTTTACACAAAAGGCAAACACCTTCAGCATACGAAATAGAATTGCTGAATTGCGTTGACGATTTAGAAAAATTAGCTTTCGGTGAAGGAAATTATACTAGCTTTCGCTTAAGACTTCGCACATATGCAGAAACAGAAGAAGGAGGATATCGTTTAACAGAAAAAGAACGGTTGCGTCTACTTCACCACAGAATTTCCGAGTTAAAATCAATCTTAATCAAACAAGGTAAAGGCTTCGAAATAGAGAAACTAGACAAAGCAAATACCGAAGCAAATATCCAGCATCATGCTGAGAGATGGATTGTCAAGAAAGAAGGAACAGAGAATAAAAAATAGTGTTAAAATGTACTATGTATAGTACTAAAAATCCGTGGGAATATGTCTTCAGACAATTCTCACGGATTTTATAATTAAACTTATTAGATATCTTTGTTATTTTAATTTTTTATAATATATAATTTTTTATTACATGTATGGCATTGATAATGAAAATCTTCTCGAATCTCTAATTGCTCTGTACTTTCTTTGCCAATAATACTGCTTAAATCTTTTATACATCTATCATGATATATATAATATTTATCTTCTTTAATATTATAAACAACTCTTCCTCTTGGAAAATAATCAAAATCAACATGATACTTTTTATAATAATATTTATCCCAAACTTCCATATGACTTTGAGGATAATTTATAAAATCACCATATTTTTCTCCATTTTCTTTTTTACAAGAATGAATTAAAAATTTTCCATTAACCACAAAGAATAATCTAACATCCATGTGTTTTTCTCCTTATATCAATTTTTATAGCTTAAAGTCCCATTTATTTTATAAATTTTTTAATATAATAGCTAAAATCTATCTTATTTTTATTCTTGTTAAATATTCTTTTTTTGTTTCTCCTACTATATAAGCACCGTTATTTTGTTGTACTTTTAAAGAAATTTGATTATCTTTATAGACAGATAAATAGATTTCATCTTCAGGAATTATCTCTTTGCATTTATCAATAGCTAGTTTCAATCCCTTAGTTGCATATCCCTTTCTTCTAAAATCGGAAAGAATACTATAACCAATATGTCCGGGTCCATTTGCCAAGAATTCATTTAAGTAATGTCTTATTTTAAATAATCCTACAATTCTATTATCATTCCACAAAAAATAATAAGTGCATGGAACATATCCATTTGGAAGTTGTATTCCCTTTGAATGATTTATCAATTCAGGTATTACTTGCTCTTTAAATTCTTCTTCCGTCTTATCATAATATTTGTTTTCAAAGCCATTTTCATTTCTTGATATTTTCTTTATTGCCTCATATTCTTCTTTCCAATCTTCTAAATTTGCCTCTTTTAAATATAACATAATTTTCCTCTATTAATTATTTTTCTATATTTCTATATTTTATTTTCTTGTTTATCATATACTTCATAAAGTATAATTCACTGCTAAAATTATATAAAAAGAACTACTATTTTTCAAGTAGTTCTCTAAAACGGAGATGATTAATAATTTCTTTTACTTTTTTCAAATTTATCTAGCAAGTTCAAATCTATTTAATTTAGCTATTATTGGGTCTAACTTTTCTTCATCTTTAACTACTTTTTTAATCAAATTAATCAGTTCTTTCTCCACTTTTAATGACTCTGTAAATTTACCATCAAGATTCTTTTTCTTTAATAGCATTGTTTCAAAATCATCACTTATTGAATCATATAGTTGATCTAAAATAGGTCTATTAAATAATTCTTCCATCTCTATATCCCTCCTCAAAATTATTCTAATATAATTTTTTAAATTTGAGAAATGTACAAAATATTTAATTACAGATTTGACAAAAAAAAGAGTAATATTGAAATAATATCACTCTTAAAATACCTCTATAACTTGTATTTTTTGCTATGTTTCTATGCCCACATATATAATTGACAAATTTTAAATGCTAATAGAATATTAAATACAAAAATAGTCGAAACATATATAACCTTAACTTTTTTATTTTCAATCTTTTTTGATAAAAATAGACCGAAAACAGTAAGAACAAATACAAATATATTATATACAATTAGTCTTAAATCATTTGCATTAAAATCTATGTTAAACATATTAGTTTGAGCTGATGGCACGCAACCACATCCAAATATTTCAACAAAAACTTTTTGGTCTAATATGTTATAAATCGGTGTAAAGAAAAACATAAGTAAGTATGGTAATGATAATATAGCCTTTTTATTCTTCAAATATATAATTATCCATAATGCTAATATAATCACTAATATAATATCCCAAATCATATTTTATTCCCTCCAAAACATAAATTACTATGTATTTATTATTTTTATAAAAATATAATTTACTTATATAACCTTAAAACTTGATATTGATATGCTTCATCATTTTCTGTATAGCCAATTGAAATACCCTTTCCATTATTTGCTGTTTTACCAGAGTTAGTTTTTAAACTCCCTCAATCAAACTATACCAATATTCCTTGTTACTTTCAGTTAGATAATCCGTTCTTAAATTATTTATTTGTAATGCCTATATATCATAATAATTTGTTTTATTCAAATTTTATTGACTCTATAATAAATTTACTAATTTCTTTCCATTCATCTGAAAATTCCTTTGTACAATTAAAATTAACTAATCTTAATTTACTATCAACTGAAAATACTATTATATGATTATATATTTCTGTATCTGAAGATTGTGTTGTAAATTCCATTTCTCCAATTTTATGATTATTTCTTTCCCAAAAGTTTATTTTTATATCTTTTGAATAATTTTTATATGTAGATTCCATTGTTTTTATATATTCTTCTATTTGAGTATTTTTCATTGCTGCATCATTCATAACTAATGCTACATTATTTTTTTAAATTCACTTTTTTTCATATTTTTCTCCAATTTACTATTTTTAATATACTAAGAACTTGCAATTTTAAATTATCTCAACACTTCATTTAATTCTTCTAGTGATAGTCCTCTAATTAATATATTATTATTTTTTTCATTAATAACAAATTTCATAAGTCTATTTATTGCTTCATAATAATCTATATCTCCTAAAACTCCATTATTTGTTGTACTTACAAGCATTAATTTCCATTCATCAACTTCTGTATTATCTACTTTATACAATAATCTCGGATTTTTAGGAAAGGAAGTTAAAGTGCCTTCTGTTAGTGCAAATGCACCAAATGGCTTACCATCTTTACCATTATAAAAATTTGGCTTTCCTATATAAGCATTTTCCCAGTTATTATTTTCTTTTTTCTTAAATTTATCAAATAATCCCATAATTACATCTCCAATCTTTTTATAAATTACTATTTATGTTACGATTATATAATAAAAGACAGATAATTTCAACTTATTATTCTTCTCCACGAATTGTAATTTGTCAATTACTCATATCTTTCTTCTGTTTGATAAATTCTATGTTATTTTTTTCTAAATCTTCAATAGTT
>CAKPAI010000006.1 GCA_934133005.1 uncultured Clostridia bacterium
TCACAATATAGAACTTATGGTAAAGCTAGATGTAAATGCCATGAAATTAAAGAATCAGACATAATTATACATTTTAAAGAATTTTTAAAATTTACTAAAAATAAATACATAGATGAAATAAATAAAATACAGCTACAAACAAAAACTAATGCTAAAACAAATAATAAAGAAAAAATCAAATTTGAAATTGAAAGCTTAAATGCTGAATACAAAGTTTTAATTAGCCAAAAAATTAAGGATTTAACTAATAATACAAATGAGTATCAACGAGAAATGATTGAAAATACATATAAAGAATTGGAAAAAGATAAAACTAATCGTATAGAACAATTACAAAAACTATTAGAACAACAGCAAGAAGATTTAGACACAGAAAAAATAAAAAGATTAAAAACGGCAATAGAATATTTTGATGATATTCTAAAATCTAATGAACCAAATAGATATATTTTAGAGTGTTTAATTGATAAAATATGGATTTATCACGATAAAAGTGTGAAATTCGAGCTAAAACCTGAAATTAGTCGATTAATATAATATCCCCAAATTGAAGGCTTTTACCCCTGTATGTACCACTGAAATGGTAGCTTTTGCAAGAGCAAATACATATTTTGAAAAAGCAAATTGTAAATTATTAGGTCTTAGTATTGATAGCAATCCGTCACATTTGGCATGGGTATATGATATATTTTTAAAAACTGGAATAACCATCCCTTTTCCGATTATTGCAGATAGAAGTGGAGAAATTGCAAGAAAATATGGAATGGTTTCAAGTGCAATATCAAATACTGAAACAGTAAGAAATGTATTTGTAATAGATGACAAACAAGTAGTAAGGGCAATTTTAGTGTATCCGATTAATATAGGAAGAAATATATCGGAAATTTTAAGGATTGTGAAAGCTTTACAGACGAGCGAGGCAAATAATTTAATGACACCCGCAAATTGGGTACCATGTGAGCAAATGATTGTAAAAATGCCACAAACATTTAAGGAATTAGAAGAAAGAAATAAAAATGTTGAAAAATACAAAAATGGAATGAATTGGTATTTATCATTTGAAGAACCAAAAAAATGTGAAATAGAAGAAAAAAGAGCTGATACATATAGTGAAAAGAAAATCGAGAAAAATAATGAGAATAATGTAATGAAAAATAGAAGTATAGAAAATATAAGAAATCCAAGAACAATACAATGGAGAAATTTTAAATAACTATTTTATTTTTATTATTAATATGCTAAAATTTGTTTAGTAAAAAAATAAGGGAGTTTTCTATGGGAACAAAAGAAGAATGGGAAGAGATTGAAAAAGCCTATCAAAAAAGAGAAAATGAAATAAAAGAACAATATGGAGTAGATATAACAAAATTAGAAAAGGATTCAGAAAAAACTAAGAAAAAAATAAGAAAAGCTAATAAGTTTTTGGAAAAATTATTAAAGATTTTATTAACTATTATAATTATATCTTTAATAGCTTGTATTGCTTTACTTATTCTTGCTTGGAGATATGCTAAAGCTAGGACGGAAGAAGAATTAAGAAGGAAAAATAGTGGAGTTAAAAGTTTTGACTTTATAGAATATTATATAAAAAAAGAGGAAGAATAATCCTAAAGGAGGATTATTATGAGTCAAACGAATAAAGAAAAACAAACGATAAATTGTACAGTAACATCTTGTAAATACAATAATAATCAAAGACAATTATGCAATTTGGAGAATATAATAGTTACACCAGTTCAAGGATGTAATACTAAAAAATCAGATGAATCAATGTGTTCAAGCTATAAGAATGAAAAAAATAAAGAATAAAAGCTCTTCAATAAGAGCTTTTTATTTTGGTTGGGGTACTAAGATTCGAACTTAGGAATGTCGGAGTCAGAGTCCGATGCCTTACCGCTTGGCTATACCCCAATATTATGTACTTTCGTATAATAACACAAATTAAACAAAAAAGCTAGTCAAAAAGTAAAAAAAAGTTGAATAAAAGAATATATTTGTATATAATAAAACAGAAAATGAAAGGAGAAAATAATGAGAAGAAGTAACAAAAGAAATAATGTTAGAAAAAAGGACTATAAAAAAATAGTTATAGCAATTATAGTTGCGGTAATAATAGTTTTAGGAATAATTAAAATAACTGTAGAAATTAACAGAAAACCAGAAATTGTTTTAAATGGAGATATAAAAGAAACTATAAATATAGGAGAAGAATTTGATGACCAAGGTGCAAGAGCTACTTACAAGGGAAAAGAAATTGATGTTACAAAAGAAGGAGAAGTAGTAAATAGCGTTCCAGGAAGTTATGTTATTAAATATGTGGCTGATGTTGGAAAAAAGCATGTTGAAGTAGATAGAGTAGTTGAAGTAATTGATAATATAGCACCAGAAATAAATTTAAAGGGTGAAAATGAAATTAAATTACTAAAAGGTGAGGAATATTCTGAAAGTGGATATACAGCAACTGATAATGTTGATGGAAATTTAACAGAAAATGTACAGATAGATAATAAAGTGGATATAAATACAGAAGGAAGTTATGAAGTAATATATACAGTTTCTGACAATGCTGGAAATACAACATCTGTGAAACGAAAAGTAAATGTAGAAGAAAGAAAAATTTCAACAAATCCATTAAAGAATGGTCTACCAGTTTTAATGTATCATTTCTTTTATGATAAAACAGACGGAAAAACTAAAACGAGTGCGATAGATAATAATTATATGGAAGTAACAGATTTTGAAGCTCAGATGAAGTATTTATCAGATGAGAATTTCTATTTCCCTACATGGCAAGAAGTGGAAGATTATATAGATGGAAAAATTTCACTTCCTGAGAAAAGTGTTGTAATAACAATTGATGATGGAGACGAATCATTTTTTACATATGCACTTCCAATAGTTGAAAAGTATAATGTTAATGTAACAGAATTTGTTATAACTTCTTGGTATGGATGGCTATGCGAAAAATATCCATCAAAAAATGTAAGTTATCAATCTCATTCAGATGGGATGCATGAAGGAGGAGCAAATGGAAAGGGAGTAATGCTTTCGTGGTCATATGACAAAATATTAGATGATTTAAAAACATCTAGTAAAACATTAGGAGGAGCAAATATATTTTGCTATCCATTTGGCCAATATAATGAATCAAGTAAGAAAGTGTTAAAAGATGCAGGCTATAAATTAGCATTTACAACTAAAGGAGGAAGAGTATACAAAGGTAGTGATAAATATGCATTACCAAGAGTAAGGACTTCTAGAACAATGAGTCTAGCATCTTTTAAAGCGATGGTAAATTAAAAGAGAATATGAATAGAGAAGAATTATTAGAAAAATATCAGGAAGATGAAGACAGAATTTTTGCAGCTAGTATAATAGACAAAATAAAAATTGCAAAAACAAGAAATCAAATTGTAGTAACAGATTTTTTAGATATGTACAAAAAGAAAGTTGCGACAGATGTGCTTAATTATAGTAAGGAAAAAAATTATATATTTTATACAAAATATGAAGAAATGGATAAACCAATTTTGCTAATATTTCCACAAAAATATGAAGATATAATAAGAGAAAATAAATTTGATTATTCAACTATTATACAAGTTATAAGAGTTGAACTACCAAATGAATTAAAAGGAAGATACTCTCATAAAGACTATTTAAGTGGAATTATGAAAATGGGAATAAAAAGGGAAAAGGTTGGAGATATTATAGTGTTTGACGATGGAGCAGATATTTTAGTAAAAGCGGATATTAGTGAATACATATATCAAAATATTAAATTACTTACTAGATTCAGCAAAGCAAAATTTAAAATATTAAATTTAGAAGATGTGAGAAAACCTAATATAACTAAAAAAGAAATAAGAATTACTGTGCAGACTCCACGTATTGATAGCATAGTAAGTGAGCTAATAAATTGTTCAAGGAATGAAGCGACTGATTTAATAAGAGAAAAAAGAGTTTTTGTAAATTATGAGTGTACCTACAGAAATTCTAAGAATGTTGAAATTGGTGATGTAGTAGTTATTAGAGGAAAAGGTAAATTTAAGATTATAGCAAGTCAAGGTGAAACGAAGAAGGGAAAAATTGCATTTTGCGTTGAACATTATATATAAATTGTCGAAAAAAGTAGATGAAAAGCCATAAAAAATAAATAAACATAGTTGACAACATGAAACATGTGTTCTATAATAACTGCAATGGTGATGAATGTGGAACGTTTAATTTTATATATTGATGTAAATAATGCTTTTCTTTCATGGACTGCAGTTGAGAAACTAAATAATGGTGAAGATATAGATATTAGAAAAACCCCGGCAGTGATAGGCGGAGATGAAGAAAAAAGAAGTGGTATTGTGCTTGCTAAGAGTCAAATAGCCAAGGAGTTTGGAATAAAAACAGGAGAAACTTTGTATATGGCAAGAAAAAAGTGTCCTAATATAAAAGTTTATAAAGGAGATTTTTCAGTATATAGGAAATATTCAAATGCAATGATAGAAATTTTAAAAAGATATACAGATAAAATTGAAATGAGATCTATTGATGAATGTGCAATAGATATGACGGGATTTTTAAAAAAAGATGAAGACATAATTAAAAAAGCGAAAGAAATCTCCGAAACGATAAAAAATGAGTTAAAATTTACTGTAAATATAGGTATTGCGCATAATATAATGCTTGCTAAAATGGCATCTGATTTTGAGAAACCTGATAAAATTCACACTTTATACGAAAACGAAATACAAGAAAAAATGTGGAATTTATCAGTGTCAAATTTATTGATGGTTGGTAAGAAAACAGAGGAAAAACTTAAACTTATTGGAATAAATACTATTGGAGATTTGGCAAAAAGAAATCAAAAAGATATAATTAGAAGATTTGGAAAGTTAGGAAAAATTATATGGGAATATGCAAATGGCATAGATAATTCTGAAATAAAAGTAGAGGAGTATTCACCAAAAGGAATTGGAAACTCAGTAACATTGCCAAAAGATGAGAGTAGCATTGAAAATTTAAATGAAGTATTACTTGCATTATGTGAACAGGTTGCGTATAGGTTAAGAAAGCAAAAAATGAAGACAGATACAATAAATGTTCAAATAAAAACTAGCAAATTTCAGGTATATTCACATCAAAAGAAAATAAATGATGCGACAGATAGTACTAAAATAATATTTGATGAAGCAAAAAAATTATTATATGAATTATACAAAGCATCTAGCAATAAGAACATTAGGCTATTAGGAGTCAGAATTGATACTCTTGTAGAGGAAGAAGAACAACAAATGACTTTATTTAAAGAAAATAAAATAATGGATGAAAAGCAGAAAAAAGTAGATCAAACAATGGATTACTTAAAAGAAAAATATGGTTATGATATGATAACTAGGGCTGGAAAAATGCACATATGCAAAATGCTTAGATTAAAAGAATAAAGGAAATAAAATTATGTACGAATTAATTGATGGAAAAAAATTATCAGCACAAATAAGAGCAAAATTAAAAATTGAAAATGACAAATTAAAAGAAAGAAAAATATTTGCAAAACTTGCAGTGATATTGGTTGGGGATGATAATGCTTCTAAAGTATACGTAAGAAATAAAAGCAAAGCTTGTAATGAAGTAGGAATTGAATATGAAGAAATTTTATTGGATAATAATACTACAATGGAGAAATTATTATCTGTAATTGATAACTTAAATAATAGAAAGGATATACATGGAATATTATTACAAAGTCCAATACCAAGAGGATTGAATATTCAAGAAGCTTTTAATAGAATAAGTCCAATAAAAGATGTAGACGGATTTAACCCAGTAAATGTTGGAAAATTAATGACAGGTCAAGAGAGCTTTATACCATGTACTCCATATGGAATAATTAAAATGTTGGAAAGCTATAATATAAATATAGAAGGAAAGAATGCAGTTGTTATAGGAAGAAGCAATATAGTAGGAAAGCCATTAGCACAGTGTTTATTAAATAAAAATGCCACAGTAACAATATGCCATTCAAAAACAGAAAACATATGTGAAATAACAAAAAAAGCAGATATTTTAATTAGTGCAGTAGGAAAAAGAAATATGGTAACTGAAGATATGGTAAAAGCAGGGGCGGTAGTAATTGATGTAGGAATGAACAGAAACGAAGAAGGAAAATTAGTAGGAGACGTTGATTTTGAAAATGTATGTAAAAAAACATCTTTTATAACACCTGTACCTGGAGGAGTTGGACCAATGACAATAGCAATGCTTATGAATAATGTAATAAAGGCATGTAAGTTACAAAATGGAGAAAATAGATAATGAAGAAGAATATTTTGTTTGGTTTTCAACTCTAAAATTAAAACCAATAATAAAAGTACAATTATTAAGAAAGTACAAAAAATTAAAAAATTTATATAATAAAACAGAAGAAGAACTTAAACAAGAGTTTGAAAAGAATACTTTTGCCAATAAAGAGAACAAAAAGATTATTCAAGAGTTAACAAATATTCAATATAAAAATAGAATCAAAGAAAAGCTTGAAAAAATGAATAAATTAGGAATAAAGATAGTATCATGCTATGATGAAAAATATCCTAAAAACTTATTAGAAATTTATGATTTTCCAATTTGTTTATTTTATAAAGGAAACATAGAGTTATTGTCAATTAAAAATAAAATTGCAGTAATAGGTTGTAGAGAATGTAGTTCATATGGAAAATACGTTGCAGAAAATTTTTCATATGAACTTGCTAAAAAAAATTTTATTGTTGTAAGTGGAGGGGCAAGAGGTATTGATTCGATTGCCCATACAGGAGCTATAAACTTCAATAACAGTACAATTGCAATACTAGGAAATAGTTTAGAATATATATATCCGCCTGAAAATAAAAGGCTAGAAGAGAAAATTCTAGAAAAAGGTGGTTTAATATTATCAGAGTATGGTATTGAAATAGGACCTACTAAATATACATTTCCAGCTAGAAATAGAATTATTAGTGGAATTTCAGACGGAGTACTAGTAATTGAAGCAAAAGAAAAAAGTGGAACGGCAATAACTGTTGATTTTGCACTAGAACAAGGAAAGAATATTTATGCAATTCCGGGCAATATTACAAGTGTAAAATCTGAAGGAACAAATAATTTAATAAAAACAGGCTCAAAGGTTGTGACTAAAGTAGAAGATATATTAGAAGATTTTTCATAAAGTTTCACTAAAAAGCTTTTACTTTTTTACAAATATGTAATATAATAGACAATGTATTATTATATATACATGGAGGTATCTATGGGGAAAACGAATAAAAAAAGTAAAAATAGAAAAAAAATTAATAAACATGAAAAAGATGAAAGCTATGAAATAAAAGGGAAAAAGAATAGCAAAAGCCAAAAAAGTGGGAAAAATAAAAATTCTAAATTAAAGTTAATTTTTAAAATTATTGGTGTATTAATATTGCTTGCGATTGTTATTGTTGCAGGTGCTGTTGTTGCAATAATAGGAAGTGACTCAAAGTGGGCTAAAATGACAGAAGAAGATTTACAAAACGAAAATAATCTTATACTTGCAAACAAAGATGGAGAAGAAATTAGTACAGTTGCAGGATTAAAAAAGAGAAAAAGTGTAACTTTAGACCAAATTCCACAGTATATGCAAGACGCGTATGTATCGATTGAAGATGAAAGATTTTACTCTCATAGTGGAGTTGATTTAAAAAGAACACTTGGAGCAACAGTAACATATATTTTACATGCAGGAAAATCTTCTTATGGTGGAAGTACAATTACACAGCAACTTGTAAAAAACAAAATGGAAGATGATGAAGACTCAGGAATTGCAGGAATTCAAAGAAAAGTAAGAGAAATATCAAGAGCATATCAATTAGAAAAACAATACTCTAAAAAGCAAATATTAGAAATGTATCTTAATGAAATATTTGTAGGGGCAGATGTATATGGAGTTGAATTAGGTGCTAAATATTATTTTAATAAATCTGTATCAGATTTAACTTTAACGGAATGTGCTTTTATGGCTGGAATAAACCATTCACCTAATAGCTACAATCCATTTGGAGAAAATGATAGAAGTGATAAAATAAAAAGTAGAACAAAAACTGTTTTAACAAAGATGAAAGAATTAGGGAAAATTACAACAGAAGAATATAATGCATCTATAGCTGAAGTTGAAGCTGGAATTAAATTTGAAAAAGGAGATACAACTTCTGGAACAATGTCTTATTTAGCAAGGGCTGCATATGAACAAGTAGCAAAAGAGTATGCCGAAAAAGAAGGAATAGAAACATCAGAAGCAAAAAGAATTCTAAATGGTAGTGGATATAAGATATATACAACTCAAGATGATAAAATACAAAGTATAGCAGAGGATGTATATAGAAATAGTGATGAACATATATTTTATGGAAAAGCTACTAATAATAACGGAGAGCTAATAAATGAAGGACATACACAAGGAGCAATTGTAATAATAGATCATAAAACAGGTTATGTAGTTGGCTGTATGGGAGGTCTTGGTGATGATGTAAATTCTACGGGACTAAACAGAGCTACTCAATCTAGTAGAAGACCTGGATCATCAATAAAGCCAATTGCGGCAATTGCACCAGCATTAGAAGCTGGAATAATAACAGCTTCAACTGTATATGATGAATCAACAACCTCATTTGGAGATTATACACCAAGCCCACATAAAGGATATAGTTTAGTTACAGTTAGAAAAGGAATTGAGTTTTCTGCAAATACAATGAGTGTAAAAATTTTATCCGAATTAGGACCAAACAATTCAATAGCATTTTTAAGAAAATTAGGAATAACTTCACTTGTAACTGCAAGTGAAAATTCAGCACATAATGATGAAAACTTAGCTTTAGTTTTAGGAGGGCTAACTAATGGTGTAACACCATTAGAAATGGCAGAAGCATATGCAACTATAGCAAATGATGGAGTTCATATAACGCCAACATTTTATACAAAAGTTGAAGATTCAAGTGGAAATATCATACTAGAAGCAAAACAAGAATCAAATAGAGTTATTTCTGAAGGAAATGCTTATATATTGAAATCAATATTGACAGGACCAGTAATAGGTGCTGATGGAACGGCTGGAAGTGCAAAAATTTCAGGTCAGGATACTGCAGGAAAAACTGGAACAACAGACAATAACTATGATAGATGGTTCTGTGGTTTTACAAATTACTATACTGCTGCATCATGGTTTGGATTTGATATAGGAGAAGATTTATGGAAGGCTGGAGCAAATAGAATAAATAGAGCAACAGCTTTATGGAAATCTGTAATGTCACAAATACATAAAGGACTAGATAATTCAAGCTTTGAGAAACCAAGTAATGTTGTAACAGCAAAAGTATGTAAAACATCTGGTAAACTTGCAACAGATGAATGTACAGATACATATACAGAATATTTTGTAAAAGGAACTGTACCTGATTATTGTGATGGTCATGTAGTACTAAATATATGTAAAGAAACAGGAAAAATTGCAAATGAGAACTGTCCTGATGTAGAGAAAAAAACATACATAAAGAAACCAGAAAAAGAAGTAAAAGGCAATTGGTCTACTAATGATGGAGATAAGTATGATGTACCAACAGAAACGTGTACTACTCATACAGAAAAACAAATTACAGTACCGGATCTAAAAGGTAAAACAAAATCAGAAGCAGAGAAGGCTATAAAAGATTTAGGATTAGTTACAAAGATAGAATATATAGAATCAACTACTGACATAGATAAAGTTATATCTCAAGATGTTGCAGCAGGAGTTAAAGCAAAAAAAGGAACAACAATTACCATTACGGTTGGAAAAAGTAAAGCAGAAAATAACAATAATACAACAGACAATACAGAGAAAAATAATACTGTAACAAATACTGAAAATAAAGAAGAAAATGGTAGTGATATGCCAAATTAAAATGGAAAAATATAAGAAAATGGTTTATGGGTAAATCCAATAAAAACCCAAATAAATATATAAGGAATAAATGCATGGACTTAACTTTTTATAATACACTAACAAGTAAAAAAGAAAAATTTTCTTCAATAGAACAACATAAGGTAAAAATGTATAGTTGTGGGCCAACAGTTTATTACTATGCACATATAGGTAATTTTAGAACATATACTTTTATGGATACTTTAAGAAGAGTATTAAAATATAATGGTTATGAGTTAAAACATGTAATGAATATAACTGATGTAGGCCATTTAGTATCTGACGCAGACGAAGGCGAAGATAAAATGGAAAAAGCAGCAAGAAGAGAAAATAAAAATCCATATGAGATAGCTGAATTTTATATGAATGCTTTTTTTAAAGATATGGAAAAGTTAAATATTGATAGACCTGAAATAATTACTAGAGCAACTGACAATATTCCTCAGATGATAGAATATGTTCAAGATATTTTAAAGAATGGTTATGGATATGAAACAAGTAAAGGAATATATTTTGATATATCAAAACTAGACAAATATCCTGTATTATCAAACAGAAAGCTAGATGAGCAAATTGCTGGGGCAAGGGTGGATGTTGATGAGGAGAAAAGAAATCCATATGATTTTGCAATATGGATAAAAGCTCCAGAGAATCACATAATGAAATGGGAAAGCCCTTGGGGGTTATCTTATCCAGGATGGCACTTAGAGTGTTCAACTATGGGCAGAAGATTTTTAGGAGAAGTTTTTGATATTCATACAGGTGGAGTAGATCATATTCCTACTCACCATGAAAATGAAATTGCTCAAAGTAAGGGGGCAACAGGTAAAATACCAGCTAATACATGGATGCACTGTGAATATTTATTAGTGGATGGCGGAAAAATGTCAAAAAGTCTAGGAAATACATATACAATTAGTCAATTAGAAGAAAAAGGAATATGGCCATTAGCATTTAAATTATTTTGTTTCACAGCACATTATAGAAGTCAATTAAATTTTACATTTGAAGGTGCATATGGAGCACAAAAGTCAATAGAAAGATTATATGATAGTTATATTAAACATTTAAATGGAAATGAGATTGTACTAGAAAACCAAGTAACAGAGTATGAGAAAAAATTCAAAGATGCTATAAATGATGACATGAATATGCCACAAGCGATGAGTGTAGTATGGGAAGTTGCAAGGCAGGAAAAAAAATCAAAAGAATATGCTAAATTAATTGAAAAATTTGATGAAGTTTTAGGCTTAGACATTAAAAATTCAGAGAAGTATTTAGCAGAACTTAGAAAAAATAAAACAGAACAAATTCCTGAAGATATAATCAAAATTGCAGAAGAAAGAAAAGAAGCAAGAAAAAATAAAGAATGGAATAAATCTGATGAATTAAGAGACTTAATTGTAAGCAAAGGGTATACTATAAAAGATAGTAAAGAAGGGTATACTTTAGAAAAGAAAATAGATTTATAATAATTAGGAGATTGATATAATGACAGACAATAAAAAATATACAAAAGAAAAAAATTCTTTTGTAAAGGATGTTATAAAAAGCATAAAAGATTTTGACAAGTATGAAGATTTTGCATTAGAAAGTCTTGGAAGAACTTTATGTTATATTTTGAAAATTGTAGCAATATTAGTATTGGCTATAACGTGTGTGTCAATATATCAATTTTCCCAAATGTTTAATACTGCAATTAAATATTTTGAAAATAATATTGAAAATGTTACTTATGACAATGGAATATTAAATATAAATGATAATGAAAAATTAGTAATCAGTGACTTTGAAGAATATTTTGGAGAAATTATTATTGACACGGCAGATTTTAGTGATGAGCAAATAGAAGAATATGAAGAAAATATAAAAAATAAGAATAATGCAATAATTATTTTGAAAGATAGAGTACTTCTTAAAAGCACAAAAGTTGCTGTGGCAACGGAAACAAAATATGAGGATTTATTAAATGGCTACAATATAGAAAAAATGGACAAGCAAGAAATCTTAACGTACTTATATAAAAATAAATTACAAATGTATTTTACGATATTTGCAATTTTATATATTTATATGTTTGTTGTATATTTGTCAAGTGTAATAGTAGATACATTATTGCTAGCGATTGTTGCATATATACTTGCAAGAATGATGAAAATGAATATAAGATTTGGAGCTCTATTTAGAATTGGTGCACATGCTTTAACTCTATCAATAGTATTAAATTTTATTTATATAATTATAAATGGAATAACAGGATTTAAAGTTCAATATTTCCAAACAATGTATACTGCAATTGCGTATGTGTATATAATAACAGTACTTTTCATTATAAGAGCAGATTTTATAAAAAAACAGATAGAATTAGAGAAAATAAAAAGCGAACAAGAAAAAATTCATGAAGAATTGGAAATGCAAAAACAAAAAGAAGACGAAGAAAATCAAGAAAGAAAAAATAAAGAAGAAAGACAAAAGCAAAAAGAAAAGGAACAATCTGAAGAAAAAGATGATTCATCTAATATGGGAAATAAGCCAGAAGGCAGTAATGCATAAGGAAAAGAGGGTTAAATTTGAAAAATAATAATTATGATGAAAAACAAAGAAATAATAAGCCGAAGAAGAGAAAAGACAATAAGAAAAAGTGGTTTATTGGATTAGCAATTTGTTTAATAATTTTTTTAATTCTTATAGGGATTGGAATATTTGTTAACAAAAGAAATAATGATAAGGATGACACAATTCCAGAAGATGAGATTGCATATACAGAACTTATAAAACAAATAGATGAAGGAAATGTAACAAAAATAAAAATGACTGTTGGAAGCACAACTGTAAAAGTTACATTAAAAGATGAGGAAGAACCCAAAACAGGAATAGTTCCAAGCACGCAAGCTTTTATCGAACTTGTACAAGAAAAGGTTCAAGAAGGAAATGAGATTGAGTTAATACAAGAAAAAACAAACACTTTTATTGTAATAGTACAAGGATTATTTAATTTTTTACCAACTATTTTAATGATTGTATTATTCATAGTTTTACTTCAAATGTATGATTTAGGAGATAAAGGAAAGGTATATGAGGCTGATGGAGAAGAAAGTAAAACTAAATTTGATGATGTAGCAGGATTAGATGAAGAGAAGCAAGAAATGCTAGAAATAGTAGATTTTCTAAAAAATCCAGAAGAGTTTTACAAAATGGGAGCAAAGATTCCTAGAGGAGTATTACTTTGTGGTGAACCTGGAACTGGAAAGACTCTTATAGCTAAGGCTATTGCTGGTGAAGCTGATGTACCATTTATTTCAATGAGTGGATCGGAATTTATAGAGATGTTTGCAGGTTTGGGGGCTTCAAGAGTAAGAAAATTATTTGAAAAAGCTAAAAAAATGTCTCCAGCAATAATTTTTATTGACGAAATTGATGCTATTGGTGCTAGAAGAACAGCAGCTTCTGGAGCTGAAACAGAAAATAACCAAACATTAAATCAATTACTTGTAGAAATGGATGGATTTGAGTCTGATAGTGCTATTATTGTAATTGCTGCGACAAATAGACCAGAAATGCTAGATAAAGCATTACTAAGACCAGGAAGATTTGACAGAAGAATAATAATTGGATTGCCAGATATGAAAGGTAGAGAAGAAATATTAAAGATACATGCTAAAAATAAGAAATTAGCATCTGATGTAGATTTGAAGAATTTAGCATCTGATACAGCAGGATTTACAGGAGCTGAACTAGAAAATATTTTAAACGAAGCTGCTATTATTGCCACAGTAAATAAAAATGAAGCAATAACTAATAAAGATCTTGATGATGCTTTAAAGAAGGTTACTGTTGGAGTAGAAAAGCATAGTAGAGTAATGTCTGAAAAAGATAAAAGGATAACGGCATATCATGAAGCAGGACATGCTGTTGTAAGCAAATTCCTAGAAACTCAAAAAGATATAAAAGAAGTTTCGATAATTCCTAGAGGCATAGCTGGTGGATATACAATGTATAAATCTAATGAAGATAAATGTTACATTTCCAAAAATGAAATGTTAGAAAAACTAATTTCACTATTAGGAGGAAGAGCTGCTGAGAAAATAATTATAGAAGATATATCAACTGGAGCAAGTAATGACTTAGAGGTAGCAACAGATATTGCTAAGAAAATGGTGACTATTTATGGAATGAGTGACACAGTAGGACCAATAAGTATAAATATAGATAAAGACCCATATCAATTACAGTTATTTGGTAATGATATAGAAAATACAATTGGAAATGAAGTAAGATTACTAATTAGCAATGCATATGTAGAAGCACAAAAAATATTGTTAAATCATATGGACAAGTTACATGAATTAGCTCAATTGCTAATTGAAAAAGAAGTTGTTTCAGGTCAAGAATTTGAAGAAATATTTAAAGATAGTAATATATAAGAATAAATGTACTAAAATTAAAATTTATAAAAATAATAACAAAAACACTAACAAACAAATATACTATATTTTGTTTATTAGTGTTTTTTATAAAATGTAAAATCTATAAAAATGAGTAACTAGATTTTATAGTAGTGGTAACTGAAACATTGAAAAAGCTATTTCTATAATTATCTAGCCAGTTATAATTAATCCAATCTTTAGATGATGAAAAATATTTGACAGCATACTTTCCAAATCCGTCAATATCACAATTATATTCTTTTGAAGTTTTATATAAGTATTTATAGATTTGTTTAGAAAAATATTTACTAAAAGAATCCTCAAGTATTTTAATATTCTCTTTGCTAGTATAGTCAGTATTATTTGAAACTACGCGTTCATCTAAAGAAAGAATTTTTATTTGTAAATTAATTTTACTTGTTATATAAGGAGAGTTATTTATAAACTGAACATTGTTTTTACTAGACTTTTTCAACCTAATTTCAACATCTATACTAGAATTAATGTTAAACGGATTAGGTAGTTGTAATTTGCAACTGCTTAGACTATTAGAAACAATCATATGACAAATGGTTTCAAGAACATTAAGTTCGCCAACTAATTTATCCTCTTTAAATAAGGTTAACCCCATTAATTCAAGTTGTGTAGTATTGTTATTTGTGCAAATAGAACCAAGTGAAGCTATGGGTTCTGAAAACGTATCATAATAATCTGAAAAAAATTCAATTAGAGAAATATTTTTTGTATAACCGCTAAAGTCATTAGAAGTAAGAGTTAAAGAATAATATTTCGAAGCTAAATCTTCTAAAACTGGTTTGGAAGAATTTAAAAAATTTTCTGCAGTACTTTTACTAATAATAATATTGGCATGAGGACTCATCTCAACATTATCTGTAAGAGTTGTTATATATTTCCCAATACCAGAAACAGCTAGTTTTTCAGATATAACAATTGCTTTACACTGAGATAAATTTATTAAGCGACTAGTATGACTATTAAATAAATCTATTCCAGATTCAATAGAAGAACATTCGACTGAATTTATAATGTTTGTTGCAGTTTGCTTACCAGATTCAGCGCTTGTTTTTGCAAGTTGTATAGTTAATTTAAGAGGAGAAGTATCCCCTACATCTAGACCGAAGAGCTATAACATAAGCAAGATTACTAATATTGTTAGAATTATATCCAGATGAAAAAGAAAAAAACGAAAGGGATATAATAATGATGAAAACTAATATAATTTTTATATAATTATTCATTTCCATTCCTCCTCTTTTTTAAATTAGCAATAAATAAAAGTAACGGGAAAAAGAAAAATACTATAGGCCCAACTATAAATTTTGATATTATAGTATCTATACGCCTAACTGAAATTAAACTTACTGGTAGTATAGCACTAATAAATATTATAATACATAAAGGTATTACAAATGGTCGAATGTTTTTTACACAAACTAGTTTTCTTAGTATTTTTAATATAAACATTACTGCAATATTTAAATAAGTCATAAATGATAAAACCCAAACTAATATGAAGAGTGATTCAGGGTGTTGAAAATATTCTCCAAATTGATTGTTAGATATAAGCAAATAAAGAGGAGAAATAGTTTCAATGCTGGTTACAAAAGAAAAAGAAAGCAGCAAACATACGGTGGAAAGAACAAGCAATATAGAAGTGATTACTACTGAAATTATTGCTATTTTATTAAAGTTTTTTGAACTGGAATCCTGTAACATAGAAGGAATAAGATACAATACCATTAAGCCATTAAATGAAAATACATTTACTAATCCATTTAAGAAAGTTTCTTGTAATCCGTTTCCAAGTATGGGAAAAATTCTTTGATAGGTCATATTAGGGACAGCTAATAAAAAACAGAAAACTAAACTTAAAATCATAAGAAAACATATAAGAAGGTTTGTTTTAATTGTACTACATTCACTTATAAAACTTGCTATACAAGCTACAATAATAAAAATCAATATTAAATAAACTACGTGAGTGTTTGCATAGTATAAAATATGCAAAATCTCGCAAAATTCACGTATGAGAATAGCAGATATAAATATTATATATATGACTACAAATATACCAACTATATTTTTTAAAATTTTACCGCCAAGGAACTCAGAAATATCAAATATATCAGAACCAGAGAATTTTTTGTATAATATGGATATTACAAGAGTTAAGAATATAGCAATAATACTAATATACAATACATTTAATATTGCTGATGAACCGATTGAAATTAAAATGTTTTGAGGCAGACATAAAATTAGACGATTTACAGATACAACTAAAATCAGAGCAATTGCTTCAATTGTGCTTATTTTATTTATAGTAGACATGATTTTTAATTTCCTTTCTTATATTTCCAAGCCATACTAATTTTATCTTGTTCTTTTGGTCGTTTGGTATGGAGAAAACTTGCTCTATTTTCTCTCTGCCAAGCAGGGGATAAAATAAGGCCTCTTTTGAATATATTTTGAAAATATGAAACTCCGAAAGATTTTATATCTGACAAAATTAATATATATACAATTAATCCGGAAGCTAACCCTAAGAATCCTACTAATGCTCCAAGCATTGTGAAAACGAAACGTAGCGTTCTAGAATGAAAACTTAATGTAAAATCTGGAATAGAAAATGAGCATATACCAGTTAAGGCTACAATTATTATTAAAATAGGACTAACAATACTTGCTTCTACTGCAGCTTGCCCCAAAATTAGTGCACCAACGATACCTATAGTTGAACCAACAGGAGAGGGAACTCTAACACTTGCTTCTCGTATAAGTTCAAAAGAAAATTCCATTAATAGTAGTTCAAACAAGATTGGAAATGGTACGTTTTCTCTTGAAGAGACAATTGCATAAAGCAATTCTGTAGGAATAAGTTCTTGGTGAAAGTTTGTAATAGACATATATATTCCGGGCAATAAAATAGCTATTATATAAGCTGCAAAACGTAAAAATCTAACAAAATTTGAATATTGATGTTTTAAATTTAAGTCTTCAGGAGATAACAAGAAATCAGAAAAAGTTGCAGGAGCAATTAAAATATAAGGTGAGCCATTAACAATTATTGCAACTCTTCCATCAAATATTAAGTTAGTAGTTTTATCTGGTCTTTCAGTGGATATTATTTGAGGAAAGCTAAAACGTTTATCATCTTGAATAAGTTCTTCAAGTTGCCCAGAAGAAGTCAAATGGTCAATTTTTAAATTGCTTAACCTGTAATGTACTTCATTTACGAGATCAGAGTTAGCCACATTTTTTAGATAGCATATGGCACATGGAGTTTTACTTAATGTTCCAATATTAAGAGATTCTATTACTAAATTTTCATTATTTACGTATCTACGAATAAGAGAGGTATTAGTGCGTAAGTTTTCTGTAAAACCTACTTGTGATCCTTTTATAACTATTTCATTATTAGGGGTGTCTAAATTTCTTTGAGAAAATCCTTTTACATCAATATTGTAAGCAATATCCAAAGTATCAACGAATAGAGCACAGTTTCCAGCATTAACTGCTTCTACTATATCATCAAATTTGTTTGTCTGTCTTACATCATTTTGAGGAATTAGACATTCAGTAATATAATTGCTAATATTAAACTTTTTTATTTTTCGAACAGTAATATTATTTGTTTTAACCTCAGAAATTACTTTAGTTTGAATTCCGTCAAAAGAATTAGCAGAATTTTTTAGCATTAAAGGCTTCAAAATATAATTGCTAATTAAATCTGGAGAACTCATTCCATCAATATAAATAATAAAAGCTTTATATTGTTTGTTCCTAGCAGATAAAGTGAATTTCCTAATGACTATATCAGAGTTTATTAAAGTATTAAATCTTACATTAATGTATTCTAGATTCACATCATATGAAGGAAAAACTCTATCAGAGGAAGTATCTTTTAAGTCCTCTTGTTCTAAAGTAATATTTTCTAATTGTTTTTCGGATTTTCCTTCTTGTACATTAATAGTAGTAGCATTGGTATAGGAATTTAAAGTGAAATCATAATTGTTAGGATCTTCAGTATAAAATAACTCGTGAATATCTAATTTTAGTTTTTCTGAAAAATTTTTGAGTTTATTTTGAAAGTTCAAATAAATACCTCCTTAATGCACAAATATAGCTTTTTGAATTTTTAACTAGTATTTCCTGAAAAAATGAAAATATGTGAAAAACTTTATTTATATGTGCATAAGTTTAAAAAAATAAAATATAAATTAAATAAAGTTGCACAAATATAAGGAGGTAAAATACAATGAATGATAATAGATTATATCAAGATATAGCTAAAAGAACGGATGGAGATATTTATATAGGAGTTGTTGGACCAGTTAGAACAGGAAAATCTACATTTATAAAACGATTTATGGATTTGATGGTAATACCTAATATCGATAATGAATATAAACGTGAAAGAGCAAAAGATGAACTTCCACAAAGTGCAGGTGGAAGGACAATAATGACAACAGAACCTAAATTTGTACCGAATGAAGCGATACGGAATAACTGTTGGAGATAACATTAAATTAAATGTAAGGCTAGTGGATTGTGTTGGATATTTAGTAAATAATGCTATTGGATATTTAGAAGATGATATGCCAAGAATGGTAAAAACGCCATGGTCAGATGAAGCAATTCCATTTGGCCAGGCTGCAGAGATAGGAACACAAAAGGTAATACAAGAACACTCAACTATTGGTATTATAGTTACAACCGATGGAACAATAACTGATATTCCAAGGGAAGATTATATAGAAGCGGAAGAAAGAGTTGTAAAAGAATTAAAAGAGCTACATAAACCTTTTATTATAGTATTAAACTCAAATGAACCCACATCAGAATATACAATGCAATTAGCAGAAAAGCTGAGTGCAAAGTATGATGCACAAGTAGTGCCAACTAATTGTGATTTATTAACAGAAGAGAAAGTTGATGAAATATTTGGAAAAATGTTATATGAATTTCCAATTGACAGAATAAATATAAATTTTCCAAAGTGGGTAGATGGGTTACCAGATGATCATTGGTTAAAAGAGGAGCTATATAATGAAATAAAAAATACTTTTAAGGATGTGATGATACTAAAACAAATAGATGGCAGAATAACAAAATTGCAAAACACAGAAGTAATATCAAGTACAATAATAAGCGAAATAATGCTAGGAACTGGTAGTATAAATGTAAAAATAAATTTATTAGATAATTTATTTTATAAAGTACTTACAGAAATATCAGGAGTTAACATTACCAATGAAGGTGAATTATTTTCGAGTATGATTCAATTTGCAAATACAAAGAAAAAGTATGATAAGATAGCATATGCATTAGATGAAGTAAATACTAAAGGATATGGAATTGTAACTCCAAGTATAGATGAGCTAATATTAGAAGAACCTGAAATGGTAAAACAAGGTTCAAGATATGGTGTAAAATTAAAAGCAAAAGCTCCGTCTATTCATTTAATAAAGGCAGAAATAGAAACAGAAGTATCTCCAATAGTAGGAAGTGAAAAACAGTCACAAGAACTTGTAGAGTCATTACTTTCAGATTTTGAAAATGAGCCTCAAAAAATATGGGAATCAAATATTTTTGGAAAGAGTTTGCATGAGCTTGTAAATGAAGGATTACAGGCAAAACTAATGAAAATGCCAGAAGATGCACAATTAAAGCTTCAAGAAACGTTGGAAAGAATAATAAATGAGGGAAGTGGAGGACTAATCTGCATAATTCTTTAATTTTAAATAAAAGTTGATATTTAAAGTAAAAGGCTTGAATGAAATGAAACAATGTGATATTATTGGGCTGTTGGGAAAAGTTTCACAATATACTAACTAGGCGTGGAAGGAGAACGAAAATGAATAAGCAAACAAAATTAGAACAAGCAATAGAAATACTAACAGCCAATAATCAACAAGAAATAATAAAAATAATAAATAAACTTGATGAAGAGAAAAAGAAAAAGTTAGTTAATCAAGTATTAGAATTAGATTTTGAAGAATTGAATAAATTATATAGTAAAGTAAATGAAAGTATAATAAAAAAAGATCAAAAAATAGAACATGTAAAACATACTGACAAAGATAAAATGACAGATGAACAAAAAGTTAAGTATTCAAATATTGGTGAAAGAATTATAAAGAATGGAGAATATGCAGTCGTTACAATGGCTGGTGGTCAGGGAACAAGACTTGGACATAAAGGACCAAAAGGAACATTTAAATTAGAAGTTGAACCTGAGCCTAAGTATTTATTTCAGATTCTTGCTGAAAATTTGGAAGACGCAAATAGAAAATATGGAATAATACTTAATTGGTATATAATGACAAGCACAGAAAACAGAGAAGCAACTGAAAATTGTTTTAAAGAACATAATTATTTTGGATATGATAAAGAGCATATAAAATTCTTCAACCAAGGTAATTTACCTTTAATGTTTACTAATGGCAAATTAGTATTAGATAAAGATTATTCAATAAAAATTGCAGCAGATGGAAATGGCTGTATATATAAAGCAATGAAAAAATGTGGAATATTACAAGACATGAAAGAAAAAGGAATAAAGTGGGTTTTTATTGGTGCAGTAGACAACGCTTTATTAAATATGGTAGATACTATCCTTTTAGGACTAACAGTTGAAAACAATGATAAAGTTGCAACAAAATCAATAGTTAAAAATTCTCCAAAAGAAAAAGTAGGAGTTTTTTGCAAAATAAATGGTACGGTTTCAGTTATTGAATATAGCGAGTTACCAGAAGAAATGGCTATTTTAGTAGATGAAGATGGCGAGCTTTTGTATGGGGAAGCACATATAATGTGTAACTTATTTTCTATGGAAGCATTAGAAAAAATTGCTGATATAGATTTACCATATCATGTGGCACATAAAAAAACTGACTACATGAATGAAAATGGAGAGTTTATAGAAGCGACAGAACCAAATGCATATAAATTTGAAGCTTTTATATTTGATGCATTTAACTACTTTGATAATATTACTATATTAAGAGGAAGAAGAGAAGATGATTTTGCTCCAATAAAAAACAAGAATGGAGTAGATAGTCCAGAAACTGCAATAAAATTATATAATGATTATTGGAAAAGTAAAAGATAAATAAAATAACCTTAAATTTTACATAAAATAAGCTTGAAGTACAAAAAGTACCAAACTTAAAATGTAAGATTTAGGGCTATTTTCATTTTTGAATGTTAAGCAATGAAAAAATCAACAACACCATATATAAGTGCGCCAATTATTGCAGAAATCCAAGAGATAGAGTAACCAGCTACAAAATATTGAATGACATAGAGTAGTGCGACGGCAAGAACGAATCCTAAAAATCCTCTACCAAAAGCACTAGCCTTAAGTCCAGTAAAAGTAACTATTAAATAATCTGCAACAGTTAAAACGACAGCTGCAAGTGCTAAAGTCCATATGTTTGCAATAGTAAATCCAGGTGTAAAGAAAGCAGTTATTGCAAGAATTATAGCGGAAGTGACAAACCTTAAAAGTACACTTACAAAAGGACTATTACTTTCTCCTGCAACTTGTGTTTGGATCTTTTCATTTCCTATAGTATTATTTTTTTCTTCCATAATTTTAGCTCCTTTCATTATAATATAAAAAGCTATATTGTTATTATGAACTAATAATTTTGTTTTATTCAAATATGAATAAAAAGAATAAATAAAGAACAAAATATAAAAAGATGAAAGGAAAAATATAATATGATTGCAACTTTTGTAAGATCAATAATTTTATATATAATAGTTTTAGTTGTTATGCGAATTATGGGAAAAAGAGAGATAGGACAGCTTCAGCCATTTGAACTTGCAATAGCAATAATGATCGCAGATTTAGCATCAATACCGATGACAGATATTGGAATTCCAATATCAAATGGAATAATTCCTATTTTTGGTTTACTAGTAATGCATATAATTATATCTGTACTAAACTTGAAGAGTAGAAAAATAAAAGAACTTATATGTGGCAAACCTACAATACTAATATATCAAGGAAAAATTGATGAGAAACAATTAAAAAAAGAAAGGTATACAGTAAGTGAACTTCAGGAAAAACTAAGAAGTAGCAATGTAATGGACTTAGGAGACGTAGAATATGCAATATTAGAAACTAGTGGAGATATAACTGTAATACAAAAGCCAGATAAGAGAGCTGCAACACCAGAAGACTTTGGAATTATGCCTGAATATGAGGGAATATCATATAACTTAATTTTAGATGGAAAAGTAATTAAAGAAAATTTAAAAGCAATAAATAAAGACTATGCTTGGTTAAAAAAACAAGTTAATAAATTTCAAGTAGAACCGGAAGAAGCGTTAGTAGTATCAATAAATGGGAAAGGGAAAATATTTTGTCAGGCAAAAGAAAAAGAAATTGAAAAGAAGATAAAAAATCAAGATGATACTATATTATAGAAGGATGGTATGCATGAGGAAAGAGGTTATTATAGTTATTCTTATAATTGCAATTATATTTACAGTAAATGCAATATCTCAAAAATTTACTACAGAAAGTGTACAAAGAATAACAAAAGATTTAGATGAATTAGAAAGCATGGCAAAAGAAAATGAAGAGAGCAAAAACAAAGAAGAAATAAGTAAAATAATTGAAAAAGTAAAGAGTGATTGGTCAAATATAAATTATATTATGTCATGTTATATTGAACATGATGAAATGGAAAAGGTGAATTCGTCGATGGTAAAATTTGAAACAGCGTTTAACTTAGATGAGTATAATGAAGGAATAATAGAACTAGAAAATTGTAAATATATTTTAAAACATATAAAAGAAAAAGAGTCCATACGAATAATAAACTTTTTCTAAAAATAAAAAAGAAACTTGGTTTAGCTATCAAGTTTCTTTTGATATTTTAAGAAAGATTTTTCTTCCTTTTTTAGTATGTATTTTCTAAATGAATTTAAGCTACTAAGTTTATCAGTAATAGTAATTATAAAACTTTCTCTGTATTTTGGAAATTGAAAAAATGTGACTGGCCACATATGTTTTAAAATAATATCTTGTTCTTTTTCGTTTATATTACAAATTTTTTGTGCATTTTGCAAAGCAATATATGGATGAATAAATGCATGAAGCCTTTTTAAATGAAGTTTCTTTTTTGACCCTCTCCAATCGTATAAGAATAAGTCATGAAGTAATGCAGCTCGTGCCATAGAAACATAGTCTAAATGTAACTTTCTGCAAATAATAAATGACCAATAAGATACTTCTAAACAATGGTCAAAACATGATGTATTAAAATGTTGTCTATAATTTTTCATTTGTTGAATAGGCTCTGTAAAAATTAAATCACTTAGAATATTAAAAAATTCTTGTTTATTTAAATAATCTTTATCTGATTTACAATCAGCTCTATCTATAATAATCTTGTTTCTCTCTAATAAATCTATCATAAAAAGTCCTTTGTTAAAATTATTTATATAAATTATATCATATAGAGAAATAAAAATAAACAGTTTTTTAGTACAGTAATATAATATATTAAGAAGACTTTGAAAGGATACATATAAATATGAAGAAAATTTTATTTAGAGGATGTGGTACTGCTATTGCAACACCGTTTACAAATGAAAATAAGATAAATTATGAAGTACTTAAGAAATATTTGGATTTTCAAATTGAAAATAAAGTTGATGCAATAATTGTGTGTGGAACTACAGGAGAATCTGCCACTTTGTCAAATGATGAGAAAAAAGAACTTATAAATTTTACAGTAAAATATGTAAATAAAAAAGTACCTGTAATTGCAGGAACAGGTTCTAATAACACAAAGTCTGCAATAGAGCTTAGTAGGTATGCGGAGAAAGTTGGAGCTGATGGACTTTTAGTTGTTACTCCATACTATAATAAAACAACTCAAGAAGGACTAATAAAACATTATACGGAAATTGCAAAAAATGTAGAGCTTCCTATTATTATGTATAATGTACCAAGTAGAACAGGTGTAAACATTTTGCCAGAAACGTGTTTAGAACTTTCAAAAATAGAAAATATTGTAGCAATAAAAGAAGCAAGTGGAAATATATCTCAAATTGCAAAAATTGCACAATTATGTAGGGATAACTTATATATATATTCTGGAAATGATGATCAAATACTTCCAATTCTTTCTATTGGTGGAATAGGTGTAATTTCAGTACTATCTAATATTAAGCCTAAAGAAGTTCATGATATTTGTGAGAAATGTATAAATGGCAATATAGATAATGCCAAAGAAATTTTCTTAAAGTTTTTGCCACTTGCCAATAGTTTATTTTGTGAAGTAAATCCAATTCCAATAAAATATGCTCTTTCTAAAATTGGCTATGATTTTGGGAAACCTAGATTACCTCTGGTAGAACTAAAAAATAAAGAGTTGATAGATAGTCAAATAAAAATGCTTTGATAAAAAAATCAAGGCATTTTTATATTCTTTAGGTTGAATTTATCAAATTAGTATAGTAGAATAGGAAATGGATAAAAAATCTAGATTTAGTTAATAATACAAACGAGGAGGTAAATAAAATGTTAAGAAAAGTAGCAATACTAGCAAATGGAGGAGACGTTTCAGGATTTAATGCAGTTATACGTGCAATAGTAAAAACGGCAGAGGAAAATGGAATTGAATGTTATGGATTTATAGATGGATATAGAGGCTTACTATATAATAATTATGAAAGATTAACAACTGATAGCGAAGGTGTTGCATCAGGAATACTTCCTAAAGGTGGTTCAATAATTGGATCATCAACAAATGCAAATGTGTTTAATTATAAGGTTGAGAAAGAAAATGGAGAGATTGAGTATAAAGACTTATCTGAAAAATGTATACAAAATGTAAAAGATGATGGCTTTGATTGTGTGTTTACTCTTGGAGGAGATGGAACTCAAAAGTCAGCAAGAGATTTCTATACAAGAGGAATGAATGTAATCGGAGTACCAAAGACAATTGACAATGATGTAGCTTGTACTGAAATTACATTTGGATATAATACGGCTGTATCTGTTGCAACAGAAGCATTAGATAGACTTCATACAACAGGAGAAACGCATCATAGAATAATGGTACTAGAAGTTATGGGAAGATATGCAGGTTGGATAGCAATAGAATCTGCAATAGCTGGAGGCGCAGATATTGCCTTAATTCCAGAGATACCATATGATATAAATGCTGCGGCTCAAAAAATAGAAGAAAGAAAAAAAGAAGGAAAGAACTTTACAGTAGTAGTTGTTGCCGAAGGTGCTATGCCAAAGGGTGGAACAATAACTGTTGAAAATGTAAGAAAAAATGGTAAAGGTGTTGATAATAACAAGCTTGGAGGAGCAGGACAAAAAGTTGCAAGAGAGCTTGAAGAGTTAACAGGATTAGAGGCAAGATGTACAGTTTTAGGATATATGCAAAGAGGAGGAACTCCAACTGCATATGACAGAGTACTTTCAACAAAATATGGTGCAAAAGCAATGGAATTAGCTCTCGAGGGAAAATTTGGCACGATAGCAGTAATCAAAAATGGTAAATTAGATTATGCCACATTAGAAGATGTTGTAGGAAATAATAAAGAAATTGGAGCTGTATCAGGAAACACAAAAGAAAGCAATTTAAGAAAAGTAAAAATGGATGATGACCTAGTTAAAACAGCAAGAGACATAGGAATTTGTCTAGGTGATTAAGAATAAAAGGTTGTGTTTATGAACAAAAATATTTTGAAACATATAATTAGATATTTATTAATGATTTGTATAGTAGTAATCTGTTCAACTATTTTTAAATTTTCATCTGATATATCAACAAAATCTTCCGGAAAAAGTATAAAGATGTCAGGAATTGTAATTGACATATTTGGAAATGGAAGAAATATGTCAGAAGAAGAAAGAATGGTTGCTATAAAAAATATAGAACATATAATAAGAAAACTTGCTCATTTTTCTATTTACTTTTTACTGGGAGCGTTTTTAATGCTAACTGCGGGAACTTTTAAATGGGAGAACTGTATAAGGTTTGATGTGAGTGTTTTATTTGCACTAGTATATGCTATGAGCGACGAATTTCACCAGTTATTTGTCAGTGGTAGAAGCTGTGAATTTAGAGATGTATGTATAGATACCATTGGAGCAAGTTTTGGAATTTTATTAGTACTTGTTATATTTATTTTAGTAAAAAAAGTACAAGAACTAAGAGAAAGAAGAACTAAAAGACTAGCAGAAAAGAATATTGATACTGGAATTAAAAGAAAAGTTTTATTCATTGCTAGTACAGGAGGACACTTGAATGAACTTATGCAAATAAGACCAATTTTTAAAAAATATGATTATCATATTGTAACAGAGAAAACTAAAGTAGATGAAAGTTTAAAAGAAAAGTATGGCGATAGAATTAGTTTTTTAATATATGGAACTAAAAAATATCCAGTAAAATATATATTTAAGTTTTTTGCTAATTGTTTTATAAGTTTATATTATTTCTTTAAATATCAACCAGAAGTAATTGTAACGACAGGAACACATACTGCTGTTCCTATGTGCTATATTGCTAAAATTTTTGGAAGCAAAGTTATATTTATAGAAACTTTTGCAAATAGAACAACAGCAACTGTTGCGGGGAAACTAGTTTATCCAATTGCAGATACATTTGTTGTACAATGGGAAGAAATGCATAAAATATATCCAAAGTCTGTATGCTGGGGGTGGCTATATTGATATTTGTAATACTTGGAACTCAAGATAAAAAATTTCCAAGACTGCTTAATGCAATTCAGAATGCGATTGATGAAGGAAAGATTAGTAAAGATGAGGAAATAATTGTACAAGCAGGGTCTACAAAATTTAAATCAAATGATATGAAGATTGTTGATTATATGGGAGTTGAAGAATTCGAGGACTACATAGATAAAGCAAGGATTGTAATTTGTCATGCAGGAGTTGGAACTATACTTACAGCTTTAAAGAAAGGAAAAACAATCATAGCAGCTGCAAGACTCAGAATGTATTATGAACATGTAAATGATCATCAACTACAAATTTTGGAAAATTTTAGCGAAAAAGGTTATATAATAGCTTTGGATGATTTTGACGATATTGGACAAGCTTTAAAAAAAGCAGAGACATTTAACCCTCAAACATTCAGATCTAATAAAAAATACTTTTTAAGACAACTTGAAAAAGAAATAAATATTTTAGGATAAAATAAAAATTAGCAATAAACTCATAAATATAATGTTATGTAGAGATAATATATATAAATGTTATAATATGAGTTTTGTTGCTATTTTTTGCATAATTTGGCCCAAAATAGTAAATGTCTTTAACTTAAGTAATATCAAGGCTTTATAAAAATATGAAAAATAAAAGTGAAAAAAATGTATTGAACGTATTGAAAAATATGTTTATAATTGATATTATATACGTAGTTTTTTGCAAAGGAGAAAGTTATGTCAAATAATAATGAAAAAGAGAAAGATATAGACACAAAGGATTCGAGATTTGGAGCCTATGAAAGAGAAATGGAAAGAAGAGAGCAAAAACAAGCAAAGGAAAAAAGAAAAAAGAAGAAAATAATATTAAAAGTTATATTAGTTATTTTAATAACATTATTAGTAATTGTACTAGCTGCAGGTGCTGCTGCATGGGCATTCATAAATGGAAAACTAGGACAATTAAAAACTGAAACAATAGATATAAATAATATAGGAATAAGTGATGAAGTAAGAGAAGAATTACAAGATTATAGAAATATAGCACTACTTGGAATCGATAGTAGAGCAGACGATTATGGTACTGGAAATAGAAGTGATTGCATAATAATTGCAAGTTTAAATCAAAAAACAGGAAATATAAAGCTAATATCTGTATATAGGGATACTTATGTTTATGTAATGGAAAATGGAACAAAAAGACTTGATAAAATAACACATGCGTATTCTTATGGAAAAGCAGAAAATGCTTTAAAATCTTTAAATGAAGCTTTAGATTTAAATATTAAAGAGTATGTAACAGTTAATTTTGATGCAGTGGTTGCTGCTGTTGATGCTTTAGGTGGAGTTACAATTGATATTGATTCTAGTGAACTTAATTATATAAATGACTATATTGATGCAACATCACAAAGTTCAGGAATAAAATCAAAACATATATCAAAAGCAGGAAGACAAACAGTAGACGGAGTACAAGCTGTTGCTTATTCAAGAATAAGATATACATCTGGTGGGGATTATAAAAGAACAGAAAGAATGAGAACTGTTGTTGAAGCAATGATGAAGAAAGCAAAAACTTTATCAATTGGTCAATTAAACAGTTTTGCAAATACAATACTTCCAAGAATAAGTACTAATATAACTTCTGGAGATATTTTGGGATTAATTCCGAGTCTTGCATCAATGTCAGTAGATGAAAGTATTGGTTGGCCATATGAGACAAAAGGAATAACATTAGACAGATGGTATGGAATTCCTGTAACATTGGAAAGTAACGTAAAAAAATTGCATCAAGAAGCTTTTGAGCAAACTGACTATGAACCATCTGAAACTGTAAAAGAAATGAGCAATGCCATAATAAAGAAAACAGGATATACTGAGTAAAAAATAAAAGGGGAACATTTTATGAACAGGACAAATTTGGCTGTAGAAGAGGAAAATTTTAACGAATTTGAAAATATTAATACAGCAGAAAGTAAAAAGTACAAACATAAAATTGAAAAAATAACTCATCCAAAACTAGTTTACTATTTTATAAAAAGAACATTTGATATTGTAGCAGGAATTATAGGAATATTAATTCTTATTCCTTTATCGATTTTTGTATTCATAATGAGAATAATAAAAAAAGAAAATGATGGACCAATGTTTTACAAACAACTTAGAATTGGAAAAAATGGCAAGGAAATAAGAATATTCAAGTATAGAACTATGGTAATGAATGCAGATGAAAAATTAGTTCAATATTTAGAAGAAAATGAAGAAGCTGCAAAAGAATATAAAAAATATAAAAAATTAAGGAAAGACCCAAGAATAACAAAGGTTGGAGCTTTTTTAAGAAAAACAAGTCTTGATGAGTTCCCTCAATTCATAAATGTTTTACTAGGACAGATGAGTGTGGTTGGACCTAGACCATATCTTCATAGAGAGAAAAAAGATATGGATTGGTACTATGATAAAATTATAAAAGTTAAACCTGGAATAACAGGATATTGGCAAGTCAATGGCAGAAGCGATGTAGACTTCAAGGATAGATTAATTATGGATACCTATTATATGGAACATAAAAGTTTAGTAATGGATACGAAGATAATAATAAAAACAGCAATGAAGATATTTAAAAAAGAAGGAGCAATATAGTGAAGAATATTCAAATAATAGTAGCAACGCATAAAAAATATCAAATGCCAAAAGAAGATATATATTTGCCTGTCTATGTAGGTGCTGAGGAAAAAGAAAAAATTGAAGGATATATTCCAGATAACCAAGGAGAGAATATCTCGTCAAAAAATCCATATTTTTGTGAGCTAACTGGATTATATTGGGCTTGGAAAAATCTTGATGTGGATTATATTGGATTAGTGCATTATAGACGATATTTTACTGAAAAGAGAAAAGTTACTAAAGATGAGAATGCAAAATTTAACTGTGTTTTAACTAGAGAAGAAGTTGAAGAAAAATTAAAAAATGCAGAAGTCATATTACCAAAAGAGAGAAATTATTTTATTGAAAATTTGTACGACCATTATAAACATACAATGTATATAGAACCATTAGATAAAACAAGAAAAATAATAGAGGAGAAATATCCTGAGTATATAGCTGAATTTGATAAATTAAAAACAAGAAAAAAAGCGCATATGTTCAATATGTTTATTATGAAGAAAGAAATACTAAATGAGTATTGTGAGTGGCTTTTTGATATATTATTTGAGTTAGAAAAGAAAATGGAAGGAATAGAATATGATCCATTTCATGCAAGATTTTATGGTAGAATTTCAGAACTATTGCTTGATGTATGGATAAATAAAAATCAAATAAAATATGAAGAAGTTAGAGTAATGGACATGCAAAATGTAAAATGGCTAAAAAAAGGAACTAGTTTTTTAATGGCAAAATTTACTGGAAAAAAATATGGAAAGAGTTTTTAGAAATGGAAGATAAAAAAGTTATTGCAATAGTAGTTACATATAATAGAAAAGAGTTATTAAGAGAGTGTATAAATGCTCTATTAAATCAAGAATATAATAACTGTGATATTTTAATTGTAGATAATGCAAGTACTGATGGTACAAAGGAATATATAAGTGATGAGTTAAAAAATAGTAGAGTTCACTATGTTAACACAGGAAAAAATTTAGGTGGAGCAGGTGGATTCAATTATGGTATGAAAGAAGCCTTTAGAATTGGTTGTGATTTTATGTGGATTATGGATGATGATTGTATAGTTCATAAAGATTCCTTAACAGAATTATTAAAGGCGGATAAACAACTTAATGGAGAATATGGCTTTCTATCAAGCAAAGCATTATGGAAAAATAATAGTATATGTACAATGAATATTCAAAAAAGAAAGTTTTCAAAATGGCTAAAAAATTTTGAAACAAATATGCAACCTATTGCTATGGCATCATTTGTATCTTTGTTTATAAAATCAGAAATAGTAGAAGAGTTAGGACTTCCAATTAAAGATTTTTTTATATGGACTGATGATTGGGAATATACAAGAAGAATATCAAGAAAATATAAATGCTATTATATATCAAACAGTATTGTAACACATAAATCAAAATTAAATGAGGGAGCTAGTATAGCAACTGTAGATGGTGATAGACTTGAAAGATTTAAGTATATGTATAGAAATGACGTTGTTTTGTACAGAAGAGAAGGAATAAAGGGCTGGATCTTGTTATACATGCGTTTAGCACTACATAAATTAAGAATCCTAAAATCTAGCAAAAATGATAAAAAAGACAGAATTAAGATAATTGATAGTGCAATAAAAGAAGGAAAAAAATTTAATCCTAAAATCGAATATGTATGTGACAAAGTGAAGGTCCTACAAGTATTTGGGGAGCCTCTAGCAAATGGCGGACAAGAAGCATTTATCATGAATATGTACAGAAAAATAGACAAGGAAAAAGTACAATTTGATTTTTTTACACCATTTAAATGTGAAAACGAAGAATTAAGGAAAGAAATAGAAGTTTTAGGTGGAAAAGTGTTCTCAGGAAATATGAGTTTTGACAGAGTAGTAAGAAAGAAAAACTTCAAAATGTCACTAAAGAAGTTTTTAAAAACTCATAGATACAATATTATTCATATTCATTCAGGAAGTACGTATGAGTTAGCATATGGAGCTAAAATTGCAAAGGATAATGGGGCAAATAAGGTGATTGTACATTCTCATTCTATTTCGAAAACAGAATCTTTAAAGGAAAAGCTAAAAAATATATTATTAAAAAAAATAACAAGAAAAAATTTCTTGCAAAATGCAGATAATTACTTAGCTTGTTCAAAAATAGCAGCAGAAACTAAATATCCAAATGAAGTTATAATAAATAATAAATATCAGATAATAAGAAATGGTATAGATTTAGAAAAGTTTAAGTTTAATAAAGAGATTAGAGATATATACAGAAATAAATTTGAGTTTAATAATAAAAAAGTAATATGCCATATAGGCAGATTTCAAAAACAAAAAAATCATGAGTTCATTATAGAGATATTCAAAAAAATCCATGATATAGATAATAATTCAATATTAGTACTTATTGGCGATGGTGAAGATAAAAATAAGATAGTAAAATTGATAAAGAAATACAATCTAGAAGATTCAGTACAATTATTAGGAGTTAGAGACGATGTAAATGAAATTTTACAAGGTGTAGATCTATTTTTATTTCCTTCATTATATGAGGGGCTTGGTATAGTTGCAATAGAAGCACAAGCAGCAGGAATCAATACAATCTGTTCAACAAATGTTCCAATGGATGTAAAAGTAACAGAGTTATGCTATCATTTAGATTTAAATAATCCTGAGGAATGGACAAAATTATCTATAAAATTATTAAATGAGAATAAAAAAAGAGAAGATACCTCAAATGAAATAAGAAGCAAAGGTTATGATTCTGAGCTGTCAGCAAAACAATTATTAGATATTTATATAGAAAATAAGGAGTAACAATGAAATTAGTGAAGGAAAATTATAAGAAGATTTGCATGTACATAGGGCTATTTCTAATTTTGTTTTATCCATTTAACATATCATTTAAAGACGTTATATATCCAAATGAATATGTTAACTTGATAGTACAAATAGTAGGATTATTATTAGTTATTTTGCCAAACTATAAGAACATTTTGGAAAATTTAATAAAACACTACAAGGTAGTTATAATAACAGGTATTGTAGCTATATTACTTATATTTTTTAGAAATGGAGATATTCAAAATAGACATTTCGGAATGCCATTTTACATACTCGAATTTTTTGCTATTTTATTGATATTTTCTTCAACAAAAGAATGGCAAAAGATTTTTACACATGTATTTATGTTTTTTATAATTGAACATATTATAGGAACATGGTTTTGTTTTATTTTTAAAAATTTTTATTATAGTAATATATTACCAATTTTTAGTGACTTTAAAACAGAGTTATTATATCAATTTGAACATAATCAAATTGCAGGATTTACCCATCATTACAGCACAAATGCAACTTATTTATTACAAGGAATTATATTTGAAATATTCTATTTGAATTATAATATAAAAAATAGCAAAAAGAATATAATAAATTATATAATTTTAGCATTAAATGTAGGAGCTATATTACTTACAGGAAAAAGAGCTCAATTGTTTTTTGGCGTGTTGGCCATACTCATTGCAATAATATTAAAGAATAAAGGTTATAATATTAAAATTTTAAAAAAATATTATAAACAAATAAGTATTGCTATGATATGTGGTGTAGCAGTAATACTAATAGTACCTGCATTTAGAGGCCCAATTGTTAGAGCATATGAAGGTTTTATAAATAAAGATATGTTTCTAACAAGAGAGCCAATGAAGAATTTAGCTATAAATAAATTTAAAGAATCACCTGTATTTGGAAAAGGATGGGGAACATATAAATACTATTATCATAATGAGATAATTACGCAAGAAAGAAGTTATATGGATGCACACAACATATATTTACAGATATTAAGTGAATTAGGAGTTTTTGGAATTGCAGTCTTTATAGGGTTAAATGCGTATATTGTAATATTAGTATTGAAAGTTAAAAATAGTAAGAACATAAGTAAAAAAAGCTATTTATATGTTTTTCTAGCATATCATATTTACATTTTATTAGAAGGTATTGTGGGAAATTCTTTTTATGATATACCAGTACTTATACCTTATGGATTTTTTTGGGCAATGATGCTAAACTTAAAAATTGAAGGAGAAAATAATGAGCGAAAAAATATTGACGATTAGTGTTGCTGCATATAATCTAGAAAATTTAATTAGTGAAAATTTAGAATCATTTATAAAATGTAAAGAACGAGAGTTATTAGAAGTTCTTGTAATTGATGATGGTTCAAAAGATAATACTGCAAATATCGCAAAAGAATATGAAGATAAATATCCTGAAACTATTAGACTTATAAAAAAGAAAAATGAGGGAGCCGGTTCAACAGTAAATTATGGAATAAAAAATGCAACTGGAAAGTACTTTAAGATGATAGATGGAGACGACTGGGTAAAATCAGAAGAGTTAGATAATCTTATAAATGAATTGAAGAATATTGATGTTGATATGGTTATAACAAATTATATAACTTATAATGAAGCAACAAAACAAATTATAGATAAAACAAATTATAATGTTGAAAGTGGAAAAAAAGTTAGTCTTTTAGAAATAAGTAAAAACAATAATGTACAAATGCACAATGTATTGTACAAAACAGAAATATTAAAAGATAATAACATTGTATTAGATAATGGTTTTTATACTGATATGGAGTATTTACTATTACCTATACCATATGTAAATGACATTATATATTATAATTTTGATATATATATGTATAGAGTTGCAAGGGAAGGACAAAGTGTAAGCTTATCAAGTATGCAAAAGCATATAGACATGCACAGATTAGTATTAGATAGGTTATTGAAATACTATGAAGAAAAGGCTGAAGGACTAGACAATGATAAATCTGGATATATGTTAAAAAAGATTTCAGATATGGCTGATACCCAATTATCTACACTTTTAACCTTTGAAATAAATGAAGAGCAAAAAAAGAAAATAAAAGATTTCGTAGAATTTATAAAAGGATATGAAAAAGTTTATGACATTTTCAAAAATGGAAAAAAGGAAAAAATTTTATTAAAAAGTAATTTTATATTGACTAAATTTGCATCAAAGATGGTCTTAAAAAGGCTTTATAATAATTGATAGGAAGAGGACGTATGAACAAAAATTCTGTAAAAAAGAATTACATATATAATTTAATATATCAAATATTAGTAATTTTGATTCCACTAATAACAACTCCGTATTTATCTAGAGTACTTGGATCAGAGGGAATAGGAATATATAGTTATACAATTTCAATTGTAACATACTTTGTACTATTTGGTTCTTTGGGGATTTCTATGTATGGTCAAAGAGAAATTGCATATACAAGAGAAGATGTGACTAAAAGAACAAATGTGTTTTGGGAACTTAATATTATAAAAACAATAACTATGATTATTTCAATAGTAACGTTTATATTCACATTTGGAAATGGACAACAATATTCTGTATATTATAAAATTTTAGTATTGGAATTGATAGCAAATATTTTTGATATTAGTTGGTTCTTCCAGGGACTAGAGGAATTTAAAAAGACTGTAACTAGAAATACAATAGTAAAGGTTTTAAGTGTTATATGTATCTTTTTGTTTATAAAGAAGCCGGATGACTTATGGTTATATATTTTAATATATACATTATCAAATTTATTTGGAAATATAAGTTTGTGGTTGTACCTTCCTAAGTACTTAAATAAAGTTAATATTAAAAAACTAAAACTTAGAAGACATATTGTACCAATACTAAGTTTATTTGTACCTCAAATTGCGATGCAGGTATATCTAGTACTAGATAAAACTATGTTAGGAAGTATGTTAAATAATATGTCGCAAGTAGGAAATTATGAGCAGTCACAAAAAATTATAAAGACAGCACTAACATTAGTTACTGCCCTTGGAACTGTAGTTGCACCAAGAATTGCTAACATTATTTCAAGCGGAAATAGAGAAGAAGTAAGTAAGTATTTAGAAAAATCTTTTAGATTTGTATGGCTATTAGGTTTTCCTATGATGATGGGACTAATAGCTGTTTCTGACACGGTAGTTCCGTGGTTCTTAGGTGAAGGTTATGAGGAATCTAAAGGACTTATAAAAATAGGTTCAATGCTTATTATGGCAATTGGATTAAACAATGTAAGTGGAATACAATATTTAATTCCAGCGAAAAAACAAAATATATATACAAAATCAGTTATAATAGCAGCTATAGTTAATTTAATTATGAATTTAGTTCTTATTCCCAAATTCAAAGCAGGGGGAGCACTTTTTGCATCAGTTATGGCAGAATTCCTAATTATGATTGTACAGCTAATAGATATTAGAAAAGATGTAAATATTTCAATTGTTGTTAAGAATTCTGGAAAATATATTATAAGTTCATTTATTATGTTTATTATAGTGTATTTTATAGGAAAAAATATGAACCCTACAATATATACAACTGCAATACAAGTTGTGATAGCAGGTATTATATATGCCATAATGTTAGTTGTACTAAAAGATAGCTTTGTAATTGGAATAATACAAGATTTAAAAAAGAAAATACAAAGGAAGGATATATAAGTAAGCAATGTCAAAAATAAAGAGAATAGTTAGAGCGGCTATTGGTGATAAAAATTGGAAGCATTTATCTATTGCAAAAAGAAATTATCAGAAATTGAATAATAGCAACAATAATATATCAAAAGTAAAAGCAGTAATGAAGACTAAGTTGTTAAAAGACTATAATAGATTGTTTCAATCAGTACATTTAGAAAAAAGTGAAGATAAATATTTTTACTATTCAATAGATGTTTTCAAAGAATTATATTATGATAATGACATAATTGGAAATTTAATGGTTGATTATGAAAAAATCTTAAAGAAGTCTTTACAAGAGTATAAAGAAGAGTCTTCAGGTATTTATAAAAAATGTATAAATGCAATAGAATACTTTATTGATAGAGAAGAGTCAATAATTGAAAACGATAAAATTAAAGGCAATATAGATGGAATAAAAAATAGAAGTGCTAATTCTTTTCAAGACGCATTGCAACGTATATTATTTTTGAACCAGTTGTTATGGCAAACAGGACATTACTTAAATGGTCTAGGAAGACTAGACAAAATATTGATTGAATATTATGAAGAAGACTTGAAAAATAGTGTTATTGCATATGATGAGGCTAGACAAATGGTAAAAGAATTTTTAGAAATATTACATCGAGACTACTATTATAAGAGCAATTCCTTAGCAGGAGATACGGGACAAATAATAATACTTGGTGGCGAAGATAAAGATGGTAGCTATTTATGCAATGAATTGACATATATGTTTATAGATATTATCAAAGAAATGCAAGAACCTGATCCTAAAATCTTATTAAGAGTAAGCAGACATACACCTAGAAAATTAATTGAAAAGTCACTGGATTGTATAAAGACTGGAATTGGATGTCCATTATTTGCAAATGATGATGTGATAATACCAAAATTGATTGAATTTGGATTTGATGAAAGTGATGTATTTAACTATGGAACTGCTGCATGTTGGGAACCATTTATTACAGGAAAGTCATTTGACCAAAATAATATTAAATCAATATCTTTCATGAATCCATGGCAAAAAATGCTAGAAAACGAAGATTTAAGCAAGTTCAACTCCATTGAAGAAGTTATAAACTGTTATTATAATTATTTAGAAAAATATTTAGATGAATTTAAGACTGAAGTTGATAAAATAAAGTTTTCAAAAGATCCATTATTATCAATATGTACTGATAACTGTCTAAAAGACAATAAAGATATAGCAGATGGTGGGGCAAAATATAATAATTATGGATTTACAGGAGTGGGAATTTCTAATCTTGTAAATTCAATTCTTATGGTTGATGAATATGTATTTAAAAGAAAAAAATATAGATTAGAAGAGTTCTATAATATAATAAAAGAAAATTATGAAGGACAAGATGATTTATTAAAGGAAATAAAAGAAAATAAAAATAAATATGGCAAAGACGAAGAAAACGTACTAAAAATGTCAAATGAAATCATTAAAAAAGTATCATTATTTTTTGAAAATAAGAGAAATCCTTTAGGGGGAAAGTATAAGTTTGGGCTTAGTGCACCATCATATATAGAAGAATCTAAAAATTTTCCTGCTTCATTTGACGGAAGAAAGTATGGAGAGCCATTTGGAGTGCATATTTCTTGTGATGTATTAAATGGATATACAGAATTAGTCCAATTTGCAGCAAAATTAGATTATGGTGAAGGTCGTTTTAATGGAAATGTAATAGATTTCTTTGTATCTCCTAATTTCATAGAAGATAATTTTGAAAAATTTGTTGACTTTCTAATGGCAAGTATAAAAATTGGATTCTTTGAAATGCAGATGAATGTAATAAGCAGTGAAAAACTATTAGAAGCGAGAAAAAATCCAGAAAAATTTCCAAATTTAATAGTAAGAGTATGGGGATTTAGTGCATACTTTAATGATTTACCAGAAGAATATAAAGAATATATTATTGAAAGGGCTTTAAAAAGTGAAGGAAAAATTACATAATGGAAGAAAATAATGTAATAATAACTAATATTCAAAGATTTTCACTTCAAGATGGTCCAGGAATCAGAACAACTGTGTTTTTTAAGGGATGTAATTTAAGATGTCCATGGTGTTCAAATCCTGAAAATTTAAGTTTTGAAATAGAAGAGTATGTAAATGGTAATTCAAAAGGAATATATGGATATAAAGTATCATTAGAAAATTTATTTGATGAGATAATGAAAGATAAAGATTTTTATGGAGAAGATGGTGGAGTAACTTTCTCAGGAGGGGAATGCTTATTTCAAATAAAAAAAATAGAACCACTATTAAAAAGATTAAAAAGAAACAATATAAACATTTGTATAGAAACCGCTTTAACTGTACCAGAAGAATTTTTAGATGTTGCACTAAAATATGTTGATTTATTCTATGTTGATATGAAGGTTTTAGATGAAAATATTGCTAAAAGGATAAATGGAGATCCTAAATTGTACAAGAAAAACCTAGAATTATTGGATTTATCTAAAAAAGATTATATAATAAGAATTCCTATTGTAGAGGACTACACCTATACAGATAAAAACATCAAGGAAATTATAGAAATGTTAGGAAAAATCAAGCCACAAAAAGTGGAAATATTTAAAATTCATAGTCTAGCAAAGAAAAAGTATGAAACTCTTCAAAAAAAAATGAATATTTTTAGAGAAATTTCTAATGAACAGATGGAAAAGATAAAAGAGAAAATAGAAAAATTGGAAATAAAGTGTGATATCATAAAAATATGAGGGGATATTTAGATGAACAAAATAGAAATAAAAGAACCAATTGAATATATTAGAAAACTGAAAAAATATATTGGAAAAAATGAGATATTAGCTGTTATTACAACAATTATTGTTGGAATGTTAACTAATTTTAATTTCATTATAACAGAAGCATTACAGCCAGATGCGTTATCAATTGTAAATTGGAATATTGCATCCGAGTGGGAAATATCTCTAGGAAGATATGGAATTAAATATATAAATTTATTAAGGTTCGGACTAGTAAATAAGTTTTTAATTGTTTTTATAAGCTTATGTTTTATAACGATAAGTATGATTTTTATTATAAAAACATTTAAAATCAAAAACAAACTGTTGATTGTATTACTGTCAGCAATTATTGCAGCTGCACCACAGGTCGCTGAAACATTTTTCTTTATATATTGTGCAGATGTGTATTGTCTAGCATTTTGCTTAGCAACTGCAGTAGGATATTTATTAGATAAGTACTTTGAGAGTAAAAAGGTAGTGGCGTTAATTGGTGCAATGTTACTAACTGCTTGTGTATGTTCATTCTATCAAGCGTACTTAGGAGTAGTATTGGGAATAACAGTTACTTTATTAGTAAGGTATCTTATAGAAAATGTTAAATTAAAAGAGGTAGTTTTAACGGCAGTAAAATTTATAGTAACAATTTTTGTTGGAGTACTTGTTTATTATATCATTTTAAAAATAGTATTGTTAATTAATAATATAGAGATGGCTTCATATAAAGGTGCTAATTCACTGGGAATTACTACTATTATGAGTTTGTCTAAAACGATACTTCAATCATATAAAGATTGTTTTGAATTTTTCTTTGGAAATACTATTATTTATAATAGCTTCTGGAGAAGAAGAAAGATATATGGTCTTATTGCAATTTTAAGCATTATATGTGTAGCATGGAAGTTTATTAAAGAAAAATATGAAATGAAACCTATTAGAATAATTTGTTTAATTGTATTACTACTAGTTTTTCCAATTGGTATTAATATAATGGATATAATAGCACCAGATACATCCATTAATCTTGTAACTGGACCTGGAATAATAACTTTATTTATTTTGGCTATTGTTATAGAAAATTATAGAGAAAATACATCTATAAGTAATCTTATGAAATGGGGACAAAGTATATTCTTAGTAATAATTATATGGACTTTTGTATTGAGTAACACATACACTGCAATGGCAAGAGAAGAAACTTATAGAAATTATTATACGATATCAAATGATATTTATAATAAAGTAACTCAATTAAGTGGGTACTCAAAAGACAAAAACTGGATGTTTAGTTATTATATAGAATATAGGCCAAGTAATTTAGATAGAACGAACGGATTTGTTACATTGAATTATGAAACTTGGAATAATTATAATGGAACTAGACAGAATATCAGTTTTTATAAAAGATATTTAGGTATTGATATATCAATTTGCTCAAAGCAAGATTATGATAAAATAGTTGCATCAGAGGAATTTAAGAAAATGCCAGTATATCCAAGTGATGGATCAATAAAGATTATAAATGATATTATAGTTATCAAAGTGTCTGATAATACATTTTAAAATACTTATTAAAGGAGAAATTATGAAATACGATTATTTAGTAGTAGGTACAGGGCTATTTGGAGCAATATTTGCGTATGAAGCAAATAAAAGAGGAAAAAAATGTTTAGTAATAGATAAAAGAAATCATGTGGCTGGAAATATCTATACAGAAAATATAGAAGGAATAAATGTGCATAAATATGGAGCTCACATATTCCATACTAGCAATGAAGAAGTATGGGATTACATACAACAATTTGTAAAATTTAATAGATATACAAACTCACCAATAGCAAATTATAAAGGCGAAATATATAATATGCCATTCAATATGAATACATTCAATAAACTTTGGGGAGTAATAACTCCAAAAGAGGCTAAGGAAAAAATAGAAGAAGAAAAAAGACAAGCTGGAATAGAAGAGCCTAAAAATTTGGAAGAGCAGGCAATTTCATTAGTTGGAAAGACTATATATGAAAAACTTGTAAAAGGATATACTGAAAAACAATGGGGAAAGAAAGCAAAAGAACTTCCAAGTTTCATAATAAAAAGACTACCTGTAAGATTTACATATGACAATAATTATTTCAATGACTTATATCAAGGTATACCAATGGGCGGATATACGCAAATCATTGAAAAAATGCTTGAAGGAATTGATGTAAAATTAAATTACAATTATTTTGAGCATAGAGAAGAATTAGATAATATAGCTAATAAGACTATATTTACAGGTCAAATAGATAAGTATTATGATTATAAATTTGGAGAGCTTGAATATAGAAGTTTAAGATTTGAAACTGAAATATTAGATATGCAAAATTATCAAGGAAATGCAGTTGTCAATTATACTGAATATGAAATTCCATATACAAGAATTATTGAACATAAGCATTTTGAATTTGACACAACTTCACCAAAAACAATTGTTACAAAAGAATATCCAGACAGTTGGAATAAAGAAAAAGAACCATATTATACAATAAACAATGAAAGAAATAATAAGCTTTATGAGAAATATGCAGAACTTGCAAGTAAAGATGATAAAGTTATATTTGGTGGTAGATTAGGTAGCTATAAATATTATGATATGGATAAAGTAATACTAGAAGCGTTAAACACTGTTAATAAAGAATTAGAAAAGTAGGATAAAAGTATGGAAAATGAAAACTCTGTAAGTCTTGCGACTGTACACACACACACACACACCGGAAATCCTATAAGAACAAGAAACTTCGTTTTTGATTTATTATATGTGCTAGCAATTATAATGGTTGTAGACGACCATACTAATATACAAGTGGGAATACTTAGTAAGTTATTTCCATATGATTCATTCTTTATGCCAATGTTTGTATTTATATCAGGATATTTTTATAAGAAACAAAATATTCTTGAAAATGTAAAACATAAAGCAAAAAAGATGCTAATACCAGCAGTCATATGGAATATAACTATGTTAATAATTGCATTATTTATTGACAAAATAATTGGAACGCACTGGTTTTATATGCCGACTGTGAAATCATTTATTATATCATTGTTTGATGGAACAATGACATCTTTAAATGGTCCAGCTTGGTTTGTGGTTATGTTACTATGGGTTTCTATAACTTATAATATATTAAGAAATATAATAAAGCCCAATAATAAAGTAACAGATATAATAGTAACAATTGCATTGACTCTGTTAGGATTTACATCAGTATATTTATGTGCAAAGGGGTGGTGCAACAGAGGCGTTAAATATGTTTTTCTATTAAAATTATCTTTTTATATTCAATTTTTTAATTTAGGGTATATCTTTAAGGAATACTTTGAAGAGAAAATCAAGAGAATAAAGAGATGGAAAATATATATAACTTGCATAACTGTGAATTGTATACTCATTTTGATATTTGGTGAAAAAGTGAATTTCTTTGGAACATCAGAAATGAATGGATTCTCATATTGGTTCTTGCCATTTATAACATCTTGTACAGGAATACTTTTTTGGTATACAGTAATGAGCTTTTTGGCTCAGAAGATAGAGAAAAATGAAAAAATTACATTTGTAGCAAAAAATACATTTACTATTATGGAATCACACTTGATGTTTGCCAATATTATAAATATATTGTTTTATATATTATATAAAAAGAATATATTAGAAAACTTTAATTGTGATGTCTTTAGGTATACTGCATGGAACGGTGCAGCATGGGCGTCAAAACCATTTTCTGGAATGTTAGGATTTTTGTTAGGAATTACTCTAAGTATAGTGTTAGCAATAATATTAGATAAGGGAAAGAAAAAAATTAGAAAGATAATTGGAACAAGTTATGAATAAAGAAAAATCTGTAAGCCTTGCGGCTGTACACACACACACACACACACGGACATACGGACAATCTACGAAAAATAATAGATTAGAATTTATAGATATAGCTAGAGGAATTGGAATAATTCTAATGGTTATTGGACATACAATAGATGAAGGCTGGAAAAGAAGTTTTATATTTTCATTTCATATGCCTTTATTTATTATGTGTAGTGGCCACTTTTTTAACAAGAATGAGAAGATTAAGACAACGATAAAGAAAGTAATATTAAAATTATTTTTGCCCTATATTTTATGTAGTTTTATAGTATCATTAATTTTATGTATGAAGGGGCAGTATAGTTTTGGTGAAGGAATTATAAGATGGCTAAAACAGATTCTAGTATCACGTACATTTTCAGGAAGATTTGACTTTTCGAAAATAGATGCGTTAGGTGTATTATGGTTCTTTCCATTGTTAGGACTTATAAGAATAATTTTTACAACTAGCTATAAATTATGTAAAAGTGAAAATATAAATTTATCAGTTATAATAGTACTGTTAACCTATATTGGATATTTACTAGGAATAAATAAGTATTGGTTACCATTCTCTTTTGATGTAGTTTTAGCAAGTATTATCTTTTACTATGTTGGATATTTAATAAAAGAATATCAAATAATAGATAAAATTGAAAAAAATTATTTGAATTTATTGATAATAGCAACAATCTGGGTAATTGGAATAAAATATAATTGGATAGAATTAGCAACAAGATCATTTCCAAATGGATTATGGTCTTATATAACTGCAATTGCTGGAGTAATTACTATTTTCGAGATTTCAAAATTTATCTCGAAATATTCAAAATTTCTAAAAGAGATATTAAGCTGGTATGGCAGAAATAGCATGTACATTTTATTATTTCACTATGGAGAATTATGTTTGATTCCATATAAAGTAAAAATAAAGAATCCTACTTTAAGAAAATTTGCATTATGCAGCATAAAAATCTTTATAGTTACAATCGGAGCTGCTTTTTGTGCTCAAGTGAAAAATCATTTTAATAAAAATAATAAGAGATTAATTAGGTATAATATGAACCAAGAAATCTCAATAATAAATAAAGAAAATAAAATAAAAGAAATATTTCGCTAGACATTGCAAGAACTGTGGCCATAATATTAGTGGTACTGGCTCATTGCATAGAATATATATATGAATTAAATATAGAAGAATGGACTACACTAACATTAGGAGAAAATATTTTCAAGATAATACTTTTTCAATATCTAGATTAGGAGTACCAATATTTCTATTGTTAACAGGTTATTTAACATTAAGTAAAGAAATAAATTCGGATGAAGATGTAAAAAAATTTTACAAAAGAAATTTATTACCTATTGTAATAACGACAGAAATATGGATTGTTTTGTATACTATATTTATTTGGATGTGGAGAAAACAAGAATTTAATTATATAGTTTTGATTAAGAGAATGTTATTTTTAGATATTGATATGTTTTCTAATATGTGGTATATGCCAATGATAATAGGCATGTATATAGCAATTCCATTTTTGAGCAAAATTGTAAAAACATATTCAATGAAGTCTTTAAAATTTCCAATAATTATAGTTTTGATTTTATCATTTATATTACCTGAACTTAATAGAATATTAAGCTTGTATAACAGAAAAATGTATAATAACTTTATTGAGTTGTCTTTTTTAGGGGGGCTTTATGGAGTTTATATTGTTTTGGGATATCAAATAAGAAAAGGTTTTTTGAAAAAAATTGATACAAATAGTTTAGTATTAATATGTGTAATTGGATTTATAATGATGGTTTTTATACAAATATTTTTTGTTGCTGGTGGAGTAGTGTATGATATTTGGTATAATTCAATTTGGATATTTATGACAAGTATTTTTTTATTTGAGATTATTACAAGAGTAAGTGTAAAAGAAGATTCTTGCGTAAGTAGAATATTTTCGTACATTTCAAGAATCAGTTTTGCCATATACTTTTTACATGAAATAGTTTTGCAAATTATTGGAAGCTTTGTAAAAAGTGTATATACAATTAATCCAGTGAAAACTATAATTTTAACTACAAGTAATTTTATAATATGTGTTGCTGTAATTTTTATATTAGGAAAAGTTGATTTTATAAAGAAATATGTTTGGTTGCAAAAATAGCAAAATTCATTCGTGAATATTGCTATTTTTCTTTGTTTAGAGTAAAATGTAGAAGAAAAGTTTTTAAGGAGAATAAGGCTTTTGCCAGAGATAAGACAGATGAGTTTATTAAAGGAAAAGAAAATTAAAAATATATTAACTATAGAAAATCTACTATTGGCATTTATAGTATTATGTCCGATACTAGATATATCGAGTTTTTTATTTAGAAAATGCTTTAATACTAGCATTTCTATTTCAACAATATTACGCCCAATAATACCAATTATTGCGGCAATATACATTTTTATAAAAGAAAAAAATAAGAAACCAATACTTATAATGGGGGCTGTATATATAACATATGCTATATGTCACTTATATGTATTTTATAGAATAAAAACTGCTTGTGCATATGGAAATGAAATAAGAGAATTGCAATACATTATAAATTATACTTTTATGGTTATGAATTTAATCATATACTGGGAGTTTTTTGCTTTAAAAAATAGAGATGACGAAGTAAAAGATGAAGAAAAAGGAAGAACTGTATTTAAATTAAGAAAGTGTGCATTAGTAGCACTTACAGTATATATCGTTTCTATGTTTATTTCTATTTTAACTAAAACAGCATCATATACATATGAAGAAACAATGACTGGATATAAAGGTTGGTTTGAATCAGGAAACAGTATTGGAACAATAATGTTATTACTTTTGTGTGTAGTGTTGCCAATGCTCTCTAAAAAATATGAAGCAAAGTATAGAATTTGGACATTGATGATTACAATACTTACAGGAGTGTATTTATCTACACTTTTGGGAACAAGAGTAGGGCTATTTGGATTTTTATTTGTAATTATAATGTTTATGATATTTTCTATAATTCATAGTTTAGCTAAGAAGAATAAAATAAACAAAAAAATTATATTAGCTAGTGTAATTGTAATATTTGTGGTTGGAGTAGTAGTTACAATATTTGGTTCAAAAACATTAGAAAGAAGGAAACAATTAAAAAGCAATGAAGATTTAATCTATGATCCTATATCACAAACAACAGCACATGTAACAGGCGATATAATGCAAATTGTACTTGATGTAAAAGATGGAAAGATAGATACAAGTTATATGTCGGAAGATATGCAACAAGCTTATATAAAACTATATGAAATAGCAAATAAGAATAATATTTCAAATACCAATATGCGAATTTTACAGTTTATATATCAAAGTGAACTAGTAAAAATTCAAAATAACATACCAATATTATTATTTGGAAATGGATATATGACTCATTTTTATGAAATGATATTTGAAATGGAAGTACCAGCATTTTTATATAATTTTGGATTTGTAGGATTTTTTATATATTTTGTGCCATTCTTACTTATAGCTGTATATGGAGTATATGTAGCCATAAAAAATATAAACCAAATAGAAGTAGAAGGTTTAATGGCAATTTTGGGAATGTGGTTTGCAATAATTGTGTCATTTGTATCAGGGTATACATTTTTTAATTCATCATCAATGATGGTTATAATACTATTAACAATACTTGTGATAAACACTGTAAAAGATATAGATGATGAAAAAATTAAGATATATAATCCTAAAACTTACCAAGAAAGGAAATAAAATTCGTAGATGGAAAAGATAATATTTGGTATTACAGGGTTAACTTTAGGTGGTGCTGAAAGAGTATTAGTAGATTTATCAAATAAATTAGTAGAAAAGTATGATATAACTATTTTTACTTTGTATGCAGGAGGAGAACTTGAAAAAGAGTTAGATTCTAGAATTCATTTAAAAAGCTTATATAATTTTAGATATGATAGCTTAGGTAAAATTAAAAGAAAGCTGATTCCAATTAAAGTGCTATTAGGAAGTAAAAAAATATTTAAAAGATATGTATCAGATGAAAACTATAAAGCTCAAATAGCATTTTTAGAAGGTCCAATAACTAGAATATTTAAGTACAAATCAAAATCAAAAAGAATTGCATGGATACATAATGATATTTCAAAAGTGTTTGGGAGAGGTTTTAAATCAAAGATAAAAAGAATATTTGATAGAAATGTATATGAAAAATATGATGAGTTGATATTTGTTAGCATTAGTAATTTAGATAAGTTTAATAAAGTATATGATGATATGTTACTTCCAAAAGAGAGAGTTATAAATAATTATATAAATGAAGAAAGAATAATAAATCTTTCAAAAGAAGAAAATGATGAACATTTAGAAAAAAATATGCCAACATTTTTGCAAGTTTCAAGGCTTGTGAAACAAAAAGCAATAGATAGATTAATTGATGTACATGCAAGACTTATAAAAGATGGATTTAAACATAAAATCTATATAATCGGAGATGGTCCAGAAAAAGAAAAACTACAAAAGAAGATAGAAGAGCAAGATGTTAAAGAAACATTTATATTATTAGGAGCAAAAACTAATCCGTATAAGTATATAAAAGAAGCTGACTATTTCTGCTTATTTTCGGCATTTGAAGGGTATCCAATGGTTTTAGAAGAGGCTAAAATACTTCATAAATATATCTTAACTACAAATACATCATCAAGAGAAGTATTAGTGAATTATCCTAAAAATTCATATATTACAGAAAATTCAGAAGATGGGATATATAAAGGAATAAAGTTTGTACTTCAAAATATGAAGAAAATTTTAAGTAATCCAAATGATTATAAATATGATAATGAAAAAGTAATAAATAAAGTAATAAAAATTATAGAAGAGTAAAGGGGAGAATGCCACTTGAAAATATCAGTATTAACAGCAACATATAATAGAGAAAAATTGTTAGACAAGTTATATGCAAGCTTGCTTATAAATAGTAATAGTTGTCCACAAATAGAACTTGAATGGGTAATTATGGATGATGGTTCAACAGATAATACTAAAACAGTTTGTGAAAATTACATGTTGGAAAAACTTATAGATGTAAAGTATTTTTACCAAGAAAATAGAGGAAAAATGAGTGCTATAAATAGCTTAGTTCAAAAAGCAACTGGCGATTTAATTATAGAATGTGACTCAGATGATTATTTTACGAAAGATGCTTTTCTTATTATTTTGCAAGCTCTTAGCAAATGTGAAGACATGAGAAATATTTATGCGCTTGTATTTTTGAAATATGATCAAGATGGAAAGAATATGGGGAACAATTTTATTAAGGATGATTTTCATAGTACAATGTTTGATTTATATTTTAAAGAGGGAATAACTGGAGAAAAAGCATTAGTGTTTAATACTAAAATAAGAAAAAACTTTAAATATGAATTAGAAAAAGATGAAAAATTTGTAACTGAAGCAAGGTTACATCATAAAATGGATTTACAATATGAAGTTGCATGTTTTAATAAGCCAATAATGATTTGTGAGTATAAGAAAGATGGGTATACTAAGAATATAAATAAACAATTTACTAAAAGCCCATATGGATACTACGAATATTTTAAAGAAATATTTGATCAAGATATGAGAGGAACAACTTTAAAAAAGAGAATGTATGTATATAAGCATTATATATTGTTTTCAATACTAACAAAACAAGAAAAGCCAATAAAAAATGTTAAAGGAAACCTAAATAAGATTATGGTTGCATTATTATATTTTCCAGGAATGGTAATGACAAAACTAAAAATGCGTTGATAGTTAAAATGTATTGAAAAAACGAGCGTTCTATGTTAGAATACAAGCAAAATTAGTCAGGAAAGGTAAGAAAAATGGCAAAAGAGGAAGAAAATAGAATTGTTGTAGAACATGTATATAAAGATTTTAAAATATATATGGACAAAGCAAATAGTTTAAAGGAAAAAATGTTATTTTGGAACAGAAATAAAAAAGAAACAAGAGAAGTTCTAAAAGATATAAATTTGACAATAAAAAATGGAGAGGCAGTTGGGCTAATAGGAGTTAATGGAAGCGGAAAGTCTACGTTATTAAAGCTTATGACTAAGATAATATATCCTAATAAAGGAAAAATAACTACAAATGGTAAGCTTACATCACTTTTAGAGCTTGGTGCAGGATTTCATCCAGATTTTTCAGGAAGAGAAAATATTTATTTTAATGCTTCAATATTTGGTCTTACAAGAAAGCAAATAGATGAAAGGTTAAATGATATAATTGAATTTTCAGAATTAGGCTCATATATTGATAATCCGGTTAGAACTTATTCATCAGGAATGTATATGAGACTTGCATTTGCTGTAGCAATAAATGTTGATGCAGATATTCTTTTAGTAGATGAAGTACTAGCTGTTGGAGATCAACATTTTCAAGAAAAGTGTATAGCTAAAATGAAAGAATTAAAAGAGCAAGGAAAAACTATGGTATTTGTAACTCATAGTTTAGGTACAGTTAAAGATTTTTGCAATAGAGCTGTATGGCTAAATCAAGGTGTTATAAAAATGGATGGAAATCCAGATGAAGTAATAGAAGAGTATTTAAAAGAAACAACATAGTTGAAAAAATATAAAACTAATGGTAGGAAGGGAACCAAAATGAATATAGCAAAAGATTTATATAATTATAGAGAATTATTAAAAACGAATATAAAAAAAGATGTTGGAGGAAAGTATAAAAATTCTGTATTAGGAGTTTTATGGTCATTTATAAATCCACTTTTACAAATTGCTGTATATGCTTTAGTATTTCAAGTAATACTAAAAAGTGAGATAGAAAATTACACAGTATATTTGTGCTGTGGGTTAATTCCTTGGCAATATTTTTCATCAGTTGTACTAAGAGGAGCGGCAGTAGTTGTAGATAATGCAAACATTATTAAAAAAGTGTATTTTCCAAGAGAAATTCTGCCAATATCAGTAGTTGCAAGTGAGGGTGTAAACTTTTTGATTGCAACAATAATAATATTAGGTTTTGTAATATTTGGAGGAATAGGATTATCTTGGAACATTTTATGGTATTTTGTAATTTTAGCAATACAATTTGTTGTTTCCATAGGTGTTGCTTTTATTGTTTCAAGTTTAACAGTATACTTTAGAGACTTACTACACTTGTTAGGAATACTAATACAACTATTATTTTATGCAACACCAATTGTATACTCAATTAGTTCAGTACCAGCAAATTTGCAATGGATTGTAAAAATAAATCCAATGTCATATTTAATAGACGGATATAGAAGTATATTTTATGATAAAACGATGCCAAATATACAAGGATTACTAATAGCCTTAGCTATGGGAATTGTATTATGTCTTATAGGATATTTTGTATTTAAAAAATTAGAGAGAAGATTTGCTGAGGAGTTATAAGTCTTATTCATTAAGAAAAGAAATGGGGATAATATGGAGAGTAGTGAAATTATAATAAGAACTCTAGAAAAAGAAAATGCACTTCTAAAAGAAAATATGGCAACAATAAGGGAAAAGGATTTAAAAAAATATAAAGAATTAGAAAACGAAAAAAATTTAATAGCTAATGAAAATAAAATTTTGAAAGATGAAAATATGGAAATAAGAGCACAATTAGATTCAATATTATATTCTAGAAGTTATAAGATTACTCAAAAAATAAAAAAAATAATTAAAAGATAATAATTTTGAAGGGATTAAAGGATGGTAAAAAAGAAAATAGCCTTAATAATAGATTCAGAAGGATGGGCCTTTGATAATATTGCACATAGACTAAAAGAAAATTTAACTAATTTTGATATAGATATAATTCCTGGTAGAATTTTTGAAGGAAATATGATAAAACTTTTCTTATTTTGTGAAGATTATGATTTAATACATTTTATGTGGCGAGGATATATCAGCTTAATTGATAGAGATGAAATGCATAAATATTGTGATACATTAGGAATGACTTTTGAAGAGTTTAAAGAAAGGTTTATACTAAGCAAAAAAATAACTTTTGCAGTATGTGATGAATTGTATCTTGAAGGAAATGATAGTTGGAGAACAGAAGAGATTATGCAATATGCAAAATCTTACTTTGTAACTTCAAATAGATTATTACAAATTTACCAAAAATTTAGCAAGAAGCCCGCAGAAGTAATTCATGATGGGGTGGACCTAAAAAAATATGTGGCGCAAAATACAGAAAGATTTGAAAATAAACATGGATGTATTGTGGCAGGATGGACAGGAAATAGCAAATTTATAGATTCTGACGGAGATAGCGATATGAAAGGCGTTGAAGGAATAATAAAACCTGCAATTCAAGAGCTAAAAGAAGAAGGATATAATATTACATTAAATCTTGCAGATAGAAATATAAAAATGATAAAGCAAGAAGAAATGCCAAATTTTTATAACTCATTAGATATTTACTTATGTATGTCAAAAAATGAAGGAACACCTCTTCCTGTACTTGAAGCAATGGCTATGGGGATACCAATAATTTCAACAGATGTTGGGATTGTAAGAGAAGCTTTTGGTGATAAGCAGAAAAAATATATAATTTCAAGAGATAAAGAGTCATTAAAAAGTGCTATAAAAGAGATGATAAATAATGAAGGAGAATTCAAAAATTTATCTAAAGAAAATCTAGAGAGAATAAAAGAGTGGGATTGGCCTAAAATTGCTAATAAATACGAAGAGTTTTTTAATAATAATATATAAAAGGATAAAAAATGAAGGATGACAAATATTTCTGGAGATATGAAAAAGAACCAGGACTAGTATTAGATAAAGAATACCTAAAAAAGCAAGAAAATTATGAGCCTTTAGTATCAATAATAACTTCATATTATAATTCAAATGAATTTATGAATCAAACTATAAATTGTGTGCTAAATCAAACTTTTCCATATTGGGAATGGATAATTGTAGATGATGGAAGTACTGACAAAAAGGCAAAAGACTATCTTAAAGAAGTAGAAAAAATTGATACTAGAATAAAGATATACCATAAAGAAAATGAAGGTTTAGCTAAAGGCAGAGATTATGCAATAAAATTTTCTAAAGCTAACTATATTTTACCATTAGATGCAGATGATTTAATTGAAAAAGAATATATAGAAACACTGTATTGGACATTAGAAACAAATAAAAAGGCAAGCTGGGCTTTTACCAATTCAGTTGGTTTTGGAAAGTACATTTATTTAGTTGATAAACCTTTTGACAGTGATAAGATGAAAAGTGAAAATCAGATTACTGCAACAGCATTAATTAGAAAAGAAAAGATATTAGAGCTTGGAGGCTATGGCGTTGCCAAAAGGTATGTAAATGAAGATTGGCACTTATGGCTTAGAATGCTTGCAAAAGGAGATTTCCCAGTTCAAGTAGATTTTTATGGTTTCTGGTACAGAAGAAGAAAAGATAGTCTGCTTAGCAAAATAAATGATGATAAAAAAGAAGAAAATGAGTTAAGATTAAGAGACTTAAAAATAGAAGCAGATAAAATAAAAGAAAAGGTAAATCCTATAATATATCCAAAAGAAGAAAAGTGTAAGTTTGAATATATAAAACTAGATTGGAATAAAAAGATAGTATCAAATAAAAAAACAATAGTTTATGTAATTAAAAACATTGAAACAGACTCTATGTTTTATAAAAATTTAAAAAATATAAATAAAAATGCTGTTATAATTTGCATGGAAAATAGTAAGCATTCACAATATGTAGCAAGGCAAATGTATGAGGATTATGCAGAGGTATTTAATCTTCCAACATTTCTAGACAAAAAATATTTTCAAGGATTTATTAAATACATAATAGAAACAAGAAATGTAGAAGAAATTTATACAGTAGCAGAATACAAGAATTTAGAGGTTTTAAATGTAGCAAAAGAGCTAAAATATAAAGAAAACCATTTTAAATATGAACTAAAGATATTAATATATAAAGTAAAACATACTTTACTAGGTAGAGCAATTAGAAAATTTGTAAGAACACTAAAATAATGGAAGGAATGATAAAAATAATGAAAATTTGGTTTCTAACAGGAGAATTTGCACCAGATTTTGGTGGTGGAATTGGAACATATGTAGAAAACTGTGCAAAAATGTTTGCACAAGCTGGGGATGATGTTACAGTAATAGTAAGAAGCATAAATGGAGATAAAGTAGAAAATGCAAAAGAAGGATACAGAATAGTAAGATTTCAACAAGGAGAAGGCGAAAACTACAGGTATCTTGGATATGATAATGCTTTAGCTTATCAGTATTATGAAGTAATTATGGATATGATTGATAAGTATGGAAAACCTGACATAATTGAAATGCAGGAATATAATGCTTATGGTCAATATATAATACAAAATAAATTAATGTTACAAGAAAAATTACAAGACATTCCACTTGTTGTGCATTTACATACACCAAGTTTTGAAACATTAAAAATAAATCAATTTAATACATATGAAGCACCATTTTATTGGATTGGTGAGATGGAAAAATTCTGTATAAAAGGTGCTGATAGTTTAGTTTGCCCAAGTCAGTTCTTAGCAGACAAATTGCAATATCTAGTTAAAGATAAAATAAAAGTTATTAACTTACCATTTGACATTGATAAGGATGAACTTAAAAAATATGAGGAAGAAGGCACACCTAAGCCAGAAAAGAAAACTATTTTATATTTCGGAAGAACCGAATACAGAAAAGGCGTAGTACAAATGCTAAAAGGAGCTGAGAAGCTTTGGAAAAAAGGTCTTGACTTTAAAATAAAAATAATAGGTGGAGATACAAAGCTAGAGTCAAAGGGTACTTTTGTAGGAGAAGACTTAAAAAAGAAGTATGCTAAGTATATAGAAAGTGGAAACCTAGAAATGTTAAAATCTATTCCACACTTGGATTTAATACCACATATTTTAAGTGCAACAGCAGTAACTATTCCATCATTATACGAAAATTTTCCAAATACTTGTATATATTCAATGTGGCTTGGAAAACCAGTATTAGTTTCTAAGAGTGGTGGACAAGCAGAAATGGTACAAGAATCTGGCAAAAACGGGCTAATTTTTGATTGGGATAAAGAAGGAGACTTTGAAGAAAAATTAGAAGAACTCTTAAGTATGTCTGATGAAGAATTAGATACAATGGGAAATAATGCAAAAGAAAGAATTCATAAATTATGTAATATGGATGACAACTTAAAAATGAGAAGAGAATTCTTTGAAGAAGTTATAAGAAATAAGAATAAGAAAAAAACAGAATTTCCATTTGTAGAAGTAATGCCAAAGGATAGTTATACTGAAAATTATGACGGAGAAAAGGATTTAATATCAGTAGTAATACCATATTATAATTTAGGAAAAACTCTTCCAGAAACAATTGAAAGCATAAAGGAAACTGAATACAAAAAATATGAGATAATAATTGTAAATGATGGAAGCACAGATAAAGAAAGTATAGAAGTTTTAAATAACTATAAAAATGATGAAAAAATAAGAATAATAAATATAGAAAATAAAGGGCTTGCAAATGCAAGAAATGTAGGAGCAAAAGCAGCAAAAGGTGAATTTATAGCATTCCTTGATGCAGACGACAAAATAGATAAAACATTTTATGGAAGAGCCGTTGATATATTACATCAATATAATAATGTTTCATATGTTTATAGCTGGGTACAATACTTTGAAGGTAGTACTGCTGTATGGCCAACATTTAATGTTCATATTCCTTATTTGTTATGTGCAAATATGCTTGCAGCATTTGTAGTAATAAGAAAAAATGATTTCTTAAATTTTGGACAAAATAGAATCAAAATGGAATATGGAATGGAAGATTATGATGGATGGGTAAGCCTTGCAGAACATGGATGTTTAGGAGTATCTATTCCAGAAAAATTAAATTTATATAGAATAAGAAAAGATTCAATGTCTAGAAGCTTTAATAAAAAAATGAGAATATATTTATATGAAACATCAAGACAAGGACATGAGAAATTATTTGAAAAATATTCAAAAGATATATATATGTTACTTATGACAAATGGACAACCATTTTATTGGAACAATCCAACAACTCCAGTATTCCTTCCAACAGCTGAAGGACCACAGCAAATGGACGAAAGATTATTAAAGATTGAACGCATGCTTGAATCAAAACCTGGAAGAGCGGTAAGAAAAGTATATAGAGGTTTAAGAAAAATTAAACATGGAATTAAAAAAATCTTTTAACTAAAGTAAAGGGGAGCCAGTAAATGAATAAAATTACAAAAAGTATACTAGCAGTTTTATTATCAATTATTTTGGTAATATTTATATGGCATAATTTTTTAGTAAGTGGAAATACTGTAATTTTCATACTAGTACTAATTGCATTGTATAATATGATAAAAAAGGTGTTAGAAAACGGCTATAAAAGAAAAAATATTATTTCAATTGTTTTAGCAGTAATATTTGCAATAATTGAATTAATATGTACAAGTATAAATAAAGACTATACATTGAATAATGTACTAAATAAATGGACTATTGTAAACTTTTTTGGTTATGCAATTTTAGCATGGAGTATAATATCATATTTTTATACTTATTTAGAGAGCCATGAACTAGAAAATAAAGAAATAAAAATAGGAAAATTGTCATTTCTTGAAAATGATAAAAAGTCATTTGGGATAAATATAATTTTAATATTTATTGCATGGGTTCCTTACTTTTTAAGATATTTTCCAGGACTACTTACAGCAGATTCATGTGCTCAAATGGCACAGGCAATAGGCCTTGCCGAACTTAGCAATCATCATCCGATATTTCATACAGGACTTATTGCTTTGTTTGTAAATATTGGAAGAGGAATTTTGGGTAATATTAATATGGGGGTAGCAACATATATTATTTTCCAAATGATTATGATGGCAGTAATGTTTGCAATTGTAATGCAATATTTAAGTAAAAAGAAAGTACCTACAGCAATAAGAGTTATAATTTTACTATATTATATGTTCTATCCAGTAAATGCTTTATTTAGTGTAACAATGTGGAAAGATATATTATTTGCAGGTATGGTCCCAATTTTCTTAATTTTATGTAATGAGCTTATATATAATACAGATGAATTCTTATCAAAGAAGAAAAATATAGCGATATATATAATTGTATCAGTTTTAATATTCTGGATGAGAAATAATGGAATGTATATAGTGATTTTAACGATGCCATTTATAGTAATTGTATTGAGAAAGTATTGGAAAAAAGTAATTCCTATGTTTTTATCAATAATAATTATATATTTTGCATTAAAAACAGTTATATTTTCAGCACTTAATATAAAAAATGGATCAGTAGCTGAAATGTTATCAATACCTCTTCAACAGATTGCAAGAGTCGATAAATATTATAGAGATAGTTTAAATGAAGATATAGTTAAAGAAATAGATAGTTTCTTTAAATGCGAAAATATAGGAGAAAAATATAATCCTATATTGTCAGATCCAGTAAAAGCAGAACTAAATGTAGACTATTTTAATGAAAATAAAATAGAATTTATAAAATTATGGGCAAAGTTGCTAAGAGGATATTTTAAAGACTATGTAGAATCATTTATTTCAAATTCATATGGTTACTATTATCCAGAAGCTAGGCATTGGGTTGCAAATAGAACAATGGAAGCAAATTCCATGGGACTAGAGCAAACACCAATAATTGAAGGTAAATTAGTATCAACAATTGATTCTCTAATAGAAAAAAGAGATTTACCAATAATTTCAATGTTCTTTAGTATTGGAATGGCATTTTGGATTATAATAATATCATTAGGATATAGAATACTAAATAAAGATTATAGAGGTATACTAATATATTTACCAATATTAGTATTGTGGCTAACAATAGTAGCATCACCAGTATTTTGCGAATATAGATATGCTTATCCACTATTTACAGCATTACCATTATATTTAGGACTAAATTTTATAAAGAAAGGAAAATTAGAAAATGGAAAAAATAGCAGTATTAATACCATGTTATAATGAAGAACTAACGATAGAAAAAGTTATTAAAGATTTTAGAAAAGAACTACCAAATGCTGATATTTATGTTTATAACAATAACTCAAAAGACAAGAGTGCTGAAATTGCAAAAGCCAATGGATCAATTGTTATAAATGAATATAAGCAAGGAAAAGGAAACGTAGTAAGAAGTCAATTTAGAGATATAGAAGCAGATATATATGTAATGGTTGATGGAGATGATACTTATCCTGCTGAATTTGTCCATAAACTAATAGAACCAGTAAGAAATGGTGAAGCTGATATGACAATAGGTGATAGACTATCAAATGGAACATATCAAAAAGAAAATAAGAGACCTTTTCATGAACTTGGAAATAATCTAGTAAAAAAATCAATAAATATTTTATTTAGTACTAATTTAAAAGATATAATGACTGGATACAGAGTATTTAATAAAAGATTTGTAAAGAATATGCCAGTGCTTAGTCCAAAGTTTGAAATTGAAACAGAAATGTCTTTATATGCTTTAGATAAAAAATATATAATAAAAGAAATTCCAATAGAATACAGAGATAGACCAGAAGGAAGTTCTTCAAAGTTAAATACAGTAAGTGATGGAATAAAAGTAATTAAGACAATAGTAAGAATGTTTAAAGATTATAAACCATTTAGATTTTTTGGAATAATTTCGCTTATATTTTTATTATTAGGATTATTAGTTGGTGTGCCAGTACTTGTTGAATTCTTTAAGACAGCATATATTACTAAGGTGCCATCTGCAATTTTAGCTACAGGATTTATAAGTCTTGCAGCAGTTGCTTTTCAATGTGGAATTGTACTAGACACAGTAACAAGACAACATAGAGAAGATTATGAACTAAACTTACTAAGATATGAGCAAATAGAAAAAATTAACAAGAAATAATTTATATTAAAGAGTTCCCTTTTTCGACATTTTGTGATAAAATTAATCAAAATGAGAAAACGGGAGATAGAAAAATGAAAAAGTTAATAATAAATATTATAATAGCAGTATTTATGATGATGGCACTTTGCCAATTATCAAGTAATACTGCTATTGCTGCATCTGCAGACGATGGTAAACAAACAATAGAAAATGGAACTTATATTATAAGGTCAAAGTTGAATACTAAGTTTGTTTTAGATGTATTGGGGGCTTCTAATGATGATGGAGCAAATGTGCAAATATATGAATATTCTAATGTGCCACAGAAAAAATATAAAGTTACATATATTGGAGATGGATATTATACAATAATTGCGTCTCACTCAAATAAGTCTTTGGATGTAAAGAGTGCATCTAAAGAAAAAGGTGCTAATGTTTGGCAATATGAATCAAATGATACTGATGCCCAGAAGTGGGTAATAAAAGATGCAGGGAATGGTTATTATAGTATAATCTCAAAGTGTAATAATTTATATGTTGATGTATTAGATGCTCGTGCTCAAAATTTTCAAAATATACAGATGTGTGATGGTAATGGATTAGATGCACAAAAATTTTATTTTGAAAAAGTAGAAGAAGAAAAACCAATAAATAGACAAACAATAGAAGATGGAAAATATGTAATAAGATCAGCAATAAATGAAAATTTTGCATTAGATGTATCTGGTGGTTCAAACGATAATGGAGCAAATATTCAATTATGGCAGTATTCTGAGGTGGCAAATCAGCAATTTAATGTAAAATATCTAGGAGATGGCTATTATAAAATTTTAGCATCACATTCAGATAAATCAATAGACGTAAAAGATGCTTCTAAAGCAAAGGGAGCAAATGTGCAACAATGTGAACAGAATAAAGAAGATGCACAAAAGTGGATAATAAAAGATGTAGGAAATGGCTATTATAGTATAATATCAAAATGTAATGGATTATATATAGATGCATATAATGCAGTAGCAGCAAATGGAACAAATATACAGATGTGTGATGGAAACGGACTAAATGCTCAAAAATTCAAATTTGAAAAAGTAAAAGAAATAGAAATTCCAGAAGGTAAAAAAACAATAGAAGATGGAGTATATTCGATTAAAACAGCAATAAATAAATCTTATAGTATTGACATAGAAAAAGGATCTATAAAAGATGGAGCAAATGCTCAGTTATATAAATATACAGGAGGAATAAGACAACAATTTAATATTACATATTTAAATAACGGAGCATATAAAATAACGGCAATACATTCTAGAAAGGTTTTAGATGTAAAAAGTGCATCTAAAGAAAAAGGAGCTAATATCTGGCAATATGAATCAAATGATAGTTTAGCACAACAATGGATAATAAAAGATAATGGAGATGGTACATACAGTATAATTTCTAAGTGTAACGGTTTATATGTAGATGTGTATAATGCAGTAGCAGCAAACGGAACAAATATACAAATGTGTGATGGAAATGGATTAAATGCTCAAAAATTTTATATTGAAAAAACAAATTTAGTAACAACATTTGATGAAAGTAAATATCCTGGATATAAAGAAAGTATCGAAAAGCTAGCTAAGGAACACCCAAATTGGAATTTTGTATATCTGAAAACAAATTTAAAATTTAATGATGCAGTAAAAGGAGAAGCGGAAGTTCATTCAAGAAATTTAGTAGAGACATCACATAGTGGAGAATGGATTTGCTCTGTATGTGGAACAAAACTATATGATAGTGGTTGGTATTGTGCATCAGAAAAAGCAATTGCATATTACTTAGATCCAAGAAACTTTTTAGACGAAATAAATATATTCCAATTTGAAGATGTTAATGTGTACCTTGATGAATCATGTACTTTAGATGGAATAAAAAGTAAAGTGGATGGTTCATTTTTGCAAAATTATGCAAATGATATAGAAAATGCTTCTAGAAATACAAATGTTAATCCATATTATATAATCTCAAGATTATTCCAAGAGCAAGGAAAAAATGGTACTACAATTGGAAAGGGAATGGATGGAGGAGATGGAAAGACATATTATAATCCATTTAATATAGGAGCTAATGGAAATGGCTGGAATGCAATATATGCAAATGCACTTGCAAGAGCTAAAAAAGAAGGCTGGGACTCAATGCAAAAGGCTATAGAAGGTGGAATTTATTTCTGCAAAGTAAACTGGCTAGAAAATTACCAAAATACATTATATCAAAATAGATGGGATATTGATTCTACAAATGGAAGTGCATTATACACTCACCAATATATGCAAAATTTAATGGGAGCATATAGTGAAGCCAAGACTTTATACAGCATGTATAATAATACAGGAAAAATAAACTCTAAATTTACATTTATAATTCCATTGTATGAAGAAATGGATTCAAGTATTTCAAGTTTACCTTCAGATAATACAGAAGCGTATCCAATAAATGTTGAAATAGTAGGAACAAATGTAAGATTAAGAAAAGAAGCAAATACAAATTCAGAGATAATAAAAGAATTTGAAAATGCAGGGGAAATACTTTTATCAGTAGAAAGAGGAATAAATTCAGACTGGCAAAAAGTAGTATTAAAAGACGGAACAGTTGGATATATATCAGGCACATACTTAAAACAAGTTGAAGATGTTACTACAACTAAATATACAGCAAAAGTAAAAACAAATGATGGAAACGGTTGTAACACAAGAATAGGACCAGGACTTAGTTTATCCAAACTTACAGCATTAGCAGATGGTGAAGAAGTAACAGTTATAGATAATACAACATATAAAAATATAGATGGTTATGACTGGTTCAGAGTAATAATTCCAGACGGAAGGCAAGCTTTTATACCAGGTAAATACTTAAATTAAAATTTTTATATGGGAAAGAGGAAAAATGAAGAAAATTAAATTTTTAGTAATATTTATGACAATAATGACGATGGCATTAAGTGGTTTTGCTTTTGCTGGAATGGCTGATTGGGATGACAAAACTGCAGATGAAGAATCAAAGAATTTGTTGCAGGAGCAAGAAAAAGAACATAGTGAAATTGAAAATAAATCAAGCAATAATTATTTAGAGAGTTTAAAAGTAGAAGGACATGAGTTCACATTTAATAAACAAACAATAAATTATGATATAGGTGAAGTTGAAGAAAAGACTATAAATATAGAAGCGATTTTAGAAGATGAAAAAGCAACGGTAAATGGTGCAGGAAAAGTAGAATTAAAAGAAGGCGAAAATGACATAAGAGTTGATGTTATATCAGAAAGTGGAACTACTAGGACATATCATATAAAAGCTGTATATAAGTCAAATAATAAAACAGAAGATGTAAATAGTAATGTAATTACTAATAATGAGGTAAATGCCGAAACGAAGATAAATGATGAAGAACAAATAAAAGAAGATAATAATATCTTAATTTTAGTAGGAATTGTAGCAGTGATAATCATAATTGTTTTTCTTGCAATAAAGCAGAAGAAAAGATAGAAAATGAAATAGATGTTCAAAATATTTGAGCATCTATTTTTTTGACTATTTTAGTTGAAAAATACCAAACTTATGGTATAATCGTACTAGAAAAAATGTTTTACACATGAAAGGAGATTTGCATAAGATTTTTATGCAATAAGTTTGAATATGTGGGGAGATATAGCAATAGCGTTTTTACTAGCATTTATAACAGCTTATGTAATAACGCCATATACAATAAGATTAGCAAGAAAAGTAGGAGCAGTGGACCTTCCAGATAAAAGAAGAGTAAATAAAGAAGCAATGCCACGTTTAGGAGGACTTGCTGTAATTGCAGGATTTGTGGTATCTGTCATTTATCTTGTAATATCGATGGCTCTAGAGAAAAAAATAGATTTTATGCAGGATGAATTATATAAAAAACTTATTGGCTTTTTTGCAGGAATACTAGTATTAGGTGTTATTTGTTTTATAGATGATGCAAAAGATATTCCGCCACTTGTAAAACTTGGAGGACAACTTATTGCAGCAATACTAGTTGCTTCTAGTGGAATTTTAATTGATAATTTTACAATACCATTTGCTGAAAATGGAGTCGTTTTGAATGAAGTGTTTAGTTTTTTACTAACGGTTGGTTGGATAGTTGGTGTCACTAATGCAATAAATCTTATAGATGGATTGGATGGCCTTTCTTCAGGAATAACACTAATTTCATGTATATCGCTTCTTATAATATTTGCATTAAATGAATCACCACTTATAGCAGTGGTATTAATTACAGCTCTAGCTGGATCAATTGTAGGATTTTTGCCATATAATTTTAATCCTGCAAAAACATTTATTGGAGATGTTGGCTCTAATTTTATGGGGTTCTCAATTGCTGTAATATCAATTTTAGGTGTGGCAAAAACTTATACAGTAGTTGTAATTGTAGCACCAATAATGGTGCTTGCTCTTCCAATATTTGATACTATTTGGGCAATTATTAGGAGACTCATAAAAACAAAATCAATAAAAGGAATATTTAAAGCAGATAAAGGACATTTACATCACAGATTAATGGCTCGTGGATATACGCAAAAGCAAGCTGTACTTATTTTATATGGAGCAACAGCAACTTTAGGAATGACAGCAATTGTATTATTAGATAGTGGTGTATGGAAAGCCTTATCATTTGCTTTACTTGTAATTGCGATATTTGCAATTGGATATAAAGATATCTTTCATCTAAAAGAAGAAACGATGGCAAATAAAGCAAAAATAACAGAGGATGCAGAAAACCAGAAAGAGCAAAATAAATAGGAGAAATAAAATGAAAAAAATTACAATTTTAGTACCAGCATATAATGAAGAAGAATCACTAAATGCGTTATATGAAAGAATAAGCAAAATAATGAATTCAATGGAAAATTATGAATTTGAATTATTATTTATAAATGATGGAAGTAAAGATAAAACTTTAAGTATGATAAAAGAATTGAGAAGTAAAGATAACAGAGTATGCTATGTGGATTTTTCAAGAAACTTTGGAAAAGAAATAGCCATGATAGCGGGGCTTGACTATGCGACTGGAGATTGCGTAATTATAATGGATGCAGACCTTCAAGATCCCCCAGAGTTAATTCCTCAAATGGTAGAGCTTTGGGAGCAAGGATATGATGATGTATATGCAAAAAGAAGATCAAGAGCAGGAGAAACTTGGTTAAAAAAATTTACATCAAAAATGTACTATAAAGTATTGCAAAGTCTAACTAAAGTGGAAATTCAAAAAGATACTGGAGATTTCAGACTATTAGATAGAAGATGTGTAAATGCTTTAAGGAAAATGAGAGAAAATGGTAGATGTTCAAAGAGCATGTTTAGCTGGATTGGATACAATAAAAAAGAAATAATGTATGATAGAGATCCAAGATTTGCAGGCCAAACAAAGTGGAACTACAAAAAATTAATAGACCTAGCAATAGATGGAATAACATCATTTACAACGTCACCACTTAGAATTGCAACATATATTAGTATACCAACTTTTCTAACATTACTTATTTATTTCATATATGTAATAGTAAAATGTATAAGACTAAATATAGCAATACAAGCATTCCAAGCAACAATTTTATTAATATTATTCTTTGCAGGAATACAAATAATTCTAATTGGAATTATGGGAGAATATCTAGGCAGAATATTTAATGAATCAAAAAATAGACCATTATATTTAGTAAATGAATATAATGGCGAGAAAGAAATGAACGATAAATAGAAGGGAGAAGACTGATTTTTGAAAGCAATTAAAATCAGTCTATGAACTTATGATGGAAAATATAATTACAAAACCAGAAATAACAGATAAGACAGAGGAAAAATTTGAAAGTACTTTAAGACCTCAAAAGTTAGATGATTACATTGGACAAAAAAAAGTAAAAGATAGTATGAAAATTTGTATAGAAGCTGCAAAAATGAGAAATGAGTCTCTTGACCATGTACTTCTATACGGACCTCCAGGATTAGGAAAGACTACACTTGCAAGTATTATTGCAAATGAAATGGAAGCAAACTTGAAAATAACGTCAGGACCAACAATAACAAAACCAGGAGATTTAGCTGCAATTCTTACAAATTTAAGGGAAGGAGATATTTTATTTATTGATGAAATTCACAGAATAAATAAAAATATCGAAGAAATTTTATATCCTGCTATGGAAGATTTTAAAGTGGATATTATAATCGGTAAAGGTCCAACTGCAAAGTCAATAAGGCTAAATTTACCTCATTTTACTTTAATAGGAGCAACAACCAAGGCAGGTTCTTTATCTACACCATTAAGAGATAGATTTGGAATAGTTCATAGATTAGAGTTATATAATGAACAAGATTTAACTAAAATAATAAAAAGATCAGCTTATATTTTAGGATTAGAATTAGATGAAAAATCTGCTTTAGAAATAGCAAGAAGATCTAGAGGAACACCTAGAATTGCCAATAGACTTTTGAAAAGAGTTAGAGATTATGCTTATGTTTTTAGTGAGGGAAGAACTGATTTAAAAGTAACAAAAGAAGCACTAAATAAGCTAGAAATAGATGAAATAGGTTTAGATGAAGTAGATAGAAGAATTCTGGAGACGATGATTTTAAAATATCAAGGAAGACCAGTTGGGCTTGAAACTTTAGCAACAACTATTGGAGAGGATTTTGAAACAGTAGAAGATGTGTATGAACCATATCTTATTCAAATCGGATTTGTTGGAAGAACACCAAAAGGAAGAATACCACTTCCTTTAGCATATAAGCACTTAGGATTAGAGGAAAATTAACCAAAAGAAAAAGGGGAAAATAATGGAAATTTTATTTATATTAACACAAATTGTACTATTAGTTAGCTTTATTTTAGTTAAGAAAACAGAAAAAGAATTAAATATATTATCTTTTATAGTAATGGGAGTTGGATTATTGCTATGCCATAATGTGCTAGTTTGTTATATATTTACATTCTTTGGAATACCAGTAACATTATTGTCACTTTCAATAATAAATATTTTACTTATAGGAATATTTACTTTTTTTATAGTAAAGAAAAAGCAAATTCAAAAATACAAGTTTTTTAAAATGGACTTATTATATATTGCAATACTTGGAGTTATAGTACTTGGAACTGCATATGTAAATTTTGGATTCCCATTTAATATTAAATATGAAACAGGAGATCCATCAGTCCACTATTTAACTTCAGAAATGTTTGAAAGAGCAGATTCATTGTTAATAAATGAAAGAGATTACGTTTATGGAAGCTTTACTACAAGAAAAGCTGCTTCTTATGTTAATAGTGGACTAATTATGAAATGTTTTGATGGCATAATGAATTCATTTGACTTTTATAAAATATTTATAGTATTTGGAATATTTATATTTGCTATAACTTCTTGGTCAATGTATTTACTTTTGAGTTCATTTGCCAAAAATAGATTAGAAAGATTTCTTGCTTTTATTGTAAGCATGCTATATTCATTAGGATATCCATTAAATAGCTTTTTATTTGGATTTGAATATTTAAGCATGGGGATTCTTATGTGTGAACTAATATTTATGATGATCTTATATTTTAAAGATGCAGAAATGAAATTATCTTATAAAATTGGAATGTTATCACTTTTAAATTTTGGTTTATTTAACTCATATTGGATGTTTATACCTTTTATGTATCCCGCTGAATGGATATATTTTTGTGTAGAAAGTTATAAAGAAAAGAAAACAATTTTTACTAGAAAAAATATTTTAATATTATCAGTTACTTTACTTGTTCCATTTATATTAGGATTTATATATTATATGGTACCACAAGTATATAGTATTCTTATAAAAGAAAACTCGATCGATGAAAATTTTTTAGATGCATCACAATATTTAGTAGGAAAAGGCCTTGCTGTTAAAGGATATATTTATGCCAATATATATTCTAATATGCTACTATTACTACCAATTCCAATATATTTAATGTGTAAAAAATTAAAAGAAAACAGTTTTAGTTTTATAACACTTGCAGTGTGCATAGCATTTATTGAAATATTACTTATGGGTTACGCATATGGAAAAGTATCATTGTATTATTTAAGTAAAAATTACTACGTTTTATGGTTTATACTTATGTACTTAAACTATAAGGGAATTATTCTTTTATGTCAAAAATCAAAGGTAATTCCATTAACGTCAATTGTAGCATATATAACAATTATAATTATAACTCTAGGTTTCGGCAATGTAAAAATGAGAAATCAAAAAAAGTATTATCTTGAAGATGAAAAAATATATGATTTTGCAAATATATATGGAGCTAATAGAGACATATTAAAAAATCATGAAACAGATTTATATTATGATGAAATACAAATATTAAAATACATGAATGAAAACATTAGTAAAGATTCAAAAATTGAGATTATAGGTAATTCTGAACAATGTTTCTGGCAATATACATTAACTGAATATATAAATAATAAGGATAGTGAAAATGATTTATATGGAGAACATAAAATAAAGAAAAAATTATTTGATACAACTCAAGATATTTACAAAGCAGATTATATTGTATGTTTTAAAAGGTCATTACCATATAATACTTTAAAAGAGGATATAGCACAAATTGCTGGAGAGACAATCATTGAAAATGATTATGCAAAGATAATTAAGTGTAATAAATAAAGGAGAAAATGAATGCAAAGGAAGAGTTACATAACAGAAAATGTAATAGAAAAATTTAATATGAAGTGGAAGGTAATTACCGCAATAACAGCAATTTTTACAGTTCTGTTATGTACTTTGCCAATGAATTTATCTCCAATGTGGAATGGAGAAATTCCAGAGCATAGAAATCAATATGAGTTATTAGCTGATTCAATGTTAAACGGTCATTTATATATTGATTATGATGATATTGATGAAAATTTACTTAAAATGGAAAATCCGTATGATACTGATGCAAGAAAAGAGCAAAATGTAAGAGTACATTGGGATAATGCTTTTTATAATGGACATTATTATATGTATTTTGGAGTAGCACCAGTAATTCTTACATTTATTCCATACAAAATAATAACAGGACATAGTTTAACAACATATCACGCAACACAGATATATGTTGCGCTATTTATAATTGGAGTGTTTCTACTATTTTATAAACTATGTAAAATATTTTATCCAGAGACTAATAAAATAATATATGTAGTTTGCTCAGTGGTATTTTCAGTTGTTAGTATATGGTACAGTATTACAACACCTGCACTGTATTGTACTGCAATTACTGCTGGATTGTGTATGGCAATATGGAGTATATATTTTTTTATAAAGGCTGTTTACGAAGAGAAGAATGAAAATAAAAGTATATTTTATGCTTTTTTTGGAAGTTTATTTGGTGCAATAACATTTGCTTGCAGACCACCAATAGGATTAGTTAATTTTCTAGTAATTCCAATGTTAGTCCATTTTATAAAAAATCATAAAATGAGTGCAAAAATGATAGGAAAGTTATTTATAGCAGCGCTTCCTTATTTTGTTATAGCGATATTACTTATGCTATATAATTATGCAAGATTTAATAGTCCACTTGAGTTTGGGCAAACTTATCAACTAACTTCTGTAGACCAACATAATTACTCAAGTACATTCTCAAATATAGATTTTTCAAACTTGATAACGAATATTTTGACTAATTTTTTTGGATGCGGAAAATATACAAGTACATTTCCATTTGTTACTTTTTCTGGAGCATTTTTAAATTTTCTAATACTGTTATTACCACTGATGACTATATTAGACGAAAAATTTAGAAATAAGTTGAAGGAAAATAAAATACTAGCATTATATGTAATACTAATGCTAGTACCACTAATGGTAACAATTATGGATTCACTTTGGAGTCCATGGCTTATGGAAAGGTATAGAATGGATATTTACTATTTGATGGCAATTGCAACTTTTATATCGATAATAAACTATTATTCAATTATAAGTAAGAAAAAAATATTTATGAGTATTACTATAATATTATTAATTTTAACTTTTATAAAAACTATACTGTTATTTATGGTACCAAATGATTATAACATTACAGCCTATTATCCAGAAGTGCTAGAAAAGCTAATTGAAATCACAACTTTTAAATAAAAGGAGAAAAAAATGAAATTATTAATGCATACATGTTGTGCACCTTGCAGTGTTTACTGCATAGATGAATTAAGAAAAGAAGGAATTGAACCAACAGTATATTGGTATAATCCGAATATACATCCATATATGGAATACAAAGCAAGAAGAGATTGTTTAAAAGAATATACAAAATCTATAAATGTAGAAGCTATATTTGAAGAAGAATATGGTTTAGATGAGTTTTGCAAAGAAGCAATAAAAGACTTATCAAAAAGATGTACTAATTACTGTTATCCTGTAAGAATTAAAAAGACTTTTGAGTATGCAAAGAAAAATGGCTATGATGCAGTAACAACAACACTTTTATATAGCATATATCAAAATCACAATTTTATAAAGGAATTGATGGAAAAGTATAGCAAAGAATATGGAATAGAATTTTTATATAGAGATTTTAGAATTGGATTCTGGGAGGGACATCAAAAAGCACATGATTTAGGATTGTATATGCAAAAATACTGTGGCTGTGTGTTTAGCGAGGAAGATAGATACGCTAAGCAAATTAAGAGGGATAAAGAAAATAATTAAGAATTTCCTTGTTGATAATTACGATGAAGAAATTAAAGATGGAGATTTAATTTGTACTGATTTAATATATTATTCAAAAGATTTAAAGAAGAAAGTTAAAGATAAATAGTAATTTATCGAGGAGGTATTTGTAATGAAAAATAAAAAAAATGGTATAGGTTCATTGTCATTGTTACTAGTAATTATTGCTTTCGTTTGGGCTTTTAATATTTTTGGAGTTTGTGTAGGAGATCACATTTTAGCAACATTGAACATACCTACTTGGTCTAATATGGCTAATGCGACTGGAACACATTACACTATTTTTTATTCATTTATATTTTTAATACCAGCACTAATATTATCTATTAAATATAAAGATAATTTGTTTACAAAGGTTGGAAAATGGTTATCAATTACTTTTATTGGAATACTTTTACCTGGATTTATATTTATGATTGTATAGTAACAAATTACAATAGATAGGGTAGGTAATTAGTTGAAAATTATCTGTCCTTTGTGATATAATGCAAACAATAATTAGTAATTTATGGAGGGAAAAATATGTTAGGAATTTTTATCTTATTAATTATAGCAATGTTATTAGTAGTAAAATTTTGTAAGAAAACATTAAAAATTGTATTATCCATTATAATTATTTTAGTAACATTATATTGTATTATTATATCTATTGATATGAATAGGGTAAGTAGTTTTAGAGAGCCTATATTTGCAATAGTTAAGCAAGAAGATGATTCTTCTATGAAAACAATCATATATCAAGGATTAGGTTATGAAGTCAGAATGATTAAAGATGTAACAACTGATAAAACAATACAAGTAGAAATGTATATGTTTAATAAATGTATAGTGGGAGCTATAGAATAAAGAATAATACGAATAGTAAGGTATCGTTGAGAAAGAAGTGTTGATATATGAAGAAAAAAATAAGTTTAATGGCAAGTATGGTATTATATTTGATTGCT
>CAKPAI010000007.1 GCA_934133005.1 uncultured Clostridia bacterium
AAAAAAGGAAGAAGAAAAAGAAAAATATATAATGTTAAGGAATTCAATTAAAGAAGATTTAAAAGAGAACTTTATATCGGAAGAAGAATACTGGCAATATAATAAAGAGTATAGTGATAAAAGTAAAAAAATAAATGAACTAAATAGATTATTGATAGATGAGTTAATTGAAGATATTGTTGTTAGTGAAGATGGTAATATAAAAGTAATATTCAAATATGAAGATAAATATTTTGAGGCTCTTGACTTTATAAATAAACAAAAATATGATATAATACTTTCAAGTTAAAAACGAAAAACAAATACTTTTAAGTATTTTTTTAATGATAGAATAGAAAGAAGTGATTAAAATGGATATGTATCAAAAAAGAAAAATTAGAGCAGAAAAGAAAAATAATGATAGTCAAAAAAGTTTTTCAAAAGTCTCCATTTCGTGGTTTCCAGGTCACATGCATAAAACAATGAAACAAATAGAAGAAGACCTAAAACTTGTAGATATTGTAATTGAAATATTAGATGCAAGAATTCCAATGTCTAGTAGAAATCCGCAAGTTCAAAAATTAATAAAAAACAAGAAGAAAATAATCGTTTTGAATAAAGATGACTTGGCTGATAAAAATGAAAGTATCAAATGGGCAAATTATTTTATAAAACAAGGTGATAGTGCAATAATTTGCAATGCTAATACTGGTGAAGGTAGCAAAAAAATTAAAGACGAAATAAACAAAGTAATGAAAGAAGAATATGAAAAATCTGCTCAAAAAGGAAGAGTTGGAAAAACTGTAAGAGCAATGATTCTAGGAATTCCTAATGTTGGAAAATCATCTTTTATTAATAGAATTTCTACAAAAAATACAATGAAAGTTGGAAATAAACCTGGTGTTACAACTCAAAAGCAATGGATAAGACTTACTGATAATATTGAACTTCTTGATACACCGGGTGTGCTATGGCCAAAACTTGATAATGAAAAAGTTGCTTTAAATCTAGCATATACAGGAACAATCAAAAGTGATGTAATAGATGAAGAAGAAATTGCTTATAATCTTACAAAATTATTGTTAAGTGATTACAAAAATAATCTAATTAATAGGTATGAATTAAATGAGCAAATTGTAGACAAAATCTTACAAAATGAAGATATTGCAGAAAATGAAAGAATTGTAGAAGTTATGACATATATTGGCGAAAAGAAAAATCTTTTGAAAAAAGGTGGAGAAGTAGATTTTATAAGAACTTCAAGAACAATATTAGAAGATTTTAGAAGTGCTAATTTAGGTAGAATAACTTTAGAAAGAGTAAAAGAATAGTTATGATAGAAATTATAGAAAGAAAAAAGGATAAGGCAGAAGTAGATACAATGTCGCCACTAAATTGGGCCTACATTGGAGATAACATTTTTGAACTATATATAAGAATGGGATTAATTAATAATACAAGACTAAAGCCTCATAAGTTGCACATAGAAGCGGTAAAACATGTAAGAGCTTCAAGTCAAGCAAATTTATTAAAGAAAATTGAAGAGAATTTGACTGATGAAGAAAAAGACATAGTAAGAAGAGGTAGAAATGCACAAAATCACCATGTGCCTAAAAATTCTACAGTAGAGGAATACAGTCATGCTACTGCTTTTGAAGCTTTAATTGGATATTTATATTTAACAAAGCAAGATGAAAGACTAAAAGAAATATTAAGTATGTGTTAATGAAAATTTATTATTACAAACCTCTTGACTACAATTAAAAAAAATGGTATAGTAATAAAGTACTAAAGGCCCCTTGGTCAAGCGGTTAAGACGCAGCCCTCTCAAGGCTGAATCATGGGTTCGATTCCCGTAGGGGTCACCAAAATTAAATAATATTAGAGTAGCAATGAATTAGTAAAAATTTAAGCTACTCTATTTTTATTTTTTCATTAGGTAAAATCTGCATTTCTGAAAAAATAATAATTGTATAAAGGAAAAAATATGGTATAATTGAAGCATGTAAAAGAGATTACTTTTAGAAAGGCAAAATTATGAAAGAAAAAACTTTTAATGATTTAGGATTAGATAATGGAGATGATTTCTTAAATAGTTTAGGAATAAATCTAAACATTGACTTTGAAAATAAAAATCAAAATGAACAAGAAAAAGAGAAAAATATAGAAGAAATAAAAAAGAATATATAGGAGTTTAAAGTGAAAGAGGAAGTTCCAGTTAAAAAGAATGAAGAATATGTAGTAAAAATAGCAGACTATGGTACAGATGGAGAGGGGATTGCAAAAATAAATGATTTTACTGTATTTGTTGCAGGTGCTTTAAAAAATGAAAAATGTAAAATTCATATAACAAAAGTTTTATCATCTTATGCTTATGCAAAAATTGTTGAAATACTAGAAAAATCTGAACATAGGGTACAAAGTGATTGTAAAACTTATCCAAAATGTGGTGGTTGCAGTTTAAGACATATAGATTATAAAGAAACTTTGCAAATTAAAAGACAAAAAGTTCAAAATTTAGTAAATAAAATGCTAAATGATAAAATAATTGTAGATGAAACAGTTGGAATGGATAAGCCAGTTTTTTACAGAAATAAAGCAATTTATCCAATAAGCAAAACTAAAATGCCAGGAATATTTGCTGCAAGAAGTCATGATGTAATTGAATTTGAAGAATGTAAAATTCAAACTATAAATTCTCAAAAAATAGCAAAGTTTATATTAGAAAAATGGAACGATACAATATATGATGAAAAAACAGGAAAAGGACTTCTTAGAAATATAATGATAAGAGAAGGCTTTGCTACAAATGAAATAATGATTGTACTTGTACAAAATGGTGAGAAAAAATATGATGCAAGTAACCTTGTAAAAGAATTTCCAAATATAAAAACAGTTGTAGTAAATGTAAATACTAAAAATACAAATGTAGTCTTAGCAAACAAAAATATAATTTGTTATGGAGATGGATTTATATATGATAAGCTAGGCGACTACACTTTTAAAATATCACCTAATTCTTTTTATCAAGTTAATCCAAAACAAACTGAAAAATTGTATAATTTAGCAGTTGAAAAGGCAAATCTAAAGGCAGATGATATTTTATGTGATTTATACTGTGGAATTGGAACTATTGGAATTTTTGCATCAAATTTTGTTAAAAAAGTATATGGAATAGAAATTGTAGAATCAGCAGTAAAAGACGCAAACGAGAATGCAAAATTAAATAATGTAAATAATATAGAATTTATTTTGGGTGACACAGAAAAAGCTTTTGACAGCTTATTAAAAAATGATATTAAACCGACAGTTGTAATTGTTGATCCACCAAGAAAAGGATTAGATGATACAACAATAGAAAACTTATGCAAGCTAAAACTAGATAGAGTTGTATATGTAAGTTGTAATCCTGCCACTCTTGTGCGAGATTTAGCAAAAATGGAAGAGATATATATAGTAAAAAGCATTACTCCTGTGGATAATTTTTGCTATAGCTCGCATGTGGAAAGTGTTGCCGTACTTGAATTAAAGTAATTTTGGAGATAAAAATATGAATTATAAATTAATTGCGATGGATTTTGATGGAACTCTTTTATCAGAAAATAAAACTGTTTCAAAAGCAAACAAAGAAAAGCTTACTCAATTAAAAAATAAAGGATACATAATAGTTGGTGTAACTGCCAGAAATTTGACAAGTGTTAAGCATGTTTGTGATATTCAAATGTTTAACTATTTAATTCTCAATAATGGAACTTACATTTATGATGTAAAACAAGAAAACGGACAGTATATAAAATATTTAAATAGAAAAGTAGTAACTAAATTAAGTAGAAACTTTTTTGATGAAGCAAGTGAAGTTGATTTTTGTACATTAGGTCATTATTATGTTTTCAAAAATAAAACTATTAATCCTGATAGAATTGAAATTAATGGAATTGAAGATATAAAAGAAGAAATTGCAAGAATGAATATTTTTCTAAAAAATCAAGAAGAAAATAACAAGTGTAAGAAATTTATAGAAGAAAATTTTACTGATATTGATGTATTTGAAATGATGGACACTGATAGTAAAATAAAAAGAAAATGGCTTGCTATAAATCCTAAATACATAAATAAATTTGTTGGAATACAATTTTTATGTAAGAAGCTCAATATAGATACGAAAAATGTCATATTTTTTGGAGATAGTACAAATGATTTAATGGCAATTAAAAATGTAGGAGTAGGAGTTGCAATGGGGAATGCCCTAGATATAGTAAAAGAAAATGCAAAAGAAGTAACTTTGTCAAATGAAGAAAATGGCATTGCAGTATTTTTAGAAAAATTAGAAAGTGAAAAATAAATGGAAAAATGTAAAATAAGCTCAAAATGTGGTGGATGTTTTTATATGGGTGTTGAATACCAAAAACAGTTAGACGAAAAAACAAATTACATAAAAGAGCTAATGAAAAATAGTGGATTAAATGTTAGAGTAAATAATACAATAGGAATGAAAAATCCTTTAAATTACAGAAATAAAGGCAAGTATGCATTTAAAAATGGAAAAATGGGATTTTATGAAGAAGGTAGCCATAAAATTGTTTATGAAAAATGTCTTATTCAAAAGCAAATAATCAACGAGATTGCGGATTTTGTATATGGCCTAGTTAAAAAATATAAAATAAATTTGTATAATGAAGATACTAAAAAAGGTTTTTTAAGACATATAGTGATTAGATACGGCGAATTTACAAATGAGGTTATGGTTATTTTTGTTACAACTGATGGCAAAATGTATAAAAGAGATGAAATAATAAAGGAGCTAACTTCAAAATATCCTAATATTAAATCTGTTGTACAAAATATAAATGTAGAAGTTACAAATGCAATTTTAGGAAGCAAAACAATAAAATTATATGGCAGTGATTTTATAGTAGATAAAATAAATGAATTAAAGTTTAAAATTTCACCATTGTCATTTTATCAAGTAAATCCAGTGCAAATGAAGTTGTTATATGAGGTAGCAATTAAATATGCAAACTTGACTAAAAATGAAGTAGTATATGACTTGTATTCTGGAATTGGAACAATATCCTTATGTGTAGCAAAAGAAGCTAAAAAAGTATATGGAATAGAAATTGTAAAAGATGCAGTAAAAGACGCAAACGAAAATGCCAAGATAAATAACATTAAAAACACTAAATTCATGGCTGGAAAAGTTGAGGACTTACTTCCAAAACTTTGCGATAAAGAATATGCTGATGTGGTATTTGTAGACCCTCCAAGAAGCGGATTAGACAGAAAAACAATTCAAACAATCTTAAAAGTAGAGCCTCAAAGAATTGTATATATAAGCTGTGGACCAGAAAGTTTAGTACAAAATTTAAAAGAATTAAAAAGAAAATATATCATTGAAAAGGTTCAACCAGTTGACATGTTTCCTTTCACAAAACATGTAGAGGTGGTAACGGCGCTAAAATTAAAATAAGTAATGATTGCTTCTTATGTAATTTCAGGAAGATGCAAAAGGTATTGAAAAAGATTAGACTATGATATATCAGAGAATGGATAACAGATTTTAAATAGTATTATGGGGAAGATAGAAAAAAATAATTTAAAGAGAATAAAAAATAGTAAATTTTTTATAAAAATTATTGATAGGAGAAATGATTTATGAATGTTGTAGTAGGGGCTGTTATAGAAAAGGATGGAAAATATTTATTAGTACAAGAAGCCAAAAAGAGATGTTATGAACAATGGAATTTTCCAGCGGGAAGATTAGAAGTTAATGAAAGTCTAGGACAAGGAGCAATTAGAGAAGTTAAAGAAGAAACTGGTTGTGATGTTGAACTAAATGGAGTTTGTTATATTGCTAATAGAATACTAGAAGATGATTTATTAGTGATGATTTTCTTTAATGCTAAATTAATTAATGAAAGTATTAAATTTAATAAAGAAGAAATTTTAGATGTTAAGTGGCTTACTTATGATGAAATAAATAAAAAGATGATAAGAGGAAGCTATGTAAAAAAAGCAATAGCTAATTACCAAAATAAATTAATTGCACCTATTGATATGGTAGATATTTTAAAAGATTAGGAGTATATAATATGAAAGGATATTATAAATGGTGTAAGAGATTATTAAATAATTGGAAACAGAAAAATGTAGAACATATAGTTAATCTATTTGATGAAAATGTAGAATATTATGAAACACCTGCAGAAAAAATAAATACAATAAATGAAATTAGCAAAATGTGGGAAGAAATAAAAGATCAAAATACAAGTGATATCAAATTCAATATACTATGTGAAAATAATAAATGTTGTATTGTTAATTTTATATTGAAAGATAAAATATCTTATGACATGATATATCAAATAAAATTAAATGAAAATAATAAATGTGTATTTCTAAAGCAATGGTATATGGAGGTATAAAATTTAAATGTATTTCCAATAATGTAACTTGGTATTAAAAAGATAGAAAGTGTAGAAAATATGGGAAAAGTTTTAAAAGTCAGAGAAGTTGGAGATCCTATTTTAAATAAAATAAGTGATGAAGTAGATATAAAAAACATAGATGAATATATTTTAGACATTATAGAAGATCTAAAGTCAACATTAGAGTTTGGCACAGGATTAGGAATTGCTGCACCACAAATAGGTATAAATAAGAGAATAATTGTAGTAGGTGCTAAAAAAGAGAATATTAAATACAATGATGCGGAAGAAATACCTGTAACTGCAATGATAAATCCTACATGGATAAAATTATCAAAAGAAACAGATATACAATATGAAGGTTGTATGAGCGTGCCTAGTATTAGAGGCAGAGTAGAAAGATATAAAAATATAGAATTGACTTATTATAATGAAAAAGGAGAAAAAATAGTAAAACAATTAAATGGATTTTTGGCAAGACTTGTCCAACATGAATGTGATCATTTAGATGGAATTGTATTTCTTGAGAGAGTAAAAGAAAAAAATGGATTTGCTACAGTTGATAATATAAATAAATATAATCTAAGACAAGATGAATAATTGTAACAGGGACAACACAGTAAAACAATGTAGAGTAGAGCTATTAAAATTAAGATAAATGTTTTTAGGAGAATGAATGAGAATATATAATAAATTAGTAAGAGATAAAATACCGGACATTATAAATAATACCGGTGAGATAGCAATAACAAGAAATTTGAGTGATAAAGAGTACTTAACTGAATTAAATAAGAAATTACAAGAAGAGGTTAAAGAATATTTAGAAAATAATGATATTGAGGAATTAGCAGATATAGTAGAGGTAATCTATGGAATATTAAATTCAAAAAATATTTCAATAGAAGAATTTGAAATAATGCGAAAAAATAAAGTAGATAAAAGAGGAGCTTTTAATAAGAAAATATTTCTAGAAAAAGTAGATGGAGAGAGTTTAAAAAATGGATAAGCCAATAAGGAAGGCTGTAAGATGTTATTTAATAAAAGATCACATGATAGCAGCAATTAAATATAAAAGAGGAAATAAGAAAAATTATTATGACATACCTGGTGGTAAAATTGAATATGGAGAAGTACCAGAGCAGACAGCTATAAGAGAGATGAAAGAAGAGACAGGACTGGACGTTAAAAATTTAAAATATAAGGGAAATATGATAATTGAATATCAGAATAGAATATTTGATTTGGATATATTTTTTACAACTGAAAGCAAAGGAAAACTACAAGAATTTGAAGAAAATACATCTGAGTGGATTGAAATACAAAAGTTATTAAAAAAAGAAAAGATATTATCTAATATAATAGTTTTGGATAGGTTCTTCAGAAAAGGCTTAATGGATGATAGTTACAATTTTAAAATGCATGTTATGGTAAATGAAGAAGAAGAAATATTAAATGTAAAATATGAATTGGAAGAAAGTGAGTTGGCAATATGTTAAAACTTGTAAAAATGGCTCCACAATATATAACACAGTTAAATGAAATGATGGATGAATGGTACGGAGCAAACGAAAAAATTATTCCATGGTCTATTAGAAAATCTGATTATCATAATATTGATGAATATATGAGAAGCTTAGAGACTAAAGAAGCCTATGGAGAGTATGTACCTGATTCTACATATTTTTGTTTAGATACTTATAGGAATATATTTGTAGGCGCTGTAAATATAAGGCATTATCTTAATGAAACGTTAAAATTTACTGGTGGTCATATAGGAGATGGAATTAGACCAAGTGAACGAAGAAAAGGCTATGGGACGCAAATGATTTCATTAGAACTAAAAGAATGTGATAAATTAGGAATAAAAGATGTTTTAATGTGCTGTAATAAAGAAAACATTGCATCAGCAAAAACTATAATTAAAAATGGTGGAATATTAGAAAATGAAGTTGTTGACAATGGTGCAGTGATTCAACGATATTGGATAAAAAGAAAATAGCAGTTTAAAACTGCTATTTTTGCATCTCACGATAATTATTTCCCCATTCAACCATTGAATATAAAACAGATTTTAAGCTCCAACCAGTATCTGTAAGAGAATATTCAACTCTTGGCGGAACTTCTGCAAAGACTTCACGGTGAACCAGTCCAGATTTTTCCATATCTCTTAAATTATTTGTAAGAACCTTTTGGCTGATTCCAGTAAGCGACTTTTTTAGTTCACCAAATCTTTTAGTTCCAGTTAATAAATCACGAATAATTAAAATTTTCCATTTATCTCCGATTAAACCCATTGTTATTTCAACAGGACATTCAGGTAATGTTTGTTGCATCATAAATAAACTCCAATCTATAAGCATTATAGCAAAAATAAATAAAAAAGTAAACACTACAAATACAGTAAAATGAATAATAGTATCTTTTGGAAAGTAACATTCTAAAAATATAAAAAATTTTAAATTAGCTAAAGCTACTAAAATCAATAAAAGTTACTTTTAAGTAACTATGAAACAAAAAAGTGCCTACTTTACAAAGAAAATGTTAGTAAGTAAAATATTTATAGAAACTGAAAAAAGAGTAGCTACTTTGGTTCAAAAAATAAAAAAGGAGAATATAGAGATGGAAGTTTTAAAAGTTAATTTAGGAAAAGGAAGTATAGATATTTATAATTTTGGAGAAATAAAGTTGCATTGTTATAAAACAAATGATTTAATGAATGATGAAAGCTATATATTAGAAAACAATGAGAACATACTATTAGTAGAGTTTCCTGCGTTTTATGATAATTTGGAAGAATTTGAAAAATATGTAATAGGACTAAATAAAAATATTGTTGGAAAGGTATTTTCAGACCATCCAAACGGTGGAACAATCCTTCAAGATGTAAAAAGTTATGCATCAGAAGGAACAATAAAGTCAATGAAAGAAGGTACAATTTATAATTTAGTAACTGGATTTGAAAAATCATTTAATGGAGCTTTTGCAAAAGAATTTCATAAAATAATTGATGTTTTAACAGACGAAGAAGTAAATATTGGAGGATTCATATTAAAAATAACATATCATGCTGAAAATATTGAAATAGAATTCCCTCAAATAGGTTGTGTATATACACACATGTTAGGCCATGATTGCCATTCAATAGTTGCTGGAAAAGAACATGCAGATTTAATCATAGCTCAATTAAAAGGATACAAAGAAAAAGGCTATAATTTAGTATTATCAAGCCATTATACACCAGAAACATTAAAAGATGTTGAAACAAAAATTAATTATCTTGAAAATCTAAAAATATTAGCACAAAAAAGCAAAGATATGGTAGAATTTGAAAATAAAGTTAAAGAACAATATCCAGAATATAGTGGATTAAATTACTTAGACATGACTGCAGGATTTTTCTTTCCACAAAAATAAAGAAGGAGTAAATAAATGATAATAAATACAGGCTGCAGAACAGATATACCAGCGTTTTATTCAAAATGGTTAATGAATAGAATAAATGAGGGATTTGTATTAGTAAGAAATCCATATAACCCGGCACAAGTTAAATATAGTTTGAACCCAGATGTGGTAGACTGTTTGGCATTCTGTACAAAAAATCCAGAGCCAATGCTAAAATATTTAGACGAACTAGATAAGTATAAACAATATTGGTTTGTAACAATAACACCTTATGGAAAAGACATAGAGCCAGTTGTACCAGACAAAGAAAACGTCATTCAAAGTTTTATAAAATTATCAAATCATATAGGAGCAAATTCTATTGGATGGAGATATGATCCGATTTTTATAAATAAAGATTTTGATGTGGAAAAACATATAAAATGCTTTGAAAATATGGCAAGAAAATTAAAAGGCTGTACTCATAATTGTACTATTAGCTTTTTAGATTTATATGAAAAGGTAAAGAAAAATGCACCAGATTTAAGACCACCAACAAAAGAAGAACAAATAAAAATTGCTTCAAGTTTTGCAAAAATTGGTAAAGAAAACGATATGGTAATACATAGTTGTTGTGAAAATACATTTTTAGCAGAATATGGTCTAAAATGTAATGGCTGTATGAGCCAAGAAATTGTTGAAAAATCAATAGATTCTAGGCTGGAACCACCTAAAAGAAAAAAATTAAGACAAGAGTGTAACTGTCTTATGGGAAATGATATAGGGGCTTATAATACTTGTGGGCATTTGTGCAAGTACTGTTACGCAAATGCTAATAAAAGTTTAGTTATAGAAAATATGAAAAAGCATAATGAAAATTCTCCATTTTTAATTGGAAATAGTGAACCTGGAGATAAAATAACAGAGGCTAAACAGAAAAGCTGGATAGTAAGTAAAAATGAACAGATTAGCTTTATATAAAATAAATACTAAAAGCAGATAGTTGATTGAAAATTATCTGCTTTTATGATATAAAAAAGAAAAAGTATTTCTTACATAGGAGGAAAATGTATGTCAGAAAAAGATAAAATGTTAGCCGGAGAATTATATGATGCAAACTTTGATAAAGAGCTAATAAATGATAGATACAAAGCTAAAGATATTTGCTTTGAATACAACAATTTAAAACCATCAGATTTTGAAAATAAGGATAGAATAATTAAAAAATTATTTGCAAAAACTGGAAAGCGAATAACAGTTGAACAAAACTTCTGGTGTGATTATGGATATAATATTTATGTAGGAGAAAACTTTTATATGAACCATAACTGTGTAATATTAGATGGAGCAAAAGTAGAGTTTGGTGACAATGTTTTTGTTGCACCTAACTGTGGATTTTATACAGCAGGACATCCCATAGATTATGAAACAAGAAATAAAGGGCTTGAATATGCAAAGCCAATAAGAGTAGGAAACAACGTATGGATAGGTGGAAATGTAATTGTTCTTCCTGGTGTAACTATTGGAGATAATGTTGTAATAGGGGCTGGAAGTGTTGTAAATAAAAATATGCCATCAAATAGCGTGGCGGTAGGAAATCCTTGCAAAGTAATAAGAAATGTATAGGTATTTATAGGAATGTATCAATAAAATAATCAAAAAGGAGAGAAAAATGAGCCTAAATATTTTAAAAGAAAATCTTGAAAAATATGTTCCATATAATGAACAAGAAGAAGTCGATAAAGAAGTAATGCTAAGTTATATTAATAACTTTGACAATGTACTAACTAGAGAAAATCAATATGGTCATTTTACAAGTTCAGCATTTGTACTTAATAAAGAAAGAACAAAAATTTTAATGGCATATCATAAAATATATGATTCATGGGCTTGGGTAGGTGGTCATAGTGATGGAGATAGTGACCTTTTACATGTAGCTATGAAGGAAGCAAAAGAAGAAACGGGAATAAAAAATGTTACACCAATTTCTGAAAATATTTATTCACTAGAAATAATTACTGTAAATGGACATGAGAAAAGGGAAAAATATGTTGCTTCACATGTTCATCTTAATGTTACATATTTATTGGAAGCTGATGAGAGTGAAGAAATACATATAAAAGAAGACGAAAACAGTGGAGTAAAGTGGATTCCAATTGATAAAATATTGGAGGCATCATCTGAGCAATGGGTACGAGATAGAATATATGCCAAAATAATAAATAAAATGAAAAATGATGGAATTATATCGGATTAATGGAGGCATTATAGAAATGAAAATCAAACAACAAAATGAAATAAAAAAATTTTTAAATGCAGAATTTGGAATAGAAAAAGGACAAGAATTATTTAATAAGCAGAAAATTTTACTTGATGAAATTATTAAAAATATAAAAGATAAATCGGAAAATCAAAAAAAGACTCTTATTCAAACAATTTTACCTAGAATAGCGTTATATAAAGCAATTGGGAAAGACGGCTTGTCAGCAGAAGATGTATCCAAACACATGCAAAAGTATATGATGGATATAGTAGCAAAACAAAAGCATTTGTCTATGGAGAAAATGGAAAAAGTACCATGCTTTTATTTCCTTTATAGTAATATATTTCTTAAGGTTGTACGCAAAACTGATTTGTGGGAAAGCTCGCAAGAACAGGGAAAAAATTATTTTAATGTAACTATGAAAAAATGCCTTTGGCACACAGCTTGTATGGAAAATGATTGTGCAGAATTATGTCATCTTTTCTGTGATGTAGATAATGTAACTTATGGAGAACTAAAAAAATTAGGCTTCTCACGAACAAAAACTTTAGGATATGGTGAAGACTGTTGTGATTTTCATTTCTATAAAAAATAAAGAAGGGGAAAATAAAAAATGACTTATAAATATATGTATCAAACTCCAGAAAATTTTTCAAATATGATTATGAACAGTGATGGAGAATATTTAACTGGTTTATGGTTTGAAGGTTCAAGAGATTCTTCCAAACATATAATAGATTGTGAAGAAAAAGATTTAGAAATATTTAAGAAAACATGTAAATGGTTAGATATTTATTTTAGTGGTAAAAATACAGATTTTATACCACAATATAAAATAAAAGATTTAACACCTTTTAGGCAAGATGTAATTGATATAATGAACTCTATTAGATATGGTGAAGTTATAACTTATAATGATATATCAAAAACAATTGCTAAAAAAAGAAATTTAAAAAGAATGTCATCACAAGCAGTTGGAGGAGCAGTGGGATGGAATCCAATCTGCATTGTAATTCCTTGTCATAGAGTTGTGGGTTCAAATGGAAGTTTAACAGGATATGGTGGAGGAATAAAAAATAAAGTAGAACTGTTAAAATTAGAAGGAATTGATATGAATAGATATTTTGTACCTAAGAGAGGTACTGCACTATAATTGTGCAAAAATAGAAAGGAACAATAGAATGAATATTGACATAAAAAAGGTTAAAATTATTGTAACTGTGCCAGTACAAAATGTAAATGAGGTTAGAAATGCAATATGCAATGAAGGTGCTGGAATTATAGGAAATTATACGCATTGTAGTATGACTACTAAATGCACAGGAACTTTTATACCCAATAATAATGCAAATCCATATATTGGTGAAAAAAATAAATTAGAGTTTGTAGAAGAAGAAAAATTAGAAGTAGTATGTAAAGTTGAGATAGTTAAAAAAGTATTAAAAAAGTTAAGAGAAGTTCATCCTTATGAAGAGCCAGGAATAGATATTATTCCATTAATTAATGAAGAAGATATACAATAATTTTATGAATATAAATCTAACTTTCCAATAAAATAATAAAAGAAGGAAGGTTAGTTTTTTTATGAGTAATAAGTTTAAAAATTATCTTAAGTCAATATTGATACCTGTTATTGTTGGAGGAATAGTTGGATTAATTATTTCTCAATCCATAGATTATAATAATCTAAATAGGCCACTGTTATCACCACCAAGCGTAGTGTTTCCAATAGTATGGACAATTTTATATATTATAATGGGCATTTCTTTTGGAATATTAGCTGATAATAAATTATTAGATTCAAAAACAAAAATTATATATTATTTGCAACTTGCATTTAATAGCTTATGGTCAATAATATTTTTTACATTAAAATGGAGATTATTTGCATTTATATGGATTGTAGCACTTGCAATACTAGTTATTCTTATGATAATTGAATTTTATAAGAAAAACAAAATTGCGGGATTACTACAAATTCCGTATTTGCTATGGGTATTGTTTGCTTCATACTTAAATTTAGGTGTGTATTTGTTAAATAAATAGAAAAAAGTATTGAATTCTGAGCATCTTATGATATATAATATATGGAAATATTTTACATTTAAATAGAAAAGATAGATTGATAATCAGGGAGATAGAAAATGAAAATATATGTATATCTAGATGAAAGTCGGTTCAATACATAAAAATAGCAAAACAAGATATTTTGCTGTTGGTGGATACTTTTCTTATGAAGAAGATAAATTAAAAATAAAAGCAAAGTATAAAAAAGAAAATTTGAATTTGAAAAAATTAAAAAATATTGGATTAGATAGTGAAATCAAATCATATGATATGAGTGAAACTGAAAAAATAAAAATATTCAATAAGATACAAGATATTAATACTTTTCATGGTTGTGTAAAAGTTTTTGACAAAAAGTATATGAGAAAAGAAATAATTGATTCAAATATATTTTTTAATTATGCAGTAAAGGTGTTAATACAAGATTGTATATTACCAGAACTAAATCTGCAAGATTCCAAGAAATGGTAGAAATAAAAAATAAATTTATGCATATAATATTATTAAAATGTTTGACATATATTTTTTTATATGTTAAAATATTTTTAGAGTAAGACCTAGGTATGGTAGCTAAATTGCTAAGCGTATGTTAAGTACGCTGCCACCTAGGCATTTTTTTATATAAAAAAACTCCCAACATTATCATTGGGAGCGATTTTTTATAATCCTTTTTCTAGTTCTTTAATTTTATCTCTTAATTTAGCAGCTTCTTCAAATTCCATTTTTTCAGCATGCTTAAGCATTTCATCAGTTAATTTATTAATAATATCTTCGACTGAAGATGAATCGTCAAGTGAATACTTTTCTTGAGCTTCTTCTACTATACTTGCACGTATAGTATCTCTAACTGATTTTTGAATAGTCTTAGGAACTATGTTGTGTTCTTTATTATATTTCATTTGAATTGCTCTACGACGGTTAGTTTCAGTAATTGCTTTATCCATAGAGTCTGTAAGTTCATCAGCATACATTATAACTTTTCCATTAGTATTTCTTGCAGCTCTACCAATTGTTTGAATAAGAGAACGTTCTGAACGAAGAAATCCTTCTTTATCAGCATCCAAAATTGCAACAAGTGATACTTCTGGAATATCAAGACCTTCTCTTAAAAGATTTATTCCAACCAAGACATCAAATTCACCAAGTCTTAAATTACGAATTATGTCCATACGTTCTAATGCTTTTATGTCAGAGTGCATGTATTTTACTTTTATATCCAAATTAGAAAGATATGAAGTTAAGTCTTCTGCCATTTTTTTAGTTAAAGTTGTAACTAAGACTCTTTCATTTTTTTCAGTGCGAAGTCTAATTTGTTCTATTAAATCATCAATTTGATTTGTTACAGGCTTTACTTCAATTTCAGGGTCAAGTAGACCTGTTGGACGAATGATTTGCTCTACAACATTGCCTCTTGAATGTTCTTTTTCATAATCTGCAGGAGTAGCACTAACAAATACTACCTGATTAATTCTTTCTTCAAATTCCTCAAACTTCAAAGGTCTATTATCAAAAGCAGAAGGAAGTCTAAAACCATAATTTACTAAAGATTCTTTTCTTGCTCTATCGCCATTATACATAGCTCTAACTTGAGGAATTGTTGCATGTGATTCATCAATAAGAAGCAAGAAGTCTTTAGGAAAATAGTCAAATAATGTGAATGGTGGAGAACCTGCTTCTCTTCCAGAAATATGTCTAGAATAGTTTTCTATGCCTTGACAAAATCCAGTTTCTTTCATCATTTCAATGTCAAAATTAGTTCTTTCTTCAATTCTTTGAGCTTCAATAAGTTTTCCCTGTTCTTTAAAATATTTAACACGTTCTTTCATTTCTGCTTCAATGGTAACGATTGCTTTTTCCATTTTGTCAGAAGTTGTAACGTAGTGTGAATTGGGGAATATCATAATATGATTTCTAGTCGCAATTGCCTTTCCAGTAACAGCATTTATTTCTGTAATTTTTTCTACTTCATCACCCCAGAATTCAACTCTGATTGCACTTTCTCCATAATCAGAAGGAAATATTTCGACAATATCTCCTTTGGCTCTAAAAGTTCCGCGTTTAAAGTCAAGTTCATTTCTGCTATATTGCATACTAACAAGCTTTTTTAACATAGTATTTCTTTCTATTTGCATTCCTGGACGAAGTGATACTGTTAAATGCTCATAGTCGATAGGGTCACCTAAACCATAAATGCAAGAAACAGAAGCAACTATTATAACATCTCTTGTTTCAAAAAGTGCTGCTGTTGCACTATGTCTAAGCTTATCAATTTCATCATTTACAGAAGAATCTTTTTCAATATAAGTGTCTGATGAAGGAATGTATGCTTCTGGCTGGTAGTAATCATAGTATGATACAAAATATTCTACATTATTTTCTGGGAAAAATTCTTTAAATTCAGAATATAGTTGACCTGCAAGAGTTTTGTTGTGAGCTAAAACTAAAGTAGGACGTTGAACTTGCTGAATTATATTTGCCATAGTAAAGGTTTTTCCAGAACCAGTAACACCAAGTAAAGTTTGAAATTTTTTACCTTGTTTTATTCCATTTGATAAATATTCGATTGCCTGAGGTTGATCACCAGTAGGTTTATATTCAGAATGTAATTTAAACATAAAAACTCCTTAACATAAAATTTATAATATTTATATCACAAAATAGGCGTAAGTTCAATATAAACTAAAAACTTTACATAAAAATTATGCAAATTTAAACTACAAAATTCTGTACATAAGCTTTATTATATGTTATAATTTTATGTGCTTTATAAGGAGAAAATATGGGACTATTAAATGAATATATTGAGCAAGCAAAAGAAAAAATGCAAGGGTATAATGATATAGAAAAGATAAGGAAAGTTTATGTAGAACTTGGAGAAATGTTTCAATTTGATATAAATTTTTCATTTGGAAATGCCAAAGAAAGAATGCAAATTTATTCTAGAGGGATAAGCACGGAAAATTTGGAAAAGAATATGGAAAATAAGACAGGGATTTGTAAATCTTTATCATATTTATTTGAATATATAATGAAAAAACTTGGTGTAAATATGACTACTGTAGTTGAAGATGATGGGAGAAGATGCAAGCACGTTTTTAATATTCTAGAAACAGAGCAAAGTAAAAAATATAAATTTGATTTACAAGAAGATATGAGATTTATAAAGGCAAGGATGAGAACAAGAAATTTTGGTGTTGCAATGCAAGATGGTGGTGAAGACTTAGTATCAAGGCAAGATTTAAGCAAGATTGATAAAAAAATAGGATATATTTCAGAAGAAAAATACTATACTGATGAATATTTAGAACTTTTAAAATTAGGGATGAATCTATATAAAAGTCTAATTCAAAAAATGGAATTTTTATTAGAAAATTTAGACGAATATACAGATCCTGATATGAAATATCCAGACAGAAGATGGAGAATGGAAGATCTAATAGGAACTTCAAATATGCAAGGACTTATGTTTTCTGATGAAGAAAAAAATAAAATAAATATAGTTGACTGCTACCAGGAGATAGAAGGAAAAAAAGAATATAAACTTTGTATAACTGTTCAAGAAAAAGGAAAAATTGTAATTTTTATGTTTGATGAAAATACAAATTTTTTTAAGAAACTATCATTAGAAGAGTTTGCGGAGCTTGTAAAAAATGGATTAGTAAATATGCAAGGAATTTGGGGATTAAAACAGGTTTTAAAAAGTAAGAAACAAGAAGAAAGAGAATAAAAAATATGCCAAAAAGCTTGTACTTTTAAGTAAAAGATGATAAACTACAAACATAGAAAAGAGGAGTAAACGTGCTAGAAATTGTATCAAAAGCAGTAAAACATTTAGGATTAGTAAATAGGCATAGATGGATGGTTTTCAAATTATGTGCAAAAGCAGGAATTCCATACAGAGGATTAGTGCATGATTTGTCTAAATATTCAATAACTGAGTTTTGGGAATCTGTAAAGTATTATAATGGAAGTAGAAGTCCAATAGAATTTGTAAAAAAAGATAAAGGCTATTCAAAGGCATGGCTTCATCATAAAGGTAGAAATAAACATCATGCGGAATATTGGTATGATAATAATGCACCAGAGCCAATGCCAATAATTCCATATAAATATCAAGTAGAAATGCTATGTGATAATTTAGCTGCGGGTATAACATATAATGGAAAACGTTGGAAAAATGATACACAGTTAAATTATTGGAATAAAGCTAAAGAAAGATTATTATTAAATGAAAAGAATAAAGCATTTATGACAGAAGCATTAACTCAGGTAAGCATAAATGGAATAGATAAGACATTAAAACCTAAAAATCTAAAAAGACTTTATGAAAAAAATTGTAAGAGAGGGTAATATATGAAAATAATATATGGAACTTCAAATAAAGCAAAGATAGAGCAAGTAAAAGAGCATTTAGAATATAAAAAAGTAAATATAGAACTAATTTCATTAAAAGATATAGGATTTAATGAAGAGATTATAGAAGATGGTAAAACTTTTGAAGAAAATTCAGCAATTAAAGCTAAAGCAATTAAAAAGTATTGTGATGAAAATAACATAAATGAAATAATCATGACAGATGATGCTGGATTATGTGTAGATTCATTAAATGGAGAACCAGGAGTTTACAGTGCAAGATATGCTGGTGACCATGCTCCACAAATAGATGCAATAAATAAAGTATTAGGCAAAATGAAAAATGTAAAAGATGAAGAAAGAACTGCAAAATTTGTTTGTGTATTAACTTTAGTATTAAAAGACGGAAGAACTAAAGTTGTGAGAGGTGAAACTTTTGGGAAAATTACAAAAGAACCAGGTCCACTCGGAAAATTAACATATGGGCCAATATTCATTCCAGATGGATTTTGCAAGACAATGAATGAGTTAACACCTGAAGAAATGGGAATGACTCATAGAGAAAAAGCTTTAAATAAACTAATAGATTTTTTAAATGAAGAAGGTATTAAGTAGATAGGAAGGAAAAATATTATGGATATAGAAAATACAATTAAAATAATGCTAAAAGGAGCAGCAGACCATACTGATGTTAAGGAAATTGAAGAAAAATTAAAAAAAGTAGAAAAAGAAGGTAGACCTCTAAGAATAAAATTAGGACTAGATCCTTCTGCACCAGATATACATTTAGGACATGCTGTTGTTTTAAGAAAAATGAAACAACTACAAGATTTAGGACATGAAGTAATAATAATAATTGGTGATTTTACAGGAATGATAGGAGATCCTACTGGAAAATCTAAAACAAGAAAAGCATTAACACGTGAGCAAGTAAGAGAAAATGCAGAAACATATCAAAAACAAATATTAAAAATATTAGATCCAGCTAAAACAACTATTAGATATAATAGTGAATGGCATGATAAATTAAATTTTAGAGATGTAATAGAATTATCAGCTAAATGTACAGTTGCAAGAATTCTTGAAAGAGATGATTTCCAAAAGAGATATACAAATAATCAACCAATTGCATTACATGAATTTTTCTATCCATTAATGCAAGCTTATGATTCTGTTGCAATAAAGGCTGACTTAGAACTTGGTGGAACTGACCAAACATTTAATGTTTTAATGGGAAGAAATATTCAAAAAGATTACGGACAAGATTCACAAATAACTTTATTTATGCCACTTCTAGAAGGCATAGATGGTGTAGAAAAAATGAGTAAAAGCTTAGGAAATTACATTGGAATTGATGAAGATGCAAATACAATGTACGAAAAAGTAATGAAAATTCCAGATGGAATGATTATAAAATACTACAATTTGTGTACAGATATGCATCCAGATGATGTTGCTAAAATTGAAGAAAGACTAAATGCAGGGGAAAATCCAAGAAATATAAAAATGGAACTTGCAAAGGAAATTACAAGATTATATCATACAGAGGAAGAGGCTTCTCAAGCAGAAGAACACTTTAAAACCGCATATCAAAAACAAGAAGCACCAGAAGATATAGAAGAAATTAAATTTGAAAATTCAATATTAGATACACTATTAAAAACTAAAAAAGCAGCTTCTAAAGGAGAATTAAAAAGACTATTTGAACAAGGTGCAATAAAGATAGACGGAGAGAAGGTAACAGACTTTCAAGCATTAAATAATTTTGAGGGTGAACTTATTATTCAAATAGGAAAAGGAAGTTTCTATAAAATAATACGATAAATCAAGAAAGGGAAACTTATGAACTGGGATAAAGAGATACTACAAAAACCAATGTGGAAAGAAGAAATAAGCAATAGAGAGGCAAAAGAGAGAGTAGCAAATACTGTAGCTGAGTTTGTAAAAGATGGTGATGTTATAGGTTTTGGATCAGGATCTACCTCATATCTAACAGCTATATCAATTGCACAAAAAGTAAAAAGGGAAAATTTACATATAACAGCAATTCCTACATCTTATGAAATTGAAATGTTATGTACATATTTAGAAATTCCTATGGCTAAGATAACTGAAAAGAAGCCTGATTGGTGTTTTGATGGGGCTGATGAAGTTGATAATGATAATTGGATGATAAAAGGAAGAGGAGCTGCTATGTTCAATGAAAAATTGAATATAAAAAATTCTCAAAAAACATATATATTGGTAGATGAAAGTAAAATTGTTTCAAGACTTGGAAAAAATTTTGCAATTCCTGTAGAAGTATTACCACAGAGTTTAAATTATGTAAAGCAAGAATTGCATAATATGGGAGCAAGCCACATCGAATTAAGGATGGCTTTAAAAAAGGATGGCCCAGTAATAACACAAAATGGCAATCTTATAATAGATGTAAATTTTGACAATATTGATCAATTTATGGAGAAAAAATTAAAAGAAATAACAGGTGTTATAGAAACTGGATTATTTATAGGATATAACGTTGAAATCATAAAAGCATAACAATGGAAGGAGTATATGGAAAAAGAGTCCATATAAAATAATATGAAAAAAATATTATTTTCTGCTGTAAATCTAGAAATGGGTGGAGTTGAAAAAGCATTAGTAATGTTAATAAACAACTTAGCTAATAGATTAGATGATAATGGAAAAAATAAATATAAAGTAACACTGGTTTTAGAAGAAAAAAAGGGGATATTTTTAAGCCAACTTGATTCAAAAGTAGAAGTTTTAGAATATAGAGTAAATAAAAATAAGAATAGACTCTTTAGAAAGTTTTATAATTTTATATTACAGCGAAAGTTTATAATAAAGACTAGAAATAAATTTGACTTTTCATGTTCTTTTGCAACGTACTCAAAACCAGGATCTTTTGTAGCAAGAGTATCTTCAAAAAATGCTATTTTATGGTGTCATATGGATTACCTTTCTTTTTATAATGGAGACAAAGCCAAAGTAAAAGAATTTTTTAATAATGTTAAATTTAGAAATTTTAAAAAATTAGTATTTGTATCAAAAAAGAGTATGGATACGTTTCTAGAAGTCTATCCACAGCTTAAAGAAAAAGTTATACACATAAATAACATGATTGACTACGAAAGCATTTTAAGACAATCTGACGAGAAAATAGAAATAGAAAAAAATGAATTTACATTTATAAATGTTAGTAGACATGAAGAAAATCAAAAGAAGATAACGAGAATACTAGAAGCTTCAAAACTTTTAGAACAAGAAAATGTTAAATTTAAAGTTTTATTTATTGGAGATGGGCCAGATAGCGATAAATATAAGAAAATTGCTAATGAGTTAGGTATTAATAAGAATGTAGTTTTCATTGGAAGAAAGAAGAATCCATATCCATATATAAAATTTTCAGATTGTATGATTTTAACATCGGATTATGAAGGATCTCCAGTTGCATTTGTTGAGGCATTTACTTTAAATAAACCAATAATTGCTACTGACGTTGCAGGTTCGGAACAGATTAAAGGAAGATTTGGAATTGTAACAAGTAAAAAAGTAGAAGATATTGCAAATGCAATGAAATATGTTATTAAAAATGGATATGAAATAAAAGAAAAGTTTGATGCCAAAAAGTATAATGAAGAGATTATTGAAAAAATAGAAAAACTTATGTAAGGGTGCAATTATGAAGAAAATAAGCGTAATTATTCCTGTATATAATGCAGAAAAAACACTTGAAAAATGTGTTGAATCAGTAGAAAAAAACAAAGCAAATTTGGAGCTAATTTTAGTGAATGATGGATCTATTGATGGATCAGATAAAATCATTCAAAAATTAAAAGAAAAGTATTCAAATATACAATATATAAAAAAAGAAAATGGTGGACTTTCAGATGCTAGAAACATTGGGATTGAAAAGGCAACTGGAGATTACATTTCATTTGTAGATTCAGATGACTATATTGATGAAGAATTATACAAAAATTTAGCTTGCTATATGGAACAAGATTATGACCTAATAAAATTTAGAATAAATACAGTTGATGAATCTGGAAAAATAATAAAACAGTATAAATCTGAAGTATTTGAAAAATTATCTGGGGAAGAAGCTTTTAATTTGTTATTTTCATCAGATGAAATGTTAGAACCATCATGTGGATACATATATAATTTAAAATTTTGGAATGAGAGCAAGTTTAAATTTGCAAAAGGTTTGTATCATGAAGATTTTGGACTTACACCATTAGTAATAATAAAAGCAAAAAAAGTAGCTTCTATAGATTTTTATGGATACAATTATGTGCAAACTAGTAATAGTATAACAAGAGGTAATAACAATAATTTAAAACGAGCTTTGGACTTGATAGTGCATTACAATAATATGATAATTTTTTTAAATCAAAATACTTTTTCAAAGAAAACGGCTGAAAATATAAAAATATATTATACTAATTGTCTAATACTAAAAGCAAATGAACTAACAGGAAAGGATAAAGAAATATATATAAATAAAATAAAAAAAATGAAATTGCATAAAAACATCAAAGCAAGAAATCTAAAACAACTAATAAAAAAAGCAATATTAAGTATTAGTATTAGTTTATATTTAAAAATCAAATAATAGAGAGGAAAAAATGCCAAAAGTAAGTGTAATAATTCCAATATATAATGTAGAAAAATACATAGATAAGTGTTTGAAATCGATAGAAACTCAGACAATAGATAGTATGGAAGTCATATTAGTAAATGATGGCTCTCAGGATTTATCAGGTAATATTGCAAAAATATGGGCTGAAAGACAAAAAAACATACTTGTAAAGTATGTTGAAAAGGAAAATGGTGGATTGTCGGATGCAAGAAATTATGGACTAAAATATGCAACAGGTGAGTTTGTAGCTTTTTTAGATTCTGATGATTATGTTGAAAGTACAATTTATGAAAAAATGTATAATAAGGCAATAAATAATAATGCTGATTTTGTAGAATGTAATTTTGTGTGGGAGTATCCGAATAAAAAAAGAGAAGATATAAGACAAAATTATAATACAAAACAAGAAATGATGGCTTTTTGCAGAGTGGTTGCATGGAATAAATTAATAAAAAGAAATTTAATAGTAGAAAATAATTTAGAATTTCCAAAGGGACTAAGATATGAAGACGTAGAATTTACGTATAAATTAATTCCACATATAAAAAAATATACCTATGTAGATGAAATATTATTACATTATGTGCAAAGAGAAAATTCTATTGCTAACGTGCAAAATGAAAGAACTGCTGAAATATTTGAAATACTTGATAATGTTGAAAAATATTACAAACAAAATAATTTATATAATGAATATAAAGATGCGATGGAATATAATTATGCAAGATATTTATTATGTAGTTCGTTAAAAAGAATTACTAAAATACCCAATAAGGAAAAAAGAAAAGAATTATTAAAAAAATCTTGGGAAAGTTTAAATAAAAAGTATCCAGCCTGGAAAAAAAACAAAATCTTAAATAATAATAAAAGTGGAAAAAATATATACATGAAAACGGTTAATGATGTTACATTTAAGCTTTACAGTAAATTATTTCAAATAATTTGATAAATGAAATTATAATTTTGCAAAAATAATTTTAATAAAAACTATTGCAATTTTCTAATATTAAAAATATAATATAACAAAATTAGACATCATTAAGAAGGGATTTTAACATGAGAAAATATTTTGGTACAGATGGAATAAGAAGAATTGCTAACAGCGAGCTTACTCCAGAATTAGTGTATAAAGTTGCAAAAGCAGGAGCTTATGTGTTATCAAAACATTCTGACCATACTCCAACTATATTTATAGGAAGAGATACAAGAATTTCAGGAACTTTAATTGAAGCTGCTATGACAGCAGGATTCTTAAGTTATGGTGCAAATGTTAAAAGTTTAGGTGTAATTCCAACACCGGGTGTAGCATATTTAACTAAAAGATATAAAGCTGATGCAAGTGTTGTAATTTCTGCATCACATAATACATTTGAATTTAATGGAATAAAATATTTCAGCAATAAAGGAATGAAAATTCCAGATACTTTAGAAGAAGAAATTGAAGAAGTTATGGATTCTGGCAAAATAGAAGAACTAACTGCTACAAACGAGAAAATCGGAGTTGCAGAAAACAGAGAAGATTTATTAGAAGAATACATATATTTCTTTAGAAAAAATTTTGAAGAAGACCTAGAAAATCTAGACAAAGAAAACTTTACAGTAGCAATAGACACCGCAAATGGTGCAACATATGAAGTAGCAGATAAAGTTTTTACAAAGTTAGGAATTAAGCATTACATAATAAATAATCATCCTAATGGAGTAAATATAAATGATAAATGTGGATCAACTCATATTGAAGGCTTACAAGAATTTGTTGTTAAAAATAAATGCAATTTAGGAATAGCCTATGATGGTGATGGAGATAGATGCTTAGCCGTAGATGAAAATGGTAAATTAATAGATGGTGATGGAATAATGGCAATTATTTCAAACTATTTAAAAGAAAAAGGAAAACTAAGAAATGACACTTTAGTTGCAACAGTAATGAGCAACTTAGGATTAAGAAAATATACAAAAGAAAATGATATACATTTCGAAGCAACTCAAGTTGGAGATAGATATGTTTTAGAAAATATGCTTAAAAATGATTATAATCTTGGTGGAGAACAATCAGGACATATAATATTACTAGACTATAATCCAACAGGTGATGGAATATTAACATCATTAATGTTAATAAAAATAATATTAGAAAAACAGGTTTCAATTTCAAAATTATGTAACATAATAAATTTGTATCCACAGGTACTAGTAAATGCCAAAGTATCTGCAGATAAAAAATATGATTATGAAAAAAACATAGAAATTAAAAATGCAATAGAAGAACTAGAAAAAGAATTTGCAGGAAATGGACGTGTACTAATTAGACCTTCTGGTACCGAACCGCTAGTTCGAGTTATGATAGAAGGCGAGGATCAAGGTTATATTAAAACTAAAGCAGAAGCTTTAGCAAAATTAATAGAACAAAAGTTAAAATAAAGGAGGAGAAACATATGCCTTACATTGATTTTACAAATTCTGTAACATTACTTCTAGCACTAATACTTTTTGTGCTAATACTAATGTTAGGAAAAGAAACACACAAGAGTGCAATACCAGCATCAATGCTATTCGTATTTTTATTGATACTAGTTGCTCATTGTATGGAATTAATGTTAATAAAAGATATTGCAGAAAGCGTATATGCAGCTTTAACAAGAAGTATATTAGTAGATTTTGTATTTATATTCTTATCTTTTATTTCTTATCTATGGATAGACGATATACAAGCTAAAGTAGAAAAGAAAAAGAGCATAGATGACAGTTTAAGCTGGTTTTGGGCTAAAGTTTAAAACCATAAGCAAATTAAATTTCTCTCATATTGTGAAAAAATATGAGGGAAATTTTTTAAAATATAGTGGCAAAAATTAACTTTTTTCATACTATGATAATAGAATGAAGGGAGTTATTTTTTATGGATTATGAGTTGATGATGAATGGAAATGTAAAAATTGGTGAAATAGCGCCTAAGTTTACAGCACAAACGACATATGGAAAAATATCATTAGAAGACTATAAAGGAAAATGGTTAGTACTTTTTTCACATCCGGGAGATTTTACCCCTGTATGAGCATACAATTTGGGAAAATATCAGAAATGCTTGATATTGCTTAACATTTCTTTTATAGATAACGTACTCTAAAGTGAATAAAAATTGCCACAAAATCGATCGTGAGGCGATTGAGCTTCTTTCTTACATCTATTAACAAATGTGTTAATACCTATAAACAAATTAGGACAAGACCTATTAACACAGATGTTAAAGATATATTAAAGAATAATAATATAAATTATAATAATTGGAAATATAATTGTAGATAGTCAACTAAATTATCAATATTAAAAACTAAAAGAAGAGCTTCAAAAGAGTCGATTTGAACATAAAAATAAGATAGCTAAATACTTTACAGCGTTCCTGCAAAATTATACAATGGATAATTTTGACAGGATAAATGAGTTTGTGGTATTATCTAAATTAGAAAAATAGAAATTTGTTGAAGTGGAGGATTGATTATGAAAAAATAAAAAACAGGAATATTATTAATTATATTAGGAAACTTATTATATTTAACTTATATATTTTTTTTGTAAAGAGGTGTAAATATGAGTGATTCAAAAGAAAATGTTGATGTATTAAAAATGTATGGAGAAGACAGTACTACACAAAGAGATGAATT